>JADJCP010000003.1 GCA_016703155.1 Hydrogenophilales bacterium
CCAAGACCAAGGCCGACCAGGAAAAGATGGGCTTGGCGCTGAATCGCCTGGCCCAGGAAGATCCCTCGTTCCGCGTGCGTACCGACGAAGAAACCGGACAGACCATCATCTCCGGTATGGGTGAGTTGCACCTGGAAATTCTGGTCGACCGGATGCGCCGCGAATTCAACGTCGAGGCCAATGTCGGTGCACCGCAGGTGGCCTATCGCGAAGCGGTAAGCAAGGCGGTCGAACAGGAAGGCAAGTTCGTCAAGCAGTCCGGCGGTAAGGGCCAGTACGGCCACGTCTGGCTCAAGCTGGAGCCGAACGAGTCTGGCAAGGGCTTTGAATTCGTCGATGCCATCAAGGGTGGCACGGTACCGCGCGAATACATACCGGCAGTCGAGAAGGGCCTGAAAGAGGCGCTCAATAACGGTGTGATGGCCGGCTTCCCGGTGGTCGACGTCAAGGTTACCCTGTTCGACGGTTCCTACCACGAGGTGGACTCCTCCGAGCAGGCCTTCAAGATGGCCGCGATCATGGGCTTCAAGGACGGTATGCGCAAAGCCAGCCCGGTCCTGCTTGAGCCGATGATGGCCGTCGAGGTGGAAACCCCCGAGGACTATATGGGCGATGTCATGGGCGACCTGAACCGTCGTCGCGGCATCATCCAGGGCATGGAAGACCTGCCTGGCGGCAAAGCCATCAAGGCCGAGGTGCCACTGGCCGAGATGTTCGGTTACTCGACCGATTTGCGCTCCATGTCGCAAGGCCGTGCCACGTACTCCATGGAATTCAAGCATTACTCCGAGGCTCCGAAGAGCGTTGCGGAAGCCGTCATCAACAGCAAGAAGTGATTTGAGGTATCGAAATGGCCAAGGAAAAGTTTGAGCGTACCAAGCCGCACGTCAACGTAGGGACCATTGGTCACGTGGACCATGGCAAGACGACCCTGACGGCGGCGATCACGACGATCCTGTCGAAGAAATTTGGTGGCGCGGCGAAGAACTACGCCGACATCGACTCGGCGCCGGAAGAGAAAGCGCGGGGCATCACCATCAACACCGCGCACGTTGAGTACGAGACGGCCAACCGTCACTACGCACACGTTGACTGCCCGGGCCACGCCGACTACGTCAAGAACATGATCACCGGCGCCGCGCAGATGGACGGCGCCATTCTGGTGGTCTCCGCCGCCGACGGTCCGATGCCGCAGACCCGCGAGCACATCCTGCGGGCGCGTCAGGTCGGTGTGCCGTACATCATCGTTTACATGAACAAGGCCGACATGGTCGACGACGCCGAGCTGCTCGAACTCGTTGAAATGGAAGTCCGTGAGCTCCTGTCCAAGTACGACTTCCCGGGCGACGACATCCCCATCATCATCGGCTCCGCCCTGAAGGCCATGGAAGGCGACACCAGCGACATCGGCGAAGGCAGCATCTTCAAGCTGGCCGATGCCCTCGACAGCTACATCCCGACGCCCGAACGCGCCGTCGACAAGCCCTTCCTGCTGCCCATCGAAGACGTCTTCTCGATTTCCGGTCGCGGCACCGTCGTCACCGGCCGTGTCGAGCGCGGCATCGTCAAGGTGGGTGAAGAAGTCGAAATCGTCGGCATCAAGCCCACCGTCAAGACCACCTGCACCGGCGTGGAAATGTTCCGCAAGCTGCTCGACCAGGGCCAGGCCGGCGACAACGTCGGCGTGCTGTTGCGCGGCACCAAGCGTGAAGACGTCGAGCGCGGCCAGGTGCTGGCTGGCCGGGCAGCATTACGCCGCACACCAAGTTCAGCGCCGAGATCTACGTGCTGAGCAAGGACGAAGGCGGCCGTCACACCCCGTTCTTCAACGGCTACCGTCCGCAGTTCTACCCGGACGACCGACGTGACGGGGGCGATCGACCTGCCGGCGGGCACCGAGATGGTGATGCCTGGCGACAACGTGTCGATCACGGCGGCGCTGATTGCCCCGATCGCCATGGAAGAAGGCCTGCGTTTCGCCATTCGTGAAGGCGGTCGTACCGTCGGCGCCGGCGTCGTCGCCAAGGTCATCGAGTAAAGGTACTTGTAAAACGATAGAAAGGGCGGCATAATTCCGCCCTTTCTCTATTTCGACGCTTTCGAAAGCGTCCTGCTCTTTAAGGACTGCCATGCAGAGTCAGAAAATTCGCATCCGCCTGAAAGGCTACGACTACAAGTTGATCGATCATTCCGCCATGGAAATCGTCGACACCGCCAAGCGCACCGGCGCCGTGGTCAAGGGCCCCGTGCCCTTGCCCACCAGCATAGAGCGCTTCGATATCCTGCGTTCGCCGCACGTCAACAAGTCGTCACGCGATCAGCTGGAAATTCGTACCCACAAGCGCCTGATGGATATCATCGATCCGACCGACAAGACGGTCGATGCATTGATGAAGCTCGACCTTCCGGCCGGGGTGGATGTGGAAATCAAGTTGCAGTAACGCTCCGGGTTTCCGGGGTCTATTAACCCGCCGACCAATTGAAGTCGGCGCCTTTGTAAAAGGGAACTAGAAATGAGTCTAGGCCTTGTCGGTCGCAAGGTCGGCATGACCCGCATTTTTGCCGAGGATGGCGCGTCCATCCCGGTGACCGTGCTGGATATGTCGAGCAATCGCGTCAGCCAGATAAAGTCGACGGAAGTCGATGGCTACGACGCGCTCCAGATTGCCTATGGCAGTCGTCGCGCCAGTCGCATCACCAAACCGGTTGCTGGCCATCTGGCCAAGGCGGGCGTCGAGCCTGCCCGTGGCATGGCCGAGTTCCGCGTGGATGCTTCGGTTGCCGGGCAGTACCAAGCCGGTGCCGCGGTCAGCGTCGAGTTGTTCCAGGCTGGGCAGATGGTCGATGTCTCCGGTGTCACCCAGGGTAAGGGTTTTGCCGGCACCATCAAGCGCCACCACTTCAAGTCGCAGCGTGCCAGCCACGGCAATTCGCGCTCGCATAATGTCCCTGGCTCTATCGGTCAGGCGCAGGACCCGGGCCGGATTTTCCCGGGTAAGCGCATGTCCGGTCACTTGGGCGCGGTTAACCGTACTATTCAGAACCTTGAGGTCGTGCGCGTCGACGTAGAACGTCAACTGCTGCTGATCAAGGGTGCGGTTCCCGGTTCCAAGGGCGGTGACGTCGTGGTTCGCCCGGCGGTGAAAGGGGGTGCCTGATGGAACTCAAGCTGATCAATGACAAGGGTGCGGATGCTGGCGCGGTTACCGCGGCCGACGCGATCTTCGCCCGTGAATACAACGAGGCTCTGGTGCATCAACTGGTCGTCGCTTACCAGGCCAATGGTCGTAGCGGTAACCGCGCCCAGTTGACGCGTGCCGAGGTCAGGCACACCACCAAGAAGCCCTTCAAGCAAAAGGGTACCGGTCGTGCTCGTGCCGGTATGACCTCCAGCCCGATCTGGCGCGGCGGTGGCCGTGCCTTCCCGAACAAACCGGAAGAGAATTTCGGCCAGAAGCTGAACCGCAAGATGTACCGCGCCGGCATGGCTTCCATCCTGTCAAAGCTGGTGAGCGATGGCCGTCTGCGCGTCATCGACAGCCTGACCGTCGACTCGCCGAAGACCAAGCTCTTCGCTGGCAAGATCAGGGACATGGGCCTGACCAACCGGGTGCTGATCATCACCCCGGAACTGGACGAAAATCTGTGGCTGTCTTCCCGCAACATGGCCAATGTCCTGGTGCTGGAGCCGAAAGAGGCCGATCCGGTCACCCTGGTGCGCTTCGACCAGGTCATCCTGACGCGCGACGCCGTGAAAACCTTCGAGGAGATGTACGTATGAACACCGCGAAGATTAATGAGGAACGCCTGATGCAGGTCATCCTCGCCCCGGTGATCTCGAGAAGGCGACGATGATTGCCGACAAGCACTCCCAGGTGGCTTTCCGTGTCGCGACCAGCGCCACCAAGCCCGAGATCAAGGCGGCGGTCGAACTGCTGTTCAAGGTTCAGGTTGCCGAAGTGAAAGTGGCCAACATCAAGGGCAAGCAAAAGCGCTTTGGTCGGTCCATGGGTCGTCGCGACAACTGGAAGAAAGCATATGTTTGCCTGATGCCGGGCCAAGAGCTCAATTTCGTGGCAGGGGAGTAAGTCATGGCACTGATCAAAGTCAAACCCACTTCCGCCGGTCGTCGCGCTGTCGTCAAGGTCGTCACCCCGGGTCTGCACAAAGGCAAGCCGGTGGCTGCCCTGGTTGAAAAGCAGAACCGCGGTTCCGGTCGCAACAACAACGGCCATATCACCACGCGCCACAAGGGCGGTGGTCATAAGCAGCATTATCGTATCGTCGACTTCAAGCGCACCAAGGATGGTGTTCCGGCCAAGATTGAGCGCATCGAATACGACCCGAATCGCACGGCCCACCTGGCCCTGCTGTGCTATGCCGATGGCGAGCGTCGCTACATCATCGCACCGCGCAATGTCGAGGTCGGCACACTGCTGATGAGTGGTTCGCAAGCCGCCATCAAGCCGGGTAACTGCCTGCCGCTGCGCAACATCCCGGTCGGTACGACGATCCACTGTATTGAAATGATGCCTGGCAAGGGCGCGCAAATTGCCCGCTCCGCTGGCGCCAGTGTGCAGCTTCTGGCTCGCGAAGGCAGCTACGCCCAGTTGCGTTTGCGTTCAGGCGAAATCCGCAAGGTGCATGTCGACTGCCGTGCAACCGTGGGTGAAGTCGGCAATGAGGAAAACAGCCTGCGTTCGTACGGCAAAGCCGGTGCCAAGCGCTGGCGCGGTATCCGTCCGACGGTACGTGGCGTTGCCATGAACCCGGTTGACCACCCGCACGGTGGTGGTGAAGGTCGTACCGGCGAGGGCCGTGTGCCTGTGACGCCCTGGGGTGTTCCGACCAAGGGCTATCGCACCCGCAACAACAAGCGTACGGACAACATGATCGTCCGTAGCCGGCATAAAGCGTAAGGGGTAAGCACATGGCACGTTCCGTTAAGAAAGGCCCGTTCGTCGACGGGCACCTGATAGCCAAGATCGCCAAGGCCCAGGCCGGTGGCGACAAGAAGCCGATCAAGACTTGGTCACGCCGCTCGACGGTGTTGCCCGACTTTGTCGGTCTGACCATTGCCGTGCATAACGGCAAGCAGCACATCCCCGTCTACGTGACGGAGAACATGGTGGGTCATAAACTCGGTGAGTTTTCGCTGACCCGTACCTTCAAAGGCCACGCTGCCGACAAGAAAGCGAAGAAGTAGGAGTGAACCATGGAAGTTAACGCTGTATTGCGCGGTACGCGACTCTCGGCTCAGAAGGCACGTCTGGTGGCCGATCTGATTCGCGGTCAGGCCGTGGACAAGGCCCTGAACATCTTGGCCTTCACTCCGAAAAAGTCTGCCGTGGTCATCAAGAAGGTTCTCGAGTCCGCCATCGCCAACGCTGAGCACAATGAAGGCGCCGACATCGACGCACTCAAGGTGAAGAGCATCTATGTCGATCAAGGCCCGGTGCTGAAGCGCTTCACGGCGCGCGCCAAGGGTCGCGGTAATCGCATTTCCAAACCTACCTGTCACATCACTGTGACGGTCGGCGATTGAGGTAAACGTATGGGACAGAAGATTCATCCGATCGGTTTTCGCCTGAGCGTCAACCGTAACTGGACCTCTAAGTGGTACGCCAACAGCAAGACCTTCGCGTCCACCCTGAGCGAAGACCTGAAGGTGCGCGAGTTCCTGAAGAAGAAGCTGAAGCATGCTTCGCTCTCCAAGATACTCATCGAGCGCCCCGCCAAAAACGCCCGTATCACCTTGCTGTCGGCACGTCCCGGCGTGGTGATCGGCAAGAAGGGCGAAGACATCGAGGCACTGCGCAAGCAATTGTCCGCCCTGATGTCCGTACCCGTGACGCTGAATATCGAGGAAGTGCGTAAGCCGGAACTGGATGCGCAGATCATCGCCGACTCGATCGCCACTCAACTCGAGAAACGCATCATGTTCCGCCGTGCCATGAAGCGCTCGATGCAGAACGCCATGCGCTTCGGTGCCCAGGGCATCAAGATCATGAGCGCCGGCCGTCTGAACGGCGCCGAGATCGCCCGTACCGAGTGGTATCGCGAAGGTCGCGTGCCCCCCTGCATACGCTGCGCGCCGAGATCGATTACGGTTTTGCCGAAGCCAACACCACGTACGGTGTCATTGGCATCAAGGTGTGGGTCTACAAGGGCGAAAACCTGGGTCGTGGCGATCGGCCCGTGGCCGCTCCCGAACCCGAGCGTAAACCTCGCCGCAGCGGCGCCCGGACGCCTAAGGAGTAAGCAACATGTTGCAGCCGTCGAGAAGAAAATACCGTAAGGAACAAAAAGGTCGGAATACCGGCCTGGCAACCCGCGGCGCCAAGGTCAGCTTTGGCGAATTCGGTCTGAAGGCCATCGGCCGGGGCCGTCTGACCGCGCGCCAGATCGAATCCGCGCGTCGCGCCATGACCCGCCACATCAAGCGGGGTGGTCGCATCTGGATTCGTATCTTCCCGGACAAGCCGATCTCTCAGAAGCCAGCGGAAGTGCGTATGGGTAACGGTAAAGGCAACCCGGAATACTGGGTTGCCGAGATTCAGCCGGGCAAGGTGCTCTACGAGATGGATGGTGTTACGGAAGAGTTGGCTCGCGAGGCATTCCGTCTTGCCGCCGCCAAGTTGCCCATCCCGACGACATTTGTCACCCGTCATTTTGGGGTTTGATCATGAATGCCAAGGAACTTCGCGCTAAGGGCGCGGATGGAATGAAGAAAGAGTTGATGGAATTACTGCGCGCCCAGTTCAGTCTGCGCATGCAGTTGTCCACGCAGCAAACCAACAAGACGCATGAGCTTCGCAAGGTACGCCGCGACATCGCGCGCGTTCGTACCCTGATGAGCGAAGCCAGCGCTCAAGCCGGCAATTGACGAGGTAGAACATGTCCGAACAGGTAAATGACAAGATCACTCGCTCGCTGACCGGCAAGGTGGTGAGCGACAAGATGAACAAGACCGTGACTGTGCTGGTGGAGCGTCGTGTCAAGCATCCGCTGTATGGCAAGGTGATTCGTCTGTCCAAGAAATACCATGCCCACATGATGAGAACAACGATTGCCACTCCGGCGATACCGTGATCATCGAGGAATGTCGCCCGCTGTCCAAGACCAAGGCCTGGAAAGTGGTGCGCGTCGTGGAGCAGGCCCGCATCGTTTGATGCAAATAAATACTTGCAAATAGACGAGGGCGTCAGTATAATTTTGCCCTTTCGCCGCCCCTGAATTTTCAGGGGTACAACCCTTCGGGATCCAAAACTGCCTGCTACCGTAAGGCTGCGGGGTAAGTTGGAGTAGAAATCATGATTCAGATGCAGTCCATGCTCGACGTGGCTGACAACACCGGTGCGCGCTCTGTGATGTGCATCAAGGTGTTGGGTGGCTCGAAGCGTCGTTACGCCGGTATCGGCGACATTATCAAGGTGACCATCAAGGATGCCGCTCCGCGTGGTCGCGTCAAGAAGGGCGACATCTACAACGCCGTGGTGGTGCGTACCGCCAAGGGCGTGCGTCGTCCCGATGGCTCGCTGGTCAAGTTTGACGGCAACGCCGCCGTGTTGCTCAACAACAAGTTGGAGCCGCTCGGCACTCGTATCTTCGGGCCTGTGACCCGCGAACTGCGTAACGAGCGATTCATGAAGATCGTCTCGCTGGCGCCTGAAGTCCTGTAAGGAGTAGTCATGAACAAGATCCGTAAGGGCGACGAAGTCGTGGTCTTGGCCGGCAAGGACAAGGGCAAGCGCGGTAGCGTGTTGCGCGTACTGGAAGGCCAGGTCGTGGTCGAGGGTGTTAACCGCGTCAAGCGCGCGACCAAGCCGAACCCGATGAAGGGTGCGGCTGGCGGCTTTCAGGACAAGGACATGCCTGTCGATATCTCCAATGTGGCGCTGTTCAATCACATCGCCGGCAAGGGGGATCGTGTCGGAATCAAGACGCTTGAGGACGGGCGCAAAGTGCGCTTTTTTAAGTCCAATGGCGAAGTCGTGGACGCATGAGGTAGCTATGGCTCGACTGTACGATTACTACAAAGAAACCGTGATGTCCGAACTGACCGAACAGTTTGGTTACAAGTCGGTGATGGAAGTGCCGCGTATCGAAAAGATCACTCTGAACATGGGTGTTGGCGAGGCCGTGGGCGACAAGAAGGTCATGGATCACGCCGTCAGCGACATGACCAAGATTGCCGGCCAGAAGCCTGTCGTGACCAAGGCGCGCAAGTCCATTGCGACCTACAAGATTCGCGACGGCTACCCGGTGGGCTGCAAAGTGACCTTGCGCCGCGAACGCATGTACGAATTCCTGGATCGTCTGGTGACGATTTCCATTCCGCGTATCCGCGACTTCCGCGGTATTGGCGGCAAAGGTTTCGATGGTCGTGGCAACTACAACATGGGCGTCAAGGAACAGATCATGTTCCCCGAGATCGAGTACGAAAAGATCGATGCCCTGCGTGGCCTGAATATTACGGTCACTACCACCGCCAAGACGGACGCCGAGGCTAAGGCTTTGCTGGCCGCGTTCAAATTTCCGTTCAAGAATTGAGGTCGACATGGCTAGGCAAGCAGTGATCAACCGTGAGAAAAAGCGTCGCAACATGGTCAAGAAATTCGCCGCCAAGCGCGCCGAATTGAAGGCTGTTTTCGACGATATCAAACGTAGCGATGAAGAGCGCATGGAAGCTCGTCTCAAGCTGCAGGCGTTGCCCCGTGATGCTAGTCCGTCGCGTCTGCGCAACCGCTGCAGTCTGACCGGCCGGCCGCGTGGCGTATTCCGCAAGTTCGGCATGTGCCGCAACAAGATCCGCGAAATCGCCATGCAAGGCGAGATTCCTGGCGTCACCAAGGCCAGCTGGTAAGGAGCATTTAGATGAGCATGAGTGATCCCGTCGCCGATATGCTGACCCGCATCCGCAATGGTCAGATGTCGGAAAAGATCTCGGTGCGTATGCCTGCTTCCAAGCTGAAGAAGGCTATTGCCCAAGTGTTGAAGGATGAGGGCTATATCGAAGACTTCGCCGAGCGTAATGCCGACGGTCTGCCCGAGATCGAGGTGGCCCTGAAGTACTACGCAGGGGCGCCGGTCATCGAGAAGATCGCCCGCGTCAGCCGCCCCGGCTTGCGTGTATACAAGGGTCGGGACGAGCTGCCGCGCGTCATGAACGGCCTGGGTATCGCCATCGTCTCCACATCCCGTGGCGTTATGACGGACCGCAAGGCTCGCTCCCTCGGGGTGGGTGGCGAGGTTCTGTGCATCGTATCGTGAGGTAGAGTATGTCCCGAGTTGCTAAAAATCCGGTGGCCGTCCCGGCTGGCGTAGAAGTCAAGCTGAGTGGCGATTCCATCGTCATGAAAGGCCCGATGGGCACGTTGACGCAGGCGTTCGGTGCCAACGTTAGTGTTACGCATGCTGATGGTAATCTGCAGGTGGCCATGGCCAACGAAAGCCGCGCGGCACATGCCATGTCCGGTACGGTGCGCGCGCTTCTGGCCAATATGGTCGAGGGTGTGTCGAAAGGTTTCGAGAAAAAGCTGGCTCTGGTCGGTGTTGGTTATCGTGCCGCTGCGCAGGGAAACAAGCTGAATCTGAGCCTTGGCTTTTCCCATCCCGTTGAGCATGCAATGCCTGAGGGTGTGAAGGTTGAGACGCCGACGCAAACCGAAATCGTTATAAAAGGCGCCGATAAACAGCAGGTCGGTCAGGTCGCTGCCGACGTGCGTGCCTACCGTCCCCCCGAGCCCTACAAAGGCAAGGGTGTCCGCTATGTCGGCGAAGTCGTGGTCTTGAAAGAGACCAAGAAGAAATAACCTGGAGTCTAGACCATGGACAAGAAGATCCGGCGTCTGCGCAGGGCGCGCAAAACCCGCGCCAAGATCGCGGAACTGGCTGTGGCGCGTTTGTGCGTACATCGCAGCAACTGCCACATTTACGCCCAAATTATCGATGCCAGCCAAGGGCGTGTTCTGGCTAGTGCCTCTACTCTCGACAAAGAGATGAGCGAGCAGATCAAGAACGGCGGTAATGCCGCCGCGGCGAAGATGATCGGCCAGCGTATCGCCGAAAAAGCCAAGCAGATTGGTGTCGAGCAGGTGGCGTTCGACCGCAGCGGTTTCGCCTACCACGGCCGGGTCAAGGCCCTGGCCGAGGCGGCCCGCGAGCACGGTCTTCAGTTCTAACGCGAGGTCAAGAGAATGGCTAAATTTGAGCAGCAGCAGGAAGACCGCGGCGACGGCCTGCGCGAAAAGATGATCTCCGTAAACCGTGTCACCAAGGTGGTGAAGGGTGGTCGGATCCTGGGTTTCGCGGCGCTGACCGTGGTCGGCGATGGCGATGGTGGCATCGGCATGGGCAAGGGCAAGTCCCGTGAAGTGCCGGTCGCCGTACAAAAGGCGATGGAAGAGGCGCGCCGCAAGCTGGCCAAGGTATCCCTGAAAAACGGTACCTTCCACCATTCGGTGATCGGCAAGCACGGAGCCTCAGTGGTGCTGATCCAGCCCGCCTCCGAAGGTACCGGCATCATCGCCGGCGGCGCCATGCGTGCTGTATTCGAGGTGATGGGCGTGACCAACGTACTGGCCAAGTGCATTGGTTCAACCAACCCCTATAACGTCGTGCGCGCCACCATCAACGGTCTGATGCAGATGAATACCCCGAGTGAAATTGCTGCCAAGCGCGGCAAGTCGGTCGCCGAGATCCTGGAGTAAGCCATGAGCGACAACAACGGCAAAATCAAGGTCACCCTGATCAAGAGCCCAATTGGCACCAAGCAGGAGCACCGCGCCAGCGTGCGCGGGCTGGGCCTGCGCCGGATGCATCACAGCGTCACGGTCGAGGATACCCCGGCGGTGCGCGGCATTATCAACAGCGTGCGCTTCCTGGTTAAGAGCGAGGTAGTTTAAATGCAACTGAATACAATCAAACCGGGCGCAGGCAGCAAACATGCCCAGAAGCGCGTCGGGCGCGGTATCGGCTCCGGTCTGGGCAAGACGGCCGGTCGTGGTCACAAGGGCCAGAAGTCCCGTGCCGGTGGTTTCCACAAGGTCGGCTTCGAGGGCGGTCAGATGCCTTTGCAACGACGTTTGCCGAAACGTGGTTTCAAATCATTGGAAGCGAATTTCAAGGCTGAAGTACGCCTTTCGGATATCAATGCCTTGCCGATCGACACCATCGACATGCTGGTATTGAAGCAAGCCGGAATCGTGCCGCAACTGGCCAAGAACGTTCGCGTCATCCTGGCCGGCAAAATCGAAAAATCCGTCAAGCTGGTCGGCATCGCTGCGACCAAGGGCGCCAAGGCCGCCATTGAAGCGGCTGGCGGCAGTGTGGTTGTCGAGGCCTGAGAGGACTATCACCTTGGCGACTCCCGGTAACGGCCTTTTCCAGATGTCCAACAAGATGGGCGACCTCAAGCAGCGCTTGTGGTTCCTTCTTGGGGCGCTGGTTGTGTACCGCATTGGCTCGTTTGTTCCGGTCCCCGGCATCGACGCCAGCGTACTGGAGGAGCTATTCCGCAGTCAGCAGGGCGGTATCCTGGGCATGTTCAACATGTTCTCGGGCGGTGCTCTGTCGCGCTTCTCCATCTTCGCGCTCGGGATCATGCCGTATATCTCTTCCTCCATCATTGTGCAGTTGCTGACCACAGTGTCGCCGCAGTTGGAGGCCTTGAAGAAGGAAGGTGAGGCGGGACGACGCAAGATCACCCAATACACGCGCTATGGCGCATTGCTGTTGGCGGTTTTCCCAGGGCTTGGGCATCGCCATTGCACTGGAAGCTCAGCCTGGACTGGTGGTTGACCCTGGTCTGATGTTCCGCCTTACTGCCGTCGTAACCTTGGCCGCCGGTACGATATTCCTGATGTGGCTCGGTGAGCAGATAACCGAGCGTGGCCTGGGTAACGGCATCTCAATTATCATTTTTGCAGGTATTGCTGCCGGTCTGCCGCAGGCGATTGGTGGAACTCTCGAGTTGACACGTACCGGGGCATTCTCCATTCCCTTGGTGCTGCTACTGTTTGTCGCGGCGTTGCTTGTTACGGCCTTGGTGGTGTTCGTCGAGCGCGGACAACGCAAGATACTTGTGAATTATGCCAAGCGCCAAGTCGGCAATAAAGTTTACGGTGGCCAGGCATCCCACCTGCCATTGAAGCTGAATATGGCTGGTGTGATACCGCCGATCTTCGCTTCATCCATCATTCTTTTCCCGGCTACGCTGGCCAGCTGGTTTGGTGGTTCGCCCGGGATGTTCTGGCTGAAGGATATTGGTGCGGCGTTGTCGCCAGGTCAGCCGATCTAGGTACTGCTCTATATGGCAGCCATCATCTTTTTCTGCTTTTTCTACACCGCCCTGGTCTTTAATTCCAAGGAGACAGCGGATAACCTGAAGAAGAGTGGGGCCTTCGTCCCGGGTATACGTCCGGGTGAGCAAACGGCACGATATATTGACAAGATTTTGACCCGCTTGACCCTCGTCGGCGCAATCTACATCACCTTGGTGTGTCTGCTGCCGGAGTTTCTGATCGTCAAGTGGAATGTCCCATTCTACTTCGGTGGCACGTCACTACTGATTATTGTAGTCGTGGCGATGGACTTCATGGCGCAGGTGCAGGCCTACATCATGACCCACCAATATGAGAGTTTGCTCAAGAAGACCAATTTCAAGGGTGGTAATTTCATCGCCAGGTGAGATGGGATGAGCAAGGAAGACGTCATCCAGATGCAGGGTGAGGTTCTTGAGAATCTGCCCAATGCCAATTTCCGGGTGAAACTGGAAAACGGCCATGTGGTACTGAGTCATGTATCCGGGAAGATGCGCATGCATTACATACGCATCCTGCCGGGAGATAAGGTGACAGTTGAACTGACGCCTTACGATTTGAGCCGCGCGCGTATCGTTTACCGCGCCAAGTAATTGGTGAATAGAAAGAGAAGGAGCCGGCAATGCGAGTTCAGGCATCGGTCAAGAAAATCTGCCGCAAGTGCAAGATCGTCAAGCGCAAGGGCGTGGTACGTGTCATTTGCAGCGAAGCGCGGCACAAGCAGCGTCAGGGCTAAGTCAGCCTGGAATTACGAATTGCCTTGAAGCAAAGGCTTTGTTATAATTGTTAGTTTTCTGCACGACGGAGTTTTTACATGGCCCGTATCGCAGGGGTGAATATCCCGAACCACAAGCATGCCGTGATCGCCTTGACGTCGATCTACGGTGTTGGTCGTACTCGCGCGCTGATGATCTGTGAGCAGGCTGGCGTCAACCCTTCCACGAAAATGAAGGATCTTGACGATTCCGTCGTCGACAAGCTGCGCGATGGTGTGGCCAAGTTCACGGTAGAAGGCGATCTGCGCCGCGAAATCACGATGAACATCAAGCGCCTCATGGATCTGGGCTGCTACCGTGGCGTTCGTCATCGTCGCGGCCTGCCGTTGCGCGGTCAGCGCACCCGGACCAACGCCCGTACCCGCAAGGGCCCGCGTCGTCAGATGCAAGTTAAAAAGTGATAGCAGGTAAAAGACATGGCTAAGGCAAATGCCGCGCGTGCGCGGAAAAAAGTCAAGAAGAGCGTAGCGGACGCAATCGCGCACATCCACGCCTCTTTCAACAATACCATCGTCACCATCACCGACCGACAGGGTAATGCCTTGTCTTGGGCGACGGCAGGCGGCGCGGGCTTCAAGGGCTCGCGTAAAAGCACGCCGTTCGCCGCGCAGGTGGCCGCCGAGAATGCCGGCAAGATGGCCCTTGAATACGGTGTCAAGAACGTCGAAGTGCGTATCAAGGGTCCCGGTCCCGGCCGTGATTCCACCGTCCGCGCCTTGAACGGCCTCGGCTTCAAAATTACCAGCCTCTCGGATGTGACCCCCATGCCGCACAACGGCTGCCGTCCTCCGAAGAAGCGTCGTGTTTGATTATTAGGAGTGCACCGTGGCTCGTAACACCGACCCGAAATGCCGTCAATGCCGCCGCGAGAAAGAGAAACTCTTTCTCAAGGGTGAAAAATGCATGACCGATAAATGCTCGATCGAGCGCCGTAACCAGGCTCCCGGCCAGCATGGCGCCAAGCAAGCGCGTATCTCTGACTATGGCGTGCAGTTGCGTGAAAAGCAGAAGATCCGTCGTATCTACGGGGTCCTGGAAAGCCAGTTCCGGCTGACCTACAAGGCCGCGGTGCGCCGCAAGGGTGTGGCCGGCGAGAACCTGCTGCAGCAGCTCGAAAGCCGTCTCGACAGCGTCGCCTTCCGCATGGGCTTTGGTGCTTCGCGCCAGGAATCACGTCAGGTCGTGCGTCATAACGGCATTCTGGTCAATGGCCGTCGCGTCAACATTCCGTCTTACCAGGTCAAGCCGGGTGATGTCGTCGAGGTCGCCGCGCACGCCAAGAACCACCTGCGCGTCAAGGCGGCCATCGAGGCGGCTGAAGGCCGCGGTTTCCCTGAATGGGTCGAGGTCGACGCGAAGGCCATGAAGGGCACCTACAAGGCTCGCCCGCAGCGCGCCGAACTGCCCGCCACGATCAATGAATCCCTCGTGATTGAGCTTTACTCCAAGTAATCGCACGGCCATTTGAAGGATATGCACTATGTCTAATACCGGTGATCTGCTGAAGCCCCGCATTGTCGAGGTCAACAGCATTTCCCCGCGCCAGGCGCGCATCACGCTCGAACCGTTCGAGCGTGGCTATGGCCACACGCTGGGTAATGCCCTGCGCCGTATCCTTTTGTCCTCCATGCAGGGCTACGCCCCGACCGAAGTGAAGATCTCCGGTGTGGTGCATGAGTACTCGGCGCTGGAAGGTGTACAGGAAGATGTCGTCGACATCCTGCTGAACCTCAAAGGTTTGGCCATCAAGTTGAATAACCGTCAGGAAGCGCTGCTTCAGGTCAGCCGTGATAGCGAAGGTGTGGTCACCGCGGGTGATATGAATGCCGGCCACGATGTCGACATCCTGAATCCTGATCATGTGATCGCTCATGTCACCAAGGGCGGCAAACTCGATATGGAGATCAAGATCGAGGCCGGCCGTGGTTATGTTCCCGCCAGCGTGCGCTTGAGCAAGGACGATGAGACCCGTACCGTCGGCGCCATCATGATGGATGCGCTGTACAGCCCGGTGAAAAAAGTCAGTTTCAGCGTCGAGAGCGCTCGTGTCGAGCAGCGCACCGATCTGGACAAGTTGATCCTCGAGATCGAAACCAACGGTATCATCGAGCCTGAAGAAGCGGTGCGTAACGCTGCGCGTCTACTCATCGAACAACTCAGTCCGTTCGCCGATCTGAAGGGCGTGACCTTGCCCAGCGAACAGCCCAAGCAGATGGGGCCGCAAATCGATCCGATCCTGATGCGTCCGGTGGATGAATTGGAACTGACGGTTCGTTCGGCCAACTGCCTGAAGGCGGAGAATATTTATTACATCGGTGATCTGATCCAGCGCACCGAGACTGAATTGTTGAAGACCCCGAACCTGGGCCGCAAATCCTTGAATGAAATCAAGGAAGTGCTTGCCGCCCGCGGACTCACCTTGGGCATGAAGCTGGAAAATTGGCCGCCCATGGGTCTCGACAAGCCCTAACCGTATCGAGGTAAGAAAAAATGCGTCATCGCCAGTCCAATCGGAAACTGAACCGCACCACCAGCCACCGTCTGGCTATGCTGCGCAACCTGTCCAACTCACTGCTCAAGCATGAAGTGATCAAGACTACCCTGCCCAAGGCGAAGGAACTGCGCCGTGTGGTCGAGCCGCTGATCACACTCGGCAAGACCCCGACGCTGTCCAACCGGCGTTTGGCCTTTGATCGCCTGCGTGACCGCGACATGGTGGTCAAACTTTTCGACGATCTGGGCCCGCGTTTTCAGAAGCGCCCCGGTGGCTATGTCCGCATCCTGAAGTTCGGCTTCCGTGTCGGCGACAACGCGCCGATGGCATTGGTCGAACTGGTAGACCGCGCACCGGAACACGCCGAACAGTCTACCTGAGGGTCGAACGCGTGGATCGAAGAGCCGGCAAGCCGGCTCTTTTTGTTTGCAGCATGGGCAAGCCAGTTCACTTACACTGAATCACCATGCTCATACTGTTTACAGACTACGGTGCAAGCGACCCCTACGTCGGCCAGATCAAGGCGGTGCTGCATTGCGATGCCCCGGGTATTGCTGTAGTTGATCTGTTGCATACCGTGCCAAATTACAACGCGCACGCCGGGGGACATTTGTTGGCTGCACTCGCCAAGTCATTTCCCGTTGGCAGCGTGTTCCTTTGCGTGATCGATCCGGGTGTCGGGGGTGACAGAGCCGCCCTGGTCGTCGAGGTTGATGGACGCTATTACGTTGGCCCGGATAACGGGCTGCTGTCCGTGATTGCCCAGCGCGCCGGACAGTGTCGGGTTTGGGGTATCGACTGGCGACCGGACACTCTTTCCGATACCTTCCATGGTCGGGATGTATTCGCACCCGTAGCCGCACGCCTTGCGACCACCGGCTTGCCCATGGAGTGGCTTTCTGAAGCTGGACTGGCGGTCTCATTCGACATGGCCGATCTGCCGCGTGTTATCTACATCGACCACTATGGCAATGCCTGGACGGGGGTTCGTGGTGGCCTGCTGGACCGGGATGCGAAGTTGCGAATCCGTGACCGCGAACTTGTCTATCGTCGGACATTTGTCGAGGCAGAAAAGGGCCAGCCATTCTGGTATGTGAATAGCGTCGGCCTGATAGAGATCGCGGCGAATCGCAGTTCCGCTACCGAACTCCTGGGGTTGGCCATAGGTGATATGGTCAGGTTATCAGGATCGCCCGATAGTCGTTTACATTAGTCTGGGTCGCCCCTGTGGAAACGAGGGCACCAAGCGCTTTGAAATAGTTGTAGGCATCATTCCTGGCGAGATAATCCGCGGCGTCGAGATTTAACGAGCGAGCTCGCTGCCAATGTTCGGGGCTGATCCATGCCCCGGCGTTGTCCTCGTTCCCATCAATGCCATCGGTATCCGCTGCCAGGGCGTAAATGCCCGGCATACCCTCCAGATGCAGCGTCAGGCTTAAAAGGTACTCGGTATTTCTGCCTCCTCGGCCGCTGCCCTTTACCTTGACCCGCGTTTCACCTCCGGAAAGCAGTACAACAGGGCGAGGCCAGGGTGAGTTCATCCCAATACAGCGCTTGACCAGCGTGGCATGCTCGCGACCTACAATGTGCGCCTCGGCCTCCACTTCTGTACTCAGTACGATGGCAGGGATTCCGTTACGCTGAAAAAAGGCCGAAGCCGCTTCAAAAGCCGTTTTCGCCGTGGCTATGATGCGTGTCTGCACATGGTTGAAGCATGCCTCACCGGGTTTCAAGGTCTCCTGATGTCTGCCACGGCTGCCCTCATGGAGAAACGTCAGAATCGCAGTCGAAGCGTCTACCGACCATCTATCGAGGATTGCGATACAGTCTGAGTAGGTGCTCGGGTCCGGTGCGAATGGGCCCGAGGCGATGACCGCCGGATCGTCCCCGACAACATCGGAAATGATCAGCACCCTGGCCGGAGCCTGGCAAGCCGCGGCAAGCTTGCCACCCAAGGTTCGCGACAGATGTTTTCTGACACAGTTGATTTCGGCAATGGGCGCGCCAGAAAGCAATAGCGTGTGTGTTACAGACTGTATGTCGGCCAAGCGCAGACTAGCCTCGGGCAGCGTCAGCAAACTCGATCCTCCCCCGGAGAGCAGCGCCAGGACGCTATCGTCGGAGCGCGCATTGGCGACGAGTTTCAGCATCCGGGCACTCCCATCCATGCCGAGTGCGTCCGGCAAGGGGTGTCCAGCCTCGACGACTTCAATGCGCTGGGTCGCCGCCCCATGGCCATGGCGAGTCAACACCAGGCCGCGGATCGGCGCATCTGCGGGCCAGTGTCGCTCAACCGTGGCGGCCATGGCGGCGGCGGCTTTGCCGGCACCGATGACGTAGAGCGTGCCAAGCGGTACGTTCGGTAGGTGACATGGCATAACGGCTTCTGCCTGCACCGCGCTGATGGCGCCGTGAAACGAATCAAGCAGAAGCTGTATGGGGCGGTTCATGTGGCTGGGAATGACATGGTTATATTGGTTGAAATGCCGGATAGAAACATGGTCTTTTCAAATGCATTGATTTACGTCATTGTGCGCGCTCTTGATATAACTTTAGTCGCAACCCGGACATGATCAGCATGACCACATTCATCAAATCATTGGCACGGCCCATCAGCGTCGCGGCGATCGGAGTCTTCTTGATTTCCGGGGGAAAAGTTCAGGCCGCACCCGGTGGGGATGAGGTCGTGGCCTATGAACGTCGTGTCAACGAGATTCAAGCGTCCGCGCCGGGGGTGATACAGAAGAAGCTTCAGGTTGGCAAGAAGGCAGCCTTCTTCTGCGCCAACTGTCACGGCGACGTCGGACTCAGCAAAATGGGCCATGTCCCGAATCTGGCCGGCCAGAATCCGGTCTATTTGATGATGCAAATTCAAAAATTTGCTGACGGGCGCCGCAAGGATGATTTCATGAGTGGCCTGATCAAGGCGCTCAAGGACGAAGATCGGCTCGGCATGGCCCTGTTTTACGCCAGTCAGGCGGTACCTCCGGGTGAAGTCGGGAACGCACGTCAGGCTCAGCGGGGGCGCGCGCTGTACATGCGCGCCTGCATTGGCTGTCATGGCGCCAGTGCGCACGGTAATCGAAACGTGGCGCGCCTTGCCGGGCAACAGTCGGAGTATCTGGTCGCGTCACTGACCAATTACCGCAAGCGCACAGGGCAGCGAACCGATCCATCCATGACCTCGGTGGCCGCCAACCTGAATGATGAGCAGATTGCCGCGCTGGCGGAGTACCTGACTACCCTGCCTTGAGCGCCGGGTTCTTCAGCGCCGGGGTGACGTGCGGAGCGAGGGCCTGCAATAGTTGCGCGAAAACTTTGGGGTTCCCCGCGACTACATGGCCGTGATCGAGATAGCCGGACTCTCCGGTGAAGTCGGACACCAGCCCTCCCGCTTCCTGAACCAGCAGACAGCCTGCGGCGATATCCCAAGGACTCAGGCCGAGTTCGAAGAACCCATCGGTGCGACCGGCTGCCAGCCAGGCCAGATCCAGCGAGGCGGAACCCGGCCGGCGCAGGCCAGAGCATTTCTGTACCAGATCGCGGAACATGCCTGTATAGGCATCGAGATGGGTGAAGTCACGATATGGAAAACCAGTACCTACCAGCGCATCCTGCAAGCGTTCACGCTTGCTGACCCGGATGCGGCGTTCGTTGAGGAAGGCGCCACTGCCACGGCTGGCGGTAAAAAGGTCGTTGCGCACTGGATCGTAAACCACCGCCTGATCCAACTGGCCCTTGTGCAGCAAAGCGATGGACACGGCATATTGCGGGAAGCCATGTAGAAAGTTGGTCGTGCCATCAAGCGGGTCGATAACCCACTGATATTCCGATTGCCCGGTAACGCCGGATTCTTCAGCTAGAATGGCATGCTTGGGATAGGCCGTCAGCAGCGTGTCGATGATCGCCTGTTCCGCCTTGTGATCGACCTCGCTGACGAAATCGTTGTCGCGTTTGATGCGCACTGTCAGCAGACTCAGATCGTGAGAGGCGCGGTTGATGATGCCGCCGGCCCTGCGGGCGGCCTTCACCGCCGTGTTCAACATTGCATGCATATTTTTAGCCAAGCTGTACTGATTCAATCGCCCATTTTACCTTGAACCCCGCCCACGCTCTGGACAATATCCGCATCGTTCTGGTCGAAACCAGCCATTCCGGCAATGTCGGCTCGGCGGCGCGCGCCATGAAGACCATGGGCCTCGCGCGGCTCTACCTGGTTTCGCCACGTTGCCAGATCGACGATCAGGCGCGTGCCCTGGCCTCGGGCGCGGTCGATGTGCTGGAGGCAGCGCGGCATTGCGAGACGCTTGAGGAGGCGTTGTACGGCGTCGTCCACTCGGCGGCCTGTACCTCGCGCCGCCGCGATTTGCCACATCCCGCTTACACGCCACGCCAGGCGGCGCCTGAGCTGATGAGCATGGCCCGGGACGCGCCCGTCGCTTTGGTGTTCGGGTCGGAGACCTTCGGACTGTCGAACGAACAACTGATGCAATGCCGCTGGTTATTGAACATCCCCGCCAATCCTGAATACATGTCACTCAACCTGGCCGCCGCGGTGCAGGTGTGTGCCTACGAATTGCGTAGCCTGGTGGACGGCAACGTCTTACCGCTGCCGTCGTTCGAGGCCGCGCGCCATGAGGAGATCGAGGCGTTCTACCGGGCGCTGGAAACAACCCTGGTCGACCTCGATTTTCTCGACCCGCTGGCACCTAAACGATTGATGCCGCGCCTCCGCCGTTTTTTTGCGCGCGCCGGCCTTGAAAGGGAAGAACTGGCGATCTGGCGGGGCGTGTTGGCGGCTATCGAGAAGGCGAAAAATCGACCCGATTAGTCGGGAATTGCGTAAAATTCAATATTCACTATTTCGCCATATTCCGATGTTCAGGCACCTGAGGGAAGACATTGCCGTTGTCTTCGAACGCGACCCGGCCGCCCGCACCTTCTTCGAGGTGCTGACCACCTATCCCGGGCTGCACGCCATCCTCTGGCATCGCCTGTCGCACCGCCTCTGGGGGTGGCGCCTGAAGTGGCTGGCGCGCGTATCGTCGCATCTGGCCCGCTGGTTCACCGGTATCGAGATTCATCCGGGAGCGATGATCGGTCGGCGCGTGTTCATCGACCACGGCATGGGTGTGGTGATCGGCGAGACCGCCGAGGTGGGCGACGATTGCACGCTCTATCACGGCGTCACCTTGGGTGGCACCTCCTGGCAGAAGGGCAAGCGTCACCCCACGCTGGAGGCGGGCGTGATCGTCGGCGCGGGGGCCAAGATTCTCGGACCGATTACTTTGGGACCCGGCGCGAAGATCGGCTCGAATGCCGTGGTGGTGCGCGATGTCCCCGCCGGGGCGACCGCCGTGGGCATCCCGGCGCGCATCTTCGACGAGAAGGACAAGGAGCGCGAGGCGGCCGCCAAAAAGCTGGGCTTCTCGGCCTATGGTGTCGGTGCCGACATGAATGATCCGATGGTCAAGGCCGTGCATGGCCTGATCGATCATTCGGTCGCCGTCGACCAGCGCCTGGAATGGGTCATCGCCGAGTTGCATCGCCTCGGCGCGGGTGCCGAAACCGGGCGCAAGCCGGATGATCACTTCGATCCGGCGTACCTGAACAAAATTGTGGATTAGCCGTCAAATTAAGTTGACTATTTTTATCGGGAATTGTAGATTTCACATACCGCGATAGATAACGAAAGCGAGACCCGACATGCGGCTAACTACCAAAGGACCTTTTGCGGTGCGGGCGATGATCGATCTGGTCATGCCACATGAGCGCGGCCCGGTGACCCTGGCCGGCATCAGTGAGCGGCAACAGATTTCCCTGTCCTACCTGGAGCAATTGTTCGGACGTCTGCGTCGCCAGGGTATCGTCGACAGCGTCCGTGGCCCGGGAGGCGGCTACTGCCTGGCGCGCCCGCTGGAAGATATTTCGGTCGCCGACATCATCCGTGCCGTCGATGAACCCATCGACGCCACGCAGTGCGGTGGCCTGGGCAATTGCCACGATAACAAGCCGTGCATGACACATGAGTTGTGGACCGGCCTGAACGGGCATATTTACTCGTACCTTGAGGCGGTGCATCTGGGGCAGTTGGTGGCCGGCCAGATGGCCTGCAAGAACAAGGACAAGACGCATGGTCAGCACGTGGCGGGTACCGCCAGTTTGCAGGCCGTGGTGAACGGCTAAGCGATTGGATCAAGACATGGTAAAAACGCCCATCTATCTGGACTACTCGGCGACCACCCCGGTGGATCCCCGTGTCGCCGAGAAGATGATTCCCTACCTCACCGAGATGTTTGGTAATCCCGCCTCGCGCTCGCACGTCTTCGGCTGGGATGCCGACAAGGCGATCGAAGAGGCGCGCGGCCACGTCGCCGCCCTGGTCAACGCCGACCCCAGGGAAATCGTCTGGACCTCCGGCGCGACCGAGTCCAACAATCTGGCGATCAAGGGCACAGCGCACTTCTATCATGGCAAGGGCAAGCACCTGATCACTGTCAAGACCGAGCACAAGGCGGTGCTGGACACCTGCCGCGAGCTGGAGCGCGAAGGTTACGAAGTCACCTATCTGGGCGTACAGCCCAACGGCCTGCTCGATCTGGACGAGCTCAAGGCGGCGATCCGCCCGGATACGATTCTGGTATCGGTGATGTTCGTCAACAACGAGATCGGCGTCATCCAGGATATTCCGGCCATCGGCGAACTGTGCCGTGAGAAGGGCATTCTGTTCCATGTCGATGCCGCGCAAGCGACCGGCAAGGTGGAGATCGACCTGAGCAAGCTGAAGGTCGATCTGATGTCGTTTTCCGCCCACAAGACCTACGGCCCGAAAGGCATCGGCGCGTTGTACGTGCGCCGCAAGCCGCGTGTGCGCCTAGAGGCACAGATTCACGGTGGCGGGCATGAGCGCGGCATGCGCTCGGGCACCTTGCCCACGCACCAGATCGTCGGCATGGGCGAGGCTTTCCGTATCGCCAAGCAGGAAATGGGTGCCGAAACCGAGCGTATCCGCAGCCTGCGCGACAAACTCTGGCGCGGCTTCCAGGATATGGAAGAAGTTCACCTGAACGGCGACTTCGAGCGGCGCATCGCCGGCAACCTCAATGTCAGCTTCAACTTCGTCGAAGGCGAGAGCCTGATCATGGCCATCAAGGAACTGGCCGTGTCGTCCGGTTCCGCCTGCACCTCGGCCAGCCTGGAGCCGTCCTACGTGCTCAAGGCGCTCGGCCGCAACGACGAGCTGGCGCACAGTTCCATCCGCTTCACCATCGGCCGCTTTACCACCGAGGAAGAGATCGACTACACCATCAAGCTCCTGCATGAAAAGATCGGCAAACTGCGCGAAATGTCGCCGCTGTGGGAGATGTTCAAGGATGGCATCGATCTGAACACGGTGCAGTGGGCGGCACATTGATTGGTTAGTTAGGAGTAGTCACATGTCATACAGCGAAAAGGTTCTGGATCACTACGAGAATCCCCGCAACGTCGGGGCCTTCGACAAGGCCGACAGCGGCATCGGCACCGGCATGGTCGGCGCGCCGGCCTGCGGCGACGTCATGAAATTGCAGATCCGCGTCAACGACCAGGGCATCATCGAAGATGCCAAGTTCAAGACCTATGGCTGTGGCTCGGCGATCGCCTCGTCGTCGCTGGTCACCGAGTGGGTCAAGGGCAAATCCCTGGATGAGGCCCTGGCCCTGAAAAACACGCAGATCGCCGAAGAACTGGCCCTGCCGCCGGTGAAGATCCACTGCTCGATCCTCGCCGAGGACGCCATCAAGGCGGCCGTGGCCGACTACAAGCAGAAGCACGGCGCCAAGGCCGGCAGCACCGAATACACTGCCTGCAACCCGCCCAAGGAGCACTGAGCATGCCCGTGACGCTTTCCGAACGTGCCGCGACGCATATCAAGAACTTCATCGCCAAGCGTGGCAAAGGCGTCGGCCTGAAACTCGGGGTACGTACCTCGGGGTGCTCCGGCATGGCCTACAAGCTGGAATTCGCCGATGTCGAAGACCCGGAAGACCTGAAGTTCGAGAGCCACGGCGTCACGGTGTTCATCGACCCGAAGAGCCTGAGCTACCTGGACGGCACCGAGCTGGATTTTGTCCGGGAAGGGCTCAACGAGGGCTTCAAGTTCAACAACCCGAATGTCAAAGCCGAGTGCGGTTGCGGCGAATCGTTTAACGTTTGACATACCCGTGGTGCGTCGAGCCGTGAGACCGGACTCACGAGCCGGCGTCCGCGACACTTGACGGCTTCATGGACTTTTCCCGCGATTACTTCGAAGTGTTCGGCCTGTTGCCGGTATTCGGCATCGATGCCGAAACGCTGAACCAGCGCTATCGCGACCTACAGGCGGAAGGTCACCCGGATCGCTACGCCCATGCCGACGCCGCCGAACAGCGTCGGGCATTGCAGTGGTCGACGCGCGTCAACGAGGCTTACCAGACGCTGAAAAGTCCCTTCGAACGGGCGCGTTACCTCCTGGAACGTCAGGGGATCAATGCCCTGGACCCGAACAACACACGGATGCCGATGGACTTCCTGATGCGACAGATGGCGTGGCGCGAATCGCTTGCCGAGGCCGTCGCCGCCGGCGATATCGCTGCGCTGGCGCGGCTCGAAGCGATGACCCGCGCCGAGGCCGACAAGGCGATCCAGGGACTGGGCGAATTGCTCGATGTGCGCCCGGACTATCCCGCTGCCGCCGAAGCCCTGCGACAATACCGCTTTCTGGAGAAATTTCTGGTCGACATCGACAATGCTTACTCGGAGATTGAGTAGTGAAGCGTTAGGAGTGAGGAGTGAGGGATAAGCCCGCGACTCTTCACCCCTCACCCTTTACCCCACACTGATCATGGCCCTCCTGCAAATTTCCGAACCCGGACTGTCCACGGCCCCGCATGAGCATCGGCTCGCCGTGGGCATCGACCTGGGCACAACCAATTCGTTGGTGGCAACGGTGCGCAACGGCCTGTCGGTGGTGCTCAACGACGAGCATGGCCGGCCCCTGCTGCCTTCCGTGGTGCGCTATTTCAAGGACGGCAGCGTCGTCGTCGGCTGCGATGCCCTGGCCAAGCTGGGCGACGACCCGCACAACACCATCGTCTCGGCGAAACGCTTCATGGGGCGCGGCCTGAAAGACCTGCCCGACTTGGCGACGCTGCCCTACCATTTTGTCGATGCCCCGGGCATGGTGCAGCTCAAGACCATTGCCGGCGTGAAGAGCCCGGTCGAGGTCTCCGCCGACATTCTCGCGGTCTTGAAGCAGCGTGCCGTACAGTCCCTGGGCGGCGAGCTCACCGGTGCGGTCATCACCGTCCCGGCCTATTTCGACGACGCCCAGCGTCAGGCCACCAAGGACGCCGCCAAGCTGGCCGGCCTGCATATCCTGCGCTTGCTCAACGAGCCGACGGCGGCGGCCATCGCCTACGGTCTCGATAACGCCGCCGAAGGCATTTACGCCGTCTACGACCTGGGCGGCGGCACCTTCGACATCTCCATTCTCAAGCTGACCCAGGGCGTCTTCGAGGTGCTCGCCACCAATGGCGACTCGGCCCTGGGCGGCGACGATTTCGACCGGCGCATCTTTTGCTGGCTGCTCGAACAGGCCGGGCTGTCGGTACTCGACGATCACGATAAGGCGTTGCTCCTGACCAAGGCGAAGGAGGCCAAGGAGATGCTCACCGAGCATCCCGAGGTGCGCCTCACGGCGGTGCTCTCCACCGGCGAATTCATCGATATGACGCTCAGCGAGGCCAAGTTCAACGAGATGACCGCCAGTCTGGTCAACAAGACCCTGGTGCCGACGCGCAAGGCCTTGCGCGATGCCGGCCTGCAAGCGAGCGACGTCAAGGGCGTGGTCATGGTCGGCGGGTCGACACGCATGCCGCGCATCCAGGCGGCGGTGGGCGAATACTTCGGACAGACGCCCCTGACCAATCTCGACCCGGACAAGGTGGTCGCTCTGGGCGCCGCCATGCAGGCCAACGTCCTCGCCGGCAACAAGGGCGGCGACGAATGGCTGCTGCTCGATGTCGTGCCGTTGTCGCTCGGCCTCGAAACCATGGGCGGGCTGGTCGAAAAGGTCATCCCGCGCAACTCGACCCTGCCGCTGGCGCGCGCCCAGGAGTTCACCACCTATAAGGACGGCCAGACGGCCATGAGCATCCACGTCCTCCAGGGCGAGCGCGAACTGGTCAGCGACTGCCGCTCGCTGGGCCGCTTCGAGCTGCGCGGCATACCGCCCATGGTCGCCGGCGCGGCGCGCATCCGCGTGGTCTTCCAGGTCGATGCCGACGGCCTGCTCTCGGTCTCGGCGCGCGAGCAGAGCAGCGGCGTCGAGGCGCACATCGCCGTGAAGCCCTCCTATGGCCTGAGCGACGACGAGATCGGCCGCATGCTCAAGGAATCCTACGAACATGCACAACAAGACGTCCAGGCGCGCCAACTCGCCGAATTGAAGGTCGATGCCGAACGCCTGCTCGATGCGACGCGCACCGCCCTTGAGGAGAACGGCAGCGAACTGCTCGATGCCGCCGAGCGTGCCGCCATCGATGGCCTGATGGCCAGCCTCGCCACCGCCCTGGGCGGCCTCGACGCCCGCGCCATCAAGCGTGCCACCGAAGCGCTCAACCAGGGCACCACCGAATTCGCCGGGCGGCGCATGGACTTGAGTGTCAAACGGGCGTTAACTGGTCATAAACTCGAAGATATAGGTGTGTGATGCCCCAAATCGTCATCTTGCCGCACGTTGAGCTCTGCCCCCAGGGCGCCGTCATCGACGCCCAGAAGGGCGTCTCCATCTGCGACACCCTGCTGGACAACGGCATCGACATCGACCACGCCTGCGAAAAATCCTGCGCCTGCACCACCTGCCACGTCGTCGTCCGCGAGGGCTACGAATCGCTTTCCGAAGCCACCGAACTCGAAGACGACCTGCTCGACAAGGCCTGGGGCCTGGAGCCCACTTCGCGCCTGTCCTGTCAGGCGCTGGTGGGAGCCAAGGATCTGGTCGTCGAAATCCCGAAATACTCCATCAACATGGTCAAGGAAGGAGGTCACTGATGCAGTGGATCGACACCCTGGATATCGCCATCGCCCTCGCCGAACACCACCCGGACGTGGACCCGCGCAACATCCGCTTCACCGACCTGCACCGCTGGGTCATGGCCCTGCCCGACTTCAACGACGACCCGAACCGCTCCGGCGAAAAGATCCTCGAAGCTATCCAGCAGGCCTGGATCGAAGAGGTCGATTGATCACGCCGCAGGCCATCAGCGTCTCCCCCCTTTGGAAAAGGGGGGGCAGGGGGGATTTAGCGGCGCCTCCATCTCAACCGCCCTCTGAGCCCAGCGCCGCCCACTCCACAAGACCATGATCACAACCTTTCTCAAAGCCCTCGCCGCCACCCTGCTGATTACAGCCCCGGCTCTGGCCGGCCAGTACGGCTTCAAGGGCGTCAACCTCGGCTCGCACATCGGCCAGATCGCCAACAACCCGAAATACGACTGCAAGGCGGTCACCACGCCGACCGCCGACCGCGTTTGCGGCCTGCGCAAGGACGAGGTCGAAACCATCGTCGGCGTCCCCGTCGCCAGCGTCTTCTACTTCTACGACCGCGCCCTGCTCACCGGCATCCGCATTGGCCTGGAGGAAAAACACTTCCAGAACGTCATCGCCGCGCTCAGCGAAAAATACGGCGCAGCGGCCCTGGTCAAGGCGCCCCTGAAAAACCTCAAGGGTCAGGCCTTCGAAAACCACACCTACACCTGGCGCGCCCAGAGCGAAACCATCGTCGCCGAACGCTACTCCGGACGCCTTGACCGGTCCTCGCTGCACATCGGCGAGGACAACGCCGCGCAACGCATCCGCCAGCAGCGCGACGCCCTCGCCCGCGAGCCGCGCAAAGACCTTTGAAGCCGTATGCGCGCCAAGAAGCCGCAGAAATTCCCCCTCAACCCCAAGCACCCCGAGCGCCTCTGCTGGGGCTGCGACAAATACTGCCCGGCCGACAACCTGATGTGCGGCAACGGCTCCGGACGTACCGAGCACCCCGCCGAGATCATGGGCGAGGACTGGTACACCTGGGGGCTGGACAATCCCGACGTGGCGCCGGCCAAGCCCAAGGACGAAACGGGTTCGTGAGGCCGTAGGGAGCCCCGCCGCTTGACCAACAAGTCTCGGTTACCTAGTGTTCTGACTAGTCTGACTATTTAGGAATCGCCATGCATAGCTGGCAATTACAGGAAGCCAAGGCGCGCTTCAGCGAAGTCGTAAAGTCCGCCGTGAGTGAAGGCCCGCAGGTAATCACCCTGCGGGGCGAGCCCGTCGCCGTGCTGATCTCGGCGCACGAATACGCGCGTCTGACCGGACACAAACCGGATTTCGTCGAGTTCCTGCGCCAATCCCAGCTGCTGGGTGCGGCGTTGGAGATCGACCGTGACCACTCATTGGTCCGCGAGATCGAACTGTGAGTTATCTGCTCGACATCAACGTCATCTCGGAACTCGTCAAACCGTCAGGTTTCGGCGATTCGCGCGACCAATGGGCGTCACCCACCGTTGATCGGAGTCGCCATGAAAGCCGCCGCCCTCTTTGTTACCCTTTTACTCGCCGTCGCCGGTCACGTTCACGCCCTGGACATCAAGCCCTATTCGCCCCAGGCGCTGAACGCCGCGCAACAGGCCGGCCAGCGTGCCGCCCTGCATTTTCACGCGCCCTGGTGTCCGACCTGCCGCGCTCAGGAAAGTGTGTTCAAGGGGTGGCAGGGCGACGCATCCGTGCCGGGTACGCTGTTCGTGGTCGATTACGACAGCGCCCGCGAACTGCGTCGACATCTGGGCGTGCGCAGCCAGTCGACCGTGATCGTCTATCAGGGCGCCAAGGAAACCGCGCGCGTCGCTGGCGTGACTGCCCCGGGCGATCTGCGTGCCGCGTTGACCGCGACCCGCTGAGGCAAGGGTATGGACATCCCGCTCACCCATTACGGCCTGAGTCTCGCCGCCGGCGCGTTGACGACGCTGTCGCCCTGCGTCTTCCCCATCCTGCCGCTGGTGGTCGGCGGCGCGGTGCAAGGCAACCGCCTGGCGCCGCTGGCGATGGGCGTGGGCATGGCGACATCCTTCGCCCTCATCGGCCTGCTGCTGGGCGCGCTCGGGCCGGCGCTGGGCATCGACTCGGAGCATGTCCGCGTTTTCGGCGCCGGGATGCTGATTGCCTTTGGCGCGGTCATGCTGATCCCGGTGCTCAACCGGCGCTTCACCGAATGGATGCTGCCCATCGCCTCGGGCGCCAATGCCGCCTCGGCTCGGCTGGACGGTGGATCGCTGGGCGGTGCGCTGTTGCTCGGCGCGGTGCTCGGTCTGGTCTGGAGTCCGTGCTCCGGCCCGCTGCTCGCCTCGGCGCTGACCTTGGTTGCCAGCGAAGGCGGCGCCCTGCGCGGCGGCATCATCCTGGGTCTGTTCGGACTGGGCGCAGCAGTGCCGCTGGTAGCCGTCGCCTACGCCTCGCGCAGCGGCTTCAACGCCGCTCGCGGCTGGGTGCTGGCGCGTATCGACGGCATCAAGAAGGCCTTTGGCGTGCTCATACTGCTGGTGGGGGCCGCCATCCTGACAGGCGCGGACAAGTGGCTGGAAGCGCGTGTCGTCGAGATGCTGCCCGATGCCTGGGTGCAGGCGACGACGCTGTTCTGATCCTTGGGATCACCCACCTGATTAATTGCGAATGGGGCGCCTCCATCGATTTTGCCCGCCGATGGAGTGACATTTCAGGTTTTTCTGCAGCGTCAACGTTTGAATTCACCGGCCTTGCGCGGCTTTATGCGCAAGGTCCGGTGGAATGATGGGTTGGGCATCGCCGCACGCATGCTAAAACAGGTCCGATATCGCAGGATGTGTTTGCACGGGAAAGCGTCGAACAAGCTCATCCTCGATTGACTTGGAGAACTGATCGATTGAGTCACGTACGCGTGATAAATCTTCGGTCGCGAGTTCGACGAGGGAGCCATCGGCTCGGCGTCCAGCACGATGTACGATGTCGTGCCGGACGATTATTTCCTTCATTAGATCGCCGATCTCGGGAACTTGGATTTCCAAGCCGCTAGTGAGCATGGGCTTAACCTTATCCAGCCGGTGCCAGACAAAATCGGCAAGGTAAATCTTGACCTCGCCAGCGAGTTTTTCGAATCTTTCGAAGAGTTCGGCTACGGTGAGCGATCGCGCCTGAAAATCCTTATTCGTACTCACAAAACGCCGTAGGGCACGCTCGTCATTTTCAACCCAGTATGAAACGGTATCTGCCAAGTAGGCTTCAAGGGCTGAAATCAGTGAACTATGAGCCATTTGATGTAGGAGCCGTCTGTGTGCCCCATCAAGAACAGCTGCGTCTAGCACTGAAAATATCTCGGCAATACGATCTTCAAGGAAACTTCTCGGGTCGCTACGATCGATGACGATCAGATGGCTTAAATATTCGTCGTAGTCGACGCCTTCGTGATCGATTGGAGCCCATTCATCGCCCACTTCGTCCCAAAGATCTTCTATTAGCTCCCGCATCGTCTCGAAATCAACGATGCCACTGAAGCGATCTTGGATTTCATCATTCGGGTCATATGGGCCACCCCAAACGAAGACATACTCTTTGTCCTCACCATCCCAGGGAGTTTCGTTTGCTGGGTTTTCGAAGCGTTCAAGAAACCATCGCCGCATAGCGGCAATTTGAAGATCCTGTGGGGCAGAAGCAAGCCAACCGTTATCTGGCTCAAATGGGCCGCTATCAAAATCGCCAGCCTCAGTTGGTAGCTCTGTCATAACTCAGTCGGACCTTGAAAGAACTTGTTGCTGATTGCGTACGTGGTGGTTGTTATTGGCGATACCCAACGTAAATTCAAAGGCGACAACGTCGCGTAACAAAGCCAACTTGCCGGATAACAAATTTGCTGGCGTCGTAACCTCATGATTATTCGAATAAGGAGGTTGTTATGACGGCGCAATGGTCTGTTGAACAAGGCGTGACTCCCAAGCCGCGACTTTTAGATTTGGTGCGGAACCGTTTTCGGGCGAAGCTCTACAGTCGTCGTACGGAACAATCGTACACCCACTGGATCAAGCGTTTCATCCTTTTTCATGGCAAGCGTCATCCGAATGACATGGGGGCAAAGGAGGTCGAGGCTTTCTTGTCCTCGCTCGCGGTGGACCGGAATGTCTCGGCATCTACGCAACGTCAAGCGTTGGCGGCCATTCTTTTCTTTAAAACAAAGATGGGGTCAGTCACAACATGAATTGGGTGAGGGATGGGAGGTCAAGAGCTGCTTCTCTACGCTAACCTTACCGCGCTAGGGCTTGGTCGGCCAGGCTATCTGAACCTGCCGATGCTGCGTGACGCAATCGCGCAGATAAAGGTTAATGAGACTTTGGTAGGGTACGCCGGCTTCGGCGGCCATGTTTTTGAAGTAGTCCACAACGTCCTCGGAAAGGCGCATGGTGACGGGCTTTTTGAGCTTCGATGCATAGGGGTTACGGCGCGACTTCATCTTGGAAAGATCGTATTCGGCTTTCATGGTCACTGGACTCCGTAGAAGGTACTTTCACGTTTAGTCGCCTTGCGAGCGGAAATGATACGGATGATGTTGCCGGCTTCTCGTTCGCAATGGCAGACAAGAAGCAATCTGGCCTCTGTACTCATGCCCAGCAACAGAAACCGCTCTTCGTCCGATGAGTGATCTTCGTCGAAGAACTGAACGTTAAACTCATCATAGAAAACAGTCCTCGCTTCCTCGAAGGAAACGCCGTGTTTCTTGAGGTTTTCCGTGGCCTTGGCTGAATCCCACTCGAACTTGATCATACGTACAGTGTATTTACCAATATAGGGAAGTCAAGGTAAGCACTTGACGACGCTGTCATCGAGGCAAGCGACTACATAGAAGCCCATCGCAGACAGGGTGAAACTGGATTCAGGTCAGCATGCTTGCCTGATAAGCACAAAAAACGGCGCCCTTGGGCGCCGTTGCAACGCTGACTCAGCCCCTTATTTCTTCAGAGCCGCGTCGGCGACGCATTTCTTGGTGAAGCTGGTCTTGGCGGCGCCGGCCAGTTGCTTTTCGGCAGCAGGGCGTCGCACTTGGCGGCGGGATCGTCTTTCTTCGCCGTAGCGTCACCTGCTTTGGCCGCACCACCGGCATCGGCGACACACTTCTTGGTGAAGCTGGTCTTGGCCGCGCCGTGCAATTTCTTGGTGGCGGCTTGCGCGTCGCACTGGGCGGCGGCGTCAGTGGCCGGCGCCATGCCTTTGGCGTCGGCTTCGCACTTCTTCATGAAGCTGGTCTTGGCGGCGCCGGCCAGTTTCTTGGTGGCGGCGTCGGTGGCGCAATCGGCGTAGGCCAGGCTGCTGGCGAACAGGCCGGCGAAGGCGATGATGAATAGTTTTTTCATGGTGTCTCCTCAATCCTGAATTCGGGTTGGTGCTGGTATCCAGCGCTGCGCATTGTGCCTGTTTTTTCCCAGGAATGGTTTAAGGCAGCGGGGCAATATTTGCATGGGGGTAGGGAGGCCGCTTGGGCTCAGGCGCGATATATGGCGCGTTCCATCGGGAGATCGGGGTTAAATCCCCCTCAATCCCCCTTTGCAAAAGGGGGAAGGGTCGGTGGCATGCGTGGGTGGGACGCTTCGTTTGTGGGCACGCTTTCCTGCGTCAAACCAGGTTGTGCGGTTCGCCACGGACGTAGGCTTCGATGTTGTCGATAAGCTGGTCGCCGAGGGCCTGCATGGCTTCGCGGCTGGACCAGGCGACGTGAGGGGTGATGAGCAGGTTGGGCAGGTCGAGGTCGAGCAGGGGGTTGCCGGTGCGCGGCGGTTCGGTTTCGAGGACGTCGCTGGCGGCGCCGGCGATGCGGCCGGTCCGGAGGGCGTCGATCAGGGCGGTTTCGTCGACGATGCCACCTCGGGCGGTGTTGATCAGGACGGCGTTACTTTTCATCAGGGCGAACTCGGGCGCGCCGATGAGGTGGCGCGTGGCCTCGGTGAGGGGCGTGTGCAGGCTGATGGCGTCGGCCTGACGCAGGACGTCTTCGAAGGCGCAGCGTCCCGGGCGGAGCGACTTGGCGCCGCGCTGTTCGGCGATCAGGACGCGCATGCCGAAGGCCTGGGCGAGGCGTTCGACGCCCTGGCCGATGCTGCCGTAACCGATCAAGCCCAGCGTCGAGCCGTGCAGGTCGTGCATTTCGTGGTCGAACAGGCAGAACAGTTCGGCGCGCTGCCAGGCGCCGGCGCGCAGGCTTTGGCGCCAGGCGATGAGGTTGCGGCGCAGCGCCAGCAGGAGCATGAAGACGTGCTCGGGGACGGTGTGTTCGGCATAGCCGCGGATGTTGCAGACGGCGACGCCGCGCGCCCGGCAGGCGTCCAGGTCGACGTTGTTGACGCCGGTGGCGGCGACCGCGACCAGTTGCAGCGTCGGCGTGGTATCGAGCACCTCGGCGCTGATGCGCACCTTGTTGACCACGGCGATGCTGGCATCGCGCAGGCGTGGCGCGGTCAGCTCGGGCGGCGTCGCCGCGTGGTCGGTCCAGCGATGCGGGCAGGCGGGGGCGCGCAGGTCGGCGATCAGCGAGGTGCGGTCGAGAAAGACGATTGTGTGTTCCATGGGGCTTGAAATGTAGGTCATCGCGAGAGGCGAAGCGATGTGGCGATCCGGGGGCTATAGATTACACCGGCGTTCTGGATTGCTTCGCTGTGCTCGCAATGACGGTGTCCTTATTTGATCAGGGTATGCAGGGCCGAGGAATCGAGGTCGCCCTGGCCGGCGTCGACGAGTTGCGACATCAGTCGGGCGGCGGCCTGGATCGATTCGAGTGACAGGCCGAGGCCGGTGGCTTCGGCCATGACGATGTCCAGATCCTTCTTGTGCAGGCGGGCGCGGAAGCCGGGCTGATCGTTGCCGTCGAGCATGCGCTGGCCGTGGATTTCGAGAATCTTGCTGTATGCCGAACCGCCTAATAGTGCGGCGCGCACCCGGGCCGGGTCGACGCCCTGGCGGCGGGCAAAGTGGAAGGCCTCGGCCACGCCCATCAGGGTGGCGGAGACGACGATCTGGTTGCAGGCCTTGGCGATCTGGCCGGCGCCGCTGGCGCCGACATGGACAATGTTCCGGCCCAGGCATTCGAACAGCGGTAACACCTTTGCGTACACCTCGGCGTCACCGCCCACCATGATGGACAGCGTGCCGGCCTCGGCACCCGCCTCGCCGCCCGAGACCGGGGCGTCGAGCAGGGCCATACCGAGTTCGCGGAGGTGCTGGGCGCAGTCGCGGGTATAGGCGGGCGAGGTCGTGCCCATGTCGACGACGATGGCCGAGCCGCCTTCGCTGGCCAGGCCGCCCGGGCCGAAGAGCACCGCTTCGAGCGCCGCGTCGTCGGCGACATTGACGAAGACCACTGTGCAGTCGGCCAGGTCGGCTGGGCGAGCCACGGGCGTGGCTTCCGGAATCTCTGCGCAGCGTGCCGGCGTGCGGTTCCAGACCTTCAGCGCGTGGTCGGCGCGCGCCAGGTTGCGGGCCATGGGCAGGCCCATGACGCCGAGTCCGATGAATCCGATGGTGTGCATATCCGTGCAAAACCAGGCTGGAAAAGCGACATGATCGCATTGTCAGGCCGGCCCGGCTGCACTAACCTGAGGGCCGCTTTCAACCGATGCGGAGACGCCATGAGATTCGCCCCCCTGCTGTTATCGATCCTGAGCCTGCTACCCATTGCCGCCGCGTCGGCTGCCGGCGTCAACATGCGCGAAGGCCTGTGGGAGATGACGTCGAGCACCGACATGGCGGCCATTCCGGGCATGCCCAAGGGCATGAAAATGCCGGCGGTGGTGATCAAGCACTGCTATACCGCCACCGACATCCAGGGCAACAAGGCACTCATGGAAAAGGGCAACTGCTCGCTGATCAGCATGCGCCAGACCGGCAGCAGCGCTTCGTGGGTGTCGGAGTGCCGGGGCGAGCAGGCGATGCGCATGGAAGGCGAAGGCACCTTCTCCGGCGACCAGTACCAGCTCAAGAGCCGCATGACGTTTCTGAGCGGCAAGATGAAGGGCCAGAGCATGGGCTCGACGATCAACGCCCGCCGCCTGGGCGACTGTAAAAAATAGCGTCTATTGCAGGACGCTGATCCAGATCGGCAGCGTCACCAGGAATATCAGGCTGGTCCAGCTTGCCGTCAGGGCGGCGGCGCGCACGTCGAGATTGAAACGGTCGGCGAAGCTCGCGGCCATGAGCATGGTCGGCATGGCGACTTCCAGGATCGCCGCGACCTGCGGGTCGTGCATCGGCTGGAACAGTTCGCGGGCGATCAGCCAGACGAGCAGCGGCGTGATCACCAGCTTCGAGGCCACCGCCACCATCACCGGCGCGCTTGGCCGCAGGTTGCCCAGGGGATCGACAGGCCCAGGGCGAAGAGCATGATCGGGATGGTCGCCTGGCCCATGAACTTGGCGGCCTTGACCAGCGGCGTCGCGTCGATGCCGGAAAAATTCACCGCGAAGCCAAGCAGAAAGCCCCACACCGGCGGCAGCGTGAGCATGGTGCGCAACAGGCTGTGGCCGTGGCCGCCCTCGTGGCCCAGACGCGTGGCGATCCAGACACCCAGAGTCCAGACCAGCGGCGTCGAGGCGAGCACGTCGGCGAAGGCGGCGTAGGTGCCGCCCTGGTCGCCGTAGAGAAAGGTAAGGGTCGGATAGCCCATGAACAGGACGTTGCCGAACGAACCGGCAAGCAGAATCGCGGCGCGTGTTTCGCGTGACAGATCCTTGCCGAGCGCCGACTTGAACAACACCCAGTAGAGGATGGCGACGCTGAAGGCGATGCCCATGGCGGCGATCAGTGGCACGGTGAGCAGTTGCGGGGTGATGACGGCCTGCGCCGACAGGGCGAAAAGCAGGGGCGGCGCGAAGACGTCGACGACCAGGCGGTTCAACTGGACGCGCAGGGTGTCGGCGGGAAACTGCTTGCGATAACGCACCCAGAGGCCACCGGCGGCGACCAAGAGGGCGATGGGCAGCCAGACCTGAAGGAAGAGCTGGACAAGAAAATGGGAGGACATGATGTCCTCCCATTATCCCGAAATCAGGCCGGGTCCGCTGCGAATCGACCCGGCCAAGGTCCGCTTAAGATCAATAACTGGTCTGGCAGACGATGTACTTTTCGCCTTCGGGCTGGACGGAACGGATCTGCGCCAGATCGTCTTCGCCCATGCGGCCATAGGCATCGCCGACGCTGTTCAGGGCGCGCCCCGGCAGGCGCGGGGTAGCGGCTTGGGGCCGAACCGACGCCATGATCGACAGATCCTCGGCGCTGATATCCATCCAAGTGTAGTACTGGCAATTGTCGGCGGCGTGACTCAAAGGTGAGGCAAGCAGGGTAGAAACGGCAAGAATCGAAAAGAAACGCATGATTAGCTCCTTACATGAGAAAATATTAGTAAGGACTAATATACTAGGTATTTCTGGGTTATTCTTGATATTGGTCAATAATATCCATGTAATGGCATCAAGTAATTGGGCTATGTCTCATTTTCGTCCTCCAGGCTCAATTCCTGGATTTTGCGTGTCAATGTGTTGCGCCCCCAGCCAAGCAGGGTGGCGGCCTCGATGCGTCGACCGCCGGTGTGGCGCAGTGCGGCACGGATGAGGGTGCGTTCGAATTCGGCGGAGAGGTCGTTGAGCAACCCCGCCTCGCCGCGGGCCAGGCGAGACTGAACCACCTGATCGAGGGCGTCCGACCAATTCAGTGCCGCGTGTTGCGGCTCATCAAGCGATTCTGGCGGCAAGTCCTTGGGCTCGATAACCTGGCCGGGGGCCATCACCGTCAACCAATGGCACAAGTTTTCAAGTTGCCGGACATTGCCGGGGTACGGCAACGACGCCAAGGCCTTCAAGGTGTCTTCGGAGACCTGCTTCATCTCAACGCCGAGATCCTTGGCGCTTTTTTGCAGGAAATGTCGTGCCAGCAAGGGGATATCCTCGCGGCGTTCCCGGAGCGCCGGCAGTTTGATGCGGATGACGTTCAGGCGATGGAACAGGTCTTCCCGGAACAGGCCCTGGCGGACGCGTTCTTCGAGATTCTGGTGGGTCGCCGCAATCACCCGGACATTGACGCGCACCGGCGAGTGACCGCCGACCCGGTAGAACTCGCCATCGGCCAGGACGCGCAACAAGCGGGTCTGGAGCTCCGAGGGCATGTCGCCGATCTCGTCCAGGAATAGCGCGCCGCCGTCGGCCTGCTCGAAGCGGCCGCGGCGGGAGGCCGTGGCGCCGGTGAAGGCGCCACGCTCGTGGCCGAACAGTTCGGATTCAAGCAGATCCTTGGGTATGGCGGCGGTGTTCAAGGCGATGAACGGGCTCTCCTTGCGCGGGCTGTGCCGATGCAGCGCATGCGCCACGAGTTCCTTGCCGGTGCCGGTCTCGCCGGTGATCAGCACGGTGGCATGCGACTGCGACAGCCGGCCGATGGCGCGGAAAACGTCCTGCATCGCCGGTGCCTGGCCGAGCATGGCCTGACCCGACAAACTGGCGTCGCTGCCCAGAGATTCTTCACGGTTGCCTTCTTCGAGGGCGCGGTGAATCAGCGCCAGGGCATGGTCGACATCGAACGGCTTGGGCAGGTATTCGAAGGCACCGCCCTGAAAGGCCGAAACGGCGGAATCGAGATCGGAATAGGCGGTCATGATGATCACCGGCAGCTTGGGGTTGCGTGCCTTGATCCGGTTCATGAATTCCAGGCCGTCCATGCCGGGCATGCGGATGTCGGTGAGGATGGCGCCGGGCGTGCTGCGCTCCAGTGCGGTGAGCGCGGTTTCGGCACTGTCGAAGATCTGGTTCGCCAGGTTCTCGCGCTTCAGTGCCTTCTCGAACACCCAGCGGATGGAGCGGTCGTCGTCGATAATCCAGATCGGTTTCATGAGCAGTCCTAGGTTAGGCGTGGGGCATGCGCGTGTTGTGGCACGCCCCGCTCCCTGTGGTCATTTTATGGGTAGATACAAGGTGAAACAGGTAAAGCCGGGCTCGCTTACCATGTGGATCACGCCTTCATGGCGCTGCACCAGACTTTGCGCGAGTGTCAGGCCGACTCCGCTGCCGCCCTCGCGCGCGGAGACCAGCGGGAAGAAGACCTTGTTTTGAATTTCCTCCGGGATACCCGGCCCGTTGTCGATGATGTCGATGCGCACGGCCAGTTTCCAGCGCTTCATGGCCAGGGTGACCTGACGCGCGACGCTGGTGCGCAGGGTGATCGTGCCTTCGCCCGCCAGGGCTTGCGCGGCATTGCGACCGATGTTCAGCACGGCCTGGATGAGCTGCTCAAGATCACCCTGCAACTCGGGAATACTGATGTCGTATTGTCGGCGAATATCGAGTTTCGGAAATTCGGCGAGCAATAAACTGCGTACCCGTTCGAGCACTTCATGGATATTGATCGGGCGGATTTCCGGGCGCTTGGCCGGCGTCAGCCAGCGGTCCAGCAAGCCTTGGAGTCTGTTGGCCTCCTGGATGATCACCTGGGTGTACTCGGAGAGCTCCGCGCCGTTGAGTTCGGCTTCGAGGAGTTGCGCCGCGCCGCGTATGCCGCCGAGTGGATTACGAATTTCATGCGCCAATTGCCGCAAGAGCATTTGAACCGCCTGGGCCTGCGCCATGGCTTGCTCGTCGCGAGCGATACGCACGCTGCTGCCGGCCGGGTGAAACTCCATGACCACGGACCCCGGCAGGTCATCCATCGGGCTGATGGTCACACTGAGGGTCAGGCTGTGTGCGGCCGATTCGATAACGACATGGTGTTCCGTGAAACTGGCGCCCTCTTTCAGGGCCTCATCCAGGGCATGCTCCAAATCGGTGCATTGGCGGAGTACGCTGGTGAGTGGTTGCCCAACGGCATGATGCCGCGACACACCGAACAGATTCTCCGCCGCGGGGTTCAGATAGCGCAGCCGGCGCCGCTCGTCGAGGAGAAGGACGGCGGTGGCGAGAATTTCGGGACTGGGTTCGGAGGCGTGCATCGGCGAGCGTGATTGTGACTTGCCTTCAGATTAGCAAGAAACAGGCCATTGGCGCGCACTTCCACGACCAGACAAGCCAAGGCTTATTTGAAGCGGGACAGTTCCTTGTCGAGCATGCCGATATTTTGCTGGTGTCGGCGCAGTGCTTCGTTGAGGCTGCTCACATCAACACCGGGCTTGCTCAGGCTGGTGGCAAGTGCGGCTTTCGCTTCGGCTAGCATCCGGGTTTCGTGGCTGCGTTCGTCCAGGAGGATCTGGTGGCGCAGGTCATCGCGCTGACGCTGCGTCTTGGGGGTGACTCTGGGGAAGTTGGCGGGGCTGGGGCGGCTCGAAACCCGTGTTTTTGTGCTGCTGGTGTGCCCGCGCGACGGCCCGAAATCGCTCAGTACCTTTTGCGCGCCGGGTCGGTAGCGGTCGGTGAACGTGACATTGCCGTCGGCATCGACGTATTTATAGATGTCGGCGCATGCGACGCACGGGCATAGCGCCATGGCAGTGGCGAACGCCAAGGGGCGAAAAGTCATGAGTGAATACATGCGGCGAGTGTATGGAATGCTTTACGCCTGGGCAACGAAAAAGGGCGGTTGAATAAATAAAGGGCGGCCTGGGCCGCCCTTCATCATGCTATCCCTGCCGGTTAGACGGAATAGTACAAGTCGAACTCAACCGGGTGAGTCGTCATGCGCAGGCGGGTGACTTCTTCCATCTTCAGTTCGATGTAGGCATCGATGAAGTCGCTGCTGAACACGCCGCCCTTGGTCAGGAACTCGCGATCCTTGTCCAGTTCGTCCAGGGCCATCTCCAGGCTGCTGCAGACGGTCGGGATCTTGGCTTCTTCTTCCGGCTCCAGGGTCGTACAGGTTCTTGGTGGCGGGGTCGCCCGGATGAATCTTGTTCTGGATGCCGTCCAGGCCAGCCATCAGCAGCGCGGCGAAGCACATGTAGGGGTTGGCGATGGGGTCGGGGAAGCGGGTCTCGATGCGGCGGGCCTTGTCCGACGCGACGTGGGGGATGCGGATGGAGGCGGAACGGTTGCGGGCCGAGTAGGCCAGCATGACCGGAGCCTCGAAGCCGGGAACCAGACGCTTGTAGGAGTTGGTGCCGGGGTTGGTGATGGCGTTCAGGGCCTTGGCATGCTTGATGATGCCGCCGATGTAGTACAGGGCGGTCTCGGACAGGCCAGCGTAGCCGTTGCCGGCGAACAGGTTCTTGCCGTCCTTCCAGATCGACTGGTGCACGTGCATGCCGGAGCCGTTGTCACCGACGATGGGCTTGGGCATGAAGGTCGCGGTCTTGCCGTAGGCATGGGCGACGTTGTGGGTCACGTACTTCTGGATCTGGGTCCAGTCGGCGCGTTGTACCAGGGAGCTGAACTTGGTGCCGATTTCGCACTGGCCGGCGGTGGCCACCTCGTGGTGGCGGACTTCGACCGGCACGACCATTTCTTCCAGGGCCAGGCACATGGCGGAGCGGATGTCTTGCAGGCTGTCGATCGGCGGCACCGGGAAGTAGCCGCCCTTGACCTTGGGACGGTGGCCGATGTTGCCGGCCTCGGTCTGCTCGCCGGAGGACCAGGCGGCCTCTTCGGAACGGATCTTGACGTGGCAGCCGGACATGTCGTCACCCCAGGTGACGGAGTCGAAGATGAAGAATTCGGGTTCCGGGCCGAAGTAGGCGACATCGCCGATGCCGGTGGACTTCAGGTAGGCCTCGGCGCGCTTGCCGATGGAACGCGGGTCGCGGTCGTAGCCCTTGCCGGTGTCCGGCTCGATGACGTCGCAGGACAGGATCAGGGTCGGCTCGTCCATGAAGGGGTCGATGTTGGCCGTGTTCGGGTCGGGCATGAGTTGCATGTCCGAGGCCTCGATGCCCTTCCAGCCAGCGATCGAGGAGCCGTCGAAGGCATGGCCCGACGTGAACTTGTCTTCATCGAAAGCGGAAACGGGCACGGTGACGTGCTGTTCCTTGCCGCGGGTATCGGTAAAACGGAAATCGACGAATTTGACATCGTTTTCCTGAACCATCTTCATTACATCGGCGACCGCCATATCTAGCTCCTAAATCAGAGATTGCACAGGTGTGAGTGAACTACGGGCACATTGATAGCACATAATGTGCCAGGAAACCCTCGTATTTGTGGCGAATGCGCGTCCTAGGTGAGGAGGCGCGTTTGTGCCGCGTCTTCGCGAATTTCCGAAACCGGTATTGCCTAGTCCGGCATTCTGCCACAGGGGTGGGCACCAGGACGACAAATTCGGCGCCCAAAATAGTGCGAGACGCACTGTAATGGTGCCGTGAGGCGGTGTGCGTTGCGGACGGTACAATATCCCATTGATTTCAACGTATCCGACATGACCGATTTATATACCGTCTTCGGTAACCCCATCGCGCACTCCAAGTCGCCACTTATACACGCTGAATTCGCCCGCCAGACCGGGCAAAGGATGGTCTACACCACCACCCTGGCGCCCTTGGAGCATTTCGCCGATGCGGTACGGGCGTTTCAGGCGGAGGGGGGGCGGGGTGCCAATGTCACCGTGCCATTCAAGGAACAGGCCTATGCCTTGGCGAGCGCGCGCAGCGAGCGCGCCGAAGCCGCTGGCGCGGTGAATACCCTGAACTTCGCCGCTGGCGAAATTTACGGCGACAACACCGACGGTATCGGCTTGGTGCACGACCTGACCGAGAACCAGGGTTTCGCTCTGGCCGGGAAGCGCATCCTCCTGCTCGGTGCCGGTGGCGCGGCACGTGGCGTTATTCTGCCCCTCCTGAAGCGTCAGCCGGCCGACCTGTTCATTGCCAACCGGACGGCCTCGAAAGCGCTCGATCTGGCCGGCCGGTTTGGCTGTCGGGGTGGTGGCTTCGATGGTCTCGCCGATCGGCCCTTCGACCTGGTGATCAACGCCACGGCGGCCAGTCTGGCCGGGGATCTGCCGCCTTTGCCGGAGGGCATCTATGCACCGGGCGCCTTGGCCTACGACATGATGTACGGACGCGAAACACCGTTCATGGCGGCTGCCCGAGCCCGGGGCGCGCGTGTTGCCGACGGTCTGGGCATGTTGGTCGAACAGGCCGCCGAGGCCTTTTTTGTCTGGCGTGGGGTGCGGCCGGAGACGGCGCCGGTGATCGCCCTGCTCAGGAGCCAGTGATGCCCGGCAAGCTTTGGCGTGGTGCGCTGGTCGTCTTCATTCTGCTGTTCTATCTGCAACTGGGTTACCTGGCCGGGGTGGTCTGGTGGGGCTGGATGAATCCCGCGAATACCGCCTTCATGGAGGCCGGCCTGGACCGTCTCCAGGAAAAAAAAGGACCGGATGCCGAGCTGCGCCATCAGTGGGTCGATTACGGGCGCATTTCCATACACCTGAAACGCGCGGTGATCGCCGCGGAGGACAGCAAATTCCTGGAACACGAGGGCTTCGACTGGGAGGGCATCGAAAAGGCCGTCGAAAAGAACTTGAAGAAAGGCCGCATCGTTGCCGGTGGCTCGACCATCAGCCAGCAACTCGCGAAGAATTTGTTCCTCTCTGCCTCGCGCAACCCCCTGCGCAAGGTTCAGGAGGCGATCATCACGGTGATGATCGAGGTGATCTGGAGCAAGCGGCGCATTCTCGAGGTCTATCTCAACGTCATCGAGTGGGGCAACGGCATCTACGGTGCCGAAGCCGCCGCGCGCCGCTACTACAAGATTCCCGCTTCCAGCCTGGGCGCCGGTCAGGCCGCGCAACTCGCCGCGATGGTGCCGAATCCGCGTTATTACGAAACGCACCGCGGCGCGCGCGGCCTGCTGCGCCGGCAGGGCATCATCGCCGCGCGTATGTGGCAGGTGAGCGTGCCCAGGTAGCCGCGCGCTTGCCGGGCAAAAAAAACCCGACCAAGGGGGTCGGGTAGAAGCAACCGGAAAACCGGTTTGCGGGTAGGAGGAGCACTTCTGTCCCCTTAACGGCAACTTTTCGGAAAACTTTAGGATTTTTTTTCGCGGCGGGTAAAATCGCCGCCAACCCCCGCCGGATACCGCCATGACCGAAACGCACGATGACCGCGCCCAGGACCACGTCGAATACAGTCTGAAGTTGGTCCTGGATATGATTGCCCGGCAAAGGCTGGTCGAGTCGCTGATCCACAAGCAGGACATGCCGCGCCACGAACTGATCGAGTCGCTGGTGCACAAGCAGAACCTGAACGAGCTGGCCAAGAAGCTCGACGAGCTGCACCCGGCGGACGTGGCCTATATCCTGGAGGCCTTGCCGCCCGAAGACCGGCTGATGGTCTGGGACCTGGTGAAGGCCGAGCGCGACGGCGAGATTCTCATCGAGGTTTCCGACGCGGTGCGCGAATCGCTCATCGCCACCATGGACAACCGCGAACTGGTGGCCGCCGCGGCGACCCTGGACACCGACGAGATCGCCGACCTGGCGGCCGACCTGCCCAAGGATGTGATCCAGGAACTGATGGAATCCCTGGGCGCGGTGAAGCGCGCCCAGGTCGAGTCCTCGCTGGCCTATGACGATGACTCGGTCGGCGCCATGATGGACTACGACTTCGTCACCATCCGCGCCGATGTCACCCTGGAAACGGCGCTGCGCTATCTGCGCCGCCTCGGTGAGCTGCCCAGTCCCACCGACAAGTTGTTCGTCATCGACCGCGACGAGCGGCTGATCGGCACGCTGCCGCTCAAGAGGATGTTGGTGCACGATCCCGAGGCGCATGTCGCGGCGGTGATGTCGGACGATCCGGTGACCTTCCATCCTTCCGATTCGGCTTCGGTAACGGCCCAGGCCTTCGAGCGTTACGATCTGGTGACGGCACCCATCGTCGATCCGAATGATCGCCTGGTCGGCCGCTTAACCGTCGACGTGGTCATGGACTACATCCGCGCCGAGGCCGAGGAGGACATGCTCCAGGCCGCCGGTCTGCGCGAGGAAGAGGACCTGTTCTCGACGGTCTGGAAGGCGGCCAAGAATCGCTGGCTCTGGCTGGCCATCAATCTGTGTACCGCCTTGTTTGCCTCGCGCGTCGTCGGCGCCTTCGAGGGTTCGATCGAGAAGCTGGCCGCCCTGGCGGCCTTGATGCCTATCGTTGCCGGCATGGGCGGTAACTCGGGCAGCCAGACCTTGACACTGATGGTGCGCGGCCTGGCGCTGAACCTGATTTCGAAGGAGAACCTCAAGCGGTTGCTGGTCAAGGAACTCGGCATCGCCGTGCTCAACGGCCTGATGTGGGGCAGCATGATGGGCATCATCACCTACCTGCTCTATGGCAACCCGCATCTTGCCCTGGTCATGTCCGCCGCCATGCTGCTCAGCCTGATCGTCGCCGCCGTAGCCGGCTATCTGGCGCCGATCATCATTGTCAGACTGGGTCACGACCCGGCCTTCGGTGCCCATGTCCTGCTGACCTTTATCACCGATTCCATGGGCTTTCTGATCTTCCTGGGACTGGCCACCATATTCCTGATGTAATCGGCAGCGCTGATGCGCCCTGAGACACGGTCTGACCGGGTCAGGTCGATCTGGGCGGTTGGTTTTGTTCTGGGAATATTTTACGTACTGGGCGAGGAAATCAGTTGGGGCCAGCATTACTTCGGCGGGTCTACACCGGAATGGTACCGAGCCGTCAACACGCAGCAAGAAACCAACCGCCATAACACCAGCCCATGGCTCGATCAGAAGCCGCGCATCGTCCTTGAATGCGCCATCTATTTCAGCAGCCTGATATACCCACCGTTATCGAAGGTCTGGCGCCCGAAAATTCTTGAGCCCTTCCCGGGATGGACTTGGCCGACACGGGCTTGCCTGCATCGGCGTACGGCGATGTCGTCCGATGGAACGCTCGGGTGGCTCTAAACGAGCACCCTATGGCCGAGACTGGTTTGTCCCGGGGAGCACCAGGACCAGATTCATCTTGTGCCGGGCATGTTCCCGGTAGCCTTTCGCGGCCAGTTCGCCAAGCAGATTGTTATGCCAGCGGTTCGCCGAGTTCTCGATGATGATGAAGCGCGGCAACAGTGTGGCATCGGCCTGGGCCAGAAAGGGACTGAGGATGACATCCTCCATGCCTTCCACGTCGATCTTCATGCCGTCGAGCCGGTTGATGTCGTGCGCGACCAGCAGACTGGCCAGGGTCATGCAGGGGACGCGGATGTTGCGACCACCGGTCGCCAGCAGTCCGCTTTCGCCAAGATTGTCGTTGGAGATCGAAAAGCTGACCTCGCCATCCCGGCTGGAGAGCGCGACAGGGGCGACCTCGACATGCTTGTTGAGCTCGTTGAGCGTGACGTTGTACTTCAATCTGGCCTGCATGATCGGGTTGGCCTCGACCGCCAGGACGCGCCCGCCGCCAAGCCGGGCATAGGCACGTGCCGCGGTCAGGGTGTAAATGCCGGCATTGGCGCCGATGTCGATGAAGGTACCGCCCGGGGTCAGGTGCCGGGTGAGGTAGTCGCGCTCGGCAAGGTCGAAAAAACGTGGCATGAACAGGAATTTGCGTTCCGAGACGTTGTCGTTGACGTGAACGCGCAGGCGCAAACCTTCCGCTTCGGCATCGATGGGCTGGCTGCGGCCGGAGAGAACAAGGCGGCGGGCGATCAAGGCCAGGCGGCGACCGAGCCAGCTGGTTTGCTGGTTTTGTGCCAGGCTCAGCAGTCGACGGTCGGTGCCGGTCAGTGCGTAGTGTCCGTATGCGGGCTTGTCGGGTGTCAAGGTCACGCCTTCAACCTGCCTTTCTTTCGATCGCGCCAACCCAATCCAGGATCGTCGCGCGCATGGCCCGTTTGTGGCCGCTCACGTCGGGGATGGTCATGGTCTCCGGGTTCCAGTCGCACTCGTGGATATTGCCCGGATGGTACATCTTCAGGAAATCGTAGCCGGTGAAGCGGAAGTCGGACTTGTGCAGGAGCACGCAGGGCGTCCCCAGCGCGGCGCAGGGCAGGGCGACGTGCAGGCGGGTGGTAATGACCAGGCGGGCCGTGGAGTACGCCCGGATCAGGTTGTCGACATAGGCATAGCGCTTTTCCTGGTCGTCGCCGAAATCCACCAGATGGGTCAAGGTCGTGGCCTGGCGGCGGATAGCCTCTGGAATCAACGGGGTGAAATCCTCGCCCTTGGCCGGGTTCGAGGTCAGCCTGCGCAGGAAACCTTCGACGCGTGGGCGCCGGTCGGTGTCGACGATATAGATGCGGTCGTCGCGCTGGGTGTGTTCGTTCTCCAGTGTCATGGTCGGGCAACCCGAGTAATAGGCCACCACACCCCGTGCCTTCAGCATTTCCAGGGTGTGATGGTCACGGCAGCCGACCGGGCTGTATTTCTTGAGATGGGCGATACCCTCCGGCGACAGCATGTATTTCTCGGCGCGTCGGCTGATGGAGATGCCGATGTAGAGCGGTGTCACGCAATCCGGTGGCGGGAACATGCGCCCGCCGCGCAGGGCCGCCTCCAGGCTGCTTAGCGGCGAGGTGACGAAATACCAGCTGTTGCCGACCAGGGCGACCGGTTTTTTCTGTCGATAGAGGTGGTCGCGATAGACCTTCTCGGTGCGCCGGCCGATGAGTTTTTCAATGGCGTAAGGCTGGATGTCGTCGCCGATATTCGTGGTGGTGTACTTGTAAGTGGCTATGGGCAGCATGGGGATCCTTGTTCCGGCGACGCGCCGGCATCGGGCGAAAGTATAGCGAGCATGCGCTTGCGCAGCACGGCCTGGTCGGCGCGCTCGTACGGCAGCCACGCGTCGGCCATGGCCGTCATGTCGAGCGTCTCGATGCCGGCAAGCCCGACGCGCCACAGGCGCCGGTTGGCAGCAAGCCGTTTGAGCAGGGTCTGGTGATCCGGCGCGGGCCGTGCCTCGGCCGTGGCGAGTGTGACCAGCGGACGCCGCAAGAGTACCGATTCGGAGATCATCGACAGGCTGTCTTCGGTGCAGAACACCCATTCGCTCAAGGCCATGAATGCCGTGGCAACGCGTTCCGGTTTGTGGTTGTAAAGAACGCAGTAGGCGACCGGCGCGGCCGGATGTGCCGCCAGCCAGGCACGAATGGCAAGTTCGGCGGGCTTGCCGGTGCGCCGCGAGGTCGAGACGAGCAGTGTCTTGCCATGCTTGGCCGCCAGGGCGGCGCAGCGCTGCAGGATAGTGACGCAATCCTCGACACCGAAGCGGTAGCCGCTGCCGTCGCCGCCGATCAGCAACGACCAGTAGCCCGGGCTCGTGCCGCTCAGATGTGCCTGGGCAAAGGCAGCCGCAGCCGCCCTGGCCGCGCCCATCTCGGCTGAGGAGGGCAGCACCTCCATGGCGATCCAGTTGGGCAAGTCCGACGGGCGGATATGCACGATCAGGTCGAACAGGTCGGCTCTGACGCCGCGCAAGGAGCCGCAGAAAATATTCGGGCATGGCTTGCACCGGCCCAGGAGGGCATTCAGGTAGATGGTATCGCCACCCGCCGAGATCACCACATTCGCCGGGCCCGCCGTGTAGCCGCGATAAAACAGGCGCGGCCAGGCGGGCATGGCGGCCAGCAGGCGGCAAGCCAGCGAGGCATTGACCAGCCACTTCAATATCGGTCGGAGCGCCTTGGCGCGCAGCCTGATCTCCAGTCGGTCGATGGCGACGCTGCCCTCCGAGGCCAGCAGGTCGGCCATGCCGCGCGACGTGGAGACATGGCCCGCCCGCCCGTCGGAAAGGATCAGGATGCGCTTTGGTTCGGCGCTCATGCCGGCGCGCCCTCGCGATTGCCCTCGGTGCCGGCGACCAGCATCGCGCAGGCCAGAAACAAGAGCGTGGCGAACCACCAGCCGATATATACGCTGTGCTGTGAATTGAACGGAAACACGGCAATACACAGGCTGAAGGCATAGGGATAGGCGCGCTCCTGGCCCGCTGGGCGAAGTGCCCGGTACCAGCGGATCAGGATGACGAACAAGGCCAGCAATGACGCCAAGCCGATGATGCCGGTCTCGGCCGCGGCGGAGACATAGAGCTGGTGGGCGTGGTGGACGCCGCCGGGGTAGCCGCCACGCGCGGTGAACTGATCGTCCGGGCGTGTCGAATAGCGGTCATACGCGGCGTCGAAGGCCCCGGCACCGACCCCGACCAGGGGATGTGCCTGGAACATGTTCCAGCCGGTATCCCAGATCTTCAGGCGTCCGCTGAGAAAGTCGTCGGCTTGCAGGAAGAGGGCTTCATTCCGACTGTAGGCAGGGTTGTCCAGATGGCTGGAATAGTCGCGTTCCAGCAGACGCTGGGTATGGATCGGCGAGAGGCTGATCGCCCCGACCAGAACGCCCATGCCAAGCATCAGCATGCCGAGGCGTTGGCGCCAGCCGGGCAGCTGGTATGCCAACCCGGCGCCGGCCAGGATGGCGAAGACGAGCGCGGCCCGCGCCCCAGACAAACCGATGACGAACGTAACCAGGCCGAAACATGCCATGGCGGCGGCCGGCCGCGGTTTGGCCAAGGGCAGGACCAGTACCGGCAGGAGTACCCCGAGCATCACCCCGAGGTGCTGGTTGTCGCGAAAAATACCGAGGACACGCCCCTCCGGGTGCAGCGGTATGCCAAGCAGATCGACGCCGTACGACCACTGCAACAGGGCATCGAGCGACCAGAACAGCAAGGTCGCGGTAATTCCCCAGGTCAACAGTCTGATCGGGCGCGACGCCAGGCCGGCCAGCATGACCAGGCCGACCCAGTAGGACAATATCAGGATCGCCAGTACATTCACCGTGGCTTCCGGTGCCTGGGAGAAGGGTAGCGAGGCCAGGCAAGGCACGATCAACATCAGGAAAAACCAGCGCAGTTCGCGCAGACCTGGAAGGCTGTTTACTTCCTCGCGACGCCTCAGTGAAAGCCAAAGCCCAAGTGGTAACAAGAGCGTCGCTGGCAGACGCTGCTCCCCGGGCAGTGGCGCCCAGAAAATCAGCATGAAACTGAGCAGCCAGGCCCAGCCATGGAAGCTGGTCAGAACATCGCGCAGCCCGCGGATCACGCTGCGTTCACCAGTTCTTCGTAGACCGCAAGCGTGGCGTCGAGCATGCGCGCGAGAGTGAACGGGTGACTGTCCGCGACACGCGGCGGCGCGTCGAGCCAAACGGCGGCCTTGTCGGCGGCGCCGCGCCAATCGCCCAGGGCGACGGCGCCCTCGGGAAAAACCGCGGTGAGCTGTTCGCCGACACCACCATGGGCATAGCCCAGGACCGGAATGCCCAGGCTCAGCGCCTCGATGGTGGTTCGCCCGAAGGCCTCTGGCTCGCGCGACAGGGACAGGACGATATCGGAGATGGCCATGATTTCCTTCAGATCGGCGCGGTGGCCGGTGAAGGTGATGACTTCCCCGAGGCCCAGCGCGCTGACGCGCTCCTGAAGCGCGTCCAGGAACTGGCGTCGGCGGGGATGGACATCGCCGACGATCAGGCCATGCACCTCGGGGTTGCTGGCGCGCAGATGGGCCATGAAGTCGATGAAGTCCTCTTGGCCTTTCCAGCGGGTAATGCGTGCCGGCAGGGTGATCAGGCGTTTGTCCAGGGTCCAGGGATATTGCCGAGCCCATTGTTCCAGCCAGCGGCGTCCGACCTTGAAGCCATAGGGGAACTGCGCCGGATCGACGCCCCGGTAGATCAGCCTGAGTTTGTCGGGCGCGACGCCGGGGTAATTTTTCAGGACATAGTCGTTGATCATCTCCGAAATGACGATGACCCGTTCGCCCTTGGTCATCACCGCGCTATAGGCATTGACCGAATACGGCCCATGCACGGTGGTGACGAGATGCGGCCGCGTGGCCGGGTTCATGCCACGCCAGGCGAGGTAGCAGACCCAGGCGGGCATGCGCGATCGGACGTGCAAAATGTCGACGCGGTTGCTTTTGAGAAAGCGGCGCAGTCGCGGGATGAAGCGCAGGGTCCACGGATTCTTGCGGCCAATGTCCCAGGCGAGGTGTTCGCTGCCTTCGCCGACAAGTTGCTTGACCATGCGTCCGCCTGCCGAGATGACGATGGAGCGGTGGCCATGTTCGACCAGATGCTTGCCGACCTCCAGGGTGCCGCGCTCGACACCGCCGGAGTCGAGCGCGGGCAAGACCTGGACGACGGTCAGGCGGCGCGGGGAAACCATTTTTCCAGTATCAGTCGGGCACATCGCTCGGCCTCGTTGAATGTGCCGCGTGGCGGGCTTGGACAGATGCCGGCGCGCCAGCCTTCCATGGGGGTGATCCAGCCGTCGGCGAGCAGCTTGTCGACCCCCTGCGCGACGCGGCCAGCGGATTTTCGGGAGAGACGTAACAGGCCGACATGACAGCCGGCGGTGAGCGCTTCGTAGAGCATGGAGACGCTGTCTTCAGTCACCCAGGCCTGTTGAACCTGGCCGAGCGTCGCTTCCAGCCAGCCAGCCGGGGTTTCGGTGTGATTGAGGGTTGTCAGATTCGCCGGGCCATGAGCCTGGAGCGCGCCGATAAAGGTACTCGGTGTACGCCGCGAGGTCGTCAAGCGCCAGCGTATCTCCGGGTGACCTACAGCCAGTTGCCGGATTTGTTCGATGACCGCGCTGTCGTCCCAGGCGAAGTTTTTCGACGATCCGCCGACCAGGATCAGACCTTCACCTGGGTGGTGCGGACCGCCGGATTCGACCGCATTCAGGGCGCCGCGCGTTGTGATGACGTGCTTGCTGATTTTTGGTTGGTCATGTTCCGGGACCAGACATAGATCGAACCAGTCGACTGGCAACCCCGGGCGCATCAGCGCGACGAGCTTGCCACCATACGCGCGGCGTGCCGCCAGTCCGGCGAAATGGCTGGCATGGCCGGCAACGAGCAGCAGATCGGGCGGTGGCAGGGCGGTGCCGGGCGGGAATGTGCCGGCCAGCCAGCGCAGAGCCGCGCGCCAGCGGCTGCCGGAAACGATATCGTGTATCTGAACAGGGGCAAGTTTCGCCAGGGCTTGGCTCAAGCCCAGGGTTTGCTTCTCGTGTCCGGGCTTGCCGTCCAGAAAACGCCAGAGGATCAAAGGCTGGGAAGGCATACGGTGTCTGGCTCTGGGCGATTCCTGGGGTTGATCTTGCACATGCAAATTCCGCGATGTTCGGGGATATTCTGGACAAGTTGGGTTGAATTGCGGCAAACTGGCGCCCGTCTGATGTTCACTGAACGGCCTCTTTACATGCCCAAAAAGTCATCTTCGAAGCCGCCGTCCGTTACCACCAAGTCCGGTATTCTGGTGCTGCATGGCCCGAACCTCAATCTACTCGGCAGTCGTGAGCCCAAGCATTATGGCACCCAAACCCTCGCCGGCATCGATGCCGCTTTGATAAAGCAGGGGGCGGCCGCGGGTGTCATGGTCGAATGTTATCAGAGCAACGCGGAACATGAACTGTTGGAGCGCATCCACGCGGCCCGCGAGCAGTCTATCGGTTTCATCGTTATCAATCCCGCAGCCTTCACCCACACCAGCGTCGCCTTGCGCGATGCCCTGGCGGCGGTCGCCATCCCGTTTATCGAAGTGCATCTGTCCAACGTCCATGCCCGGGAGGCCTTCCGCCAGCAGTCCTATTTTTCCGATCTGGCGGTCGGCGTGATCTCTGGCCTGGGGGCCAACGGCTATCGTTTCGCCCTGGACTATGCTCTGCATGCATTGGAGGAATGATGGATTTACGTAAACTCAAGAAGTTGATCGATCTGGTCCAGGAGTCCGGCATCGCCGAACTGGAGATCACCGAAGGTGAGGAGCGGGTGCGTATCACCCATACCGTTGCCAACAGTGGCCCCTTCTATGCCCAGCCGCAAATGATGATGCCGTCCTATGCCATGCCGGCCACGGCAGTGGCCAGCCCGGCCGCTGCCGTGGTGGCCGAGCCTGCCGCCCCGGACGGCCATGTCGTCAAGTCGCCCATGGTCGGCACACTGTACCGCTCGCCGACACCGGGCGCGAAATCCTTCGTCGAGATTGGCCAGACGGTCAACACGGGGGATACCCTGTGCATCATCGAAGCCATGAAGTTGATGAACGAGATCGAAGCCGATCAAGGTGGCGTCATCAAGGCCATCCTCATCGAGAACGGCCAGCCGGTCGAATACGGCGAGCCGCTGTTCATCATCGGTTGATTTGGTTGAGATTCGAGGCGCAAGAGACGAGATGCAAGAGGATGGAGCGGCTTCGCCGCGGCCTCTCTTGAGTCTTGAGTCTAGACTCTTGGATCCGAGGTCGGAAAGAGGTATCCATGTTTGACAAAATTCTGATTGCCAACCGGGGCGAAATCGCCCTGCGTATCCAGCGCGCCTGCCGCGAGATGGGCATCAAGACCGTGGCGGTGCACTCCGAGGCCGATGCCGAAGCGAAATATGTGCGTCTGGCCGACGAATCCGTATGCATCGGCCCGGCGCCGTCGTTGAAGAGTTACCTGCATGTGCCGGCGATCATCGCCGCCGCCGAGGTGACCGATGCCGAGGCGATCCACCCCGGCTACGGTTTCCTGTCCGAGAACGCCGACTTCGCCGAGCGTGTCGAGCAGTCCGGCTTCGTCTTCATCGGTCCGCGCCCCGATACCATCCGTCTGATGGGCGACAAGGTGTCCGCCAAGGACGCCATGAAAGAGGCCGGCGTGCCCGTGGTGCCGGGTTCCGAGGGCGCCTTGCCGGAAGATCCTGACGAATGGTTGCGCATGGCGCGCGATATCGGCTATCCGGTCATCATCAAGGCGGCGGGTGGTGGCGGCGGGCGCGGCATGCGCGTGGTGCATACCGAGGCCAACCTGATCCAGTCGGTGCAGATGACCCAGAACGAGGCGGGCGCGGCGTTCAACAATCCGGTCGTCTACATGGAGAAGTACCTCGGCAATCCGCGCCATATCGAGATCCAGGTGCTCGCCGACGAGCACGGCAACGCGGCGCATCTGGGCGAGCGCGACTGCTCGATGCAGCGACGCCACCAAAAAGTCCTGGAAGAGGCGCCGGCGCCGGGTCTGGCCTTGGCCCTCAGGAACAAGATCGGCGAGCGTTGTGCCGAGGCCTGCCGCAAGATCGGCTATCGCGGCGCCGGCACCTTCGAGTTCCTCTACGAGAACGGCGAGTTCTTCTTCATCGAGATGAACACCCGGGTCCAGGTCGAGCATCCGGTCACCGAACTCATCACCGGCGTCGACATCGTCCAGGAAACCATCCGTATCGCCGCCGGCGAGAAACTTTCGGTGAAGCAGAAAGAGGTGCAGTTCCGCGGTCATGCCATCGAGTGCCGCATCAACGCCGAGGACCCGTTCACCTTCGTGCCCTCGCCGGGACGCATCACCCTGTACCACGCCGCAGGCGGGCCGGGCATCCGCATCGACTCGCACGTCTACCAGAATTACTACGTGCCGCCGCACTACGATTCCATGATCGGCAAGCTCATCGCCTACGGCGCCACCCGCGAGCAGGCCATTGCCCGCATGCGCGTCGCCCTGTCGGAGATGATCGTCGAGGGCATCAAAACGAACATCCCGCTGCATGTGGAACTGATGAACGATGCCGCGTTCATCCAGGGCGGCATCAGCATTCACTATCTGGAACAGAAACTCGGCCTGAAGAGTTAATGTAGTCAACCTGGGAGGGCGGTATGGCCTGGCTATCGATGCGTCTGGCGGTGGATGGCGAGCGCGCCGAGGCCTGGGCCGATGCCCTGATGGACGCCGGCGCCCTGTCCGTCTCCATCGAGGACCGCGATCTCGGCAGCGCCGCCGAGGAGCCGCAGTTCGGCGAGCCGGGCATGGCCGATCCGCGTGCCTGGAAGCGCAACTGGGTGGTTGCCTTGCTCGCTGAGGACAGCGATATCGCCAGCCTGCTGGCGCAGGCCGGCATCCCCGCCGATACCGGGCGCGAACTGGAAACCGTCGAGGAGCAGGACTGGGTACGCCTGACTCAGTCGCAGTTCGATCCCATTCCGATCTCCGAACGGCTCTGGATTGTTCCGTCCTGGCATGAGGCTCCCGATGCCGGCGCCATCAGCATCGTCCTCGATCCCGGCCTGGCCTTCGGCACCGGCAGCCATCCGACCACCCGGCTCTGTCTGCGCTGGCTCGAAGCCCATCTGCGCGGCGGCGAAAGCCTGCTCGACTATGGTTGCGGTTCAGGCATCCTGGCCATCGCTGCGGTCAAGCTCGGCGCCGATCCGGTGGTCGGGGTCGACATCGATCTCCAGGCCGTCGAGGCGGCGCGCGACAACGCCCAACGCAACCGCGTCGAGGCGGCATTCTGTTTGCCCGAGGGTCTCGACGCTGCCGCACAATACACCGTGCTGGTCGCGAATATCCTCACCAATCCGCTCAAGGCCCTGGCGCCTTTGCTGGCTGGCAAGGTGCGACCCAATGGCCGCATTGCCCTGTCCGGCATCCTGGAAAGCCAGGCGGACGAGGTCATGGCTATCTACGCAATACACTTCGAGATGCGCCTCTGGGCGGTCGACGAGGGCTGGGTCTGCCTGGAAGGCGTCCGGCGATGCTGACCACCTGCCCGGAGTGCCGCACGGCCTTTCGCGTTACTCAGGAGCAGCTTGGCGCGCGTCGGGGCATGGTGCGCTGCGGTCGGTGCACCGCCGTATTCAATGCCTATGACAACCTCCAGGCGGAGATCGAGACGCCTGCGGAGGATGAAATCGAGTCGCCCGATCAGGCCGGGGTGCATAGCCGGGAATTCGTGACTGCCATCGAGCCGGCCGATTCGGTGGCACGTGCCGAAAGCGAATCACAACCGGCCGCGAACCTGCGCTACGAAGTTATCGATGCCGCCGATGACACCGTCACCGCCCAGGCCGAGCCCCCCAGCAGCGACTGGCTGGCGGAGATCGCCGACGATGCGGTCGAACTTGATGCGGCGATGATGCCTGACAACCCACGGGCCAGACAGCGCCAAGACGTGGACGATATCCTGCTCTCGGACTTGCCCTCGTCCCGGGATGCCGACGCTTCCGGCTCGGGGATCTTGAAGGGGCTGTTGTATGGCATTCTGGCCAGCCTGTTGTTTGTCGCCCTGTTGGCTCAAACAACTTTCTTTCTGCGCGCCGAATTGGTCACCTGGCTGCCGGAAATGCGTCCGGCCCTGGCCATGGCCTGCAAGTCGCTGGGTTGCGAGCTTCCCTTGTCGCGCGATCCGGAAGCGCTGCATATCGAGGCTTCGTCACTGGAAACCGACCCCGAGCAGGCGGCGCACGCCCGCTTGCGTGTCACCTTCAGCAATCGCTCCAGGCAAGCCCAGGACTGGCCGCATTTCATCCTGAAACTGAGCGATATCCACAATACCGCCATGGCGCAGCGGGTGTTCAAGCCACGCGATTACCTGGCCAAGGAACGTGGACTCTCCGCTGGCATCGCGGCCAGAAGCGAGCACGAGTTTCAGCTCGACCTCGACCTGGGCGCGCTCTCCGCCGCCGGTTACGAGGTCAAGCCGTATTACCCTTGAACAGGGCGATCGGACGTTTCGATGGCATTGAGCTGAAAAGCACGGTCTGACTATCCAACGTATGCGCCAGATTCTCCGCTTTGTAGCGCTGTGGCTGTTTATTGCCATGAGCGGGCCGGCATGGGCGGCCTTCAGCGTGACAACGCCCGCGGGCGATCAACTTGAGGTCAAGGCGTTCGGTACAAGCCAGGGTGGGCCGCTGTTTCTTTGGCTGTTGAACCAGTATGGCGAAACGCAGCGTGCCAACAGCCTGGCGGAGGCCTTGGCTGAGCAGGGTGCCAGCGTCTGGCAGGTTGATCTGCTCGATGGCCTGATGCTTCAGCGTAGCGCCGAAGCCATCCGCAATATCGACGGTACTCCGGTGGCGGCTTTATTGACGGCGGCGGTGCGCAGTGGGCGACGTCCCATCGTCCTGGTGGCCAGCGACCGGATGGCCGTGCCGCTGCTCAAGGGCCTTCGGGAGTGGCAAACACAAGCAACCCACACCCGCGATGTCGCGGGTGCGGTGCTGTTCTTTCCGAACCTGTACCGGGGCACGCCGATCGCTGGCGAGGATCCGGAGTGGATGGATATCGTCCGTGCCACCAACATGCCGGTACTGATCATGCAGCCGGCCCTGGGTGCCAACCGGGGGCGCTTGCCAGAACTGATGCGCGTGCTCCAAGAGGCTGGCAGTCAGGCCTACAGCTGGCTGGTACGTGACGTGCGTGATTATTATCTGTTCCAGACCGAGCGTCCGCGCAGCGAAAGCCTGCAGGCCCTGGCCGGGACGGTTCCTGTCGCCGTGGAGCAGGCGGTTCGCGATACACCGGCGCGTCTCCTTGCCGCCGCCCGGCTGCTCGCCGCCAGCCCGCACCCCGTCAAGCCCCGGCCGCTCGAAGGGCAGCCGATACCGGCAGCGGCCCCCGCCTATGGGCTGATCGAGCGCCCACGCCGACCGGCGCCGGGCTTCGCCTTGACCGATGCGCGCGGCCAGAGACACACGCTGGCGCCCGGACGCATCACCCTGGTGAACTTCTGGGCGACCTGGTGCCCGCCCTGCGTTCACGAAATCCCCTCGATGAATCGTCTGGCGGCGAGCTACGGCCCGAAGGATTTCGCCATCGTCTCGATCAATTTCAAGGAGTCCGCCGAGCATGTACAGGCCTTCCTGAAACGGGTGGACGTCGATTTTCCGGTACTGCTCGATGACAATGGCGCCGTTTCCAGCCGCTGGCGGGTGTTCGCCTTCCCCAGTTCCTTCCTGCTGGATCGTCAGGGCAAGGTGCGCTATTCGGTGAATACCGCTATCGAATGGGACAGCGACGAGGTGAAGACGGTGATCGAGCGTTTGCTGCGTGAGCCCGACGAGCCAGCCGCAAAGTAGCCGTCGGACTTGTCCCGGCAGCGCCGGATTGGGTATAGTTCGGCTGCCAACGTTTCCGTGGGAGAGCGTTCGCCGAGGTGTGAAACCACCCGGCGCACCGCCGAAGGCGCAACCCACCCAACAATCGCTCAGGCCAATGGACCGCGGGAATCCGGATCGTCAGATCCGTGGCGACTCTGGAGAGCGCCGTGCTGGACACGGCCACCGATGGGGCTAATCTCTCAGGTAACCGGACAGAGGGGTGAGGTGCGTTGATGGCGCGCCTCGCCTTGTGTCGTTTTGGAGCCTGTCTTGCAGACTGTCAGCATTGCCAATGTCACCCGCATGCCGCCCTGGATTCGCCAGAATCGGGGCCGAGAAGCGCATTATCCGGCGACGGCGCGCCAGGTCGTCGACGCCCGGCTGCATACCGTCTTCGAAGAGACGCGCTGCCCGAACCAGAGCGAGTGCTGGAGCCGGGGGACGGCGACCTTCATGCTCCTGGGCGATACCTGCACCCGTGCCTGCGGCTTTTGTGCCGTCAAGACCGGCAACCCGGACTGGTTCGACCGCGACGAGCCGCGTCGCGTCGCCGAGGCCGCCTTGGGCATGAGACTGAAATTCGTCGTGCTGACTTCGGTGAATCGCGACGATATGGCGGATGGTGGTGCCCATGCCTTTGCCGATACCCTGCGCGAATTGCGCCTACGCCGCGCCGACATCGGCGTCGAGTTCCTCACCCCGATTTCCGCAACACTCAGGACAACGCCGCGCGCCTGTTCACCGAGACCCTGGCGGGCCTGCCGGAGAGCACATCGCGGGATCTGATCTGGGGCCACAACATCGAAACCGTGCCGCGCCTGTATCGCGAAGCACGCAAAGGCGCCAAGTACGAACGCTCGCTGGAATTGCTTAAGCGGGCCGCCAGCCTGACCGGGGTCGAGGCCAAGTCGGCGCTGATGCTCGGCCTGGGCGAGACCCGCGAGGAGGTCCTGGCGGTGCTCGCCGACCTGCGTCGCGCCGGAGTCAGCCGGTTGTCCCTGGGCCAATACCTGCGGCCGACCCGGGCGCATCTGCCGGTGATCGACTATATCCATCCCGAGGTCTTTGCCGAGTACGAGGCCGCCGCCCGCGACCTGGGTTTTGCCTGGGTCAAGGCCGGGCCCCTGGTGCGCAGTTCCTATTACGCCGAAGAGAGACAAGATGCTTAAACACACCCCGCTGAACGCCAAGCACCGCGAAGCCGGCGCCAAACTGGTCGATTTTTCCGGCTGGGAGATGCCCATCCATTACGGCTCGCAGATCGAGGAACACCATGTCGTGCGCCGTGATGCCGGCATGTTCGATGTCTCGCACATGCTTCCCGTGGATATCAAAGGCGAGGGCGCACGCGCCTTCCTGCGCACCCTGGTCGCCAACAACGTCGACAAACTGCAAACTACCGGCAAGGCCTTGTATAGCTGCATGCTTCACGAAGGCGGCGGTGTCGTCGACGACCTGATCATCTATTACATGACCGAATCCTGGTTCCGCATCGTCGTCAACGCCGGTTGCGCTGACAAGGACATCGCCTGGATGGAGGCGCAGCGCAACCAGTTGGCGCCCGATCTGCAGATCCTGCCGCGCCGGGAACTGGCGATGATCGCCGTACAGGGGCCGAATGCCGCCGCCAAGCTGTGGCAGGCGCTGCCCGGCAGCGAAGGCCTGACCCGGCCGATGAAGCCGTTCACGGCGGTGCTGGTCGGCGACATGTTCGTCGCCCGCACCGGCTACACCGGCGAGGACGGCTTCGAAATCATGCTGCCGGCGAAAGCCGCATCGTTCTTCTGGCAGGCCCTGCTGGAGGCCGGCGTCAAACCCTGCGGCCTGGGCGCGCGCGATACCTTGCGCCTGGAGGCCGGCATGAACCTGTTCGGCCAGGATATGGATGAAAAGACCACGCCTCTGGAATCCGGACTCGCCTGGACCGTCGATCTGAAGAGCGAACGCGACTTCATCGGCAAGGATGCCCTGTTGCGCCTGCCGCGCGAGCGCCAACTGGTCGGTCTGCTGTTGCGGGACAAGGGGGTGCTGCGCGCCCATCAGCCGGTGCATACGGCGCACGGCGCCGGCGAGATCACCAGCGGTTCCTTCAGCCCGACCCTGAATGTCTCGATCGCCTTGGCGCGGGTTCCCGCAGGCGTGCTGTCGGGTGATACGCTGGAAGTTGAAATTCGCGATAAACGACTGCGCGCGACTGTGGTGAAATACCCGTTCGTGCGCAATGGCAAAGCTTTGATTGAACCGTAGGAGCGGGCTTGCCCGCGATTCGCGCCCAAGGGCGCTCCTACCTTATTTCTTGGAGAATACGATGAGCATCCCCAGCGATCTGAAATACACCAAATCCCACGAATGGGTACGCGCCGAGGCCGATGGCACGGTCACCGTGGGCATCACCCACCACGCCCAGGATCTCCTTGGCGACATGGTGTTCGTGGAAAACCCGACCGTGGGCCGCAAGCTTGCCGCCGGCGAGGAATGCGCCGTGGTCGAATCGGTCAAGGCCGCGTCCGACGTCTACGCGCCCATCGCCGGTGAGGTGGTCGCCGCCAACGAAGACCTGGAGGCCAGCCCGGAGATGTTGAACAAGGATGCTTATGGCGCTTGGATGTTCAAGCTCAACCCCGAAAACGGCGCCGACATTGACAGCTTGTTGGACGCTGCCGCCTACACGGCGCATGTCGAGTCGGAAGCCCATTGACCCGGTGGTAGGAGCCCGCTTGCGGGCGATCATCGCTGAAATCGCCCGCAAGCGGGCTCCTACGACAATAGCTGATACTCATGCCCTTCATTCCCCACACCGAAACCGATGTCGCCGAGATGCTCGCCAGCATCGGCGCGCCTTCCATCGATGCCCTGTTCGACGAGATCCCCGCCGACCTGAATTGCGGCGGCCTGGCCGGGATTCCCGAAGGCCTCTCGGAAATGGCCGTAACCCGCGAGATGCACGAACGTGCGGCGCAGGACGGCTTCTGGCTGAACTTCATCGGTGCCGGCGCCTACGAGCATCACATCCCCGCAGCCGTCTGGCAGATCGTCGGGCGCGGCGAGTATTACTCGGCCTACACCCCCTATCAGGCCGAGGCCAGCCAGGGCACGCTGCAACTGATCTACGAATACCAGACCATGATGGTGCGTCTGACCGGGCTGGACGTCTCGAATGCCTCGATGTACGACGGCGCCACGGCCCTCGCCGAGGCCATCCTGATGGCGGTGCGCGCCGACAAGCGCGGCGCGCGCAAGGTGCTGGTGCCGGCTACTGTGCCGCCGCGCTATGTCGCCGTGGCGCGCGCCATCGTCCACAACCAGGGCATCGAACTGGTCAGCGTGCCGTACGATCCGGCCAGCGGCCAGACCCGGGTCGAAGCGCTGGCGGCCTTTGCCGGTGAGCCCCATGCCGCCCTGGTGATCCCGCAGCCCAACTTCTTCGGCGTCCTGGAGCCGGTCGACGCCTTGACCGACTGGGCCCACCAACAGGGTATGTTCGCCATCGCCGTGGTCAACCCGACCAGTCTGGCCTTGCTCAAGCCGCCGGGGGTCTGGGGTGAAAAAGGCGCCGACATCTGCGTCGGCGACGGCCAGCCGCTGGGCGCGCCGCTCGCCTCGGGCGGCCCATATTTCGGCTTCATGACCTGCAAGCAGGCGCTGGTCCGGCAGATGCCCGGGCGCATCGTCGGCCGCACCGTGGACAGCGAAGGCCGCCCCGGCTTCGTCCTCACCCTGCAGGCCCGCGAGCAGCACATCCGCCGCTCCAAGGCGACCTCGAACATCTGCACCAATCAGGGGCTGCTGATGACCGCTGCCTGTTTGTACATGTCGCTGATCGGTCCGGCCGGCCTGAAGAATATCGCCCTCAGCGCGCACGCCAATACCCGTGCCCTGGCCGAGCGTTTGACGGCCATTCCCGGCGTCAGCCAAGTCTTTGCCAGTCCGCTGTTCCATGAGGCGGTGATCCGCGTCAACCAGCCGGTCGACGAAGTCCTGCGCGCCTTGCGGGCCCAGGGCATCCTCGGCGGCTACGCCCTGGGCAAGGACTATCCGGAACTGGCCGACGCCATCCTGATCTGTGCCACCGAGACCAAGACCGATGGCGACCTGGCGCGTTATGCGCAACAATTGGAACGTATCCTCAGCCGGCGCCGCGAAGCGCCGCCTTGTGCCTATAAATCTTGATCAAGGAGACATCATGCATACAGTAACTTTCGGCGGCGAACCCATCAACGTCGGTGGCGAGTTTCCCCGTGTCGGCGACACCGCGCCCAGTTTCATGCTGGTCGACAAAGACCTGAAAGACGTGTCGCTGTCGAACTACTACGGCAAGCGCAAGGTGCTGAATATCGTTCCCAGCCTGGATACGCCGGTGTGCCAGGCCTCGGCACGGCGCTTCAATAGCATCGTTTCCAGCCTGCCCAACACCGTCGTGCTGGTCATCTCCGCCGATCTTCCCTTCGCCCAGGCGCGCTATTGCGGCGCCGAAGGCCTGAGTAACGTCATTACCCTGTCGACCATGCGTGGCCGCGACTTCCACAAGCAATACGGCGTCATGATCATGGACCCGCCGCTCTCCGGCTTGCTGGCGCGCGCCATCGTCGTCCTCGACGAGCGCGACAAGGTCATCCACACCGAAATGGTCAGCGCCATCGAGAAAGAACCCAATTACGACGCCGTCGTCGAAGTGCTGCTTCAGAAGTGACTCGGTGGCGGAGTGACGAAGTGACAGAGTCAGTCGCCGCGTCGCTCCGTCCTGTCACTTAGTCACCCGTCACTCTGTCACTGATCCATGCTCATTTTCGAACATTCCCATCCCGGTCGGCGCGCCAGCGCGCAGGCGCCGTTGCGGGCAGCGCCCGCCGACGATATCCCCGAGTCCCTGATCCGTCAGAGTGCCGTGGGCCTGCCCGAGGTCTCCGAACTGGACGTGGTGCGCCACTACACCAGCCTGTCGCAGAAGAATTTCTCCATCGACACGCATTTCTATCCGCTCGGCTCGTGCACCATGAAGTACAACCCGCGCGCCTGTCACAGCCTGGCGATGCTGCCGCAGTTCCTCAGCCGGCATCCCCTGGCGGACGCCGAGACCGGCCAGGGCTTCCTGTCCAGCATGGCCGAGCTGCAATCGATGCTGAAGGAAGTCACCGGCATGGCGGCGGTGTCGATGGCGCCCATGGCCGGCGCTCAGGGCGAGTTTGCCGGCATCGCCATGATCCGCGCCTATCACGATGCGCGCGGCGATACTGAGCGTACCGAGATCATCGTCCCGGACGCGGCGCACGGCACCAACCCGGCGACCGCGACGATGTGCGGCTACTCGGTGCGCGAGATTCCCACCGACCGCCAGGGCAACGTCGACCTCGTCGCCCTGCGTGCCGTGGTCGGCCCGAAGACCGCCGGCCTGATGCTGACCAACCCATCCACCCTGGGCGTGTTTGAAAAGACCATCGTCGAGATCCAGCGGATCATCCACGAGGCCGGCGGTCTGACCTATTACGACGGCGCCAACCTCAACGCCATCCTCGGCCGGGTGCGTCCCGGCGACATGGGTTTCGACGTCATCCACATGAATTTGCACAAGACTTTCTCGACGCCGCACGGTGGCGGCGGTCCGGGTGCCGGTCCGGTGGGCGTGTCGGAGCGCCTGCGCCCCTTCCTGCCCATCCCCTACGTGGTGGAGGAGCGCGGTTTTTATCGCTGGGCCGAGGAAGCCGATTGCCCGCAGTCCATCGGCCGCATGAGCGCCTTCGGTGGCAACATGGGCGTGCTGATGCGTGCTTACATCTACGCGCGCATGCTCGGTCGCGAGGGCATGCACCGGGTTTCGGAATATGCCGCCCTGAACGCCAACTACCTGGCGGCGGAACTGGCCAAGGCCGGCTTCGATCTGGCCTTCCCGGAGCGGCGCGCCAGCCACGAGTTCATCGTTACATTGAAGAAACTCAAGGATGCCACCGGCATATCCGCCATGGACTTCGCCAAACGCTTGCTCGACTACGGCTACCATGCGCCGACCACCTATTTCCCGATGCTGGTGCCGGAATGCCTGCTCATCGAGCCCACCGAGACCGAGAGCAAGGAAACGCTGGACGGTTTCGTCGCCGCCATGAAGCGCATCAAGGACGAGGCGGAAACGCAGCCGGAACTGGTCAAGACCGCGCCGCACACCCTGCCGGCGCGACGGCTCGACGACGTCAAGGCGGCGCGTGAGCTCGATCTGGCCTGGGTGGCCTGAAGCCATGTCGGATATCGGTACGGAGATCGCGGGTACAGCCGAGCAGGGTGAGAGTCCGCACAAAGGCAAGACGGGTCTGCGTCGGGTCTGGAATGCCTTTTTTTATTCGGTGGACGGCTTTGGCGCGGCACTGAAGCATGAGGATGCCTTCCGCCAGGAAAGCCTCCTGGCGCTGATGCTGATCCCGGCGGCCCTCTACTTCGGCGATTCCGGGCTGGAACGGGCCCTGCTCGTAGCCAGTATCGTCCTGGTTCTGATCGTCGAATTGATCAACTCGGCCATCGAGGCGACGGTCGACCGCATCTCCCTGGAAAACCATAAACTGGCGAAACGGGCCAAGGACATCGGCAGCGCCTCGGTCTTGTTGTCCCTGATCAACGTTTTCGCCGTCTGGGGCCTGGTGCTCTTCGGCTAGATGGTGGCTTGGCGCCGCGCCGAGAGCAGCAGGTTGCGCGGCGTCAATCCGGGCGCGCAGAACTCACGCAAAGTCACAGCGTAGTCGGCGCGCTCCAGATAAAGCGCCTGGTCCAGGGCCAGCCAGATCTCCAGCGGCCGGCGAAATGCCAGCCGAATCAGCGATAGACGCATGACTTCCTTCTGACGCGCCCGGCCGGTTTCGGCATACGCCCGCCAATCGGCGCGTGCGTCCCAACCCAGGCCATCGCGCGCGGCCATCGCCTGGACGTAATCCGCGAATGGCCGCCGGTTCCAGGCTGCCGGCACGGGCTTCAGGCCGGCCTGTCTGGATGCGTCGCCATGGTCATGGCACCAGGCCAGATAGCCAAGTTTGCGCGCCATGGCGACATCGCGCTGACGCCTTTCGCGGCCCCCGGCGGTCGTGGTTTCGGTGACGGCAAGATGCAGATCGGACTGGCTGAGCGGCACGTCGGCTTCCGGATTGAAAGGCTGGTAGCGGGGTGTGTTGATTCGGTAGTAGCAACAGGGGGCGAGATCGATGGCTAGCGCGCCATGCGCTTTTGCCCCGACCAGGAGGGCCCGGTGCAGATCGCCACAGGCATGCAGGGCCACGGCATGGCGTTGCGCCAGGTGCGCGGCGCTGCCGGTGGCGAGGGCATCGGCCTGGAGAAATGTCTGGTCCAGCGCCATGTGGTCGGCGAAGTCCTGGCCCGCGGCGCACAGGGCCGCGTCGAGTTCCAAACTGAGGACCGGCAGCTGCCACTGGCTGCCGAGATGGCGTCCCAGATGGCCCTTGCCGGAGCACCACTCGACGATGGCCGCCACCGGTTCGCCGAGGACATCGGCGAAGGCCTGGATCTGTGCCTGTTTGCGCCCGGGGATGTGCCAGGAACGCCGCCCCAGGTCCGGGATCGGGTCATGTCGCGGAGCAGGCAGGGCGCAGAGTTCGGCGAAATGGGCCCAATCCGGCATGTAGCGGGCCAGCCAGCGCCAGAGCCTGGCGTTGTCGGCGGCGAGTATCTCCGTCTCGGCGTCGTTCAGTGTCATGACGGCGGCGACCAGATCGGGGGTGCTATCGCACCATGCCGGGTGACGTTGCCAGAAAGGGGCTGGACGCCAATAGTCCTCGTATTGCCGCAATACCGCGCCGAGAGCCAGGAGGCGCGGCGCGCTGCTCATGAACTGGCGGCTGGGCGCGTCTCGGTGCTCTGTCGCAGTTCGACCAGGGTGAGGCCTTTCCACGGGCCGCTTTTCATCCAGTTGAGGATATCCATCAGCGGCCTGGGTTTCGAGAACAGATATCCCTGGCCGATGTCGCAGCCGTAGCCGCGCAAAACGGCCAGGGCTTCTTCGGTCTCAACACCCTCCGCGGTGACCTTGAGGCCGAGGTTATGCGCCAGATCGACGGTGGCGCGGACGATGATGGCGTCGTTCTCGCTGCTGAGCATGTCCATGACGAAGGATTTGTCGATCTTCAGTTCGGAGACGGGCAGCTTTTTCAGGTAGGCCAGCGAGGAATAGCCCGTGCCGTAATCGTCGATGGACAGATTGAAGCCCATCTCGTGGAGGCGTTCGACGACGTTCAGGACGCGTGCCGGGTCGACCATGATGCTGCTCTCGGTGATCTCCAGGATGACCCAATCGGGCTGGATACCGGTGCGTGCCATCATGCCGGCGACCATGTCGGGAAACTCCGGATCGTGCAGGTCGCGCGTCGACAGGTTTACCGAGACCGTCCAGGCGAAACCGGCGTTGCGCAGCGCCGAGCAATCGCCGAAGGCATGTTCCAGCACCCATTGGGTCAACGGGCGGATCATGCGGCTGCGTTCCGCCAGGGTGATGAACTCGTCCGGCGGGATGAAGCCATGCCGGGCGTGGTGCCAGCGGATCAGGGCCTCCGAACCGATCACCTTGCCGCTGGCGATGTCCACCTTGGGCTGGTGATACAGTTCAAACTGGCCTTTATCCAGGGCTTGGCGCAATTCGCCCATCAGCGTCAGGCGGCGCGGACTGTGGTCGTCGAAACCCGGCGCGTACAAGGCATAGCCGTTATAAGCGCGGCCAGCCATGTAGACGGCCACCCCGGCGCGCTGCAACAGGGATTCCGGGTCGTCGCCGTGTTCCGGATAGGTGACGATGCCGATGCTGGAGTGCAGCGGCAACTTCATCTGATCAACCCCAAAAGCCGGTTCCATGGCTTTCTGCACGATCAGGGCGGCGCGTTCGGCCTGAGCGGAATCGACGATGTCCAGAATCAGCAAGGCAAAGGTATGACTGTCGATACGTGCCAGGCTATCCCGGCTATTCGCCAGGCTACCGAGTCGGGTAGCGACCTGCTTCAGAAGCAGGTCGGCCCGGCCCGCGCCGAGGGTGTCCTGGACCTCTTTGAGATTCTCGAGGTCAAGTACCAACAGGGCGAAATGCACCTGCCCAGTGCTGTTCGCCGAAATAGCCCGTTCGATGCGATCCGCGAACAGCGCGCGATTGGGTAACTCGGTAATCTGGTCATGGGTGGTGGCGAAATTGGCTTGCTTTTCCAGTGTGTCGGCGCGTTCGCGGAGTTCCTGGGTCTGCTCGCGTACCAGGCTGCTGGCTTCGCGCGCCATGTTGATGCTGGAGTACTGGGCGATATAGCCGAAGACAAAGGGCATCAGGTTGAGTACCCACAGCGCGAAATTGGTTTTCTGGGCATTGACCAGGCCGTCCAGGGTAATGCTTTTATCGTTGAGGTAGGTGACCGCCAGCGTGGCGAGGATGACGGCCGCGACGGCGATCAGCACTCCCTGAAACGAGGCTTTGCTGGCGCGCTCGTGCAGTATGCGCACGTTGCTGCTGGCCGTTCGTTTAGCAAGTATGTTCAAAACTATGTTCCTGATTTCGGCCGGGTTTCTGACGCAGGGCTATTTTCGACATGATGGGAACCATCTTGAGGCAAAACCGATGATTCTGTAAGTGCCTGACGTGTTTCCGTGCATGGCTCCGCCGGCCAGACGCAAGCGATGGAATGGACTGGCGTCCGTTCTGGGGTAGGCGTAGCCTTGCATGTCATCATGCGATGCAACATGAAAGTTCATTCTATTCCTCCAGCAATGTGTTGGCGACGGTCATGCCGATCTTGGCTGCCCGGCGTCTGTCTCGCGATGTTGTTGGTTCCGTGGCTGGTAATGGCGGCCTCGTTGCCCGGCACAGTCGAGCCGGTTATCGAGGTCGCGGCATTCGGTGTGACACCGGTACGGGTGACGCGCGCCATGATGCACGGCAACGCCGATTCGGCGGGCCCATCCTCCGTCAGAGTGGCGCGTGGCGACACCTGGCCGATTTTGCTCAAGCGCTTGCTGCCGGATGATGGCCAGCGTGCCCGCTGGCTGCCGGCGATCAAGAGCGCCGATCTCCCCGAGTTGCGGCCTGGTCGCTATTTACGGTTGGACCGAGCCGGCGATGCCGAGTCCCGGGTTGTCGAATATCTGCTCGACGCGCGCACGGCATTCAGTGTCCGGCTTGAACGTGCCGCTTTGCGTGTCACTGAGCGTTTGCCCGGGGATGAGTTGATACGCGCCGCGCAGCAGGACGAGATGAAGAGCTCGCTTTTCGCGGCGACCGACGCGGTCGGTCTTCCCGAGGAAATCGCCTTGCAGTTGGTGGATATCTTTGCCGAGGAGGTCGATTTTCTGCGCGATCTCGGGCGGGGGTACCGCTGCGCCATCGTCTACGAAATGCACTACGTCGACGGGATGCCACGTCCTGGGCGGATTCTTGCCGCCGAATTCAGTGGTATCGATCGGCAAAATCGCGCCTTTTTCCACCGATTCAATAATGGTGAAACGGGCTATTTCGACGCCAATGGCACGGACGTCAACCGGGTGCTCAGGCCTGACACCACGGCGAGCCGGGTGACCAGGAGAAAATCGGGCAAAAGCCATGCCGTTGACGCGGCAGCCAGCTTTCGGCGCTCGCCGCTGGAGTTTTCCAGGGTTACTTCGGAACCGGCAAAACTCAGGTTCCACCCGATCCTGAAGGAATGGCGTGCCCATCGCGGCACGGACTATGGCGCGCCCATCGGTACCAGGGTGAAGGCGACGGCCGATGGCGAGGTATTCTTCATCGGTACGCGCGGCAGCTATGGCAATCTGGTCATCCTGCGCCACTATGATCGCTTCACGACGTTCTATGGACACCTCAACGGTTATGCCAATGGCCTGTCGTTTGGCGACAAGGTGCGCAAAGGCGATGTCATCGGCTACGTCGGCATGACCGGCCTGGCGACCGGGCCGCATCTGCATTACGAGCTGCGCGACGACCTGGCGCCAGGTACCTTCGATACGCCGCTGGTGGTGCGCAGCATCACCGACGAGGAGTCGCCTGCTTTCCAGGCGCGCCTGGCAACACTGCGGCAACAACTGGACTACGCCTACCGGGCGAATTTCGTGATGCTGGAGTAAGCGTGGCGGTTATTTCGCGGGGGCTTGATCGAGTGTGTCATGCGCTTCGCGGGCAAGGGTCATGGCCTCGTCGAGGCGCAGATCGGTCTGCCCTTGATGTTCGCTCAGCAGATCGATGGCCGCTTCGCTGTCGCGCGCGTTCGTCGCCAGTTCATCGAGCCGCAGTTCCGCCTTGGCGGCTTGCTCCTGTATGGCTTCGATCTGTTCCGTCGCCTCGCGATTCAGCGTGGCCTGCTCGTCGATGCGCAGTTCGGCTTGGTTCGAGCGCTCGGTCAGGCTGCCCGTCCGGGTACTCAATTCACTGAATTTCGCCTGCAATGCCAGCAACTCCGCGCGTAATCCCTCGATGCGTTGCGTCAGCGCGGCTTCGCGGGCGTGTGCCGCGGCGACCTGTTCTTGCGTGGTCCGCGTCAGCGCGGCGGTCGATGCTTCGACCTGGCCGATCTGCTGGCGCAATGGGGCGGTCTGTTCGGTGATGGTCTGCTGGCTGGCGCAGCCGCTCAGAGTGGCCAGAATTGCGGCGGTGGTCAGTGTGACCCATGGCATGCGTACTTGGCTGGGCATGTTGCTCTCCTCGGATGTGGGAATTGAGCACCGTACTCCAAGTGCCTTGCGGAGAACTTGATCTCAGGCAGATATGTTTCATCCCCTTGGTCAGGGTAGCCGAATCGTTGCGGTCATGCCGGCGAGGAGTTCAGCCCCGCGCGGGAAGCCAACCTCGATGAGGTATTTCGTCCCCACCGGACGTATGGCGCGCAAGACGCCGCTGTGCGCTTGTCCGGCGGCTTGAATGCTGGCCTGCGTGCCGAGTTTGAGCATGGCTGCCTGAGCCGCGCCGATCTCGGCGCGCGCCAGGATTTCGTCGGCGCGCGCCACGCTCAGCAGCACGGCCGGCTGGCATTGACTGGTGACCATGCCCGGCTCGGCCTGGCGCGCCAGTACCAGGGCGTCATAGGGCGCGCGCACGGTGCTTTCCTCGATCTGCCGTCGGGCGCGTTCCACCCGTGCCTGAGCGCCGGCCAGCATGGCGCTGGCACGGGCCTGGCGCAGCTTGGCCAAGTCAAGCTCCGTGGTCGAGCTGACCGTGCGCGCATACAGTTCCTTGGCGCGCGCCAGGTCGCGCTGGGCGTCGGCTTCCTCCTGGCCGAGGCGATCGAGGTCGGCCTTGGTCTCCATGAGGTTGGCCTCGAACACGCGTGGATTCAGATTGGCCAGCAGGGCGTTCTTCTTGACGATCTGCCCGGGCTGGACATGGACGGCATCGACCACTCCGGCAACCGGGGTGGCCAGGTCGACACGCTGCGACCAGTCGAGGATGGCATCGATTTCCGCGGCCCAGATTGGGCCACAGGCCAGGCTGAGCAACAGCACCGGGATTTTCATTTTTTTGGCTCCGTGGGTAGGCTATCAAGCGGGGTGCCGAGCAAGGCTTCGAGTTTTTCCCAGGCCAGTGCCATCCGGTATTCGACCGCGCGCCGGCGCAGTTTGGCGGCTTGCGTTTCGGCCATGCCGCTGCCCAGGTTGGTTTTCATTTCGAGTTCGTATTCGGCGCGCGCCCGCTCCAGGGCCCAGTCTCGATAGGTGACGTTGATATCGGCGGCCCTGCGTTCGGTATCGCGCAGATGCAGAATCTCTTCGCGTGCTTCGAACAGGGCTTGGCGCAGGGTCAGTTGTTGCGCGTCGACCTGGGCCTGGAGCAACTGGGCCTGGGCGAGTTCGCGTGCCTTGCGGGCATCGACCTGGCCACCTGGAAAGAGCGGCCAGACGAGGTTGAAGCCGGCGCGCAGCGTGTCGCGGGTATAGGATTCGCGGCTGTAGGCGGCGGCTTCGGCCTCGAATTCCAGGCTGGGTTGTGTCTCGCTGGTCACGGCGTCAAGGCGCGCGCCCGTCGCGGCGACCTGCTGGCGCAGGGCAATCAGGCGCGGATTATGTGACAGCATGGCGCGCAGCAGCGGCTCGAACTCCGGCAGGGGCCGGTCATTGCCCTTCAGGTCGGGGTCGATCAGTTCCGCTGGCAACTCGCCCGGGCGGTTCATGGCCGTAGCCAGCAGGGCGCGCTTTTCCTTGGCGCGGCGCAGACTGTCGTTGCGGCTCAGCCGGCTGTCCTGGAAGCGGGCTTCCAGTTCCGCCAGGGCCGGTGTGGTGAGTTCGCCCAACTGATGGCGCTCCCTGGCGTTATCCCAGGATACATAGGCCACCGCCATGGCTTCATCGTCGGCGGCATATCGCAGGTCAGCCAGCAGGACATCGAAGAAACGCGCCATCAGCCCGAGCCGGCGCTGCGCCCGGGTTTCCAGCAGCAAGGCCTCGCGACCGGCGCTTTCCAGCTTCGCGGCGCGGCTGCCTGCCTCGATACGGCCACCGTCCCAAAGGGTTTTGCGGGCATTCAGTCTGAGGATGTGGTCGGGTTCGAACTTGTCATCGGTCAGCGCGTTGCGGCCAGTACGTAGCGAACCTTCCAGGTTGACCTGGAAATCGTCAAGACTCGCGGCGTACAACGCGTCAGCGCGTGCCAGGGCACCCTGTGCCTCGGCCTGGCGCAGGTCGGGATGGCTCGCGGTGGCGTGTGCCAGGGCCGCCTCCAGGCTGAGAGCCTGGTCCGGCGCGGCCTGAGCGGTACAGACGAAGGCCAGGGTCAGACCTGCCAGCAAGCGCGTGACGCAATGTCGCGGCGCGTTTTTGACGGGCGTCATGCTACCTGGCGCCGGCCTGGCGCTTGAATACGCTAAAAGGTCCGGATTTATGGTGGCCTTCGACGACATAGCGGCCGAGCAACAGGAATTCCGCGGGGGTTTGCGTGGGTCCGGTATAGCGGGTGATCGCGTTGCCTTCCAGATCGTAGAACACAAACGTCGGTGTCGCCCTTGCCCGCTGTTCGAGGGCGAAGGCCTTCTCGGTCGTGTCCTTGCCCTTGAAATCAACCATGGGCGTATCACCCTTGGTATCCATGGCGTAGACGATGAAGTGGCCCCGGAAATAGTCCTGAACCTCGGACTGGCTCAATACCGTCTGCTTCATGCGGTGGCAGAACGGACAATCGTCCATTTCGAACATCAACAGGATGCCCTGTTTGCCTTCCTGCTTCGCCGCCGCCAGGTCGCCCTGCAGGTCGCCCAGCTTGGGCTGAAAAAAATGATTGCCCGCATCGCGCACTTCCGCCCAGGCGGGCGTGCACAGCAGGGTGATAACCAGTGCTAGCCAACGCATGCTTCGCTCCTCAACGCTTGACCGCTTTCGCTTTCCTGGAGATGTAGGACTCGACCGCGGCGCGTGTCAGGGCGCCAACGTTGTAGGCAACGACCTTGCCCTCGGGGTCGAACAGATAGGTGGTCGGCAGACCCCGTACCGGACCTACCTCGGCGGCCTTCCTGGCATCGCCCAGGACAATGGGGTAGCTGATCATCTGTTGTTCGGCGAAATCGGTGACTTGCTTGGGATCGTTGTAGTCCATGGCGATACCGATCACGGTCAGCTTGTTCTTCTTGTTCTCATGCAGCGCGACCAGATCCGGGATCTCTTCAAGACAGGGTGGACACCAAGTGGCCCAGAAGTTGACCAGCACCCATTTGCCTTTGTAATCGGCAAGCCGGTGCGTTTTGCCCCGGCTGTCCGTGAGCGTGAAGGCCGAGGCGGGAACACTCCAGGTCAGGAGCAAACAGCAAAGCAGGAGTAATCTAGGCATCGGTGCGCACCTGAATTCAAAGATGGATTAGTGAGTCGTACTGGGCGAAAGTTCGCTCAATGATCGCGCTCGGGCAATGACTCGGATGTACCAGGCGTCGTCGCGGGCTTGTGTTCACGACCGTCGGAGGCATGCGTCAAATACAGGGCGAGGCCGACCAGGGCCACGGCGCCAGCGAGTGCCAGCAGATCCAATGGCGTGTTGATCGGCAGCTGCAAGGCCATTTCAAACACCGTAACAATCAGGATCATGATGATGACCTTGGCCAGGCGTTGTTTCAGGTCGTCCAGGTTTTCGATGACCAGTATATTGCTGGAGGCGCGGCTGCCCTTGGCCTCGTCGATGTCGCTGACAAAGAGTTCGTACATGCCCAGGGCGAAGATCAGCATTACCGTGCCCAGCAGGTAGCCGTCGACGACCTCGACGACGTGGGTGATGGTTTCATCATGCAGGATCTTGCGGCTTGCCGCTTCCAGGGCCGGGTCTGCATAGTTCAGGATGTGCGCGACCAGATACACGACGTCGACGGTGGCCATATAGAAAATCGCCATCGCCGCCGCCAGGCTGGCAACCACAGCAAATAACACGACGAAGCGCGAGCGCCAAAGGGCGGCTTCGAAAAAACCTTCTAGAAATCGTATCAACGTCTATACACTCCGAAAAAACGCCAAATTGTCTTAATCAGGGGTGGCTCCCTAGAATACACGGCAACCAGATCGGAAAACGCATGCTACCCCGTTTCTCTTTGCCTCCTGTCGAACCCGGGAGCGCATTCAATCTTGCCACAAAACCGAAACAGGTGGACGCATGGTTGACGCGCCTGCCCTACGCCAATCCGCTTGAGGCGGCGGCGGAGCTCACCGACTATCTGGCAACCTGCGCGCGCCTGCGCTTGTCTCCGGATACGCTGGAAGAGATTTTGGATTGCGTCATGCCGACCGCCGGCAATCTGGTCGTGGCACTCAAGGAGAAATTCCATAGCGAAAGCCTGCCTTTGCCGCCCAATCGGCAACAGGCCGCCGAGCTTTGCAGCCGCCTCATGCTGGAGGTGGGCCATGTCTGCAAACTGATCATCCTTAGCCGCTCGGGCAAACGCTTTCAGCTGTTCGGCGCCAAGTCGGTCGAGCGGCATGCCTACATCCTGATGCTGGCCCTCAAAGAGGTGGTCGAGGTCAGCCTTGATACCCACCAGAGCCCGCCTGCCGGCATCTGGAAGGATATCCATCAAGCTTACAACTTTGCCCTGATCAACGGCTGGGCGAGGTCGCTGCCACCGGGCTTCAGCGAGGGCCCCAGCCTGGAGAATGTCTACAAGTATGCGTTGCTGCTGGATCTGGCCGATCCGTATCGCATCCCCCGGGAGGAGTTGTTCGCCACCAAGGATATCGTCCTGAAGTTCTGCGGGCTGGTCGATCTGCTCGCGGCGAGCGATGCCAACCTGCATGGCAGCGTCTTTGCCATCGACCAGGAAAGCGACAGTCCGGCCATTGTCCTGTCGCGCGAAGCCGGCGCGGATAGCAGCCGCTGGCAGCGGCTATTGAATACCACCCAATTGGTCAAGCGCCTTTCACTGCTGGCCAGTCAGTATGCCCGCGACAATAAGCCCGGTTCGTCACGGCTGGATGGGGCTGGCGCGGACCTGGCCTATCTGGAGCTGTTGCATCGCCTGAAAGCACAATGGGGCGGATCCGTGCGGCGCCTTGGAAATCGGCATCCGCGCTATGAAGCGACGCGTTTCGAGGTGGTGTTCGGGCTGCAATCGGTACACAAGCGCCTGGAAATCCCCGAAGCCGGACTGGCGACATCGCCTTTTGAGGTCGATGCCGTGCCGACGACTTGCCTTCTGGTCAATGACAGCGTGGGTGGCCTGGCGTTGTCCCGGGAGCGTCCAGTCAGCTTTCAGCTGCACATCGGTGAGTTGGCGGCGGTGCGCCAGGATCGGGCTGAGCGCTGGAGCATCGGCATCGTTCGATGGTTTCGCGCCACGCGTACCGGCAAGGCCATCTTCGGCCTGCAATATTTGGCGCCCAGTGCGGCGGCAGTTCGTCTGCAACGTGAAGGCGATGGCGCGCCCCTGCCGGCACTCTGGCTGCCAGCGACCCCGTCGCTGCGTCAGGGCGAAATGGTTCTGTGCCAGGGCGGCAAACTCGCGGTGGGGGCGAATGTGACCTTACTCGGCGAATCGTTCGTGGAACGGCGGATACGCCTGGAACAGCTGGCCGAGTTTACTCCGGCGATCGAGGCTTACCGCTACCGAACGCTTTAAGGACTAGGGCGCCGGGGCATTCAGCGGGATTTCCCGGCCGATGTCGTTCTCCGAGTTGAGGATCAGGACATTCACGCGCCGGTTCCGGCTACGACCTTCGGGGGTGGTATTGGCATCGACCGGCTTGTTGTCGGCATAGCCGATCGCCACCATGCGTCCGGGTGGCACGCCCGCCTCGGTCAGCAAACGCACCACCGAGCCGGCACGTGCCGAGGACAGTTCCCAGTTGGATGGATACGCCGGACTGCGGATCGGGATGTTGTCGGTGTGGCCTTCCACCTGAATCGGATTGTCGACCTGCGACAGCACCTTGGCGACCGCCGCCATGGCTTGCGCCGAGGTCGGCTGCAAGGTGGCGTCGCCACTCGGGAACAGGGTGCTGGCATTGATCTCCACCATGATGCCGCGCGGCGAGCGGGTGACCCGGACCTGGCCCTGCTCCACCATGGGGGCCATCGCCGTCTGGACGTTGCGGGCGATGCGTTTCATGTCCTCGGTTTCTTTTTGCACCGCCGGGTTGGCGTCCTCGGCACTGCGCTGCGGCACCGACTTGCCGATCGGCTTGCCGGTGCCGGTCAGGATCTCGGCGTTCTTCTGGCCCATGTTGATCAGCTTGTCGCTGGTGGGTTTTTCCTGGAATGCCTGGATCAGTGAATCGGACAAGACCCGGTATTTGCCCTCGTTCACCGACGAGAGCGCATACATCACCACGAAAAACGCGAACAGCAAGGTGATGAAGTCGGCGTAGGAAACCAGCCAGCGCTCCAGGTTTTCATGTTCCTCGTGCGGCTTTTTACGGGGCATGACCGATCAGCGTAACCAAGCGGGCACTCGATGCGATGCGGGTCACGACAAATAGCCCTGAAGCTTCGCTTCGATCATCCTTGGATTCTCTCCATTGGCGATGGAAACGATACCCTCGATGTACATCTCTTTCTGGCGCACCAGCCGGCCGACGTGGTAGCGAAGCTTGCTGGATACCGGCAGGAAGAACAGATTGGCGCCGCCAACACCGTAGATGGTCGCGACGAAGGCGACGGCGATGCCGGCGCCCAGCTTGGAGGGGTCGGAGAGGTTCTCCATGACGTGGATCAGGCCCATGACCGCGCCGATGATGCCGATGGTCGGCGAGTAACCGCCAGCGGCCTGCCAGACCTTGGCGGCGTCCTGGTGATGGCTTTCATAGCCCTGGAGCTCCATCTCCAGGGTTTCGCGCAGCACTTCGGGTTCGGCGCCGTCGACCATCATCTGAAGGCCGCGCCGGTAGAACAGATCCTGCTGCTGTTCGATGAGCGGTTCCAGGGCAAGCAGGCCGCCCCGGCGCGCCAGATGGCTCCAGTCGAGCAAGGTGCTCAGAACGTCCTGGGGCGCGATCCTGGGCGGTTTGAAGACCCATTTCAGCATGGCGAGGCCATCCAGGAAGACCCGCAGGGAGTGCTGCAACATCACCGCGCCCAGTGTGCCGCCGATGACGATCATGAAGGCCGTGACCTGAAGCAGGGAGCCGAGGTGGCCACCCTCCAGAATCTGGCCGAGGACGATGGCGGCGATGCCGAGGAGGATGCCGATGACGCTGATGATGTCCATCAGGCTTCGCACCAGTCACGTAGCCGGCCGCGCAGACGCGCCACCGCCTGGCTGTGCAGTTGACAGACCCGGGATTCGGTAATGCCCAGCACCGTGCCGATCTCCTTGAAATTCATCTCTTGCTCGTAATACATGCCCATAAGCATTTTTTCACGCTCCGGCAGGATGGTCACGGCTTTCGCCAGGGCCTTCTTGAATCCGGCGCTGGCGAGGATATCGAATGGACCGAGCTCATCGTGATCGGCGAAACGATCCAGGAAGTCCTCGTTTTCGTCCGAAGCATGCAAGTCTTCGTAGTAGATCAGTTGCGCGCCGCGCGCGTCGTTGAGCAAATCGAAGTAATCATGGATGGCGATATCGAGCTCCGCGGCGATCTCCTGCTCGGTTGGCTGACGTTGCAGTCTTTGCTGCAAGGCATGGATGGCCGCTTCGATCTGCCGGCTGGCTTTGCGGACGTTGCGCGACGCCCAATCCGCTTCGCGCAGTTCATCCAGCATGGCACCGCGGATGCGCTGGCTGGCGTAGGTTTCGAACTGGGCGCCCTGGTCGTCGTCATACCGCTCCAAGGCGCCGAGCAGGCCGATCATGCCGACCTGAATCAGATCATCCGCCTCGACATTGGCCGGCAGGCGCGTCATGAGATGGTAGGCGATCCGCTTCACCAGAGGCAGGTATTCGCGGATCAGGACGTCCCTGTTGTCAGAGTCCGACATGCCTGCTGCCCGCTGCTCGGTTGCCGGTGGCTACGGCCAGGCTGCGACCAAGCAGCCCCATGCGTAGCCAGAAGTCGCGTATGCCCGTACCGGTGATGGGCGGGATGGCTTTGGCCAGGGTTTCCGCCGCGTTGCGGAACGCCGTCGCCGCGGCGCAGGCCGGTGCAAAATCCAGTACCGGACGCATTGCCCGTGCTGCCAGGTCGAGTTTGTTGTCGTGTGCGATCACGCCCAGGTAGCCCGGCTCGACCTCCAGAAAACGTCGTGAGGTCTCGGTGATGGCCTGCATCATCAGCATCGCTCGCTCGGGTTCGGTCAGGTTCATGAACAGAACCCACCAGCGGCCTTCGGGTTGTTGGCGATGCACCGATTTGAGCAGCGCGTAGGCCTCGGTCAGATGGCTCTTGCTGCCCTGCACGACCAGGATGCGCAGCGGCGCGGCATACGCCAGACTCGGTTGGCCATCCGTCGGCGCCGCCAGGAACAGCCAGTCCAGGTCGGCTTCGGTGAACGTCGTGGCGAGTCTGGCCCACGTTTCCGGCGCCGTGTTCGCAAGGGTTCTGGCGCCGTGCGCGCAGGCCAGCAGACGTGGGCCGTCGGGATTGCCTGACAGGGCGTCTTCCAGGCGGCATTCACCCCGAAGTGCATGCTGCAAGCCGAGCGTCGGCGCCAGGCCGAACTGCGCCGCCACAGTCCCGGGCGCACCGGTTTCGTCGAACACCCAGGTATGGCCGCCGCGCTGTGCCATGGCGGTCGCCAGATTCGCCGTCACCTGGGCATTCAGCCCAGCCGAGCCGCCGAAGACGCCAACGGCGCGTAATCCGGCATCGCCACCCAGCAGTTGGCGCAGACCGGAGGCCTGATCGAACGGCGCCTCAGGCGGCATTCAGGCCTCCCTTGCGCGGCGCGACGATGTCCGGGGCATTGCTTTCGGCGGCAGCCATGAGTACCGGGTAGTCCTCGTCTTCGACCATGAAAGGCGAGTCGGGCATGCCCAGACGGAAAGCGCGGTCGACCAGATACAGGGCGTTGGCCATATGCAGGTCTTCCGGGACGCGCTGGCCGTTGGTAACGTAATGGATCGGCAGCTGGTGCCGGATGGCGACATCGAGCACCGGGCCATAGGACAAGGCTTCGTCGATCTTGGTGAGGATGCAGCCGTCCAGCCCTGGCCCGGTGAAGGCGCGCATCACTTCTTCCAGGGTGATGCCCTGGGCCGGTGCGCCCATCAACAGGATACGCTTCACCGCCAGTTCCTCGCCGCAGAGCATGTTGATCTGCTCGGCGACGCGCTTGTCGCGCTGGCTCATGCCCATGGTGTCGATCAGGATCAGATGCTTGTCGGCATGGTCCAGCAGGGTTAACGCCAGGTCGTTTTCGTCGCGCACCGCGAACACTGGCGCGCCGAGGATACGGCCGTAGATGCGCAACTGGTCCTGGGCACCGATCCGGTAGCTGTCGGTGGTGATCATTGCCACATTGTTGGCGCCGTGTTTCAGAACGGCGCGCGCGGCGAGTTTGGCGATCGTGGTGGTCTTGCCGACGCCGGTCGGCCCGACCAGGGCGTAGACGCCACCCCGATCGACCAGATCCGCGCCTTGTGGCGTCACTTTCAGGTTGTGCGCAATGGCGGCGCGCACCCATTTAAAAGCCTTCTCCAGGCTCTCGTCGGCGGGCAGGCGATCCAGGAACTGGCGTGTCAGGGCCGGGCTGAAGCCGGAGGCCAGCAGACGCTTCATGATCTCGGCGCGGTGCGGGTCGCGACGCGAAACGTCGCCCCAGGCCAGCCCCGCCAATTGACCCTCGACCAGGGCCCGCAACATGCGTACCTCGCAGGCCAGTTCGTGCATCACCGGCTGCAATTCAGTGTCGGCGGCGGCGTTATGCGTCGCGGGCTCGGTCTCGGGGATGTTGCGTACCTGCTGGGTGCGTCGCTCTTCGGCCGGTTTGGCGGGGGCAGCCAGTGGCGCGGGGGCATGCTCGCGGGCCGAGCGGATCACCGAGCCTTCCTTCTGCGCCAGATAATCCGTGAACGTGGTGATGCCGGCCACGGCCGGGTTGGCCCTGGCCTCGACGTGGGGCGGACGTCTGGCCTGGTTCGGAAAGTTGCCCGCGGGCTCGGCTTGTTGGGCGATGGCGGCCATGTCGAGGTCGGCCACGGCGATGATCTCGACGCCGCTGGCGGACTGTCTGTTGGACAGGATGATGGCATTGGCGCCGAGTTCGTCGCGCACCTGTCGCAAGGCGTCACGGGTGGTGGTGGCGTGGAATTTCTTGATCATGCCGGCTGGCCGATCATGCGCGTCACCCGGATGGTCTTGCCATCAGGCACCTCGGCGTGCGAAACAACGCGCAGAGCGGGTGCGGAGCGGCGCAGAAAACGGGAAAGTACGGTGCGCACGGCGGGCGGGACAAGTAGCACGGCGGGTAATCCGGCCTCGGACTGTTTTTCGACGGCCTGAACAGTATCGCTGACCATGCGCTCGGCCAGCCCGGGCTCCATGCCGACCCCGGATTCGCCGGGGGTGCCGAGGGCTTGCACGAGAATATGTTCCAGGCCGGGCTCCAGCGCCATCACCTGCAATTCTTGGGCTCCTCCGAAGATTTCATGAATGATAGCACGGCCCAGGCGGCCTCTCACCGCTTCGGTCAGGGTATCGGCATCCTGGGTGCGCGAAGCGTTTTCCGCGAGCGTTTCCAGGATGGTGCGCATGTCGCGGATGTGCACCCTTTCCTCGAGCAGGTTCTGCAGCACCTTCTGGACGGTGGACAGCGAGAGCTGTTTCGGGATCATGTCCTCGACCAGTTTGGGCGACTCCCTGGCGGCGTGATCGATGAGTTGCTGGGTCTCTTCACGGCCCAGCAGTTACGGGGCATGTTCGTTGATGATCTTCGAGATATGCGTGGCGATCACCGTGCCGGCATCAACCACGGTGTAGCCATAGGTTTGCGCCTGATCGCGCAGGCCGGCATCGATCCAGACCGCCGGCAGGCCGTAGGCCGGATCGGTGGTGTTCTGGCCCTGCAAGGTGCCGAAAACGCGGCCCGGATTGATGGCCAGGAATTTCCCGGTGATCGCCTCGTTTTCGGCCATGACCACGCCTTTGAGGGACACCCGGTAGACGTTCGGCTTCAACTGCAAGTTATCGCGGATATGCACCGGCGGTACCAGAAAACCGAGATCCTGGGCGATCTTCTTGCGGATGCCGCGGATGCGTTTGAGCAGTTCGCCATCCTGGGTGCGGTCGACCAGCGGCACCAGACGGTAACCGACCTCCAGGCCAAGACGGTCGACGGGGGCGACATCATGCCAGCCGACATCCTCGCTCTCGGGCGCCTGGGGCGGGGCTTCGATGGCGACAGGCTGGGCAGCGCGCGCCTTGGCCTGTTCGCCGATCCAGTAGGCCAGGCCGGCCAGGCCGGCACCCATCAGCAGGAAGGCGATGTGTGGCATGCCGGGGATGATGCCGAGCAAGGTGAGGATGCCGGCGGTCATGAACAGCACCTGGGGCTTGCCGAACATCTGGCTGAGCAACTGCTGGTTCAGGTCTTCTTCACTGGAGACGCGCGACACGACGATACCCGCCGCCGTCGAGATGATCAGCGCCGGTACCTGGGCCACCAGGCCGTCGCCGATGGTCAGCAGGGTGTAGTTGCTGGCGGCGGTGGATAGATCGAGGTCATGCTGGAGGATGCCGACGAGGAGACCGCCGATGACGTTGATCACCATGATGATGATGCCGGCGACGGCATCGCCCTTGATGAACTTCGAGGCGCCGTCCATGGAGCCGTAGAAGTCGGCCTCCTGGGCGATCTCGGCGCGCCGTTTGCGCGCCTCGTCCTCGCCGATCAGGCCGGCGTTGAGATCGGCGTCGATGGCCATCTGCTTGCCCGGCATGGCGTCCAGGGTGAAGCGCGCCGAGACCTCGGCGATGCGTCCGGCGCCCTTGGTGATGACCGTGAAATTGATCAGCACCAGAATCAGGAAGACCACCAGACCGACCGCATAGTTGCCACCCACCAGGAAATGGCCGAAGGCTTCGATGACTTTGCCGGCGGCATCCGTGCCGGTGTGGCCTTCAAGCAGGACGATACGGGTCGAGGCGACGTTGAGCGACAGGCGCAGCAGCGTGGTCATCAGCAGCACCGTCGGAAACACCGAGAATTCCAGCGGTTTGAGGGTGTAGAGGCTGATCAGCAGGACGATCATCGACAGGGCGATGTTGAACGTGAACAGCATGTCCAGCATGAAGGGCGGCAGGGGCAGCACCATCATGGCCAGAATCAAGATGACCAAAATCGGCGCGGCCATGCGCTGCCACTTCAAGCCCGTGGACATGCTCGCGAGCGCCATCAGCTAGCCCGCATCTCGGGGTCGAACTTCGCCGGCACCCGCCAATCGGTGGGCAAGGCCGGATTCATCTGATGGTTGAACTGATAGACGTAGGCCAGGACTTGCGCCACGGCGGTGAACAGGGCGTCCGGAATGGCTTCACCGATCTCGACATGGCGGTGCAGGGCGCGCGCCAGCGGAGGCGCTTCGATGATCGGTACGTGATGTTCCGTGGCGATCTCGCGGATGCGTTGCGCCACCAGGGCCGAGCCCTTGGCGACTACTTGGGGCGCGGCCATGCGGTTCTCTTCGTATTTCAGAGCAACGGCGAAGCGTAACGGGTTGACCACGACCACGTCCGCCCTGGGTACCGCCTGCATCATCCGGCGCCGCGCCATCTCGCGCTGCATGCTGCGGATGCGTGCCTTGATCTGCGGGTCGCCTTCCATCTCCTTGCCTTCCTGGCGCACCTCTTCCTTGGTCATGCGCATCTTGCGGTGGTATTCCCACAATTGGTAGGGCACGTCGGTCAGGGCGATCAGGGCGAAGGCCGACACGGCGGCGAAGAAGGTGAACATGATGATGCCGGCGAAGTGCGACAGGGCTGCATCGAGCGGCTCGGTGACCAGGCCGAGGATGGCATCGTGCTGCACCCAGATCATCCAGCCCGAGACCCCGGCGATCAAAACGCCCTTGAGCAGCGCCTTGATCAGTTCGACCAGCGACTGCGTCGAAAACATCCGGCCGATGCCGGTGATCGGGTTGAGCTTGTCGAATTTGGCCTCGATCGCCGAGAGCGTGAAAACCCAGCCCGAAACGGCCAGATTGGCGCCCACCGCCGCCAGCAGGATGATTCCGCCGATAGGCAGGAAGACCCAGAGGGCATCAAGGCTGGCGGCGAACAGGTTGACGCCGAGCATTTTCGGGTCGGCGGCATCGACCACATCGAAGCTCAGGCCGTCGCGCATCATCCGGCGCAGGCCATCGAAGAGATAGATACCGAGAAGCGAGAGGCTGGCACCGCTGGCGAGCAATACCGCCAATGTCGAGAATTCCCTTGATCGGGGGACATTGCCCTCGTCACGCGCTTTTTGGAGTTTGCGTCCTGATGCTGGTTCGGTTTTTTCGAGGTCGCTGTCTTCTGCCATCCTGCGCTGCCGTCACCGCATGGGGAATACGTTCCGTGGAGTTTAGCATGATCCAGCCGCATGCCTTTCCCCCATAAATGAAAACGGCCGGAAGACCGGCCGTTTTCAAGTTGACGCCGAAGGTGTTAGTGCGCCTGCACGCCCGGGCCGAAGAAGCGGTAGCCGGTACGCATCTGCTGGCTGAGTGCCAGACGTTTCTTGCCGGCTTCGTCGGTGAAACTGCCGGCGATGGCGGCGTAGGCCTGGTCGGCCCAGTCCTGGTCGAGCAGCAGGTCGCCGACGCCTTCGGCCCAGCGCAGCTTGTCCGTGGCGCCGGAGAGTTTGCCGGCGCAGCCGCTCATCAGCGCGGCGATGTCGGCCTTGGCGATTTCCAGATTGTTCAGGCGGCTGGCCAGTTGCACGCAGCTTTCGCCGCTGCTGCAGGCATCCACGGCCTTGGCGAACATGGCCTTGGCCGTCGAGGCATCCCCCAGGTCGCCGAACAGCTTGCCGATCTGTGCCAGGGCGAAGTGATCCTTGGCCCGCTTGGCGCCTTCTGCAAGGAGGTTCGAAGCCATGGCCGGATCGTTCAATGCGGACTGGGCAGTCTCGGCCAGCTTGGTCCACTCGTAGGGATTGTCCCCGGATTGGCTGACGCGGGCATCAATGTAGGCCTTGGCCTTGGCCTTGCCGAACGCGGCATCCTTCAGTTCGCGGGCGGCCGTCAGGACGATCTCGCGGAACCAGACGAAATCGCTCGCCGAGGCGACGCTTTCGTCGAGCAGTTTGCCCAGCCACGTCTTGTCGCCCAGGCGGTCGACGCCCAGCACCAGCGGCTTGAAGCGGCTGAAATGGAAACCGTCGGCGCGCAGGACTTCCTCGGCGGCGCCGAGCAGTTTGCCGGCATAGGCGTCATCGCCGAGTTCAGCGATGACACGGTCGGAGAGGGCAATGAACTGCTTGGCGGTCTTGGCCTTGGCCTCGTCGTTCTGGATCTCGATGTACTTGGCCTGATTGGCTTCGCGCTTCACCAGTTTGTCGGCCAGACGGGCGACGCGGGCAGTATCGCCGGACAGGTGCTTGTTGGCGGCCTCGACCACCTTGCGCATCTCGTCCAGGTTGGCGATGGCGTCCTCGGCCTTGGTCACCATGTCGGTGACGCCGGCGGTATCGCCGAGTTCGGCATAGACATCGGCCAGCTTGATCAGGTCGGACGCAGCACTGGCGGTGGCGCCGGCCTTGGTAAGCACGGCCTTGGTGAATTCGGCATTGCCCTTGGCAGCGTCCATCACCTGCATCAGCGCGGTGAAGTCCTTGGCGGAGTCGAGGGCCTTGTCATAGAGCGCACCGGCGGCGGACGGGTCGATCTCGCCCATGGCGCCGGACAGCGCGATCAGGTCGGCGGGCGCGCTGAACTTGCCGGCGCCTTCGCTGATCACCGCCGCGGCAGCGGCCTTGTCGCCCAGATCGGCGGCGATAGTCTTGGCCAGACGGGCGAAGTCGCCGGCACGGCCGGCCTTGGTCTTGATCTTGTCGAAGATCTGACCGGCCAGACCGGCATCCTTGATATCGCAGGCAACCACTTTGCCCAGCGCATAGAGTTCTTCGGTGGTGGAGATTTCCTTGAGCGCGCCGGTCAGGGTTTTGACGGCGGCGGCGGCATCGCCGGAAACCAGCATCTGGCCGACACCGACGGCCACCTTCTCCTCGCCGCTCATGGCGAAATCGCCACCCTGGCCGAGCATCTCGTCGGCCTTGCCGGTATCGCCCAGGGCTTTGTAACTCATGGCCAGACAGACGAAATCGTTGGTGAACATGGCGTTGCCGGCGATATCGTCGAGCACCTTTTTGGCCCCTGCGTCGCCAGTGAAGCCGGCGCTGGCGAGGATTTCCTTGGCGTAGCCGATGTCGGCGGGCGCGTCGAAGGCCTCACGGGCCAGGGTGTACAGGGCATCGGCGCCGGTCGTGCCGGCAAGGCGAGGTTCGAGGGTTTCCCGTTTGGCCATGAGTGCTCTCCTGAATCCAGAACTAAAACAAGAAGTTTACTTGGGTCGGGGCCCTACCGTCGCTAGGGATTTTTATCGAGCGATAAGGGGAATTTGGGGTGCCGGCAAGCTGTCTGCCCGGCTCACTCCGGCAGTCCCGCGTACAGGGCCGCGTATTCCCGGGTGACTTTATGCTCGGGCAGGAAGTGGATAAGCGGTCGACAGGCCTCATGCGACTCTTTCACCTTGATCGACGGCGATAGATGATGCGCCAGCACCGGCAGCCCTTCGGCCACCAATTCCGCCACCACCCGCTTCGGGAGATTGGAGCGCGCCTGATACTGGTTGACGACGATACCCTCGACACTCAGGCCGCGATTATGGTCGGCGCGAATCTCCTCGACATTGGCCAGCAGGCTGTAGATCGCCTGGCGCGAGAACGTGTCGCAATCGAAGGGGATCAGGCAGCGGTCCGCGGCGATCAGTGCCGAGCGGGTGTGGAAATTGAACGCCGGCGGCGTATCGATCCAGATGCTGTCGAAATCCTTCAACTCAGCGAGTGCCTCTTTCAGCTTGTAGATCTTGTAGCGCGACTCCAGTTTGCCGCCCAGTTCCTCCAGGCGCGGATGCGACGGCATCACCCAGAGGTTAACGAACGGCGTGGCGCAGGCGAATTCCCTGGTCTGGCGCGGCCGCAGGTTGAAGTTCAACACCTGATCGTAGTAATCCGCCAGGGTCAGTGTCGGCGCGTCGGCGACCGAGCCGAGCAGGTAATGGCTGGTATTGCCTTGCGGGTCGAGGTCGATCACCAGGGTGCGTTGCCCACGCGATGCGGCGAGAGCCGCGAGATTGCAGGTAATGGTGGACTTGCCGACCCCGCCTTTCTGGTTGAAAACGACCCGCTTCATATGCCACTCCCGGCCCGACGATGCAACAAAACATTGTCCGTCATGAAATGGTGCGGCGCAATAACAGGGTGTGCGCCCAATTCCCGGCGGGTTCTAGCACGCTTGTGTCGTCGGCTAGAATGACTGGCCATGCTGTTCAACTCCTTCGGGTTCATCTTCCTGTTCTTGCCAATCACCTTTGCAGGCATGTATTGGCTCGGACGATACAGCCGCCGTCTGGCGGCGCTCTGGTTGGCATTTGCGTCGCTGACTTTTTATGCCGTTTGGGACTCACGCTTTCTTTTGGTGCTGCTGGTCTCGATCGTCAGCAACTATGGCATGGGTTATTGGATCGGTTTGCATCGTGCTGGCGCTGGCGTTGCTGCAAAGAAGCTCTTGGCAGCGGCGATTGTTTTCAACCTGACCCTGCTGGGTTACTTCAAATACAGCAACTTCTTCATCGCTTCGGTCAACCAACTATCCGGGGGGCATATCCCCGCGCTGGATGTCGTTTTGCCGTTGGGTATTTCTTTTTTTACCTTCACCCAGATCGCTTTTCTGGTCGATGTCTATCGCGGTATTGCTCGCGAGTACAACTTTATCCACTACCTGCTGTTCGTTACATATTTTCCGCATCTGATTGCGGGCCCTGTGTTGCATCACAAGCAAATGATGCCGCAGTTCACAAATCCTGAAATCTATCGAATCAACAATGAGAATATCGCCTTGGGGTTGTCCATCTTCGTGTTGGGTCTATTCAAGAAGGTGCTCATTGCCGACAGCCTGTCCGAGTACGCCACACCGATATTCAATGCCGCGGATAATGGCCATGTGCTCATGCTGGTCGAGGCGTGGACTGGCGCATTGGCCTATACCCTGCAACTGTATTTCGATTTCTCGGGTTACTCGGATATGGCCATAGGTTTGTCACTGATGTTCAACATAAGGCTACCGTTGAATTTTGACTCCCCTTACAAGGCCACCAATATCATCGACTTCTGGCGCCGCTGGCATATGACCTTGTCGGCCTTCCTGCGGGACTATCTATATATCCCGCTTGGGGGCAACCGCAAGGGCAAGATGCGCCGCTATCTCAATCTGATGGCTACGATGCTTCTGGGTGGGCTCTGGCACGGCGCAGGCTGGACGTTCATCGTCTGGGGCGGGTTGCATGGCCTCTATCTGACTGTCAATCACGGCTGGAGAGGATGGAAAAAGAAACTTGGCTGGCGTGATGGCGGGCGCTACTCGCGCTTTGCAGCCGGCGCGCTGACTTTTCTTGCGGTTGTCGTCGCATGGGTGGTTTTCCGAGCTGAGAGTATGGCATCCGCCCAGTCCATTCTGGCCGCGATGGCCGGAATCAATGGAATATCTTTACCGGCATTGTTTGAAGTGCCGATGTCGGGACTGCTGATGGCAACGCAGCAAACGGCAATCGTCTTTTCAGGGCTGTTGCCGGTCACCAAACTCAGTGACACCTCAGCCGTGTTGGCAATTACCTTCGGATGCGTGCTGGTTTGGCTATGTCCCAACGTCCGACAGATCATGCAAGGTTACAAGCCGACCTGGGAAGATATGGTGGGGAAGCCAACGCCGGCTCTCATGACGGGGGGGCGTACCTACAAATACCTGAGATGGAAACCGTCGCTGCTTACGGCAAGCCTTGGCGGCATATTGTTCTTTACGATTCTTCTTGTGCTCAGCACAAAGAAATCGTCCGAGTTCTTGTATTTCCAATTTTGATCGATGAGGTATTTGGCCACATTCCTGGTAAGCGCTGTCATGACGGCGATGGCCTACTTCATGTTTTCTCTGGCATTGGTGCCCGCACCCATAGCCGCGGAATACTGGGTTCGAGAGATGATCGTGATAAAGCGGAGTATTGCGAAGCAATATGCCGGGCAAGAAAAAATCATTATTGCTTCAGGTTCGGGGGCTTTGTTCGGTATCGATTCCGTGCAGGCTGGCCGGATACTGAAAATGCCTGTGATCAACTTCGGCTTGCATGCCGGTCTTCCTCTGAAAACGATATTGAGTGAAGCGGAAAACGCGAGTGAGGCCGGCGATATGGTGATACTTCCGCTGGAGTCACATTATTACTGCGATGAAGAAATTACGGATTGGCAGATCAGAAACGCCATAGCCTGGGGTTATGAGCAGTGGCATGACATGCCCTTGGTGGATCGTCTGAGGGCCATAAGCATCATGGGACCGGTTTTCCCGGTTGAACTCGCCTTGGCGAAACTGTTGGAAACGCTCAGCCCGCGCATCATCGGCGAAAGACTGCTGGCTATGGATGATGCCCGTATCCTGGCTAAATATTCGCGAAGCCCGGAGCCCATGAGCTTTGCTTATTCGGCCTATCACGTGGATGCGCTAGGTAATATGAGAAAAACCGAAGGAAGCAAATACATGGGTATGCCGCGCGCCGCAGATGAAGACATCGAAATCTGTGCGAAAAGCTGGGGGAGGCTTGGCTTATTCGTCGATGCCATGAAACACAAAGGCGTCAAGGTTTTTTTTGCCAACCCGCCCTATGTCGAGACGGAAAATCTCGATGCAGGCAAAATCCGGGCTGCGGCTGATCGATTTAATCGCCGCCTCTCCCGTTTGGCCCCGGTGCTTGACTCGAAGGAACACCTGGTTTTCCCAAGAAGCTATTTCCTGAATACCGAACTGCACTTGAACGCGGCTGGCCGGGCGGTCAGAACACAGATGCTGGTTGATGCGCTTCTTCAGGTAATTCGGCGATGAGTGGATATCGGGAAGCCACTATTTTTTCGCCAGCAGTTTCAGCGCCTGGCGGATCGATTCCTCCAGGCTGAGGTCTTCCGGTAGCTGCTTGAGTACGGGCAAGGCTTCCTTGTCGCTGTAGCCTAAAGCGAGCAGGGCGTTGAGGGCATCGTGGGCGACGCCGGCGGCACTCGAAGCGGCGATGGGCAGGGCATCGGCGAGCTTGCCCTTGAGTTCCAGCAGCAGGCGTTCGGCGGTTTTTTTGCCGATGCCGGGGACGCGTGTCAGTCGACTGGTTTCCTGTAGTGCGACAGCCTGGGCCAACTCGTCGACCGAGAGGCCGGACAGGACCGACAACGCCAGCTTTGGACCGACGCCGGTGATGCGGATGAGCACACGGAAGGCGTCGCGTTCCTTGGCGGTGAGAAAGCCGTAGAGCAACTGCGCGTCTTCACGGACGACGAAATGGGTGAGCAGGGTGACGCGCTCGCCGACCGCCGGCAGGTTGTAGAAGCTGCTCATGGGCACGTCGACTTCGTAGCCGACGCCCTGGACATCCAGCAGGACCAGCGGCGGGCGCTTTTCCAGCAGGTTTCCAGTCAGGCGACCGATCACAGGACAATTCCCAGGAACAGCAGTGCCGCAAGCAGGGCGGCGTGGATGTGAGCCGCGGCGATGGTCATCTGGATGGCGCTGCCGAGTTGCGTCGGCTGGTCGGCGTGCTGGCGCAGCAAGGAGGCGGCCTTCACCGCCGGCAGCATGCCCAGGGCGGAGAGCAGCACCAGGGTGGGCAGATGCCCGGAGTCCGACCGTGGCGATGAGCGCGACCAGCGCCAGCAGCAGGATCAGGACATAGCCCCAGGCCGCCTGCGTGGGTTGCAGGCGGACGACCCAGTGGTGCTTGCCGGCGGCGGCGTCGGCGCGCCGGTCGGGGAACTGGTTGATATAGAGGATGTTGGTGGTCAGCAGGGCATAGGGCAGGCCGGCGATCCACGGCAGCAGGCCGAAGCTGCCGCGCTGCACATAATCGGCGCCGACGACGATGAGCAGGAACCCGGCCATGACGCTCACTTCGCCCAGGCCGCGGCTATTCAGCTTGAAGGGCGGCGCCGAATAGGCCCAGCCGATGAACAAGCCGGCCAGGCCGATCCAGAACAGACCGATGCCCGAGTTGGAAATCAGCCAGAGGCCGCCGGCGACGACCACGGCGAACAGGATAAGGCCGAAGGCCAGGGTCTGACGTGGCGTGAAGACACCGTTCTGGATGAAGCGCGAGCCGCCGGTGAACGGGAACAGCCGGTCGCTGTTGAGTTCGTCGGTACCGTTGAGGTGGTCGTAGTAATCGTTCAGGACGTTGACCCCGGCCTGCGTCAGGATCGCCAGCAGCAGGGTGACCAGGGCGGCGATGAAGTCGAACGGCACGTTGCTCACTACCGCGCTGGCGAAGCCGAGCAGGCAACCGACCAGGGCAATGGTGAGAAAGGCCGGACGGGTGGCCATGAGATAGCGCCGGGCCGGGTTGCGCAGGGTCTCCGGGCGTGGTTCGAGGGCGGCGGCGTCGGGTTTGTTCATGATAGGCGTCCGTTTCTGACGCGTCGGCCGGCGGTGCTCAAGGCCCCCAGGCCCATGCCGCCGTGGGCATGGCAAATCGCGCAGGCCAGGGCGTCCGCCGCGTCCGGGCTGGGTTCGCCCGACAGTTTCAAGAGTCGTGTCACCATGTGTATCACCTGTTGTTTGTCGGCGTGGCCGTTGCCGACTACCGCCTGTTTAACTTGTAGCGCCGTGTATTCGAACACCGGCTGGCCGGCGTGGGTCAGGGCGGCGATGGTGGCGCCACGTGCCTGGCCGAGCAACAACGTCGATTGCGGATTGACGTTGACGAAGACCTTTTCGACGGCCGCCGCCTCGGGCTGGAACGTTGCCAGAATCTCGCCTATCCCGGCAAAGATGGTCTGGATACGCCCCGGCAACTCACCTTGTTCGGTGCGGATCACGCCACTGGCGACATAGAGCAAGTTCTGCCCCTGCTTGTCGATGATCCCGTAGCCAGTCACACGCAGACCCGGGTCGATGCCAAGGATACGCAGCGGCCTACTCCGGCAGGATGGCGCTGGTGTAGACATCCTGGACATCATCCAGGTCGTCGAGCATGTCCAGCATCTTCTGGTATTTCACGGCGTCGTCGCCGCCAACCTCGACTTCGGTCAGGGCCTTCATGGTGATCTCGGCGATTTCCGGTTTCATGCCGGCCTTTTCCAGGGCTTCCTTGACCAGAGCGAGATCGCCGGTGGGGGCGGTGAGTACTTCGATGGACGCGTCGTCATTACTGATGACGTCCTCGGCGCCGGCCTCCAGGGCGACTTCCATCACCTGATCTTCGCTGACGCCGGGGGCCAGGATGATCTGGCCGCAGTGCTTGAACTGGAACACGACGCAGCCATCGGTGCCCATGTTGCCACCGCACTTCGAGAAGGCGTGGCGCACGTCGGCGACGGTGCGCACCTTGTTGTCGGTGAGGCAGTCGACGATGACCGGCGCGCCACCCGGACCGTAGCCTTCGTAGCGGACCTCTTCGTAGCTGACGCCCTCCAGTTCACCGGTGCCTTTCTTGACGGCCCGGTCGATGTTGTCGTTGGGCATGTTCTCCGCCTTGGCCTTGTCGATGGCCATGCGCAGGCGCGGGTTGAAGCTGGCGTCGCCGCCGCCCATCTTCGCGGCCACGGTGATTTCCTTGGCCATGCGCGAGAAGATCTTGCCGCGTTTGGCATCCTGCCGGCCCTTGCGGTGTTGAATATTTGCCCATTTGCTATGTCCAGCCATGACTGCCTCGCGCGTCTATTTCAATAAAGGCAGGATTTTAGCACTTCGCCCCAGCCGCCTTCACCGGCTGGGGCGAAGTGATTCGGCGAGCCCATGTCTGGACGGTCTCAGGTCATGAGACGAGTCGAAATGTCGATTAGTTGGCGGCATTGGGTGCGCAGGCGTTGGTCGGCACGGCTTTCCAGCAAGCGTCCCTCGGCGTCGAAGGCCGTGTCGGCATGTGGAATAGCGACAACTCCCGGCAGCACCAGCATGCCCAGGGTGTCCAGGACGCGGCGCACATGATCCAGACCGCGCATGCCGCCCAGGCCGCCGGGCGAGGCCGCCAGCAGCCCGGCCAGCTTGCCGGCGAAGGGGTTGGCGCCGCGCACGCGCGGGGTACGCGAGACCCAGTCGAGGGTGTTCTTGAGCAGGGCCGGCAGGGAATTGTTGTACTCCGGCGAAGCGATCAGCAGACCGTGCTGTTCGGCGATGAGTGTTTGTAGGCGGAAAGCGTTTTCCGGCGGGCCATCGCCGGCTTCCCTGTCGCCATCGTAGAGTGGCATCGGGTAGTCGGCCAGGTCGATGAAGGTCGCTTCGGCACCCAATTCGGTGCAGTGTTTCGCGGCCAGGCGGGCCAGGGTCTTGTTCAGTGAATCGCGCCGGACACTGCCGGCGAAAACCAGGATACGTGTGGCCAAAATCTTTCCTTCAGGTTGCAGTCATTTCGAACAACAGGAATTCACAATCGTCCGTGGCGCTCAGTTTCAGGCTCGATTCGGCGCTGACGCGGGCGCCGTCGCCGGCGCTGAGTGCATGGCCGTTCAGGCTGAGTGCGCCTTTGGCGATCTGGACGTAGGCCAGGCGATCCGGCGCCAGGGTGTGTTCAAGGACTTTGCCGGCGCTCAGTCGGGCGGCGTGGATGCCGATGTCCTGATGCAGGGTCACGCTGCCGTCCCGGCCATCGCGCGAGGCAATCAGGCACAGGCGGTCGTAGGTGAGGATCTCCATGTCCCGGTGCGGATGCATCGGGAAGCCGCTGTCCGGTCCGACGAAGTCTTCATTGATGACGCGCAGCGGGCCGAAGCCCATCTGCTCGCGATCGACATACTCGCCGAACGAGAAGCTGTGCCAGGTGTCCAGCCAGCCATGGTCGAAGTGGCCGCGATCGGCTGCCCGGCGCGGAGCGATCATCTTGCCTCAGTCCTTGAAGGCTTCGACAGGAATGACGATCTTCACCTCGTCGCTGACGACCGGGATGTACTTCATCATGCCGAAGTCGGAACGCTTGATCGTCGCGCTGACTTCCGCGCCGCAGGCTTGCTTGCGCAGCATGAGATGAATGCCGCAGCGGTAGTTGGCGATGTTCAGCTTCACCGGCTTGCTGACGCCGAGCAGGGTCAGGGTACCCTCTGCGCTGACCGGCGTGCCGTTCTGGAAGTCGATCTTGTCGGCGGCGAAGGTCATGGCCGGGAATTTCTCGGTATTGAAGAAATCCTCGCCCTTCATGTGTTTGTCCCAGTCATCCAGGCCCATGTCGATGGATGCGCTGTCGATGCGGATATCGATCTTGCCGGTGCCGGCCTTGGCATCGAGCGCGACTTTGCCTTCGGTCTTGTTGAAGCGGCCACGTTGTTGCGAAAAACCCATGTGGTTGACTTCAAAGATCGGGAAGGTGTGCCGGGAGTCGAGGGTGTAGCTGTCGGCGGCCAGGGCGGAGGTCGCCGTCAGACCGGCTAGCAGGCTGGCGATCAGGGTGTATTTCCAGGGGGTCTTTCTCATGTCGTTCCTCTCAGGTGTCGAGTTGCTCAGGGTTTGCGTTTCGCGGTAGCCGGAGCCGTACCCGCGACGATGGAAAACTTGATCTGCACTTCATCGGCGACCACGCTCGGATCGCCCCAGCTACCGTCACCAATGCCATATTCCAGCCGCTTCAGGGTGAAGCCGCCGTCGAAGGTCGCGGTGCCTTTGTCGGTCCGCACGCTGAAGGGCGCCGCCACTTCGCGTGCCTTGCCCTTGATGGTCAGCGTGCCGCGCGCCTCAAAGCGGTTGTTGCCCAGGGCGCGCACGCCACTGGAGGTGAAGGTGGCGCTCGGGAAGACCTTCACGTTGAACCAGTTCTTGCCGACTACCTCGTCGTTGGCTTCTTTGTAACCGGCATCGACGCTGGCCAGGTCGAGCGTGAGATTCACCTTGCCCGCTTCCGGCTTGGCCGGGTCGAAGGCGAGTTGTGCCTGGAAACGGCGGAAGGCACCATCCACCGGCACGCCCATCTGCTTGGAGATGAAGGCGATCCGGCTGCGCTCGGGGAAGACCTGGTTGAATTCCACGGCCTGGGCGACGCTGCTTGGCAGTAGCGCGGCAACCAGCATGCCCATGCCTAGAGGACTCCAGCCTTTAACGTCGTGCCCGCGCCGGCGGGCATCCTGTGTTTTTGGCCTGGGCTCCCGCCTAAGTGGGTACGACGAAAAGTCATGGGCGATACGCATGCTCAACTCCTTTTCCTTGCCAACCACGGCAACATGCGCGCGGCGATGTCGTCCCGGTCGATGAAATGGTGTTTCAGGGTGGCGCCGACATGTATTGCCAGCAGAAACAGCAAGAGACCCACCAGCGCCTCGTGAGTTTCCTCGAAGAACGCGCCCAGACCTTCATCCTTGGCGATCAGATCGGGCAGGGGCAGGACACCAAACCACACCGTCTGGAAACCCTTGGCTGAACTCATCAGCCAGCCGGACAGCGGCAGGGCCAGCATCAGTACATAGAGCAGCCCGTGCAGCGCGGCGGCGACCTTGCGCTGCCAAGCGGGCATGCTCGCCGGGGCGGCTGGCGCCGCATGGGTTACCCGCCAGACGATGCGCAGCAACGCCAGGGCGAAAACCGTCACGCCCAGCCACTTGTGCCAGGAATACAGCTTCAATTTCAACGGCGACAGATCAAGCTCGGTCATCACCATTCCCAAGGGCAGGATCGCCAGGATCAGTAGGGCGATCAGCCAGTGAAACGCGATTGCCGTGCGCGTGTAATTGACTACATTCATGTCTTGAATACCTTGTTTGTGCAAAGTTACAGAATACGTACAGCTATGCTAGACAATAAGAACCTATGATGAAACCGGAATGTTTTCATCAACTCGTTCAAAATATTCGAATATGAAGCTGACCCTGGAAGCGCTTGAAGCCCTGGATGCCATCGACCGGCACGGCAGTTTCGCCGCCGCCGCCAAGGCGCTGCATCGCGTCCCCTCCGCCGTCACTTATACCGTGCAGAAGCTGGAACAGGATCTGGACGTATTGCTCTTCGACCGGCGCGGTCATCGCGCCGTCCTGACCGAAGCCGGCCAGGAACTCCTGCGCGAAGGCCGCAACCTGCTGAATGCGGCGGGCGGCCTGGAGTGCCGTGTGCGCCAGGTCGCCAAGGGCTGGGAGGCGGAACTGGTCATCGCCGTCAACGAGATACTGCCCCTGGCACCGCTCTATGAACTGCTGACCGTCTATTACGCCGAGCACGGTGAAACCCGGCTGCGCCTTACCCGCGAAAGCCTGTCCGGCTGCTGGGACGCCCTCGCCGACCAGCGCGCCGATCTCGTCGTCGGTGCCAGCGGCGACCCGCCGCCGGGCGGTGGCTACGCCAGCCAGTCGCTGGGCGAGATGCGTTTCGTCTATGCCATGGCGCCCAGCCATCTCCTCGCCGCCGAACCCGAGCCGCTGTCCGCTGAAGTGCGCGCCCGTCACCGCGCCGTGGTCATGGCCGATACTTCGCGGCGCCTGCCGGTGCGCACCGTCGGCCTGGTCACCGGCCAGGACACCTTTACCGTGCCGACCATGCAGGCCAAGTTGGAGGCTCAGGTCGCGGGCCTGGGTGTCGGCTTCCTGCCGGAAAACCTGGCGGCTCCTTACCTCGCCACAGGGCGACTGGTCAGCCGCCGACCAGAAGAAGGCAATCCACCCGAACCGCTGTTCCTCGCTTGGCATACCCGGCGGCGTGGGCGAACGCTGGTGTGGTTTCGCGAACATCTGCTTGCGGATGCCTTGCGTACGCGGCTGCTGAGAAATTGATACTTAATACTGTGTCAAGTTGTCTGGTCCCAAGTGATCGGCCTTGAAGCCATCTTGCCAGTGCAGATAAGCGTGCGTTAGGCATGTCTGTTGACATCTCCGATGGGGCCCTGTTATAAGCTTTTCCTGCAAGCAACAAAGCCAAACAATAAACCACCTCGGCGGACTGACAACGCAAGCGACCGATACGGCTCGCCAGGTGCCTAGGCTGCCAACAATCTCGTTTCTCCTTGCCCGATTGGCGGTGTTGACTAATCAGTGGGTTGGTAAACCCAAATTCATTCGAACTCAAGATCAACGTAGTTGACTACAACCCGTGGAGACCGCCATGAATTCCAGATCCATTGCAGGCTTGGCCTTTATGATGACATTTGTCCTGGCCCACAGCGCGCTCGCGGTAAACATCACCCTGCTGAGCAACGACAACCGCATTGCCACCATCGACAGCGCCAACCCTTCCAGCCCACTCTCAACCCATAACATCACCGGCCTGCAGCCCACCGAGTTTATTGAGGCGATCGACTATCGGCCTTCCGACGGGGCGCTCTACGGCATCGGCGCGGTCGCCCAGGATGCCCGCCTATACCGGATCGACCCGAACACGGGGGCCGCCAGCCTCGTCGGCGCGGGACCCTTCACCAACACCTTGGTCGCCGCCGCCGCCATGGGGGTCGACTTCGACCCGGTCGCCGATCGTATCCGGATCATCACCAACATCGGACAGAACATCTCGGTCAATCCGGGGACGCTGGCCGTAACCACCCATACGAATACCGCGTTTGATGCTGGCGATCCCAACAATGGCAACGACAACGACCCCAATGGCCTGGCTTACTCGAACAACCAGCCCGGCGCGTCCACCACGACGCTATACGCGATCACTTTGTCCAGTGGTCCGATACTTGTCAGGGTGGGTTCGCCCTCGGGGTCCCCGGTGTCTCCGGATGCTGGCACCCTGTTCACCGTCGGCTCCACGGGAGTCGGGGGCTACTCCAACCAACGCATCGGGTTCGACATCAGCTCGGGCGGCACGGCCTACGCGCTCATCCACAATTCGAACGAACTCTATACGCTGAACCTCGGCACCGGTGCCGCCTCCTTCGTCGGCAATACCCCGGCTGGATTCCTGGCTGAAGACTTGGCGGTTGGCGGCCCCGCGGCGGCAAGCAATTCGGTGGCGATACCGACGCTATCTCCCATGGTGCTGGTCCTGCTTGCCGCCCTCCTCTCCGGAAGCGCTCTGCTGCTGGCACGGCGGCGCTGATGCTCGGCCGGATACCACCGGGCGGGGGGCTTTGTACCCCAATCCCGGTCCGGATGCCGACATTGCCGTCTTGACGCCGTATTTCTCCCTACACCACCCTGATCACCTTAAAACATCACGGCTGCCATACGCCTTGGTAGTCCAGTGGCCTCCCGCATGAGTAGACAGTGGTGCGTCGGACTTCGCTCCGCTCACGCGGGCCTACGTGAATTGCGGCGTTTGTGTGAAGGCTTTCTCACTTGGGGCGCCGAGGTTTGTTGCGCGCCGCGCGCCGCCTTACAATGCCTCGCACAATCATTGGAGGATCACCATGACCGACCCACTGCGCATCGCCAAGAACGACCAGACTGAGCTGTTCATCCTGCCGCAGATGGCCAATCGTCACGGCCTGATCACCGGCGCCACCGGCACCGGAAAGACGGTGACCTTGCAGAATTTGGCCGAGCATTTCTCGAACATCGGCGTGCCCTGTTTCATGTCCGACGTGAAGGGCGACCTGTCGGGCATCGCCCAGCCGGGCGGCGACCATGCCAAGGTCAACGAGCGTCTGGAAAAGCTCGGATTGAAGGATGGCCATGTCTTTCAGGCGCATCCGGTCACCCTCTGGGATCCATTCGGGGCGATGGGGCATCCGGTGCGCGCGACCATTTCGGACATGGGGCCGCTGCTGCTGGGACGCATGCTGGAACTGAACGAGACCCAGGCCGGGGTGCTGAACCTGGTATTCAAGGTGGCCGACGACAACGGCCTGCTGCTGCTTGACCTGAAAGACCTTCGTGCCATGCTGCAGTTCGTCGGCGACAACGCCAAGGACTTCACCACCGAGTACGGCAACATCTCCACGGCCAGTGTCGGCGCCATCCAGCGCGGTCTGCTGGCCCTGGAGTCGCAGGGCGGCGAGCGGATCTTCGGCGAGCCGATGCTGAACATCCAGGACCTGATGCAGACCGAGCGGAGCAAGGGCATCATCAACATTCTCGCCGCCGACAAGCTGATGCAGGCGCCGAAGATGTACGCGACGCTGCTGCTGTGGCTGCTCTCGGAGCTGTTCGAGAACCTGCCCGAGGCCGGCGACCTGGACAAGCCCAAGCTGGTGTTTTTCTTCGACGAGGCGCACCTGCTGTTCACCGACGCGCCCGACGCCCTGGTCGACAAGATCGAGCAGGTGGTCCGGCTGATCCGCTCCAAGGGCGTGGGCGTGTACTTCGTCACCCAGAACCCGGCGGATGTGCCGGACAAGGTGCTGTCGCAGCTCGGCAACCGGGTGCAGCACGCCCTGCGCGCCTTCAGCCCGCGCGACCAGAAGGCCGTCAAGGCGGCCGCCGAGACCATGCGCGACAATGACAAGCTGGACGAAGAGACGACCATCACCGAACTGGGTGTCGGTGAGGCCCTGGTCTCCTTCCTCGACGAGAAGGGCCGGCCGAGCGTGGTCGAGCGCGCCTTCATTTTGCCGCCGGAAGGCCATCTCGGGCCCATCGACGACGGCCTGCGCCGGCAGTTGATCCAGTCGTCGCTGGTCGCCGGGGTCTATGAAAGGATCGTCGACCGCGAGTCGGCCTACGAGATCATCAAGACGCGCACCGAGCAGGCCGCCACTCAGGCCGCTGCCACTGCCCAAGCGGCGGCGCAAGCCAAGGCCGAGGCTGCGGGCGGCGGCAGCGGCGGCTTCGTCAAGGACATTCTGTTCGGCACGGGCCGGCGTCAGGGCATGGTCGAGGCCATGGCCAAGAGCACGGTGCGCACCATCGGCAGCCAGGTTGGCCGGGCCATCCTGCGCGGCGTACTGGGTTCCATACTCGGCGGCAAGCGATGAGCCAGGCGGGCACGGTCAGCCACTTCGACGAAGCCGCCCGGCGCTGGGACGAAAATCCGCTGTTCCAGGATCGGGCGCGGAAGATCGCCGACGCCATCCGCGCCGGCGTGCCCTTGAGCACGCGCATGACGGCCCTCGACTACGGTTGCGGTACCGGCCTGCTGTCCTTTCCACTGCGCCACGAGCTTGGGCACATCACCCTCAAGGACACGTCGAGCGGCATGCTCGAGGTCCTGCGCGAGAAGATCGCCGCCCAGGGTGTGACGAACATGACCGTGCGCCAGGTGGATCTGACCACCGCACCTTTGCCCGACGAGCGTTACGACCTGATCTACTCGTCGATGACCTTGCATCACATCCCGGATACCGACGGCATTTTGAAGGTCTTCCACGATCTGCTGAATCCGGGCGGCTGGCTGTGCATCGCCGATCTGGACCAGGAGGACGGCGCGTTCCACGGGCCGGAGTTCGACGTGCATCACGGCTTCGACCGTGTGGAGTTGACCAAGCGGGTAAGGAATGCCGGATTCGGTGATGTCCGTTTCGAGACCGTGTTCGAGATTGTCAAGGAGAAGGCCGATGGCACGCGCGCCTATCCCGTGTTTATGATGCGTGCCAATCGGCCCGAATAGGAGAACAGGATGCGTTGGGAATCCGGTCGCCGTAGCGACAATGTAGAAGACCGCCGGGGCATGAGCGTCGGCCGGGGTGTCGCCGGGGGCGGCATCGGCATCGTCGTCATCGCCCTGATCGCCATGTTTTTCGGGGTCGATCCGAGCATCGTCCTGAACCAGGCCGGCAATATCGCGCCCACGGAACAGTCGGCGGCGCCGCAAAGTCGCTCGCCCGAAGAGGACAAGCTCGCCGATTTCATCTCGGTGGTCCTGGCCGATACCGAGGACACCTGGACCACCCTGTTCCGCCAGGATGGCGGCCAGTACGCCAAGCCCAAGCTGGTGCTGTTCAGCGGCGCCGTCGAGTCGGCGTGTGGCCACGCCCAGGCCGCCATGGGGCCGTTTTACTGCCCGGCGGACAGCAAGGTCTATCTGGATCTGAGCTTCTTCAATGATCTGGCCCAGCGCCACGATGCCCCCGGCGATTTTGCCCAGGCCTACGTCGTCGCCCACGAGATCGGTCACCATGTGCAGAACCTGCTGGGTATCGCCGACAAGGTGCACGCATCCCGGCAGCGGATGAGCGAGGAAGCGTCGAACGAAGTCCAGGTGCGCATGGAGTTGCAGGCCGATTGCCTGGCCGGCGTCTGGACGCACCATGCCCAGAAACAGCGGCAAATCCTCGACCAGGGCGACATCGAAGAGGCCTTGGGCGCGGCGGCCGCCGTGGGCGACGACCGCTTGCAGAAGCAGGCGCGCGGTTACGTCGTGCCCGAATCGTTTACCCACGGCAGCTCGGCGCAACGCGCCAAGTGGTTCACCGCCGGTGCCAAAACGGGCGATCTGAACGCCTGCAATACTTTCAAGGCGCGTAGCCTGTAAAGACGCATCCACACCTCACGCCGCGTCTAAGTGGCCATAGCCCAGGATGGAAATGATCCAGCGCACCGCGCCGTAGACCAGCCAGGAGCCGGCGCGCTGGTGCCAGGGCAGTTCGGCCCAGGTACGCCGGTGCATGGCGACGCCGCCACGCTCGATGGCGACAAGCAGGCTGGCGCGCAATTCCCGGTTGAATTCGGCATCGCGGATGACGAGATTCGCCTCGCGCGCCAGCATCAGGCTGAACGGATCGATGTTGCTGGAGCCGACCGTGCTCCATTCGTCGTCGATGACAGCGACCTTGGCGTGCATTTCGCTGGCGTGGTACTCGACGATTCCCACGCCGCGATCCAGGAAATAGCCGTAGAGAGCACGCGATGCCCAGCGTACCAGGCGATGGTCGCTGCGCCCTTGAAGCAGCAGGACGACACGCACGCCACGTTCGGTGGCGTCGACCAACGCCTTGCGGAAGCGCCGTCCTGGCAGGAAATAGGCATTGGCGATGATGATCTCGCGGCGCGCCCCGGCGATGGCGGTGAGATAGGCCTTTTCGATATCGTCACGATGACGCAGGGTGTCCCGTTCCAGGAAGGCGGTGTTTTGATCCCCTGCCTCGGCGACGCAGGCAGGTAGGGCTTGCTGTTTGGCCGGGCGCTTGCGCAACCGGCTCCAGCGCACCAGCAGCCAGAGGCGGTCAACGGCCTTGCAGATGTCGGCAAGCACCGGGCCTTCGACACGCACGGCGGCGTCGTAGCGTACGGCGGCACTTTCCTGACCGGTGCGGTCGTCGACGATGTTGATGCCGCCGATGTAGGCGAGGCAGGCGTCGATGACGACGATCTTGCGGTGCATGCGCCGCAGGCGGGCACGTTTGAGGCGCCAGGGCGATATTTCCGGACGATAGAACAGCAGGGCGATACCGGTCTTGAGCATGCGGTCGCGCAGTTCCTCGGAGAAGTCCTTGGAGCCGATGCCGTCGACCAGCACCCGGACCTGAACCCCGCGCTCGGCGGCGTCGATCAGGGCATGCGCGACGCGCAGGCCAATGTCGTCCATCTCGAAGATATAGCTTTCCAGATGGATTTCGCGCCGGGCATGGGCAATGGCATCGAGCAACGCGGGAAAATAACCGGCGCCGTTTTCCAGCAGGGTCAGGCGATTGCCGGCGTGCAAGGCGTCAGGCCGCTTGCAGTTGCGCCATCAGCGCGGCGTGATCCGAGAGGTGACGCCAGTGCTGGCCGTGCAGCACCTTGGCGGAAGCGACGCTGAAGCCGCGCATATAAATCCGGTCCAGGGCGAACAACGGCATGGCCGCCGGGAAACTCAGTGCCGGCCGGCCATGGGCGGTTTCGAAGACTTCGCTGAGCTTCAGATCCTCGGCCAGGTGACGGGCGGCACGCTGGCGCCAGTCGTTGAAGTCGCCGGCGATGATCAGTGGCGCATCGTCCGGCACCAGGGCATGGATGCGCTCGCAAACGGCGCGCAATTGCTGTTTGCGACCGGATTCGTTCAGGGCGAGATGCAGGCAGATCGCATGCAGCGGCTGGTCGAGGCCAGGTACGTCGAGCTCGCAGTGGAGCATGCCCCGGCTCTCGAAGATGTGCGCCGAGATATCCACATTGTCGGAGCGCAGAATGGAATAACGCGACAGGATGGCGTTGCCGTGATGGCCATGGTCGTATACCGAGTTCTTGCCGTAGGCGACGTCGTCCCAGAGTCCATGCGCGAGATATTCATGCTGCGGTTTGGCCGGCCAGTCGTGAAAGCGTTCGGCGTGCTCGGCGTGATGGCCCTGGACTTCTTGCAGGAAGACGATGTCGGCATTCATCGCCGACAGCCGGTCGCGCACTTCATGGACGACCATGCGCCTGTTGAAGAAGGACAGGCCCTTGTGCATGTTGTAGCTGGCGACATTCAGAAGCGGTCTCATCGCTTCATTTTATCGCTGATCGTCCCACCCTGCCTGCCGTGGCTTGTCCGGTCGACACCGCCGACCAAGAGTGCTCAATGGCCGGACTTGGCGCTTGAGGCAGGCTTGTCGACGGGTTTCTTTTCGGCATCGGCGGCGGCATCCTTGTCGTCCTTGGCCGGTGTCTTTTTAGACGATTCTTTGCTGTCGTGGCCGGCGTTGTCGTCTTCGGCCTTGAGAGTGCTCTTTTCGCCGTGGCTGCCGCCCTCGGCTTCCGCGCCCGGTTTTTCATCGGTCGCGTGTGCAGCGGCCTTGGTGGGCAGGGAGACGGGGAATTCCGGGGGGATCGCCTGCATGTTGTTCTTGAGCATGTACTCGTTCATCTCTTTCCAGCCGGTATGCACGGCGGCCTTGTCGGCCTTGGAATTCAGACGGAAGCAGTCTTCCAGCCCGCGCCCGGCATGACGGCAGGCGCTGCCAATGGCCTTGCCTTCGGCTTCCAGTTTTTCCGGGATGGGGATGCCCATGCGGTCCTTGAGGGCGTCGCAGGCGGTCAGCAGGGGCACCGTGAGCAGAATGGCAGCAAGGTATTTCATGGCATTCACCGTGGTATGGGTGCCTCTATATCGGCACTGTCGCGAAAAAGTTTAGGCTGGCTGGATGTGGCTTGACCGTAACGCGGGAAGGCGCGAGAAGAGCTACGCCCTGTGCGGCGGCCTGACCGCGGGCAACGATCATGCCGGGCTGTGCTCATCACCGATATCCGGCACGCACTCAAATCCTGAACTGGCTCACGGCGGCGCGCATGGTGCTGGCGAGATTCTCCAGTTTGCTGGCGGCGCTCGCGCTCCTGTCCGCGGCGGCACTGTTTTCCTCGCCCATCTGGGCCATGGTCTCGACGTGCGCGGCGATATCGTTGCTGGCGCTGGTTTGCTCGGTGAGTGCCGAGGAAATGCCGGTAACCACATCGATGACATGGGCGGCACCATCCTTGATCTGGTTGATGGCTTCGCCGGCTTGGCGTGCCAGAGACACCCCGTTATCCACGCTGGATACGGCGTTGCTCATCGTATCGACCGCGCTGTCGGCACTGCCCTGAATGGCGCCAATCATTTGCGTAATCTCTTCAGTTGCCTTGGTCGTACGTTCCGCCAGCTTGCGCACCTCATCGGCCACCACGGCAAATCCGCGCCCCTGTTCGCCGGCACGCGCGGCTTCGATCGCCGCATTGAGCGCGAGCAGGTTGGTTTGCTCGGCGACATCCTTAATGACCTGGACGACGCTGGATATCCGGTTTGACTGCTGTCCAAGATTATCGATGGTGCCCGATGTCTCGCGCACGGTCTCGGCCATCTTCATCATCGTCGCGGCGGCATCGTGAATGATCGCTCCGCCTTGGCTGGAATATTCGCCGGACTTGCGCGAGAGCTCCATGGCTTCGCGGGCGCTGTCCGAGACATGGTTGATGCTGACGGTCACTTCTTCCACCGTGGCCGCCATCGAGGCGGCGGCCTCGCTTTGCCGGATCGAACTGGCGGCGACCTGACTGGAGGAGGTCGTCAGGGCATGGGATGCGTTGGATATCTCTGCGACGCTATCGAGGATGACTCGCAAGGTGCCTTGCAGGGTTTGCATCAAGGCGTTGAAAGAGGCCGCGGTTTTGCCAACCTCATCGGTGCTTGCCAAGGGGACGCGCTTGGTGAAGTCGGACGTTTGTTCCACTTCGCCAATAACGTCACGTATCTGACCCAGGGGCCGGGTGATGGACCGGATGATGAACCAGGCGGAGACAACGCTGAGCAAGAGCCCAAGGCCCAGGATGCCCAGAACCAGGAGGGTAGTTACGGTGTTGGACTTCGCGTTCACCTCGTACGACCCCTTGGCTTGTTCCTGTTCATGCGCCATGGATTTCAACAATGCCTGCCGGGTGTCGACAAAGGCGCGCGCGGCGTCGCCCTTCATATTTTCGGATGCCGCTTCATAATCACCGCTCTTGGCGAGGTCGACGGTCTTCTTGCTGAGACCCAGATAGGTATTCCAGGCGTTGGTGAATTCCCCGGCGCGGGTCTTGTCTTCGGCATCAAGCAAGGCGGCATAGGCATCCCAGGCTTTTTTCACATGCTGGACCGATATTTCCGCCTCCTTGAACGGAGCTTCGGCGGCGCTGGAGCTATCGGCGTTCATGCCAAGCGTGACGTTGTTGCGTTCCTGATAGATGCCGTCCAGAACCTCGGCAAGATGGATCAAGGCCACGGTGTTGTTTTCGTAGACCGTGCGCAATCCCTGATTCGTGTTGTACAGACCACGGATGCCGATGAGTCCGGTGATGACCGATATCACCAGCAGGCCGGCGACGAGAGCGACCAGCCTGGAACCGATATTCATATGTGCGAACATGTCACACCTCGTAAGACAAGGCACACAACCCAGAACCAGGCGTATGCCGGTTAGCCGCAGTCGTGCTCAATGACGCTGCACAAGGCAGCATGGTTGAGGCTGGCGTGCGGATCTGGCCATATCGATCAGGCATCTCGTAACGGTTTCTGGGGCGCTCCCGACTCCGTCACGAAATGCCTGAAGTGTGTCTCGGTCGACTATTTCTTGTAGAAATCGACGACTTTTTTCGCCGCGCCGGTCGCCTGCCCGATAGTCACCAAGCCCATGGGGCGGAGCATGGCTGGGGCTTTAACGACCTTGGCATCGCCGGGGGCGGCCTTCATGAATACGTCGGCCGCGGCGCCGAATCCCCCAGGGTTGCGCGATACCCAGGTGATGACCTCTTTGGGCGAACGCACCTCGGTGGCACCATGGACATAATCGGCGCCATCCATCATGGCCTTCTTGAAGAACTGCCCCGGGGCGAGCGAAGGTTCGGTGACGACTACCTTGATGGACAGGTCCGGGCCGCCGACCTCGTTCCAGTTGGTAACCTTTCCGGTGCCGATGGCCTTCAGTTGAGCCTTGGTCAGCGAGGCGACCGGGTTGCTCTTATGCACGATGACCACCAGTTCATCCGAACCGATGGTGGTAAACACCAGGTTCGTCGGCGCCTTGATCTCGCGTCCTTCAGCCTTGGCGGCTTTTTGCGCGGCAGATACGGAGTCGGTCAGCGTATCCCCGACGGCGGCGACGGGAACCTTGCCGTCGATCAAGGCCAGCATGCCGCGACCGGTGCCGATGCCGGAAAATTTGATATCGATACCCGTAGCCGCCTTGAGTTCGGCCGCCTTCGGCTCGATCACTTCCTTTTGGGTGGTACCACCGGATATTTCAAGCGTTTCCGCCCAGGTGGCTGGAGCAGCAAGCGGCACCAAGAATACGCCGAGCGCGACGATGGATAATTTTTTTCGCATGACTGATCTCCTCGATGAACGCCAAAAAATATGGCGTTGTCTCGAGGATATCGGTAAACATTGGAAATACTTTAATTATTTTCGGTGCGGCCAACCAGTGAATCAAATTAGCCCGATGTGGAACTGCGTCGGGGGTGACAAATTGATCCCTTCATCCCTGGTGTTGGCCTGAACGTATTTCGCTCAAACGCAGAATGGCGGCCGCGTTGCTGGGGGAGAAACAGGACTCGGCAGCGGCTTGCCAAGGTGTCCATTGGTAGGCGAGGTGTTCGGCGGGGGCCAGGCTGACGGCGATCGCGTCTGGCACCTGCAGGCTGAAGACGTGCTCGGTGTTATGCGTTACGCCGGGTGGGTACCGGTGGCGGTAACACTCGTAAATTTCGTAGCGGTCGGACTGATCCCAGTCAATTAGCCGGTGCTCGGTGACGTCGAGTCCGGTTTCCTCGCGCACTTCGCGCGCGACGGTTTCGACGAGGGTCTCGCCGGCCTCCTGGCTGCCGGTGACCGATTGCCACCAACCGGGGTGATCGGTCCGCTCAAGAAGCAGGATGCGCAGGTCCGGGGTGTGGATCACCACGAGCACCGAAACGGGTATTTTCCAGGGTTTGCTCAATAGTGGGCCAGCTCGATCAAGTTGCCGTCCGGATCGCGAAAGTAGACCGAGGTGATCGGGCCGCAGGCACCGGTCCGGGCTACGGGCCCGTCTTCGAGGGCGATGCCGATAGCCTTGAGATGGCCGAGCGTCTCGGTCAGGGGAGCCGCCGCGACGAAGCACAGATCGGCGCTGCCCGGGGTCGGTCGCGAGGCATGCGGCGCGAACTCAGCACCTGCCAAGTGAAGGTTGATCTTCTGAGCACCGAAATGCAGGGCGCTTCGGCCGACGCCGAAGGCTTCCGAACGCATGCCCAGCACCTGGGTATAAAAGCGCAGGCTGGCCTCGATATCGGCGACCGTCAGCACCAGATGATCCAGCACACCAACGGTCATGCGCTCCTCGCTGTGTCGGTTGTTGACTTCAGAACAGCTCGATGTCGTCGCTGTCCGGCGACTCCTGGTGCTTCCGGTCGACGTAGAGCTTGAGCGCCTGCTCGACGCTGCCGGTAGCGATCAGGGTGTCGAACATCAGCTTTTCATCTTCCATGGTGTATTTCGAGCGTATTTTTTGCTGCAGCGCGTTCCAGGCAAATGGGCTATACAGGCGTTGCGGGTCGCTCACCACGGCACCGAGTTCTTCCAGGCTGCGACAGGCGTGCGACAGGCGTTGCGTCAGACGGTCGTAGAACTGGAAGGCGACGATGGCCTGTTGCATCTGCTGCGACACGCCATTGCCGGCATCCTCGATGGTTGCCTTGATTGGTGAGTCCGGCAGGTGGTGCGCCGACTCGACGAGGGCCATGAGCTTGCCATACATACCCGTGAACGAATCGGTGAGTATTTCCACCGAGCCGCTCGAATCCTTCAGGGCCATCTCGATCTGGGCGACCGCCAGGTTGAGCATCTGGATGGTTTCGCGGATCTGGCTCCAGTCCAGATCGGGACGCGCGGCGGTGGACGGGGACGGCACCGAACTTGATGGCGGGTTATCCATGAAGACCTCACAGGAAAGGAAACGTTTCGCTCCAGCCTTTTTCGGCAGGCAGGGACGAAACTTTAATTCGCGTGACCCGGCGCGGTTCCAGCCGCTGGACCAGGGTACCGGTCCGGGACCCATCGGCTTGAATCGGCGGCTGACTCAGGCCGGCGCGGCGACATTACGCAAGCGGATATGTAGCTCGCGCAACTGTTTCTCGTCGACCGCGTTGGGCGCGCTGGTCATCAGGCAGGAGGCGCGCTGGGTCTTCGGGAAGGCGATGACGTCGCGGATCGACTCGGCGCCGGTCATCAGGGTCACCAGACGATCCAGCCCGAAGGCCAGGCCGCCGTGCGGCGGCGCGCCATATTGCAGGGCATCGAGCAGGAAGCCGAATTTCTCGCGGCGCTCTTCCTCGCCTATATTCAGGGCGGCGAAGACCTTTTCCTGGACTTCCTGGCGGTGGATACGCACCGAACCGCCGCCGACTTCCCAGCCGTTCAGGACCATGTCGTAGGCCTTCGACAGGGCCTTGCCGGGGTCCGTGGCGAGGTAGTCCTCATGGCCGTCCTTGGGCGCGGTGAAGGGATGATGCAACGCATCCCAGCGGTTTTCGTCGTCGTTGTATTCGAACATCGGGAAGTCGACCACCCACAACGGCGCCCAGGCACGACCGTCGACGTAGCCCTTCTCGTGACCGACCTTGGCGCGTAGCGCGCCGAGGGCATCGTTGACCACCTTGGCCTTGTCGGCGCCGAAGAAGATCAGGTCGCCGTTTTGGGCGCCGGTGCGTTCCATGACGGTCTTCAGCGCGGCCTCGCTGAGGTTCTTGACGATGGGCGATTGCAGGCCCGTCTCGTTGAGCTGGGTGACGTCGTTGACCTTGATGTAGGCCAGGCCGCGAGCGCCGTAGATCTTCACGAATTCGGTGTAGGCGTCGATCTCGCCGCGCGACAGGCTGGCGCCGCCGGGGATGCGCATGGCGGCGACGCGGCCCTTGGGATCGTTGGCCGGGCCGGAGAAGACCTTGAAGGCGACGTCCTGCATGGCGTCGGTGACTTCGGTGATCTCCAGGGTGACGCGCATGTCCGGCTTGTCCGAGCCGTAGCGGTTCATGGCTTCGTGGAAGGTCATGCGCGGGAAGGGGTTGGGCAGGTCAATGTCCTGGGCCTTCTTGAACATGTCGCGGATCATGCCTTCGACCAGGGTCATGATCTCTTCTTCGCCCATGAACGACGTTTCCAGGTCGACCTGGGTGAACTCGGGCTGGCGGTCGGCGCGCAGATCCTCGTCGCGGAAGCACTTGGTCAACTGGAAGTAGCGGTCGAAGCCGGACACCATGAGCAACTGCTTGAACAACTGCGGCGACTGCGGCAACGCGTAGAACATGCCGTCATGCACCCGCGACGGCACCAGGTAGTCACGCGCGCCTTCCGGCGTCGAGCGGGTCAGCATGGGTGTCTCGATTTCCAGGAACCCGTGGTTATCGAGGTAGTCACGCATCAACTTGGAAACCCGGTAGCGCAGGCGCATGTTCTTCTGCATCGGCTCGCGGCGCAGGTCGAGATAGCGGTATTGCAGGCGGATGTTCTCGTTGATGTTGTCGTCGTCGATCTGGAACGGCGGCGTCAGGCTGGGGTTGAGGATCTCCAGCGACTGGGTGAGCACCTCGATCATGCCGGTGGGCAGGTTGGGGTTTTCGGTGCCCGTCGGGCGGGCGCGGACCTTGCCGATCACCTTGAGGACGAATTCCGAGCGGGTGTCCTCGGCCAGCTTGAAGGCCTCCGGGGTATCCGGGTCGATGACCACCTGCACCGTGCCTTCACGGTCGCGTAGATCGATGAAGATGACGCCGCCGTGGTCGCGGCGGCGATGCGCCCAGCCGCACAGGGTGACGATGTTGCCGGTGTCTGCGCCGTTGACGGCGCCGCAGTAATGGGTACGCATGGATAGTCCTCGTCGATCAGTCGCCAGGGTAGACGTTGGCTGTCTGCCTGGCTTGGGAGGGGGCGACCACCCCCATGGAAACAATAAATTTCAGGGCCATGTCCACCGAAATATCCATATCGATGGTTTCTTCGCGCCTGACGTAAAAATAAAAGCCGTTCACCGGACTGGGCGCGGTCGGGATGAATACGGCGATGTAGTCCGCGCCCAAATGATCGCCAACCTCATGTGGCACGTTGGTCTGAAAGGCCAGCGACCAGGCCTCGCCGTGCGGGTAGCGTACCAGCAGCACCTTGCGAAAGGCGTGGCCGGTACCCGAGAGCAGGGTATCGGAAACCTGCTTGACGCTGCCGTAGATCGACTTGACGACAGGGATGCGGTTGAGCAGCGATTCCCAGATCAGCACCATGCGTTGGCCGAGCAGGTTGGCGGCGAACAGACCGGTGAGCAGGATGACCACGCCGGTAAGCAGGACACCCAGGCCGGGGATGCGGAAGCCCAGCCAGGCATCCGGGCGCCAGTGTTCCGGCAGGAGCAGCAGGCTGGTGTCCATGGCGCCGATCAAGGCATCCAGCACCCAGATCGTGATACCCAGGGGCACCCAGATCAGCAGGCCGGTGATGAAATAGCGCTTCAGGTTGGGCATTGGGAGAAAGCCGTTAATAAACAAATGGGCAAACGCACAGGCGTTTGCCCCTGGTATCGATGGGTTAGGCGAGTCAGTGGGTGCAGGCGGGGCAGGCGCCAGTACCGCAGGCGGGGCTGGGTGCCTCGTCTTTCCTGGGTGCGGTGCCACCCTTGAAATCGGTGGCGTAGTAGCCTGAACCTTTCAACTGAAAGCCGGCGGCGGTGAGTTGCTTGGCGAATTGCTCCTGGCCGCAGGTAGGGCAGACCGTCAGCGGGGTGTCGTTGACCTTCTGCATGACATCCTGCTCAAGGCCGCAGGCCGCGCACTTGTAGGCATAAATAGGCATCTTGCACTCCTGAATCGAATATACCGGGTATTTTACCAAATGGCGGCACCCGCCGGGAAATCAAGCCGGCGGGTGTGGGCGCAAGGCGGAAGGGAAAAGGCCGTAGCCTGGGGAGGTCAGGCGGCTTCGATGGCCTTCAGGGCGACGTAATCGACTTTGCCGGTGCCTAGCATCGGCAAAGTCTTGACAACCCTGATGCGTCTTGGCACGGCGATTTCGGGGTAGCCCATGCCGCGCGCCGCCGAGGTGAGTTGCTCGCGGGTCAGATCGGAATCGGTGGTGTACAGGATAATGGACTCGCCCCGGCTGATGTCGGCGACGCACGTCGCGGCATGCATTGCCTCCGCCGAGACGGCGCGGGCGATGCTTTCCACCACCTCCAGCGAGACCATCTCGCCGGCCACCTTGGCGAAACGCTTGAGCCGTCCGGCGATGTGCACGAAGCCACGTGGATCGATATTGACGACGTCGCCGGTGTTGTACCAGCCCTTGCCGGCCTCGGATTCAGGCGGTTCCAGGCGTCCTGGGGCATCGTAACGATAGTAGCCGGACATGACATTGGCGCCGCGCACATGCAGTTCGCCGCCCTCGGTGATGCCTGGAACCGGAATGACGCGTGCCTCGATGCCCGGCAGCAGGCGGCCAACACTGCCCGCGTGTTTCGCCGTGGGCAGATTCACCGACAGGACCGGTGCGGTTTCCGTGGCGCCGTAGCCTTCCATGATCTCGATGCCGAACTGGTCCAGCCACATGGCACGCACCGGCTCGGCGAGTTTCTCGGCGCCGGCGACCACATAGCGCAGACTGCGAAAGTCTTCGCGTGTGCCGTGGCGGGCGTAATGCAGCAAGAAGGTGCTGGTGCCGAAGACGATGGTGCTGCGTTTCTCGCGGATCATCTCGGGGATCACCTTGAAGTGCAGCGGGCTGACATAGAGCATCAACTTGGCACCGGTAATCAGCGGCAGCAGGGTGCCGGCGGTCAGGCCGAAGGAATGGAATACCGGCAGGCAGTTGAAGAAGCTATCGCGCTGGTCGATCTCCAGCGAGGCCATGATTTGCGCGACGTTCGCCAGCAAGGCGCGGTGCGACAAGACGACGCCCTTTGGCTTGCCTTCTGAGCCTGAGGTGAACAGGACCACGGCGGGTGCGTTTGGGTCGACACGCGGAATGGCTTTCTCCGGGAACCAGAGGGCGAAGCCCATCAGCCAAAGCTTGTCGAACGGGGTGAAACGCTTGCGCAGGTCTTCCAGGTAAAGCAGATCGATGTTGCTCAAACCGAGGGCCTGATCTTCGATGTTGGCTTTTTCAAGAACTCGCGCGAGGTGATGATGGTCTTGATTCCCGCCGCGTGGCAGGCGTTCTGCATGCCATCGGTGCCGGCGGTGTAATTCAGCATGCAGGGCACCCGGCCATGCGCCGACAGTCCGATCAAGAGCCCCACTGTCGCGGCCATGTTGGGCATGAGCACGCCGACATGCTCGCCGGGTTCAGTGACCTTGGCGGCAAGCCGGCCCAGGGCCAGGGTGATCTTGACCAGATCGCCATAGCTGTACTTCGCCGGTTTCATGTCTTCCCACTGACCCGGCGTGTGCCGGCCGAAGCGACGCATCGCCGCGACCAGCGCCGTGAACAGGGTGTCCTTGGCGTCGTAACTGAATGGGCGGGCGGGCCAGGCACCGCCCTGAGTTACTGACCGCGGCTCATTGTTCGAGAAGGAATCGGACATTTTTCTTCCCCATGTGAGTCAGGTTCAGAACGAATGGGTGTACTGCATGCTCAGGATGTCGACAGCATTGTCGTAGTTGCCGGCCAGCGTGCCGTTGCTGGCGGATACCTGATCGATCGAGGCATCCTTGACGAACAGGTGCGCATAGCCGAAGTCGAGCGCGGCTTTCTTGGACAGACGATACTGGCCGCCGAAGGCCAGCCAGGTACGCGATTCATCCGGAATGCGTGGCGTGCGGAAGGCGTCGTCCACCGGCGTTTCGTCGTAGGCCAGACCGACGCGCCAAGTCATCTTCTCGTCCTGGTGGTAATTCAGGCCGACGGAGTAACGCAGGTTGTTGTCCCAGTTCTCCGGCGTGGTGGTCAGTTGCGTGCCATTGGCGCGGTTTACCGTCAGGTCCTTGAACAGTTTCCAGTGCGTCCAGGTGACATCGGCCAGGATGTCCCACTTCGGGTTAACGGTCTTGAACAGGCTGACGGAGAACGTATCGGGCAGTTCGACGCCCGCGGTGACGTCGCCGTCGGCAACCGCGGCATTCAGGATGCCCGTTTGCGTCGCGCTCAAGCCCGCGGGGCGGGAAAAATCAACCGTGCCTTCGAGTGTGTGCTTCACCTTGGAGCGGTAATTGATGCCGATGCGTGTGCCGGCCTCGGGGCTCAATAGTGCGCCCAGGTTATAGCCCCAGGACCAGTCATCGCCTTCGACCGTCGCCAGGCCCTCGATATTCGGGGCGATCAGCGTGCCCTTGGATGCCTGGGCGAAAACCCCGCTGTAGTTCACCTTGTTGGTGAGTTCGGCCTTGATGTACTGCGCATCGATGCCGACGCCCAACGAAACCTTGTCGTTGAGCTTGAAGGCCAGGGTTGGGTTGATATTCAGGGTCTTCATGTCGGATTTGACGGCGTGGAAACGGCCCGCCCAGTCGTAGTCGTACACCGTGGCCAGACCGAAGGGCGCGTTCACACCCAGGCCGAACTTGATGGCCGGGGTCATGTCCATGGCGTAATAGAAATTCGGCACCAGCGCCCAGCCGCCGGCATCGCCGCCATCGCCACCCAGGACAGGCTGCAAGGGCGCATTGGTACTGCCGTCATTGGAAAATTTGGCGGAGGGGCGAACCAGGCTGCCCGCCATGACAACTTGCCGGCCTTCCAACTGGGTCAAGCCGGCCGGGTTATAGAAAATCGTACTGGCATCCTGAGCCGAGGCGGCTTGACCGGCGTAGGCATTGCCGAGGCCGCTGGCATTCTGTTCGATCAGGGCGAACCCGGCGGATTGGGCGCCGTTAGCGCAGAGGGCGGAAAGAACGCCGATGGTCAGAGCACGGATGCGCATACTATTCCCCTTGGATCGAGCAGGTTATTGGATCAGACACAAAACTTTCAAATTTATATCACAGAAGGCTAATGATCTTTTGTGCGCCGCGGCATTGCCGGATCGCGAACAAAAAGCCCAGGCCGATAGAGGGTTGCCTGGGCTTCGTTTACTCGATTACAGCGAGGTGTCCCTAGAACGGAATATCGTCATCCATGGCCTCGAAACTGCCGCCACCACTGCTACCGGATTGAGCGCCTGATCGGGCCCGGCTGCCATCCGGCGGCGGTGCCGACTCGTAATCGGCGCTGGCGCCGCCACCGCTGCGCCCGCCGAGCATCTGCATGCGGTCGCCGCGGACCTCGGTGGAATAGCGATCCTGACCGCTCTGGTCCTGCCACTTGCGGGTACGGATCGAGCCCTCGATGTATACCGAACTGCCTTTTTTCAGATATTGCCCGCACACCTCGGCCTGGCGACCAAAGAACGAGACGCGGTGCCACTCGGTGGCCTCCTGCTTGTCGCCGTTCTTGTCCTTCCAGTTTTCGGTGGTGGCGATGCGCAGGTTGGCCACGGCCTCGCCGCTGGGCAGATAACGCATTTCCGGATCGGCGCCCAGATTGCCGATGAGAATGACCTTGTTCACTGAAGCCATGGCTTATTGCTCCCCATATAAAAGATGTCTCACACCCTCTTCGTCCCAGCCGGTCTGACTGACCTTGAGCATGACCGTGCCTTCCTCGGGCAGAACGGTCACCGCCTCGATCCCGGCGAAGACTTTCAAGCGCGTCACCAGACGTTCCGCCTCCTGCCGACCCAGCACCTTGATGTGGAACATCTGGGTCTTGACGCGCGGTGGTGGTGTCATGCGCGCCGCCAGCCAGAGCCAGACGGCCATGAGCAGGGCGCAGAAGGCAAATACCGAGGCGAAGCCGTAATGTTGCGCCAGCCAGCCGCCGGTCACGCCGCCGAAGAATAACCCAAATGCCTGCGAGGTGTTATAGACCCCCATGGCGGTACCCTTGGCTTCGGGCGGGGCGATCTTCGAAACCAGCGACGGCAGACTCGCCTCCAGGGTGTTGAAGGCGATGAAGTAGAGCAGCAGGGCCAAGACCACGCCCCAGAACATCGTCATCGTCGCCGCCAGCAGCAGTTGCGCCATGAGCATCAGTGCAACCGCACCGACGAACACCGGTTTCATCCGGCCACCCTTTTCGCCGTAGATGATCGCCGGCACCATCAGCACCAGGGAGATCACCAGCACCGGCAGATACACCTGCCAGTGATGTTCGGCGTCGAGCCCGCCGGATTCGACCAAGGCGAAGGGCACCACCGTGAACATGGCCATCTGCGCCGCATGCAGGGCGAAGATGCCCCAGTTCAGGCGCAACAGTTCGGTGTTGCGGAAGACATCCTTGAGCCGGGCAGGATTGGCCTCGGCGTCGGAGTGGAAGGCGGTCTTGCCGGGAGTGGGTGTGACGTATTTCACGACCAGGATCGCCAACAGGGCGAGCACCCCGGTCATGGCGAAGATGCCCGGGATGCCGATCCAGCGGTAGAAGGCCGGACCCGCCGCCAGGGAAAAGGCGAAGGCCAGGCCGATGGTGCTGCCGATCATGGCCATGGCCTGGGTCCGTTTTTCCTCGCGCGTCAGGTCGGCGAGCAAGGCGGTGACCGCCGCCGAGATCGCCCCGGCGCCTTGCAAGGCGCGACCGAGGATGACCGTTGTCAGGTCCGTGGCGGAAGCCGCCAGAAAGCTGCCCAGGGCAAAGATCACCAAGCCGACGATGATCACCGGTTTGCGGCCATATTTATCCGAGGCCATGCCGAAGGGGATCATCAGCAGTGCCTGGGTCAGGCCATACATGCCCAGCGCCAGGCCGACCAAGGTGTGGCTTTCGCCGCCGGGCAGCGTCTTGGCGTAGAGCGCGAACACCGGCAGGATCAGGAACATGCCCAGCATGCGCAGGCCGAAGATGCCGGCCAGGGAGGTCGCGGCGCGGCGTTCGTGGGCGGTCATGCCGGTATTCGCGGGGGTATCGGATCGGGACACAGTAAGCAGGGTATGCGAGGGTGCGGCATTATACCCGAGCAAAGCGCCCGCCCTTCGTGCGCTCACCCATTGCCTGCATATTCGCTGTAGGAGCCCGCTTGCGGGCGATACGCGGGTGATCGCCCGCAAGCGGGCTCCTACGGGGGCGTGGCACTCAGGAAGTCCAGGACACGCTTGGGCAGCCAGTTCGGATTTCCCGGAAACGGCCCGGTGACGAAACCGACATGGCCACCCTGATCGGGCAAATCCAGGGTGACATCGTCGGAGACCTCGTCCGCCCTGGGCAGGACATGCGCCGGCATGAATGGATCGTTACGCGCGTTGAGCACCAGGGTGGGCACCCGAATCTGCGCCAGAAAAGGCTTGCTGGCGCAGCGCCGCCAATAGTCGTCGGCATCTTTGTAACCGTGCAGGGGCGCGGTGACCAGATCGTCGTAGGCCCGGATTGTTCGAACCGCGGCGAGTTTTTCGCCGTCGTACAGACCGGGGAATCGCTCCAGTTTTTCCATGGCCTTGCTTTTCAGGGTCTTCAGGAAGCGCGCCGTGTATATGCGGGTGAAACCCTCGTCCAACGCGGCGCCGGCGGCGGCGAGATCGAGCGGCGCGGAGATCCCGGCGGCGCGCGCGACGATCTCAGTCGCCGAATCGCCTTGCTCGCCCAGCCACTTGAGCAGGGCGTTACCGCCCAGTGAAACCCCTGTGGCAAAGAGTGGCGCGCTGCCGTTCCTCTCGCGCAGACGCCCCAGGATATGGCCGATCTCGGTACTGTCGCCGGCGAAATAAGCGCGCGGCAGGCGGTTCGGTGTGCCCGAGCAACCCCGGAAATGCACCACCACGCCGCGCCAGCCGCGTCCCTTCACCGCCGCCATCAGGGCGCGCGCGTAGTGGCTGTGGGAACTGCCCTCCAGGCCATGGAACAACGCCACCAGCGGAGCGTCGGCGGGGCCGTCGATCCAGTCGAGGTCGAGGAAATCGCCGTCCGGCAGCTCCCAGCGCTCGCGCCGGTAGGCGACGCGCGGGCGCGGCAGGAACACCGGCCAGAGGGTTTGTAGATGCCGGCCGACGAGCCAGCGGGGCGGGACATAGTCGGGTATGGAAGTCGTTGCCATGCGCGAATTCTGGAGCCGATGCGCGCGAAAGGCCAGGCGATGGCACCCAGCCGCCTAGACAATTGAACGGCCCCGCGCCACATACACCGTGGCGCGGGGTGCCGGCTTGGACTTACTTTAGATCGAAGCGGTCGGCGTTCATCACCTTCGTCCAGGCAGAGACGAAATCATTGACGAACTTCTCCTGGTTGTCGTCCTGCGCATAGACCTCGGCGTAGGCCCGCAGGACCGAGTTCGAGCCGAACACCAGATCGACGCGGGTGGCGGTCCACTTCACGGCGCCGGTCTTGCGGTCGCGGATCTCGTACAGGTTCCGGCCGGCCGGTTTCCACGTATAGGCCATGTCGGTCAGGTTGACGAAGAAGTCGTTGGTCAGCGTACCGACGCGGTCGGTGAACACACCGTGCTGGCTGCCGCCGTGGTTGGTGCCGAGTACGCGCATGCCGCCGATCAGCGCGGTCATTTCGTGCGCGGTGAGGCCGAGCAACTGGGTGCGGTCGAGCATCAGTTCCTCGGCGCTGACGACGTAGTCTTTCTTCAGCCAGTTGCGGTAGCCGTCGGCGACCGGTTCCAGCACGTCGAACGAGGCAGCGTCGGTTTGCGCGGCGGTGGCGTCGCCGCGACCGGGCGCGAACGGCACGCTGATGGCGAAGCCGGCGGCCTTGGCGGCCTGTTCGACACCGACGTTGCCGGCCAGGACGATGACATCGGCGACGCTGGCGCCGGTGTCGGCGGCGATCTTTTCATAGACCGCCAGCACCTTGGCGAGGCGCGCGGGCTCGTTGCCTTCCCAGTCTTTCTGCGGGGCGAGGCGGATGCGGGCGCCGTTGGCGCCGCCGCGCTTGTCGGAACCGCGGAAGGTGCGGGCGCTGTCCCAGGCGGTGGCGACCATGTCGCCGATGCTCAGTCCGCTGGCGGCGATCTTCGCCTTCACGGCGGCGGCGACGTAGTTCTTGCGGCCGGCAGGCACAGGGTCTTGCCAGATCAGGTCTTCCTTGGGTACATCCGGGCCGATGTAACGTGCCTTCGGGCCCATGTCGCGGTGGGTGAGCTTGAACCAGGCGCGCGCGAACACCTCGGAGAAGTAGGCCGGGTCCTTGTGGAAGCGCTCGGAAATCTTGCGATATTCCGGGTCCATCTTCATGGCCATGTCGGCGTCGGTCATGATCGGGTTGTAGCGGATCGACGGGTCTTCGACATCGACCGGCTTGTCTTCTTCCTTGATGTTGATCGGCTCCCACTGGTGGGCGCCAGCGGGGCTCTTCTTCAGCTCCCAGTCGTAGCCGAGCAGCAGGTCGAAGTAGCCGTTGTCCCATTGGGTCGGGTGCGTGGTCCAGGCGCCTTCGAGGCCGCTCGACACCGTGTCGCGACCGATGCCGCGCGTGGTGTGGTTCATCCAGCCGAAGCCCTGCTCTTCGAGTTCAGCACCTTCCGGACTCGGGCCGAGGTTGGCGGCGCTGCCGTTGCCGTGGCACTTGCCGACGGTGTGGCCGCCGGCGGTGAGGGCGACGGTTTCTTCATCGTTCATGGCCATGCGCTCGAAGGTGACTCGGACGTCGCGCGCGGTTTTGAGCGGGTCGGGCTTGCCGTCGACGCCTTCCGGGTTCACGTAGATCAGGCCCATCATCACCGCGGCGAGCGGGTTTTCCAGGTCGCGTTCGCCGGAGTAGCGGCTGCCTTCGGCGCCGGTCGGGGCCAGCCATTCTTTTTCCGAGCCCCAGTAGGTGTCCTTTCCGGATGCCAGATGTCTTCGCGGCCGAATGCGAATCCGTAGGTCTTCAGGCCCATCGACTCATAGGCGATGGTGCCGGCGTAGGCGATCAGATCGGCCCAGCTCAGCTGGTTGCCGTATTTTTTCTTGATCGGCCACAACAGTCGACGGGCCTTGTCGAGGTTGACGTTATCCGGCCAGGAATTGATCGGCGCGAAACGCTGGTTGCCGGTGCCCGCGCCGCCGCGCCCGTCGGCGATGCGGTAGGTGCCGGCCGCGTGCCAGGACATGCGGATCATCAGGCCGCCGTAATGGCCCCAGTCGGCCGGCCACCAATCCTGGCTGTCAGTCATCAGGGCGGTGAGGTCTTTCTTGAGCGCCGCGAAGTCGAGCTTCTTCACTTCCTCGCGGTAGTTGAAACCGGCGTCGTAGGGGTTGGTCTTGCTGTCGTGCTGATGCAGGATGTCGAGGTTCAGGGCCTTCGGCCACCACTCCATGTTCGACATGCCGGACGCGGTGGCGCCACCATGCATGACCGGGCATTTGCCCGAAGATTGCGTGTTGTTGCCTGCCATGATGATCTCCTGTCGTGGTTCAACATTTGCCGGACGGCGTCACATCGCCGCCGCAACTCATGCCTTCGATGCCCATGCCGAGCAAAACCAGGGCATGACAGACACCGGATTGGATCGACTGACCGGTCTTGCCGTTTGGTGTGGCCGTGTTCGGCGCTTTCTCGCGCCGCAATGTCTTGTAGGTGCTGTAGAGACTCAATGTCATGATTCCGCTCCTTATCGACTGTGTTGACCCCGTGTGTTGGGGGTTGGTGTCATTAAAGTCGAGCTGGAGCGATTGATCTAATTGAATGTTTCAACTGTCATGTTAGTCATTGACTATCTGTCAGCAATCTAAGCTCACACTGTTCTCGTCTTCCGAAAACAAGGTTGAGACGTCCCGCCGGAATTGCGTATAGTTGGCTGTTACCCCGAATCGGCCATTGCCATGATCCGCGTCCGCGGCGCCCGCACCCACAATCTGAAGAACATCGGCCTCGATCTGCCGCACCACAAGCTGACGGTGATCACCGGCCTGTCCGGCTCGGGCAAGTCCTCCCTGGCCTTCGATACGCTCTACGCCGAGGGCCAGCGGCGCTACGTCGAATCGCTCTCGGCCTATGCGCGGCAGTTCCTGCAGTTGATGGAAAAGCCGGATGTCGATCTGATCGAGGGCCTGTCGCCGGCCATTTCCATCGAGCAGAAGGCGACCTCGCACAACCCGCGTTCCACCGTCGGCACGGTCACCGAGATCCACGACTATCTGCGCCTGCTGTTCGCGCGCGCCGGCACGCCGCGCTGTCCGCACCACGGCATCGAACTGGCGGCGCAGACCGTGTCGCAGATGGTCGATACGGTGCTGGAACTGCCCGAGGACACCAAGCTGATGATCTTGGCGCCGCTCATCGTCGGGCGCAAGGGCGAGCAGCTGGGCCTGTTCGATGAGTTGCGTGCCCAGGGCTTCGTGCGCCTGCGCATCGACGGCGAGGTCTACGACATCGATGCGCTGCCGGTACTGGAGAAGAACCGGAAGCACACCATCGAGGCCGTGGTGGACCGGCTGAAGGTGCGCACCGAGGTCAAGCAGCGTCTCGCCGAGTCGTTCGAGACCGCCCTGCGCCATTCCGACGGCAAGGCCATCGCCGTCGACATGGAAACCGGCGTCCAGACCCTGTTCTCGGCCAAGTTTGCCTGCCCGGTGTGCAGCTACGCCCTGCCCGAGCTCGAGCCGCGCATCTTCTCCTTCAACAACCCCATGGGCGCCTGTCCGAAGTGCGACGGCCTGGGCCAGATCACCTTCTTCGACCCGAAACGCGTCGTCGCCTTCCCGCACCTGTCGCTCGCCTCGGGCGCGGTGAAGGGCTGGGACCGGCGCAACGCCTTTTTCTATCGCATGCTCGAATCCCTGGCGCTGCATTACGGTTTCGACATCGATACGCCCTACGAGAAACTTCCCGAAGCCATTCAGGATGTCGTCCTGAACGGTAGCGGCGGCAACGCCATCGCCTTCCATTACATCGGCGACGGCGGTCGGCGGGTAACGCGCAAGCACCCCTTCGATGGCGTTCTGACGACGCTGGAACGACGCTACAAGGACAGCGAGTCGCAACTGGTGCGCGAGGATCTGGCGAAGTACATCGCCACCCAGCCGTGCCCGGAGTGCGAAGGCTCGCGCCTGCGCATCGAGGCACGCCACGTCACCATCGGTGGCCAGACCCTGCACGCACTGTCGCGCCTGCCCATCCGCCAGGCCCTGGCATTTTTCGATGGCCTCACCCTGCAAGGCCAGCGTGCCCAAGTGGCGGAAAAAATCGTCAAGGAGATCAGCGCGCGCCTGACCTTCCTGAACAACGTCGGCCTCGACTATCTGTCGCTCGACCGCTCCGCAGACACCCTCTCGGGCGGCGAGGCGCAGCGCATCCGCCTGGCGTCGCAGATCGGCTCCGGTCTCACCGGCGTCATGTACGTCCTCGACGAGCCCTCCATCGGCCTGCACCAGCGCGACAACGACCGCCTGCTGGCGACCCTGCAACGTTTGCGCGACCTGGGCAACACGGTGATCGTCGTCGAGCACGACGAGGACGCCATCCGCCACGCCGACCACATCGTCGACATGGGGCCGGGCGCCGGCGAACACGGCGGCGAGATCGTCTGCGAGGGCCAACTGGCCGACATCCTGGCCTGCGAAGGCTCGCTGACCGGCGCCTATCTTTCCGGCAAGAAGCGCATTGCCGTGCCGGAAACGCGCCGCGCGCCGCGCGAGGGCCGGGTGCTCACCTTGAGCGGCGCCAGCGGCAATAATCTGCGCAACGTCACCCTGAACCTGCCCACCGGCGTCTTCGTCTGTGTCACCGGCGTCTCGGGTTCGGGCAAGTCGACGCTCATCAACGACACCCTCAACGCCATCCTGGCCGGCATGCTCAATGGTGCCGCCACCGAACCGGCGCCTTACGAGAGCATCGACGGCGCGGAATTCTTCGACAAGGTCATCAACGTCGACCAGAGCCCCATCGGCCGCACGCCGCGCTCCAACCCGGCCACCTATACCGGTCTGTTCACGCCCATCCGCGAGCTGTTCGCCGGCACGCCGCAGGCGCGCGAACGCGGCTACGAGGTCGGCCGTTTCTCGTTCAACGTCAAGGGCGGGCGCTGCGAGGCCTGCCAGGGCGACGGCATGATCAAGGTGGAAATGCACTTCCTGCCGGACATCTACGTGCCCTGCGATGTCTGCCACGGTCACCGCTACAACCGCGAGACCCTGGAAGTCGAATACAAGGGCCGGAACATCCACCAGATCCTGCAGATGACCGTCGAGGAGGCCCACGAGTTCTTCGCCCCGGTGCCGGTGGTGCGGCGCAAGCTGCAAACCCTGATGGATGTCGGCCTGACCTACATCCGCCTCGGCCAGTCGGCGACCACGCTATCAGGCGGCGAGGCGCAACGGGTCAAGTTGGCCCTCGAGCTGTCCAAGCGTGATACCGGCCGGACACTGTACATCCTCGACGAACCGACCACCGGCCTGCATTTTCACGACATCGACATGCTCCTCACCGTACTGCACCGCCTGGTCGAGCACGGCAACACCGTCGTCGTCATCGAACACAATCTGGATGTCATGAAGACCGCCGACTGGATCGTCGATCTCGGCCCGGAAGGCGGCGAAGGCGGCGGCCGGATCATCGCCGAAGGCACGCCGGAACAGGTCGCGGCGCATCCGGAGAGCCATACGGGGCAGTATCTGAAAGCGGCTCTGAAGCGCTAAGGCTTGCATGGACACCGCCAAACCCCAATCCGGCCCCTACCTGCTGTTCACCCTGGCGCTCAGCCTGTTCACCCTGGGCATGCTGGCGGTGGATGCGTTGTTCAAGCTGGACGCGCGCACGCGCGAGATCATTGCCTGGCTGGATAACGGCGTTTGCCTGCTGTTCTTCCTGGATTTCGCCCTGACTTTCTGGCGTGCCGAGAGCAAGGCGGGCTACTTCTTCAAATGGGGCTGGCTGGATCTGCTGTCGAGCATCCCGATGGTCGACGAGCTGCGCTGGGGGCGGCTGGCGCGGGTGTTTCGTATTTTCCGTATCCTGCGCGGATTGCGCGCGGCCAAGCTGCTGGCCGAGCTGATCGTGCAGCGCCGGCACGAGAGCGCACTGTTGTCGGCGGCGCTGATCTCGATGCTGTTGGTGGTGTTTTCGGCCATCGGCATCCTGCATTTCGAGACCGCGCCGACCTCGAATATCCGCAGTGCCGAGGATGCCTTGTGGTGGTCGATCACGACGATCACCACCGTGGGCTATGGCGATCTGTATCCGGTGACCAGCGCGGGGCGGGCGCTGGCGGCGGGCATGATGATCGCCGGCGTTGGCTTGTTCGGCGCGCTCTCCGGTCTGGTGGCCTCCTGGCTGCTGCGCCCGGCGGAGAGCCGGCAGGAGGCGGAGATCGATGACTTGCAGGCGGAGATCGAGTCCTTGCGCCTACAATTGCGCGAACTTGCCCCAAGCAGCGAAGAACGGAATCCCCGCCATGACTGAACCCATCCGCCTGTCGAAACTGATGTCCGAACGCGGCATCTGCTCGCGCCGCGAGGCCGACGCCTTCATCGAAAAAGGCTTGGTCCTTGTTGACGGCCAGCGTATTTCGGAATTGGGGACGCGCGTCGATCCGGACTGCACCATCACCCTGGCGCACGAGGCGCAGAAGCAGCAGGGACAGCGCGTGACGATCCTGCTGCACAAGCCGGTGGGCTATGTTTCCGGCCAGCCGGAACCGGGCTTCATCCCGGCCGTCACCCTGGTCAATAGCGAGAACTTCTGGAGTAGTAGCGGCGGTCCGTCGTTTCATCCCGGCATGCTCAAGGGTCTGGCGCCGGCCGGCCGGCTGGACATCGATTCCACCGGCCTGCTGGTGCTGACCCAGGATGGCCGTATCGCCAAGCAGCTCATCGGCGAGGACTCGGATGTCGAGAAGGAATATCTGGTGCGCGTCGAGGGCGGTTTGAACGAGGATGGTTTGCGCCTGCTCAACCACGGACTGGAACTGGATGGCAAGAAGCTGCGCCAGGCCAGGGTGGCCTGGCAGAACGAGGACCAGCTCAAGTTCATTCTGAAGGAAGGCAAGAAACGCCAGATCCGACGCATGTGCGATCTGGTCGGGCTGAAGGTCACCGGCCTGAAGCGGGTACGCATCGGCGAAGTCCGTCTGGGCGATCTGCCCATGGGGCAGTGGCGCTTTCTGGGCCAGAACGAACGCTTCTGATACCGGTCAGGCTGGCGCAGCGCACGCGGCGCGGGTCAAGGCCCCGACGCTCAGCGTTTCTTCGGCGTGGGTGCGGCGGGCGCGGCGGCTGGAGCTTGCGCGAGCCGGGCGTACATGCCGGTGATGCGGTCCATGACTTCGAGGATGCGCTCACTGGTGGTGGCGACGTTCTGGGCGTCGGTGTCGTCCTTGCCGCCGCCTTTCTGAGCCTTCAGCGCCTCTTCGAAGAATAGCCATTGCGTCTTGGCGAGTTCCAGTTCGCCATTGATGGCCTTGCTGTTTTCGCCGGCCTTGCTCAGGGCTTCCAGGGCACTGACGAATTCGCCGCGCGCCACGCGCATCTCACGGTCCATGTCGGGCGAGGTGATGCCCCAATGGTGCAGCATGTAGAACTTGGCGAGACGCTGCGACAGCATGCGCTGCCGTCCCGAGATATTGATCAGCCGGCCCAGGTTGGACCCCGAATGCAACTCCAGTTGGGTAGTGCCCAGATGCGCCAGACGCAGGACGTCCTCGTTCACGGTGGCGATCTTCCGGGCGCTTGGCAGGATGGGCGGCGTGCTCGCCAGGGTGCGGTATTCCCGCCAGATCGTGCCGAGGTCGTCATAGGTACTGCGGATCTCGGCGGTCGGGGCGAACTCACCCAGGGCAACGATATGATCCGCGAACAGGTTGATCGAATCGCCAAGAATCTTCCGCGATCGGTCCGGAAGGATGTTCTGGCCGATCTGGCAATAGGCCTTGGCGATACGCTGCGACAACATACGCAGGCGTCCGGCCATGTTGATGGCTTCGTTGATGTTGGCGATTTTCGCGGGCCAGGCGGTGCCGGGCAGCCCGGCGATGGCAAGGCCAGCCGCGAGGTTTGTGAGGAATACTCGGCGCGACGGATTTCCTGGACGGTGCATGTTCGCTCTTTTCGGTTATTTCCAGATGGGTGCGTGCCGCTATACCCGATGGTCGGCATGAGCGCGATAAAATAGACGCGGATTCCTACTACCGCCTTGATCTAAGCCAGAAATTCGATGAATTCGCCCGAACCCCCGGAGTTGGACAAACACACGCCGATGATGCAGCAGTACCTGCGCATCAAGGCCGAGCAGCCGGACCGGCTGCTGTTCTACCGCATGGGCGATTTCTACGAACTGTTCCATGACGATGCCGAGCGCGCCGCGCGCCTGCTTGACATCACCCTGACCACGCGCGGTCAGTCGGCGGGGGTGCCGATCAAGATGGCGGGGGTGCCGTATCACGCCGCCGAGCAGTATTTGGCGCGGCTGGTTCGATTGGGCGAGTCGGTGGCGATCTGCGAGCAGATCGGCGATCCGAAGACCAGCAAGGGGCCTGTCGAGCGCCGGGTGGTGCGCGTCGTCACGCCGGGCACGCTGACCGACGATGCCTTGCTGGAGTACAAGGCGGACGCGACGTTGCTGGTGCTGGCGCCGTCACGCGGCAGCATTGCCCTGGCCTGGCTGACCCTGTCGAGCGGTCGCTTCGCGGCGCGTCAGATCGCCACGCATAACCTGGCTTCGGAATTGGGGCGGCTGGCGCCTTCGGAAATTCTCTGTCCGGAGGATTTCGCGCATCCGGCGTTGTCGGGTTTGAAAACGGCCATCGTCCGGAGACCGGATTGGCAGTTCGATGCCGAACGCGGCCGGCGCCTGTTGTGCGAGCACTTCGGGGTGATCGATCTGACCGCTTTCGGGGTCGAGGACTTGCCGCCGATTCAGGCGGCGGCGGGGGTGTTGCTCGACTATGCCCGGCATACCCAGCAAAGCACCCTGCCGCACATCACCGGTTTGGTCCTGGAAGAGGATAGCGAGTATGTCCTGATGGATGCCGCCGCGCGGCGCACCCTGGAGATCTCCGAGACTTTGCGCGGCGAGCCGGCGCCGACCCTGTTTTCCGAGCTGGATCAGTGCGTCACCGGCATGGGCAGCCGGCTGCTGCGCCATTGGCTGCATCACCCCTTGCGCGACCGGCCACGCTTGCGCCGGCGTCTGGCGGCGATCCGCGCGCTGATCGAGGCGCCCGACACGGCGCGGCGTTTGCGTGAGTTGCTGCGCGGCACGGTCGATCTGGAACGTATCGCCGCGCGCATCGCCCTGCGCTCGGCGCGACCGCGCGATCTCTCCGGCTTGCGCGACAGTCTGGCGCGCCTGCCGGAGTTGCGCACCACCCTGGCCGGGGTGGCCGATGGCCTGAGCGCCTGGCTGCCGAGTCTGGAGTTTCCCGAAGCGCCCGGTGCCGAGCTGGCTCGCGCCATCCGCCCTGAGCCGGCCGTGGTGCTGCGCGAGGGCGGCGTCATTGCCGACGGCTACGACGCCGATCTGGACGAATTGCGCGGCCTGCAATCGAATTGCGGTGAGTACTTGCTTGCGCTGGAAGCCCGCGAGCGCGAGCGGACCGGCATTGCCAACCTGAAGGTCGAATACAACCGGGTGAGCGGTTTTTACATCGAGGTCAGTCGCGGCCAGAGCGAGAACGTCCCGGCCGATTACCACCGGCGCCAGACCCTGAAGAATGTCGAGCGCTACCTGACGCCCGAACTGAAGACCTTCGAGGACAAGTATCTATCCGCCTCGGAGCGCGCCCTGGCACGGGAGAAACTGCTCTACGAGGCGGTGCTGGACACCCTGGCGCCGCACATTCCGGCCCTGCAGACACTCGCCGAGGCGGTCGCCGGGCTCGATGTCTTCGTCGCCCAGGCGGCGCTGGCCGAAAGTCGGCGCTATGTCGAGCCGGAGTTCAGCGATGAGTGGGGACTCACTTTGATCGCCGGTCGGCATCCCGTGGTCGAGCCGCGCGTCGATGCCTTCATCGCCAACGACCTGCGTCTCGACCCGACCCGGCGCATGCTCATGGTCACCGGGCCGAACATGGGCGGCAAGTCGACCTTCATGCGCCAGACCGCGCTGATCGTCCTGATGGCCTGTTGCGGTCTGTATGTGCCGGCGACCCGCGCCATCATCGGTCCAGTCGACCAGTTGTTCACCCGGGTCGGTTCCTCGGACGATCTGGCCGGCGGCCGTTCGACCTTCATGGTGGAAATGACCGAGACGGCGCAGATCCTCAACAACGCCACGGAATACAGCCTGGTGCTCATGGACGAGATCGGTCGTGGCACCTCGACCTTCGACGGCGTCAGCATCGCCTGGTCCGTGGCCCGGCATCTGGCCGAGAAAGTGCGCGCTTACACCCTGTTCGCAACCCACTATTTCGAGCTGACGCAACTGCCCCAGGAATACCGCACGGTGGCCAACGTGCATCTGGACGCGGTGGAAACCGGCGGCCGCCTGACCTTCCTGCATGCCGTCGAGGACGGCCCGGCCTCGCAGAGCTACGGCATCCAGGTGGCCAAACTGGCTGGCGTGCCGGCGATGGTGGTCAACGCGGCGCGGCGCAAGCTGGTGGAACTGGAGAATGCCCAGGTCGCCAGCGCCGGTCAGGGCGACCTGTTCGCCACCCCGGCGCCGCAGCCTGAGGTCGAGGCCTCGCCGGCGCTCGATCAACTGCGCAATCTGGACCCGGATACCCTGACGCCGCGCGCGGCGCTCGACGCCCTCTACGAACTGAAACGCCTGCTCAAATCATGACCATGAAAACCTTGCATCTCGATGCCGCCGAACTGGCCCTTGATTTCAACGCCTGCCTGAAACTGGCCGAGGCCAATGCCGAACACCTGCTCGGCGAGGCCATGCTCCTGTCTTTCTACGACCGCGACCGCAACCTGGAATCGCCCAACGGGGTCTCGGAATGCCACCAGGGCTGCGCCACGCCCGGCTGGGTGGACTACGCGGCGAACCGGGGCGGCACGTTGATCGTCAATTTCGAGCGGGGCCGCTTCGTGTTCTGCTTCATGCCATTGGATGCGCTCGCATGAACAAGGAAGACTGGGACAAACTTGCCGACCAACTCGCGGCCCTGCCCGGTGGCGCGGTGGCGGCCCTGCCGGATTTTTTCGGAAATCTGGTCAGCGACGAGCTGGCGCCGATCACCTCGGACTGGGACTACGACGGCTGGGTACTCAAGGACGAGGGCATGCTTAGTCTGCGTCTCAACGATGCAGTCGATGGCATGCGTCTGTTCTACGTGACCGAGGAGGGCGAGCTGGGGATTGCTCGTGCCGGCAATGAACTGTTGCAGGTCGCGCGTGAAAAAAACGTGTCGGCGCTGATTCTACTGCTAGTGGCCATCGCCACCGGCCAAGTCGACGACGGCCGCCGACTGAAGGTCGAGTTGCCGAAAATTGATGCCGCTGCCAAGGATCTCATGCTGATGACCGTCTGCCGGTTGTGCGGTTAGCCCCTCCTGCGGGCTGGCTAACGCGTAGTCGTTTGGGTGACCTGGCTGGCGCGATACCCCGGGCAGTCGGCTGCCAACTCCGATACCTGGGCCACCAGTCCGCGCAAGTTGGACAAATCGTCGAGTGTGCCAAGCATGACATCCAACGGCGTGCGTCCATTCAATTCGACCCGCGGGTAACGTAGCCACTCCCTGATGAGTGGCACATGGCCGAGGCGCAAGCGCAGGGCTTTGTGAATCGCCAAAAGATGTTTTGCCCGGAGCAACAAGACCGGCTCGTCGGGGAGCGGCCGGCCATCGAGAAAACTGTCCAGTGCCGTGCTGCCGATCCCGAGCAGCACCGCCTGGTCGTCCAACGAAATGTCCCAGTCGAGGAAGACCCTTTGCAGCGCGGCGCTTTCGGCGGCACGTAAATCCGGGCTGTGTGCGTCGATGCGCTCGAATTCGGTGAACGAACTCGAACACAGGGTGTAGCCCTCGCGCCGACGGCGATGACGAAGTTGCCGCAGGGCATCCAGCCCGTGCGGGTAGTCGGGCATGGGCTTGCGCTGGACACGGCCACCGCGACTGTCGCGGCCACCGGAGTCGGTGACCAGAACCCAACCGCCGAACAGGTCGGGGGCGAGCATCGCCGTGTAATAACGCTCGGCGGATTGCCAGTGGAGTGTCAGCGGTTGTTCCATGCCGGTACCGTTTGGGTGTCTTAACTACACCATAGCAACAACCGGGCCATTTCGCCCGGCCGAAAAACGCGTCTTTTACAATATGTTGCCGGTGGATCGAGGCGGAACAGGGGGCGTTGTTGCAGGCAAGGCGGCAAGCTTTGCCGGCGCGGGCAGGGCATGACGGCGGCCAGTGCATGGTTCAGTGCGCCAGTTCCCAGTTTGGACCGACGCCCATATCTACCTTCAGCGGTACCTTCAACTCGGCGACGTTGCACATCAGCCCGGGCAGGTTCAGGCGTACAGCCCCAAGCTCATCCTCGGCGACTTCCAGTACCAGTTCGTCGTGCACCTGCATGATCAGCCGTGTTTTCAGTTGCTTCGCGTCCAGCCAGCCCTGCACGGCGATCATGGCCAGCTTGATCAGGTCGGCGGCGGTGCCCTGCATGGGGGCGTTGATCGCGGCGCGCTCGGCGCCCTGGCGGCGGCCCTGGTTGCCGGCCCGGATCTCCGGAAGATACAGGCGCCGGCCGAACAGGGTCTCGACGTAGCCGTCCATTTTCGCCTTCTCGCGGGTGCGCGCCATGTAATCGGCGACGCCGGGATAGCGCGCGAAATAACGGTCGATGTAGTTCTGCGCCGCGCCCCGGTCGATGCCCAGTTGCGCCGCCAGGCCGAAAGCGGACATGCCGTAGATGAGGCCGAAGTTGACCGCCTTGGCCATGCGCCGCTGTTCCGCCAGAACCTGCTCGGGTTCCAGGCCAAGAACCTCGGCGGCGGTGGCGCGGTGGATGTCGGCGTCCTCGGCGAAGGCCTTGAGCAGGCGTTCGTCGGAGGACAAATGCGCCATGATGCGCAGCTCGATCTGCGAATAGTCCGCCGAGACGATGACAAAGCCGGGCTCGGCGATGAAGGCTTCGCGAATCTTCCGGCCTTCGGGGCTGCGCACCGGGATGTTTTGCAGGTTCGGGTCGTTCGATGACAGCCGGCCGGTGACCGCGACCGCCTGGCTGTAGGTCGTATGCACCCGGCCGGTCGCCGGATTGACCATGTCCGGCAGTTTGTCGGTGTAGGTCGATTTCAGCTTCGCCAGGCCCCGGTATTCGAGGATGATCTTCGGCAGCGGATAGTCCTCAGCGAGCTTTTCCAGAACCTCTTCATCGGTCGAGGGCGCGCCCTTGGGCGTCTTCTTGATCACCGGCAGTTGCAACTGGTTGAAGAAGATTTCGCCTAACTGCTTCGGCGAATTGAGGTTGAAGGGCTGGCCGGCGGCGGCATGGGCCTTGGCCTCCAGGGCCATCATCTCGGTGGCGAGGTAGCTGGAATGGCGACGCAGCAGATCGGTGTCGAGTTTCACCCCGGTGCGCTCCATGCGCGCCAGGATGGGTAGCAGGGGCATCTCGATCCCGGCATAGATGCGTTGCAGGCCGGCTTCGCGATGGACGCGCGGGTACAGGGCCTGGTGCAAGCGCAGGGTGATGTCGGCATCCTCGGCGGCGTAGTCCGTGGCGCGGGCGATATCCACCTGCTCGAATCCGATCTGGCCGGCGCCTTTGCCGCAGACCTCCTCGTATTTGATCGTGGTTTCATGCAGATGCCGCGCCGCCAGATCATCCATGTCGTGACGCTCGTGGGCTTCGAGAATGTAGCTTTGCAATAGCGTGTCGTGGGCGATGCCCCGCAGGTCGATGCCATGGTTTTGCAGGACGTGCCAGTCGTACTTCAGGTTCTGGCCGACCTTGGGCCGATCCGGGTTTTCGAGGATCGGGCGCAGGCGGTCGAGCACCCGGTCCAACGGCAGCTGGTCCGGGACGCCGGCATAGCGGTGGCCGAGCGGCAGATACGCCGCCTCGGCATGCGCTTGCGGTGTCGGCTCCAGGCCGAGTTCGAACTGTCCCTGCGCAGGCTGCGCCTTGGTCTTGCCGACGACCGAGAAAGACATGCCCACCAGGCGGGCCTGCATGGTGTCGAGGCTGGTCGTTTCGGTATCAAAGCAGATCAGTTCGGCCTGGGCCAGCTTGTCCAGCCAGATCTGAAGATCGGCCTCGGTGAGCAGGCATTGGTAGTGGCGTTCGGGCTTGGGCGGTGGCGGGTCGTTCGAGACCGGTGCCGTGTCCGTGGCGTCCGACGCCGCGCCCAGTTCACCCAGCCAGGTGCGGAAGTTGTAGCGGGTGTACAACTCGCCGAGCCGATTCCGGTCCTCCGCCTGCCAATGCAGTGCGTGCATGTCCACGGGCAGTTCGACATCGGTCTTCACCGTCAACAGTCGGCGCGCCATGGGTAGCCAGTCGAGGGCGCCGCGCAGATTGTCGCCGACCACGCCCTTGATCTCGCCGGCACGGCCAACGAGGTTATCCAGGTCGCCGTATTCGGTCAGCCACTTGACCGCCGTCTTGGGGCCGACCTTGGCGACGCCCGGGACATTGTCGACGGCGTCGCCGATCAACGTCAGGTAGTCGACGATGCGCTCCGGCGGCACGCCGAATTTGGCGAGGACTCCGGCTTCGTCGAGGGTCTCGTTGGTCATGGTGTTCATCAACCGGGTGTACGGGTTGACCAGTTGGGCCAGATCCTTGTCGCCGGTGGAAACGACGCTCTGCATGCCGTCGCGCTCGGCGTGCCTGACCAGGGTGGCGATGACGTCGTCGGCCTCGACGCCCTCAAGCATCAGGAGCGGCCAGCCAAGGGCGCGGATGGCATCGTGCAGCGGCTCGATCTGTTGCGCCAGATCCTCCGGCATGGGTGGGCGCTTGGCTTTGTAGTCTGGATACCAGTCGTCGCGGAAGGTCTTGCCCTTGGCGTCGAAGACGCAGGCGGCGCACTCGGCCGGAATGTCCTTGCGCAGTCGCTTCAGCATGGCGATGACGCCATAAATCGCCCCGGTGGGGAACCCCTCCCGGTTGCGCAGGTCGGGCAAGGCATGGAACGCGCGGTACAGGTATGATGAACCATCGACCAAGAGCAAAGTTTTAGCCAACAGAAAGCTCCCACATGAACATTAAGATTCCCGAGGCGCACCACGATACGCCCAGCAGCGAAGAGAAATACAGCTCGGCGCGCGAGTCCTGGCGGATGTTCGAGTATATGTCGGAATTCGTCGGCGCCACGGAGCGGCTGGCGAATATCCGGCCCGCCGTGACCGTGTTCGGCAGCGCCCGCGTGGCGCCCGACACACCCTATTACAGGCTCACCGAAGACATCGCCCGGAAATTGTCCGATGCCGGCTTTTCGGTGATCTCGGGCGGTGGCCCCGGCCTCATGGAGGCCGCCAACAAGGGGGCCTATTTCGGCAAATCCCCCAGCGTTGGCCTGAATATCCAGCTGCCTCACGAGCAGCATGCCAACCTGTATCAGGATATCAGCCACTCGTTCCGGCACTTCTTCGCGCGCAAGGTGATGTTCGTCAAATACGCCTGCGCCTACGTCATCATGCCCGGCGGCTTTGGCACCCTGGACGAGTTGATGGAAGTGCTGACTCTGGTGCAGACCGGCAAGGTACGGCGCATTCCGATCATCCTGGTGTCGGCGGCGTTCTGGCAACCCCTGGTCGACTGGTTTCGGACGACCCTCGCCGGCGAGGGCATGATCGATCTGGCCGACCTTGATCTGCTGCAGATCACCGACGCTCCCGCCGAGGTGGTGGATGCCATCTTCTGCCACTACGAGGCGCGTGGTTTCGAGCCCTCGCTGCGCGACCGCGACATCTTGCTGAACTTGTGACGTCGGCGGCGGGGCATGCCGCCTCTGCTAAAATAAACACTGAAAGGGGTTTGTCATGCGCCTATCTTACGTATTGATCGTTTCACTGCTGTTTTCGGTACCACCGGTTTTCGCCGACCAGGCTGCCAAGCTCGTGCCCTTGCCGGAAATTCCGCCGCCACCGGGCATGGTCGATGCCGATCTCGAACCCCAGGTGACCATCAGCAAGAAGGGCGGCGATGCCATCGAGGAATACCGCATCAAAGGCCGGCTGTATCTCATCAAGGTCACGCCGCCGCACGGCAAGCCCTATTACCTGATCGACCCGCGCGGTGACGGGCAATTGCGCCGCTACGACGACCTGAGCCCGAACTTCATGGTGCCCCTCTGGATCGTCAAGGAGTTCTGACCTAAATGGAACGTTTGACAGTAGCCCGCCCACCCTCGGCGGCGGGAATGGAGTGGCTGAAACAAGGCTGGCGTCTGTTCAAGCTTTGGCCGATTCCGTGGATGGGCATGACGGCGGCGGCGTTTCTGGCGATTTTCGGTATCTCCATGTTGCCCATGGTGGGTGGGGCGGTGGTTGAGTTGTTGTCGCCGCTGCTGGTCGCCGGTTACATGTTCGCGGCGCGCGCGGCGGATCAAGGCGAGCCGGTGACCTTCCTCTATCTCGCCGAGGGTGCCAAACGGCATGGCCGCCCCTTGCTGCTCCTGGGACTGGTCTATCTGGTGGGCGGTCTGTTGATCGGTCAGGCGATGCAGATGCTTGGCGGCAGCAGCTTGCAGGAGATGGTGCGCATGGCACAGGATCCGGCATCATTGTCGCCGGAGGCGGCCCGGTCCGTGCTGGATCAGAGTTTGCCGGCGGTGCTGGTCGGTTTGGCGCTGTACACGCCGTTACTCATGGCAACCTGGTTCGCGCCGGCCTTGGTGGTATTCAAGGATTTCTCGCCGGTCAACGCACTCTGGTGGAGCCTCTGGACCTGCTTCGCCAACTGGCGGCCGGTTTTGCTCTACAGCCTGGCCATGAGTGTCATTGCGGCGCTGGCGATATTGATCCCGTTCGGTCTGGGCCTGCTGGTGTTTCTGCCTTGGGCCATGACCTCGACGTATTTCGCCTTCACTCAGCAATTCGTCGCCGGTCGGTCCGAGCAATGAAGTGGCTTGTGTCCGCTTGGCTGGCCATGGCCGCTGTTAGCCTGTCTGCCCAGTCCTGTGCATCCGTGAAGTTCAGCGACAGTCTTTACCAGAAGTTTCATCACGACCGCTGTCTGCAATGCCATCAGTTCAACAGCAAGGCGAGCAACGGCCGCGCCTACGCTTCGCACCGCAGCCGGTACCTCTGCGAAAGCTGCCATAAGCCGAAGCTGACCGGTTTGCCGGTAGGCGAATGGATGGCCCCGGCCGGCGCGAAGATGGACTACACCGGCATGTCGGCGCGCGATACCTGCCAGATGGCATTGCGTAACGTCGGCTATGGCGACAAAAAGGCACTTATGCGGCGCCATCTCCTGCTCGATCACCGCGTTCTTTGGGCGATTCAGGGCGCCATCACGCCCGGTGGGGCGCGTGAGAAGGTGCCGGGCGGCATCGATGATTGGACGCGTGACGTCAACCAGTGGATCGATGGCGGCATGCTGTGCGAGTAACCCCGGATGTGGCCGATGCCTGAAGCAAGCCAGCTGATGGCGTTTCTGGCGGGCCTCATGGGTGGCGTGCATTGCCTGGGCATGTGTGGCGGTATTGTCGCCGCCATGGGCCTGCAAGGCGGCGGTGCGCCGAAGACATCGGTCCTGGCAGGCTACAATTTCGGACGCCTCGCGAGCTATGTCCTGGCCGGCACCCTGGCGGGTCTGGTCGGTTCGGCGGCCTTTCTCTCGGAACGACTCCTGCCGCTGCAAACCGGTCTTTATGTCACGGCGCAACTCATGCTGATCCTGGTCGGCCTGTATCTGGCCGGCCTGAATCAGTCGGTGCTGATCCTGGAGAAGGCCGGAGGAGCCCTCTGGGGGCATATCCAGCCGCATATCGGTAGGATGCTGCCGGTCGACAGCTTCGCCAAGGCACTTCTCGCGGGCGGCTTGTGGGGGTGGCTGCCCTGCGGGCTGGTCTACAGCGTGCTGGTATCGGCCCTGGCGAGCGGCAGCGCCGGTCAGGGGGCTCTGCTGATGCTGTGCTTCGGCCTGGGTACGTTGCCGAACCTCCTGGCCATGGGCTGGGCGGCGTCCAAACTGAGGGGTTTTTTCCGACAGCCCGGGGTGCGCCTGGTTGCCGGATTGTCCGTTTCGGCTTTCGGCGTCTGGGGTTTGCTACAGTGGTGGCTCAGGGGTTGAAGGACCGATTGAACTTGGCCTTCAAGGGCTTGCCCAGTACGTTGACGTTGACGATGAAGTTGAGGTTGTCCGCGGGCAGCACGTAAAACTCGCCCAGATAGGATGAGCCATCCTTGCCATTGGTCTCGCGCATGGGCACGTTGATCAGGTTGTTCTTGCTGTTGATGGCGCCGACGAACACCTGCATCGGCACATCCTTGCCTTGCTTCAGGGCTTTCACCGTAAGCACGCCGCGATTCCCCGCCGGGGTGACGTTGTAGCGCTTGGCCGCCTCCGAGGTGAGTTCGGTCGAAGGCATGGCATCCATGTGGACGACGACATCGTCCGATGTAATGGTTACCGCCGCATGGGTTGGAGCCGATAGGAATACCGCGCTCGCGCAAAGCCAGAATCGGAATGTCATGATTGTCTCCTCTTGGACCTCCTGCAACCGGAACCATCCCGCTCCGGATACTTGGCCAATGATAAACTTATTCGCAGCCGGGCGTGCCATTTCGTCGGTCCGGCCTGATACCCGGAAGCCACGCCATGACCCAGATGTCTCCCCAGGAAATCGTCCATGAACTGGACAAAAATATCGTCGGCCAGTCCGACGCCAAGCGCGCCTGTGCCATCGCCTTGCGCAACCGCTGGCGGCGCATGCGCGTTGATGACACCTTGCGCCAGGAGATTACCCCCAAGAATATCCTGATGATCGGTCCCACCGGCGTCGGCAAGACCGAGATCGCCCGCCGTCTGGCGCGCCTGGCCAATGCCCCCTTCATCAAGGTCGAAGCGACCAAGTTCACCGAGGTCGGTTACGTCGGCAAGGATGTCGACAGCATCATTCGCGACCTGGTCGAGATCGCCATCAAGCAGACCCGCGAAGAGGCGGCGCGCAAGGTGCGCATGCGCGCCGAGGATGCCGCCGAGGAACGCGTCCTGGACGTTTTGTTAGCGCCGGCCAGGGAGAATTTCGGCGAAGAGCGCAAGGCTGACGAATCCGGCACGCGCCAGAAATTCCGCAAGATGCTGCGCGAGGGACAACTCGACGACAGGGAGATCGAGCTCGATCTGGCGCAAGCGTCGGCCAGCATGGAGATTTTCGCGCCACCGGGCATGGAGGAACTCACCAGCCAGTTGCAGGGCATGTTCCAGAATCTCGGTCAGAAGCGCACCAAGACCCGCAAGCTGAAGATCGCCGAGGCCATGAAACTGCTCGCCGACGAAGAAGCGCTGAAGCTGGTCAACGAAGAAGAGGTGAAACTCAGCGCCGTGCGTAATGTCGAGCAGAACGGCATCGTCTTTCTGGACGAGATCGACAAGATCGCCAGCCGCTCCGAGATGCAAGGCGCCGATGTCTCGCGCCAGGGCGTGCAGCGCGACCTGCTGCCGCTGGTCGAGGGCGCGACGGTTTCGACCAAGTACGGCATGATCCGCACCGACCATATCCTGTTTATTGCCAGCGGCGCTTTCCATTTGGCCAAGCCCTCCGACTTGATTCCGGAATTGCAGGGGCGTTTCCCGATTCGCGTCGAATTGACCAGCCTGACTGTCGCCGACTTCGAGCGCATCCTCACTCAGACCGATGCTTGTCTGACGCGGCAATATCAGGCGTTGCTTGAAACGGAAGGCGTCCGGCTGGAGTTCGTCGATGGTGCCGTGCGCCGTCTCGCCGAGATCGCCTTCCAGGTCAACGAGCGCACCGAAAACATCGGTGCGCGCCGACTCTACACGGTCATGGAGCGGCTGCTTGATGACCTTTCCTTCGATGCCGACAAGCGCGCGGGTCAGGCGGTCGCCATCGATGCCGCGTATGTCGACGCGCGTCTCAAGGAGCTTGCGCAAAGCGAGGATCTGGCCCGTTATGTGCTGTGAGCATGGGCATTTCGCCGACTCGGTCAGCCTGCGCCGGGGGGAGTTGTCCTCGCCTTCAGGCTATACTTCCGGACCATGCTCGAACCCGACCGACTGACCGCCCCTGACCGCCTGATCACGGCGAGCCCCAGCTCCCGCGATGAAGAGGTCTTCGAGCGGTCGCTGCGGCCGCAACGGCTCTCGGAATACGTCGGTCAGGCGCGCGCCCGGGAGCAGCTGGACATATTCATCACCGCTGCCCGGAATCGCGGCGAAGCCCTGGATCATGTCCTCCTGTTCGGCCCGCCGGGCCTGGGCAAGACCACTTTGGCGCATATCATCTCGCGTGAAATGGGCGTCAATCTACGCGTTACCTCGGGTCCGGTGCTGGAGCGCGCCGGCGACCTGGCGGCGTTGCTGACCAACCTGGAACCGCACGACGTTCTGTTCATCGACGAGATTCATCGCTTGAGCCCGGTGGTTGAGGAAATTCTCTATCCGGCGCTGGAGGACTTCCAGCTCGACATCATGATCGGCGAAGGCCCGGCGGCGCGTTCCGTGAAGCTGGACCTGCCGGCCTTTACCCTGGTTGGCGCGACGACTCGCGCCGGCATGCTGACCAACCCGCTGCGCGACCGCTTCGGTATCGTTTCGCGACTGGAGTTCTACAACGCCGAGGAATTGACGCACATCGTCCGACGCTCGGCGCAGTTGCTGAATATCGAGATTTCCCGGGACGGCGCCATGGAAGTGGCACGCCGCTCGCGCGGCACGCCGCGCATCGCCAATCGCCTGCTGCGCCGGGTACGCGACTACGCCGAGGTCAAGGCCGGTGGCGAGGTCACGGTCGAGGTCGCCGATGCCGCCCTGAAGATGCTTGAAGTCGATAGCGCCGGGCTGGATGTGATGGACCGCAAGCTACTTTCGGCCATCCTGGAAAAATTCGGCGGCGGCCCGGTAGGCCTGGAAAATCTCGCCGCCGCTATCGGCGAAGCCTCCGACACCATCGAGGATGTCCTTGAACCCTATCTGATCCAGCAGGGCTTCCTGGCGCGTACTCCAAGAGGTCGCGTCGCGGCATCCCTGGCCTATCGGCATTACGGCCTGGCGACACCGGCGCGCCTGCAAAATCAGGAATTGTTCGATGAGTGAGGGCTATTCCGGGTTTGACTGGCCGGTGCGCATCTACTGGGAGGATACGGATGCCGGCGGGGTGGTGTATTACGCCAATTATCTGAAGTTTCTGGAGCGGGCCCGGTCGGAATGGTTACGCTCCCTGGGCGTCGAGCAGACTGAACTGGCGCAGCGCGACGGCGTGGTTTTCGTGGTGCGCCGGATCGAGGTCGATTATTTGCGGCCGGCACGATTCAACGATGTCTTGTCGGTGCGCAGTCGCCTGGCCTCGGTGGCGCGTGCCAGTCTGGAGATGATTCAGGGCATCGAACGCGGCGAGGAACTCATCCTGGAGGCGCGCGTCAAGGTGGCTTGCGTCGGCTGCCAGGATTTTCGTCCGGCGAAGATTCCGGATCACATTAGCGAGAGGTTTTGATGGAATTATCCCTCACCCAAGACGTATCCATGATGCAGCTGGTCATGCAGGCCAGCTGGGTGGTCAAGCTGGTCATGCTGTTGCTGCTGACGGCCTCGGTGGCTTCCTGGTGGATTGTCTTCTCGAAGTTCCAGATGCTGCGCCGCGAAGGCCGGCTGGCGCGGGAATTCGAACGCAATTTCTGGGAGGGCAAGCGCGACGATCTGGTCAAACGCATGCGTGAAGGTGTCGAGGGCGGCAGCATGGAGGCGGTGTTCCGGGCCGGCTTCAAGGAGTGGACGCGCTTGCAGCGCCAGGCGGGTTTGCCCGCCGCCAGTGCCATCGAGAGCGTCCGACGGGCGATGCGCGCGGCCTACCAACGGGAAATGGATGCTTTGGAAGGCAGCCTGCCGTTTCTGGCGACGGTCGGTTCGGTATCCCCCTATGTCGGACTGTTCGGCACGGTGTGGGGCATCATGAATTCCTTCCGCGGACTGGCCAACGTGGCCCAGACGACCCTGGCGCACGTCGCCCCGGGGATCGCCGAAGCACTCATCGCCACCGCCATCGGCCTGTTCGCCGCCATCCCGGCGGTGATCGCCTACAACCGCTTCACCTACGATCTGGACCGTCTGGCGAACCGCTTCGATGTTTTCATGGAGGAATTTTCCAACCTGCTGCAGCGGGAGATGCATCGGCCATGATCCCGCGCCGCCGCCGCCGCGCCATGAGCCAGATCAACGTCGTACCGTATATCGATGTGATGCTGGTTCTGCTGGTGATCTTCATGGTCACCGCGCCGTTCATCAATCCATCGCAGATCGAGTTGCCCAGTGTTGCCAAGAGCAGTCTGGCGCCGGTCTCTCCTCTCGAAGTGATGATTCGCGCCGACGGCTCGCTGTTGCTGCGCGACCGCGCCGTCGCCGAGGAAGGCGTGGCTATCGGCGAGGCTCACCTGAAAAAGGCAATTGCCGCCCGGCAGAAGCTGCTGCCGAATCAGCCGGTGGTGATCTCCGCCGATAAATCCGTGCGCTACGACGCGGTGATGCGGGTCATGGATACCTTGCAACGTCAGGGGGTGGCACGCGTCGGACTGATGGTGAAACCCGCCCAGCCGTGACGCCGTACAGTCAGACTCTAAATTTATCGGCGGGGGCACTCTCTCTGCTGGTGCACATTCTGTTCGCGCTGGCTTTGGTGTTTGGGGTCTCCTGGCGAACTCAGCCGGTCGGGCCGGTGATTGCCTATCTCTGGGATGCGTTACCACCCTTGCCCCAGGTGTCCCCACCGGAGCCGCCCGCAGCCGAGCCCGCCGCGGCGCCGACCGAGGCCAAGCCGGTGGTCGTGCCCAAACCGTCGGCAGCCAAGCCGGTGGCACCCAAGGTGGTCGAGCCGCCCAAGCCGGATATCGCCATCGAGGAGGCGGAGCGTAAGCGCAAAGAGGACGCTGAAAGTCTTGAGGAACAACGTAAGCTGGAAGCGCAACGCCGTGAGGAAGAGCAGCGCAAACTCGACGAAGAGAAGCGCAAGCAGGAGGAGAAGCACAAGCAAGAAGAAAAAAAACAGCAAGAGGAAAAGCGTCGTCAGGAAGATAGGCAGCGTCAGGAGGAGCATCGGCGCCAGGAAACTCAGCGCGAACTTGAAGACGAGCAGCGGGCCTTGGTGGTCAGGCGGCAAAAGCAGCGCGACGACGCACGGCAACAGATGGAGCGGGAACTTGCCCGGCAGATGGCGGACGAAGTCAACGTCGAGCGTAGCCAGTTGCGTCTGCAAGCCGAGGCGGTGGCTCGTGGCAAATTGGTTCTGGATTATCAGGATCGTATCCGCCTGAAGATACGCGGGCTGCTGCGTTTGCCGCCGCTACCCAAGGGAAACATCGAAGTGGTGTTCAAGGTGAACCTGCTGCCCAATGGTGAACTCAACGGTCGGCCTGTGCTGGTCAAATCGAGCGGCGTGCCGGCCTACGACTCCGCGGTGGAGCGCGCCATCGTCAGCGCTTCGCCCTTGCCACTGCCCTCCGACAATGAGGCAGCGGCCCTGTTTGGCGAGGGATTGGAGTTGAAATTCCGTCCCTATGAAGACTGACCGGATTTGTTGCCTTTGGGTGGTAGAATGCCCCCAAGGATCTTGGGAAGTAATTGTATGTCGATGATTAATAAATACATTTATTCATTATTTGGCCTTGTGGCGATGCTTCTTCCGGTGGCATCCAGTCAGGCGGCCATGACCATCGAGATCATCGGCGGCGCGGCCAGCAAGATTCCGGTGATGATCGCCGGTTTCAAGGCGCCCGGCGCCGAGGGTGAGGATCCCGCCGCAGTGGTGCGCGCCGATCTGGCGCGCAGTGGTTTCTTCAAGGTGCTCGACGCCGGGGGCATCCCGCCGGGCGAAAATCAGGTTGCGCAGCATCGTGCCTGGCGTGCGCGTGGTGTTGATGCCGTGGTGGTCGGCCAACTCGTACCTCTGAAAGATGGCCGGGTCGAGGTCCGTTTCCGTTTGCACGATGCCATTCGGGAAAGCGAACTGGCAGCCTTCAGCTACATTGTCGCGCCGCAAATGATCCGGGCGACGGCGCATCGTATCGCCGATCAGGTCTACGAGAAGCTGACCGGCGAACCTGGGGCATTCAGTGGCCGGATCGCCTATATTCTGAAGCGCGGTAAGCGTTTCGAACTTCAGGTCTCCGATGTCGATGGTCACAATGCTTTCGCCGTCGCCAGTTCACCCGAACCGCTTATCGGGCCGGCCTGGTCGCCGGATGGCCGAAAGATGGCCTATGTCTCCTTCGAGCAGAAAAAACCGGTGATCTATGTGCAGAATCTGGCTGACGGTAAGCGCCTGGCTTTAGCCAATTTTCGCGGTTCGAATTCCTCCCCGGCCTGGTCGCCGGATGGCAGCAAACTGGCGATTGTCCTGTCCAAGGACGAAACCTCGCAGATCTATCTGATCGATGCCAAGGGCGGGGATCTGAAGCGCATCAGTGCTGGTGGCGCACTTGAAACTGAACCGGTATTCAGTCCGAATGGCGAATGGCTCTATTACACCTCTGATCGTGGCGGCAACCCGCAGATCTATCGCGTGCCGGTGACCGGTGGCGTGGCCAAGCGCATGACCTTCGAGGGGGATTACAATGCCTCGCCGGCGTTATCCAGGGATGGCAAGCTGCTGGCCTATATACATCGTCGCGACGGTCGATTCCACATCGCCGCGCTGGAGTTGGCGACCGGTCAGACCCAGGTATTGACCGATACGCAGCAGGACGAATCGCCGAGTTTCGCGCCGAACAGCCGTACCATACTTTATGCCACCCTGGTGGGCGGGCGCGGCGTGCTCGCCACAGTCAGCGCGGATGGCCGTATAAAGCAACGTCTTTCGCAGGCGGGAGATCTTAGGGAGCCGGCCTGGTCGCCATGAATGGCCGCTTATCCGGGATTTTATGGAATACCTTATTAAGGAAGCCACGGAATGAAAAGAAATAGGATGTTGTTTGTGGTTTTGGCCTTGTCGCTTGCGGGTTGCTCCGACCTTGCCACCAAGGATGCGCCTATCGAGGATCGTTCGGGTGCCACCAAGGGCGTCTCGACGCTATCCGCGGAGGTCAAGGATAAGGCGACGGCAAGTGACGCCAAGACCAGCGAGGTGACGACCGCGGTCGGTTCGACGGCACCGGCGACGTCGGCTGTGAACGTTTCGCCTTCTCCGTCCGGCGCCACTCAGACCGAGGCCGGCGTACAGACTCAGGGCGCGACGCTCCAGGGCGTCGAGGTGCGCCCCCTGCCGAGTACGACGGAAGGCGGGCAGGTTGCCACGGGAACTTCCGGAGGCGTCACCTTGCCCGAGGCAGCGACCACCGGGCCGGCGCGCTTCGCCAATATGTCCACGCCGCCCAAGGATGTCGACAGCCCGTTGGCCAAGCGGATCATTTATTTCGATTACGACAGTTCGGTGATCAAGGACGAGTATCGGGATCTGATTCAGGCCCATGCGGAATTCCTCAATGCCAGCAAAGAGGGTAAAGCGGTCCTGCAAGGGCATACGGACGAGCGCGGCAGCCGCGATTACAATTTGGCCCTCGGGCAGCGCCGAGCCGAGAGTGTGCAGCAAGCTTTTACCTTGCTTGGGGTTGATCCGAGGAAGATCGAAGCGGTCAGCTTTGGCGAGGAAAAGCCCACCAACGAAAGCCATGACGAGGCGGCGTGGTCTCAGAATCGGCGCGTCGAGATTTACTATTTAGGCGAATGAAAACGATACGCTCAGTATTCGCCGTTCTGGCGATCATCGGTCTGAACAGCGGCGCGGTGGCCGCCGACGAGCGTGTGCCGCCTGCGCCGGCAGCGGATGCGAATGTGCAGGAGCAGTTGCGGCAACTGTCAAATCGGCTGACCGCGCTGGAGCGTCAACTACAGAACCAGAGTTTGCTGACCTTGTTCAATCAGGTATCGGCACTCCGTTCGGAGGTTTCCCGTTTGCGTGGTCAGCAGGAAGAGGCGCTGCATGTCCAGCAAGTGTCCGAGAAACGCGTGAAGGATTTGTATGCGGATATCGATGGGCGTCTCAGGGCGGTCGCCAAGGCAGCCACCACGGTCACGGGCACGAGTAAACCCCAAGCCCAAGGCGTTACTCCGGCCGTGGCCGCGTCCGCACCAAAGCCTGTGGTTGTTTCGCCGGCGGTCGATCAGGATGCCGATGGCAAGGCATACGAAGCCGCTCTCGGCTTACTCAAGGATGGTAATTACGCGGCGGCTGCAGCCGCATTTCAGAGCTACATCCTGACCTACCCGAACGCGCCATTGGTGGCCAATGCACTCTATTGGCTCGGCTTGTCGCAGTTTTCTCAAGGCGATCTCAAGGGGGCTGAATTAGCCCAGCAGCGCCTCTTGAAGGACTATCCGCAGAACCCCAAAGCGGCCGATGCCATGGTGAATCTGGCGCGCATCCACATACAGCAGGGCGAAACGGATGCTGGCAGGAGCTGGCTCGACAAGGTCATCGCCGAGCATCCATCCAGCAAGGCCGCCGACACCGCTCGGAAAATGCAGGAACTGAACAAATAAGCGAATTGTCGGAACCCCGGCTCCGGATCACGGAGATATTTTTTTCGTTGCAAGGCGAAACCAGTCGCGTTGGCCTGCCGACGGTGTTCGTGCGGCTAACCGGTTGTCCCCTGCGCTGTGGTTATTGCGATACGACCTACGCCTTTCAGGGGGGGGCATGGATGACCCTGGCGGAGGTGCTTGCCGCGATTTCAGGGTATACGCCCCGCCATGTCACCGTCACAGGCGGTGAGCCATTGGCGCAACGCGCTTGCATTGACCTGCTGCGCCAGTTGGCTGACGCCGGCTACGATGTCTCCCTGGAAACCAGCGGTGCGCTGGACATCAGTCCAGTCGATCCACGGGTCGCCAGAATCGTTGACATCAAGACACCCGGTTCCGGCGAAGTCGAGCGCAACCGATGGGAAAATCTCGATGTCCTCACGGAACATGACGAAATCAAATTTGTACTTGCCGACGAAGCCGATTACCTCTGGGCCAGAGAGGTTTTGGCCGACAAGGCCTTGGCAGAACGCTGTCCGGTACTGTTCTCGCCAGGACATCGAACCCTGTCGCCGAGCGACCTGGCCGACTGGATACTGCGCGACCGCTTGCCGGTACGTATGCAAATGCAGATGCATAAATTGCTTTGGGGCGAGGCGCCGGGGCGATGACACCTAAAGCGGTTGTCCTGCTTTCAGGCGGCCTTGATTCGGCGACGGCTCTGGCGATAGCCCAAGGCGCTGGTTACGCCTGTTATGCCTTGAGTGTCGACTATGGGCAGCGTCATTCCGCCGAGTTGCTCGCCGCGGAGCGCGTGGCCCGGCATCTGGGGGTATGCGAGCACCGGGTCGTACATCTCGATATCGGCCAATTCGGCGGCTCCGCCCTGACGGATAGTCGCATTCCTGTCCCGGAAGCTCAGGCCGAAGGCATTCCGGTGACGTATGTGCCGGCGCGTAATACCGTCATGCTTTCCCTGGCCCTGGGCTGGGCGGAGGTGCTCGATGCCGAAGCCATCTTTATCGGCATCAATGCCGTGGACTACTCGGGCTACCCGGATTGCCGGCCAGCATTTCTTATGGCTTTTCAAGCACTTGCCAACGTTGCCACCAAGCGGGCCGTCGAGGGCCGGACGATCACCATCGAGGCGCCGCTCTTGTACCTGAGCAAGGCGGAAATCATACGTGTCGGCGAGCGTGCCGGTGTCGATTATGCCCAGACGATTTCATGCTATCAGGCCGATGCGGCAGGGCGTGCCTGTGGACGATGCGATGCCTGCCGTTTCCGTGCCGCCGGGTTTCTGGAGGCGGGTATCCCTGACCCTACCCACTATGCCGACGCATCTTTGAGCGAGTGAATCATATTCAAGTCTTGAATGGATATGCCGATATCCGGACTTATAATCCCAAGATAAACTAAACCACTCCCGACTTAGGAGAAGAGGATGGATCCAACAACAAGTGCCCAAGATACGGCCCAAATGGTTGCCTGGCTGGGCTTTCTACTTTCATTCATCTTCGGCTACGTCGCCAACAAGACCAGTTTCTGCACCATGGGCGCGGTATCAGATGTCGTCAATATGGGCGACTGGGGGCGGATGCGCGCTTGGTTGCTGGCGATTGGCGTGGCGGTGCTGGGCACCAGCGTACTCGTTCACCTCGGCTACCTGGATATCGCCAAGACGTACTACACCCGCTCGGCTATCCCTTGGCTCGCCTTGCTGGTCGGGGGACTGACCTTCGGTGTCGGCATGACCTTGGCGGGGGGCTGTGGCCAACGTACTTTGGTTCGCCTCGGGGGGGGCAACTTGAAATCTCTGGTGGTGTTCCTGTTTCTCGGCTACTCCGCCCTGGTGACGATGAACGGTATCTTCCGCGTCTTTGTCGACGCAGTGCTGCGCGCCGACGCTGTGACCATCCAGGCCGGTGGTTTGCAAACCGTGCCGGCGCTGCTAGGACTGTCGGGAAACGGTTCTCAATTGCTCGTCGGTGGCGGCTTGGCCGCAGCGCTCATCATCTTTGCCTTTGTCAGCAAGGAATTTCGCGCCAATCTGGATAATATTTTCGCTGGTGTCGCTGTGGGCTTGGTCGTGGTGGCTGGTTGGTATGTCACTGGCAAGCTGGGTTTGGCTGAAAATGAATTCATGGAAATCACCTACGTCGGTACCGACTCGAAGCTCGCTGAGTCGATGACGTTCGTCGGGCCACTGGCCTACACCATGGACCTGTGGGCGTACTGGCGCGACAAGCATGTCACTTTCGGTGTCGCCTGTGTCTTTGGCGTGGTTGTCGGCTCGTTCGTCTACTCGATGTTCAATCGCACCTTCCGCTGGGAGTATTTCAACTCGCCTCAGGATATGTTGCGTCATATCATCGGGGCCGTGCTCATGGGCTTCGGCGGGGTGACCGCGATCGGCTGTACCATCGGCCAAGGTGTGACGGGGATATCGACCCTGGCTGTGGGTTCCTTCATAGTTTTTTTTGGAATCGTCGGTGGGGCGGCGGCAACTATGAAAGTCCAGTATTATCTAATGGTGCGGGAAGCTTAATTGACCTCCCAGGCGGGCGGTCCGCCAGACTAGAAAGGAAAGCGATGCGCAAGCGATTGGCGGCTTTATTGATGGGCTTGGTGCTGTTGCTGCCTGGAGTGGCACGTGCCGATGAGCCCAAAGCCATCAACTTCCAGTTCACCGATGTCGACGGCAAGGAAGTTCGCTTGTCCGACTTCAAGGGAAAATGGGTTCTAGTGAATTTCTGGGCGCCTTGGTGTCCGCTATGTTGGGTGGAAGTGCCGACACTCAATGAACTCAACAAGCGCAAGGATTTCGTGGTCATCGGCGTTGGTCTGGACTATGGACCGGACATTAATATCGTCAAGGACACCGCTAGTCGGCATGGTTTGGATTTTTATGCGGTAGTTGCCGGTGGTGCTCGGCGCAATCCGGATAGCCCGTTCCGCCAGGTCGGCCCGGTGGATTTTTACCCAACTTCATACGTCTATGATCCGAATGGCGAGATCGTCATGTTCATTCCCGGACAGGTGCGTATGAACAAGGTGGTTTCGTTTGTCGGTAGCTGGAAAGGCAACAAGGCCACCGAGGTCGTCGAAAGCAAGCCTGCCGCGGCGGCAGCGCCGGTCAACCCGATCAAGGAAGTTACCTATAGCGCGCCGGTCAGCAAGTCCGACCCGAGCGTTGCGCCGAACTCCGCAGCGAAACCGACAGTCAAGAAAAAGACGACCACCTACTGAGCATTGACGAGTTCATCGTCAATCAAACATAATTGAGGGCTGCGGGTCGTTAGCTCAGCCGGTAGAGCAGCGGACTTTTAATCCGTTGGTCGACAGTTCGAATCTGTCACGACCCACCAGATAACGGGGCTTGGCATGCCAAGCCCCGTTTCCATTCCAGGCTTCTGCCGGCTTGACCTAAGCGAGTGCAGCAAGTACTGTTGAAACCTTTTAAGCGTATAAGAATTCGCGGTTATTCATGGCTGATTTGGAATTGACGGGCGCGGAAATCGTAGTTCGCTGTTTGCAGGCTGAAGGTGTCAAACACCTTTTCGGTTACCCTGGCGGTGCCGTCCTGAATATCTACGACGAGATCTATAAGCAGAATGGCTTCGAGCACATCCTGGTGCGCCACGAGCAGGCTGCGGTCCACGCCGCCGATGCGTATGCGCGGTCCACCGGTCAGGTTGGCGTTGCCTTGGTGACTTCGGGCCCGGGTGCGACCAATGCCGTCACCGGAATTGCCACGGCATACATGGATTCCATACCCATGGTGGTGATTACCGGCCAGGTGCCGACACCCGCGATTGGTATGGATGCCTTCCAGGAGGTCGATACGATCGGTATCACTCGTCCGTGCGTCAAACATAATTTCCTGGTGAAGGATGTGCGCGAACTCGCCGACACCATGAAAAAGGCCTTCTACATCGCCGCAACCGGCCGCCCTGGACCGGTTGTCGTGGATATCCCCAAGGATGTCACCCAGCACAAGTGCCTGTTCCACTACCCGGACAGCATCGCCATGCGCTCCTACAACCCGACATCCAAGGGGCATGGCGGGCAAATCAAACGTGCCGTGCAGATGTTGCTGGAGGCGAAGCGCCCAGTGATCTATATCGGCGGTGGGGTCATCCTCGGCAATGCCGCCCAGCAGATTACTGCCTTTGCCCGCCTCCTGGGCTATCCGGTGACCAGCACGTTGATGGGCCTGGGCGGATACCCGTCACCCGACCCGCTGTTCCTTGGCATGCTTGGCATGCACGGCACCATCGAGGCCAATATGGCCATGCAGCACAGCGATGTGCTCCTCGCCGTGGGGGCGCGCTTCGACGATCGCGTTATCGGTAACCCCAAGCATTTCTCCAGCGAAGCGCGCAAGATCATCCATATCGATGTCGATCCATCCTCGATCTCCAAGCGGGTTCGGGTCGATGTACCCATCGTCGGCGATGTCGCCAAGGTGCTTGAGGAGTTTTCCCGCCTTATTCAGGCGAGTCCGGAGCGTCCCGAGCAACAGGCGATCAAGGCGTGGTGGGCGCAGATCGAGCTTTGGCGCTCGCAGGATTGCCTCAAGTACGACCGTTCCTCCCCTGTCATCAAGCCGCAGTATGTGGTGGAGAAACTCTATGAGGTGACTGGCGGCGAAGCCTTCGTGACCTCGGACGTCGGCCAGCACCAGATGTGGGCCGCCCAGTACTACAAGTTCGACAAACCGCGCCGCTGGATCAATTCCGGTGGCCTCGGCACCATGGGCTTCGGCCTGCCGGCCGCCATGGGCGTGCAATTGGCCCACCCAGGCGCAGATGTGGCGTGTATTACCGGTGAAGGCAGTATCCAGATGAACATCCAGGAGTTGGCCACCTGCAAACAGAGCAAACTGCCGATCAAGATCATTTTGCTCAACAACGGTTATCTTGGCATGGTGCGTCAGTGGCAGGAATTCTTCTACGAGGAACGTTACGCCGAGTCCTACATGTCCTCATTGCCCGATTTCGTCAAGTTGGCGGAGTCTTATGGGCATGTCGGGATGCGCATCGAAAAGCCCGGCGATGTCGAGGGTGCGTTGCGAGAGGCTTTCGCCATGAAGGAACGACTGGTCTTCCTGGATTTCCTTACCGACCCGCGTGAGAATGTGTATCCGATGATCCCGGCGGGCAAGGGCCTGTCCGAGATGATCCTGATCTAAGCCACGTATACCGAGATAGACCCAGACATGCGGCATATCCTTTCTCTCCTGATGGAAAACGAAGCCGGCGCGCTCTCGCGGGTGGCCGGGTTGTTCTCCGCGCGCGGCTACAACATCGAGTCCCTGACCGTGGCGCCCACCGAGGACGCCACGCTGTCGCGCATGACCATCGTCACGCGCGGTTCGGACGAAGTGGTCGAGCAGATCACCAAGCAACTGAACAAGCTGGTCGATATCGTCAAGGTACAGGATCTGACCGATGGCAGTCATATCGAGCGCGAACTGATGCTGGTCAAAGTGCGCGCCTCGGGTGAGTATCGCGAGGAGATGAAACGTTTGGCCGATATCTTCCGCGGCCGCATCATCGATGTTACCGACAAGACCTACACGATCGAACTGACCGGCGCCGGCTCCAAATTGGATGCCTTTCTCGAAGCCGTCGATGTCTCCGCCATCCTCGAAACCGTGCGCACCGGCGCCTCGGGCATCGGGCGTGGCGAACGGATCATGAAGATATAGTGAGGCGACAGGCGGGGCGTGCGGCGTATCGCTTCATGCCCTTCGTCGCGCGCTTCACGATTCACACCTCACTCATCTCGAAAGGAACTCACATGCAGGTTTACTACGACAAGGATTGCGACCTTTCCCTGATCAAGAAGCGCAAGGTGACCATCGTCGGTTATGGCTCACAGGGCCATGCCCATGCCAACAACCTGAAGGAGTCCGGGGTCAAGGTGACCGTCGGCCTGCGCAAGGGTGGTGCTTCCTGGGACAAGGCCAAGAAGGCCGGCCTGACCGTCAAGGAAGTCGCCGACGCGGTCAAGGACGCCGATGTCGTCATGATGCTGATCCCCGACGAGATGCAACCCGAGAGCTACAAACGCGAGGTCGAACCCAATATCAAGAAGGGTGCTGCCCTGGCTTTCGCGCATGGCTTCTCGATCCATTACAACCAGATCGTGCCGCGTGCAGACCTGGATGTGATCATGATCGCCCCCAAGGCGCCGGGCCACACCGTTCGTTCCGAGTTCGTCAAGGGCGGCGGCATCCTGATCTGGTCGCGATCCACCAGGATGCCTCCGGCAAGGCGAAGCAAATCGCCATGTCCTATGCTTCCGCCATTGGTGGCGGCCGTACCGGCATCATCGAGACCTCCTTCAAGGACGAAACCGAGACCGATCTGTTCGGTGAACAGGCCGTGCTCTGCGGCGGCGCCGTGGAACTGGTGAAGATGGGCTTCGAAACCCTGGTAGAGGCTGGCTACGCTCCCGAAATGGCCTACTTCGAGTGCCTGCACGAGCTGAAGCTGATCGTCGACCTGATCTACGAGGGCGGCATCGCCAACATGAACTACTCCATCTCCAACAACGCGGAGTATGGCGAATACGTCACTGGCCAAAAGGTCATCAACGAGGAATCGCGCGCAGCCATGCGTGAGGCGTTGCAAAATATCCAGAATGGCAACTATGCCAAGCGCTTCATTCTCGAAGGTCGCACCAATTACCCCGAGATGACCGCGCGCCGCCGTCTGAATGCCGCGCATCCCATCGAGGTGGTCGGTGAGCGCTTGCGTGCCATGATGCCATGGATTACCGCCAACAAGCTGGTGGATCGTTCGAGGAACTGATCGAGTGGCACAGTGACCAGATGGACGGGGCACCCCGTCTCTTCGTCACTATCACTCGTCACTCATTATGTGCATCGGCATGGCTCCTCCGACTAAAGGCCTCTGGCCGCATCCCTTCATTGCCCGCGAGGGCTGGCCATTCCTCGCCGGCACACTGGCTCTGGCCCTGCTGGCCAGCCTCTTCGCGGGCGCTGTCCTGGCCATCCTGGCCTGGGTGATCTTTGTTTTCGTGCTTCAGTTTTTCCGTGACCCGCCCCGTCGGGTGCCCGAGGGCGCCGGCTTGGTCTTGGTGCCGGCGGACGGCCGCATCGTCGCCGTCGAAAAAACCCGCGACCCGTGGCTGGAGCGTGAAGCGCTGAAGATCAGCGTGTTCATGAATGTGTTCAATGTCCATTCCAACCGCAGCCCGGTCGATGGCGAGGTGATCGGCTGCTGGTATAACCCCGGTAAATTCGTCAATGCCGACCTCGACAAAGCTTCCACCGAGAACGAGCGTAATGCCATCCACCTGCGCACCGCCGACGGTCAGGACATCACCAGCGTTCAGGTGGCCGGGCTGATCGCCCGGCGCATCCTTTGCTATGTCGAGCCCGGTGTCCAGTTGACGCGGGGTCAGCGGTATGGATTTATCCGCTTCGGCTCGCGGGTGGATGTCTACCTGCCAACCACGGCCACACCGCGCGTCACCCTGGGTGACAAGGTGCGTGCTTCGCAGGACATTCTGGCACAACTCGCCGCATGACCGAGCCTGCCGATCCGCGTGTGCGCGGGCGTCTCGCGCGGCGCGGCATCTACCTGTTGCCCAATCTGTTTACCACAGGCGCGCTGTTCGCAGGCTTCTACGCCATCGTTCAAGCCATGAACGGTCGCTTCGAGCACGCTGCCGCGGCGATCTTCATCGCCATGGTACTGGATGGGCTCGACGGTAGAGTGGCACGCCTGACACGGACGCAAAGCGCTTTCGGCGCCGAATACGATTCGCTCTCCGATATGGTTTCCTTCGGTGTCGCGCCCGCACTGGTGATGTACAGCTTCGCCCTGAAAGGCATGGGCAAGCTGGGCTGGATCGCCGCATTCATTTATTGCGCTGGGGCGGCCCTGCGTCTGGCGCGCTTCAATACCCTGATCGAAGTTCAGGACAAGCGCTGGTTCCAGGGTTTGCCAAGCCCCGCCGCCGCTTCGCTGATCGCCGGCATGGTCTGGGTGGCCGTCGACAATCACTTCACCGGGCATGAACTGCGCTGGCTGGCCGCCGGGTTGACTATCTTCGCCGGCCTGACCATGGTTACCAGCCTGCGTTTCTACAGCGGCAAGGACATCAATTTGCGCAAAAGCGTGCCGTTCATGTTCGTGGTGGGCATCGCCTTGTTTTTCACCCTGATTTCCGTCGATCCGCCTATCGTCCTGTTCATGATGTTTCTGGCCTATGGCGTCTCTGGCTATATCTACGGCGCGCTCGGCCTGTACCGGCGATGGCGTGACCGGGACTTGCCCAAGACGGAATAGCCGTTTATATTCGAGTCATGGATACGCGCATTACCTGCAATTCCTTCTTCTCTCTGGTCCGGCTGGCGACGCGCCTGCTGCTGCCCTGCGCGGGCACACGATAACTCCTCCCCCTTGATGTATTGCTTGTCCGACGGATCTTGGGATCCGCTCGGGATGTTACGAATAGTGCTATTGGAGTACGCCATGAACGACACCATCAAAGATCGGTTGATCATATTCGACACCACGCTCAGGGACGGGGAGCAGAGTCCGGGCGCGGCCATGACCAAGGAAGAGAAAATACGCATCGCCCGCCAGTTGGAACGGCTTGGCGTCGATGTCATCGAGGCCGGCTTTGCCGCCGCCAGCCCTGGGGATGCCGACGCGATCAAGGCCATCGCCCAGATCGTCCAGAATTCCACCGTCTGCTCGCTGGCTCGGGCCAACGAGAAGGACGTGCGTGCCGCAGGCGAGGCCATTCGGCCTGCGAAGTCGGGACGCATCCACACCTTCATCGCCACCTCGCCGATCCATATGGAGAAGAAACTGCGCATGCAGCCGGACCAGGTGGTCGAAGCCGCCGTCAAGGCCGTCAAGATGGCGTTGGAATACACCGATAACGTCGAGTTTTCCGCCGAGGACGCGGTGCGCTCCGAGATGGATTTTCTCTGCCGCGTGTTCGATGCGGTGATCAAGGCCGGCGCCAAGACCATCAATGTCCCGGATACGGTGGGCTATTCCATTCCCGGACTTTGGGGCGAGCGCATTCGCCAGTTGGTCGAGCGTGTACCCAATTCGGACAAGGTTATCTGGTCGACGCATTGTCACAACGACCTTGGCCTGGCCGTCGCCAACTCGCTTGCGGCGGTGATGAACGGTGCGCGCCAGGTGGAATGCACCATCAACGGCTTGGGCGAGCGGGCCGGTAACGCCTCGTTGGAGGAAGTGGTCATGGCAGTCAAGACCCGGCGCGATGTCTTTACTTGCGACAGCCGCATCGACACGACGCAGATCGTGCCGACCTCGAAACTGGTTTCGACCATCACCGGCTACCCGGTGCAGCCGAACAAGGCCATCGTCGGTGCCAATGCCTTTGCCCATGAGTCCGGGATTCACCCAGGATGGCGTGCTCAAGCATCGCGAGACCTATGAGATCATGCGCGCCGAGGATGTCGGCTGGTCGCACAATAAATTGACGCTAGGCAAGTTGTCCGGACGTAACGCGTTCCGCACCCGCTTGACCGAGTTGGGCATCGTCATGGAAAGCGAGGAGGCGCTGAATGCCGCCTTCGCCCGCTTCAAGGAACTGGCCGACAAGAAGCGCGAGATCTTCGACGAGGACATCCAGGCCTTGGTCACCGACGAGCACGGTATCGACACCTGCGACCGCTTCAAGCTGGTGTCCATGAAGGTGTGCTCGGAGACTGGCGAGACGCCGCACGCTCATCTAGTCCTTTCCGATGGCGGTGGCGAGTTGAGTGCCGATGAGTTCGGCGGCGGCCCCGTGGATGCGTCGTTTCGGGCGATTGAAAAGGTGGTCGGCAGTGGTTCGATCCTGTTGCTCTATTCGGTGAACAACATCACCACCGGGACCGATGCCCAGGGCGAGGTCACCACGCGCCTATCCAAGGCTGGCCGAATCGTCAATGGCCAAGGCGCGGATACGGATATCGTCATCGCTTCGGTGAAGGCCTATCTGAACGCCTTGAACAAGTTGTTTAGCGCCGAGGAGCGCGCCCATCCGCAGGTTTAAGGCAGCGGCGTCAGGATGCTTTGCCTTGCTCGCCTGAAGGGACCGCCGGGCGGGCAGGGAGAAGCACGGTAAATCTGGAGCCTACACCAGGGCTGCTTTCGGCTTCGATTTGTCCACCGAGGAGCGCGAGATAGTCCCTGGCCAGAGGCAGACCCAGACCTGTGCCGCCGTATTTGCGCGTTGTCGAGGCATCTGCCTGCACGAACGGCTCGAAGACGCGGCGTAACTGCTCGGCGTCCATGCCGATGCCGGTATCCTCCACGCGTATCCAGCAACCGCCCGCCATATCGCCCGCCATATGCACGCGAACCTCGCCACGCGCGGTGAATATGCAGGCATTGGAAACCAGATTCAGCAGGATCTGGCGTAACTTGGTCCGGTCTGTTTCGATCTCCATCAGAGCCGGGTCGATCTCGGATCGCAGGTGATTGCCGTTCTTTTCAGCCATCGGCCGGATACCATCCATGACCTCATCGAGCAGGGCCGCCGGAGTGAATCTTTCGATCACCACAGGCATGTGGCCGGCCTCGATCTTGGTCAGGTCCAGCAGGGCATTGATCAGTTCCAGGAGATTCCGCGCGGCGCCCTGAATCTTGCGCAAGTCGTCGATCGATGCGCTGTTCCGACGGTCATGCGCATCCTCCTCCAGCATTTCGCTGTAGCCGATGATGGCGTTGAGCGGGGTGCGTAGTTCATGACTGATATTTGCCAGAAACAGCCCCTTTAGCCTGACTTGCGCGTACCGCGTCGTCGCGGGCCGTGGCCAAGTCGTGGGTGCGTTCGGCCACCCTTTCCTCAAGCTGATCCGCGTGGCGCAGTAGTTTGTTGGCGTAGTCCTCGGCACTCGCTTCGGCAACGGCAACCCGCCGGCGTACCGCCAATGAAATCATGCCCGCCAGCAGCAAGACCAGTATGGCGATGAGGGTGCCCATCAATACGGTCCCCAGGTATTCGTCCCGGAGGCTGGCCTTCAAATTAAGCACTTGCAGGCGTTGCAGTTCAGTAAACACCCCCACTTGTTCCAGCACATCGTCCTGGACCGGCAGAACGGTATTGAGCAAGGTATCCAGGGCGGCGGCTTCCTCGTGCTGGTCAAGCAGGTTCACCACTTCGTGCTGCATGCGCCAACCATGCTCAGCCAGGTTGAGCATGGATCGGAAGGATTGCTTTTCTTCAGCACTGCCGAGGATCCCGGCCAGCCGGTCCGAGGCTTCATGGAATCGGTCCATCAGGGCGTTGTATTCCTCGATCTCGCGGGCTCGCTCGGCAGGCGTGACGATCAGGACGATGCGGTGCAGGCGGGTCGAGCGTTCGCTGACTACTTCGCGCATGGCGTTGGCCAGACTGGTGCGCAAGGTCATGGCATCGTAGGCCTGCTGCATCTCGTCATGGTAATGCGTCAGGAGGGCCAGCCCGGAGGCACCCAGCAAGACGATCAAGGAGATCACCGCCAGCGAGGCGTAGAGGACCAGATCGGTCGTGCGTGTTTTCATCGTCCTGTCAGCCGCTCGATCTTGCCGAGTATGGCTTCGAACTCGATCGGTTTCGTGTCGTACTCATCACAGCCGGCGGCCAGGCCGCGCTGTCTATCGTCGAGCATGGCATGGGCGGTGACGCAAAGCACCGGAATCGCTCGTGTGCGGTCGTCGGACTTGATGCGCCGGGTCGCTTCCCAGCCATCCATGACCGGTAGGTTCAGGTCCATCAGGATGAGATCGGGGAGCTCGGCGCTGGCCTGTGCAACCGCCTCGACACCGTTTCCCGCGAGGCAAACCTCGAAACCGCGACGCTCCAGACGGCGGGTCAATATTTCACGGTTCATTTCGTTGTCCTCGACGATCAAGATACGGGTCATGTCGGGATCTCCTATTCTTCGTAGACGGTGTCGGCCAGGTTGATCAGGCGTGGATTGAATTTCAGCCCGGCTTGGCGGGCTGGTGCCAGGTTAAGGTCGTAGCGAACGCGACGGCCTTCGGTAAAGAGGTTGATCATTGTGCTGGGTCGGTCGATTCCGGCCAGGTCGCCGATCGTCAGGACAGGGCGCATGGCGACGGCGTTCAACCAGCCATTAAGGTTGGCGCGTTGCTGCCGACCGAGCAACAGTGCGTGACAGGTATGGGTCTCCTCGGGCGACTGGACGACCCGGACGGCCAGCCGCCCGTCATGCAACGGCAGTCGGTCGATACCGGCAAGCGAGTCGTCGGGTAACGCGCGCGCTCCGACACACAAGATGCGCTCGCGAGCGGTCTCCGGCCATTCGGTATGTTTCATGAAATTGTAGAGAAACCCGGCCTTGATCTGAGGCTCTCCACGGTCTCGGCTGTCGGCATGGCAGTCGAAGGCGCAGGCGCACAGTACTCCCAGACCCACTACCAGGCGGCGCAACGCTGGGTAATGGAGTTCAGGTCGGGCCAACCACTCGGCTCCCGGTTAGAACCGCAGCTTGAACTGCACCCGCCAGCTACGGCCTTCCTGTTCGATCGCGCCGAGTTTCAGGCTGTACGGCGAAGGGTCGTAGTATTGACGGTCGAACAGGTTATAAAGTCCTACTTGCCAATCCCAGTGGCCGTCATTCCGGGGGGCCGAGCTGAGGGTCAGGTTAGTCAATGCATAGCTGGGAACCGTGCTGCCAATGACTGTCTGGCGTTTGCCGGTGTAGAGCGCTTCGACCCCGATGAAGGCGTCCAGCGCGTCTAGCGGTCGGCTATAGTCGAGCTTGACCATGTGTTCGGGTGAGTTGTACAGCTTGGCACCGTCGCTGTCGTATTCGCCATCTTGAACCGTCAAGCTGGCGCGCAATCGCGAGCTGTCCTGGCTACGCCAGAGCAGGCCGGCTTCCAGGCCCGACAGGGACGAACCTTCATCGATCCGGAATTTGCCCTTGATGCTCGGTACATAGCGCAACTGTTCCGCGGTCTGGATGTGGTAGAGCGACGTTTCGAGACGTGTCGCCGGGCTCAGGTTATGCTCCAGTCGAACTTCCAATTGCTTGATTTGCTCAGGTGGTTTGCCCGGGATGAGGGCGCGCGCGGTGGAACTCAGGGAGCTGACTTCAAAAGCAGGGTGCGCCCTGAACGATTCGCCATAGGTCAGTTTGATCGTCGTGTTCGGGGCATACTGATAGACCATGCCCAGCCTTGGCACCAGAAGGCTGTCATCAAAACGCTCGTCGGTCTCGTGGCGCAAGGCAAAATGCAGGCCCAGGTCGGGGCGAACTTTCCAGATATCCTGAATGAAAAGCGCATGCCGTGTGAAGCTGACGTCATGGTCGAATTCGTCCCGGATCAATGTCGGCGTGGCTTCGTAACCGTAGCGCCGCGTATCCGGTGAGTTCATGTAATCGAAACCATAGACCAGGGTATGGTCGGCGATCTTCTGGGTCAGGCTGGCGTCCAGGCTGCGCCATGAGCCCGTGGTCGGGTAGTTGCGGTACACCAGTGCGGGATTGCCGTAACCAACGGTGAACTCGCTTTCGCCATATTGCAGCGAAACGTTTGCTTGCAGCGCAGGAGTCAATTCCTTGCGCCAGCTTAGAGTGGCGCTGCCATATTGGGTGTTTAAATGGCCCTCGACAATCACCGGTGGCTGTTGATACGGGTAGGCCTTTTCGCGGTCGAGGTTCAGCGCGGTGAAGGTGAAGTCACCCTTGGCAATGCGGGCGAACCAACGCGAGGTTGAGTTATCGTCATTGGGCAGGTAACCATCGCTGGCGGAATGGCTTGCCGAGACGGCGATATGGCCGCCTTCGAAACTCTTTTTTCCGGCCAGACGCCAGGTATGGTTTGCGTCGGAGCCGGCAGTCGCGGTCGCTTCGATGTTCGCCAAGGAATCTTCGGAGCGGGTGATCAGGTTGACCACGGCCAAGGCAGCATTGGCCCCGTATACGGCCGAAGATGCGCCAGTGACGATCTCCACCCGGTCCAGCCAGTCCATGTCGATGGGCATGTCTTCACCGAGCAGGGCGGCGTCGCTGACATTTGAAGACAGGCGTTCGCCATCGATCATCAGCAGCAGAAACGAGCCCAGATCAAGTGCGCTCGTTTGACCGCGGATGCTGGCGGTGCTGTATAGCGTGTTGTACGAGGTATTGATGCCGGGCGCGCTGCGCAATAACTCGGACAGCGTTCTCCAGCCGTGCCTGCGGATATCCTTGCGCGTCAGGATCGTTACCGACGCGGGCGCCTCGGTGATGATCTGCTCGATGCGCGAGGCACCCTGCACCTTGTCGATTTCCGTCGTCAGCAGTTCTTCCAGCGACAGGCTGACGATATCCGCGGCCGTCGCCTGACAGGCGTACCCCGCGGCGGCAACCACCATGGCGGTCGTAAGAGGTGTTTTGAGTGACCTCATGGCAATCCTCGCTTATGTATCGAACACATGTAATGTTTATTCTAGGATCATGTGTCCGGAACGCCACGCCCGGAGTGTATTCTCCAGCGCAACAGCCCTGTATCGCGGGCAGGATTCAGTGTAACCGAAACGAATCGCGCGCTTCCATGTAAAACGGGCGGCCTGGGCCGCCCGTAATGCTTCCGGCTGCTCGCCGGGTATCCCGGAATCAGGCGCCGATGCTGGGCAAGCGCCCTTCGTTATCGCTGATCTCGGTGGGTACTTTGAAAAACCACATCTGATACACGGAGATGAGCCACATCGCCGCGAACGCCATGCCCATGAAGGCGCCACTGATGATCACCATCCAGGCAAATCCGGTCCAGATCTTGGTCAGATACCAGGAAGCGACGTCGGTGATCAGGACCACGAATGGCGTGGCGATCAGGATGCACTTCAATATCGGCGGACGCACGTAGGCATGGCTGAAGATGAAGCCGACGATGAAGAAGATGAAGGTGATCGAGAACAAGTGGATATGCGACACACGTACCAGTGTGGCGATGTTCATACCGGTATCGGCGGCGGCCACCTTTGAAACACCGTCAAAGGTCTGCAGGTCCGGTAAGTGAGGATTGGCGCCAGGGTTATGACAGGCGATGCAATGCTCTTGCAGGATGGGGTTGATCTTGGCATCGAACTCGGCCTGAGGCGCCTTGTTGTGTAGCCAGGCGAAGATCACCTCACGCTTTTCGGGCGGCAACATATCCGCCATGGGACCGCGCAGGGCGGATTCCAGCTTGGTACCCTCGGGGTTGCCGCTGTAGGAGATCATCAGATCCTTGCCCGAGATCATCGGGTCGCCGTCTTTGCCGGCGTGCGATTCCCAGACCTGGATCATGGCCATCAGATAGCCGACACCGAAGACCAGCAACACCATGGTGAACAGCACCCTAAGCGACATGGGCAGAAATTGGAAATGCACGTAACGCGCCTTGGACATGATGACTCCTGAAAAATTGTCGCGTGAGTATATAAGCGGGCACTAATATCGTCAATTTACGATATGGCCACCCTGTTCGCTTTGATGTGCGTCAATCCGCCTGAGAATTTGTGCGGCGCACGAAGCCGGCCACCGAGACGAAGAATACCAAGGAAAGAACAATCTCTCCTATTGCCAGGCTCCTCGCCGGGGTGGCTTCGGTTAGGGCACGCATCGTCCCTTCGGCGAAATACAGCCAGATGAGGAGCGAGGCCCAGCGGTAGGTGTAGAGCCGACCGTGCAAGATGCCGCGTAACGGCGCCAGCAGCGGCAGGGTCTTCAGCACCAAGGCCGAGCCGCCCGGACGCAAGGGCGCCAGCCACAATTCCCAAGCGAGACAGAGAAAGATCAAGGCGATCAGGCTGCTAGCCGCGACCGCTTGCAGCAGGGCCGCCCTTACTCCCGGCATTGTTGCGCCAGGGCAACAAGAGCGGCGCGTGCCGCGCTTGCATCCGCCACCGGGGCGTCGAATTCGAAGCGCACGATCCGAACGTCGGTGCGCACATCGAAACCATCCGGATCGATGCCGATCATTTCGGCCTGGCTGACGTCCTGGCCATGCACATGCCGGCAATAAAGGCGCAAGGTATCGGCATGATCCTGGTTCATATGCTCGACGATCGCCGCTTCGCTCGCCGCCAAAGCGTCGATGGTCGACAAATAGCCCACCGGCTCGATCCAGTGGATGCGCCCGAAGCCGCCGATATAGCGGATGCGTACCGGCTCGACGCGGTAGAAATTGAAATCGTGCATCGTGAAATAGTCGGCGGCTTGCGGGAAATAGCGCAGGTAGCGAGGCCCCAGGGCATCCTTCTCGGCCAGGCGCTCGGCCCGGCCGATGACGGTGACGCGCCCGGTGGTCTGCATGTCGGCGCTATAGGGCTGGACGATCAGCGAGACGCGCGCATCGGCGACGATGTTCTTGGTGTGTTCGGCGATGTCCGAGATCAGGATCACCGGCCGACCGGCATGATCGAGAATGAACGGCGACACCGAGCCAAAGGGATAGCCTTCCAGACGTTGTGAAATTGTCGACAGCACGCCGCTTTGCTGGCCGCGTGTGAACCGGCGGGCTTCATCGCCGAGTTCGCTCATGCCGCCAACCTCTGGGCAATCTCCGCAAGGTGCTTGCCCTGGGCGAACGCCAATTTGCGCTCCTCGTCGGTCACCGCCTCCTTGCCGTCGTGGCCCGAGAAGTGACTGACGCCATAGGGCGTGCCGCCCGAACGGGTTGCACTCAATTCCGGGTTGGCATAGGGCAGGCCGACGATGACCATGCCGTGGTGCAGCAGCGGCAACATCATCGAGGTCAGCGTCGTCTCCTGACCACCGTGCATGCTGGCCGTCGAGGTGAAGACGCACGCCGGCTTGCCGACCAGGGCGCCGGAAAGCCAAAGTCCCGAGGTGCCATCCAGGAAATATTTCATGGCCGCCGCCATGTTGCCGAAACGCGTGGGCGAGCCGAGCGCCAGGCCGGCGCATTCCTCCAGATCCTGCAGGGTGGCGTAGGGTGCGCCGTCGTCCGGCACCGGCTTGGCCGGACCGGCCGACTCGGCGACCACCTTGGGCACGGTGCGCAGCCGCGCTCGTGCGCCGGGCGCCGACTCGACGCCGCGGGCGATGTGCGCCGCCAGTTGTTTTACCGAGCCGTGCAGGCTGTAATAGAGAATCAGGATGTCATTCATGAAGCCGCTCCGCAAAGAGCCGACATCCTACCGGAAATCAGGTCGCGCCGGCCTCGGCAAGTCACCGCCCATTGCTGTCGGCCACCGCGTTCTTCTGGCGGCGTCCGGCGCTTTGACGGACAATCTGCATCTTCCATGACTTCATCGGGTTAGGTATGAACCTGCACGAATATCAAGCCAAGGGGATGTTGCGCGACTACGGTATCACCACGCCACGCGGCTTGGCGATCGACTCTGCCGGACAATGTGCCGCGAGCGCGGCGGAACTGGGTGGCGACGCCTGGGTGATCAAGGCCCAGGTGCATGCCGGCGGGCGCGGCAAGGCGGGCGGGGTCAAGCTGTGCCGCAGTGTCGCTGAGTTGACCGCCGCCGCCGAGGCGCTGCTCGGCTCGCGGCTGGTGACCTACCAGAACGCCCCCGACGGTCAGCCGGTCCAGACCATGCTGATCGAGGAAACCCTGCCCATCGCCCGCGAGTTGTACCTGTCGATCACCGTCGACCGCGCTGCCGAGCGCATCGGCCTGGTGGCTTCCGCCGCCGGCGGCATGGAGATCGAGGACGTGGCGCGCACCTCGCCCGAGAAAATCCTGCGCGAGACGGTCGATCCGGCCAATGGCTTCATGGACTACCAGGGCCGCAACCTGGCCTTCGGCCTTGACTTGCAGGGTGACCAGGTGGCCGCCTTCGGCAAGCTGGTGAAGACCTGCTACCGCCTGTTCATCGAAAAGGACCTGAGCCTGCTGGAGATCAACCCGCTGGTGGTGACCACGGACGGTCGGGTGCTGCCGCTCGACTGCAAGATGGCCGTCGAGGACAACGCCCTGTATCGCCAGAAGACCCTGGCCGAGCTGGCCGATTTCAGCCAGATCGACCCGAAGGAAGCCGAGGCGCATCACCACAACGTCAATTACATCGCCCTCAACGGCAACATCGGCTGCATGGTCAACGGCGCCGGCCTGGCCATGGCGACCATGGACCTGATCAAGCTGTCGGGCGGCATGCCGGCCAATTTCCTGGACGTGGGCGGCGGCGCCACGGCGCAATCGGTCGCCGAGGCCTTCCAGATCATCCTCGCCGACCCGAACGTCAAATCGGTGCTGATCAACATCTTCGGCGGCATCGTCCGCTGCGACCTGATCGCCGAGGGCATCATCCAGGCGGTGCGCGATGTCGGCGTCAAGGTGCCGGTGGTGGTGCGGCTCGAAGGCACCAACGCCGAGAAGGGGCGCGCGCTTCTGGCCGCTTCCGGACTGGCGATCATCGCCGCCAACGATTTGAACGACGCGGCGCGTCAAGCCGTGGAGGCCGCGCAATGAGCATACTCGTCAACAAGGACACCCGGGTCATCTGCCAGGGCTTCACCGGCAAACAGGGCACCTTCCATTCCGAGCAGGCCATCGCCTATGGCACGAAGATGGTCGGCGGCGTCACGCCCGGCAAGGGCGGGCAGTCGCACCTGAACCTGCCGGTGTTCAACACGGTGCGTGACTCGGTCCGTGCCACCGGCGCCGACGCCACCATGATCTACGTGCCCGCCGCCTATGCCGCCGACGGCATCCTCGAAGCGGCCGACGCCGGTATTCGCGTCATCGCCTGCATCACCGAGGGCATCCCGGTGCGCGATATGATCAACGTCAAGGCGGCGATCCGCGCCAACGGTGCGAACCTGATCGGCCCCAACTGCCCCGGCCTGATCACCCCGGGCGAATGCAAAATCGGCATCATGCCCGGCTTCATCCATAAACCGGCAAGGTGGGCATCGTCTCGCGTTCCGGCACGCTGACCTACGAGGCGGTCTGGCAGACCACCCAGGCCGGCCTCGGCCAGTCGACCTGCGTCGGCATCGGCGGCGACCCGATCAAGGGCCTGGATTTCATCGAGTGCCTGGCGCTGTTCCAGGCCGACCCGCAGACCGAGGCGATCATCCTGGTCGGCGAGATCGGCGGCGCGGCCGAAGAGGCGGCGGCGGAGTACATCCGGGCGCACGTGACCAAGCCGGTGGCGGCCTACATCGCCGGCCTGACCGCGCCCAAGGGCAAACGCATGGGCCACGCTGGCGCCATCATCGCCGGCGGTTCGGGCAAGGCCGAGGACAAGATCGCCGCCCTGGAAAAGGCCGGCGTAGTCGTCGCCCAGAGCCCGGCGGGCATGGGCGAAGCGGTGCTCAAGGCCATCGCCCGCTGAGCGCCATGACGCGCATCGACTTCTACTCCAACACCCGAGACAAGCTGGAGATCGTCCGCAAGCTGGTCAACAAGGCGCTGGAGACCCGCCAGTCCGTTCTGATCCACGCCCCGGATGCCCGCGTTGCCGGTGAGGTCGATGCCTATCTCTGGACCCATCCGCCGCTGTCCTTCCTGCCGCATGTGCGCACCGGCCACCCGCTGGCCCGGCAGACGCCGGTGCTCATCGGCGCCGACCCGGACGAGTTGGCCAGCGCCGATCTGCTGATCAACCTCGGTCGGGAAACGCCGGCCTTCTTCGGCCGCTTTGAACGTCTGCTCGAAGTGATCGGTAACGATCCCGAGGAGATCCAGGCCGGACGCGAGCGCTACCGCTTCTACAAAGAACGCGGTTACGCCCTGAAACATAACGACATGACCGGGAAGTGATGTGAGCGACGCCGACGACGACATCTTCGGCAAGATCGACGCCTTGCTCGGCAAGCGCGTCGGCTTTGCCGGCGCAACCCGTCAGCGCGAGGACAACGATTTTCCCCTGTTGACCGAGGTGGTCGAGGCGCCCGGCATCGATCTGCTTCAGCCCGAGCCGTCCCCACCCGAACAACCCGAAGCACCTCTGGCCTGGCAGGAGCCGGTGCCTACACCGCTAGCTGAACCCGCGCCGGTCGAGAGCGACGAGCCTGTCGCGTCCGTCGCGGCCGACGACATCGAACCGATGCCCGCCACCGAAGCTCCGCCCGTCAAGGAGCCGCCAGCCCTCCAGGACGCCGAGTTCGAAGCCATGCTGCGGCGGATCATCCGCGAGGAACTGGAACGACTCCTCGGGCGCGGCTGAGTCGCCGGCGCTTGCTATAATCCCCGCCTTCGCGCTGTCCGCCGCGTCGGGCACGCACATACAGATCACTCCGGTACCGACCATGGAACTCGCCAAAAGCTACGAACCCCACGACATCGAAAAACGCTGGTATGCCCATTGGGAAGCGTCCGGCTATTACAAAATGGGGCAGGCGGAGAACCGGCCGTTCTATTGCATCCTGTTGCCGCCGCCCAACGTCACCGGCACGCTGCACATGGGCCACGCCTTCCAGCACACCCTGATGGACGCGCTGACCCGCTACCACCGCATGAAGGGCGACAACACCCTCTGGCAGCCGGGCACCGACCACGCCGGCATCGCTACGCAGATCGTCGTCGAGCGCCAGCTCGATGCCCAGAAGATCACCCGCCACGACCTCGGCCGGGAAAAATTCCTGGAGAAGGTCTGGGAATGGAAGGAACACTCCGGCTCGACCATCACCCGGCAGATGCGTCGCCTGGGTACCTCACCGGCCTGGGAGCGCGAGCGCTTCACCATGGACGACGGCCTCTCGAAGGCGGTCACCGAGGTCTTCGTCAAGCTCTATGAGCAGGGCCTGATCTATCGCGGCAAGCGCCTGGTCAACTGGGACCCGGTGCTGGGCACGGCGGTGTCTGATCTGGAAGTGGTGAGCACCGAGGAAGACGGCTTCATCTGGGAGATCAACTATCCTCTGGAGGATGGCAGCGGTGTGCTGACCGTCGCCACCACCCGCCCGGAGACGCTGCTCGGCGATACCGCCGTGGCGGTGAATCCCGCCGACGAGCGTTATGCCCATCTGGTCGGCAAGTCGGTGCGCCTGCCGGTGGCCGAACGGACCATTCCGATCATCGCCGACGATTACGTCGACCGCGAGTTCGGCACCGGCGTGGTGAAGATCACCCCGGCGCACGACTTCAACGACTGGCAGGTGGGTCAGCGCCATAGTCTCGCAGCCATCAACGTTCTCACCCTGGACGCCAGGATGAACGAGTTCGCGCCGGCCGAGTATCAGGGCCTGGACCGCTATGTGGCGCGTCAGAAGATCCTCGACGAGTTGCAGGCCAAGGGCCTGCTGGTCTCGGCCAAGCCGCACAAGCTGATGATTCCGCGTGGCGACCGCACCCACGCGGTGATCGAGCCGATGCTCACCGACCAGTGGTTCATGAGCATGCAAGGCCTGGCCAAGCAGGCGCTGGGCGTGGTCGATTCCGGCGAGCTGAAGTTCGTCCCGGAGAACTGGACCACCACCTACCGCCAGTGGCTGGAGAACATCCAGGACTGGTGCGTCTCGAGGCAACTGTGGTGGGGCCACCGCATCCCCGCCTGGTACGACGAGGCCGGCAACATCTACGTCGCGCGCAGCGAGGCCGAGGCCATCAAGCAGGCCAACGGCGCCCGGATCACGCGCGACGAGGATGTCCTGGACACCTGGTTCTCCTCGGCGCTGTGGCCGTTCTCGACCCTGGGCTGGCCCAAGGACACCTGGGAGCTGAAGCACTATCTGCCAACCTCGGTGCTCGTTACCGGCTTTGACATCATTTTCTTCTGGGTGGCGCGCATGGTCATGATGACCCTGCATTTCACCGGCAAGGTGCCGTTCAAAGAGGTCTACGTCACCGGCCTGGTGCGCGATTCGCACGGCAACAAGATGTCGAAGTCCAAGGGCAACGTCCTCGATCCGATTGATTTAATAGACGGTATCGCCCTCGACGACCTGATCGGCAAGCGCACCAGCGGCCTGATGAACCCGAAGCAGGCGGACAGCATCGCCAAGACCACGAAGAAGGAATTCCCCGAGGGCATCGCCAGCTTCGGGACGGATGCCTTGAGGTTCACCTTCGCTTCGCTGGCCTCGCACGGCCGCGACATCAAGTTCGACCTGCAACGCTGCGAGGGCTACCGCAACTTCTGCAACAAGCTCTGGAACGCGACGCGCTTCGTGCTGATGAACTGCGCCGAGCAGGACACGGGTCTCGATGAGGCCCTGCCGCTGGAATTCAGCTTCGTCGACCGCTGGATCCTTGGGCGTCTGGAGACCGCCAAGGCGAGCGTCCATGAAGGCATGACGCAATACCGCTTCGACAACGCCGCGCGCGCCATCTACGAACTCGTCTGGGACGAGTATTGCGACTGGTATCTGGAACTCGCCAAGACACAGATCGCCAACGGTTCGGACGCCGCCAAGCGCGCCACCCGGCGCACCCTGGTGCGCGTCCTGGAAGAGGTGTTGCGAGTAGCGCACCCGATCATCCCGTTCATCACCGAGGAACTCTGGCAGTCGGTGGCGCCGCTGGCCGGCGCCCAGGGCACCAGCATCATGCACGCGCCTTTCCCGGAGGCCGATGCCAACAAGATCGACGCCGGCGCTGCCGCCGAGATGGAGCGCCTCAAGGCGTTGATCAACGCCTGTCGCAACCTGCGCGGCGAGATGAACATTGCGCCGTCCAACAAGGTGCCGCTGAATATCGAAGGCGACGCCGAACGGGTTGCGGTGTACGCGCCCTACATGCAGTTGCTGGCGCGTCTCTCCGAGGTCAGCGCCCGGACGCCGCTGCCGGATAGCGACGCGCCGGTGGCCATCGTCGGCGACTGGCGCCTGATGTTGCACATCGAGGTCGATCCGGAGGCCGAAAAGGCGCGTCTCGACAAGGAAATCGCCCGACTCGAAGGCGAGATCAGGAAGGCCGAGGCCAAGCTGGGCAACGCCAGCTTCGTCGACAAGGCGCCCGCCGCCGTGGTCGATCAGGAACGCAAGCGCATGGCGGAATTCGCCGCCACGCTCGACAAGGTGCGCGTCCAGCGCGCCAAGCTGGGTTAAGGCGCCATGAGATGGCGGGCGCGTTGGCAGGTGATTGTCGTGACCCTGTCCAGCCCCTATTTCTGGTGGACGCTGTTGGGCATACTCGGGGCGATCCTGGTCTGGGTTTTACATCTATTACCTGGCCATCAAATATCTCGACACCAGCCTGTCGATCCATTCGACCTTCTGTTCCAACGATAACGAACGCAACTGGCACATCCTGGCGCTGACCATCCTGACGCCGCTGTTTCTGGTCGGGATGCTTGGGGTGATCTCGGAATGGATCACTCTCATGGAAAACCGAGCCAAGCACCGCAAGACGCCGCTCAAGGCGCTCATCTGGTTTTCCGTGCTGCTACAGGTTACGGGTGGCTTGATCCTGATTGCGCTGAAATGCTGAGGCCGAGATAAGCCATGCGCCAGCGACTGGCTCTGGGGTGGCAGGCGCTCAAATCAGCCTTGTTCAGCCGGGAGCTCTGGTTGCTGCTGGTCTGGTTGCTGCTGGTCCTGGCGGCGCTGGCCTGGCTGGCCGGGTTGGCGGTAAGTCATTTCGATACCTACTTGCGTCTCAAACCGCTGATTTGCGAGACCGGCATCGGCAATCGCCAGTTTCTGGTCGTTGCTTTGACCGCGCCGCTGGGGCTTGCCTTCGCACTATCCGCCTTCGGCGAGCTCTGGTTGATTCGTGAAGCGCGGCGCAGCGGCCATCAAGCACGCTGGCGACACTTCATGCTCTTCACTTGCCTCGCCGCGCTCGGCGCGGTGCTGACCTTTTACTCGCTCGGATGTTAATTGGCGGCGCAGGTGGCGCCCACGCGGGTGATGACGGCGTGTTCCCGGAAATCGAGAAATTCGCCATGCGCCGTGCGTGTATCCATCACGAACGACCTGCCATCGCCCAGGACAACTTCGACATTGATCGGAATTGGTTTTTTGGTCCACTTCACCCGACACTCCCCACCCAAGCGCCAGGATTTGCCAAATAGGGTGTCCTGGGCAATCGTGCAATGCTTCTCTTCCAGCCAGTCGAGGATCACCCGACGCGGGTCGTTGCCGATGCAGACATGACTGCTTCCGTTGTCGGCCTTCTTGTAGTGCAGCATGTCGATCCTGGCTTTACGGTCATAGGTAATCAACCAATCCCCGGCGGGCATGTAGCGCGAGAGTTCGCTGGCGGGAGTCGACCAGGCCACGGATGTCACGCCCAGCCCAAGGAGCACGCTGGTTGAGGCCAGCCAAAGCAGACGCCGCGCCGCGGCCTGTGCGGAGAAGGTCGAGGCGCAGGCCGGAAGGCTGATAACGGCGATGGGTTTCATGGGGCTGGTTTCAGAAAGCAGGATAGTCACTGACCCATCACTCCGGGATTAGTTTCCAGGGTATGCAGTGTGTGAATTCACACCGTGCCTGGTTAAAGCAAGGCCAGATTGTGGCTCCGGCCGCTGCTTCGCAGCTTCACATCGGCTACGCCGATATGAGCCTACACCGCAACCCTGCCCTGCTCAAAGCAGGGCAAGGTTGTCCCGGTGGATGAGCTCGGGTTCGTCGAGATGGCCGAGGATGACTTCGATTTCCGAACTCGGGTGGCGCATGATGCGGCGAGCTTCGTCCGCGCTGTAATTACTCAGCCCGTGGGCGATGTCGTGACCGTCCGGCGCGACACAGGCGACGATTTCGCCTCGCTGGAATTGACCGACAACCTCGCTGACGCCGATGGGCAGCAGGCTCTTGCCTTGTTCGACCAGGGCCTTGACGGCGCCGGCATCGAGCATCAGTTTGCCGCGTACCTGGAGGTGGTCGGCGAGCCACTGGCGGCGGGCCGCGCAGGTCGCCTGATCGGCGATCAACTGGCTGCCGATGGCTTCGCCGGCGGCCAGGCGCAGCAACACCTTGTCCTCGCGACCGCTGGCGATGACAGTGTGGGCGCCACTGCGCGCCGCGCGTTTTGCCGCCAGGATCTTGGTCAGCATGCCGCCGCGACCGATGGCGCTGCCGGCGCCGCCGGCCATCTTTTCCAGTTCCGGGTCGCCTGCCTTTGCTTCGCGCACTAGCGTGGCGCTCGGATCCTTGCGCGGGTCGGCGGTATACAGGCCGGGCTGGTCGGTGAGGATGATCAGGGCGTCGGCCTCGATCAGATTGGCAACCAGCGCACCCAGGGTATCGTTGTCGCCGACCTTGATTTCATCGGTGGTGACCGTGTCGTTCTCGTTGATGATGGGGATGACCTTGAGGCCAAGCAGGGTACGCAGGGTGCTGCGCGCATTCAGATAGCGCTCGCGGTCGGCGAGATCGGCATGGGTCAGCAGGATCTGGGCGCTATGCAGGCCGTGCAAGCGAAAGCAGCGCTCGTAGGCCTCGATCAGGCCCATCTGGCCGACGGCGGCGGCGGCCTGGAGTTCGGACAGGATTTTGGGGCGTTTCTGCCAGCCTAGCCGTTGCATGCCCTCGGCGATGGCACCGCTGGAGACCAGGACGACTTCCTTGCCTTGTTTGGACAACGCGGCGATCTGTTCCGCCCAGCGTGCCAGACGGTTGTGATCCAGCCCCCGGCCTTCATTGGTGACCAGGGCGCTGCCGACCTTGACGACGATGCGCTCGGCGCTGGCGATGACGGAGGGTGTCATGCGTCGGCCTCTCCCGTGTCCCCAGCCGCCTCCGCGGGCTCGTCGGCGTGTGGGTCTTCCGTGCGTTTTACGCTGTCCAGGTGTTCCATGATGGCGTACACCAAGGGCTTGCATTGCCCGCCGTTGATCGCGGCGATGGTGAATACCGGGCCGTCCCAGCCCAGGGCGGCGACAAAATCCGCGCGGCGTTGGTCGCGTTCTTCCTCGGGCACCAGATCCATCTTGTTCAGGACCAGCCAGCGCGGCTTGCGGTACAGCGCTTCCTCGTACTTGAGCAGTTCCTGGATGATGGCCTTGGCCTCGCGTACCGGGTCGATTTCGGGTCGAGCGGCGCCATGTCGACCAGATGCAGCAGCAGTCGTGTCCGTGCCAGGTGACGCAGGAACTGGTGGCCCAGGCCGGCGCCTTCCGCGGCACCTTCGATCAGGCCGGGGATGTCGGCGACGACGAAGCTCGCGTCGTGCGCCACCCGGACTACGCCGAGATTCGGGTGCAGCGTGGTGAACGGGTAGTCGGCGACCTTGGGCTTGGCCGCGGAGACGGCGCGGATGAAGGTCGATTTGCCGGCGTTGGGCATGCCCAGCAGGCCGACATCGGCGAGTACCTTCAGTTCCAGTCTCAGGATGTGTTCTTCACCGGGTTCGCCCGGGGTGTGCTGGCGTGGCGCGCGGTTGGTGCTCGATTTGAAATGCAGATTGCCCAGACCGCCGTTGCCACCCCTTGGCGACCAGGGCGCGTTGCCCGTCAGCGGCAAGATCGGCCATGATTTCGCCCGTATCGGCTTCGGTGATGACCGTGCCGACCGGCACATGCAGGGTCATGTCGTCACCGCCCTTGCCGTAGCAATCGGCACCACGACCACTCTCGCCGTTCTGGGCGCGATAGACGCGGGTGAAGCGGTATTCGACCAGGGTATTGATATTGCGGTCGGCCACCGCCCAGATGCTGCCGCCCTTGCCGCCGTCACCGCCGTCGGGGCCGCCGCGCGGAATGAATTTCTCGCGCCGGAAGCTGGACGAACCGTTGCCGCCTTTGCCGGCGATGACTTCGATGCGTGCTTCGTCGATGAATTTCATGATTGCGTGATGACCGGGTCTGGAAAATAAAAAGCCCTATCCGCGGATAGGGCTCTTGCGGTACGGCGCGGACTGGCTGTCAGGCCTGAACCGGCAGCACGTTGACCGTGCGGCGCTTGCGCGGACCCTTGACGGTGAATTCCACCATGCCCTCGATCAGAGCGAACAGCGTGTAGTCCTTGCCCAGGCCGACATTGACGCCGGGGTGGAACTGGGTGCCGCGCTGGCGAACGATAATGTTGCCCGCCGGGACAACCTGACCGCCGTAGCGCTTCACGCCCAGCATCTTCGGTTTGGAATCGCGACCGTTACGTGAACTGCCGCCTGCCTTCTTGTGTGCCATGGTTCAACTCTCCAATCAGGCGGAAATGCCGTCGATGCGGATTTCCGTGAAGTTCTGACGGTGACCCTGGGTCTTGCGGTAGTGCTTGCGGCGACGCATCTTGAAGATCATCACCTTGTCACCGCGACCGTGGGCCAGAACGGTCGCCTTGACGCTGGCACCGGCCAGGATAGGCGCACCGATCTTGACGTTATCGCCGTCGGCGACCATCAGCACGTCGTTGATCTCGATTTCGCTGCCCACTTCGGCGGGCAGGCTTTCCACTTTAAGTTTGCCACCGGCGGCCACTTTGTATTGTTTACCGCCAGTACGGATAACCGCGTACATGCTTCGCTCCGGAATTTGCGTCGACTAAAGAACTGCGGATTGTATGCAGTTTCGGTTTGTTAGGCAAACACTTCTTTATCCTCTTTGGTGGACAGGCATATTATGTGCGCCGAATCGACTGAAATTCCCACGCTCAAATAATGCCTTGTCCACCCCTCGCGACTTTACGCCGCCGTGGCGCCAGCATGTTGTATGAATGCTTGCTTTTGCTGACACTATGGTTCGTCGCTGGATTTGTCGTCGTCGGCATCCTGCCGGCGGCTGAGTATGGTGTCGGTCGAGCCTTGTTCCAGGCATACCTGCTGGTGGTTGCCGGGATCTATTTCGTCTGGTGCTGGCGTCGTGGCGGCCAGACACTGGCGATGAAGACCTGGCGGATTCGTCTGGTGGGTACTCAAGGCCAGCCGGTCAGCTTGCGCCAGTCATGGCTGCGCTTTTCCCTGGCAAGCCTGGGGGCACTGGCCCTGGGTGCCGGATTTCTTTGGGCGCTGCTGGACCGCGATGGCCAATTCCTGCATGACCGGCTTGCCGGGACACGCCTGGTGGCGCTAACGCCGCTCGACGTACCAAAGACTTGTCACGGCGACGCCGCTGAAGATCGCCAGGGGTAGGAAGGCGCTGATCAGCGCCGGCCAGTCGTTTAGCAGGCCGACGTTACCGAACAGTCGAGTGAGCATATGGAATCCCAGGCCGATAAGAATGCCGAGCAGAACGCGACTCCCCATCCCTTGGCTGCGCGGTGGCTGATAGCCAAAAGGCAGGGCCAGCAACAGCATGATCGGGGCGGCGAGGGGGAAGGCAAGTTTGTTCCACAGCGCCATTTCGTAGCGTTTGGTTTGCTGCTTGTTTTTCGCCAGGTAGCCGATATAGGTATTCAGCGCGCCTACAGCCATGCGCTCCGGATTGACGATCAAGGCGGAGAGCAAGGTCGGACTGACCGCTGAACTCCAGGGCTGGGTTGCGCGCTGAGTGACCTGAATCTTGCCATCGGCGAGCCGTGTTTCGGTGACATTGCTCAACTGCCAGTGGCTTTGATCCTGCCAACTGCCGGTCTGGGCATGCAACACGGCACTTAGCTGGAAGCGCGCGTCGAATTCAAAGACGCGGATATCGCCGAGCCGGCCATCCGGGAGCAGGGTGCGTATGTTGATGAACTTGGCGCCGTCCTTGGCCCACAAGCCGGAACGAAACTCCTGTGCGACGACCTCGTTACTGCCCCGGATCTTGATCTGGCGGGCGAGACGTTCGGCGGGGGGCGAGACATATTCTCCGACCAGGAATGTGAGCAGCCCGAAACCCAGGCCGAGCGCGCAGAGATAACTCATCATGCGATACGCCGACAGACCTGACGCACGCATGACGGTGAATTCCGAATTGGCCGATAGCCGGGTCAGGGTGATCAACGCGCCGATCAGCGCGGCGATGGGCAAGAGTTCCTGGATCCGTCCGGGAATGTTGAGGAATACATAAAGCAAGGCGTAGGCGGCGGTGTAGCCGGTTTCCCTGGCTTCGTCGAGTTCGCCGATGTAGTCGAAGAAGGTAAACAGCAGCACCAGGGACAACAGGGCCATGGCCACCGAGGTGGCGATCTGTCGCGAGAGGTAGCGGAACAGGAGGCTCATCGCAGGCGCGGCATCCTGAAATTGGCGAAGCGCCAGGTGAACACGGCGAGCAGGATGACCAGCGCGGTGCCATGCACGACCAGCAGGCTGCTGGTGCCGTCCAGTTTGCCCTGAAATATCCATGCCTGGCTGAGGCCGATGATGTTGTTGTACACCGTGTAGGTCAGCACGGCGAAGAGCAGGTTCATGGAGCGCCCGGAGCGCGGGTTGAAAACACTCAGCGGAATCGCCAGGAACGCCAGGATGAAGGCGCTGATCGGATAGCCCATGCGCCAGATCCATTCCGCCTGGTTTTGCCGGGTCGGATTACGCAATAGCTCTTGCGTCGGTCGTTGCCGGGGGCCTTCCTGGAGGACGCTCGTATTCGGTTCCAGGCGAAAGCTGTAACGCTCGAACTGCATTTCCTTGTAATCGGCCTGGCCGGGCGTGCCTTCGTAGCGATGGCCTTGTTCCAGTACCAGGAAGCGGTCGCCGTTCTCGCGTGTCTGCACCGCGCCTGTCCCGGAAACCACGACCCCGAGTTTGCCCTGCTGCTCGGATTGGATGAAGACATTCTTGACGCGTGGGTCCGACCGGCCGATGTACTCGACGAAATAGACCCGGTTGTGGCGTTCCGATTCGGTAAAAACTCCCGGCGTCAGTGAAGCGACGTCTTCCATGCTGCTCAGGTATTGCTCGTACTGGTTCTTCTTGCCGGATGCCCAGGGGTTGAGCCACAGGCTCAGGCCGCCGATCAACAAGGATACCGGTAGCGCGAAGGTCAGGACGGGCGTCACCCAGGCCAGGGGCCCGAGCCCGGCGCCGGACCAGATGACCATTTCGTTGTCATGCCAGTACCGGCTAAGCGTGAGTAAAACGCCGATAAACAACGCGACGGAGAGCAGCACCGGCAACAGGTGCAGAAAGCCGAAGCCGATGAAGGGCAGAACCGCTTCGGCGGCGATCTCGCCGGTCGCCGCGTCGCCCAGGATACGTACCGTCAGGATGACAATCAGAATCGCCGACAGCGCGCCGAGGGCGATGCCGCTGTTGCCGGTCATCTCGCGCAAGGCCGCTTTCTGGTAAAGACGCATGGTTTTGACTTTTACGGGTATCGCTGGAAAGATGGCCGGGTTAGTCGCGAGCCCCGTCGTCGTGGGGATTCAGAGAATGTGCCGAGACAGGAGTAGTCCGTGGAATTTAGCATAAAACGCAGTAGCCCAGAGAAACAACGCAGCGCGTGCGCCATTGTCGGCGTTTTCGAAACCCGTCGGCTAACGGATGCCGCGCAGCGCCTCGACCAAGCTACAGATGGATATCTTTCCGATCTGCTGAAGCGTGGCGACATGGAAGGCAAATTGGCGACCACGCTGATGCTATCTTCTGTCCCCGGCCTTTCCTGCGAGCGGCTGCTGCTGGTTGGCCTGGGCAAGGAGAAGGAATTCGGCGACAAGGCCTACCGCGATGCCGTGCGCGCCGCCGTAAAGGCGGTCAAGGCAACGGGCGCGCGTGAGGCGGTGCTCTACCTGAGCGATGTACCGGTCAAGAAACGCGATGCCGGCTGGCGCGCCGAGCAGGCGGTGCTGGTAGCCATGGAAGTCATGTATCGCTTCGACCACCTTAAATCAAGTCGGGACGAACCTGCTCCGGCACTTGCCCGCATGCTGCTGGCTTACGACAAGGTGTCCGACAAGGCCGATCTGGAAGCGGCCGTGGCGCGTGGCGTGGCAATCGCCCTGGGCATGAATCTGGCGCGCGATCTGGGCAACCTGCCCGGCAACATCTGCACTCCGACCTACCTGGCCGACCAGGCGCAGTCTCTCGCCAAGGCCCACGGCTTGGGCCTGGAAGTTCTGGATCAAGACGAGATGGAGCGCCTGGGCATGGGCTCGTTGCTCTCGGTCGCCAAAGGCTCCGACCAGCCGCCCAGGTTCATCGTCATGAAATACAACGGGGCCAGGAAGGAGCGGCCGATCGTCCTGGTCGGCAAGGGCATCACCTTTGATTCCGGCGGTATCTCGCTGAAGCCCGCCGCCGAGATGGACGAGATGAAGTACGACATGTGCGGCGCGGCATCCGTGCTCGGCACGATGCAAGCCATCGCTCAACTGGCCTTGCCGCTCAACGTCATCGGCATTATCCCGACGTGCGAGAATCTGCCCAATGGTCGTGCCAACAAGCCGGGCGACATTGTCACCTCCATGTCGGGTCAGACCATCGAGGTGTTGAATACCGACGCCGAAGGCCGCCTCATCCTGTGTGACGCACTGACCTATGTCGAGCGCTTCGAACCTGCCGCCGTGGTGGACATCGCCACCCTGACGGGTGCCTGTGTCATTGCCCTGGGTCATGTCGCCTCGGGCCTGTTGGCGAACAAGCAGTCGCTGGCCAAGGAGTTGCTCGATGCCGGCGAGGTGTCCGGTGACCGCTGTTGGCAGATGCCGCTCTGGGACGAATACCAGGAACTCCTGAAGAGCAACTTCGCCGATATGGCGAATATCGGCGGAAGGGCCGGCGGGACGATCACGGCGGCGGCGTTTCTGTCGCGTTTCGCCAAGAAGTATGACTGGGCGCACCTGGATATTGCCGGGACGGCGTGGAAGTCGGGCAAGGAGAAGGGCGGCACCGGGCGCCCGGTGCCGTTACTGGTGCATTTTCTGGCGGCGCGGGCGGGGAAGTAATTGCCTGCATAAGCGGGCATCAACCAAGTTGAGGACGCTTGGCCGGGCCCGGCCAAGCTATCGCCTCGATCTGATCGCCCGATTACTCCGGCACCAACACCGTATTCCGTGCCACCGGTAACGTCTCCGGATAATCCCGCGACGCATGCAGCCCCCTGCTCTCGTGGCGCAATTGCGCGCAGCGGACGATCAACTCGGCGGTCTGCACCAGATTGCGCAATTCGATCAGATCGTTGGTGACCCGGAAGTTGCTGTAGAACTCGTCGATCTCTTCGCGCAGCAGGCGGATGCGATGGCTGGCGCGCTCCAGGCGCTTGTTGGTGCGGATGATGCCGACGTAGTCCCACATGAAGCGGCGCAGTTCGTGCCAGTTGTGGGTGATGACCACCTGCTCGTCGGCGTCGGTGACGCGGCTCTCGTCCCAGTCGGGCAGCGGGCGGCCGGGTGCGGCGGGACTTTGGGCGATGTCACTGGCGGCACTGCGGCCGTAGACCAGGCATTCCAGCAGGGAGTTGCTGGCCAGGCGGTTGGCGCCATGCAGGCCGGTACTGGTGGTTTCGCCGATGGCGTAGAGGTTGGCCAGGTCGGTGCGCCCGGCGGTGTCGACCATGACGCCGCCGCAGGTGTAGTGCGTGGCCGGCGCCACCGGTAGCCAGGCCTGGGTGATGTCGATGCCGAGTTCCTTGCAGCGCGCGTAGATGTTCGGAAAGTGTTCGATGATGAAGCGCGCCGGCTTATGGGTGATGTCCAGATAGACGCAGTCCAGGCCACGCTTTTTCATCTCGAAGTCGATGGCCCGGGCGACGATGTCGCGCGGTGCCAGTTCGGCACGGGGGTCATGCTCGGGCATGAAGCGCGTGCCGTCGGGCAGGCGCAGCAGGGCGCCCTCGCCGCGCATCGCTTCGGTGATCAGGAAGGATTTGGCCTGGGGGTGATACAGGCAGGTCGGATGAAACTGGATGAACTCCAGGTTGGCGACCCGGCAGCCGGCACGCCAGGCCATGGCGATGCCGTCGCCGGTGGCGGTGTCCGGGTTGGAGGTGTACAGAAAGGCCTTGCCGGCGCCGCCGGTGGCCAGCACGGTATGCCCGGCGGCGATGGTGTTGACCTGATCGGCGGCGATATCCAGGACATAGGCGCCATGCACCGTGGCTTCATCGAGCCCGAGCTTGCGCCCGGTGATCAGGTCGACGGCCAGGTGCTGGGTGCGAATCTCAATGTTCGGCGCTTGTTTCAGCCGTGCCAGCAGCGTCGTCTGCACGGCATTGCCGGTGGCATCGGCGACATGCAGGATACGCCGATGGCTATGGCCGCCCTCGCGGGTGAGGTGATAGCCCGAAGTCTCCCGGTCGAAGGCTACGCCCTGCTCGATCAGCCATTTCAGTGCGGCTGGCCCGTTCTCGACGACATGCCGGACACGCGCTTCATCACACAGGCCGGCACCGGCCTGCAATGTGTCACGGACATGGGCGTCGAAGTCGTCGTCGTCCGCCTGGACCGAGGCGATGCCGCCCTGGGCCATCTGGCTGGAGCTATCGGTCAGCGCCTTTTTCGTGATCATCACCACGCGCAGGCGTTCGGGTAATGACAGCGCCAGGGTGGCCGCCGCCAGGCCGGAGCCGATGATCAGTACGTCGCAGGTTTCCATGAGGCTGGTATGGAACTTCTAGGAGAGTTGACAGGTCATTATGGGCAAATCTGGGTCTTGCGCACGGTTATACTAGTCCTGATTACGCCGGGACGCGATGCTCCCGGCATGGATCCGGAGCATGAGCTTCCGGAGCGATGGTCCGATCAGGGAACGGGATGAGCGAGCAGGACATAGATCGACAATTGGTGGAGCGCGCCCGCAACGGCGACAAGCGTGCCTTCGACCTGCTGGTGCAGAAATATCACCGGCGCTTGATGCGCCTGCTGTCGCGCATGGTGCGCAACCAGGAAGAGGTCGAGGATATCGCCCAGGAAACCTTTATCAAGGCCTACCGGGCGTTGCCGCAGTTTCGCGGCGATGCGGCGTTCTACACCTGGCTGTATCGCATCGGCGTGAACACCGCGCGAAACTATTTGTCCAGCCGGAAGCGCCAGATGCCGACGATCTCGGACCAGGCGATGAACGACGACGACGATGTCGATGAACGAATCGTTGCCCAGGACATCAATACACCGGAGTCGATGTTGTTGAGCAAGCAGGTGGCGATGGCCGTCAATGAGGCGGTCGAGGCGCTGCCGGAAGAATTGCGTACCGCCATCACCCTGCGGGAGATGGAAGGTTTGAGTTATGAAGAGATCGCCGAGATGATGGTCTGTCCCATCGGCACCGTGCGATCCAGGATTTTTCGGGCGCGTGAGGCGATTGCCGCCAAGCTGCGACCGATACTCGGTACAACCGGAGATACACGATGGTAAGCACGAAGCAGACACAGACGATGCCTTTCCAGGATGCCGAAGCCTGGGTGTCCGCCTTGCTCGACGGCGAACTCGATGACGCCGAGGCAAAACGCGTCCTGAGCCGTTTTCCTGACGACGCCGCGGCTGTGGCGCGCTGGGCCGACTACAGTCTGGTTTCCGATGCCCTGCATGGCGATGCCGCCGGCACCGGTGCATTCATGGCCCGATTCCGCGCCGCGCTGGAAGACGAGCCGACCGTGCTGGCGCCCATGCCGGCCAGGAAGCTTCAACCGGCGCCCTATCTCTGGACCGCCGCGGCTGCCGCCATGGTGGCCATCACCTGGACGGTCTGGACCGCGGCGCCCCCCGATAACGGTTCCGAGCGTATGGCGGCGGCGCAAATGGTTGCCGCCAACGACATTCGGCCTGTCGGTGCTCAGGCCCCGGCCAACCCGCTTGAGCCTTATCTCGCGGCGCATCAGGATTACGCCTATGCCGTCGTTTCCATGCCCGAGATGGTGGTCGAAAAGGTCAGCCTGGCAGGGCCGAATCGATGAGGTGGGCGCTGTTCCTGCTGGGGCTCGGCTGCGGCGTGGCCCAGGCCGCCGACCCGTTGCCGCCCCAGGACGCCGCGGCATGGCTACAGCGTATCGCCGAGGCCTCCAACCGATATGCTTACCAGGGGGTTTTCATTCACCAGCATGGTGACAGGATGCAGACCTTGCAGGTCTCCAACCGGCTGTCGGTGACCGGCAAGGAGAGTCGCCTGATCGGCATGGATGGCGCCCAGCGCGAGGTTCGTTGCACACGCGGCGAGTCGGTCAGCATCGTCGGCGGCACCTCCCCGAGATTGGAGCGCCGGCTGGGTAGCCGGCATTTTCCAGACTTGCTGCCACCGGACGCCGGCCGCATGGCGGCGTGGTACGACGTCCGCCTGGGGGGTATCGAACGCGTCGCGGGTCTCGATTGCCAGTCGCTGACTCTCGAACCCAAGGATCAATACCGCTGGGGCCATATCCTGTGCGTCGACAAGGACAGCAATCTGCCGCTCAAAGCGGTTTTGATCGATCACCGGGGACGGCCGCTGATGCAGTACAGCTTCGCCGAACTGCAGATCGCCAAAGCCACCGCTTCGGTATCCGCCGCCGCGCCACGAACCCGATTGGCCACGGCAAGGGCGGTGCCGCCTGAGCCACCGAACACCATAGTCAGCAGTGCCGTCGAGGTCAAACAACTGCCGCCCGGCTTCAGCCGGGTGATCGCGGTGAAGCGACCGCTCGCCAAGCCAGGGATCGACGTCGAGCATTGGGTCTTCAGTGACGGCCTGACGCACATTTCCCTGTTCGTCGAGCCCCTGGCCCGCGATAACGTCAGTCTCAAGGGCGCCAGCCAGCGCGGTATGACAAATTTACGGACGCTGCGTGTCGGCCAGAGCCAGGTCACGGTGGTCGGCGACGCACCTCCGGCCGCGGTCGACCTCATTACGAGTTCAATCGAGGCCAGCCCGAAGTGATCGAGACACCGGCCCGCATTGTCCGCACGGAAGGCGCGACCGCTTGGGTCGTCACCGAGGCGCCGACGTCTTGCGGGGCCTGTGGCGGCAAGGGCTGCGGCTCATCGGTTTTCGCCAGGATGATGCACCGGGGCGAACCGGAATATGCGGTCGAGAACCCCATCCATGCCGAGGCCGGCGAGGCGGTTGTCGTTGGCGTTGAGGATGGCGCGGTGTTCAAGGCGGCGCTGGCCGGCTATCTGGTTCCGTTGGCCCTGTTTTTGCTCGGTGCCATGTTTGGCGCCCGGTTCGGTGAAGCCCAGGCCGTACTCGGCGCATTGCTGGGACTGGTACTTGCCGTGGTCTGGTTGCGGCGCCGTCGTGGCGATGCCCGGCCGGCAATCCTGCGGCGCGGCGAGGTTGCTTGCCAAGGCCGGAACTGATTCCCCGTTGACCACTCAATTGGTGTTCTCAAATCAACCCTAGAGGTAAGCAAATGAAAAAATGGATCGCTGGTTTGGCCATGTCGTTCGGCATGGTGGCAGGCGCGCAAGCCATCGGCTTGCCGGACTTCACGGATCTGGTGGAAAGGCAGGGCGCGTCCGTGGTGAACATTACCACCACGCAGGAAAAGGGTGCCATTGCGCATCCACGCGTGCCCAACATGCCCAAGGACGAGATGTTCGAATTCTTCAAGCGCTTCAAAATGCCTGAAAGCGAGCAACGCTCGATGCCCCCCAAGCGCGGCCAGGGCTCGGGCTTCATCATCAGTTCCGATGGCTACATCCTGACCAACACGCATGTCATCGACTCTGTCGATGAGGTCACCGTCAAGCTCAACGACAAGCGGGAATTCACCGCCAAGGTAATCGGCAGCGACGACCGCACCGATATCGCCCTGCTGAAGATCGACGCCAGCAATCTGCCCAAGGTGACGATAGGCGAACCGAGCCGGTTGAAAGTCGGCGAGTGGGTTCTTGCCATCGGCGCGCCGTTCGGCTTCGAAAACTCAGCCACCGCCGGGATCGTCTCGGCAAAGGGCCGGGCCTTGCCGGACGAGAACTATGTTCCCTTCATCCAGACCGATGTCGCCGTCAATCCCGGCAACTCTGGGGGGCCGCTGTTCAACCTGCGTGGCGAGGTGGTGGGCGTCAACTCGCAGATCATCTCTCGCTCGGGTGGCTACATGGGCCTGTCCTTCGCCATCCCCATCGACGTCGCCATGGACGTCGCCAGGCAGATCCGCGACAGCGGCAAGGTTAATCGGGGCCGTCTTGGCGTGTTGATCCAGGAAGTCACCGCCGATCTGGCCGATACCTTCGGCATGCGCGATCCGCGCGGCGCGCTGGTGTCCGAGGTCGAGCCGGGTGGCCCCGCCGACAAGGCTGGTTTGAAGCCTTCGGACATCATCCTCAAATTCGATGGCCGCGATGTGCCCAACTCCATCGAGTTGCCACGCATGGTCGGTGCCACCGCGCCGGGGACACGTTCCACGTTGGGCGTCTGGCGCAAGGGCAAGATGCACGAAATCAGCATCATCGTTGGCGAGATGCCGCAGGACAAGCTGGCGGGCGAGAGTCCGAAGAAGCGGGTCGCCAACAAGGCCGGTCTGGTGGTCTCCAAGCTGACCGCTGACCAGAAGCGCGATCTCAAGGTGGACTCCGGCGTGATCGTCGAGGAGGCAACCGGTGCCGCGGGTCGCGCCGGCTTGCGCCCGGACGATATTATCGTCTCGGTGGATGGCGATCCGGTGAATAGCGCCGAGGAACTGTCGAGTCGCCTGAATGACAACGACCGCAAGAACTTCGCCCTGCTGGTGAAGCGCGGCGACGGCTCACTCTATGTTCCGCTGCGGCTGACCCGATAAAATCCCGACAACGCGTTGCACTCATACCGCCTGGCTGAGCCGGGCGGTATGCTTTTTACCCCGAAAAACTGGAGACCGCCCATGAAATCCATGCTTGCCCTCGCCCTGTTTGCCTTCAGTCAAGCCAGCTTCGCCGCCATCGTCGGCAAGGATGTTCAATACCCGGCCGGTGACACTGTCATGAAGGGTTACCTGGCTTATGACGATGCCATAAAGGGCCGGCGCGCCGGTGTTCTGGTGGTCCCTGAGTGGTGGGGCGTCAACGATTACGGCCGAAAGCGCGCCCGCATGCTCGCCGAGCAAGGTTATGTCGCCTTGGTGGTGGACATGTACGGCGGCGGACAGACCGCGGCAAACCCGAAGGACGCCGGGGTGCTGGCGGGTGGCGTCAACAAGAACCCTTCGGTGGCCCTGGCGCGCTTCCAGGCCGCCGAGAAATTCCTGGGCAAACACGCCAGCGTCAAGAAGGGTGAGCTCGCCGCGCTGGGTTACTGCTTCGGCGGTGGCGTGGTGTTGAACATGGCGCGTCTTGGCGAACCCCTGAAGGCGGTGGTCAGCTATCACGGCATCCTGGCCTCGGATATTCCGGTCAAGGCCGGCGATATTAAAGCCCGACTGCGCGTCTTCAACGGCGCCGCCGACCCGCTGGTGCCGCCGGCCCAGGTGGACAGCTTCAAGACCGACATGGACAACGCCAAGGTCGACTACAAACTGGTGAACTACCCCGACGCCAAGCACACCTTTACCAATCGCGAGGCCGACAGCTACGCCGCGCAGTTCGGCCTGCCGCTGAAATACGACGTCAACGCGGACAGCGATTCCTGGACACAGACCCTGGAATTCCTGAAGGCGACCTTCAAGTAAATCACCCGCGACCCGGCCCGTGGGCCGGGTGATCGTCTGAATACCCCCGGCTTCGGGTAGAATGGCGCCCCAATCTTCGTGTAGCGCCAAACCCATGCAGCACATCCGCAATTTCTCCATCATCGCCCATATCGACCACGGCAAATCGACCCTGGCCGACCGGATCATCCATCGTTGCGGTGGACTCTCCGACCGGGAGATGGAGGCGCAGGTGCTGGACTCGATGGATCTGGAGCGCGAGCGCGGCATCACCATCAAGGCGCAGACCGCCGCCTTGCGCTATCAGGCGCGCGACGGTCAGGTATACCAACTCAACCTGATCGATACGCCGGGGCATGTCGACTTCTCCTACGAAGTATCGCGCTCGCTGTCGGCGTGCGAGGGCGCGCTTCTGGTGGTCGATGCCTCGCAGGGCGTCGAGGCGCAGACCGTGGCGAATTGTTATACGGCCATCGAGCTGGGCGTCGAGGTGGTGCCCGTGCTCAACAAGATCGACCTGCCCTCGGCCGATCCGGAGCGGGTGATCCACGAGATCGAGGATATTGTCGGCATCCCGTCCGACGATGCCGTGCGTTGCTCGGCGAAGACCGGTCTGGGGATCGACGATGTCCTGGAGGCCGTGGTGGCGCGCGTTCCGGCGCCCAGGGGCAAGCCGGATGCGCCGCTCAAGGCCCTGATCACCGATTCCTGGTTCGACAACTATGTCGGCGTGGTCATGCTGGTGCGCGTCGTCGATGGCTGCCTGCGGCCGAAGGACAAGATCCGCCTCATGGCCGGCGGCACCGAGCATCTGTGCGAACAGGTCGGCGTGTTCACGCCCAAGTCCGTGGCGCGCGATAGTCTCTCGGCGGGCGAGGTCGGTTTCATCACCGCCGGCATCAAGGAGCTGGCCAGCGCCAAGGTGGGCGATACCGTGACCCTCGTGGCCGCTCCGGCCAGCGAGGCCTTGCCAGGCTTCAAGGAGATCAAGTCGCAGGTGTTCGCCGGGCTCTACCCGGTCGATTCACACGAGTATGACCAGTTGCGCGATGCCCTGACCAAGCTGCAACTCAACGACGCTTCGCTGCACTTCGAGCCGGAGACCTCGCAGGCCCTGGGCTTCGGCTTCCGCTGCGGTTTCCTCGGCCTGCTGCACATGGAGATCGTGCAGGAGCGTCTGGAGCGCGAGTACAACCAGAACCTGATCACCACGGCGCCGACGGTGGAGTACGAAATCGTCATGAAGGACGGCAAGGTTCAGTTGCTGGAAAATCCCTCGAAGCTGCCCGATCCGGGCAAGTTCGAGGAGATCCGCGAGCCGATCATCACCGCTACCATCCTGGTGCCCGACGAGTATCTGGGCAATGTCATGACCCTGTGCAACCTCAAGCGCGGCGCCCAGGTCGACATGAAATACATGGGTCATCAGGTGATGTTGAAATACGACCTGCCGCTCAACGAAGTGGTCATGGACTTCTTCGATAAACTGAAGTCGACCAGCCGGGGCTATGCCTCGCTCGACTACGAGTTCAAGGAGTTCCGCGCCGACGATCTGGTGAAGCTGGATGTTCTGGTCAACGGCGAGAAGGTCGATGCCCTGTCGCTCATCGTGCATCGCTCGACGGCGCAGTACCGAGGTCGTGAACTGGTCGCGAAGATGCGGGAACTAATCCCGAGGCAGATGTTCGATGTCGCGGTGCAGGCGGCGATCGGTACGCACATCATCGCCCGCGAAACGGTCAAGGCGCTGCGCAAGAACGTCCTGGCCAAATGTTACGGCGGCGACATCACCCGCAAGCGCAAATTGCTCGAGAAACAGAAAGAGGGCAAAAAGCGCATGAAGCAGGTGGGCAACGTCGAAATCCCGCAGGAAGCCTTCCTGGCCATCCTGCAAGTCGGAGAAAAATAAGTGAATTTTGCATTGATTCTGTTTGTCGCCCTGGTCGTCACCGGGGCCATCTGGTTGATCGACAGCCTGACCACCGGCCGTAACCGCCCCAAGGAGGCCAAGCTGCCCTGGCTGGTGGATTACTCGAAGAGTTTCTTTCCGGTCATCCTGATCGTCTTCGGCCTGCGTTCCTTCCTGGTCGAGCCGTTCAAGATTCCGTCCGGCTCGATGTTGCCGACCTTGCTGATCGGCGACTTCATCCTGGTCAATAAGTACGAATACGGCATCCGTCTGCCGATCCTGAACAAGAAGATCGTCGAGATCGGCCAGCCCAAGCATGGCGATGTCATGGTCTTCCGCTATCCCAAGGATCCGTCGCTGGACTATATCAAGCGCGTCATCGGCCTGCCCGGCGATATGGTCTCCTACCAGGACAAGCGTTTGAGTATCAACGGTCAGCCGGTGGCTGTCGAAGCCGCGGGCAATTTCAACTATGTCACCAACGGTTTGAACTACATCGATGGTCAGACCTGGAGTGAGCGCCTGGGTACGCACACGCATCTCGCCATGACCCAGAAGGACATGCCGCCGGTGTTGCTGCATCAGGTGGAAGGCGATTTCCCCGAGCGCCAGAACTGCACTTACAATGAACAGGGATTTGTCTGCAAGGTGCCCGCCGGGCATTACTTCATGATGGGCGACAACCGCGATGCCAGCAACGATTCGCGCTACTGGGGCTTCGTGCCGGATCAGAATGTCGTTGGCCGTGCCTTCATGATCTGGTGGAATTTCGGGGAATTCTCACGTATCGGTCACTTCATCGAATAGGGGGCGGTCATGAAGGCAAACACGGCGAAGTCACAACAGGGCGTGACGCTGATCGGCCTGGCCTTTTTCCTGGCCTTGGGGACGGTCGTCGCGTTGATCGGCATGCGGGCGGCGCCCTTCTATATCGACTATTTCACGATGCGCAGCATGCTTCAGAACCTGGCTTCGGAAAAACGCACCGCGACCGACCGGGAACTGCGCCGGGACTTCGACATGCGCGCCAACACCAATTATCTGATCGGTTATGGCTCCGGCGATCTGGTCATCGATCGCGATAATGGTTACCTGACCTTGACCGTGTCGATGTCCGACAAGAAGTCCTTGGTCGGTGGCGTCAGTCTCCTCATGGAGCTGGACGCCAAGGCTTCGGCCATCCTTAACTGATGTCCCTGGAAGACCTGCAAGAGCGGCTGGGATATCGCTTCCGGCGTCGCGAGTTGCTCAACCAGGCGCTCACGCATCGCAGCCACAGCGCCAGCAATAATGAACGTTTGGAATTCCTTGGGGATGGCGTGCTCAACTGCATCGTCGGTTTGAATCTGTATGAACGCTTTCCTGGCCTGCGCGAGGGACAGTTGTCGCGACTGCGCGCCAATCTGGTCAACCAGCAGCCCCTGTTCGAGATCGCCCGCGAGCTTGATCTAGGTCACTACCTGAGCCTGGGTGAAGGTGAATTGAAGAGCGGCGGCGCAAGCCGGCCATCCATTCTGGCGGACAGCCTGGAGTCGGTGCTCGGCGCGGTTTTGCTGGACGGTGGTTTCGATACAGCGCGCCAACTGGTTGGCCGTCTGTTCGCCAGCCGCCTGAACGAGATCGACCCCGATGCCCAGGGCAAGGATGCCAAGACCCAGCTTCAGGAATGGCTGCAATCGCGCCATCGGGGGCTGCCAGCCTACAACCTGATCGAGGTCAGCGGTCAGGCACATGCCCAGAACTTCAATGTCGAATGCCGGATCGATGTCATCGGCCTGCGTTCCACCGGCGAGGGCAGCAGCCGCAAGTCGGCTGAACAGGCCGCCGCCGCCGCCGCGTTACGCAAATTGCAGGTGCCATGAGCGAACTTCAGAATTTCCGGGCGGGCTTCATCGCCGTCGTCGGACGGCCCAACGTCGGCAAATCGACCTTGGTGAATGCCTTGGTGGGCGCCAAGGTCAGCATCGTTTCAAGCAAGCCGCAGACGACCCGGCACCGGATTCTGGGGGTGCGTACCCGCGCTGGTGCCCAGTTTGTCTTCGTCGATACCCCCGGCTTCCAGACCAAGCACCGCAACGCCTTGAATCAGTCGATGAACCGTGTCGTCGCCCAGTCTCTGGCCGATGTCGACGCCGTCCTGTTCCTGATCGAGTCGATGCGTTTCGATGCCGCCGACGAACGCGTCCTGAAATTGCTGCCCAAGGACATACCGGTCATCCTGGTGGTCAACAAGATCGACCAGCTTGCCGACAAGACCCGCTTGCTGCCCTTCCTGCAGGCGGCGGCGCAACGCTTCGACTTCGCTGAAATCGTCCCGCTGTCGGCACTGGATGGCCGGGACAGCGAGCGCCTGCTGGATATCCTCCAGCCGCGTCTGCCGGAAGCCGAACCGCTCTTCGAGGAAGCGGCGATTACCGACCGCAGCGAACGCTTCCTCGCCGCGGAGATCCTGCGCGAGAAGGTCTTCCGCCTTACCGGCGACGAGATTCCCTATGGGGTCGCCGTCGAGATCGAACAGTTCCAGCAGGAACCGAGCGGCATGCGCCGCATCGCCGCCGTCATTTGGGTCGACCGCGACGCGCACAAGCCCATCCTCCTGGGCAAGAGCGGCGAGCATCTGAAGCGGATCGCCAGCGAGGCTCGCCAGGACATGGAGCGTCTCTTCGATGCCAAGGTCTTCCTCAACTGCTGGATCAAGGTGAAGAGCGGCTGGACCGACAACGCGGCGCTGCTCAAGTCCCTCGGACACGACTGAACTCAACGCATGCCATGGGCGAAAAGGTCGACAACGAGCTCGCCTATATCCTGCATGCGTATCCTTACCGCGAGACCAGCCTCATCGTCGAGGCCCTGAGCCGGGAACGTGGGCGGGTAAGCCTGGTCGCGCGCGGCGCGCGCCGACCGATGTCTTCGCTGAAGTCCCGTCTGCTGGCCTTCCAGCCTTTGCTGTTGTCGTGGTTCGGCAAGGGCGGGCTGCGCACCTTGCACGCTTCCGAGTGGCGGGGCGGCGATGTCCGGCTGCTGGGCCAGGGCTTGATGTGCGGTTTCTATCTGAACGAGTTGCTGCTCAAGCTGTTGCCGCCGGATGATGCGCATCAGGCCTTGTTCGACCGCTATGTCGCGACACTAGAGGCACTGGCCGACGCGGTCGATCCCGAACCCATCCTACGCCGTTTTGAGCTCGACCTGCTCTCCGAGCTGGGCTACGCCCAGACGCTGGATCACTGCGGCGATGGCGCGCGGATCGAGGCCTCGGGACGTTATGGTTACCTCCCCGGGGAGGGCGTCATCGCCCATGGGCAAGGTTGTAGCTACAGCGGAAAGACCCTGCTCGATATGGCGCGCGGCGATTTTCGCGACCCGCGTACCTTGGCCGAAAGCAAGCAATTGATGCGCGGCCTGATCAACCACTACCTGGGTGACAAGCCCCTCATGACCCGGCAGCTCCTCGTCGACCTGCAAAGCCTGTAAGCCATCCGCGCGGACGACTATACTCGTCACCCGTCACCCGTCACCCGTCACCCGTCACCCGTCACTGAAATGATCAAACTCGGCGTCAACATCGACCACATCGCCACCCTCCGCCAGGCGCGCGGCACCCGTTACCCCAGCCCCTTGCAGGCGGCGCTGCTCGCCGAGTCGGCGGGCGCCGACCTGATCACCCTGCATCTTCGCGAAGACCGGCGCCATATTCAGGATGCCGACGTTTTCGCCATGCGACCCCTCCTGCAAACGCGCATGAATCTTGAAATGGCCGTCACCGACGAAATGATCGCCATCGCCCTGAAGGTCAGGCCCCAGGATGTCTGCCTGGTTCCCGAGCGGCGCCAGGAATTGACCACGGAAGGCGGTCTCGATGTCGCCGGGCAGCTGACGAAAATCACCGATGCCTGTCGGCATCTCGCCGAGGCCGGCATCCGCGTGTCGCTGTTCATCGACGCCGAGCCGCGCCAGCTCGATGCCGCCAGCGCCGCCGGCGCTCCGGTGGTGGAGATCCACACGGGTCGCTTCGCTGACGCCGAAGGCCGATCCGCCGCCGAGGAACTGGCACGCATTCGCCGCGCCGTCGAGCATGGTGTCGGCCTGGGCTTGCACGTCAACGCCGGTCACGGTCTGCATTACCACAACGTCCAGGATGTCGCCGCCATCCCGGGTGTCGAAGAGCTCAACATCGGTCACGCCATTGTCGCGCAGGCACTGTTTTCAGGTTGGGAGGGCGCCGTGCGCGAAATGAAACGGCTGATGGTTCAGGCGGCGGGCTTCTAGCCGCGGTCGCTTATTGCCGAATACAGCAGCTGCAAGCGACGACATTCAAGTGGCAGCCGGGAATCGGGTCACTTGCGGAAACGCGCGGGTGGCGGTACGTGTCGAGGCAGGCTTCCGCGTGGTCATTGGCTTTTCTGTTCCGGAAAGCATGCCAGTCGCGCTTTGCACATGAGGATGGCTTATCAAGCCAGGCCCAGCTTGATTTCAGCCGCGCTCAGTGCCTCGGGGGTGCCGCGCAAGATGAGGATGTCCCCGGCTTCCAGACGGGTGCGCGCCGAGGGGTTCGACCCCTTGATGCCGCGTCGACGGACCGCGGCGATAAAGACGCCGGTTGCGTGCAGGTCGAGGTCGCCGAGGGTCTGCCCAAGCACTTTCAGCCCGGGGTCCAGGCGATATGAGGCCAGTTTTTCCTGGCTGCCGGTGGTCTCGTCGGCGTCGGAAAGACCCTGAAAGTAGCCGCGCATGGTGCTGTAATGGGCTTCGCGCGTGCTACGGATCCGTTTCAGCACGGTGCCGAGTGGCACGCCGGCCATGAGCAAGGTTTGCGACCCCAGCATTAGCGCGCCTTCGAGAACCTCCGGTACGACTTCCATGGCGCCGGCTTCACGCAAAAGATCCATGTCGGTCTGGTCCAGGGTGCGAACGATCACCGGAGTATCCGGGCGCAACTGCTGGGCCGTGGCGATCACCTGGAGCGCTGTCGGTGTGTGGGCGAAGCTGATGACCACGGCGCGGGCGCGGTGGAGGCCGGCCGCGAGCAGGATTTCCCGCCGGGTACAGTCTCCGAAGACGACATTGTCGCCGGCCTCCGTAGCGGCTTTGACCCGCCTCGGGTCGTGGTCCAGGGCAATGAACGGGACGTTTTCGGCTTCAAGGATGCGTGCCAGGTTCTGGCCGCTGCGGCCGTAGCCGCAGAGGATAACATGCTGGCTGACGCCGAAGCTCTTTACGGCGATCGCATGCACATCCATCGCCTGTTCCATCCAGGCACCCCAAAGCAGACGCTTGGCGAGGCTGTCGCCATGCTGGATCAGGAAGGGCGCGATCAGCATCGACAGGATCATGGCGCTGAGCAGGGCTTGCTGGAGGTCGGCCGGGATCAGTCCGTGGCCGTTCGCAAGGGCGAGCAGCACCAGGCCGAACTCGCCTGCCTGGGCCAGCCCCAGGCCGGTGCGTAGCGCGGTGCTCCACTGACCCGTGTAAAGACGTGCCAGGAGGACAATTGCCAGCAGTTTACCGACCAGCAACAGGGCAAGAATGAGCAGGACCAGCAGAATGTTCCCTGGCAGAAAAGCCAGGTCAACGGCCATGCCGATCGTCACGAAGAACAGCCCCATGAGGATGTCACGGAAGGGGCGGATATCGCTTTCCACCTGATAGCGGAATTCGGTTTCGGAGATCAGCATGCCGGCGACGAAGGCCCCCAGCGCCAGGGACAGGCCGGCCGTGTCGGTGATATAGGCCAGTCCCAGGGTGATCAATAACACGTTCAACATGAACAACTCGGAAGACTTGCGGGCCGCGACCAACTGGAACCAGGGCCGCAGCAGTTTCTGGCCAAGGAACAGGATGACACCGAGGGCCAGGAAGGCCTTGATCGCTGCCCAGCCGAGGGCCTCGGCCAGATTGGACTGGCCGTCCAGAGCGGGAATGAGGATCAGCAAAGGCACCACGGCCAGATCCTGGAAGAGCAGGACGCCGATGATCTGCCGGCCGTGTTCCGATTCCAGTTCGTTGCGCTCCGCCAGCAGCTTGCTGACGATGGCCGTGGACGACATGGTCAGCGCGCCACCCAGGGCGATGCCGGTCGCCAGCGGCAGGCCCGCCGCCAGGCTCAGCAGCAGCGTCAGGCCGAGCGTGACGACCACCTGGAGGCCGCCCAGGCCAAAGACCAGGCCGCGCATCAGTTTCAGCTTGGCCAGGGAAAATTCCAGGCCGATGGAGAACATCAGAAAAACCACCCCGAATTCGGCCAAGTGCTGGGCCGCGTTGGCGTCGCCGGCGAGATTCATCCCCGACGGGCCGAGCAGTATTCCGACCAGGACATAGCCGAGCAGGGCGGGAAGCTTCAGCGCCCGGAATAAGGTGGTCGCCAGCACGGCGGCGGCGAGCAGCAGAAGAACCAGCGACAGGGTGGTATGCATGTCTGGAAGGAGAGTGTGCCGGCACGATATACTCCGCGCCATTATGACATCCACATCCCCCACGACAGCGGATATTCTGGAACTCGCCCGCCGCACACTCGCCATCGAGGCGGCGGCGGTAGAGGCGCTGGCGCCGCGCCTGAACGACGGCTTTGCGCATGCCGTGAACATCCTCCTGGCTTGCAAGGGCCGCGTGGTGGTCAGCGGCATGGGCAAGTCCGGACATATCGGCGGCAAGATCGCCGCGACCCTGGCCAGCACCGGCACGCCGGCTTTTTTTATGCATCCCGCCGAGGCCAGCCACGGTGACCTGGGCATGATCACCGCCGACGATGTCGTCATCGCCTTGTCCAACTCGGGCGAGAGCGCCGAGCTGGTCGCCATCGTGCCGCTCATCAAACGACGCGGCGCGCGCCTGATCGCCATGACTGGCCGGCCAGCATCGACCCTGGCGCGCGAGGCGGACATCCACCTCGATGCCGGTGTCGAGCAGGAGGCTTGCCCGCACAATCTCGCACCGACGGCCAGCACGACCGCCGCCCTGGCCTTGGGCGATGCCCTGGCCGTCGCGGCCTTGTATGCGCGTGGTTTCACCGCCGAGGATTTTGCCCGGACCCATCCGGGCGGTTCCCTGGGCAGAAAGTTGCTGGTACGCGTTGACGATCTGATGCACCGCGACAATGATTTGCCGTCGGTGCGTTCCGGCACGCTGTTCAAGGACGCCTTGCTGGAAATGACCCGCAAAGGCTTGGGCATGACCGCCATTGTCGATGCCGACAGCCATCTGGTCGGGATATTCACCGATGGCGACCTGCGCCGCTGCCTGGATAAAGGACTGGATCTGGCGACCGCCAGCATCGACGATGTCATGCACCGTCGGCCAAAAACCATAGCCGAAACCGCCTTGGCGGCCGAGGCGGTGCGCTACATGGAAGAACACAAGATAAACGGCCTGCTGGCTACGGATGCCGAAGGCCGGGTTACCGGGGCATTGAACATGCACGACCTGTTGCGCGCGGGGGTGGTATGAGTGTCGAGGCGGCGGTCGAGCGGGCTCGACGCATCAGACTGATCATTTTCGATGTCGACGGTGTGCTCACCGACGGCAGCCTGTTCTATGGCGACACTGGCGAAGAGTACAAGGCCTTCAATTCGCGCGACGGCCACGGCATCAAGATGCTGCGCGCCAGTGGCGTCGACGCGGCGATACTCACCGGCCGAACCTCGCAGGTGGTGGCGCATCGCGCGCGCAACCTGGGCATCGCCCGCATCATCCAGGGATCCGAAGATAAACTGGCTTCGTATCAGCATCTGCTCGGCGAAGTCGGGCTGCTTCCCGAGGAAACCGCCTTCATGGGCGACGATGTGGTCGACCTGCCGGTGATGCGGCGTTGCGGGTTGGCCGTTACCGTGCCGGAAGCGCCCGAGGAAGTGCGTTGCCGGGCGCACCTGGTGACGGCATTCCAGGGCGGCCGGGGTGCCGCGCGCGAGGCCTGCGAATTCATCATGCGAGCGCAGGGGACCTGGGCGGCGCAACTGGCGCTCTACGACCGTTAAGCAACCGCCGATGTCGCAAACCACCTGGGTACCCGTCACCATTGTCGCGCTGCTGGTGTTGACGACGTTCTGGCTCGGCAAGGTGGCCAGCACACAGCCGCTGCTGGGCAGTAGCGGCTTCACCCATGATCCGGATTATGTCGTGGAGAATTTCGCGGCGCTCACCTTCGACGCGCAGGGCCGGCCGCATTCGCGGCTCTCGGCGAACCGAATGGTGCATTACATGGACGATGACAGTACCGAGCTGGAACTGCCCCGCTTCGAGCGCCACGATGGCGAGACCGCGCCGATCAGCGTACATTCCAGGCGTGGGCTGATCACCGCCGATAGTCGTGATGTCTATTTCCTGGGTGATGTCCGCCTGACCCGCGCGGCCATGGCCGGGCAAAAAGCGCTGGAATTGACCACGGAGTACATCCGCATCGTTCCCGATGACGATATCCTGCGCACCGACAAGCCGATCGTCCTGCGACAGGGCAACAGCATCATCGAGGCTGCCGGCTTGCTCATCGACGGCGAGAAGCGGATTTTCCAACTTGCCGGTCGCGTAAAGGCGGTATATGAAAAGCGTAACTAGATTTGTCTGGCTGACCATGTTGAGCGCCCTCGCGGCCGCCCCGGCCCATGCGGAAAAGGCCGACAAGGACCGCCCGGTGCAGATCGAGGCCGACAGCGTGCGCTTCGACGACATCAAGAAGCTGGCGGTGTACGAAGGCAATGTCATGCTGAGTCAGGGATCGTTTCTGCTGCTGGCCGACCGTATCGAAGTCTGGCAGGACGACAAGGGGTTTTCGGGCGGTCACGCCAGCGGCAAGCCGGTGCGTTTCCGTCAGAAGCTGGAAGGCAAGAACGATTTCGCCGAGGGCTATGCCGACCGCATCGAACACGATGCCGAAAAGGAGACCATGCGCATGGTCGGCAACGCCCGGCTGAAACAGGTCGACGACGACCTGCGCGGCAACCTGATCGTCTACAACACCCTGACTGAAGTCTATGAGGCGTCTGGCGCCGGCGGCACCGGCCGGGTCCGGGCGATTATCCAGCCGCGCGCCGCGAAAGCGCCGGCCAGCACCGAGAACAAAGCCGACAAACCATGAGCGTGCTCAAGGCCGATGGCTTGCGCAAGCGCTACAAGGCGCGGCAGGTCGTCAACGAGGTCAGCCTGGAAGTGCACAGCGGCGAAGTCGTTGGTCTGCTTGGCCCGAATGGCGCCGGCAAGACCACCTGCTTTTATATGCTGGTCGGGTTGATCCGCGCCGACAGCGGCCGCATCAGTCTTGACGACCGGGAGATCACCCACGATCCGGTGTATCGGCGGGCACGCCAGGGTTTGGCCTATCTGCCGCAGGAACCATCCATCTTCCGTAAACTGTCGGTGCGCGACAATATCGCTGCGGTACTGGAGATCAAGGGCTATGCCGGTGCCGAGCTGGAAGAAAAGCTGAATTATCTGCTCGAAGATTTGCACATCACCCACTTGCGTTCGGCCCCGGCCGTCAGCCTGTCGGGCGGCGAGCGGCGCCGGGTCGAGATTGCCCGCGCCCTGGCCATGCAGCCGCGCTTCGTTCTGCTCGACGAGCCGTTCGCGGGCATTGATCCGATCTCGGTGATCGATATTCAGAAAATCGTCCATTTTCTCGTCGAGCGCGGTATCGGCGTGCTGATCACCGATCACAACGTTCGCGAGACTCTGGGCATCTGCAACCGTGCCTATATCCTCAACGAGGGCGCGGTGCTGGCCGCGGGTGGCGCGGACGAGATCATCGGCAACGACAGCGTGCGCAAGGTCTACCTGGGCGAGCATTTCCGCCTGTAACCGTGAAACAGAATCTGCAACTCCGCCTGCATCAGCATCTGGCGCTTACCCCCCAGTTGCAGCAGTCGATACGCCTGCTACAGCTTTCCACCCTGGAATTGAATCAGGAAATCGACCAGATGCTGGGCGACAACCCGCTTCTGGAACGGGCAGAAGAGCCCGCCGATGCCCCGCCGGGAACCCGTGATGAAACGGGTTCCCAGGCCGACGAGCGTCCTGAAAGCGCTGAACAGGATTCGGTCTACGACGAACTCGCCTGGGGCGAGCGTCCAGTATCGGCGGCATCGGGCGATGAGGAGGATGATCGGGTATTCCAGCAGGTCGATCCGAGCAGCCAGGGCTTGCGCCAGCACCTCAAGGAGCAGCTGTCGCTCATGCCGCTGTCGCGACGCGACCAGCAGCTGGTTACCTTGTTGATCGAGGCACTCGACGACGACGGCTACCTGGAAGGCAGCCTGGAAGAATGGGCCGAGATGCTGCCGGACGAACTGGAAATCGATCCGTCGGAACTCAGCGCCGCCTTGCATCTGCTGCAGAGTTTCGACCCGGTCGGGGTCGGCGCCCGCGATCTGGCGGAGTGCCTGTCGCTACAGCTCGCCGCCATGCCGGCCGGGACTGCCCACGTCGACATGGCCAAGGCGCTCGTGCGCGAGCACCTGCCGCTGCTCGCGGCACGGGAATACGGCAAGATCAAAAAACTCCTGTCGCTGGAAAGCGATCGGGATTTCACCGCCGTGCGGCAACTGATCGTCTCGCTGGACCCGCGTCCCGGGTCGCGCTTTTCCAGTGTCGAGGCGCAATATGTGGTGCCTGATGTCCTGGTGCGCAAAGTCAAGGGCGAGTGGCAAGCCAGTCTGAACCCGCAAGCCATGCCCAAGCTGCGTATCAATGAGATGTACGCCAATATCCTGCGCCAGCAGCGCGACAGCAGTGCGCCACTCACCGGGCAACTACAGGAGGCGCGCTGGCTGATCAAGAATGTGCAGCAGCGCTTCCAGACCATCCATCGGGTGGCACAGGCCATCGTCTCCCGGCAGCGCATGTTTTTCGAGCATGGCGAAGTGGCGATGCGTCCCTTGACCTTGCGCGAGATCGCCGACTCCGTGGAACTGCACGAATCGACGATTTCCCGTGTCACCACCCAAAAGTATATGATGACCCCCCGAGGCCTGTTCGAATTCAAGTATTTCTTCGGCAGCGCCCTGAATACGGACGCGGGTGGAGCCGCTTCCAGCACGGCCATCAAGGCCTTGATACGACAGCTGGTGGAAGCCGAGGATGTCCTCCACCCATTGTCGGACAACGCCCTGTCGGACATGCTCGGCAAGCAGGGTTTCGTGGTAGCCCGGCGCACGGTGGCAAAGTATCGGGAGCAATTGCATGTACCTCCCGCCAATCAGCGCAAGACTTACTGACGTTGTTTTTTTCTAGGAGAGCGAATGAACCTCACCATCACCGGCCACCATCTTGAAATTACCCCGGCCATTCGGGCGTACGTCGAAGACAAGCTCAAGCGCGTCACCCGACACTTCGAAAACGTCATCGATGTCGGCGTCATCCTCTCGGTGGAAAAGTTGCGCCACAAGGCCGAGGTGAACCTGCACGCCCGCGGCAAGGACATCTATGTCGAGTCTGTCGAAGAAGACATGTACGCGGCCGTCGATGTCCTGGTCGACAAGCTCGACCGCCAGGTGGTCAAGCACAAGGAAAAGAGTTCGGACGTACACCGCGACGCCGGCAGCCCCAAGCGCCAGAGCGCCGAACCCGAAGAATGAACCCGGCCCCGCGTCAGCGGGGCCTTGGATGTTTTTGAACCATGAATCTCATCTCCAACCTGCTCCCGCCAGGCAATGTCCTGGCGGGCTTCGATGCAGGCAGTAAAAAGCGCTTGTTCGAGCGGGCGGGGCAACTGTTCGAAGCCAGCGACGGCGTCGCCGCGGCGCAGGTGTTCGAGAGCCTGTTCTCGCGCGAAAAGCTGGGATCAACCGCATTGGGCTACGGTATCGCCATACCGCATGGGCGCATCAAGGGCCTGAAGGACACCGCGTGTGCCTTCATGCGGCTTGCGCACCCGGTCGATTTCGACGCCCCGGACAATCTTCCCGTCGATCTGCTGTTCATCCTCCTGGCCCCCGCCGCCGCCACCGATCTGCACCTGCAGATTCTCGGCGAACTGGCGCAGATGTTCAGCGAGAAAGAGATGCGCGAGAAATTGCGCCACGCCGCGGACAGCCAGGAATTGCACCGGTTGCTCTGCCAATGGACGCCGTAGAGCGCTACATCAGCGTCGCCGATCTGTTCCGCCAGGCCGGCGAACAGTGCCAGCTGGCCTGGGTCGCCGGGCATGCTGGCGGCAGCCGCAAGCTGACTTCCGAAACCATTCAGAAACCCACCCCTGGCGCTGATCGGCCATTTGAATTTCGTCCATCCGAACCGGGTGCAAGTGCTCGGCTGCGCCGAAATGGACTACCTGGCCAAACTGTCTCCGGAGGCCCTGCAGCAGGCCATCGACAATCTCTACTCCACCGAACTGGCCGCGGTGGTCATCGCCAATGACGAAGCCGTTCCAGTGGCACTGTCGGAAGCGGCCGAGCGAACCGCGACACCGCTGTTCACCTCACCGGAACAGAGCCCCGATCTGATGCGCTTGCTCACTTACTTGATCACCCAGGCGCTGGCGCCGTCGACGGTGATGCATGGTGTGTTCCTGGAGGTATCCGGCCTCGGCGTGCTGATCACCGGCGATCCTTCGGTCGGCAAGAGCGAACTGGCGCTGGAACTGGTATCGCGCGGTCACCGACTGGTCGCCGACGATGCCGTCGAGGTCTATGCCGTCGCCCCGGACATCCTCGAAGGACGGTGCCCGCCGCTGTTGCGCGATTTCATGGAAGTGCGCGGCCTGGGCGTGATCAATATCCGTCACCTGTTCGGTGAAACCGCCGTCAAGGCGAAGAAGAACCTGAAACTGATCATTCACCTGATGCCGGCCGAGCATTGGCATGAGGTGGATCGCCTCAACATGAACGCACAAAGCCGCGATATTTTCGGTGTCGCCATACCCGAAGTGCGCATCCCGGTCGCGGTTGGCCGCAACCTGGCGGTGCTGGTCGAAGTCGCCGTGCGCAATCACATCCTGCGCCAACGCGGCATCAACAGCGCCGAGGAATTCGCCGAGCGGCAGCGCAGCGCCATCGCCCAAGACACTTTCAGCGACGACGACTGACCGGGATGCGCCTGATCGTCATTACCGGCCAGTCCGGATCCGGCAAGAGCGTCGCCTTGAGGGCCATGGAAGATGCCGGCTTTTTCTGCATCGACAATCTGCCCGCCGACTTGCTTGGCCAGGCGGTGACTCATCTGGAAACGGGTGGCTATGGCGATGTCGCCGTCAGTATCGACGCGCGCAGCGCCAAGAACCTCCATGGTGTGGCGGAAACCCTGCGCCAGCTCGCCGGCCGCTTCGACGTGCGCATCGTGTTTCTGGAAGCCAAGCACGGAACCTTGCTGAAGCGTTTCTCCGAGACCCGCCGCCGACATCCCCTGAATACCGGCGACCGTTCCCTGCGCGAATGCATCGACGACGAGCGCGAATTGCTCGACCCGATTGCGACGATTGCACATCACATGGATACCAGCGATCTATCCGCGAATGGCCTGCGGGAGTGGATCAGGCAATTCTGCGGCCTGACCCAGTCGACATTCACCCTGGTTTTCGAGTCGTTCGGTTTCAAGCAAGGCGTTCCCCTGGATGCCGATCTGGTCTTCGACATGCGCTGTCTGCCCAACCCTTTCTATGACCCCGTGCTGCGCGGCCTGAGCGGTCTCGATGCGCCGGTGGCCGGATTCATCGAGGCCCAGCCCCGGGCCATGGCCATGCTTGAGGATCTACAGGCCTTCCTGGTGCAATGGCTGCCCTGCTACCAGCAGGATAACCGCAGCTATTTCACCGTCGCCCTGGGCTGCACCGGGGGGCAGCACCGTTCCGTCTACTTCGCCGAGAAACTCGCGGCGCGCTTCCGGGATCGCTTGCAGGTACTGGTGCGGCATCGGGAACTGAGTTGAGAGCCGTCGCCGCCGTGTCGGCCTACCTGCGGCCTGGCGATGCCCTGATTCTGGCGCTGACCTTGGTGCTCATCGGCACGCTCTGGGCCAACCGGGGCACGCGCGGCGATGGCGTGGTCGTCCGCCGTGGTGGCGAGGTTTTCCTGGCCACGGATCTACGCTTGAATCGCCTTATCAGCGTGCCTGGCCCGCTCGGCAATACACTTGTGGAAATCCATGCCGGCCAGGTGCGCATCCTTTCAGACCCGAGCCCGCGCCAGTTATGCGTCCGTCAAGGCTGGCTGGCGCCCGGCGATAACGCCATCTGCCTGCCGAACCGGGTCAGCGTCGAACGCGGCCATTCCGGTCATGACTCCATCAACTATTAGCCTGACAGTGACCGCCGAGGATCGGCGCATCGCCGTCATGGCCAGCGCCGCCGTGGGGCTGGCGGTGGCCGAGGCGGCAATTCCGCTGCCGATTCCGGGTATCAAGCCGGGTCTGGCCAACATCGTCACCCTGCTGGTGCTGTATCGCTACGGCTGGCGTGCCGCCGCCTGGGTTGTCGGTCTGCGCATTGTCGCCAGTGCCCTGTTGCTGGGCACTTTTCTCACGCCTACCTTCGCCATGAGCCTGGCCGGTGGTCTGGCCAGCCTCGCCGTGCTGGCCATGCTGGTGCGCCTGCCCCGGCGCTGGTTCGGGCCGGTCGGGTTGTCGATCGTCGCGGCCCTGGCGCATATGACCGCGCAGTTGCTCCTGGTCGACCTGTGGCTGATGCCCGGCGTCAGCCTCGCCGGCATCCTGCCGTTCTTCCTGACGGTGGCCTGGGTGACGGGACTGGTCAATGGTTTGGTGACCGCGCGCCTGATGGAGTACGCTGAAACCCGGACAACGCTCGCGGAGCCCGCCGCATGAAACGCATCACCCTCGCCTGGACCGGCGCTTCCGGCCTGCACTACGGCCTGCGCCTGCTCGACGGCCTGCTCGCCGCAGGCTGTCGGGTCGATCTGCTGGTCTCGCAGACGGCGCGCATCGTCGCCAAGCAGGAACTCGACCTGAACCTGCCCAGCGGCAGCGCCGAACTGGTCGCCGTACTCCTGGCACGCAATCCGGGGCAGCCGGGCGAACTCAAGGCCTACGGCCGCGACGAATGGTTCGCGCCCGCCGCCTCCGGCTCCAACCCGGCCGATGCCATGGTGGTTTGCCCCTGCACCATGGGCAGCCTCGCCGCGATCGCCCATGGCCTCGCCGACAACCTCATCGAACGCGCCGCCGACGTCATGCTCAAGGAAAAGCGTCCTTTGATCCTGGTGCCCAGGGAAACCCCGTTCTCCCTCATCCACCTGCGCAACATGACCCAGCTCGCCGAGGCCGGCGCCACCATCCTGCCGGCCAATCCCGGCTTCTATCACCGGCCGGAAACGGTCGAACAGGTCGTCGACTTCATCGTCGCGCGCATCCTCGATCAGCTTGGCGTGGCGCACAGCCTCATGCCGCGCTGGGGTGGCGACGTATAATCAGGGCATCGTTTCCAAAGGAGTTGCGGCATGCTGCCCATACCTGACAACCTCATCATCAACATCGACAAGGCATTGCGTACCGTGTTTGCCTCGGCGGCGAGCCGGCGTGCCTATCCCGATGCCGGCCTCGACGAAGCTGAAATGAGCGAGGCGGACAAGCGTCATGCTGCCGGGCTGATGCGCGTCAACCATTGCGGCGAGGTCTGCGCCCAGGCCTTGTATGCCGGTCAGGCGCTGACGGCGCGTAATCCGGACGCCGCCAAGGCCTTGATCGAAGCCAGCGACGAGGAGACCGAGCACCTGGCCTGGTGCGAGAAACGGCTCAATGAATTGGGCAGTCACAAGAGCGTCCTGAATCCGCTCTGGTACGCCGGTTCGTTCGGTCTGGGCGTGCTGGCCGGTGCTTTGGGCGACAAGTGGAACCTGGGCTTTCTTGCCGAGACCGAGCGTCAGGTCGAGGGCCATCTGGACAGTCACCTGAGTCTGCTGCCGGAGAACGATGCCAAGAGCCGCGCCATCGTCGAGCAGATGAAGGCCGACGAGATCCGCCATGCCGAGACCGCCATCGAACACGGCGGCGCGCCGCTGCCGATGCCGGTGAAGCTGGCGATGAAGCTGACTTCGAAGGTGATGACCGGACTGGCTTACCGGCTATGAGCTTTACCGAGAACCTGGCGGCCTTGCCGGCGACCGATCATTTGGCTGCGGTGGAACTGACCGGCCCCGGGGGCGAGGTGGTGCGCATCGACAACATCCCCGGCAGTCAGGGCTCGGTGCGGGTCTATGCCTTTCTGCTGGGCAAGCACGGTGCCATCGATGCCGGCGCCGCCGCCGAAGGTCTGACGCTGTACGCCGAGCACACGGCGGACGCGCGCGCTTTCCCCGGCAAACATCCGAACATCGACCGGCTGCGGGCCATCCTTGACGATGGCCGGGCCTGGCACGGTCAGGTCGTCTGAGCGTCGACTTCGACGATCTCGTAATCGTGCGTCACCTCGGCGGTCTTGGCGAGGATGATGGTCGCCGAACAGTATTTCTCGGCGGACAGGTTGATCGGCCGCTCGACGACTTCCGGCTTCAGCTTGCGGCCGGTAACGACGAAGTGAAAGTGGATCTTTGTGAACACCTTGGGATGGTCTTCGGCCCGCTCGGCGGAGAGTTCGACGACGCAGTCGGTGACATCCTGACGGCTTTTTTGCAAAATCATGATGACGTCGATGGAGGTGCAGCCGCCGGCGCCCATCAGCAACATCTCCATCGGGCGCGGCCCGAGATTGCGCCCGCCGATATCCGGGGCGCCGTCCATGATGATGCCGTGGCCGCTGGCCGATTCGGCCATGAAGGCCATGCCTTCGACCCATTTGACGCGTGCTTTCATGCTGGCTCCTAGGTGGTGAGGGGTGGGATTATCCGGGCAAACCGGGCGCGCGCCAAACAGGTTTGACACAGCTTGGACTTATCCCATACAATCCGCGCCTTTCTGCAAGACCCCCAATCCATCCGGGTTAGAGATTCAGGACATAACCATGAAAACGTTTTCCGCCAAGTCGCATGAAGTCCAGCGCAGCTGGTTCGTCGTCGACGCCTCCGAAAAAGTGCTGGGCCGCCTGGCCGCCGAGATCGCCCATCGTCTGCGTGGCAAGCACAAGGCCATCTACACCCCGCACGCGGACACCGGCGACTACATCGTCGTGGTGAACGCCGGCAAGATCCGCGTCACCGGCAACAAGGCCCTGGACAAGATGTATTACCGCCACACCGGTTTCCCGGGCGGCATCTACGAGACCAACTTTGGCGACATGCAGGCCAAGCATCCGGGCCGTGCCCTGGAAAAAGCGGTCAAGGGCATGCTGCCCAAAGGCCCCCTCGGCTACGCCATGATCAAGAAGATGAAGGTCTACGCCGGCGCCGAGCATCCCCATAGCGCGCAGCAGCCGCAAGTCCTGGACATCTGAGGAATATCGACATGATTGGCAATTTCTACTATGGCACCGGTCGTCGCAAGAGCTCGGTCGCCCGCGTCTTCCTGAAGTCCGGCTCCGGCAAGATCGTCGTCAACGGCAAGCCGCTGGATGACTACTTCGCCCGCGAAACCGGCCGCATGATCGTTCGCCAGCCGCTGAAGCTGGTCGACCGCGCCGACAGCGTCGACATCATGGTCAACGTCCACGGCGGTGGCGAATCCGGCCAGGCCGGCGCCGTCCGCCACGGCATCACCCGCGCCCTGATCGAATTCGACGCCGGCCTGAAGCCGCCGCTCAAGTCCGCCGGTCTGGTGACTCGCGATGCCCGCGAGGTCGAGCGCAAGAAGGTCGGCCTGCACAAGGCGCGTCGCCGCAAGCAATTCTCCAAGCGCTAATCCGCTTGTCGCGAAAAGCCGCCTCCGGGCGGCTTTTTTCATGGTGGCGCGCTATCATCGCGCTTCGCATTTCTACGCATCAAGGACGACTCACATGATCAAGGCAGGTATCGTCGGCGGCACCGGCTACACCGGCGTCGAATTGCTGCGGCTACTCGCCCAGCACCCGGAAGTCGAAATCAGAGCCATCACCTCGCGCAAGGAGGCCGGCATGAAGGTGGCCGAGATGTTCCCGTCGCTGCGCGGCCGGGTCGACATCGCCTTTTCGACGCCCGACGAGGCGCCGCTGAAGGCCTGTGACGTGGTCTTCTTCGCTACCCCGAACGGCGTGGCGATGCAGCAGACCCGAGAATTGCTCGCTGCCGGCGTCAAGGTGATCGACCTCGCCGCCGACTTCCGCATCACCGACATCGCCGAATGGTCGAAGTGGTACGGCATGGAACACGCCTGCCCAGATCTGGTCGCCGAGGCGGTCTACGGCCTGCCCGAAATCAACCGTGACCAAGTGAAGGGTGCCCGCCTGATCGCCAACCCCGGCTGCTACCCGACGGCCGTGCAACTGGGCTTCATGCCGCTCATCGAGGCGGGCGTGATCGACACCAACTGGCTGGTCGCCGACTGCAAGTCGGGCGTTTCCGGCGCCGGTCGCAAGGCCGAGGTGCACACCCTGTTTCCCGAGGCCAGCGACAATTTCAAGGCCTACGCCGTGCCCGGCCACCGGCACCAGCCGGAGATTCGCCAGGGCCTGGCGCGCATGGCCGGCCACGACGTCAATCTGACCTTCGTGCCGCACCTGACGCCGCTCATCCGCGGCATCCACGCGACGCTGTACGCCAAGCTGACCCGGGATGTCGACCTGCAGGCACTGTTTGAAGCCCGTTACGCCAACGAATATTTCGTCGATGTGCTGCCCGCCAAGGGCCATCCGGAAACCCGCTCGGTGCGCGCCTCCAACCTGTGCCGCATCGCCGTGCACCGTCCCCAAGGCGGCGATACCGTGGTGGTGCTGTCGGTCATAGACAATCTGGTCAAGGGTGCTGCCGGCCAGGCGGTGCAGAACATGAACCTGATGTTCGGTTTGCAGGAAAATCTGGGCCTGACGCAGATTCCGGTCATGCCGTGATGCTTGCCAGACGGGTTTTTTGCTGTTGACGGGAACTAGTCCCGGCAAGATAATGACAAAGCTTGAGTAAATTTATCGAATTCTTTTAGGAGTGCGAACCATGAACGCCGCCACCGAAATGTCCCCCTTCAACTTCTCCGACAGCGCCGCCAACAAGGTTAAATCCTTGATCGAGGAAGAAGGCAATCCTGAACTGAAACTGCGCGTCTTCGTCACCGGCGGCGGCTGCTCCGGCTTCCAGTACGGCTTCACGTTCGACGAAGTCCAGAACGAAGACGACATGGTCATGCAGAAGAACGGCGTCACCCTGCTGGTCGACCCGATGAGCATGCAATACATGATGGGCGCCGAGATCGACTACACCGAAGGCCTCGAAGGCGCTCAGTTCGTCATCAAGAACCCCAGTGCCGTGTCCACCTGCGGCTGCGGTTCGTCGTTCTCCGTCTAAATATCGGACAGCGTGGAAGGCGGCGCAAGCCGCCTTTTGCATTTCCATGACCGAAAAATTCAAGATCGTTACCTGCCCGACCTGCGGCAAACCCGTCGAATGGCGTCCGGAAAACGCCTACCGGCCCTTCTGCGGCGAACGCTGCAAGCTGATCGACCTGGGCGAATGGGCCGCCGAGAAATTTCGCGTGCCGGTGCAGGAAGATGATTTGCAAGAGGACTCCGGTATTCGTGAGGCCTAAGCTGTGAAAATCAAAGCGATGTAGGAGCGGCTTCAACCGCGACCGAATTCAGAAGGTCGCGGCTGATACCCTGAAGGGCACAAGAGCCGCTCCTACTGACGTGCACACGTTGTGAACGACGGCATCCGCCATGAGATGCTGCGAATAGAATTAGGAGGTCATCCATGTTGCGTTTGCCACGCCCCGTACTCGGGGTCATGTTGTCCATCTTCCTGATCCTGTGCGCTGGTGTCGCATTGCCAGCGTCGCCGCCGATCCTCGCCGAGGTGTATGACGACTCGGTCGACCCCACCGACTACTGGATCAGCGAAAAACTCGATGGCGTGCGTGCGCTCTGGGATGGGCAGGTGCTCACCTTCCGCAGCGGCAACCCGGTCAGCGCTCCGGACTGGTTCACGCGCGACCTGCCGAAACAGCCTCTGGACGGCGAACTCTGGCTCGGGCGCGGCAGCTTCGAACGCCTCTCCGGCATCGTTCGCAAGACGACTCCGGTCAATGCCGAATGGCGCGCGGTGCGCTACATGCTCTTTGAGCTGCCCGGCGCACCTGGAAATTTCAGCGAACGCAAGGATGCCCTGAAGCGGCTGGTCGAAGCCGCAGGCTTGCCCTGGCTGCACGCCATCGAGCAGTACCGCGTCGCCGACCGCAAGGCGCTCAAGGCCAGACTCGACGCCGTCGTCGCCATGGGCGGAGAAGGCTTGATGCTGCACCGCGCCGGAGATTCGTCGACGCCGGACGGCGAACTGCTCAAACTCAAGCCCTACCTCGATGCTGACGCCCGGGTCATCGGCCACCTCCCCGGCAAGGGCCGCCACGCCGGGCGGCTCGGCGCCCTGCTGGTCGCCGCACCGGATGGCCGGCGCTTCCGTATCGGCGGGGGCTTCAGCGATGCGCAGCGCGGCACGCCGCCGCCGGTCGGCAGCACGGTGATCTACCGCTATCATGGTTTGACCCGGAATGGCCTGCCGCGCTTCCCTGTGTTCCTGAGGCTGCGCGAGGCATTCTAGCCGAACGATGCGCGCCACGCCGGATGTTCGGCGATCAGGTGCAATGCCTTGTGCAGCAGGGTCTTGCCCGGTTCCAGTTTGAACCAGGTGGATAGTCCGGACGGATGCGGCAGGGGGATGGCGTCGGTTTCGTGGCCGAAGTACTGCACCCGGTGGACCTGGCCGACGAGCGCCGTTCGGGTTCTTCCCGGGAAAACAGCGGCAGACGGCGGCCATGTAGACCCGTTCGCGGAACTGTTCTTCGCTGACGCCGAGGCTGGCGTACCACTTGAACAGGGTCTTGCCGGCGGTCCAGGCGAAGGGGCGGCCCAGGCCGCCTTCGTAGGGGCCGGGCGCTTGGCCGATCTGAAGGATTTTCGAGGCGACCGGTCGGCCCAGGATGACCGGACCGAACATCTCGGGGCAGGCGGTGCACTGGCTCAGCGCGGCCTGATGGGCCTTGAGCCGGGCACCCGTGGCTGCCATCAGCGCTTCAGCGTCTGCACGCCCTCGGGCGTGCCCATCAGGCAGACGTCGGCGCCGCGCCGTGCAAACAGCCCAACGGTGACGACGCCGACCAGTTGGTTGATCTCGGTTTCCATGGCCACCGGGTCGAGAATGTTCATGTTGTGCACGTCGAGGATGACGTTGCCGTTGTCGGTGGTGAAGCCGGCGCGCAGCACCGGCGTGCCGCCCAGCTTGACCAGTTGCCGGGCGACGTAGGAGCGCGCCATGGGAATGACCTCGACCGGCAGGGGGAACTTGCCCATGACATCGACCAGCTTGGTCTGGTCGACGATGCAGATGAACTTCCTGGCGCAGGCGGCGACGATCTTCTCGCGCGTCAGGGCGCCGCCACCGCCCTTGATCATGGCCATGTGCGGGGTGATCTCATCGGCGCCGTCGACGTAGACCGCCATCTCGCCGGCCTCGTTCAGGTCGATGACGCGGATGCCGTGTTTTTTCAGGCGCTCGGCGGTGGCCACGGACGAGGCGACGGCGGCTTCGATCTTTCCCTTGATATGGGCCAATTCATCGGTGAAAAAATTGGCGGTGGAGCCGGTGCCGACGCCGATAATACCGGCCGGTACATATTCGATCGCGGCACGCGCCACGGCTTGTTTCAATTCGTCCTGGGTCATCATTGTTTTATCTTTCCTGATCGTGCGTAAACCCTGAGAATAACGGCCTTTGCCGGCCCTTTCAAATCCCCGCCAGACCGCCATGACCGATTACCTGGAAAAAATACTGCTCGCCCGCGTCTACGATGTCGCCATCCAGTCACCCCTGGACGCGGCGCCGAACCTGTCGCGGCGTCTGGGCCAGCATGTCTGGCTGAAGCGCGAGGACATGCAGCCGGTGTTTTCCTTCAAGCTGCGCGGCGCCTACAACAAGATGGCTGGCCTGACCCCGGCGCAACTGAAACGCGGCGTGGTCACCGCTTCGGCTGGCAATCACGCCCAGGGCGTGGCCCTGTCGGCGCAGGTCCTGGGCTGCGAGGCGACCATCGTCATGCCGGCGACGACGCCGGCGATCAAGGTGGATGCCGTCGCCAAGCGCGGCGCGCAGGTCGTCCTGCACGGCGACTCGTATGACGATGCCTACCGGCACGCTTTGGGCATTGCCAAGGCCGAAAAGAAGGCCTTTGTGCACCCCTACGATGATCCCGAGGTCATCGCCGGCCAGGGCACCATTGCCATGGAACTGTTGCGCCAGGCCAAGTCGACGCCCACGGCGGTCTTCGTGCCGGTCGGCGGCGGCGGCCTGATCGCCGGCATCGGCGCCTATATCAAGCGCCTCAAGCCGGAGATCAAGGTGATCGGCGTCGAGCCGGAGGATGCCGACGCCATGGCCCGCTCGCTGTGCAAGAAGGAACGCATCGTCCTGCCCAACGTCGGCATCTTCGCCGATGGCGTCGCCGTGAAGCAGGTCGGCGAGGAAACCTTCCGCCTCTGCCGCGAATATGTCGACGAGATCATCCGGGTGGACAACGACGCCATCTGCGCGGCGATCAAGGATGTCTTCGAGGATACCCGCTCGATCCTCGAGCCGGCCGGGGCCCTTGGTGTCGCCGGCCTGAAGGTCTGGGCGGCGCGTGAGAAAGTGAAGAACAAGCATCTGGTGGCCATCGCCTCGGGCGCCAACATGAACTTCGACCGGCTGCGTTTCGTCGCCGAGCGCGCTGAACTGGGCGAACGGCGCGAGTCGGTTCTGGCCGTCGATATCCCGGAGAAACCGGGCAGCTTCAAGACCTTCTGCGCGCTGATCGGCGGGCGAGTGATCAGCGAATTCAACTATCGTTTTGCCGATCCCAAGGTGGCGCATGTCTTCGTTGGCTTGCAGGTGCATGACCGCGCCGAGGTCGAGAGGCTGGTTACCGCACTGCGCAAACACGAGATCCCTGTGCTCGACCTGACCGACAACGAGATGGCCAAACTGCATATCCGGCATCTGGTCGGCGGACGCGCGCCGAATGTTGAAAATGAGGTGATCTACCGGTTTGAGTTTCCCGAGCGGCCCGGCGCGCTGATGAAGTTCCTGAACAGCATGAGCCACGACTGGAACATCAGCCTGTTCCACTACCGCAATCATGGCGCCGACTATGGCCGGGTACTCTGCGGCATCCAGGTGCCGCCGCATGAAACCGAGGACTTCCAGAACTTCCTGGATGGCCTGGGTTATCGTTACTGGAACGAAAGCCGGAATCCGGCCTACAAACTGTTTTTGAAATAGCCGCTGCCTACAGGTAGTGCCCTGGCCGCCCTGATCCCGCTCAGCAGGCGGAAACTACGACTCGATATATGGATGGAGAGACCGAATGAAGCCTAAGAAGGCCCTAGTCCTGGTGTCGGTGCTGGCGGCGATGTTCGCCGGCTGCGCCGAGAAGAAAAATGGCGAAGCCGTCGCCGTGAAGGTGAACGGCACGGCCATCGGCGCCGCCGAACTGGAAAGCAAGCTGAAGCAGTACAGCCACTTTCCGAGGAGCAGAAAAGAACGTCGCCGGCACGCTGCTCAAGGCTACGGTCGATGCCGAACTCTTGCGCCAGGCCGCGCTTGCCGAGAAGCTGGATCAGGACGAATCCGTGCGTCTGAAGTTATTACAGACGAACCGGATGATTCTCGCCAATGCCTATGTCGAAAAGCGCCGCGGCGAAGTCGTCAAGCCGAGCACGGCAGAGGTGAAGGCCTATTACGACAAACACCCGGAATTGTTTGCCGAGCGAAAAATCTACGAACTGACCGAATTGGTAATCCAGCCGAAACCAGCCAATGAGGCGGAAGTTCTCGCCAGGTTGGGCGATGGCAAGCAGTTCGACGAGTTTGGTCGTTGGCTGAACGAGAAGCGGATTCCACATGGCAGCCGCCCCCACACGGCCGCTCCGGACAATATGCCGGCGGATATCGCCAGCAAGTTGAGCAAGCTTGCGGTGGGTCAGGCTGCGGTCATCAGCAATGCCGAGCAGATCAGCATCCTGCGCATCAATGCCTTGCAGCCGCAGGCGGTTGCCTTGGAACAGGCGACCCCGGCCATCGAGAAGAAGTTGCTCGATGAGCGTATGACCAATGCGATGGAGAGTGCCCTGAAGTCCTTGCGCGACAAGGCCAAGCTGGAGTACATGCCACCCTATGGCGCGACCGAGCCAGTGGCGGCAAAGCAATAAGCCGTAGTCCGCCACCGGCAGCTTAGCCAGTGGCGGATCGATTGCCGTGATTACTTGCTGGCGAGAAACTCGACCAAGGCCTTTACATCGTTCTGGCTGAGGGTCTTGCCGGCCTTGCGCATGGCGCACATGCCGTGATTCACGCTGTCGCCACTGTATTTTTGCATCATGGCCATGAGGTATGCCGGTTTTTGCCCCGCTAGGCGCGGTATCGCCCGGGTTGCCTTCGTGCGCGGGCTTTTGCGCACATAGCCCCTGGCATCCGCGCCATGGCAGTCGACGCAGGCGATGCCATAGACACGCTCTGCTTTGTAGAGCTGCTCGCCCTTGGCCTTCAGCGTCAGGTCGGGGGATGTGATCGAGGGCGTTGTGTCGGGTTTCTGTTGCGCATAGTAGTTGGCGAGGATGACCAGTTCCTGCTGCTTGTGCAGCGATGTGATCAATTCCATCGCGTCGCTTTCGCGCTTGTTTGCCTTGAACTGGGCCAGTGCTTTGTTCAGATAGGCCTCGTACTGGCCGGCGATATTCGGGAATTCCGGGCCGGGACTCTTGCCATCCACATAGTGACAGGCGCTGCATCGTTGGATATGGATGGAGTCGGGGGTGATGGCCCCTGAATCGGCATACGCTTGCTGGGAACAGGCCGCGGTCAATAGCAGGCCCAGGACTCTGATGCTAAAGGATGTTCTCATGCCACTGTCTCCTTGAATGGCGCTTGTTGGACACCGGTTTCATGTCGCCACGGACCATCGCGGTCATGGTGGTGTGCCGAATTACTTGAACTCGTAACGCAAGGCCAGCGTGACCAGATGGGTGTCCTCATCCTGAGGAGCCGCACCCAGGCCGAGCAAGCTCGATACGGCGTCGACGGCGCCAGTCTCGGACCAGTCGGACTCCTTGTAGCGCTCGTAGCGGTAGCCTGCGCGCAGTGACAGGTTGTCCTTCAGCTTGTAGACCCCATGCACGCCGATACCGGCCAGGGTGGCTCGCAACCTGGGCAGGTCGGTCGCATTGACGTATTGGATCTTGCCCGAATAATCGGCATAGACGAGGTCGACGCCCACGTCCAGTTTCTTGGGTATGGCCACCCAGTTGAACGTCATGCCGAGCGTCTGGGTCAGGTTGCTGTCGGAGGCCAGCCAGGGCTCGTCGGCGGCGGGAACGGTGATCCAGGCACTGCCTGCCTGGTCGGAGTCGAGTCGCTCGTGGTTGTAATAGGCGGATGCCGTGAACTGATCGCTGAAGGCATAGGTGACGTTGACGTTCGAGGTTATGCCCGTGGCCTCGCGCAGACCCAGATACATAGTGCTGTAATCATCCTTGAGGTATTCCAGGTCCAGCCCCAGAGACAGCTTTTCGTTGGGCGTGAACGTCACTTCGACGCCGGCCTTGTTGCGGTCGCGGTCGGCCAGGTTGTGCACTCGCATCAGGCTATGTTCATCGGCTTGAGGCGTATAGGGCGAGGCATCGCGATTCGCGTGGGACATTTTCAGCGTGGCATCGACCGTATCGGCCGGGCGAATCTTGAAGCGTGCCCACAGGGTTGTGTCCTTGGTTTCCTCGACCTGCTGGTAAGTCCGGTCCATCCGGTCATGGTCAACGCCGGCGGAAAGATCGGACTCTCCCAGACGGTAGCCGACCTTGGCGCGCAGCAAGTGCTGCTCGAAGCTATACGGCCGGTTCTGGCGCAGTCCGCCGGACAGGGTGTCGGTAACCACGTAGTCATAGGTCTCGACGCTGGTCTTGTTGTCCCGGTCGCTGTAGGTGTAGCTCGCGTCGAGACGCAGCTTATCCGCCGGGCGTGAGTTGATTTCCAGCTTGGCCAGCGTCGTGTCGATCTCGCCGTCCAGACGGTTGGTCGGCAACGCGCTCCCGGCGATGGCCGGATTGACCGTGTAGGGCAGCAAGGCTTCATCCTGGGTCATGCGGCCGCGCGCGAATTTGGCGCCGAGCCGAGTCGTTTCGCTCAATTTATAGCCCAGCAAGGCACTGATCTGGTGAAACTCGTTATCCGGTGCGTCGGCCATTTGGCCGCTGGCTACACCCGGTACGGTGGCATAGGGGTTGTCCCAGCCGATCTGCGCGAAGTCATTTTTGAACAGCGAGCCGTCGTAGGCCAGACGCGCCTGCAGGCGTGGGCCCATGTAGCCCATGGACAAGCCGAAGTCATCGGTCTGTGTGCTGATCCGTACCGGCAGGATGACGCTCTGGTTGAAGTAGACGGTGGCACCCATGTCTTTGACGCCATCCTTTTCCTCGCGCCGGAAATGTCCGGCGAGTTCCCAATTCTTACCCGGAATGAATGCGAACTTGACGCCGAGTCGGTCACGCTCGGTCTTCAGGGGGGTTCTCGCCAAATCGTTGGCCAAGGTGGGCATGGTCGTCGTCGAACTGCCCGGTATCCAGCCTGCCGGCAAGCCCAGCATGCCATCCCCTTCGGCCCTGAACGGGCTACGGGTATCCGACTCGCGGAAATTCGGGATCTGGTCGTACTCGAGGGCGACGTCGTACTTGCCCTGGCGACCGGCCTCCAGTACCAGATCGCGCGATTCCAGGCCGAGATCCTCGACCCGGACGTCCAGGAAGCCGCCGTTGTCCTTGCCGCGATAGCGGTAGGCGCCGCTGGCATTGATCAGGCCGCCGTTGTCCTGGTAGCCGGTATATCGGCCGAAGCGATAGGACGCGTCGCTTTGCATGCCGAGGCCGCCCTCGATCCAGCCGGATTTGCCGCTGGTGTCCGGGCAGTCCTCGCAGGCCTTCGCGGCATCGGCGTCGTCTTTTTGGGCGGCGCCCGCGACCATCGGGAAGAGTTGCAGTAACGCTGCGGCAAGCACGGCGTAGCGCATGGGGAATTTATGGTCTGTCATGTTCTTTACCCTTGTCTCAGTAGGTAAGCGCGTTCATCGTGGCGCCGTTCAACGCAACTGGGTGACACCGGAGGGGTGGTTCGACCCGTGTACCTGCGAGTGGCAATTCGCACAGCCCTTGGCGCCCAGGAAGGCGCTGCCGGCCAGCGTGCCGCCGTCATAACGGCCACTCGGGTGGCCGGCGGGGGAATGGCACTCCTGGCACAGCAGGGGGGCACGCTTCTTCAGCAGGGCGGCGTGGTTCGAGCCATGCGGCGTATGGCAGAGATTGCAGTCCTCGGCGGCGGGTGCGTGCTCCCACAGGAACGGGCCACGCTTTTCCGCATGGCAGGAGGTGCACTTCTCGCGCGCCGTGGCCTTGATGAGTGCACCGGTACCCTTCTCGCCATGGACATCATGGCACTCGGTGCAGCCCATCTGGCCTTCGCGTACCGGGTGGTGCGAGGCCTGCTGGAATTTGGCCTGCTCCTTGGCGTGGCAGTCGAAGCAGACCCTGGATTGTGTCTGCCGGGCCAGGACCGGATCCTTGGCGGTGTGAACCTTGTGGCAGGAAGCGCAGGCGACCTGGCTGAATTCATGGCTGCTGCCTTTCCAGGCGATGCGCTGATGGGTCTGGTGGCAGGTCAGGCATTTTTCGTTCTGATCCTTCACCGGGGTCCAGACGTTCTTGCCGAAGTTGATGATATTGCCGGCGCGCTTGTCGACCTTCTTGGCTTTGGCATGCGTCCCGCCCGCACCGTGGCAGCTTTCGCACTGCTTGTTGTCGTGCCCGAACGGGGTACGTGCGTCGGCCTTGACCGCGTGCTTGGTCTTGAACATCGGGAAGACCGGGTATTCATTCTCTTCATCGTGACAGGAGACGCAGGTTTCCACGCCGTCCTTGCTGAAAGGCGAGTCGCGCAACTTAAGCGCGGCGGCCTCGTTCTCATCCGCCGTCTTGCGCGACGCGGCTATGGCTGTTTTTCCGTCCTTGTCATCCTTGTCTTTCGCCGTGGCTGGCGTAGCGCCCAGCATGCTCAGCGAGATGAGGAGGGCAAGCCATCCGGTCCGATGTTGCTTGATTGTTTCGAACATTCGCATATCCCGTTCCTTAGCTCAAAAATCCCATTTCAGTTCATCGCCAATCGACCGCGATCGCACATGCCATCAACTGAGATGGGGCTCTCTGCTCATCACTAGCTCAATTCGCTGCTTGAATATAAGTCACAGTAACTCATATTAAAAGACAGCTCTACAAAGCCAAAAAGGGAGAGCCATTTCTGGCCCTCCCCTGCACTGAGTTTCAGCGATCAGTCGACGTTTTGCGTCGCGATCTTGTGGACCGTGTCGACACCGACGAATCCGCCTGGCGCATGGCAACCGTCGCACTCCTCGAAGGTCTCGTTGTTGAGGAACTGGCCTTGGGTCTTGCCGCCGAAGGTGCCGCCACCGACCGTGGTGACGTGGTTGACGACGCCGAGCGTGTCATGACACGCCGTGCAACTGGCCGCCTTGGGTGAAATCACCGGGAGTTTCAGCGGATCGACCACGCCATCGGTAAGCACCAGTGCTCTCAACAAGTTGTTCTCGTTGTAACGTGTGCTTGCCGGATCGGCGGTGGTGCTCGTGCTCAGCATCACCGAACCAATCGTGCCGCGGTCGTTCTGGTATGAGTCGTTCACATGGCAGGTGTTGCAATCCGACAGGATGCCAGGGTAAGCCACTTCCGCCGTGAAGTTCTCGGGCTCGGTCATGCCGTTCGCGGCGGTTGCACGCGGGCCATGGACGAAGTCGTACTGTGCCCGGGCGCCACCGTGAATGCCGTGAATCATGCGCTTCAGGTGGTGCGACATATTCATTGTGTTGCCGGTGGCGGCGCCGCCAAGGACGCTGGCCGGGAACTTGAAGTCGTCATGCATCACCGTGTACTGACCGGCTCTACCGGCATCATGGCAAAGCCCACCGCACGACTCGATGGTGTTACGCGCGCCACTGTGGAAGGCATTGTTCAACTCGTTGGAGCCGGATGCCGTACCCAACAGACCGTGACAGGCGTTGCACTTCTCGTTCGAGACGATTTCCTTGCGCGGCGTCAGTGCCCCGGAGATCGCGAAGTCCTTGAAGGTGTTCATCATGGACACGTTGATCAGTACCTGGGGTGCTTTCGGTGTGCGCGTCACGACATCCAGTTCGGCCTCTTTAGCCTGGCCGACGCTCATCACACGACCGGTACCCTTGGCACTCATCTGCGCGGTATCCGCGGGGATGGTGATGTCCAGGGTGTAGACGTTGCTGCCGTCGTTCGTGCCCGTATAGGCCTTGGCATTGGCGCCACTGCCGCCGTTGTTGTAGCTGGAGAACTCAGTCACGGCTGTGGTCTGACCCGGGATGTTGTTGTAGGCCACATACATCGTCAGGTTGCCAAAGCGGTTGCTGGTGGTGCAGGCGCCTGTGCAGTCCGAGGTCAGGTTCCATTTGGCGTTGCCGTTGGTGGTGTCGTCGACGTGGTACTTCACGGTCACTTTACGCGTGGCGGCGTTGTACGTTGAACTGTCGATGACCACCTTGTACTTGGCCGCGTTTTCCTCGTTCTGGTTCCAGTGCATCTGCTCCGCGCTCCAGGTTTTGCTGGCGCCGTGACAGCTCGTGCAGTTGTTGTCGATGGTCGCCGCGCTCGTGCCCAGTTTCAGTGTGGTCACATGCAGGTTGTGCCAGTCGGAAGCCGCGTCGGAGGTATGGCAGGTCAGGCAGGCCTCCTTGCTGGGTTTGCTCTTCCAGTTGTCACCCTGCGGGGTGGCGGCGTTGGCGCCGGTGTGGCACTTGGTGTGTTGGCGCCGACCGAGAATTGAGCCACTTATGAAGTTCTGCCGATCCTGAATTGAGCCGGGTGTTCAACCTATCCTGCTGAATTATTCAGCAGGAGATCAGGAGTGATCACCATGGCCATGATTGGCAAGGTAAGGCGGATGTTTCACCGCCAGAACAAGTCTGTACGAGAGATCTCTCGCATCACCAGTCTGTCGCGCAATACGATCAGCAAATGGCTGGAAGCCCCGCTGGAAGGCGAACCGAAGAGCCGCCCACGGCCACCCCAGGCCGGCAAGCTGACCGCCTACCACAAGGCCCTACAGCAAGCGCTTGCGACCGACGCACATCGACCGAAGAAGGAACGACGTACGGCGCTCGCCCTGTTCGCCGAGATCCAGGCGGCGGGCTACACGGGGGGATACTCACGGGTCACCGACTACGTCCGCGCCTGGCGCCAGGGTGAAGGTCAGGGGGCCGCCACCAAGGCATTTGTGCCGCTGAGCTTCGAATTGGGCGAAGCCTTCCAGTTCGACTGGAGCGAAGAAGGCTTGGTGGTGGGCGGCATCTATTACCGTCTCCAGGTCTCGCACATGAAGCTGTGTGCCAGTCGGGCCTTCTGGCTGGTGGCCTACCCTAGCCAAGGACACGAGATGCTGTTCGATGCCCATACCCGTTCCTTTGCGGCGCTCGGGGGTCGCCCGCCGGGGCATCTACGACAACATGAAGACCGCGGTGGACAAGGTCAAGAAGGGCAAGGGCCGTATCGTCAACGCCCGTTTCGCCGTGATGTGCGCGCACTACCTGTTTGATGCCGACTTCTGCAACGTCGCCTCGGGTTGGGAGAAAGGCGTCGTCGAGAAGAACGTGCAGGACAGCCGGCGGCGCATCTGGATCGACGCCGCCAAGCTGCGCTTTGGCTCGTTCGCCGAACTGAATGCCTGGCTGGGGGAGCGGTGTCGGGCCTTATGGTCCGAGCTCCGTCATCCACAGCATGACCAGTTCAGCGTGGCCGAGATGCTGGAGCATGAGCACGCGCACTTGATGCCGATGCCCGTGCCGTTTGATGGCTATGTGGAGAGTCCGTCCAGGGTATCGAGCACCTGCCTGGTGTCGGTATCCCGCAACCGCTATTCGGTGCCCTGCGAGCTGGCGGGTCAGCGGGTCAGCACGCGGTTGTATCCAGGCCGGGTCGTCGTCGTGGCGAGCGATGCCATCGTCGCCAGCCACGAACGTCACAGCGAACGCGGCCAGGTCCGCTATGACTGGCAGCACTACATTCCCCTCCTGCAGAGGAAGCCCGGTGCCCTACGCAACGGCGCGCCGTTTGCCGATCTACCGGCACCATTGCAGCAACTGCGCCGAGGCTTGCTGCGCGAACCCGGCGGCGACCGGGTCATGGCGCAGGTGTTGTCCATCGTCTCCAAGGCCGGACTGGATGCCGTGTTGGTGGCGGTGGAACTGGCCTGGAGAGTTCGCCGCCCTCCGGCCGGGTAAGCGTCGAGCATGTGATCAACGTCCTGAGTCGGCTGAATGCACCGCCGGTGCCAGAGACCGTGGAGACGACCTTGAAGGTCGCCACCCCGCCGATCGCCGACCCGAAGCGTTACGACCGCCTCCGCGGACAGGATCTCCCCGAGGAAATCGACCATGCGTGATCTTTGCACCGAACTCAAGCAATTGAGACTGCATGGCATGGCGAGCGCCTGGACCGACCAGTTTGAACAGGATCGTGCCGCGCTCGACAGCGCCCGATGGTTAATCGAACACCTGCTACAGGCCGAGATCACCGACCGTGCCATGCGCTCGGTCAGCCACCAGATGCATGCCGCGAAGTTCCCGATGCATCGCGACCTGGCGGGCTTCGACTTCGCCATCTCACCGGTGGATCACAAACTGGTCCTGGAGTTAGCCGAGACCGCCTTTACAGAGGCCTCGCACAACGCCGTTCTGGTGGGTGGGCCGGGCACCGGCAAGACGCATCTGGCCACCGCCATCGGCGTCTCCGGGATTACCCGCCATGGCAAACGGGTGCGATTCTATTCGACGGTCGATCTGGTCAATGCCCTGGAGCAGGAGAAGGCGCAAGGCAAGGCGGGGCGAATCGCACTGAGCCTGCTGCGCATGGATCTGGTGATTCTCGACGAGCTGGGCTATCTACCGTTCAGTCAGTCCGGCGGGGCACTCCTGTTCCATCTGCTGTCGAGACTCTATCAGCACACCAGCGTGATCATCACGACCAACCTGGACTTCGGAGAGTGGTCACGTGTGTTCGGCGACGCGAAGATGACGATGGCGCTGCTGGATCGCCTGACTCACCACTGTCATATCGTCGAGACCGGCAATGAGAGCATTCGCTTCAGGGATAGCAGCGCGGTGGCAAAGAAGCGCATCAAGGCTCGGGAACAGGGCCGCAAGAATCTTCCTGAAACCAGCAGTTGATCGTCGCCCGCGTAGAGAACAGCTTCAAGGAGGTCAACAAACCGGAAAAACCGTACACTTATCCACAGCCAACCTCCATCCGGTTGGCTTACATCCCCGGCTCAATTCTCGGTCGGCAGGGTGGCTCAATTCAACTTCGGCGCGAACAGCACTTGGTGCAATTGCGCAGATCCTGCGGGAAGCCCACTTCGGCGTAATCGTGCTCGCTGTTGCCATAGCCCCAGATCGTGTAGTCGTGGCCTTCCGCGTGCAGGCGGCGACCCGAGTGGATCTTGTGGACCATCTGCTTGAGGTCGAGGTTGTTGCCGCTGTTGGCATCGACGGTGCCTGGGTTGTGGCACATGACGCAGTACTGGACATCGACGCGACCGCCGCCGTGCAAGGCCAACTGGTTATGACAGGTGTTGCAGGACGTGACATCGGCCATGACGCGCGTTTTGCTGGCGTCGGTGACCGCCACCGATTTGCCGTTGCCGTCGACGGTAAAGTCGAAGTACGGGTTGACCTTGACCGGAGTGCCATCGGCGTCGATGTAGCTCAGCTGAATTGCCACGCGATGGGTGCGGGTCGGCTCGAAGACGACATTGTTGGTCTTGGTCGGATCCTTGATGTCGGTGCTGAAGGTGTACGTGTAATAACCGCCCGCTTCGTTGAAGGTCAGCTGGGTGGCCGTCTTCGCATCCGTGGTGGCCTGTTTGGCACTCGCTTGGGCGGGCGTGCCATTAGGACCGACGCCGGCTGCGGCCGTTTCGGTACGGTAAATGTAGTTGACCCATTGATCCGGGTTGCCGTCAGCGCCTGGAACCAGCTTGGCGATGGCGAAGCTGACATTGCTCGTGGTCAGTCCTTTGACGATCTGACCGTTCTGGTTGACCACGGTGAAGTTCACCACCGGCGGGCTGTTCACGGTAACAGGAGTGAGTCCGGCGCCCTGAATCAGACCAAAGGCCTGCTTCGGGTTGTCCGCCGTGTTGGTACCGGCCGGGTTGGCCGCCGCCGCGGTGGTTACCGCCGTCGTGGCCGGGGCGTTGCCGCCGCCATCACCCCCGCCGCAACCGGCGAGGCCTGCGGCCACAAGGGCAGCCAAGCCCATGCGACCGATTGAATGCAACCTTGATAGATCCATGATGTCTCCTCCTCACAAAGAGCAGTAAATGCCGGAACGGCATGCCCCGGCACACCCTTGTAACCGCTAAATTTAGCTAAACGCGTCCGCCATGATGTTTTTCAACCAGCCGGTGGCGTATTCCGACTCAGCTTGCGCTGCAACTTGAGCTGTGCCTCGTCGGCGATGTTCACCGGCGAAATGCCGCCCGCCTCCTGGATGTAAACCAGCTTGCCGTCCTTGACCCGATAGATGTGCACCACCGAGAAGCCCCAATCGACTTCGGCAATGCTGTAGCAGGTGTTGACGAAGAACGGCTCCGGGTTCGGCAGGCCATTGAGCTTGGCGATGATCGCGCCCGCCGCCACCTTGGCCTGGGTCGCTGCCGAGTGCGCCGACTTGGGCGCGGCATACACCGGCAGCTCGCCATGCACGCAGGCGTCGCCGACGATCCAGATGTCCTTGGCCTTGCTCGATTCCATGGTCAGCATGTCCACCGGGCACCAGCCCTTCTCGTTGGTCAGGCCGGCGTTCTTGGCGATCGCCCCGGCGTGGTGCGGCGGGATGATGTTGACGACAGCGCCCTTGAAGTCGTTGAAGTCGCTCGACGCGGTGTTGCTCTTGGCGTCGAACTTGACCACCTTGCCGCCGGCGGCCCCGGCGGTCCATTCGATCATACCCGGGTAGTGGCGCTTCCAGGCCTGTTCGAACAGGCCCTTCTTGGAGAACGAGTCGTTGGCGTCGGCGATCAGCACCTTGGACTTCATCATGCCGTGATGCTTGAAGTAGCTGGCGACCTGCGAGGCGCGCTCGTAGGGGCCGGGCGGGCAGCGGAACGGGCCGGGCGGGACGCTGATGACGAATGTCTCGCCGTCTTTCATGGCGTGCAGCTTCTGCTTCAGCGCCAGGGTTTGCGGGCCGGCCTTCCAGGCATGCGGGTGGCTGCTGTTGGCGAGTTCCTCGCTGTAGCCGGCGATGGCGGCGTAGTTGAAGTCGATGCCGGGGGACAGGACCAGGGCGTCGTACTGGAGGGTTCTGCCGCCTTTCAGGCTCACGGTTTTCCTGGCGGCGTCGATACCGGTGGCGTCGTCGAAGATGACGTTGATGCCGCGTTTGACGAGGCCGTCGTAGCCGCGTTGCAGGTCTTCGATCTTGCCATGGCCCGAAATGACTTCGTTGGACAGCGGGCAGGAGGTGTAGGTTTTCTGGCGCTCGACCAGAGTGACGTTGAGGCCCGGGTCCATCAGCTTCAGGTATTTTGCGGCGGTGGCGCCACCGAAGCCGCCGCCGACGACGACGATGCTGGCTTTCTTGCCGGCGTGGGCTTTGGGCACGGCCAGGAAGGCGGAGGCCGGGGCGGCGGCGAGGGCAGCCTTGATGAACGCGCGACGATTGAATTGGCTCATTGAGGTCTCCTGTTATTTGGGCTGGGCGGCGTAGTACTGCGCGGCGTGGGCGACATCGGCCTCATCCAGCTTCTTGGCGTTGTTGCGCATCTTCTTGTGGGGCATCTTGACCGCTTCGGTGCGGTACTTGAGGAGTTCCATCTCCATGTACTGCGCCCACTGGCCGTTGAGCTTGGGGGTGTCGGTTTCGTCGGGTTCGCCACCGGTGACGCCGTGGCAAGTCTCGCAGCGGTCGGTGGCTTCGCGACCCTTGGCGAGGACGGTGGCGTCGGCTTTCTGCACCACCGGGACCCAGGGGAGCTTGGCGTAGTGCGTGGCCAGGGCGGCGAGTTCGTCGTCGCTGTAGCCCTTGACGTGCCGGTCCATGGTGGCGGCGTAGCGCTCGCCGCTTTTCCATTGCTGCAGGAGATTTTTCAGATAGGGTTCGGGCAGGCCGCCGATGCTGGGCATGTTCGGGCCGACTGAAACGCCATTGAGGCCGTGGCAGCTGTCGCAGGCTCGGGCTAAACCGGAAATGTCACCGGCATGGCACAGCGGTGACGCGGTCAGGGCAAGCGCCAACAGCGCAAGACTAGGCTTGACGTGCATCTTCACTCCTCCTTCAATGCAGCGAACTGCAAAAAACAAGGGACGGCTGTTCACTGAACAATCTCATCCCGACGCGGGAACTTTTTTGTCTATGTGAACACCGTAGTGCACGGCCGCGCCGGAAGCGTAGTACAAACGTATTTCCGGTTGATCTACGTCAATTTGTGCCAGATGGCGAGGAGCGCTCTAGTATCCCGGCTCGCAGCCGTTCAGGTAGATCTGTCGCAGCCGGGCCGCATCCAGCACGGTGATGACCTTGCCTTTGGAACTCAGCGTTCCGTTCTGCTCCAATGTGGTCAGTACGCGCGAGAATGTCTCAGGCGTCAAACCGATGCGCGTGGCGATGTCTTTCTTGCGACCTTCGATGGGCACCGCGTAACTGGATGCGTCTCCCGGGGGTTGAAACTGGCCGAGGTAGCAGGCGACCCGTTGCAGGCTGCTGTGTTGCGCGCACGTCTCCAGATCGTTCATCACGCTCATCAGGCGATTCGCGACCAATGCCAGAAGCTGGCTGAGCAGTCGGGTGGATTTATGCACTTCGTGTTTGAAGGCAGTGCCTTCGATGGCCAGGACATGGCTGTTGGTCGTCGCGACGCCACTGTAAGGGCAGTTGATGGCGAGTTCGACGCAGGCCTCGCCAAAGCTGCGGCCTTCCCCAACCAAGCCGAGCGAGCGTGCTTGGCCACCCGGAATCGGGACGAAAAAGCGGAACTCGCCGGTAATGACCAGATACAGGGAATTGAGGGGCTTTCCCCTGGTGACCAGTTCATGGCCTTTGTCCACGGCCAGGATATTCGCGGTGGCGGCAATGGCGGCCACCTGCTGGGCATTCCAGTGTTCGAAGTAGCGCAGACGCCCGATGGTTTCCAGGCGCTGCGCCTGGGTGGTTTGCAGCACACGCATGATGTTTCTCCTTCTCCTGAAGAAAACCCTATCAGAGGCATGGCCTAAAGTCGGTGACTTTTGTTACATAAACATTAGAAGATGATTAAATACTTATTCTCAAAGAAAAACAAACGGGCCGGCTGCCTTTTGGCGCCGGCCCGGAACGGTGGATGAGGCTTACTTGTTTTCCAGCGGGCAGGTATTCATGCCCAACAGCGGGTAAAGCGGGCAGAACTTGATCAGGCCCGTGGCCAGAGGCACGACGCCGATCCAGGCCCATACCGGACCACCCATGATGGCCCACAGGATCAGGGCGGCGCCCAGGACAATACGCAGGATACGGTCGATTCCACCAACATTTGCTTTCATTGACATCCTCCATCCAGTAGTTGCTCGGCCGACGAATACCGACGGCTGGCGCGCAGAATAGTAGACGGAAGCAATAACCGTCGGTGACTTTAGTTACACAGGCCTCAGGCCGTGCGCGACAGGCGCCCGTGGTTGCCGTCCGGGTGGGTCGCGAAGGCTTGCAGCGCGGCAACGTCTTGAACCTCGACACGTTCCCGGCCGAGCCGGATCCAGCCATGCTCCTCGAACTGCTTGAGCAGGCGGCTGACGATTTCGCGCACGCTACCCAGTTCGTCGGCCAGTTGCTGGTGCGAGCCAGTGACCAGGGGGGCGTGTGCCGCCAGGAGCGCGGCCAGACGCTGGTCGAGCTTGTGGAAGGCAATCTCTTCGACGAGTTGCATCAGGCCGGACAGGCGCTCGGCGAAAAGATGGAATACCTCCTGCCGGAACGGGGGATGGCTTTCGGTGAGATGCATGAACAAGGGTCTGGGCAGGGCGATGGCGCTGATCTCGCTCTCGGCAACGCCGGTCGCCGGATAGGCATTTGCACCCAGCAGGCAACTGATGGTGACGATGCACAACTCACCCTGGCTGACCCGGTACAGGCTGATTTCGCGGCCGGTTTCGGCGCGCTTGAAAACGCGTATGGAGCCGCTCAGGATCAGCGGCAGGGCCTGGCAGGCGGCTCCGGTATCGAACAGGATGGTGCCGGCCGGAGCCTTCAGGGCGATAGCGTGGCGCAGCACCTCGTCGGCGTCGGCGGCGGGCAGGCCGCCGAGCATCGGGCACTTGGAGAGGAGTTGGGCGATTTCAGACATGCGGCGGATGTTAGCGAAGCCGCCGGCAATTGGAAACCAGAGTCAGTTGATTTATGTCGCCCAGCGGCCGGCGGCGATATCGTCGTGTTCGCGGGCATCCACCCAGCGCTCGCCCTCGGGCGTGGTTTCCTTCTTCCAGAACGGTGCGCGCGTCTTCAGGTAGTCCATGATGAATTCGCAGGCGGCGAAGGCCTCGCCGCGATGCCCCGAGGCAACCGCGACCAGGACAATGGGTTCGGTGGGGTGCAGTGTGCCGATACGGTGGATGATCGTGGCATCGAGCAAGTCCCAGCGCGCGAACGCCTCCCGGCCGATGCCTTCGAGCGATTTTTCGGTCATGCCGGGATAGTGTTCCAGGGTGAGCGTATGCACCCCGTCGCCTTCGTTGCTATCCCGTACCAGACCGAGAAAACTGGCCACGGCGCCAACCTTCGGTTTGTCGCGATACAGGCGCGCGACCTCGGTGGCGAGATCGAATGGCTCGGTTTGGACGCGGACGATCACGCTAACCTCCCGTCACCGGGGGAAAGACCGCCACTTCATCGCCTTCCTTGAGCGATGACTCCGGGGTGGCCATCTCCTGGTTGAGCGCCATGCGATAGGGGCGATCCGGCGCCAGTTCCTCGGCCCAGGCCGGGCCGCGCTGTCTGAGCCAGGCAACCAGCCCGGCCAGGTCGTCAACGCCCGCCGGTGCATCGAGCGCTTCGCTGCCCAGGCCGAAACGTTCGCGCAGGCGGGCGAAATACAATATTTTCAGTTTCATGACAGCAACTCCGATAAGGGCACGAAGCGCACCGGATCACCGACGTGCAATGTGACGCCGGCATCGATATCGACCAGGCCATCGGCCCAGGCCAGCGAGGTCAGCACGCCGGAACTTTGGTTCGGAAAAAGCGTGGCCCGGCCGTCTTCCAGGCGGGCGCGCATGAATTCGCGGCGCTTGCCCGGTTTGCCGCGTTCGAACCCGGACGGCACATTGAATGTCAGCGGCAGGCGCGGTGTCGCGCCCATGCGCTGCAGCAGGAAGGGTCGGACGAACAGGCAGAAGACCACGAAGGCGGATACCGGGTTGCCCGGCAGGCCGACAAAATCGGTGTTGCCAATTCGGCCGTGGACCAGGGGCTTGCCCGGTTTCATGGCGACTTTCCACATGTCGATGCTGCCGAGCTGCTGGACGGCGCTCTTTACATGGTCTTCTTCGCCGACTGAAACGCCGCCGCTGGTGATGATGACATTGGCCCGGGCCGCGGCTTTTTGCAGCGCGGCGACCGTGGCTTCAAGCGAGTCGGCGATCTGGCCCAGGTCAATGACTTCGCAACCCAGGCCATGCAGCAGGCCGAGCAGGGCGGCACGGTTGGAGTTGTAGATCTGGCCGGGCTTGAGCGAGGTGCCGGGCAGGACAATCTCGTCGCCGGTAAAGAAAGCAGCCACTTTCACGCGTGGGTAGACAGTCAGCGTCGTGGCGCCGACCGAGGCGGCGACGCCCAACTGGGCCGCGCCCAGGCGGGTGCCCGGTGCCAGGACGGTTTGCCCGGTGGCGATGTCCTCGCCGGCGCGGCGGATGTTCGCGCCCGGCTTGGGCGCGCGCGTGACCCTGACCTGGCCATCCGCGGCTTCGCAGTCTTCCTGCATGACGACGGTGTCGGCGCCGGCTGGCAGCGGCGCGCCGGTAAAGATGCGCGCCGCGGTACCGGCGGCCAGCGGCTGGCCGACACTGCCGGCGGGGATGCGCTGGCTGACCGGCAGCCAGCGCTCGGTGTCGCAATCGGCCAGTTGCACGGCGTATCCGTCCATGGCCGAATTGTCCAGCGGCGGCACGGTGACACCGGAGACCATCGGTTCGGCCAGGACGCGACCCAGGGCGGCATCGGCGGGCAGTGTCTCGCGGCCTTCAAGAGGCCGGGCGCCGGCGAGCAGATGCGCCAGGGCGGCTTCGACGGATAACAGTGAATCGCTCATGTCAGTTCCATGGTTTCGAGGATGAAGGCGTGGATCGCGGCGATGTCATCGATCGACAGGTGGCGGATGCCGCCTTCGGGGGGCGTGTCCGAGACGACCGCGAGGATATGCGGGTCGTCCGGATGCAGCCAGGGTTTGCCGTGCGTCTGACGATGCACCTCCAGCTTGGTCAGGGCATCATGGCGGAAGCCTTCCACCAGGACCAGATCACAGGGCGACAGGCAGGCCAGTTGCTCGGTCAACGTCGGTGCGGGCGCGCCGCGTAATTCGTGCACCAGCATCCAGCGACCGGGCGCGGCCAGCAGTACTTCATGCGCACCCGCCTGGCGGTGGCGCCAGGAATCCTTGCCGGGCTGGTCGACCTCGACATCGTGATGGCTTTGCTTGAGCACCGAGACGCGCAGGCCATCGGCGGCGAAGCGCGGCAGCAGGCGCTCGATCAAGGTGGTCTTGCCGCTGCCGCTGTAGCCGGCCAGGCCCAGAACCTTCATGGGTAGCGCGCTTTCATGGCTGCATGTTCCCCGCTCGGGATGATGGCCATCCATGACCTTGGTCAAGGAGTCGGTGGGGGTGACGTTGCATGATGACGTCCTTATCTGGCTGTACGATGAACACTGTTATATTCTGTCAGATATAACGCTAGGATGCATGTCATGACTGCCCTGATCGACCGTTTCGGACGCCGTATCGAATATCTTCGCCTCTCGGTGACGGATCGTTGCGACCTGCGTTGTGCCTATTGCATCCCGGAAGGCTTCAATGGCTTCGAGGAGCCGGACGACTGGCTGAATTTCGACGAGGTCGAGCGTCTGCTGGGGCTGTTCGCGCAGCTTGGCCTGAAACGGGTGCGCTTTACGGGCGGCGAGCCGCTTCTGCGCCGGAATGTCACCGAACTGGCCCGACGGGTCGCGGCGCTGCCGGGCGTGGAAGATCTGTCGTTGTCGACCAATGCGACGCAACTGGACAAACATGCCCTGGCGCTTAAGGCCGCCGGGGTGACGCGCCTGAATGTCAGTCTGGACTCGTTGCGTCCCGAGCGCGTCGAAAGGATCAACGGCCGTCCGGTGCTCGACAAGATACTCACTGGCCTGGAGGCAGGGCGTGCCGCCGGTTTCGCACCGATCAAGATCAATATGGTGGCGATGCAGGAAAACGCCGACGAAATCGACAGCATCGTCGCCTACTGTATCGAGCAAGGCTTCATCCTGCGTTTGATCGAGGTGATGCCCATGGGCGACACCGCCCGCAAGATGGGCTATATCAACCTGCAACCCGTCAAGGAGCGCCTGCGCCAGCGCTTCGGACTGATTGACACCGTGTTCCCGGGCGGCGGTCCGGCGCGTTATCTGGCGACGCCGGACAGAAACTTCACGGTGGGTTTCATCACGCCCATCTCGCAACACTTTTGCGAGACCTGTAATCGGGTGCGGCTTACCGTCGATGGCGTCCTGCATCTATGCCTCGGCCAGGAGGAGCGTGTCGAGTTTCGTCCGTTGCTGCGCGGTGGCGCCGATGATGCCGAGATCCTGGCGACGATACGTCGCGCCATCGATCTCAAGCCGGAACGTCACGAGTTCAGGGAACAGCCGGAGAAATTGATCCGCTTCATGAATATGACCGGCGGTTGATCAATCCAGGGCGGCGGCGATGGCCGCGCCCTTCAAGCCGACGTCCGGGTCGAGGATGACATGCACCGGGACGTCCGCCATCCAGGTCGAGAATCTGCCCTTGGCGCGAAAGCCGGCCAGGAATCGGCCGTCGTCGAGCAGAGGCAGAATCTTCGCGGCGATACCCCCGGCGAGATACACGCCGCCTTCGGCGCGTGCCACTAGGGCCAGGTCGCCGGCGGTCTGGCCGAGGATGGCGCAGAACAATTGCATGGCCCAGACGGCCGTGGCATCACTGCCGGCCAGGGCCGCGCTGGTGATATCGGCCGCGCTGCGTGCCTGAATCTGTGGTTTTCCCATGGCCTGACGGCAATGTTTGTATACCGAGACAATTCCTGGACCGGACAGGACGCGCTCGACCGAGGTGCGCCCGAATTCAGTCTGCAAGCTCCGCAGCAGGGCGGTTTGCTGCTCGTCGACCGGGGCAAAGGCAATATGTCCACCTTCCGAGGGTAGCGGGCGATAGCCGTCGGGCCCATGCAGGCACTGCACCACCCCCAGGCCGGTGCCGGCACCGAGCGCGAGACGCGGGGCTCCCGTCTGCGGTGAGCCGGCTTGCAGTGTATGCAGGGTTTCGGTACCGAGGGCTTCGATGCCATAACCCACGGCGGCGAAGTCGTTGATGAGGTGTGAACGGCAGCCGAAGCGCTTGGTCAGGGCGTCCGCGTCGATCTGCCAAGCCAGGTTGGTCAGTTGCGCCCGACGCCCGTCGGTTGGTCCGGCAACGGCGAAGCAGGCTCGGTCGGGTACGGCATGGCCTTCGGCCAGATACTCGGCAACGAGGCTTTCCAGGCTGGCGGCCCGGGTATTTTCAAAATACCTGACGTGTGCCAGGGCAGGCTTGCCTGGCTCCGCCAGGGCCAAACGGGTATTCGTGCCGCCGATGTCTCCCGCGAGGACGATCATGATCGATCACGCAGTTCCAGCGGCGCGCAGACAGTCGTGCAAAGTCCCGGTGAAGGGCGGGATCTGTACCCGGCCGACATGCGCGCGCACCGGCAGGGTCTGCTGGTTCCATTCCAGACTATATTGGTCGAGTGCCCGCCGGATGTCGTCGGCGATATCCGTGGCCTTGGTTTCCGGGCAGGATGTCAGCAATATCCCGAAGCCGGTGTCGTCGAAGCGGCTGAGGATGTCGCTGTCGCGGATGCGCAGCTGCAGCAGGCGGCCGATCTGGCGGAAAAGCGCATCGAGCGAGGTATAGCCGGCGCTGGCGCGAATGGCGTCGAGGTTGTCGAGGCGAACCAGCAGGAAGCCCAGGGGCTGGTCTTCGGCGCGCTTGCCGAGCAGGGCGCTGGCCAGGCGATCCTCCAGCACGGTCCAATCGGTCAGGCCGGTTACCGGATCGATACCGGCGCAGCTGCTATTGCGGCGCAGATTGTTGCGCGCTTCGGTGATATCGCGCAGAACAATCAGCGCGCCGAACTCCTGCTGCGCGCCCATGTGCAAGGGTGCGCCGCTGCCCTCGACGTCATATTCCATGCCCTCGGCGGTGACCAGGCAGGCATTGCTGGGCAAAGTCGCCTTCAGGTTGCGCTTCAGGTCGGCGAGCATGGGCTCAAGCAGGGATTTTCGGCTGGTCTTGTCGAGCAACTGCATTGCTTCGGTGGCCATGCAGGCACCGTCGGGCTGGAGTTGCCGGTCCAGGAGAAATTCGGCGTAAGGATTGAGGTAGCAGATTTCGCCTTGCGGATTGATGCGGATGACCGCTTCGGAAAGTGCGTCCAGGGTGATCTGGGCGCGTTCCTTCTCCTCCAGCAGATCGGCTTCCAGGCGTCGGCTGGTGCGGACTGCGTACAGCGCCACGGAGAGCCCTATCAAGACCGCGGCGCCGCCCAGGACGATGGAGATCTGGCGCATCTCGCTGTCCATTCGGTCCGACTGGCGCAGTGCTTCCTTGTTTTTTTCGTTCTGTACGTAGAGCAACTGGTTCCAGCCGGCCATCATGCTGTCCTGCAGCGGCGCCAGGCGGGTTTTGATGAGGGTCTTGGCGGTGTCGAGATAATCGGCCTGCAAGTACTCGACGACGCTCTCGGACTCGGCTTCAACCTTGCGTACTTCGGTGCGTATGCTCTCCCAGGTGGACAACTCGCTGTCGTCGAGCGGCAGACTCATGAACTGGTCGCGTGCCTTGATGAATTCGCGCGCCAGTTCGCGGAAATAGCGGATTTCATCGTCGCGCTCGAACGGGTCGGTGAGTGCCGTGGCATGGATCAGCGAGCGGTAGCGATTGCGGTGCAGTTCGTTCATCAGCGCCGCGAGGTCGGATTTCTTGTTGCGTTCCAGGACGATGGCGCGAATCTGCTCGCTGAAAACATGGGTCTGGTAGATGTTCGCCAACACCACGGCGGAAAGGATCAGCAGCATGGCGCCGAAGCCGAGAATGATCGGTGTTTGCACGGAAGTGCGCTTCATTTGGGTTCCCTGAGCCGGCCGGCCTGATTGTTTCGGCGCATTATAGCCTCAACGCGGGCCGGCCAAACCTCCAATCCAGCGGCTGTACAGGCGCTCGGCGACGCGCGTCATGACGGGCAGGCGGAAGCCGGCCTGAGCCACCATGGTCGCCGCCGACTGAACCGCGGGGCTGTCACTGCCGGCGATCTCGGCGCGACCGGCATCCGCCCAGGCCTGGATCATGGGCAGGGTCATTTCAACATGGCATTGCAAAGCCAGATGTTTGCCCAGAGCGAAGGCCTGATTGGCGCAATGTTCGCTGGAGAGCAGGCGTGTCGCGCCCTCGGGCAGGCTGAAGGTCTCGCCGTGCCAGTGAAACGCGGAAAAAGCGGTGATGTCGCCGAACCACTGTTCGGCGACCGGGTGCTCGGCGGCCCTGACGTCATGCCAGCCGATCTCCTTGATCGGGTTCCGGGTGACGCTGCCGCCCAGCGCCTTGGCCATGAGCTGACCGCCCAGGCAATGCCCGAGCACGGGGATGTCCTCGGCGACAGCCTGACGGATCAAGGCCAGGGAGGCGGGTAACCAGGGCAGGTCGTCGTTGACGCTCATCGGTCCGCCCATGAACACCAGGCCGGAATAGGCCTCTGGCGAGGCGGGAGGGGACATGCCGGCGTCGATGGCGATCAGCGTCCAGGGCAGCCGGTGCGCATCGAGAAACTCGGCGAGATACCCCGGACCTTCGATGTCCAGGTGACGGAAGATGGCGATCGGGCGCATCGGCGACTCGCAGCGTGGAGAAGGCCTGAATTATGCGCCGCTAGGCCTTGATTTTGTCCCGCTCGATCAGGGCGTAGGCGGAATGATTGTGGATCGATTCGAAGTTTTCGCTTTCGACGACATAAGCGTCGATGCGCTCGTCCTTGTTCAGGGCGGCGGCGACGTCGCGGACGCTGTCTTCGACGAATTTCGGATTGTCGTAGGCGCGTTCGGTGACGAACTTCTCGTCGGGCCGCTTGAGCAGGCCGTAAAGCTCGCAGGAGGCGTTGTCCTCGGCGACGCGGATGATCTCCTCGATCCAGACGAAGGCGTTGGTGCGCACGGTGATGGTGATGTGCGAGCGCTGGTTATGGGCACCGTATTCGGAAATCTTCTTCGAGCAGGGGCAGAGGCTGGTCACCGGCACGATGACCTTCATCGTCTGGAGGTACTTGCCTTTCTGGATCTCGCCGATGAAGGTGACATCGTAATCCATCAGGCTTTCCACGCCGGACATGGGCGCCTTCTTGTTGACGAAGTAGGGGAAGTTCATCTCGACGTGGCCAGACTCGGCTTCGAGGCGTTCGACCATCTGGCGCAGCATGTGCTCGAAAGATTCGACCGAGATCTCGCGCTCGTAGCTGTTGAGTATCTCGACGAAGCGCGACATGTGCGTACCCTTGAAGTGATGCGGCAGGTACACGTACATGGAGAAATTGGCGATGGTGTGCTGCACGCCACTGGATTTGTCCATCACCTTCACGGGATGACGAATCGACTTGATGCCGACCCGGTCGATGGCCAGGTGTCGGGCATCCGGGTAGTTCTGCACATCCTCGATGGGCTGGCCGGCGCACGCGGCGGGCGTTTCGCAGACGCTGTCGCAGGTGGCGTTGCTCATGGCGATTTCCTTCAGGTTTCGATGCCCCGAGTATAAGCGAGGGCTAATAGTTGAGTAAACTACTCGGGAAATGTTTTTCGTATCCGGGCCTCGACGCCAGCGGCGTCCAGGCCGCAGCGCGTCATCAGTACGGCATGGTCACCATGCTCGACGAAACGGTCGGGCAGACCCAGGTGCAGGATCGGCCGGACCAGGCCCAACTCGCTGAGCGCCTCGGCAACGCCGCTGCCGGCGCCGCCCATGACGGCGTTTTCCTCGGCGGTGACCAGATAGTCATGGGTCTCCGCCAACTGCCGGATCAGGTCCAGATCGAGGGGTTTGACGAAACGCATGTCGGCGACCGTGGCGTTCAGTCCCTCGGCGGCTTTGAGTGCGGTCGCCACCAGGCTACCGAAGGCCAGGATGGCGATACGTTTCCCCTCGCGCCGGACAAGGCCCTTGCCGATGGGCAGCTCGCGCAGGGCCAGATCGACCTCGATGCCGGTGCCGGTGCCGCGCGGGTAGCGCACGGCGCTCGGGCCGGGATAGCGGAACGCCGTGGTCAGCAGCTTGCGACACTCGTCTTCGTCCGAGGGCGCGGCGACCAGCATGTTCGGCACGCAGCGCAGGAAGCTCAGGTCGAAGGCGCCGGCATGGGTCGGGCCGTCGGCGCCGACCAGGCCGCCCCGGTCGATGGCCAGCAGTACCGGCAAATTCTGTAGGGCGATGTCGTGGATCGTCTGGTCATACGCCCGTTGCAGGAAGGTGGAGTAGATCGCCACGACCGGGTGCATGCCCTCGCAAGCCAGGCCGGCGGCGAAGGTCAGGGCGTGCTGTTCGGCGATGCCGACATCGAAATAGCGTTCCGGGTGGCGTTCGGCGAATTTCACCAGGCCGGAGCCTTCGCACATCGCCGGGGTAATGCCGACCAGCTTCGGGTCGGACCCGGCCATGTCGACCAGCCAGTCGCCAAACACCTGGGTATAGGTCGGCTTGGCGCCGGCCTTGGCGGTAATGCCGCTGCCGACATCGAACTTACCGACGCCGTGATACAGGCAGGGGTCGTCTTCGGCCTGGGCGTAGCCCTTGCCTTTTTTGGTAACGATATGCAGGAACTGCGGACCTTCGAGCTTCTTGATGTTGTTCAGCGTGTCCAGCAGGACATTCAGGTCGTGACCGTCGATCGGCCCGAGGTAGTTGAAGCCGAACTCCTCGAACAGGGTGCCGGGTGTGACCATGCCCTTCATGTGTTCCTCGGCCTTCTTGGCCAGTTCGAGGATCGGCGGCACGCCGGCGAGGATCTTCTCGCCGCCCCGGCGCATGGCGTTGTAGAAACGCCCGGAGAGCAGCTTGGTCAGGTAATTGTTCATCGCCCCGACGTTCGGGGAAATGGACATCTCGTTGTCGTTGAGGATGACCAGCAGATTGGCATCCATGGCACCGGCGTTGTTCAGGGCCTCGAAGGCCATGCCGGCGGTCATGGCGCCATCGCCGATCACCGCCACGGCACGCCGGCTTTCGCCCTTCAGCTTGGCGCCGACGGCCATGCCCAGAGCGGCGGAGATCGAGGTGCTGGAATGGCCGGCGACGAAGGCATCGTAGGGGCTTTCCTCGCGCTTCGGGAATCCGGACAGGCCGTCGGTCTGGCGCAGTGTCGCCATGCGCTCGCGGCGCCCGGTGAGGATCTTGTGGGCGTAGGTCTGGTGGCCGACATCCCAGACGATGGCGTCGGCGGGCGTGTCGAACACGGCATGCAGGGCCACGGTCAGCTCGACGACGCCGAGATTCGAAGCCAGATGGCCGCCGGTGCTGGCGACGCTGTTCAGGATGAAGGCGCGCAGTTCGTCCGCCAGTTGTTTGAGTTCGCCCCGGCTCAATTGCTTGACGTCGGCGGGGGACTGGATGCGGTCGAGTAGGGCGCTGGTCAAAAGGTTCTCTCTACGATGAAGCGGGCAATGTCGGCCAGATGACCGGCCTTGGCGCCAAAAGGTTCGAGGGCGCGCAGGGCGTCGTCGGTCAGGCCGCGGGCATAACTGCGTGCCTCGCGGATGTCCATCAGGCTGAGGTAGGTGGCCTTGCCCTGGGCCGCATCCTTGCCGGCGGTCTTGCCCAGGGTGGCGGTGTCGGCTTCGGCGTCGAGCACGTCGTCCATCACCTGGAAGGCCAGGCCGATGCATTTGGCATAGTGCTCCAGATTGGCGCGCGCCGCCGGGTCCAGGCGGCCGCCGGCCAGGGCGCCGAGCAGCACGGCGGCGCGGATCAGGGCGCCGGTCTTGTGGATGTGCATGAATTCCAGTTCGGCCAGGTCCGGGATCTTGCCGGTGTTCTCCAGATCGACGGCCTGACCACCGCACATGCCGCGCGACCCGGAAGCGAGGGCCAGAAGGTGCAACATTTCCAACTGCACGGCGGCATCCGTCAGCAGGCCGGGTCGGGCCAGGACATCGAAGGCCAGGCTTTGCAGGGCATCGCCGACCAGCATGGCCGTGGCCTCGTCGTACTCGACGTGGCAGGTCGGCTTGCCCCGGCGCAGAGCGTCGTCGTCCATGCAGGGCAGGTCGTCGTGGGTCAGGGAGTAGACGTGGACCAGCTCGACCGCGCAGGCGACGACGTCCAGCGTCGCCAGATCGGCACCCACGGCTTCGCCGGCCGCGAAAGCGAGCATGGGACGCACCCGCTTGCCGCCACCCAGAGTGGCGTAGCGCATGGCGGCATGCAGCCGGTTCGGGGCGATGGCGTCGCTCGGCAGGCAGTCGGCCAGGGCGGTCTCGGTACGGGCCTGGATGGCGCGCACCCAGAGGGCGAAATCAGTCATCGGCATCCGTATGCGCCGGATCGGGGTTGAAGTCCTTGAGCTGGCCGTTTTCCAGGATTTTTACCTGGGCCTCGGCATCGGCCAGGATTTTCTGACAGTAGGCCGACAGTTCCATGCCGCGCTTGTAGGCCGCCAGCGAGGCTTCCAGCGGCAGGTTACCGCCTTCCATGTCGGCCACCAGCGCTTCCATCTCGGCGAGGGCGCTTTCGAAATCCTTGGGTGGCTGGGTCTTGCCGGGCTTGCTCATAAGACAATGATTTTCCAGGGGGGCAAGCATGATAACTTAGCCGGGAAGGCACGTCATTTTCCCTGGCGGCGGCGACGTCACAATCCGGTAAAAAATTCTTGCCCGCCATGGGGGGCAGGGGCATAATCGCCCCCCTTATTTTCCCTGCTTAACCCCTATCTTCCGAGGGAATGGGCGATGTCCGAACTGACTGCCGCTTCTGTTCTCGCCAAGACCAGCCCCGCGTTGCCCGTGGACTGGTACTTCGATCCGACCATCTACGACCTGGAACAAAAACTCTTGTTCGACGCCGGGCCGGGGTATGTGGGTCACGAACTCATGGTGCCGGCCGAGGGCGACTACCATGTGCTCGATTGGCTGCACGGCGGCGGCAAGATGCTGGTGCGCAACGAAGCCGGCGTCGAACTCCTGTCGAACGTCTGCCGGCATCGCCAGGCGATGATGCTGAAGGGCCGGGGTACGGCGAAAAACATCGTCTGCCCCTTCCGTCGCTGGACCTACGACCTTCAGGGCGAACTGCTCGGCGCGCCGCAGTTCCCCAACAACCCGTGTCTGCATCTCGGCAAGAAGAGCCTGCAAGGCTGGAATGGCCTGTTGTTCGCTGGCAAGCGCGATGTCATCGCCGACCTGTCGAAAATGTCTGCCGCTAAAAATCTCGATTTCTCCGGGTACGTCTACGACAGCACGGTCATCACCGACTACAAGTTCAACTGGAAGACCTTCATCGAGGTCTATCTGGAGGACTATCACGTCGTGCCCTATCACCCCGGCCTGGGCCAGTTCGTCGACTGCGACGAGCTGAAGTGGGAATACGGCGACTGGTGGTCGGTACAGACTGTCGGCGTCAATCGTGCCCTGGCGCGTCCCGGCAGTGACATCTACAAGCGCTGGAGCGAGCAGGTGCTGCGCTATCGCGACGGCCAGCCGCCCGAGCACGGCGCCATCTGGCTGACCTACTACCCGAACATCATGGTCGAGTGGTACCCGCACACCTTGTGCGTGAGCACCATCGTCCCGACCGGCGTCGAGTCCTGCCTGAACGTCGTCGAGTACTACTACCCCGAGGACATCGCCCTGTTCGAGCGCGAGTATGTCGAGGCCGAGCAGGCCGCCTATCGCGAAACCGCCGTCGAGGACGACGATATCTGCTACGGCATGCACCAGGGCCGCAAGGCGCTCTACGAGCAGGGCGTCAGTCAGGCCGGTCCTTACCAGTCGCCCACCGAGGACGGCATGGTTCACTTCCACGAGTGGTATCGGGGCATCATCGAGCCGCATTTATAGCCTCTTGCATCCATGGTGGCGGCCACCTTGCGTGGCCGTTTTCATTTCCGGCGCCGGGGTGGACAATGCCGGCATGCATCCAGTCGAACATTCCGAGTACGACGCCGTCCTGTCCGCCCCGTTTGGCGCCCTCGGCGTGCGCCTGATGGGCGAGGCGCTTGCCGGGCTCGATTTTCTGCCTCCTGAAGTGCCATTGCGGCCCTGCGGGTCGGCGGCCGTCCACAGGGTGGCGCACGAACTCGAAGCCTATTACGCCAATCCACGCCACGACTGGAAGCTGGTACTGGCACCCGCGGGTACGTTGTTCCGGCAGCGCGTCTGGCAGGTGTTGACGACGATACCCAGCGGCCGAACCCGCACCTATGGAGCGATTGCCGACGAGTTGGGCAGCAGCCCGCGCGCCGTCGGTCAGGCGGTTGGCGATAACCCCATTGCCATCGTCATCCCCTGCCATCGCGTGCTGGCCGCGCATGGCCTGGGTGGCTTCATGCACGGCACCGCTGGTTTTCCCCTGACGGTGAAACGCTGGCTCTTGCACCATGAAGGCATCGAGTTCTGATCCGGAGCTCGACACGTTCTGCGATGCCTTGTGGCTGGAAGACGGCCTCAGTCCGCGCAGCCTGGAGAGCTATCGGCGCGATTTGCGGCAACTGGCGGAATGGCTGGAACGGCAACGCATTGCCTTGCCAGACGCTGGCGCAGGGGATGTGCAGCGCTTCCTGGCCGAGCGCACCATCCGATACGGGGTCGCGGCGCGCAGCCTGGCGCGCCAGCTCTCGACGCTGAAGCGCTATTTCCGCTGGCTGCTGCGTCAGGGGCGGCGCGGCGACGATCCGACCTTGAATATCGAAGCACCACGCCTGCCCCGGCCCTTGCCGAAAAGCCTCAGCGAGGCCGATGTCGAGGCGCTGCTGGCCGCGCCCGATCGGGAAACCTCTCTGGGGCGGCGTGATCGCGCCATGCTCGAATTGCTCTACGCCTGCGGACTGCGTGTTTCGGAATTGGTCGGTTTGCCCATGGCGGCGCTCAGCCTGGAAATGGGTGTGGTCAAGGTCATGGGCAAGGGTGCCAAGGAGCGTCTGGTGCCGCTCGGCGAGATGGCCTCGGAAAGTCTGGGCGAGTACCTGAAATCGGGGCGGCCGGCGTTACTCTCGGGACGTGCCGACGATGCGCTTTTTGTCACGGAGCGTGGCAGGGCGATGACCCGTCAGGCTTTCTGGTACCGGATCAAGCGCCACGCCCGCGTGGCGGGTATATCCGGGGCATTGTCGCCACACACGCTGCGCCACGCCTTCGCCACGCATCTGCTGAATCACGGCGCCGACCTGCGCGTGGTGCAGATGCTGCTTGGTCATTCTGACATTTCGACGACACAGATATACACTCATGTGGCCCGCGAGCGTCTGAAAACCCTGCATCGGCAGCACCACCCGCGCGGCTGATCCGAAAATACCTATGATCGACGACTACCAGCTCATCGAATCCATCCTGGCCACGGGGGTGACCATTCCGCCCATGCCGGCGGTACTGCTCAATGTCCTGGCCCTGCAAGCCGACGACAATGCCGGGCCGCGCGAGTATGCCGCGCTGATCTCCCGCGATCCCGACCTGGCCGGCGCGGTATTCCGGTGGTCGGTTCGCCCTTGCTGGGGCTTCGGGTCAGGGTCACCTCGCTGGATCAGGCGATCACCATCCTGGGGACGCGGACCACGGTGGCCGTGGTCCGTAGCGAAGGCCTGCGCGGCGCGCTCAACGATCCGAGCCTGGCGCCGGTGATGGCCCGTTTCTGGCAGCGCATGAACACCGTCGCAGATGTCGTTCTGGCCCTCGTCCGGACATTGCGCTTGAAAGGCGTGCGTGAAGACCAGACCTTTTTGGCCGGTATCTTCCATGATTGTGGCGTCGCCTTGCTTGCGGGGCAGAGCCGCGACTACGCCAAGGCATTTCATGGGCCGGAGGAATGGCCCAATCTGCCTGCCCTGGATGAAGCCCATGCAACCAATCATGCCCTCGCCGGGTTCTTGCTGGCGCGCAACTGGCAGTTGCCCGAGGATGTCGCCCTGGCGGTGCGCCATCATCACGACGCCGATCTGCTGGGCTTGCCCGATGCGGCGCGCAAGATGATCGTCCTGATCCAGTTCGCCTGCCATCTTCTGGCCAGCCGGGGCGGTGGCGACGACAGTGAGTGGCGGGCCGTGTGGCGTTCCTGTGCCAATGAGCTGTTCCTCGACGCGGGCGCGGACATGGCCGAACTGGAAGGTAAGCTGCTTTGAACTTCAGGATCGGGGCAATGGCTTGATCTCCAGGTGATCAAAACAATCGGCTGGCGGCTATCCCCGCCGACCAGGGGAGTGGCATGAACACGGACGAAGACACTAGATTGATCGATGCCGTTCTGGCGTCGGGAGTGAAGATTCCACCAATTCCAGCCATGCTGGTCAATGTCCTGGCACTGGAGCGGGACGAGGATGCCGGGTCGCGTGAGTTCGCCGCGCTGATCGGTCGTGACCCGGCCTTGTCCGGGGCCTTGTTCCGGGTGGCCGGCTCGCCGGTCTTCGGGCTGCGTGTCAAACAGGACAACCTGGAAAAAGTGGTTACCGTACTGGGCATACGCACCACGGTGGCCGTGGTGCGCAGCGAGGGGTTGCGCATGGCGTTGCACGACCCGGCGCTAGGCCGGGTCATGAATGCACTCTGGCAACGCATGAATGCCGTCGCCGATATCGTTCTGGAGGTGATCCATGCGACCCGCCTGAAGGGCGTTCGCGAGGATCAGGCCTTTCTCGCGGCGATGTTCCACGATTGCGGCGTGGCTTTACTGTGCCGTCGCGAGGCGACCTATGCGCAAGCCTTCCAGAACCCGGATACCTGGCCGGATCCGGTACAGCTTGATGGCTTGCATGGCACGAGCCACACGGTTGTCGGCCTGCTGGTGGCGCGCAGCTGGCAACTGCCGGCGGATGTCGCCCTGGCGGTACGGCACCACCATGATTCCGAGTTGGGTAACCTGCCCGAGGCGGTGCGCAAGACGATCGTCCTGATCCAGTTCGCCTGCCATATCCTGGCGCAGCGCAATGGCGGTGAAGACAGCGAGTGGCGGAATGTCTGGCAGGCCCAGGCTGTCGAGTTGTTCGCCGATGGCCGGGTCGATATGGTCGAGCTGGAACGCCATTTTCTTGGTTAGCGTGCCTTCAGGAGAAGGCCTTGAGATACAGTGAAAACCCGCTACCCAGCAGGATCAGGCTGATCAGTTTGAGCATCTGCTCGTTGCTCAAGCGGCTATGCACGTGGCTGCCGACCCAGAGGGCGGCAAGCGCCACCGGGATGGCGCTGAAATAGGCCAGGAACAACCGCGTGTCGATGAGCAGGCCGCTCAAGGCAAAGGCGGCGATGCGTGCCAGTCCTTCCAGAAAAAACAGTCCGGAAAAGGTCGCGCGCAGTTGGCCTTTATCGAACAAGCGATGCGACAGATAGATGACGTAAGGTGGTCCGCCAGTACCGAACATGGCACCCACCGTGCCGCCGGTCAGGGCCGCCGGCCAGGCCCACCAGGTTGAAACCGGTTTCGGCTCGCGTCCCGCCAGGAGCAGGTTGCGCAGGGCGAAGAGGATGACGAAGCTGCCCAGGCCGATCAGCATCGGTGTCTTCGGCAGCGACACCAGCAACAGGGTGCCTATGCCGACGCCGATCAGTCCGGGCGGCAGGAGCCGTTTCAGTTCATCCTTGGCGACCAGTCGAAAATTGAGGCCGCCAAGTACCAGGGAACAGGTGAAATCGGTGAGCAGAATCAGCGGCACGACGAAAGTCAGCGGCAGCTTCAAGGCCAGCAAGGGCACGGCGATCAGCCCCGAGCCGAAGCCGGAGATGCCGCGTATGAAGTAGGCGACCAGGAGGACGCCGGCGACGTAGAAGTACAGTGACATGGTGACGAGTGACACAGTGACCGGCGCGTTAGTCGTGGCGGTTACCTTGTCACTTTTGACTCGTCACTGCGTCACTCACAACCGGCTGCCGCGTTCGATGATGATGCCCAGTTCCTTGACGCCACGAATGATCGCCTGCTTGCGCAAGGCGACGCGGACCCAGGGGGCGCCGAATTCGTTGCGGACGATGTCGGCGATGTGTTCGCCCAGGGCTTCGACCAGATGGAATGACTGGCTCGCGGTGAAGTCGCGGATGCGCTGCGCCACCTTGCCGTAGTCGATGGTGTCCTGGATGTCGTCGCTATGGCCGGCCTTGTGGTCATACAGGCCGATCTCCAGGTCGATCAGCACGGGTTGCGGCGCTTTGCGCTCCCATTCGTATAATCCGATAATGATCTCGAGACGGAAGTCCCGCAGAAACAGAATGTCCATGGCGCTCGCCGGCTGAAAAGGGCGCCATTTTACCCTCTCACGCTCAATTGATGATGTTCGCCCCATGCTTGAAGTCCTGATTGTTATCGTGGTCGCCTACCTTATTGGCTCGCTTTCCTTCGCGGTCATCTTGAGCCGCGTATCCGGTCTGCCCGACCCGCGCAGCTATGGATCCGGCAACCCCGGCGCCACCAACGTGCTGCGCAGCGGCCGCAAGTCTGTAGCGGCGCTGACCTTGCTGGGCGACGCGCTGAAGGGCGCGGTGGCCGTGCTCCTGGCGCAGTGGGCGACGCAGGTCTGGGGCCTGCCGAGTTATGCGCCCGCCTTGGCCGGTCTGGCCGCGTTTGTCGGACACCTCTGGCCAGTATTCTTCGGTTTCAAGGGCGGCAAAGGCGTCGCTACCGCCCTCGGTTTACTGATGGCCTTGAATCCCTGGCTGGGGTTTGCGTGTGCCGCGAGCTGGCTGCTGGTGTTCCTGCTGACGCGCGTTTCATCGCTCTCGGCGCTGGTCGCGGCCGGGCTGGCGCCGGTGTATGTCTGGTGGTTATCCGGGCAAGGCGTCGATACATTGGCTATCCTTGGTGTGGCCCTGCTCATCTTCTGGCGCCACAAGGCGAACATCGGACGTTTGCTGCGCGGCGAAGAGGCAGGCTTCAAGCGGTCTTGAGGGAGTAGGAGTTGTCCATGGCCTGGTTCCAGAAAGAGATGGACTATGCACGGGAGAGCCTGGCGGCGGTCTCCGAGTCAGCCATCGACAAGGCCGGCGACAAGTTGGGCGGCGTCCTCGGCGAAGGCGTGCGCCATGCCGGCGACGAACTCAAGGATGTCATCCAGAATGCCAGCCGGGAAATCGACGCCAAGCTCGACAAGATCTCCATCGAACTGCACGACCAGCGGCAGTTCACCAAGGACGATGTCAAGGAACTGGTCGACTACGCCGCCGATAAATTGTCCGGCGTCCTCGACGATCGTATCCAGGTGATGAAGACGGAGATTTCCGCGCTGGTCGAAGAAAAGACCGAATACTTCAAGGCCGAGGTCGATTCATTCTTCGTGCAGCGTCAGCAGGATCTTGCGCGCGAGCGCCGGCGTCTGGTGATGAATATCGGCCTGGCCTTTGTCGCGTCGGTCGCGGTTGGCGGCATTTCGCTGTTCTATCGGGGGTTGGGCGAGGGGCCGGTGGACATGCTCACCGTCTTCCGGATCGTCCTCGCTTCGCTGGCCGGGGGTTATGTGGTCTACCTCGCCGCGAGCATGCTCAACCGCTGGCTGGCCTTGTCGGAGCACCGCAAGGACGCCCTCTATCTGGCGGCGCGCTACTGGGGGTGGCTGCGCCCGGGCAGCCTGTTTTCGACCTTTCTGGTGCTGCTGGTCATCGCCCTGTTTGCCCTGGTCCTGCTCTTCCCGGAGGATGCCATCCGCCTGCTGCATCTGAAGGATCTGTTGGGACGTCTCAATCTGGTGCGTTGAGGTCGGCCAGATCCCAGCGCGGCCGGATGCCGAAACTGCCGTTCGTGGCGCGGCCGGCCTTGAGGCGCATGGCCCCGGCGTAGGCGATCATGGCGCCGTTGTCGGTGCAGAGATCGAGCGGCGGGTAATAGACCTGGAAGCGGCGCTTGCTTGCCTCGGCGTCGAGGCGCTGGCGCAGCAATCGGTTGGCGCCGACACCGCCGGCGACCACCAGGCGCTTCATGCCGGTCTGGCGCAGCGCTTGCAGGCTTTTTCCCGCCAATACATCGATGGCCGCCTCCTGGAAGGCGGCGGCGATGTCAGCCCTGGCTTCATCGCCTTCCTTGATTTTCAGATTGAGTACGGCGGTCTTCAGGCCGCTGAAACTGAACTCCAGGTTGCCGCTGTTAAGCATGGGACGGGGCAGCTTGAAGCGCGACGGATCGCCCGTCTCGGCGAGCTTCGCCACGGCCGGACCTCCGGGATAGCCCAGACCGAGGAGTTGCGCCGTCTTGTCGAAGGCTTCGCCGGCGGCATCGTCGAGGGTTTCGCCGAGCAGTTCGTAGCGGCCGACGCCATCGACGCGCATGATCTGGGTGTGTCCGCCGGAGACCAGCAGGGCGATGAATGGGAATTCCGGCCTCGGCTCGGCGAGCAAGGGCGAGAGCAGATGGCCTTCGAGGTGATGTACGCCGACGCTGGGCAGGTCCAGTGCCAAGGCCAGTCCGCTGGCAACGCTGGCGCCGACCAGCAGGGCGCCGGCCAGACCCGGTCCCTGGGTGTAGGCGATGCCGTCGATGTCGCTCAGTGTCAGGCCGGCCTCGCCGAGTACCCGGCGGGTCAGCGGCAGGACGCGCCGGATGTGGTCGCGTGAGGCGAGTTCCGGGACGACGCCGCCATATTCGGCGTGCAGGGCGACCTGGGTGTGCAGGGCGTGGGCGAGCAGGCCGCGCTCGGTGTCATACAGGGCGATGCCGGTTTCGTCGCAGGAAGACTCAATGCCTAGGACGCGCATGTTGCAACTGGGCGTCGGTTGACGCCAAGGGGTTGGTGAAGCTGGGCATTTTATCCTTGTGCACGGCGCAGACCATGACTATAATTCTGCCTCTTTTTTGTATATCCGAATTGGGACCGAATACATGGCTAATGTACGCCTCAAGGAAAACGAGCCGTTCGAAGTGGCAATGCGCCGCTTCAAGCGCATCATCGAAAAGACCGGCTTGTTGACCGAGCTCCGCGCCCGCGAGTTTTACGAGAAGCCGACGCAGGAGCGCAAGCGCAAGCTGGCTGCCGCCGTGAAGCGCCATCACAAGCGCCTGCGCGGCCAGACCCTGCCCCAAGTTGTACTAATCGTTCCGGTCTGATTTCGGGCTCCGCATGTCTCTGAAAGCCCGCATCACCGAAGATATGAAGGCGGCCATGCGTGCGCGGGAGACCGTGCGCCTGGGCGCCTTGCGTCTATTGCTGGCGGCGGTGAAGCAACGCGAGATCGATGAACGCATCGAACTTGACGATGCCGGTATCGTCGCGGTCGTCGACAAGCAGATCAAACAGCGTCGTGACTCGATCGAGCAATACCAGGCCGCCAAGCGTCAGGATCTCGCCGATAGCGAGCGCTTCGAGCTTGAAGTCCTGTCCGCCTATATGCCGCAACAGCTGTCCGGCGATGAGATCGCCGAGCTGGTGCGTGCTGCCATCGCCGAAACAGGCGCCGCCTCGGCGAAGGATATGGGCAGGGCGATGAATTGGCTGAAACCGAAAATGTCCGGTCGTGCCGACATGACCGTGGTATCCGCGCAAGTCAAGGCGGCGTTGGCCTGACCCCGAGGCGGAATCCAGGGTGATTCCCCAGGATTTCATCCATCTTCTGCTGGATCGAGTCGACATCGTCGAGGTGATCGAACGCTATGTTCCGCTGAAGAAAAAAGGCGCGAACTACCAGGCCTGTTGTCCCTTCCACAACGAAAAATCCCCCTCGTTCACGGTTAGCCCGACCAAGCAGTTCTACCACTGTTTCGGCTGCGGCGCCCATGGCACGGCCATCTCCTTCATGATGGAACATGCCGGGTTGGACTTTCCGGAGGCGGTCAAGGATCTGGCGGCACGCGTTGGCATGAATGTGCCCGACGACGGTCAGGGCCGAAAACCCGAGGATGGCCGGCGTGATGCGCTCAATACGGCGATGGAACAGGCCTCGCGCCATTACATCGAGCTGCTGAAGGGGAGCGAAAAAGCTATCGCCTACCTGAAAAGTCGCGGTCTGACCGGCGAAACGGCCGCGCGCTTTGCTCTGGGATATGCCCCGGACGAGTGGCAGGGACTGGCAAAGGCCGTCGAAAATTATCAGGACGCCGCGCTGGAAGAGGCCGGTCTTGTGATCGCCGGCGAAGGCAAGCGCTACGACCGTTTCCGGGATCGCGTCATGTTCCCGATCCGCAACGAGCGTGGCAGGGTCATTGCCTTCGGTGGGCGGGTGCTGGGCCAGGGCGAGCCGAAGTATCTGAACTCGCCGGAGACGCCGTTGTTCCACAAGGGGCGGGAGCTCTACGGCCTGCATGAAAACCGGCGCGGCATCCAGAATGCCGGGTATGCCCTGGTGGTCGAGGGGTACATGGATGTCGTCATGCTTGCCCAGCATGGTGTCGACAACGCCCTGGCGACGCTGGGTACGGCGGTCACGCCGGACCATGTCGCCAAGATATTCCGTCTCGTCGATCGGGTGATTTTTGCCTTCGATGGCGATGCCGCGGGTCGCAAGGCGGCCTGGAGGGGTCTTGAGAATGCCTTGCCGCAATTGCCGGACGGCAAACAGGTGAGTTTCCTGTTTCTCCCGGAGGGCGAAGACCCGGACAGCTATGTTCGCGACAAGGGCGAGGCCGCTTTTCGCGATCTATGTCGGCATGCCATGCCGCTGTCCGATTATCTTTTCGAGACGCTGCGCGCGCAGACCGATATGTCCTCGCAGGAGGGTCGGGTGCGGCTGCTCAAGTTGATGGAGCCCTACCTCGCCCAGATGCGTCATGCCCCGCTCCTGGCGCGCACCATGCGCGCCCGCCTGGGTGATCTGACCGGCATCGCCGCGCCCTCGGTCCGGCGTGATCCGCGCTCGGCGCCGCGTCCGGTGATGCGCCGAGAGGTCATGGCCTCACCCTATCGGGTGGTGATCCAGGCGTTGCTGGCCAGGCCCGAGCGGGCACATGAACTTCCCGAGCGCCGGCTGGTCCACGGCAATGAGGCGGCGGCGCTGGAATCCTTGGCGGCATATATCAAGGAACATCCGGAGATGACTCAGACGCGGCGTATCGTCGATGCCTTCAAGGGGCGGGACGGGTATGAGCTGATCGAAACCGCCTTCGCGGAGTCGATGCTGCTGGGCAGCGATGCCGAAACCGAAGCGCGCACCGAGGCTGATTTCCAGGGGGCTTGCGCCACGCTGATGGAGCAGTGGATGCGGGCCGAGCGCGAACGGCTGGTTGGTTTGCCACTGTCGCAACTGACCGGTGAAGAGAAACGCTTGCTGGTCGAGGGGCCGCGCTACAAGAAACTTGATCAGGTGGGTAAAGTCAAAACCTAGGACCGACCCAGGCGAAAATCGGGGGTGATATTCGTGTATAATCACGGGTTTTCGCGCGAATCCATAAACGGAGTGTGGCAGGCATGGCGACGACCAAAACAACGACGCGGCAGAGTGAACCTGAAGTGACGGGCGCCAAGAAGAAGGGCAGACCGTCGAAGAGCGCACAGAACAAGAAGGATGCGCTGCTGAGGCTGGCCAACGAAGGCGCCGCAGGCAAGGTCGAAAATGCCGAAGACCGGCGCATGCGCCTGAAAAACCTGATCCTGCTGGGCAAGGAGCGTGGCTACCTGACCTACGCCGAGATCAACGACCACCTGCCTGACGACATGCTCGATGCCGAGCAGATCGAGGGCATCATCAGCATGATCAACGACATGGGTATCCAGGTCTATGACGAGGCTCCGGCCGCGGAAGATCTGCTCATGTCCGAAGCACCCGCTCCGGTGGCGCACGAGGATGCCGTCGAAGAGGCCGAAGCCGCCCTGTCTTCCGTCGATTCCGAATTCGGCCGCACCACCGACCCGGTGCGCATGTATATGCGCGAAATGGGTACGGTCGAACTGCTCACCCGCGAGGGCGAGATCGAGATCGCCAAGCGCATCGAGGAAGGCCTGAAGAACATGGTGCAGGCCATTTCCTCTTGCCCGTTGACCATTGCGCAGATCTTGCTGATGGCGGAAAAGGTCGGCAAGGACGAGATGCGCATCGAGGAGCTTGTCGATGGCTTGGTCGACAGCGCTGGCGCGGATATCGCCATGGCCATGGTCGAGGAGCCTGAAGCCGAGGGTGAGGATGAGGACGAGGAAGCCGAGGGTGGGGGTGTTACCGCGGCCAATCTCGCGCAGTTGAAGGTCGATGCCCTCGAGCGCTTTGCCGAGGTCGCCAAGTGCCACGCCAAGCTGCGTTCCGCCCAGTCTAAATACGGGGTCGGCAGCAAGCAGAGCCTGGTGCATCAAGAGGCCCTGACCAATCACCTGATGGGCTTCCGCTTCAGCGCGCGCCAGGTCGAGCATCTTTGCGACAGCGTGCGCGCCATGGTCGAGGAAGTCCGCGTCCACGAGCGGGTGATCATGGATCTGGCCATCAACAAGAGCGGCATGCCGCGTACCCATTTCATCAAGACCTTCCCGGGCAACGAGGGCAGCCAGGACTGGATCGCCACCGAGCTCGCCTCTGGCAAGCCCTACGCCGAGATGCTGACGCGCCAGCAGTACGACATCAACGAGCGCCAGCGCAAGCTGGGCGAGTTGCAGGAAAAGGCCGGGCTGTCGGTGAAGGATCTGAAGGACATCAACAAGCGCATGTCCACCGGTGAGGCCAAGGCGCGCCGCGCCAAGCGCGAAATGATCGAAGCCAACCTGCGCCTGGTGATCTCCATCGCCAAGAAGTACACCAACCGCGGCCTGCAATTCCTCGACCTGATCCAGGAAGGCAACATTGGCCTGATGAAGGCCGTCGATAAGTTCGAATATCGTCGTGGCTACAAGTTTTCGACCTATGCGACGTGGTGGATCCGTCAGGCGATCACCCGTTCGATCGCCGACCAGGCACGTACCATCCGCATCCCGGTGCACATGATCGAAACCATCAACAAGATGAACCGCATCAGCCGGCAGATCCTCCAGGAGACCGGTCTGGAGCCGGACCCGGCGACCCTCGCGGAAAAGATGGAGATGCCCGAGGACAAGATCCGCAAGATCATGAAAATCTCCAAGGAGCCGATCTCCATGGAAACGCCTATCGGCGACGACGAGGATTCCCACCTGGGCGACTTCATCGAGGATTCGGCGACCATGGCCCCGGTCGAGGCGGCGATGTACTCCAACCTGCAATTCGCCACGCAGGAAGTGCTGGATTCGCTGACGCCGAGGGAAGCCAAGGTGCTGCGCATGCGCTTCGGTATCGAGATGAACACCGACCACACGCTGGAGGAAGTCGGCAAGCAGTTCGACGTCACCCGCGAGCGCATCCGCCAGATCGAGGCCAAGGCGCTGCGCAAACTGCGCCATCCCTCGCGTTCGGAGCGCCTGCGCAGCTTCCTGGATTGACCGTTTACTGGGCGGAGCCTGGCTCCGCCTAGCGGGCCTCTAGCTCATGCCTGGTTAGAGCAGCGGACTCATAATCCATTGGTGCCGAGTTCGACTCTCGGGGGGCCCACCAAAACCTGCAAGGGGGGGTCATACCCCCCTTGATTTTTACTACCGATGATCATGCCCATTCCTGTCGATGCCACGTTGTATCTGGCCCCGCTTTGCCCGCATTGCCCGGCCATGTTGCAAATCCTGGGTGAGCTGGTCAAACAGGGACAGCTTGGACGCCTTGAGGTGGTGAATGTCGAGGTCTATCCCGAGGCCGCGCAAAGTCTGGGCATACGCTCGGTGCCGTGGGTCAGGATCGGACCATTCGATCTCGCTGGCATGCGTACGCGCGAGGAGTTGCTACGTTGGGCAACGCACGCGGGCAGTGGTACCGGCATGGCCGATTATTTTCATACCCTGCTGAAGGCAGGCGAACTCACCAAGGTACTCGAGCGTATCCGGACGCGGCAAGAGTGGCTGGAGGCTTTGCTGGCCATCGTCGCCAACCCCGAGGCCAGCATCAATGTGCGTATCGGCGCCGGGGCGGTTTTCGAGGAAATGGCCGGTACGGACAATCTGGCGGCCTTGGTTGAGCCGTTGGCGGCGTTGACTGGCCACCATGACGCTCGGGTGCGGGTGGATGCCTGTCATTATCTGGGCTTGACTCAGTCCCGGTCCGCCGTGGTTTATCTGCGGGCGCGCTTGGACGATGGCGACGCGGATGTGCGTGAGGTTGCCGCCGACAGTCTGCTGCTGCTGGCCCAGTCGACGCCCGCCCGCCCCTGAGCCGTTTGTATAACGCATTGTTTGTAGACGCGAATTGACAATATTAGTAAATAATAATATTCTAGGCCGACTTCAAGTGTCGACCTGACTATTCCATGCCTTATGCCGCTGTTCAGAACATCAACGCGACTCATGCCACGGCGCCCATTTGAAGCGCGTTAAGCGGCCCGGCCAGCCAATGGAAACAACACTCTTCAGGCGGAAACGTGTCTACGACCCCGTGTTGCGGTCGATTCATGCCTGGAATGCCTTGCTGATCGTCTTTCTCGCCCTGTCCGGGCAACTTGCCGACGGGCTGGAACTGGCCTGGCCGGCGGCGGCGCTCTGGCGTTTGCACCTTTGGCTGGGCTACGCGCTCATGCTGGGATTGACGGCGCGCCTGGTCTGGGCCTTTGCCGGCCCCGAGGTGGCGCGTTGGCAGGGTCTGTGGCATCCCGCCGCCTGGCGGGCCGTCCTGGGGCAGCGGCGCATCTTCACGCCTCCCGAAACCTTCGGGCACCACCCACTCGCCAGTGCCGGGTATCTGATGATCTATGGCTTGCTGCTGGTCATGGCCTTGAGCGGCTTGGCCCTGGCGGCCATCGATCAGGGAACCGGGCCGCTCTACCCGCTGCTGGGTTACACGCTGGAACTGAAAACGTTCTTCCGGGCTCCGCATGAATGGCTGCAATACGTTTTCATCGCTTTCATCGTCGCCCACCTGGGTGCCCTGATCCTGCATGAGCGGCGCCACGGTGTCCCGGTAGCCCAGGCCATGGTGAGCGGGTATCAATATCTCAAGGAAAAACCATGACACGCGCCATACTGCTTGGCCTGCTCCTGGCGGCGTCGACCGCCGCCCGGGCGGACACGCCTCAGCAAGTTCTCGACATGCTGTCGCAACAGGCGGGGGGCTCGGCTTCGGCCGTGCGTGGCGAGAAGCTGTTTCGCGCCAAGTCGACGGGCGGCGGCGAGGCCGCGTCATGCACGAGTTGCCATACCGACGATGCCAGGGCGCGTGGTCAGCATGTCAAGACGCATAAGGAGATCGAGCCACTGGCCCCGGTAGCCAACAAGGAGCGTTTTACCGATCCGGCCAAGGTGGAGAAGTGGTTCAAGCGCAATTGCATGGAAGTTCTGGCGCGTGCCTGTACGCCCCAGGAGAAGGCCGATTTCACGGCGTATATGCTGAGCGTGAGGTAACGCATGGGCGTGACAATCAGGAGTTTGTTCCTGCTGATCCTCGGTGTCGGGCTGATGGCGTTCTGGATAGGTAGCGGCCGCGCCGATGGCGATGCCGTTTTGCCGATGCCCGCCGGCAAGCTTTACCTGAATGAGTGCGGCGGCTGTCACACGGCCTACGCCCCGGGTTTTCTGCCGGCCCGCTCCTGGAAAAAAATGCTGGGCGATCTGGCGAACCACTTCGGGGAAGACGCCAGTCTGGACGACGCCCAGCTCGGCGCCATCGAAAAGGCCATTCTGCCCCTGGCCGCCGACACCCCTTCAGCGACCCTGCTGATGCGGCGCATCGCCTCGGGTATCGGGCCGACCGAAGCGCCTCAGCGGATCAGCGGCTCCCCCTACTTCAAATATATGCACGACGAAGTGCCCTCCAGCTTCTGGAAGCGCGCCAAGATTGGCAGCCCGGCGAATTGCGCGGCCTGCCATACGCGCACCAGCGAGGGCCGCTATTTCGAGCGGGAAGTCAGCATTCCGAAGTAAACCCGGCCCGGCTCAACCGAAGAGGTCGTCCAGCGCCTTGCGCGTATCGACCGGTTCAGCCGCCGCGGGGCTGCCGCCGAAGAGCGACTCCAGGTGGTCACGGCCCGCGTTTTCGGCCGGCGTGGCGTAGGCATCGGCGCGCGCCTGGAGCCACTCGCAGAAGTTGGCGCGGGTCTTGTCCTTGACCTCTTCGGCCATGGGCTCCCGACAGTGTTTGGCCTTGGCCGTGTCGTAATGCCGGCACATGCGGCAGACATGCAGCTCGGCCTGGCAGGCGGGGCATTCGGCGCGGCGCGCCAGGGGCAGAGGCACGTCCTTGAGGGCGACGCCGCACTTCCAGCAGACCGGGATATCAGCCATGTTGGCTGTCTCCGAGGGTGACCTGACGGGATTGGGAGGCGTCCGATCCAGCCGGCGGGCTGGCCGGCGCCGGCGCGGCTACCGGGACGCTGTCCTGCGCGCGCAAATATTCAAGCAATGTCAGCGAGGCATGGCCATCCGCCGGCAATTTCATGGTTTCCTGGTATTGACGCACCGCGCCTCGGCTGCGCGCGCCGATGACGCCGTCGGCTTTACCGATATCGAAGCCCAGCTTGCCAAGGCGGTTCTGAATCTCGATGGCCTCGTCGCGGGTCATGCGCCGGTTGTCGGCTTGCCGGCCATGTTTCGTGCTGGGCATGCCGCGCAGACGGTCGGCGAGCAGGGCGACCGACAGGGCGTAGTTGACCGAACGGTTCCAGGCCATGATCACCTCGAAGTTGCGGTAGACCAGAAAGGCCGGACCTTCATGGCCTTGCGGCAAGAGTACGGAGCCCTGGGAGTAGGATGGCGGCAGCGGTTCGCCATCGGCCTGTGTCACGCCCAGGGCGGCCCAGGACTTGACGCTCTTTCTGGTCTCCAGTCCGGCGAGGCGCCAGTCGAAGGTCGCCGGCAGCGTCACCTCCCGGCCCCAGATCTCGTCCTCCTGCCAGCCGCTCTGGTGGAGATAGTTCGCCGCCGAGGCAAAGGCATCGGGCAGCGTATGCCACAGGTCGGCACGGCCATCCTGGTCGGCGTCCACGGCATAGTGTCTGAAGGTCGAGGGCATGAACTGCATCTGGCCCATGGCCCCGGCCCAGGAGCCCTTCATATCGGCGACGTCGATGTGCCCGGCATCGAGGATTTCCAGCGCGGCAAGCAACTCGCCCCGGAAAAACTCGGCGCGGCGGGCATCGTAGGCCAGGGTGGCGAGCGCGGCGATCACCGGGAAGCCGCCGGTATTTTCGCCAAAGTTTGTCTCCAGTGCCCAGAAAGCCACCAGGAAACGCGGTGACACCTTGTAGCAGTTTTCAACGCCGATCAAGAGATGCTCATGTGTATCGAGCAAGTCGCGACCTTTCTTGATCCGAGCCGGATTGATCCGGCGGTCGACATAGTTCCAGAAGGTGTCGACGAATTCCGGCTGGCGCTGGTCAAGCTCCAGAACCTTGTCGATAGGCCGGGCCAGGTTCAGTGCCTTATCCAGGGTGGCCTGGGAAATGCCGCGTGCCAGGGCCTCCTGCTTGACGGTATCCAGCCAGGCCTGGAAATCGTCCTGCTGCGCAAACGCCGGCAGGGCGCACAGGCACAGCAGGAAGAGACAAAGGGCATGGAACGTGCGTGTGTGTCTGAGTATCATCCTTGAAGGCTATCACAGGCCGAGAACGAGCCCAATACCAGGTCAAGAGGTCTGAATCGCATGAAGGCAATTCCTGAAAGCCGCATGGCCGCGCTGATCGAAAGCCATGAGGTCATCCTGCTGGATGCCTACGGTGTATTGGTCAATCTGGAATCCGCGCTGGCCGGCGCCAGCCAGCTGATCGATGTACTCAACGACACGGGTCGGGACTATTACATCGTCAGCAACAGTGCCTCGAAACTGGCGGAAAACGCGGCCAGGCAATACCGCAGCTTCGGCTTGGCGATAGCGCCGGAACGCATCATCACGGCGGGTAGCCTGTTGATTCCATATTTTCAGGAACACGCGCTGATCGGTGCCCGCTGTTGCGTCCTGGGCACCGGCGACAGCCGTGAACTGGCCCGCCGCGCGGGCGCCGATGTGCTGGATGCGGCAGCCGTCCGGAGCGGCGCGGATTTCGAGGTCCTGATCATCGCCGACCAGGCCTTTGCACCCTTCTGGGACACCTTCGACGCCGTCCTGGGCAGCCTCTTCCGCCGCCTCGATGCCGGCAAGGCGGTACGGCTGGTCTTGCCCAATCCGGACCTGATTTATCCACGCGCAGGTGGCTTTGGCTTTACTTCGGGGAGCCTGGCGCTGATTCTGGAGGCCGTGCTGGCACGGCGCTACCCCGGGCAATCCGGGTTGCGCTGTGAACCGCTCGGGAAACCGCATGCCATGATTTTCAGCGAGGCCGCGCGCCGTGCCGGCGGTGGCCGCATGGTCATGATCGGCGATCAGCTCGAAACCGACATTCTCGGCGCCAACCGTTTCGGCATCGACTCGGTGTTGCTGCTCGGTGGCGTGTCGCTGGAGTCTGCTTCGGCCGAGGCGCAACCGACTTTTCTCTTACGCTCGCTTGACGTATAACGCTCGACAAGACTCGGGAGGTGCCCATGAGAATTCCGATTGAGCCATTGAATACGCTAGAGAAATCGACGCTGACAGAGCTTGACGTCAAGCAGACCGAACCGGCGCTCGCGGTGCGTCGGATCGGTGCCAATCCACCTCGCCATACCCCGCTCAACCCGAACGAAAAGCGCCAGACGGGCACGACATCGACCCCGACCCCGGATGAGCCCTCGCGGCAGGAGGCTGAAGTGACTTACCAGGGAGAAGATCGCCGCCAGGCCGAGCGTCGTGCCGATGGCAAGCCCGCGCTATTGGATACCCGCGTACGCCAGGATCGTCGACGCCGACCGACCGGACCAAAGATCGACCTGAAGGTATAAGCCAGGACGCGGCTCAGCTAACTGGTTGAAGCGCGATCTTCGCGCATAACCCGCAGGACGGCCTGAACCAGCACATTGATCTCGATCGAACTCAGATCAGGATGGGATTCCTGAATCTGGCGGCGGGCCAGATAGGACAGATCAGCGCCGCCCCAAGTGGTATCGGCACGGAGAAAGGGTTCAACGGTGCTCCGGAAGTCCTGAAAAATATCGCGCAACTGACGCTGTTGGCGACGATCAACGTGTGGCTGGCCTTGCGGGTCGATATAGGTCTGAGTCATGGTCGCTCTCTTCTTTGAGATTCCATATCGGTTGCGGCGCGGGAATCTTTAATTTTTTCGATGGCATCGAGAAGCGAGACTGGCTCGACGAAGGCTTGCAGGATTTCGCCATGACTATCGAGCATGCCAAAAGGCTGCTCAACCCCGACCGCGGGACCATGCAGGTCATCCGTTGCACCGCCGCCGTGGCGGCCATCGAGGCCGATGTGGCCTCGACCCGCGACATCGAGCTGAACTCGCTGGGCGGTGGCTATACCAGTCTTGCGGGTTAGAACCGGTAATTGACCTCGGCGGTGTATTGTTCGGCAAGTTCGCCGAACAGATTATTCGCCGAGAAGCGGAACAACCAGTGTTTGTCCCGGCTTTCCTTGAAGATGTCCAGGTCGCCGGTCCAGCCCGAGTCGAGGCGGGATGTATTGGCTTCGTCCGCATAACGTCGGTCGCGCCAAGCCAGGCGCCCGGCGACATACCAGCCGGATTCGGCGATCCAGGTGGCGCCGAGGGCCAGTGCATGTTTCGGCAGGTAGGGCACATCCAGGGTCGCGTCCGCGGAATTCTCGGAGTCGGTCCAGGCATAGCGGGCATTCAGCGCCCAGTGACGGTCGAGCAGATGGTTGATGCCGAAGCCGAGGCTGGCGATATCGCCGCCGGCGTAATCCGGGGTGTCGGCGACCTCATACAGGTCGTCGCGCATCAGCGCGCCGAAGTCGCGCGGACGCAGCTTGCCGAGACTTTCCAGGTCGCTGACCGAGGGCGGGCGTATGGCCATCAGGTTGTTGTCGATGCGCTTGTAGTCGGCATAGCCCATCAGGAAGGTGCGCGGCGACGCTTCCCATTCGCCTTGCAGGCGCAGGCGATCGAGTTCGCCGCCGCGCGTGACCAGGCGATCGTCCAGGGGAATGCCCGCCGTCGCCACCGGTTGCAGGGCGCTGAAGGTGGTTGGGCGCAGCCAGTTCTGGTAGGCGACGCGGACACGACGGGTATCCGACGGACGGTAGATCAGGCCCAGGCGCGGACTCAGTTGCCGGGCGTTCAGGGTTTCGCGCGTCGGGGAGGCGGGCTCGGGTGGGTCGAGGGCGGTGATAAAGGGCTGTTCCTGGGCGCTCCTGCGCTGCCGTTGCCAGACCAGGTCGCCCTGGATGTCCAGGTTCGGGGCCAAGCGTAGCGTGTCGGAAACATACAGATCAAAGCTGCTTTCAGTGACCCGGTAGTCGGTGCGCAGCAGGAAGTTGTCGTCCAGGGACGCCTGGGTCATCCGCCGGCCGGCATCGATACCCCAGCTGATCCGGTGCCCGGAAGCGGTGTCGAAGCTGTGGCGGGCGGACAGTTCCGGAACCTCGATGGTCGAACGGGCGTTGACGATATCGAAGCCGAACTCGCCATCGAAGGACTCCCTGGAGCGGAAATAACCGGCCTTCAACCAGATCTGATCGTCCGGCTGACGCTGGTAGTTGAGACCGAAGTCGACGCGGCGCGTATCGAGCCGGTCGTCGACGTCGAAGCTGAAACCGCCGAAATCGCCGGCGGGTTGGCTATCCTGCCGGCTGGCGTCGGCGAACATGAACATGCCCAGGTCATGGCGCGGCTTGATGCCGAAGGCGGCGGTGAGGGTGTCGAGATCGTAGGGTCGGTCGAAGCGCTGCCAGTCGAGCTTTTCGTAACCCAGGTAATAGGCCATCGGCCTGGCCTCGGCGCGGTAGCCGCTGAGTTCGACCTGCGGGCTCCAGCCGTCGAAATCATCGGACTGGGTATAGCGCAGCGACGCACCGCCATGGCTGGCGGGCGCGGCGATCAGCGGCTTGAAGCGATTGCCGGCACCGAACACGGTCGGGTCGGAGATCAGGCCCTGGAACAGTTCGGAGTTCTTGGTGAACAGGCCGACATAGCGGTCCGCCAGGAACAGATGGCTGCCCGCCCAGTACGGCGAGTAGGACTCCTGGGCATAACTCGCCGCCCAATCCTCCATGCCGAAGAAGGCGAACGACTGGCCGAGATTGGCACTGCCCTGCTGGTCGTTGGCCAGTTGGTTGAGCGATTTCAGGTAGGGCATGCGTTGCAACGCGGCGCGCGCGGCGTCGATGGCATCGGCGGGACGCAGCCGGTCGGACTCGATCATCGCCGCCAGATAGTGCGGCAAGGGATCCTTGTCGTCGAGTTCGCTGGCGCGCTTCAGTTCGCTCAAGGCCTGGGCGGTATCGCCCAGCTGGTAATAGGCGACGGCGGTATGGACGTGGGCGCGGGCATAGCGCGGCTCCATGACCCCGGCCTTGAGCAGTGAGTCGAGTGCGGCCTGGGTCTGGCCGCGCTTCAGTTGCAGCAGACCGAGGCCGGTCAGCGCGACGTAGTCCGCCGGGTTGGCTTCGAGCGCCTGAGCGTAGGCGGCATCGGCCTCGCTGTATGCGGCGGCCTGGGTAGCCAGCGTGGCTCGCTCCCCCTGGTAGCCCAGTCCCGTCGGGTTGATTGCCAGGGCGCGGTCCAGCGCCCTGCGGGCCTCGGGGATGCGCTCGCGTTCGGCCTGGGCGCTGCCGAGGCCGAACCAGGCACGGTCGTCTGCCGGTTTCAGGGCAATGGCCAGGTCATAGGCACCGATGACGGCCGTGGCATCACCTTCGCGTCGGGCGATCTCGGCCTGGGCCAGCCAGCCTTCGTAAGATGCCAGATTCGCCGTGACAGCCTGTTCGGCGGCGGCCTTGGCGGCATCCAGATCATCGGCGCGCAGATGCTGCCGAGCCAGGGCGGCAAGCAAGCGGTGGTTGTCGGGGAAGCGTTGCAGGCCTTGACGCAGCAGTGTCGCTGCTTCGTCCCCCCGGCCTGCGTAGGCGAGCATGTCGGCGCGCAGCAGCCAGGCATCGACCTTATCGTCCAGGCTTTGGAGATCGACCCGGGCCGTCTCGGTATCGCCCGCGGCGATCTTGCTGGCCGCGTCCGCCAAGAGCCATTCCGGGCTCGGAGTTTCGCCTTTGGATTTGGCCAACCAGTTCTCGGCGGCCTTCTGGTCGCCACGCCACAAGTCGACATAGACCATGCCGATCCGCGCCGGCCGGCTGTCCGGGTCCAGCTTCAGGGCGGCGCCGAATGCCGCCTCGGCTTCAGACCACAGGCCCATATCGGCCAGAATCCGGCCACGTCGAGTCAGGCTGGCGACATCCTGGCCGGATGTATCCGCCAGCATCTGGCGCAGTGCCGGCAGATCGGCGTTTTCCAGGAGGATGTGGCGCAACGGTTCCAGGCGATAGGCGCTTACCCACTGAATGCGGTCTTTCAGGTTCTGCACCACCAGTTTCACCGGTGCCTTGCCGGCCTCGGCACGCGCCTGTTCGTTGGCCAGGACTTCGAGTTTGCCGAAATCGTTGGCAAAGGCGACCGCGCCACTGAACACGGAGAGCAGCGAGACGCCATCCTCGGCAACGCTCATCTCCCAATCCGTACCGCGTATGCCGGCAATGGCCGTGGGCGTTTCCCACTGCAACTCCCTGGGTGGCGTCTTCGACTGCACCCAGGCCTGGCCGCGCAACTGGCGGAACCTGGTCTGGCCAGCGGTACGCGGCGCCGGCTGGATGGCTTGAATCTCAAGCTGAGTGTTTTCATTCAGGCGGATCTGGGTGCGGTCGCTGAGCAGCAGCGCCAGACGGGCGCGCGGGCCGGTGCGCAGGTGTTGACCCGGTTGCAGCACCTGCTTGACCTGCACCCGGGTCCAGGCGCCTTGGGCGCCAACGCGGGTCTCGGCGAGTCCTTCGACATCAAGAACCGTGGCCGTGCCGCTGATCGTCTGGGCGGCGGCCAGGCTGGCGCAAAGGGAGAAAAGGAAAATATACAAAAGGCGCATGATGGTATCCCTTGCTGCGCGCTCAATCCGGGCGGGCGATCAGCGCATATTCTTGATGGCGTTCTGGGTGATCTGCTGTTGCTGTTTCAGTGCGCCGCCGATGATGGTGACGAGGTTGCCTTTGGCCTTGCCTTGCAGGGCTTTCAGACGGCTCAGGTTCTTGACCAGTTGATCCACCGCGGGTGTCATTACGGTGGTGGCGACAGGCGGCGTGGTCTGTTTCAGGGCAATGAAGGCTTCCAGCGACTTGCCGGTGTCCTCCAGGGCGACGTTGTATTCCTGAATCACGGCGCTGTGCTGGGGTTGTCCGGCCAGGGACGCGACACTGTCGAGGTAGGACTTTTTCATCGTTGCCCATTGGCTGCGAATCTGGTCGGCGCTGACCGTCGTCGCTGCCGCGCTGGCCTCGACACCGATCGCCATGCCTGGAATGAATGTGGTCGCGAGGCTCAAGGCAATGGCGAACAGGCTGGCGCGTGTGGTCTTGATCAACATGGTGGCTCCTAAATTCGATGGCAGATGCAAATTCCGCCGGCACGGCGACGTCTTTCTTCAATCTAGCCTATCACCTTTACTCTGGCACTCGCACATTTGTACCCTGAAGGCTTGCCGTATGACCTTTTTCACAGTACGAGCGGCTGCCATTCGGAAAAAGTGGCCGCCTGGCCGATCTTGGCTCCAGACGCATCGATCAGATTCCAGACCGTGACTCGGCGGATCAGGAAGCGTCGGCCGGAGCGGGCGATGCGCACGCCCTGATAGTCGTCGATGTAGCCGTGTTCGGCGACGCGCGCCAGGAGCTGTTCGCGTTCCTCGCGCACCGGGGCCTCGGCGGAGTAGCGCGAGGGTAGTCCGACGATCTCGCGCCACGGCATTTCAAAAAGCGTTTGCGCGGCGAGGTTGGCGTAGGTGAACAGCGGGTCGGCATCGGTGTTGTGCGAGAGCACGACGCAAGGCGCGCGGTACAAGGCCTCGGCCTGAGAGGAGCCCGGCGCGACCAGGTCGCGGTCGGTCCAGTGGCGGTAGGTGCCGCAGAGCAGGGCGGCATGATCGGCCAGATAGCCGTTTTCGCCGGCCGGTTCGGCGATCACGCCCATAAGGCTTGGAGTTCGGCCTCGGTCAGCCAGCGCCAGTCGCCCTCGGCGAGGTCGTCGGGCAGGGCGAGGCCACCGATGCGGATGCGTCTGAGCGCCGCCACCCGGTTGCCGGCGGCGGCGATCATGCGCTTCACCTGATGGTATTTGCCTTCGCCCAGGGTCAGGTGAATGACGTCTTCGGAGATCGCCGCGCAGGCCAGCGCAGCGACCGGCTCGGGCTCGTCATGCAGTTGCACGCCGCCCAGCAGTTCGGCGATCAGCGTGTCGCTGGCCGGGTGCTTCAGGGTGACGGCATAGACCTTGGCGACCTTGTATTTCGGCGAAATCAGACGATGGATGAACTGGCCGTCGTCGGAAAGCAGCAGCAGGCCGGTGGTGTCCTCGTCGAGCCGGCCGACGGGCTGGACGCCACGCTCGATGAGCGGCGCCGGCAACAGGTCGAGGACGCTGGCATGGTGCTTGGGCGAACGCGAGCACTCATGGCCGGCGGGTTTGTTGAGCATCAGATAGGCCTGTGGACGATAGGCCCAGGCCGTGCCGGCGACACTGAAGGTCAGACCGTCGACCGCGAATTCGGCGAATGGGTCGTCGAGCACGTCGCCGGCGATGCTCACCTGCCCGGCGCGCACCAGCGCCCGGCAGACCTTGCGGGTGCCGAAGCCCTGGCTGTGCAGGATGCGTTCGATGCTCAGACCCACAGCGGCTCCTCGTCCATGGCGGCGATCTGTTCGCGCAGTTCGAGGATGCGATCCTGCCAGTAATGCTGGGTGCCGAACCAGGGAAACGCCGCCGGAAACGCCGGGTCGTCCCAGCGTCGCGCCAGCCAGGCGGAATAGTGCAGCAGACGCAGGGTGCGCAGGGCCTCGATGAGGTGCAGTTCGCGCCGGTCGAATTCCATGAAATCCTCGTATCCGGCGAGGATGTCGGAGAATTGCCGGGTCATGCTCGCCCGGTCGCCGGAGAGCAGCATCCACAAATCCTGCACCGCCGGCCCGCTGCGGCTGTCATCGAAATCGACGAAATGCGGGCCGTCCTCGGTCCAGAGCACGTTACCGGCGTGACAGTCGCCATGCAGGCGCAATGTGGCGACGTTGCCGGCACGCTGGTAACAGCGGCGCACGCCGTCCAGGGCCTGTTCGGCGACGCCTTGCCAGACGTCGCGCAGGTCGGCGGGCAACCATTGCTTGTCGAGCAGATAGGCGACGGGCTCTTCGCCGAAGCCGGCGATGTCCAGGCTCGGGCGATGCCGGTAGGTTTCGAGCCGACCGATGGCATGGATGCGCGCCAGAAACCGGCCCATCCATTCCAGGGTGTCGGACTGGTCGAACTCGGGCATGCGGCCGCCGGCCTTGGGATAGACCGCGAAGCGAAACCCGGCATGCGCGTGCAGCGTCGTGCCATCGAGGCACAGCGGCGCGATCACCGGGATTTCGGCATCGGCCAGGGTCCGGGTGTAGACATGTTCTTCGAGAATGGCCGCGTCGCTCCAGCGGGCCGGGCGGTAGAACTTGGCGATGACCGGCGCGGCGTCTTCCAGCCAGATCTGATAGACGCGGTTTTCGTAACTGTTCAGGGCGATCAGGCGCCCGTCGCCGCGCAGGCCGACGCTCTCCAGGGCGTCCAGGACGTGATCGGGATCGAGTGCGGCGTAGGCTAGGGTGGCGTCCATGGCGACATTGTACGGGGCACAAGCCAAGCTGTTACAGATGCTCACAAATTGACAATGATTCGCCAACAGCCGCCTTACATCTGGCGCATAGAGTGCATTCACCCGCCGACGAAACGGATCGAGGCGGACTAACCGAAACAGGAGCATGACATGAACGCACGCACTACCTTGAAGACTGTTGTTGTCGTCACCCTCGCCGCATTGACGCTCGGTGGTTCACTGGCCCAGGCCGATACGACCATCGAGATCCAGAAGCGCCCGGCCCCGGGCTGGAACGACACACCGAATTTCCCGATGCCACGCCCGGACGACCGGTTTGACGATCGCCGCGACGATGACCGTCAGGCGCAGGTCGACCAGCGTCAGGAAGTCTTGATGGATCGCATCATCGACGGTGTCGAGGCGGGTCGGCTGACCGCCAGGGAAACCGCGGGTTTGCTCAGGGATCAGCGTGAAATCGGCAAGTTGGAGCGCGTCTACCTGGCGGATGGCTTCCTGAGCCGCGCCGAGTGGAGCACGCTGGATGCCAAGCTGGATGCCGCTGAACGTCGCATCGCCCGGGAAAAACACGACTACGACCGGGATCGTTGATCCGCGCCACGGCCAAACGCGACAGCGACACTTCGGTGTCGCTGTTTTTATTTGGAGATTGCCGAAATCTGACCTAATCTATCTTCGAGAGCCTGGACAACAGGCCGCTGTTGCCTTGATCGGCCACAGGCACCGGAGGTAGGGAAGCATTCCTGAAAAATGTCTTCCTAAAGTATTGTCGATAACTGCCGATAAAGTCGTATCCGGCGTTCTCTGGAAATGTTCGGCGAGCACGCCCGGCCAACGCGTCCTGGAATGGAGATGGTTGCCACCTTGAAAACGGTACTGATCGTCGACGACTCACCCGAAAACATCGTGGTGCTGAGTGAGGTGTTGCAACCGCACTACCGGGTCAGGGCCGCCAACTCCGGGGAAAAGGCCTTGCGCGCGGCCATCAGCGAGCCACGCCCGGACATCGTCCTCCTTGACGTCATGATGCCGGTGATGGATGGCTATCAAGTTTTCGCATACCAGTGGACTACATCACCAAGCCCGTGGTTCCGTCCATCACCCTGGCCCGGGTGCGCAACCAGCTCGAACTGAAACAGGCGCGGGATTTGCTGTCCGACCATAACCACCGCCTCGAAGCCGAAGTGGAACTGCGCATGCAGGACAACGAGCTGATCCAGACGGTCGGCATACGGGCATTGGCGCACCTGGCCGAGATACGCGACCCCGAGACCGGCAATCACATCCTGCGCACCCAGGGCTACATAAGGCAACTGGCTCAGGGCCTGCGCGATCATCCGCGCTTCCGTGACACGCTCACCGACCGTTACATCGAACTGCTCACCCGCTCCGCGCCCCTGCACGACATCGGCAAGGTGGGCATTCCCGATGCGGTTTTGCAAAAGCCCGGCCCGCTGACTCCGGCGGAATGGGCGATCATGAAAACCCATTCCCGCCTGGGCGCGGAGGCGATCGAACTCGCCGAGCGCGATGCCCCCCGGCCGGTGGAATTCCTGGGACTCGCCAAGGAAATCGCCCGTTGGCATCATGAAAAGTGGGATGGCAGCGGCTACCCGGATGGTCTTGTCGGCGATGCGATCCCGGTATCGGCGCGTTTGATGGCCGTCTCCGATGTCTTCGACGCACTCATCTCGCGGCGCGTCTACAAGCCGCCCATGTCGCTGATGCAGGCGCGCGATGTCATCGCCGCCGGGCGCGGCAGCCATTTCGACCCGGATGCCACGGATACCTTTCTGCAAAGCCTGGACAGCTTCGTCGAAATCGCCAGGCGGTATAACGATACGCAGCTGCCGGTGTAAGGAGGTCTCGAAGTGCGCGCCTTCGAACTGTCCCACACCGATCTCGATGACTTGCGCGTGGCCATGGCGCCACCCAGAGCTACGCTTGCAGCGTGGCCCCTATCCCGGAAGCGCCAAACATGACCGCCGCGAATGCCCGCCGAGTGTTTTCCCCGCTGCGTGTCGCGTTGATCTATGCCGCCTTCGCCGGCACTTGGATCATGGCTTCCGACCTGGCACTGCAATGGCTGTTCGGCATGCCGGCACAGATTACCCTGGTCAGTGCCATCAAAGGCTGGGCATTCGTCACCGTCACGAGCGTGCTGCTCTTCGTCTTGCTGCACGGGCGCATCGGTTCCACCGACAGCCCCCCACTCAACCCGGCTTGGCAAAAGTCGTCCCGGTTACCGCTGGTCCTGCTCTCGCTGGTCATCGTCGCCATCACCCTGAGTGCGTTGCGCTACACCCTGGAAGAAAAAGAACGCATCGAATTCGCCCGGTTGCAGACCATTGCCGACCTGAAAACACAGCAAGTCGCCGAGTGGTTGAGCAACCGGCAACAATACGCCCGCTTGCTGCAACGCAGCCCGCTGCTCGCCGAGGCCTATCACCGCTGGCGCCAGCAAGGCGACAACCACAGTCGCGACCGCCTGTTCGAACGTTTGCAAGCCCACCAGGACGAAAAAGTGTTCTCGGGCATTACCCTGCTGGATGACCGGGGCGAGCTCCTGTGGAATTCACGGGACGCCAGCGGCGACTGGCACGCGACTTTGGACATGGCTCAACGCGAGCGTATCGTCGCCGCCGCGAGCGCCACCGAGGTCAAGCGACTGGGTCCGTTCGCCGACGCCTCCGGGCATATCCATCTGGATCTGGTGTTTCGCGTGGCGGGCGCCGACGACAAACCTGGCCCCATCCTGGTCATGCATACCGATGCCCGGGATTATTTCCCCGCGCGCCTGGCCGTCTGGCCGGTGCCGAGCGCCACGGCGGAATTGTTCCTGTTTCGCCGCGATGGCGACCGTTTTCTGTTCTTGAGCGACCTGCGCCACCGGCCCGGCAGCACCTTGACGTTCGGCCTGCCCCTGGCCGACCTGCGCCGGCTGCCTGCCCAGGTGATCGCCGATCCCGGCAAGCTCGGCCGGCCCATGGAGAGTCTCGATTACCGCGGCGTCGCCGTGATCGGCAACGCCCAGGCGATTCCCGGTACCGACTGGTATCTGATGGCGAAAATCGACAAGCAAGAAATCTTTGCCGCCGCCGCCGAGAGCATGGCCTTGATCGCCCTCGCCGGCCTGCTGTCACTTTTCATGGCGGGCGCTTTTCTGACCCTGTCGCGCCAGCACCGACAGCTCACCCTGGAACGGATCGCCCAGCAGGAGCAGAAGGAACGCATCCGGGCGCTACAGCTCCTGGGTGCCCTCGCCGATAGTTCCGCGGACGCCATCTACGCCAAGGATCTGCAAGGGCGCTACACCTTGTTCAACCCCGCCGCGTCGCGCCTCACCGGCAAGCCTCAGGCGGAAATCCTCGGCCGGGACGACACGGCCCTGTTCCCCCCCGAGCCGGCGGCCAGAATGATGGCCATGGGCCGACAGGTGATTCGCGACAATCAGGGCGCCACGCTGCTGGAAACCCTCGACACCCCTCAGGGCGAGGTCACCTTCCAGATCACCACGGGCCCGCTGCGCGATGAAGTCGGCAAGGTGGTCGGTCTGTTCGGCATCGCCCGCGACATCTCGGAACTGAAGCGGGCCGAACTTGCCCTGCGCCATAGCGAAGCCTTCATCAAGGCGGTGCTGGACAACCTGCCCGTGGGCATCGCCGTCAATTCGGTGGACCCGGGCGTGAGCTTCAGCTACATGAACGACAGTTTCCCCAGCATCTACCGAACCCGCCGGGACCAGCTCGCCGAAACGGACGATTTCTGGAGCGCCGTCTACGAGGATACGGAGTTCAGGAGCGAGATGCGCCGGCGCGTCCTGGAGGATTGCGCCAGCGGCGAACCGGAGCGCATGGTTTGGTCCGATGTGCCCCTTGCCCGCGAGGGGGAGGAAACGCGCTACATCTCCGCCAGAAACATTCCACTGCCCGATAAGCGGTTGATGATTTCCATGGTCTGGGACGTCACCGATCGCAAGCTGGCGGAGGATGCCCTGCGCGGCAGCGAGGACTTCAAGCGCGCCATCCTGGATTCGGTGACCGCCCAGATCGCCGTCCTGGACCCCGACGGGGTGATCGTGGCCGTCAACGAACCCTGGCGGCGCTTCGCCCTGGAAAACTGCGCGGTGCCCGGCAAGCCGGCGCCGCATACCGAGGCCGGCGTCAATTACCTGACGGTTTGCCAAGCCAGCACCGGTTATGCCTCCGAGGGCGCCATGGACGCCGCCGACGGCATCCGGGCGGTGCTGGAAGGGCGTCAACCCAGCTTCAGTCTGGAATATCCCTGCCATTCGCCGGACCGGCAACGCTGGTTCACCATGTCCGTCACCCCCCTGGGCCAGGCGGGCCAGGGCGCGGTCGTCGCCCATACCGACATCACGGAGCGGAAGCTGGCCGAGACCGCGCTCCGCGAATCGAAGGAGTTGCTCCAGTCCGTCCTGGAAAACGTGCCGGTCCGCGTATTCTGGAAGGATCGCGATTCGCGCTACCTGGGCTGCAACATCCAGTTCGCGAAGGACGCGGGGTGCTCCGGCCCGGATGAGCTGACCGGCAGGACCGATTTCGACATGGGGTGGAAGGATCAGGCCGAGTTGTACCGCGCCGATGACAGGGCGGTGATGGATTCTGGCGTCCCCAGGCTGGATTTCGAGGAGCCCCAGACCACCCCGGACGGCGGGAAGATCTGGCTGCGCACCTCCAAGGTGCCACTGCGGGATGAAAACAACCAGGTCTTCGGCCTGCTCGGCGTCTACGAAGACATCACCGAACGAAAAACGGCGGAACAGGCCCTGCGCGACTCGGAAGCCCAGTACCGGCTGCTGGCGGAAAACAGCAGCGACGTGATCTGGCTGTACGATCTGGCGGCCGACTGCTTCACCTATTCCAGCCCCTCGGTGGAGAAAATGCGCGGTTTCACGGTCGAGGAGGTGCTCGGCCAGAGCCTGCGCCAGGCCCTGACCGAGGCATCCTATCAACGCTCCGTCGCGGAAAGCATGCCGGAGCGCCTGGCGGCCCTGGCGGCGGGCGACGAATCCCGCCGTACCGAGGTCGACGAGGTGGAGGTGATCCGCAAGGACGGCGGTGCCGTGCCGACCGAAGTCGTCACCACCCTGATCAGCGACGACCAGGGCAAGGTGACGCACATCCAGGGTGTCGCCCGCGACATCAGCCAGCGCAAGCGGGCGGAAGCCGCCTTGATAGAAAGCGAGGCCCTGTTCCGCTCCCTGAGCGACTCCGCCCAGGACGCGATCGTCATGCTCGACGCGGCGGGTCGGATCGCCCACTGGAATCCCGCGGCGGAAAGGCTGTTCGGTTATGCCAGGGAGGAAGCGCTCGGCCGGGAGCTGCACCGCATGCTGCCCGCCGATCGATACCGCGAGGCCTCCCTGGCCGGTTTCGAACATTTCCGCTTCACCGGCGAGGGCGCGGCCCTTGGCAGGAACGTCGAGTTGGCGGCCATTCACAAGGACGGCCACGAAATCGCGGTGGAACTGTCGCTCTCGGCGGTCAAGCGCGAGGACGGCTGGAACGCCATCGGCATCGTGCGCGACATCACGGAACGCAAAAAGGCCGAGGAACAACTGCGCAAACTGGTGCAGGCAGTGGAACAGAGCCCGGGAAGCATCGTCATCACCAACCTGGACGCCGAGATCGAGTACGTCAACGAAGCCTTCCTGCATGCCACCGGTTATAGCCGCGAGGAGGTGATCGGCCAGAACCCCCGTGTGCTGCAATCCGGCAGGACACCCAGTGAAACCTACGCGGGATTGTGGGGTGCCATGACCGAGGGTCGCCCCTGGAAAGGCGAGTTCGTCAACAAGCGCAAGGATGGCACGGAGTACGTCGAGTTCGCCATCATCACGCCGCTGCGCCAGCCCGACGGGCGCATCACGCACTACGTCGCGGTGAAGGAGGATATTACCGAGAAGAAACGCATGGGCGTGGAACTGGACCAGTACCGCCTGCACCTGGAAGAGCAGGTGGCCGAACGCACCAACGAACTGGTGGTTGCAAAGACCCTGGCGGAAACGGCCAACCAGGCCAAGAGTGCCTTTCTGGCGAATATGAGCCACGAGATCCGCACACCCATGAATGCCATTCTCGGCCTGACCCATCTGCTGCAACGCGACGGCGTGACGGCCGCGCAAGCCGAGCGGCTGAGCAAGATCAACACCGCGGCCCAGCATCTGCTGTCGATCATCAACGACATTCTCGATCTGTCCAAGATCGAGGCCGGCAAGATGCACCTGGAACATGGCGATTTCGCTTTAAGCGCCGTATTGGATCATGTCCGCTCGATGATTCTCGATGCCGCCGCGGCCAAGGGGCTCAGCGTCGACATCGATGACGACGCCGTGCCGCCGTGGCTCTCCGGCGACGCCACCCGACTGCGCCAGGCCTTGCTCAATTTCGCCGGCAACGCCGTCAAGTTCACCGCGAGCGGGACGATCAGCCTGCGCGCCAAGTTGCTGGAAGAGACCGATGCCGGGTTGCACGTCCGTTTCGAAGTCCAGGACACCGGCATCGGCATCGCCCCGGAAACGCTGCCCAGGCTGTTTTCCGCCTTCGAGCAGGCCGATGCCTCCTCGACCCGCAAGTTCGGCGGCACCGGCCTGGGGCTGGCCATCACCCGCCATCTGGCGCAGATGATGGGGGGGCAAGTGGGCGTGGAGAGCCGCCTCGGCATGGGCAGCACCTTCTGGTTTACGGTGCACCTGGGACGCGGCCATGGCGTCATGATCGTGCCCGACCAGCCCAGGATGGGGGCCGAGGCCGTCTTGCGGCAGCGCCATAGCGGTGCCTGCCTGCTCCTTGCCGAGGACAACGCCATCAACCGCGAAGTGGCGCTGGAGTTGTTGCATGCCGTCGGCCTGGCGGTGGATGTCGCCGAGGATGGCCGCGTGGCCCTGGAGAAAGCCGCCAGGGGCGCCCCCGATATCATCCTGATGGACGTGCAGATGCCGAATATGGATGGCCTGGCGGCGACGCGTGCCATCCGCGCCCTGCCTGGCTGGGCGGACAAGCCTATCCTGGCGATGACCGCCAATGCCTTCGATGAAGACCGCCAGGCCTGCCTGGCGGCCGGCATGAACGACTTCATCGCCAAGCCGGTCGAGCCGGAAGCCCTGTACGCGACCTTGTTGAAGTGGCTGCCGGCCGGTGAAAGCACCCCGTGCGCCGTGGCGGGTTCGACGGCGGCGTTGCCCGGCACGCCGCCCGCGTCCATGGAGTACGAAGCCGCCCTGGCACCCCTGGCGCGTATCCCCGGCCTGGATGTGCGTCGTGGTTTGGCGGCGCTGCTCGGCAAGCAGGACAGATATCTGGATTTGCTGCGCCAATTCGTCGAACTGCACCAGGATGATATGTCCCGGGTATCCCGCTGCCTGTCGCGCAACGATGCACTTGGCGCGCGGCAAATTGCCCACGGCCTCAAGGGGGCCGCCGCGACCCTCGGGCTGAATGCCATTGCCGAGGCGGCGAAATCGATGGAGACCGCGTTTCGGGACGGCGCCGAGGTGCCTGACGAACTCGGGACCAGCGCCCTTGTCGGCTGCATCGCCAAGGCCTTCGGACCGCTTGTTGCCGCCCTGCGCATCATCCCGGAATCGCCCACGGCGCCGCCTCCGGTAAATATCGATCCGGAAGAATCGATGGCCGTGCTGCATGAGTTGGCCGCCCTGCTTGCCGAAAACAACACGCGCGGCGTGGCCCTCGCCCAACAACACGCGGCCTTGCTGCGTGCCATTCTGGGTGAAGCGTATCCCGAGTTCGATAGACAGCTCAGGCAATTCGATTTCGAGGAAGCCCTCGATGTATTGCAGGCACGACCCCCGGTCGACCCGGAACCGGGAGAAGCCGCATGACCTTCATGGTATGGAACGACGAACTGGTCACGGGCATCGACATTGTCGACCGGCAGCACCGTGGCCTGGTGGATATGCTTAATCAGGCGGCGCCGATTCTCGCCGTGTCCAGCGAGGCTTCGGCGCAGGCGGTCGGCGCGCTCCTGGATAAACTGCTTGCGTACGCGGCCAGTCACTTTCGCACCGAAGAGGAGCTGATGGCCCGCCTCGGCATGGATAACCGCGCCCGCGACCATCATCACGCCTCGCATGCCCGCTTCGCGGAACAGGTAAGCCACATGATCCAGGCCTTCAGAGAGGGTACGGGCGTCACCGGCGACCGGCTCCTGTCTTTCCTGGCCAGTTGGCTGGTGTTGCATATCCTGGGCGAGGACCAGGCCATGGCCCGGCAGGTGCGCGCACTGGAAGCCGGCTTGCCGGCCGAAAAAGCCTATGAGACCGGCCGGGGCGACGAGCTGAATCCAGCCCCGGAGGCGTTGTCCCATTCCCTGGTGGGCATTTACTCGGTGCTCACCCGGCAGAATCGGGAACTGCTGATCGCCAACCGGCAGCTGGATAGCAGCCGGACGGAAATCCAGCAGCACAATGAGAATCTGGAAGCGCTGGTGGGCCAGCGCACGGCCGAACTGGAACGCCTCGCCGAGGATTTGCGCAGCGCCCGCGATGCGGCCGAGGCCGGCAGCCAGGCCAAATCGCGCTTTCTGGGGACGATGAGCCATGAATTGCGCACGCCGATGAACGCCATCCTGGGTTTTTCCAGGCTCTTGCATGAACAGGGCCTGCCCACGCATCAGGACACCCTGGCGCGCAAGATCGTCGGCGCCGCCGACCGCCTGTTGAACCTGCTCAACGGCATCATCGATTATTCACGCCTGGAAGGCGGCGGCAGCCAGGAGGTACAGCAGCAACCCTTCGAACTGGCCGACATGCTGCGCGAAGCCTCGGCGGCGGGGTTCGCCGCCGCGCGCGCCAAAGGCCTGACGACCCGCCTGAACATAGACCCGACCCTGCCTGCGCACCTGCGCGGCGATGCCCGGTTGATCCAGCGCATACTCGGCCAGTTCATAAGCAATGCCGAAAAATTCACCCGCCAGGGCGAGATCAGCGTGTCCGCCGAGACGCTGGCGGTCGAAGCCGATCGCCGCGTGCGCGTGCGTTTCAGTGTCGCGGATACGGGGGTGGGTATCCCGGAGGAGATCCAGGCGCGTCTATTCCAGCCCTTTATGCAAGCCGACGACAGCCTGGGCCGAAAATTCGAAGGCATCGGTCTGGGTCTGGCCCTGGCCCGGGAATTGGCCCGCCTCATGGAGGGACAGCTTGGCGTGGCCAGCGAACCCGGCAAGGGCAGCCGCTTCCGGCTGGAACTGGTGCTTGGCGTCGGCGAGGCTTGCCGCATCGACCCGGCCGCGCCGCCGGCAACTGGCCACGGCGCGTCGCTACACGTTGGTGTTGCCAGTGCACCGGTACCGTCCAGTCCGCCGCCCAAGGAATTGCTTGCATCGCTGCGGCAACTGAGGCAACTTCTGGAGGCGTACGATACCCGTGCAGGCAGCCTGCTGGCCAAGTTGCGCCCGCAGCTGCAACCCTACCTGGGCGAGCGTTTCGAGACGTTGTCGAGCATGACCGAGGCCTTCAATTACGAAGATGCACTGGCGCATCTGGATGCCGTGCTGTCGCAAGCAAAACAGGGGAAGTGAATGGCTGAACAAGTACCGCGAAGCATCCTGATCGTCGACGACCAGCCGGAGAATCTCGCGGTGCTCTCGTCCGTTCTGGAGCCGCATTATCAAATCCGGGCGGCCCGCTCCGGCGAGCTGGCGCTGCGCGCCGCCAGCAGCGCGCCGAAGCCGGATTTGATCCTGCTCGACATCATGATGCCGGAGATGGACGGCTACACGGTCATGACCAAGTTGCGGGCAAGCCCCGAAACCAGCCGTATCCCCGTCATATTCATCACCGGGCTCGCCGACGTGGAGAATGAGGAGCGGGGTTTTGAACTCGGCGCGGTCGACTACATCACCAAGCCCATCCGGCCCGCCACGGTATTGGCGCGGGTGCGCACGCATCTTGAACTGAAAACGGCACGCGATGCGCTGAGCAACGAAAATGCCCGTCTGGAAGCCACGGTCACGGAACGCACCCTGGCCCTCAAACAGACCCTGCAAAAACTGGAGGCACTGAACGGCAATCTCAAGAAAACGTACTTCGCCACCCTGATGGCGATCAGCCAGATCGTCGAACTCAGGGGGAGCGGTATCGGCGATCATTCGCGCCGCGTCGCCGAACTCGCCAGGCTGGTGGCCTTCAAGATGGGCGTCGAGATCAACGAAACGCAGGACATTTTTGTCGCGGCGCTGCTGCACGATGCCGGCAAGATTGGCCTATCCGATGATCTGCTCGACAAATCGGTCGGCGCGATGACCAGCGACGAACTTGTGATCTACCGTCGACATCCGACACGCGGCGCGGATGCCATCAAACAGATCGACACCATGGCGGGCATCGCCGAGATGGTGCGCCATCACCACGAACACTTTGACGGCAGCGGTTTTCCAGATGGGCTGAGCGGTTTGAACATCCCCCTGGGGGCGCGCATCATCTGCGCGGCGAGCGATTACTACAGCCTGAAAAACGGCATGTTGACCGACCGCCCCATGTCGGCGAAGGAGAGTTTTCTTTTCCTGCTGGAGGCGCGCGGCAGCCGCTACGACCCGACGGTCATCGATAAACTGCAACCCATCCTGGCCACGGCGGAAAAATTCGAAATCGAGGAAATACCGGTCAAGGCCGCGCATATGCATGAAGGCATGATCCTGACGCGCGACGTGAATCACCCGAGCGGTTTCATTCTGTTGTCCAAGGGGACGACCATGACGCACCGCCTCATCGAACAACTGGTCGCCGTTGAGCAGCAATCGGCGGCCAGCCTGAAGGTGTATGTGCAAATGGACACAAAAAAGTAAGGGCTGGCTTGGGGGGTCCCGATCGGCCGGACCGCGGCCCCATGGCGGGACAGGTTTTCAGGCCCGAGCTTTCTGGTTCGTCCCCGTCGCCGGATGCAGCCAGGACGGACCCGGCCGCTCCTACGAAATCAAGGGGTTATAGGAACCAGCTTGCTGGCGATGGCATTTAATCAGCGCATCCCCAAGGGGATGTGATCAGTCCTTGTCGCCGCAACCACAGTCGCCGGGCTGGCCGGGCGGGGCACAATACTTTTCGTCCTCGATCTTGTCCCGGTTGGCCAGGAATTCGGCCTTGATCTGTTCGGCTTGTGCCTTCAGGCGCTCGGTGCGCGCTTCGTAGGCGCCGTCCTTTTCCAGGACGATCTTGTCTTCGCCGAACAGCACCTGGCGCAGGAAGGCATAACCGAAGTCCATCAGCTTTTCGTCATCGGCGAGCAACTCGGCGAGTGTTTCCACCGGCATGTCGTAGGTCGTGTTGAACGCGTCGCTGACGACAAAGGCGCGGAAGCGGTCGATGTCGTAGCTGACCATGAAGAATAGTTGGTTGGAGATGATCGGCGGCTTGCCGATGGCCGGTCCGGCGGATTTCTTCTTGAGGATCAGCTGACGCCAGCCACGGCCTTTTTCGTCGTATTCGGCGGCACCCTGGCCCTGGCGATATTGATCGATGGTCTGGGTGTCGGGCTCCTGATGGCCGAGGCAGGTTGCTTCCTGGACCAGGGCGAAGGACAGCCGGTCGGTGTATTCGTCGGAGCGGCGCACCGAGAGCAGGGCGACGGGGTAGTAGCGGCAGGCCGTCGGCCGGTCTTCATAGACGCTGCAACCTTCGGGAACCATGAACTGGCAGGCGGTGCCGCCTTCGACGGCACGGAGTTTGACGCCCGGGGTGCCGTCCTTGTCGATCTCGTAGGGAACCGTGTGCTTTTTCAGAAACTCGCCGGACGACAGGCCCAGGCGATTTTTCAGGCGCAGGATGTCATAGGGGGTGAGGGTGATGTCGATGTTGCCGCAGCAGACGTTCCAGCATTTGACGTCCTTGTGGCAGCGAAACTTGAGCGGGGTGTCGCCGTCGAGCATGTTGGGCATGACCGGGCTGTGCTCGAAGGGCGCGTCCTTGGCCAGGTTTTTGAATTGATCGTCGTATTGATCCATGGTGGTCCTCGAACGGGTAAGTCTGAAGGCATTGCCGGAGCGGCCGGCGGAGACAGCGTCAAGACGCAAGGGCAGGCATTCTAGCCGAGTTGCTGCCCTTGCGTCTTGATGCTAAAGCCCTGACACGATTGATGATTTCGTGCCCGGAAGAAAAAACCGGACGCCTTGTGAGCGTCCGGTTTTTCAGCAGGCCAGTCGCTTAGTGAGCGGCGGGCTTGAACAGCTTGGACTTGTCGACCAGATCGACGTGGGCGCGCTTGAAGCAGGTCCACTTCTGCGTCGTCTTGTCGTAGATCGAGTTGACGAAGCAGTGCCAGTTTTCCTCGTCGACGAAGTTCTTGTCGGCGCGGTAGTAGAAGCCGGGGTAACGGCTTTCCTGGCGGAACATGATGTGGCGCATGTGGGCTTCCGCCGTAAGGATACGGTGGTAGTTTTCCCAGGCGCGCAGCAGTTCGTGCAGATCCTTGGCACGCATCTTCAGAGCGTCTTCCTTCAGCATGTCCAGCTTTTCGGCGGCCACGTTGAGCATGTGCTCGTTGGTGATGTAGTAGGGGGCGACACCGGCAACGTACTCGTCCATGATCTTCTGGAGGCGGAACTGCAGCATCTTCGGCGTGATGTAGTTCGGGTTCACGTCGATGGCGGTGGTGTAGTCCTTGAACTCCAAGTAGTTACGGACCGGACGGTAGATGGCATCAACCAGGTCTTCGACGGAGGTGTCGAGCTCGGGCTTGAAGTCCTTGTTGTCCAGGCAGTACTTGACCATTGCCTTGGCGGCCAAGCGGCCTTCGGCGTGCGAGCCGGAGGAGAACTTGTGGCCGGAAGCGCCCACGCCGTCACCGGCGGTGAACAGACCGTTGACCGTGGTCATGCCGCGGTAGCCCCAGTTCCAGCCGGAAGGCAGGTGAGCAGGCACGCCAGCTTCGGTTTCGGTGGTCGGTGCACCGACGTCTTCCGGACCGGAGGTCCAGATACCGCAGCAACCGGAGTGCGAACCGAGCAGGTAGGGCTCGGTGGGCATCAGCTCGGAGTTCTTCTTCTCGGGCTCGACGTTCTCGCCAACCCAGATGCCGCACTGGCCGACGCACATGTCCAGGAAGTCTTCCCAGGCTTCAGCTTCGAGGTGCTTCACTTCACGCGGCGTCAGGGTTTCGCGCAGCTTGCCGAGGGCGGTGACGGTGTCCATCCAGATCGGGCCGCGACCTTCCTTCATTTCCTTCAGCATCAGGTGGTTGCGCAGGCACGAAGCGGGCACGGCAGCCTGACCATACGGAGGATAGTCGTTCAACATATCCTTGTTCTTGGTCATGTAGGTTTCGCCGAAGGCGTTGGTGGCTTGGGACTTGAACAGCAGGAACCAGGCACCGACCGGGCCGTAACCGTCCTTGAAGCGGGCGGGAACGAAGCGGTTTTCCATCATGGTCAGCTCGGCGCCGGCTTCAGCCGCCATCGAGTAGGTGGAACCGGCGTTCCACACCGGATACCAGGCGCGGCCAGTACCTTCGCCCACGGAACGCGGACGGAAGATGTTGACGCAACCGCCGGCGGCCAGCAGGATGGCCTTGGCCTTGTAGACGTGCAGGGTATGGTCGCGGGTCGAGAAGCCGACGGCACCGGCGATGCGGTTCTTGTCGTTCTTGTCGTTGACCAGCTTGACGATGAAGATGCGCTCTTGAATGCGGTCCAGGCCGAGGGCCTTCTTGGCGGCTTCAGCAACGATCCACTTGTAGGATTCGCCGTTGATCATGATCTGCCACTTGCCGGAACGCACGGGCTTGCCGCCATCCTTCAGCGGGGTCATGCCCTGGGCACCGTCGTGACGCTCGCCGTTTTCGTCCAGCTTCCAGATGGGCAGGCCCCATTCTTCGAACAGGTGCACGGACTCGTCGACGTGGCGGCCGAGGTCGTAGGCCAGATCGTCACGGGTGATGCCCATCAGGTCGTTGGAGACCATGCGCGCGTAGTCGGCGGGATCCTGCGTGTCGCCGATGTAGGTGTTGATGGCGGACAGACCTTGAGCCACGGCGCCGGAACGGTCCATGGCGGCCTTGTCGACCAGTTTGATCTTCAGATCGGTGCCGGTGGCGGCCTTGGCGGCCTCGGCCCAGCGGACGATCTCGTAGGCGGCGCCACAGTTGGCCATGCCACCACCGATCATGAGGATGTCGACTTCCTCTTGGATAACTTCGGGATTACCAAATACACCAGCCATTATGAGTTCCTTTCCTGATTACTTGCGGATCAGCTCGGCGGGGTTGCCAACGCGGTAGCCGTTCTGCTCCATGTGATTGAAGAAGCCGCTTTGGGCGATCTTCGACATGTCGGCCTGGGGCTTGCCGCCGTAGCAGTCGATGGAACCCTCGGGGGTGGTGCGGATCGGGAACTTGAAGCGCTTCAGGGTGCCGTTGCGGAACTTGATGGTCCACATGATGGAGTCGGAACCGCGCAGGGGCTGCACTGAGCCGCCCAGGGGAACGATGTCGGCGTAGTGGCGGACTTCGATGGCCTGTTGCGGGCAAATCTTGACGCAGCTGTAGCACTCCCAGCACTGCTCGGGTTCCTGGTTGAAGGCGCGCATGGCGTGACCGGTTTCCGAGCCGTCCTTGTCGAGCTTCATCAGGTCGTGCGGGCAGATGTACATGCAAGCGGTCTTGTCCTGACCCTTGCAGCCGTCGCACTTGTCGGTACGAACATAGGTAGGCATGAATCAAATCTCCTTGTTAGCTAACAATCCGCTGGGATGTCTCGGATAACCTTCCGTTATCCGAGGCACCCTTGGCGCGGTCCATTCAGACAGCGAGCCCAACCATGGCCGGGGCGTATCGCGATTCCGCTTCCGGGGGCCCGTGTACCAAATACGATTGCCCGGCCCGAAGGCCGGGGGGTGTTCAGGCGGCCGAGTGACCTTTCAGTTCGACCTTGACGTTTTCTTCGGCGCTCAGACCGGCGTAATATTTTTGTAGAACCTTGGCGACTTCAGGGCGGCTGAATTCGACCGGCAGGTCCTGGCCTTCGGAGAGCATCGAACGCACCTTGGTGCCGGACAGCAGGATGCGGTCGTCCTTGGTGTGCGGGCAGGTGCGCTGCGAGGCCATGCCGCCGCACTTGTTGCACCAGAAGGTCCAGTCGATGTTCATGTTGACGGTTTCCAGCGAGCCCTTGGGGATCTCGTCGAAGATCTTCTGGGCGTCGAAGGGACCGTAGTAGTCGCCTACACCAGCGTGGTCACGGCCGACGATCAGGTGCGAGCAGCCGTAGTTCTGGCGGAACAGAGCATGCAGCAGGGCTTCGCGCGGGCCGGCATAGCGCATGTCCAGCGGGTAGCCGGCCTGGATCACGGTGTTCGGGGCGAAGTAGTTGTCGACCAGCGTGCTGATCGCCTCGGAGCGGACTTCGGCGGGGATGTCGCCCGGCTTCAGCGCGCCCAGCAGGGAGTGGATCAGGACGCCGTCCATGGTCTCGATGGCGATCTTCGCCAGATACTCATGGGAGCGGTGCATCGGGTTGCGCGTCTGGAAGGCGGCGATCTTCGCCCAGCCCAGCTTCTCGAACAGCGCGCGCGTTTCGGCGGGGGTCATGAACTGGTCGCCGTACTCTTCCTTGAAGGTGCCGGTGGACAGCACCTTGACCGGGCCGGCCAGGTTGATCGCGCCCTGATCCATGACCATCTTGACGCCCGGGTGGGCGATGTCGGTGGTCTTGTAGACCTGCATGCACTCGTGGCCTTTGTCGATGCCGTAGATCTCGGTGACCTTCATGGTGCCCATGATCGCGCCGGACTCGCCGTTCACCAAGGCGACATCCTGGCCCAGGCTCAGGGTCTGCGCCGTGCCGGCGTCGGTGGACAGGGTGACTGGGATCGGCCAGAAGGTGCCGTTGGCCATGCGGTAGCCGTCGCAGACGCCCGCCCAGTCGGCGTGGGTCATGAAGCCTTCCAGCGGGGTGAAGCCGCCGATGCCCATCATGATCAGATCGCCGGTCTCGCGCGAGGTCAGCTTGATCTTGGTGAGGGACTGGGCACGGGCCAGTTCGGCCTCGCGGGCAGCGCCCTCGAGCAGCAGAGGCTTCAGTTCGCCACCGCCGTGGGGTTTCACGAGTCGGGACATGCGGGCTCCTTAAAAGGTTTAGTGAATACTTATATATTGCGCGGAGCGGCAGAATAGCACGTGCGTCCCGGCGTCCTAATCCAAGATATTTATTTGCAAATAAAGAATTTCGATGTTTTGGTCTTGTTGTAATTTATTGATTTTTCAAAATAAAATTTCCACGATCTTGGGTTGACAAAGTTCTCTGGACAGCTGCGGTTACGGGCTAGAATGGATCTCGCCATGGACATGCTCCCGCCGCTAAAACCGATCCTCTCCGCCGCGCTGCTGCTTGGGGCGCTACTGCTTTCCGGTTGCGCCGGGCAGGAAATCCAGCGCAAGTCGGGGGCGTCCACAGCCCGCCCCTTCAATGTCGCCAGCCTCGCCAAGAGCGAGATCGACCAACTCACCGAGTTGACCCAGCGTGAAGTTCTGGCAGGCTTGGAACGCTTGGCGGTGAAACTCTACAAGCGCAATCCCGCTGAATATCGCAAGTCAGGCGCGAGCGATCCCGAGAGCGCCGGCAAACGCGTGTTCGCCGACCTGCCGCGCTGGCAGGAGGTGGCGCCGCTCCGGCCCGACTGGCAACCGGGACTGCGTTCGGCCTTCGACGAGGCCACCCCGGACGACCGCGTGCGCATTTTCATGTCGGGTTTGCTGTCGATGGTCATGGCCTCGTATAACCAGCGCACCGAGTTTTTTCTTACCGACAGCCTGGATGCCCAGAAGCTATATAACAGCGCCCGGAATATCGAAGTGGCCGCCTGGAAACTGGCCAATGCGAAATTCGCCAACGGCCAGAATGTCCTGCTTAGCAACGCCCTGGACGGTGACGCCCAGAACCTCAGCTTCGAACGCGAATTCGGCAAGCTTATCGCCCAGCAGGATTTGCTCGCGCTGGTCATCGAAGGGCGCACGCAACGAACTGTCACGCGTGTTTTGCAGAATGTCGCCACGTTCGTCTTTATTCCCATTTAAATAATTGATACGAGAATTGACATGGCCATGGACGTGATCGACTACGACATATTCGGCGACGACATGCAGTATGTCGAAGTGGAACTGGACCCCGGCGAGGCGGCTGTCGGCGAAGCCGGCATGATGATGTTCATGCAGGACGGCATCGAGATGGAAACCGTCTTCGGCGACGGTTCCGCCGCCCAGGCCGGCCTGATGGGCAAGCTCATGGGCGCGGGTAAACGTCTGCTCACCGGCGAATCGTTGTTCTCCACGGTGTATTCCAACCAAGCCAGCGGCAAGCGCCGTGTCGCGTTCGCCGCGCCCTATCCCGGCAAGATCATCGCCATCGACCTGAAGCAGATCGGTGGCACACTGATCTGCCAGAAAGATTCGTTCCTCTGCGCCGCCAAGGGCGTCTCGCTCGGTATCGCCTTCCAGAAGCGTATGGGCGTCGGCTTTTTCGGCGGCGAAGGCTTCATCCTGCAAAAGCTCGAAGGCGATGGCATGGTGTTCTTCCACGCCGGCGGTACCCTTGCAGAGAAGAATTTGGCGCCGGGCGAAGTCATTCGCGTCGACACCGGCTGTATCGCCGCCATGCAGCCTTCGGTGGATTTCGATATCCAGTATGTCGGCAAACTCAAGACCGCCCTGTTCGGTGGCGAAGGCATGTTCTTCACCAAGCTGACCGGCCCCGGCAAAGTCTGGCTGCAAACCCTGCCGTTCTCGCGCCTCGCCAACCGCATCCTTGCCGCCGCGCCAAGGGCCGGCGGCCGCGCACAAGGCGAAGGCTCCGTGCTGGGCGGATTGGGTGGTTTGCTCGACGGCGACAATTCGTGATGTCCGCAATAAAACCGTAACGCGGCGCTGTGAAACTATCGGGTTAGTCGGCCCGGCGACCTCGCCTCGGCTCGCTTGAACAATTCGTCATACAACGGGAGTTGCAATTGGATTTGATTCTATGGCGCCATGCCGATGCCGAAGACGGTGTCGACGATATGGCGCGACGCTTGACCGAGATCGGCCGCAGGCAGGCAAAGCAGGTAGGCAAATGGCTGGACGACACCCTGCCCGGTGACACCCGGATCATCGTCAGTCCGGCGATGCGTGCTCAAGAAACCGCGCGTGGCCTGGGCCGGGCCTATGCCACTCTGGAGGAACTGGCGCCGGGCGCCGATGCGGTCGATGTCATGCTGGCCAGCGGCTGGCCCGAGGCCAAGGGGGCGGTGCTGGTGGTCGGCCATCAGCCGACCCTGGGCCGGCTGGCCTCCATGCTGCTGTTCGGCGTCGAGCAGGATTTCACCATGAAAAAGGGCGCCCTGCTCTGGCTCACCAACCGGGTGCGCCGCGACGAGCGCCAAGTGGTGCTGAAGGCGGCGCTTTCGCCAGGGCTTCTGCCTTAGACGCTCAGTCGAGCCCGAGTTGCTCGACCCAGGCGATGGCTTCCAGGTGGGCCTGGTTGACCTGTTCCGGGGTGAGCATCAAGGCATAGGCCATCATCTCGATGTTATCGCCGTCCTGCGATTCGCAGGCCTCGGCGAGCGCCAGGACCGGGCCATACAAGCCGCTGCGGTCACGCAGGGCGTCGGCGATGCTCTCGGCGATGACCAGCCGTTCCAGGATCGAATCCATCGGTGTTTCGAGCAGGGCATCGAGCATGGAAAACACTCCGGTGATGAACAGGTTGTCGCGGTCCGCTTTGCTGACGATGTGCCCGCCGAGCAGTTCGCAGAGCCGGCCCCGGGTGATGGCGGTGCGCACCAGCGCCGGCGTGCCCTGGCCGCTGCTGGCGGTGGCCAGCAAAAGGGTCAGCCAGCGGTAAAGCGGCTGCACGCCGAGGATGGAGATGGCGTGGCGGATCGACTGCACTTCGCACGACAGGCCAAAACCCGCGGAGTTGATATAGCGCAGCAGTTTGAAGGTCAGGGCGACGTCTTTCTTGAAAAGTAGCTCGATATCGCCGGGTTCGGCGTTGCCGCGTACCTTGTCGAGCAATTGCAGGACGACCGCCTGCGATGGGTTGATGACGCGGGCGCTGAGGTTTTCCGGGCGGGCAAAGTAATAGCCCTGAAAATAATCGAAGCCCATCGCCTGACATTGCCGGAAAGTGGCCTGGTCTTCGACGCGCTCGGCGATCAGCTTGACCGCGTGGCTGTAACGCAGGCGCTGCACGAAAGCGCTCAAGTTTTTGTCCGATTTGCCCTGGGCGCTGATCTTGGCGTAGGTGACATATGGCAGCAGGGCTTCGCGCTCCGAGCCTTCCTCCAGGTTGTCCATGGAAAAGCGATAGCCGAGGGTGGCCAGTTCGCGCAGTCTCTCGACTACCTCCGGGGTTGGGCCGACCTTGCCGGTAAGTTCGATGACGATTTTATCGGGTGGCAACAGGGTCGTCGTGGCACTGAGCAGGGTCTCGGCGCCCATGTTGATGAAGGCCAGTTTGCCTTCGAGCAGCCAGTGCGTACCCATGTCGAAAAGGGTATTGGCGATGACCTGGATGCCGGCCTGGAGCTCGCTGCCGATCAGGGCATTGTCGGCGTTTTCCGCATGCCGGAAGAGCAGTTCATAGCCTAGTAATCGATGCCCGGCGTCGACGATCGTCTGTCGGGCCAGGAACGCATTCGCGGCCATGTTCTACCTCGTTTAGCCATATATGAAAATCAGGCGGCGCGCGCGAACAGGTTTTTAGACGTGTCGTTGGGTACCGTGGTGAGTAATTCTTCCATATCCAGCACCAGCACGATAGTGCCATCGCCGGACAGCGTGGCGCCCGAGATGCCCTTGGGCCGGATGTCCGCAAGGGGCTTGATGACGACATCGTCGCGCCCGACGAAACCGTCTACCGCCAGGATGAAGGTGTTTTCGGCGACATGCAGCAGCACGCCGTAGCGGGGCACTTCACGGTTTTCCCAGCCGATCAGCGTCGCCAGCGAGCGTATCGGCAGGATTTCCTCGCGCACCACCATGGTGGCCCGGCTGGACACCATCTGTACCTCGTTCTGGCGGATCGGGATGATCTCCCGGACCATGGAGAGCGGCACGGCGAAGGACTGGTTGTTGAGCCGTACCACCAGCACAGGCAGGATCGCCAGCGTGAGCGGTAACGAGATGGTGATGGTCATGCCTTGGCCGGGCACGGAGTCGATGTCGATCTTGCCGTTCAGCTTGCTGATATTGGTTTTCACCACATCCATGCCGACGCCCCGGCCGGAGATATTGGAGATCTGATCCTTGGTGGTAAAGCCGGGCATGAACAGCAATTGCAGGCTTTGCCGATCATCCAGGCCGTTTGCCGTCTCGGCATCGATCAATCCTTTTTCCAGAGCTTTGCGACGGATCAGGTCAGGCCGGATGCCACGGCCGTCATCGGAGATCTCGATGATGATGTGATCGCCCACCTGGCTTGCCGACAGTGTCACCAGGGCCTTGGGCGGCTTGTTGGTGGCGGCGCGTTCCGTGGCTGACTCGATGCCGTGATCGACCGCGTTACGTACCAGATGCACCAGCGGATCGTTGAGGTCTTCGATCATCGTCTTGTCCAGTTCGGTGTCTTCGCCGGACAGGACAAGTTCGACATCCTTGCCGAGTTGCCGCGCCAGATCGCGCGCCAGCCTCGGGTATTTCTGGAACAGTCGACCGATCGGCTGCATGCGGGTCTTCATCACCGCGTTTTGCAGGTCCGAGACCAGCAGATCCAGCTGGTTCACCGCCAAGTCCAGCGCCTTCAGGGTATCCGGATCGGTCTTGCCGTGGAGAACCTGGGATTTCAGATTGGCGATGCGATTCTTGGTCAGACCGATTTCGCCGGAGAGATTCAGTACCTGATCGAGCCGGGCGGTATCGATACGGATAGTGGTTTCCTTCTGCATCGTCTGCTGTTGCGGTGCGCTGTTGCGATTGCCGTTGTCCAGCACCGGGGCAGCGCCGGAACGCGGTGGTTCCTGGACACTGTTTTGTAACTGCGAACTGGCGGACGGCTCGGAATTTTCGGGCGTTGCGACGGGCGTGGCCGGGGTGGCTGGCGCGACTCCGGTGAGGGCGGCGTGCAGGGCTTCCCAGTTGATGTCGTCGATGCCAGTTGCAGTGTTCGGCGCCGGTGTTTCGGCAGGCGCAACGGCCATCAGGGGGACGGCGGGTGGCGTGGCGACCGGTGCCGAGGGTGCCAGCGGCTGACCGCTCAAGGCGCGTTCCAGACGCTCCAGCAGTAATGGCTCGGCCGGCCCCGGTTGCACGCTTTGCGAGAGGTGGCCGAACATGTCGCGTACCGTGCCGGTCGCCGCGAGGATGCTGTCCATCAATTCGGGAGAGAGTCGCAATTCGGCATTGCGCAGTTTGTCGAAGAGGTTTTCTGTCTTGTGGCAGAGCGTCACCAGGTTGTCGACGCTGAGAAAGCCGGCGCCGCCCTTGATGGTGTGGAAACCTCGAAAGATGTCGTTCAGCAGATTCTTGTCGTCCGGGCGTTTTTCCAGTTCGACCAATTTGTTATCGACCTGAGACAGCAACTCCCCGGCTTCCAGCAGGAAATCCTGAAGCAGTTCTTCCATTCCGGCAAAGTCACTCATGACACTCTCCTTAAGGGCTTCAGAAGCCCAGACTCTCTAACAAATCGTCGACCTGTTCCTGGCTGGTGACTACGTCCGAGCGGCCGGCAGCATTGATCACCGGGCCTTCCAGGCGTCCCGGGAGCATGGCCTGGCGTTTGTCCTCGGGGGTGGTTTCCAGCAACAGATCGACCAGATCCTTTTCCAGATTCTGGGCGGCAGCCAGGATTTTCTTGATGACCTGGCCAGTCAGATCCTGAAAATCCTGGGCCAGGATGATTTCCATCAACTGGGCATTGGTCGCCTCGGCACGCTCCGGTACGGCCTTGAGGTAGGCACGGGTGTCCTGTACCAGGTCTTTGAATTCGGCGACGCCCAATTGCTTGGCGAACAGTTTGTCCCAGCCGTTGGCCAGGATTTTCGCGGTATCGCCCAGTTGCGACTGGATTGGCTGGGCCACTTCGGCGGCGTTCAGGGTGCGCTCCGCGGCCTGGGCGGTCATGGCGGCGATATAGTTGAGCCGGTCGCGGTTGTCCGGCAATTCCTTGGCGACGTCGTTGAGCGCTTTGTCGTAACCGAGTTCGCGCAACAAATTGTGCAGGTTGCGCGTCATCTGGCCAACCTGGGCGAAGACGCGTTCCGGGCAGGTTTCACCGTCGCTCTCGGAACCATCGCGCGAGACCGCGTCGGCGATACTGTCGAACAGGGTTTCCAGTCCCGGGGGTTCCGGTTCGGCCGGAATCAGGCTCTGTTCGGTTGCTTCGGCGATGCTGTCGAACAAGGCTTCCAGTTCCGGGCCGTCGTTTCCCGGGGGCGTCGCAGGCGCGGCAGGCAGCGGAAAGGCGATGCTGTCGAACAGGGCTTCGAGTTCCTGTGAATCGCTCATCTCAATCCCTTTGAGGTGTCTTGGTTGGCGTACTGCCAGCATGGGAGATTACGGGCTTGCATGGCTACATCCCATACTTGTCAAAAATCTTGTTCATCTTTTCTTCCAGGACGGCGGCGGTGAACGGTTTGACGATGTAGCCCGAGGCGCCGCTTTGGGCGGCCTCGATAATGTTTTCTTTCTTCGCCTCGGCGGTGATCATCAGTACCGGCAGATGCTTCAGTGCGACCTCGGCGCGGATGGCCTTGAGCAACTCGATCCCGGTCATGTTGGGCATGTTCCAGTCGGTGATGACGAACTGGATGCCGCCCGACTTCAGTCTTTGCAAAGCGATGATGCCGTCCTCCGCCTCGTCGACATTGGCATAGCCCAGTTCTTTCAATAGATTCCGGACGATGCGGCGCATGGTTGAGAAGTCGTCCACGACCAGGAATTTCAGGTTCTTGTCAGCCATCGAGGGTCCTCGGATTCGGATCGGGTGCCGCCATTGTACCTAGCGCTTGAGCAAGGCCAGCAATGTCTCGGCCAGGACGGCGGGATCGAACTTGGCGACATAGGCGTCGACGCCGACGCGCTGCCCCATGGTCCGGTTGGCTTCCGAGGACAGCGACGAATGCATGACCACGGGGATGCCGGCGAAACGGCTGTCGGCTTTGATGTTGCGAGTCAGGACATAGCCGTCCATCTCCGGCATTTCGGCATCCACCAGGATTAACTGAATCGTCTTTTTCAGTTCCTGACGTTCCTCGCCGGCACGCGCTGCCATGGCCTTCAGGCGCTCCCAGGCCTCCAGGCCGTCGTTGGCCTGGGCATACTTCATGCCCAGTTTGTCCAGTACCGAAACGATCTCCTTGCGCGCGACGCTGGAGTCGTCGGCAAAGAATACGGTCAATTCACGCGACGTGTCGACCTGGGGTAGCGTCGGCAAGATCTTCTCGCCAAGCACTTCGACCAGGATGCGCTCCACGTCGAGGATGGATACCAGACGGCCATCGTCGAGTTCGGTGATGGCCGTGATCATGCCGTCCTGTCCGGCGAGCATGTTTTCCGGGGGCTTAACCCGCTCCCAGTCGACCCGGATAATGCGATCCACTTCCTTGACCAGGAAGCCTTGGGTGTGCCGGGAAAATTCGGTGACGATCATGGTTTCGCCGATACCCTCGGCGGCGCTGTCCAGCTTGATGAATTTGCCCAGGGAGATGACCGGAATGATGCTGCCGCGCAGGCTGATGACGCCCTCGACGCCGTAGGGCATGTTGGGCGTCAGGGTGATCGGCGGGGTGGGCGATACCTCGCGAACCTTGAAAACGTTGATGCCGAAGATCTCGCTCGTGCCCAGCGAAAACAGTAGCAACTCCATCTTGTTGGAGCCCGCCAGCTTGGTGCGGCCGTCGACTGTGTCGAGAAGTACGGGCTTGTCATATGGGTTCATCTGTGGCTCCGGTTACTTGATCATCCGTCCCAGCACTTCAGCCAGACGGTGAGGCTCGAACTTGGGGACATATTCGTCGACGCCCACCGAGAGGCCCAGGCTGCGATTGGCATCGGAGGACAGTGATGAATGCATCAGCACGGGTATGCCGTTGAAACGCGGGTCTGATTTGACGTTCTTGGTCAAGACGTAGCCGTCCATTTCGGGCATTTCCACGTCGGTCAGGACGACCTGGATGAAGTCCGATACGGGGCGTCCGGAAAGGTCGGCCTGCGAAGCGATTTTCTGCAATTCATCCCAGGCATGTCGGCCATTCATCGTGGCGATGCCGTTGATACCCAGTGCCTGCAGGGTACGCTCGATCTGGTTGCGCGCCACCGAGGAGTCATCGGCATAGAGCAGCGTCCGGTTCGTTTTTTCCAGTGGAATGAGATTGGCGAATAAGTGACTGTCGTCGAAATTGGTGGTCTCGGAGAGGATCTTCTCGACGTCCAGCATCATCACCAGGCGTTTATCCTCAAGTTCCGTCACCGCGGTTACCAGGCCGCCCATGCGCGCGGTCAGCATGGCGGGCGGTACGCGCATCTGCGACCAGTCGATGCGCAGGATGGTATCCACCTCGCCCACCAGGAAGCCCTGAGTGTGACCGTTATATTCCGTGACGATCATGATGCTGGGTGCCGCGCCGGTCTGTATGCCGATGTGCTTGGCCAGGTCGATCACCGGGACAAGCACGCCACGCAGCGACACCATGCCCTCCACCGACGCCGGCATCTCCGGGGCACGGGTTATCTCCGGGATGCGCATCACTTCGCGCACCTTGAAGACATTGATGCCGAAGGTCTCCCTGCGTTGCGTCGTCAGATCCGTACCCAGCGTGAAGAGCAGAATCTCCAGCTTGTTCGCTCCGGCAAGCTTGGTACGGGCGTCGATGCGTCTCAAGAGTTCCGACATGTTGCATCCTTCATATCCGCGCCTGAGGCGCTATTGAGCGGGTTGGTTCCAGGTCTGCGGCGACGCGAATCCATCCGCGGGGCGTCGAGCAATAACCGTATCTGATCCGGTTATCGGCTTGGCCTGGAAAAACTTTAGGGTTTGATATGATTTTGCCGTGTAATCTAACCAAACACCCATGACACTACCGCCCAGTGACCCCGACAATCTTCGGGAAGCCTTCGAATTATTCAGCCAGACGTCGGAGCTGCTGGCCGATACCTATGCGGAGCTGCAAGGCCAGGTGGCGCGTCTGTCGGCCGAACTGGCCGACGCCAACGGTGAACTGGCACGACGCGAACGTCTGTCGGTGCTCGGCGAAGTGGCCGCGAAACTGGCGCATCAGTTGCGTACGCCGCTCGCCGCGGCTTTATTGTATGTGGGTCATCTGGCCCGGCCCGGACTGCAGGAAGAGGATCGCCTGCGCTTCGCCGAGAAAGGCCTCGGCCGGCTGCGCTACCTGGAACGGCTGATTCAGGACATGCTGGCTTTCGTCAAAGGTCGGCAAGGACATCCAACCGTGTTCCCGATTGCCACCCTAGTCGACGAGCTGCTTCAGGTGATGGAACCGCAGGCCGCGCTGAAATCGATCCGATTGACCCGGGCGTTGCCGGATGAGCCGTTGAGCCTGAAGGCCGACCGTCAGGCCGTCCTGGGTACGTTGATCAATTTGCTGGAAAATGCCGTGCTGGCCAGTGGCCCGGGTGCCGAGGTGAGTCTGGAGATCGGCCAAGGCGGGGCTTTCGTGCACTTCAAAGTGCGGGACCATGGTCCCGGCATTCCTCCAGAGCTTCGGGATCGTCTCTTCGAGCCCTTCTTTACCACCCGCCAGGAGGGCAGCGGTCTCGGACTGGCCATCGTCAAGCAGACCGCCGAGGCCCATGGTGGCTGGATCGAGCTCCACTCAAGCGCCGATCTCGGCAGCACCTTCACATTGTATTTGCCGCGCTATCAGGAGGCATGACCCTATGGCAACCAAGGCCCGAACCCAAGTCCTGGTGGTCGAAGACGATGCCGCTTTGCGTGAGGCCCTGGTCGATAGCCTTGAGATCGCCGGCTATGCGGTGCATGCCGCCACCGACGCCGAGGCGGCGCTGGTTTTTCTGGCGAGCCAGGTGCCTGGCCTGGTACTGAGCGACGTGCAGATGCCGGGTATGGATGGTCACGACTTGTTACGGGCGATCAAGCGCCGTCATCCGGGGTTGCCTGTCGTGCTGATGACCGCCTATGGCCAGATCGACAAGGCGGTGGCGGCCATGCGCGATGGCGCCGCCGACTATTTGCCCAAGCCGTTCGAACCGGATCGGCTGCTTGCCACCGTTGCCCGTTATTTCCGTGAGCCTGGTCGCGCGAGCGACGACCAGCTGGTGCTCGATGACCCCAAGTCGCAGGCCTTGCTGGATATTGTCCGGCGCGTCGCCGCGACCGATGCCACGGTGTTGCTCACCGGCGAATCGGGTGTCGGCAAGGAGATGTTCGCCAAGTATTTGCATAGCCATTCGGCACGTCGCGATGGCCCATTCGTCGCCGTGAATTGTGCGGCGATTCCGGAAAATCTCGTCGAGGCGACACTCTTCGGTCACGAAAAAGGCGCCTATACCGGTGCCGTCGGTGCCCAGCCCGGCAAGTTCGAGCAGGCACAGCATGGCACATTGTTGCTCGACGAGATCTCGGAAATCCCGCTCAATGTCCAGGCAAAGCTGTTACGCGCCTTGCAGGAGCGCTGCATCGAGCGTGTCGGCGGTCGCGCCGGCATCCCTCTGGATATCCGCGTCATCGCCGCAAGCAATCGCGATCTGGCCACCTGGGTCAGGGAGGGGCGCTTCAGGGATGACCTGTTCTACCGGCTGAATGTTTTTCCGGTCGATATTCCGCCGCTGAGGCAGCGCAAAAGGGACATCCTGCCGCTTGCCCGGCACTTTTTGCAGGCGCATGCCAGTTTGGTCGGACGCGCTGGATTTACCTTCACGGAGGCCGCGAGCGTTGAATTGACGCACTATGACTGGCCCGGTAACATCCGTGAACTAAGCAATGTCGTGCAAAGGGCCATGATTCTGGCTTCGGGCGCGGTGATCGACGTGGCGCAGTTGTTGCTACCTGCTCGGCAAGGGCCGGCGCAACAGGTTTCGGCCCCGGACGCGGATGCAGGTGCCGCGAGCGGCCAGATACGCGACATGGAGAAACAGATGATACTGGACACCCTGGAGCGTCTGGGCGGCTCAAGGAAGCGTACCGCCGATGCCTTGGGAATCAGCGAGCGTACCCTGCGCTACAAGTTGCAGCGCTATCGCGAGACCGAAGGGCGCGAAATGGACGAAACAGATGGAGATGGTCACCTATAATAGTGGGTGACTAAGGAGACGGCGGATGACGAATCCCGGCATCGAACAGATGGTGAATCAGTTGCGCGCGGTCGCGGCGGAGGCTTCGCATGCCCCGGCGATGGGGGAGGCTGCCGGTTCCCAGGATTTCGTTGCCTTGCTCAAGTCGGCGGTCGACGATGTGCATACCGCCCAACTCGACGCCAAGCAACTCACCGAGCAATTTGAAATGGGCGACAACAGCGCCAGTCTTCAGGACGTCGTCATGTCTCTGCAAAAAGCCAGCCTTTCCTTCCAGACCATGGTGCAGGTCCGCAACAAATTGGTTTCCGCGTATCAGGAAATCATGAACATGCCAGTCTGAACGGGTCGGACCTAAGCGAAAGCCGACGCCCGGATGGCAGCACAACCCCAGCGTAATTTCGAAAGCATCTTCCAGCGTTTCAACGACCTGCCGGCCTCCCGGAAGTTCGGGATGGCGTTGGCGTTGGCGGCCGCCGTAGCGGTCTTCGTCGGCCTGTCGCTGTGGGCCGGTGCGCCGACCTACCGCGTTCTGTTCTCGAACCTTTCGGAAAAGGACGGCGGTGCGGTCATCGCCACGCTTCAGCAGATGAACGTCCCCTATAAAAGCGAGGCGGGCGGGGCGATTCTGGTGCCGGCGGATCAGGTCTACGACCTGCGCTTCAAGCTGGCGTCGCAAGGCTTGCCGAAGGGCGGCGCGGTCGGTTTTGAGCTGCTCGATGCACCCAAGTTCGGTATGACCCAGTTCCAGGGAGCAGGTCGCGTACCAGCGCGCCCTGGAAGGCGAATTGGCGCGCACCATCCAGGCCCTGGCTTCGGTCGAGGTGGCGCGCGTGCATCTGGCGATTCCGAAACCCTCGGTATTCGTCCGCGACCAGCAGAAGCCATCGGCATCCGTGATGGTCAACCTGTACTCCGGCCGCACCCTGGAACCCGGTCATGTCAGTTCCATCGTGCACCTGGTTTCCAGCAGCGTGCCCGAGCTGAATCCGGCCTATGTCACCGTGGTCGATCAGGCTGGAAACTTGTTGACCGCAAAAAATCAGTCGTCGAGCCCGCAGGGATTGAACTCCAGTCAGCTCGACTACATACGCGATATGGAGGCCTATTACGCGAGGCGTATCGAGGCCATCATCGCGCCCATCGTCGGGGATGGTAATGTCCGCTCCGAGGTTCGCGCCGACCTGGATTTTTCCGAGAGCGAGTCCACCAGCGAGTCGTTCAAGCCCAATCCGACCCCGGAAAACCAGGCGGTCCGCAGCCAGCAGTCGGTGACGGATACCAATGGCGGCACGGGTAATCAGGCGGCCGGCGTGCCGGGCGCATTGACCAATCAGCCCCCCGGTGCGGCGACAGCGCCGCTTGCCAACGCACCCGCCGGAGCCAATGCCGGTGCGACGACCGGGCCAGGCGGGGCCGCCACCGGCACAGGATCGAGCCGACGCGAAAGCACCACGAATTTTGAGGTCGACAAGACCATACGCCACGTCAAGGAGCCGTTGGGGCGTATCAAGCGATTGTCCGCGGCGATTGTCGTCAATTATCGCGCCGCGCAAGAGGCGGATGCCAAGCCCACGCCCTTGTCGCCGGATGAATTGACTCAGATCGGTAATCTGGTCAAGGAGGCCATGGGCTACAACCAGGCGCGCGGCGATACGGTGAACGTGGTCAACGCCGCATTCACGCGCATCAAGGAAGACGAGGTCGACCTGCCGCTCTGGAAAGACCCGGAGAACATTACATTGGTCAAGGAGTTGTTGAAGAACCTGCTGGTGTTCGGTCTGGCGTTCTACCTCGTGTTCGGCGTGTTGCGGCCCTTGCTGCGCGATTTGATGAAACCCATCGAGACGGCCACTCCCGAGGGCGCCAGCTTCGGCCTTGATGGATTGGAAGGCTTGGGTGGCGAGGGGGGGGGTGCCGGGGGTGCCGAGGGTGGCGCGCAGGGTGCCGCGGCCAGGAAGGGCTCGTATGAGGAAAACCTGCGCGCTGCCCGGGAGTTCGCCAAACAGAATCCGAAAGTCGTCGCGGATGTCGTCAAGGAATGGACGGCCAAGGAATGAGCGAGGTGGGCCTGCACAAGAGCGCCATCCTGCTCCTCGCCTTGGGTCAGGACGAGGCTGCCGAGGTTTTCAAGTATCTCGGCCCGAAAGATGTCCAGAAGCTGGGCGGCGCCATGGCGGCTGTCGGCAACATGAACCGCGACCAGATCGAGGCGGTGCTGGTGGAGTTCCGCCTGGAAACCGAGGGTCGGGTGAATCTCGCCGACACTGACGAATACATTCGCGGTGTCTTGACCAAGGCGCTGGGTGACGACAAGGCCGCGCATCTGCTGGACCGTATCCTGCAAGGCGAGGATAACGCGGGTATCGAGAGCCTCAAATGGATGGATTCGGCCTCGGTCGCCGAAATGATCCGCAACGAACATCCGCAGATCGTCGCCACCATCATGGTGCATCTCGACCCCGATCACGCCAGCGAGACCATGAACCTGCTCCCGGAGCGCTTGCGCAACGACGTCATGCTGCGCATCGCCACCCTGGAAGGGGTGCAGCCCATTGCCCTACGCGAATTGAACGAAGTCCTGACGCAGCTTCTTGCCGGCGGCGATCGCGGCAAGAAGAGTGCCCTGGGCGGGGCCAAGACCGCCGCCAACATCATGAACTACATGGCTGGCGCCACCGAAGCCTCCGTTCTCGCCAACATCCGCGAGCATGACCCGGATCTGGCGCAGAAGATCCAGGATCAAATGTTCACCTTCGACAACCTTCTGGAACTCGATGACCGGTCGGTTCAGTTGCTGCTGCGCGAGGTCCAGTCCGAATCCCTGATCATTGCCCTGAAGGGCACTTCGCAGGAACTCAAGGACAAGATCTTCAAGAATATGTCGACGCGAGCCGCCGAGGCGCTCAAGGAGGATCTCGATGCCAAGGGTGCGGTGCGCTTGTCGGAGGTCGAGGGCGAACAGAAGGAGATCCTCAAGATCATTCGCCGCCTGGCCGACGAGGGTCAGATCATTCTTGGTGGCAAGGGGGGCGACGAGGGCATGGTGGCGTAAGATTAGCCCTGCTTCCAACGCGCCCACCCTCAGTCAACATGTCACGCGTCATACCCAAGGAAAGTCTGACCGCCTACCAGCGCTGGGAGTTGGGAGCGGTCGAGCCAGGCCACCGTGCCCCGGGCTCGAATGCCGCCACCGAAGACGCGGATGTCACCGGAGTGAACCTGCCAACCGCCGAGGAACTTGAGCGCCTGCATCAGACCGCGTGGCAGGAGGGGTATGCCCTCGGGGTGATTGAAGGCCGCAAGGCCGGTTTTGACCAGGGCGCACAGGAAAGCAAGGTCTATTTGACGCAGCTGGCCGAACTCACCGAGGCCATGGAGACGGAACGGGTCTTGCAGGACGAGCAACTCTCCCGCGAAGTCCTCGATTTGGCCTTGGTGGTCGCTCGCCAAATGATCCGCGCCGCGCTGTTTGTCAAGGAAGAGATCATCCTGGAGGTGATTCGAGAGGCGCTGGCCAACCTGCCCAGCCTGAGTGGTCACACCAATCTGGCCGTGCATCCCGATGATGCGGCCATCGTGCGTGAATGGCTGGCCGCCGAGCATGCTCAATCCGGTTTTCGAGTGGTCACGGATATTAACCTGGCCCGCGGCGGCTTTCGTTTCGAGAGCAGTACCAGTGAGCTGGACGGCGATATGGCGACCCGCTGGCGTGAGATTGTCGCCTGCCTGGGCACGGACCTGCGGTGGCTGGAGTAAGCCGCGCCGAGGCGCTGTCGGCCTTTCTGCGCGATTGTCAGGAGGCGATTGCAAATGTTGCTCCCTGGCGTATCACGGGTCGTTTGACCCGGGTCGCCGGTTTGGTCATGGAGGCGTCAGGCATCAAACTGGCGACCGGGGTCAGTTGCCGGGTGTCGATGCCCGGCGCTCAGCAGGTCGATGCCGAAGTCGTCGGATTCCACGGCGAACGCTTGTTCCTGATGCCGGCGACGGATATCTACGGGCTTGCGCCAGGCGCCGTGGTCGAGCCGATGGAATCCTGTCCATATTCTTTTCCTCACATCTACAGGCCGTTCATTCGCCGTCGACGCATCGAGGATCGCATACGCCAGGTCGCGGTCGGGCCGGAACTGCTCGGACGGGTCGTCGATGGCGCCGGTCGTCCGCTCGACCGGCTTGGTCCACTGGAGGCCTCGCGTCGGGCTCCACTGTATAGTCGGCCGAACAATCCGATGGAGCGCGAGCCGATCCACGAAGTCCTTGATGTCGGCGTTCGTGCCATCAATGCGTTATTGACCGTCGGGCGTGGCCAGCGCATGGGCCTGTTCGCCGGCAGCGGCATCGGCAAATCGATGCTGCTCGGGATGATGGCACGCTACACCTCGGCGGATGTCGTCGTGGTCGGACTGATCGGCGAACGGGGTCGGGAGGTGAAGGATTTCATCGAGAACATTCTCGGCGAGGAAGGCCTGAGTCGTGGCGTCGTCGTCGCCGCGCCTGCGGATTCGCCGCCCTTGCAGCGCTTGCACGGTGCGGCCTATGCCACGGCCATAGCCGAATATTTTCGGGATCAGGGCCTGAATGTGCTGCTTATCATGGATTCGCTGACGCGCTATGCCCAGGCGCAGCGGGAGATTGCCCTGGCGGTCGGCGAACCTCCGGCAACGAAGGGGTACCCGCCATCGGTGTTCGCGAAACTGCCACAGTTAGTTGAGCGCGCTGGTAACGGCAAGCGTGAGGGTGGTTCCATTACCGCTTTTTATACCGTGCTGGTGGAAGGCGACGATCAGCAGGAGCCGATTGCTGATGCCGCGCGGGCGATTCTCGATGGGCACATCGTGCTATCCCGAGCCCTGGCCGACCAAGGGCACTACCCGTCGATCGATATCGGTATGTCGGTGTCGCGCGTCATCACCGATCTGCTAAGCCGATCACAGATGGACAGCGTCCGGCGATTCAAAAGTCTGTACGCCAGATATCAACGCAGCCGGGATCTGATCACCATCGGCGCCTATGCGCGCGGCAACGATCCGCAACTTGATGAGGCGATCGCCTTGTTTCCAAAAATGGAAGAATTCCTCGCCCAGGACTTCCTGGACAAGGAACCCTATGCCTCCAGCCGGGCACAACTGGAAGGATTGATGCAGCGGCCTTGAATCTCAGGGCGGTTACTCGAGTTCGCGGGCGTTCTTCGAGAGGCGGTACCAGAGGAAGAGTCCCATTGCGATCAGGAAGCCGATGGTGAACAGGCTGAGCAAGCCGATGTCCGTACCGAAGAGTTCTTTCATGACGACATCCATTTGTATCTCCTTCGCAGTTTCCCGTTATCGGGTTGGTTAAAAATCTATGAACCGGCGCCGATGGCGACCAGTTTGACCGGGCCGGCGAGCGGGGTTTCCAAGGCGCCATGCAAGCGCCAGACCTGCTCGGGCGTTTCCAGCAGCACTTGGCGCTTCCCGGCCGGCAGCGATGGAATATCCCCCTGATAGCTGCCGTTCTCGCTGCGTGTCAGGGCGATGTTGATGTCCTGAGTCGCCTCGGTCGGATGGGCCAGCGTCAGGTTCAGCGTCGGCTCGGCCTGCGGGGTGCCCGCCAGTTGCACTGTAAGGTGTGTTTTGTCGACGACCATGCTCGCGGACAAGCCGCGTCGAACGGCTTCCCTGTCTTGCTCCAGCGCTTCCTGAACGGTAAAACCTTCCTTGGAATAGCCTTCCTTGACAAGCGTGTCGGCATTGCGCGTGGCGATGCCAAGGGTAACCAGGCTGGCAATCACTGCTGTGATGGGTAGGCCAATGATCAGCCAGACCATCGGCTCCCGCCACCAGGGCAGCTTATTCTTGGGGGGCATGCTCAATGTATTCATCCTTGGTTATTTCAAGAAACTGGATTTGGCTTCACGGAAAATCCTGGCATCGTCCTCGGCGACGATTTCAAAGATGATCGGCTGTGAAGGCTTGTCGAGCGCCAGGCGTGAGGCCTCGAGGGAAACGCTCAGGTTCGCCGTGCCCAAGGCCTCGATGGTGATGGCATGGCCCTGGGTGATGCGCAAACCGTCGATGCCTTTGGCGGCGATGCGGTAACGATGCCCCTGGTCGTCCATGTTGATCAGTTGCAGTCGATACAGGTTTTCGATATTCCCCGAGGGCGTTTCCTGCGACAGGGTCTGACGGTCGCGGATCACATCGACGCGCAGTGGAATGCGGTTCGCCAGGGTCCAGACAAAGGCTGCCAGGATGCCGGTCATCAGGACGCCGTAGAACAGGGTGCGTGGCCGGAAGACATGTTTTGTGATGTCCTTGTCCGGGTATTTGCCGTCGATGGCATTTTGCGTCGAGTAGCGGATCAGCCCCTTGGGATAGTCCATCTTCTCCATCACCTGATCGCAGGCATCGATACAGGCGGCGCAGCCTATGCACATGTATTGCAGGCCGTTGCGGATGTCGATGCCCGTTGGACAGACCTGCACGCAGATGCCGCAATCGACGCAGTCACCGAGGCCTTGAGTCTTGTAGTCCGCGCCCTTCTTGCGTTGGCCGCGCGATTCGCCACGCCGGTAGTCATAGGTGATGACCAGGGTATCCTGGTCGAACATGACACTCTGGAAGCGGGCATAGGGGCACATGTACTTGCACACCTGCTCGCGCATGAAACCGGCGAAGCCCCAGGTGGCGAAGGCATAGAAAAAGATCCAGAAGGTTTCCCAGGGGCCAAGCGTCCAGCCGCTGAACTCGGCCAGCAGGGTCTTGATCGGTGTGAAATAGCCGACGAAGGTGATGCCTGTCCAGAGCGCCAGGAGTATCCAGGCGATGTGCTTGCCGCCGCGGCGCAGAACTTTTTCGCCATTCCAGCCTTGGCTGTTGAGTTTCTGCTGCTTCTTGTAGTCGCCCTCGAACCAGCCCTCCACCCACATGAAGAGTTCGGTGTAGACCGTTTGCGGGCAGGCATAGCCGCACCAAAGACGGCCAGCGATGGCGGTGAACAGGAAAAGGCCCAAGGCCGAGATGATCAGCAGGGCGGCGAACCAGATGAAATCCTGGGGCCACAGGACCAGGTCAAACAGGTAGAACTTGCGGGCGCCCAGATCGAAAAGGACCGCCTGCCGATTATTCCAGGCCAGCCAGGGCAGGCCATAGAACAGGACCTGGGTGATCAGCACCAGCGCGACACGCCAGTTATTGAAGATGCCGTGCACTTGGCGCGGATAAATCTTCTGGCGCACTTCCAGAAGTTGGGTTTCCTCGGACCCCGGGGGGGGGGGGGTGGATTTGTTGTCGTTGTTGGACTCAGCCAAGTTTCACTCCTTACTCTCTAACAGTATTGTTGTACCGATTTCTCGGTTCTCCTCGCAGCAGAAAAAACAATACGGGCGGTTGTTATGGAGTCTGGCGGGAGCCCGCAAGCCAGGAGTCGGGAATGCCCAACCGCTGGCTTGCGGGGCCGGCCGTCGGCCAGCCCCGTGAGCGGACAGCTTAGATGATGCTGACTTCGACTCGGCGTGCCTCTTCGGCACTGCCGGCGCCTTGCGTGTCGGCCGGTTTGCGCATCTCGATGCGCTCCTCGGCGATACCGGCGGCCTTCAGTGCTTCGCGAACCGCCTTGGCGCGGTTCTTGGCCAATTCCTCGTTGGCGACCTGGTTGCCGCTCGGGTCGTGGAACCCGGAGATAGCCACCTTGCTGTCGGCATTTGCCGTGGCGTGGTCGACGATGGCTTGCAATGTCGCAGCCAGATCGGCGGGGGCGCTGGCCGTGCCAACCTCGAAGAACACCTTGGCCACGGCCGGTCCAGCGGCTTCCATCGCCGCCGGTGCCGCGCTAGGCGCGCTTGCACCGCCCAGGCTGGCGACATACGCGGCCAGCAGGTGCACCTTGGCGGCACGGGCGTCGCCGCTACCCAGGGCCTCTATGGCAGGCATGCCACCCTTGCGGCCCTTGACGATGCTTTCGACGATAGCGGCTTCGCTACCACCATACTGCCAGGCGTCGTCCGTCAGGTTGGGGAAACTGGCGGCGGGCATGCCCTTGCCGTCTTCACCGTGACAGCCTGCGCATGCGGCAAACTTGGGCTGACCTGCTGCGGCCAGGGCAGCATCATGCGGCTTGCCGCCAAGAGACAAGACATAGTTTGCCACTTCGCGGGCGCTTTGCTCGTCACCCAGCATGTTCGCCGGCATCTCGGCCAGACGGCCTTGATCGATCGACTGCTTGATGCTGTCGGCATCGCCACCGAACAGCCAGTGACTGTCGGTCAGGTTCGGGAAGTTCTTGCCGCCCAGACCGCCGGAGCCATGACACTGCGAACAGTACGTCAGGAACAGGCGCTGGCCCATCTCCATGGCCTTCGGATCGGCCGCCACGGTGTGCAGGTCCATGCCCTTGAAGGGCGCGAACTGCTCGTTGAAAGCGGCATCGAGACGATCCTTTTCGCTCTGATAGGAACTGGCCGAAGACCATTTCCAGACGCCTTCGTACTTGCCCAGGCCGGGGTACAGGACGAGATACAGGATACCGAAGACGATCAGGAACCAGAACAGGTAGAGCCACCAGCGCGGCAGCGGGTTGTTCAGCTCTTGCAGATCCCCGTCCCAGGTATGGTCGATCACTTCCGCTTTCTCGCCGGGGGCGAGCTTGCTCGTGGTCTGGCTCTTGAGGAACCACATGATGCCCAGGATGGAAACGATAGTGATGCCGGCGATATACAAATGCCAGAAGTTGCTGACAAAGTCAGGTACAGCATAACCTTCAATCATTGCTTTCTCCTCACGATAGGGTCAGGCACGCCGACCGCCGGCGCCATCGTCTTCTTCCTCGAAGGGCAAATTAGCCGCCTCTTCGTACTTCTTGCGGTTGTTCTTGTGATAGGCCCACCAGACGATGCCGATGAACAGCACAAAGAAGACCACGGTGACGATGGAGCTGAGCGTGCCGGCATCCATGGTTACTTAGCCTTGGGCGCGGAAGTGCCGAGGATCTGGAGATAGGCGATCAGCGCGTCCATCTCGGTCTTGCCCTCGACCATTGCCGGAGCACCCTCGATGTCGGCATCCGTATAGCCATGCCCGACCAGATTCAGGGTACGCATCTTGCCTTGGATGTTGGCCGCGTCCGCCGGGGTGTCCGCAAGCCAGCGATACGCCGGCATGTTGGACTCGGGGACGACATCGCGAGGATTCATCAGGTGCACATAGTGCCAGTCGTCGGAGTAGCGACCGCCAACCCGGTGCAGGTCCGGACCGGTGCGCTTGGAGCCCCACTGGAACGGCCGGTCGTAGACGAACTCGCCGGCCACGGAGAAGTGACCATAGCGTTCGGTCTCGGCGCGGAACGGACGGATCATCTGGGAGTGGCAGGTGTAGCAGCCTTCCCGAACATAGATGTCGCGACCGGTCAGTTGCAGCGCGTTGTAGGGCTTGAGGCCTTCCACCGGCTGGGTCGTCGACTTCTGGAAGAACAGCGGCACGATCTGCACCAGGCCGCCGATACTGACGATGATGAACGTCAGGACGACGAGCAGGCCGATGTTTTTCTCGATGAGCTTATGGGCAATCATCTTCTAGTCTCCTTCGGGATCAGGCGTGGACCGCTTCGGGGATGCGGGCGTCGTTGACGGCCTTGCCGGCGGCGACGGTCTTCCATACGTTGTAAGCCATCAGCAGCATGCCGGCGAAGAACATGGTGCCGCCGACCAGGCGAATCGTATAGAACGGGTACATGGCATTGACCGACTGGGCGAAGCTGTAGGTCAGCGTGCCGTCGGCATTGGTGGCACGCCACATCAGGCCCTGGGCGACACCGGCGATCCACAGCGCGGCGATGTACAGGACGACGCCGATGGTCGACCACCAGAAATGCACGTTGATCAGGCGGGTGCTGTACATCTCTTCACGGCCGAACAGGCGCGGGATGAGGTAATACAGGGAACCGATGGAGATCATCGCCACCCAGCCGAGCGCGCCGGAGTGCACGTGGCCGATGCCCCACTCGGTGTAGTGGGACAGGGCGTTCACGGTCTTCACCGACATCATCGGGCCTTCGAAGGTCGACATGCCATAGAAGGACAGGGCGGTGATCAGGAACTTCAGGATGGGATCGGTACGCAGCTTATGCCAGGCACCGGACAGGGTCATGATGCCGTTCATCATGCCGCCCCAGGAGGGAGCGATCAGCATCAGCGAGAACACCATGCCGAGCGACTGGGCCCAGTCGGGCAGCGCGGTGTACAGCAGGTGGTGCGGGCCAGCCCACATGTAGATGAAGTTCAGGGCCCAGAAGTGGACGATGGACAGGCGGTACGAGAAGATCGGGCGCCCGGCCTGCTTCGGGATGAAGTAATACATCATGCCCAGGAAGGCGGTGGTCAGGAAGAAGCCGACCGCGTTGTGGCCATACCACCATTGCACCATGGCGTCATGCACGCCGGCGTAGGCGGAGTAGGATTTCCACCATGCACCCGCGCCGCCGAGGATCCAGGGCAGTTCGATGCTGTTGACGATATGCAGGATGGCGATGGTGATGATGTAGGCCGCGAAGAACCAGTTGGCGACATAGATCTGCTTCGTCTTGCGCTTGACGATGGTGCCCAGGAACAGGACCGCGTAGGCTACCCAGACTACGGTGATCAGCAGGTCAATCGGCCATTCCAGTTCGGCGTATTCCTTGCCGGAGGTGACACCCAGGGGCAGGGAGATTGTCGCCAGCAGAATGATCAACTGCCAGCCCCAGAACACGAAGGAGGCCAGGCCGTCGGACAGCAGGCGGGTCTGGCAGGTGCGCTGGACGATGTACAGCGAGGTGGCGAATAGCGCGCAACCACCGAAGGCGAAGATCACCGCGTTGGTGTGCAGCGGACGGATGCGCCCGTAGGATAGGTAGGGAGCCAGGGGGCCCAGAGCCTCGGTGAGGGTGGGCCAAATGAGCTGGGCGGACAGGATTACGCCCACCAGCATGCCGACTATGCCCCAGACGACTGTCATGATGGCAAATTGTCGGACGACCTTATAGTTGTATGTTGCTTCCATACGGGTCTCCTTCGCAGATTGAGAGGGATATTGCTTTTATCAAGCGCCGATTAATCGACAGCGGAATTCTAATTAAAGGCCTTGACTCAAGTCAATCGAAAATACTAGTTGAAAACAGTTATTTGGCCTTGACATCGGGGCCTGCATTGATGTTTGTTTTAACGCTTTGCGCATCTTGCTCGGGGTTGAAGCTATCGTCGTCCATCAGGATTCGATGCGCGGGGCCCTCCATATCGTCAAACTGGCCACTGCGTACCGCCCAGAGAAACGCCAAGGCGATCACCGCCACCAGGGCAAGGCTGATCGGGATCAAAAGGTAGAGTATGTCCATGTCAGCGTTTCTTGGATGCGTTGGGGGGGGCAGGCAATTCTACTCCCCCCGGGGTGCCGTTGCTGCCGAAGCGGTCCCGCTGTCCGGAGAGGCGCATGGCGTTCAGTACTACCAGCAACGACGAAAGCGACATGCCGATGCCGGCCATCCAGGGGGTGACATAGCCCAGTGCCGCGGCCGGTATTGCGGCGAAATTGTAGAGGGCCGACCAGGCCAGATTCTGCTGGATGACGGCCTGGGTTTTGCGGGCGATGCGTACCCCATCGGCGAGGCGCGACAACTCGCTCGAGAGCAGGATCATGTCGGCGGCGGCCTGGGCCGCTTCGGCGCCCTGATCGACGGCGACTGAAACCTGGGCCTGTGCCAATACCGGGGCATCGTTGACGCCGTCGCCGGTCATGGCGACCACCGCGCCGTCGGCCTGCAGGACTTTCACGGCGTCCAGTTTGTCTTCGGGCAGCATGCCGCCACGGGCATCCGCGATGCCCAGGGTCGCGGCCAGGGCGGCGACGTTGTCGTGCCGGTCGCCGGAATAGAGGTGCACACGCACGCCCAGGGTCTTCAGGTCGTCGATCAGACGCCGCGCCTGTGGGCGTAATTCATCGCCCAGCCCGAACCAGGCGACGACGCCCGCGTCATCCGCCAGGGCGAGCAGGGTCATGCCGGGCGCCGGGGGTGCGCTTGTATCGGGCGCGACGAACATGGGTGAGCCGAGGCGGTAGGCGCGGCCAGCGACTTGGCCGGTGACGCCCTGTCCTGGCATGTTGCGTACCTCGCTGGCCTCGGCATGACCGGCGCAAGAGGCTTCACGCAATGCTTTGGCCACGGGATGGGTGGCACCTTTTTCAAGCGCGGCGGCAACGGCCAGCGCTTCTTCCCGATTTCCCCTCAGGCAGTCGACATGCACCAGACGAAATTCACCGGTGGTCAAAGTGCCGGTCTTGTCGAAAACAAAGTCTGTCGCCTTCGCCAGGGTCTCAAGAGCGTGGCCGCGAGTCGATAGCAGGCCCATGCGGGTGAGCCGTCCCAGGCTGGCGGTCAGGGCTGCCGGGGTCGCCAGGGCCAGGGCGCAAGGGCAGGAAACGACCAGCACCGAGACAGTGATCCAGAAGGCGCGGCTCGGATCGATCCAGTACCAGGTCGCGGCCACAAGCACGGCCACGACCAGCAGCGCCAGGACGAACCAGGAAGCGACCCGGTCGGCGGCCATCGCTAGGCGGGGTTTTTCCGAGAGCGCCCGGTCGAGCAGGCGGACGATGCCGGACAGCACCGTATCGGCGCCGACCTTGTCGACGCGCACCACCAGCGGGCTGGACAGGTTCATCGTGCCGCCGATGACTTCCAGGCCGGCATGCTTGTCGACCGGATGCGATTCGCCGGTGAGCAGCGATTCGTCGACGCTCGATTCGCCGTCCACCACGGTGCCGTCGGCGGGAAAACTGTCGCCCGGGCCGACCAGCAGGTGATCGCCCGGCGTCAGCTTGACGGCGGCGACGGTTTCTTCCTCGCGCGTCGCCGGCCAGCCGGGCAGACGCTGGGCGGCGGCGGGGATCAGCTTGACCAGCGATTCCGCGGCTTCCGCCGAGCGTTTGCGCGCGCTCATCTCCAGGAAGCGGCCGGTGAGCAGGAAAAAGACGAACATGGTCACCGAATCGAAGTAGACCTCGGCGCTGCCTGTGAGGGTGCCGTAGATGCTGGCGGCATAGGCGGCGCCGACCCCAAGTGCCACGGGGACATCCATGCCGGCGCGCTTCAGTTTCAGGTCGCGCCAGGCCCCCTGGAAGAACGGCCAGGCGGAATAGAAAACGACCGGCGTGGTGAGCATCAGACTGGCAAAACGCAGCAAAGCCTGGATATCGTCGGTCATCGTGCCGGCATCGGCAAGATAAACCGGCACTGCGTACATCATCACCTGCATCATCCCGAGACCGGCGATGGCCAGGCGTCGGATGGCGGTGTTGCGCTCCTTGCGGAACAGTTCTTCCTGGCGATTGGTATCGAAGGGGTAGGCCAGGTAGCCAATCTCCTGAACGGCGTGCAGTATCCGGGAAAGCTGGATACGGCTCTCGTCCCAGCGCACCCGGGCGCGATGCGTCGAGAAATTGATCTCGGCGGAGATCACCCCGGGGAGCTGCAGGATGTGCCGTTCATTGAGCCAGACGCAGGCGGCGCAGACGATGCCCTCGAGGATCAGGCTGGCCTCGCGGACGTCGCCCTCGCTCTTGACGAAGCTCTGTTGCACCTCGGGCAGGTCGTAGAGCTTGAGTTGTTTCAGTTCCTCAGTGCGGCTTCCGGGGTCTTGGGCAGATCGGTACGCAGCCGGTAGTAGTCGGCATTGCCGGAATCGATAATGGTCTGGGCGACGGCCTCGCAGCCCCGGCAGCAGGCCGGTTTGGCGTCGCTGTCGATGCGGATCCAGTAATCCGCGCTTTTCGGGACGGGTTCGCCGCAATGAAAACAGGGCGTTCCTGGAGCTTGATTGGTTTCAGTCATGGGCCGGGATTCTATCCAATAAAATAGACACATGATTCCCTGGCTGGATCACACCGATCCGTTCCCACCTGCCGAGACCGCGCTGGTTGAGCCGAACGGCTTGCTTGCCGCGGGCGCCGATCTGTCCGTCGAGCGCCTGCTGTCGGCGTATCGGCAGGGCATCTTTCCCTGGTTCAATCCTGGCGAGCCTATCCTCTGGTGGTCGCCCGATCCGCGCATGGTCCTGACACCGGATGCGTTCAGGTTGTCGCGTTCACTGGCCAGACGTGTGCGCAAGGGCGATTACCGGATTCGTGTCGATTGTTCCTTCGAGGCGGTCATGGCCGCCTGCGCCGCGCCCAGGCCGAAGCAGGGCGGTACCTGGATATCGCCAGCGATGCGCGTGGCGTACGGCCAACTGCATCGGGCCGGCTACGCTCATTGCGTCGAGACATGGGTGGCGGGCGAACTGGTCGGCGGGCTCTACGGTGTCGCCATCGGCCGGGCGTTTTATGGCGAGTCGATGTTCAGCCGCGCGACGGATGCCTCGAAGCTCGCCATCGCCCACCTGGCCAGGCAGTTGCAGCGCTGGGACTTCGGTCTGATCGACTGCCAAATGGAGACGACGCCTCTGGCGTCGCTGGGCGCTGCGCCGATCCCGCGCGGCGATTTCCTACAACGCCTCGAATGCTTGGTAAACTTGGCCGGTCATCCCGGCCCCTGGACCTTCGACCATGACCTTTTGCATGAGCTGCCGATCCAGCGATTGCAGTTCTACCTGACCGCACCCTATGCGTGCAGCTATCTCGATGGCCGCGAGGCGCGCTCCCAGGTCGCCACACCGGCCAACCTGATCGACACCTCCTTGTTCAGCGAACTGGCGCGTCTGGGTTTCCGGCGCAGTGGCCTGTATGTCTACCGGCCGCGTTGCGATGGCTGCCAGGCGTGTACGCCGGCACGCATTCCGGTCGAACGGTTCGGCCCTCGGCGTAGCCAGCGGCGCTGCCTGGCACGCAATCAGGATCTGAGCGTCGTCGCCAAGCCTTTGCAATTCGAGGAAGCGCATTACCAACTCTATCGACGCTACCAGTCGAAACGGCACACCGGTGGTGGCATGGATCGCGACGACCGCGAACAGTATCGCGGCTTTCTTCTATCCAGCCGGGTGGACAGCATGCTGTTGGAATTTGCCATGGGTGACGAAGTGGTCATGGTCAGTCTGGTCGACCGCCTCCTCGATGGTCTGTCGGCGGTCTATACTTTTTTCGACCCGGACCTGCCAAGGCGCGGCCTGGGGGTCTTCAATATCCTGACCCAGATCGAGTGGACCCAGCGCATGGGCTTAGACTACACCTATCTCGGCTACTGGATCGAGCGCAGTCCAAAGATGGCTTACAAGGCCGATTTCCGTCCCGTCGAGATATTTCGCGACGGCCAGTGGCAACCCCTGATACGCGAGGCCGGCTGATGGCGCAACACCCCGAGGCGGCGGCGCAAATCCTGGCCATGCACGCGCCCTTCATCCACGCCGTGGTCAACGCCGTGAACAACCGAGCGCTCCTAGAACATCTGCATCCCATGCTCCAGGAGGCCGAGACGCGCGGCTGGTCGGCCCTGGTCGGCTGCATCCGGCGCATCATCGACGGCCAGCGCGATCGCTCCGTTCTGCTCGGTCTGGACGACGAAGACCGGGTGCTTGCCGAGGCCATTCTCGGCGGTCTGGATAACCCGGCCACGCTGCCGCCGGTCAACTCGCAACCTTCCGGGGCGGCAGCGGCTCCGGGACTCGCCGCCATGATCAGCGCCGCCGGGCGCGGTGATGTCCAGGCCTTCAGCGCCCTGGCCAACATGGCCGAGCAAATGGTCAAGGCCGGCGGCGATATGGCCCGGCTGGGTGGCGTCATGCGCCGTCTGGTCGATGGCGAGCGCGATGCCGATCTTCTCTCGAAAGGCATGGGGGCGTTGGGGCGCCAATTGCTGCTGGATATCCTCGACCAGCTGGCCAAAACCAGCCTGCATTGACCGCGTTTCCCCGGAGACATTGGTTAGAATGACGCGATTCCAAGGTACTCCCGAACAATACGCCAGGCGATGACACCCAAGACGCAGTTCCTCATACCGGTCAAGAAGCAGGAGATTGAACTGGGTAAGCCCATTCCCTGGTCGGTCTACGACGCGGATCACAAACTGCTGCTCAATCATGGCGTGGTCGTGACCAGCGAGCATCAGGTCGAGGTGCTGGTCGAAAAAGGCTTGTTCCGCGAACCGCCCAGGCGCACGCATGCGGATGCCTCGGCCCGTCCCGGCGCCGGGAAAAACACCGAGTCCCCGTCCGGGATCATGGAAAGCAGCGAGTCGCTCGATGCCCTGAAGCTGACGCCCGGAGACAGCCTGCAATTGCAGCCGATGGTCGATGGCCAGACCGAGCGTTACACGGTGCGCGTCATCGGCTTGATGAAGGGCAAGAGCGTCCTGGTCACCGCGCCCCTCATCGACGGCAAGCTGATCTTCATCCGCGAGGCCCAGCCCTTCCTGATTCGCGCCTTCTCCGGACAGAACGTCTATGCCTTCAAGGCCAAGGTGCTCAAGGCGCAGCACACGCCTTTCCCCTACCTGCACCTGTCCTTTCCGGATAGCGTCCAGGTCATGCGTATCCGCAAGGCCATGCGCGCGCCCGTGCAGCTCATCGTTGCGCTGAGTGACCTGGAGGGTGGACACAATCTCGGCGCCGGGCGCATCGTCGACATCAGTGTCGGCGGTGCGCGCATGTATCTGGGGCGCGATGTGCAGATCCGTCGTGAAGCCATCACCGTCGCCTTCAAGGTGATCCTCGACGACCATGAGGAATACATCACCACGCGCGCCACGGTACGCTCGGTCGCCGAAGAAGACGACGAGCGGGGCAAGCCGGTGCGTGTCGTCGGCGTCCAGTTCGACACCCTTCTGCCACAGCAGCGGCTGGCCATCATGAACCTGGTTTACCAGCACCTGCTCAAGGAAACCCTCTGAACGCCGCGCCGCGGCCCCAGTCTGGAAAGCACCCGCATGCGTCCTTACCTAGATCTATTGCAGCATGTCCTCGCCCACGGCACCCGCAAGGCCGACCGCACCGGCACCGGCACCCTCTCCGTGTTCGGCCATCAGATGCGTTTCGATCTGGGGCAAGGCTTCCCGCTGCTCACCACGAAAAAAGTCCATCTCAAGTCCATCGTCCACGAACTGCTCTGGTTCCTGAAAGGCCAGACCAACATCGCGTATTTGAAGGCAAACGGCGTCAGCATCTGGGATGAGTGGGCCGATGCCAACGGTGATCTGGGGCCGATCTACGGCTACCAGTGGCGCTCGTGGCCGGCACGCGACGGGCGTCATATCGACCAGATCGCCGAGGTTGTCGAGACCTTGAAAACGAACCCCGATTCCCGGCGCATCATCGTTTCCGCCTGGAATGTCGGCGAGCTTGACTATATGAAACTGCCGCCCTGCCACGCGTTCTTCCAGTTCTATGTCGCGGATGGCAAGTTGTCGTGCCAGCTCTATCAGCGCAGTGCCGATATCTTCCTGGGCGTGCCGTTCAACATCGCCAGTTATGCCCTGCTGACCATGATGATGGCCCAGGTTACCGGTCTGAAACCGGGTGACTTCGTGCACACGCTGGGTGATGCGCACATCTACTTGAACCACCTCGATCAGGTGAATCTGCAATTGACGCGCGCGACCCGCGCCTTGCCGACGATGCGCCTCAACCCCGAAGTACGCGATATTTTTGCCTTCGGCTTCGACGATTTCAAGCTTGATGGCTATGATCCGCACCCCGGTATCAAGGCACCGGTGGCGGTCTAGCCCATGAGGTGTGAAGCATGAGACGTGAGTCGAGAAGGGTGTCGATCATCGTGGCGATGGCGCGCAACCAGGTGATCGGTATCGATAACACACTGTCCTGGCATCTGCCCGAAGACCTGAAGCATTTCAAGGCGCTGACCATGGGCCACCACATGATCATGGGCCGCAAGACCTACGAATCGATCGGTCGACCTCTGCCCGGTCGCACCACGGTGATCGTCAGCCGCGACCCGGACTACCGGGTGGCTGGCTGCGTCACCGCGAGTTCGCTGGATGCCGCCCTGGCCGCCTGCGGCGATGACCCGGAGGTGTTTTTCGTCGGTGGCGCGAATCTGTATGCCCAGGCACTGCCGTATGCGCAGCGACTTTACCTCACGGAGATCCAGCGGGAGGTCGCGGGCGACGCCTATTTCCCGGAGTTCGATCGATCGGCATGGCGTGAAACCGCGCGTGATTGCCGCGTCACCGAGGCCGGGCTGGCGTATTGCTTTTTAACCCTCGACCGGCACCCAGCGGTATCAGGCTAATTTGAATGCCTTGACGCTGTCGTCCAGGTCGTTTGACTGCGTGCTCAGGGCATTGGCCATATCGACGCCTCGGACAGTGTTTTCAAGGGTCTGACGGTTCAGCGATTCAATTCCGGCAACATTGTCGCAAACCCCGCTCACGGCTTTATTTTGCGCTTCCGCCGCCTCGGCGATAGCGCGAACCATGTGCGCCACGGTCTCGAAGCGCCGGGTGATCAACTCCAGCGACTCACCGGTCTGGTGGGCATTGTCCATGCCTGAACTGGCATCGGCCATGACCACGGCGATGGCCTGGTTAGCCTGCTTCGTTTCCGACTGGATACTCTGGATCATGGCGGCGATCTGGGCGGTGGCCTGACTGGTTTTTTCTGCCAGTTTGCGCACCTCGTCGGCGACCACCGCGAAGCCGCGTCCCTGCTCGCCGGCCCGCGCGGCTTCGATGGCCGCGTTCAGGGCAAGCAGATTGGTCTGGTCGGCGATTTCTTCGATTATGGATACCGTGTTGCCGATTTCCTGGGCACTCCGGCTCAACATGTCGACCCTATGGGAGGTATCCCCGACCGAGGTCTGGATGCGTTGCATGGCTTCGACACTGCGCTGCGCCACGCTATTGCCCTGATGCGCTGCCTCGCCGGCCTCCCGAGCCTGATCGGCGGCATCCGTGCTACCTTTGCTGACGAGGGCGATGCTTTCGGTCATGGCCTGCATGGCGCCGCTGATATGTTTGGTAAGTATTTCCTGCTGGGTGACGTTGATGTGAATCTGACTGGCTTGATCGCGTATGGCGGCACTCTCGTAGCGGACTTCACCGCTCAATCCAGAGGTCTTGGCAATCAGTTCGCGCAGGGTTTTGGCCATGTTGTTGAAACTGTCGATGATCTCGCCGATGGTGTCGTTACTGCGCATGGCGCAGGAAAATGACAGATCCTTGCTGGCGATGCTGCTCGCAACTTTCGAGATGCGCCGTAGCTTGGACACCAGGACCAGGTTCATCACCCAGTAGTTGGCGAAGCCGATCAATATCCCGGCGACGAAGCAACCGACCACGAACCATTGCAACATACCCGGTTTCCACTCGACAAAGAAATGGGCGTAGAACGGAAACAGTCCCGCGGCGAGCACACCGAATCCGAGAAATGAAAACAACACCTTGCGCAGAATGCTCCCGGCCATGTCGTGCCCCGATGTGCTTGATGATTGGATGGCAATAACGGTTGGGGGCGCAAAAGCTTGAGGAATAAAAAAAGCGCGACCAAAGTCGCGCTTTCTCAAGAGGGTTTGGCCTTCTTGTATTACAGGCTGAGAATCCACTTGGCGATAGCCGCGGAGTCGGCTTGAGCCTTGGGCTGGGGCGGCATCGGAATCTTGCCGTATACGCCCTTGCCGCCTGAGACGATCTTGGCGGCCAGTTCCTCAACCTTGCCACCCTTGTGCTTGGCGGCGATGTCTTTCCACGTCGGGCCAACCTTCTTGGCGCTCATGTCGTGGCAGCCGATGCAGGCGTTCTTCTTGACCAGGTCTTCGCTGGCCAGGGCGGAACCGGCCATCAGCAGGGCGGCGGCGGTCAGAGCGGCGGTCAGAGCTTTCATATATCGTTCCTTTCCTTGAGTTTCAGAGGACATCGGATATCGATGTCTTGATTAAAGTTTATGTCATTTTTTTGCCTGGTCACGTGACATAAATCACTTTTGCGCTGGAATTTTGGTACCAGGGACGCAGGGGATGGATGTCTCCTGCCAAGGCGGCCAGAGTTTACCACTTCACGACGTGAACGTTGGATAGGCTGCGTCCCAGAAAACGTTCGCCTATGGTCTGAAAGCGCAACGGCACATCGGTGACATAAAAATGGTAGTCGGCGGCCTGACGCGCCGTGGTATGCAGATTTCGCTCGGTCAGCAGGGCAGCGGTGCGTTCGGCCATCGCCTCGGCGGAATCGACCAGGGTGACGCCCGGGCCGGCGACCTCCTGGAGCAGCGGCTTGAGCAGCGGGTAATGGGTGCAGCCCAGTACCAGGGTATCGACCTTTTCAGCAAGCACCGGGCGTAAATACTCCTGTGCCGTCATGCGCGTCACCGGATGGTCGAGCCAACCCTCTTCGACCAGCGGCACGAACAGGGCGCACGCCTGCGAAACGATGCGTGCCTCGGGCTGAAGTTCGTGGATGGCGCGGCCATACGCGTTGCTGTTGATGGTCGTGGGCGTGCCGATGACGCCGATGCGTAGGCTGGTACTGGCACTCAGGGCGGTCACGGCGCCGGCCTCGATGACATCGAGCACCGGCACCGGCGACAGGTCGCGAACCACCTGCGAGGAAACGGCGGCCATGGTGTTGCAGGCGATGATCAGCAGCTTGACCTGCCGCTCCAGCAGGAATTCGGCGATCTGCGTCGTGTAGTGGCCGATGGTTTCCACCGATTTGACGCCATAGGGTACGCGCGCGGTGTCGCCGAAATAATGGATATCCTCGAAGGGCAGGCGCTCCATCAGGGCGCGCACGACGGTCAGTCCGCCGACACCGGAGTCGAATACGCCGATCGCGTTATTGGGGTTGTGGTTCATGGGCAGGGTCTGTGAACGATTCAGGCTGATTCTAGCAGTCTGGCCAAGGCCCAGGCGACATGCTCCCGGACGCTGGCCGAGGCGTGCGCGCGACGTGCTTCCAGCGCGGCGACGGCGCGCGGGCTGGCCGGGCCATTGCCCAGCGCCACGGCGATGTTGCGCAGCCAGCGCTCGTGGCCGATGCGGCGAATCGGCGAACCGGCCAGGCGCTCGAGAAACTCGGTTTCAGTCCAGGCGAACAGGTCGGTCAGAGGCGCCTGGTCCAGACCCTGGCGCGGCGCGAAGTCGGCTTCACGGGTCGGCGTGGCAAAACGGTTCCAGGGACAGGCCGCCTGGCAGTCGTCGCAACCGTAGATGCGATTGCCCATCAGGGGCCTCAGTGCTTCGGGGATGGCTCCGGCATGTTCGATGGTGAGATAGGATATGCAGCGTCGCGCGTCGAGGACATAAGGCGCCACGAAGGCCTGTGTCGGACAGATGTCGAGACAGGCGCTGCAGTCGCCGCAATGCGCGCTTTCCGGCGTATCAGGCGGCAGGGCGAGGTCGGTATAAAGCTCGCCGAGGAAAAACCAGGAGCCGCTGCGCGACAGCATGAGTGTGTGCTTACCTCGCCAGCCCAGACCCGCCAAACGGGCCAGTTCCACCTCCATGACCGGGGCGCTGTCGGTGAAGGCACGATACTGGAATGGGCCGAGCTTTATGGCCAGCCGGTCCGCGAACGCTTGCAGGCGCTTACGTAAAATCTTGTGGTAGTCGCGGCCCCGGGCGTAGCGCGAGATGACGGCCCGCGCGGGCGCGTCGGCGGACTCCGCCGCAGTCAGGTAATCCAGCCGGACACTGATCACCGAACGTGTGCCGGTTATCAATTCGGCCGGCCGGGCGCGCCGGGCGCCATGCTCGGCCATATAATCCATGCTTCCGTGATAGCCCCGTGCCAGCCAGTCCATGAGCCGCGTTTCAGCCTCGCCAAGATCGACCGATGCGAATCCCACCCCGGTGAAACCGAGGCTGAGACCGATCCGGCGGATGTCGGTCTTGAGGGTGGCGGGGTCGATATGACTCATGGCGCGCATGATAGCCTGATCGTCGAGCGGCCATTGCCGGACGAGGCGGCGACCCTGGCCCTGGGCCGCGAACTCGCGCCAGCACTCACTCCGGGGATGGTGGTCTGGCTCTCGGGTGACCTGGGTGCCGGCAAGACCACGCTTGTTCGAGGCTTGTTGCGCGCCTTCCACTATGAGGGGCGGGTGAAAAGCCCGACCTTTACACTGGTTGAATATTATCCATTTTCGAGCTTTAATCTATATCACTTTGATTTGTATCGTTTCATCGATCCAGAGGAGTGGGATGACGCGGGATTTCGGGAGTACTTCAACGAGGCGTCCATCTGCCTTGTCGAATGGCCTGAAAAAGGTGAAGGCTGTTTGCCCGGTGCCGACCTGCTGATCCGGCTGGACCTTGCCGGCGCGGGACGGATCGCGAAACTGCATGGCGTGACGGAGGTGGGTAAAAAATGCTTACAGCACCTTTGAATGGTCCGCGACTGGCGGGCGATGCCTCACTCGCCAGGATCTGGCGTGGCCTGGAGTGGCTCATCGCTCTGGCCCTCTGTCTGTGGTTGCTTCAGGATGCCCGCGCCGCTGTCGCCGTAAAAGCCGCGCGTCTGGGCAGCACCGTCGATTCCCAACGCATCGTCATCGAATTCGAGGGTCCGGTGACTTACAAATATTTCACCCTGGCCGACCCCAGCCGTTTGGTGCTCGACCTGGCCGGGGTCGACCCCGGGTCGGATGCGCTCAAGCGTCTGGGCAGCAGCATCAAGGCCGATGATCCTTATCTGGCGGGGATGCGCCTGGCGGTGAATCGCCCTGGGGTTGCCCGGTTGGTCACCGATCTCAAGACGGTCATGCAGCCACAGGTTTCATTGCTCAAGGCCAGTGGTGACTTCGGGCCGCGACTGGTCATCGACCTGATCCCCGGTGTACCCGGCCTTAGCGGAGCAACGGTTGCGCTCGATGCGAAGACGGCGCCGAAGTCGAATCCTCAGTCCGCCGCCGGTGCCGCCGTGCCGCCGCCGGTGGTGGCCAAGGGGTCCGCGGTGGAGACCACGATCGTCCCGGTTTCGCCGGTCGGTGTCACTGTTGAAGCGGCCCCGGCCAAGCCCGTGAAGACCGCTGCCACACTGGATAAATCAAAACCCGCGGCCAAGCCGGCGATCGCCGACAAGCCCCCGAAGTTGACCAAAGCCCAGGCGGACCCAGGCCCCAGCCTCGAAAAGCAAGTCGAACAGGCCATCCAGCAATCCGGCAAAAATCCGGACGCCGACAAGAATCCGCGGTCGGCAAGCAACCCCGGGAACAGCTACAAGCGTTTGATTACCGTGGCCATCGACGCCGGTCATGGGGGTGTCGACCCGGGCGCCCTGGGTGCCAACGGCAGCCAGGAAAAGGACATCACCCTGGCCGTCGCCAAGCGTCTCAAGGCGCATATTGAAATGCAGGAAGGCATGCGTGCCGTGCTCACCCGCGATGGTGACTACTTCATCGCGCTGCATGAGCGGGTCAACAAGGCGCGACGTAACCAGGCCGATCTGTTTGTCTCGATCCATGCCGATGCCTTCCTGAAATCCACGGCCAGGGGATCTTCGGTCTTCGCCTTGTCCGAAAAGGGCGCTTCGTCTGCGGCGGCGCGCTGGTTGGCGAAACGAGAGAACGATGCGGACATGGTTGGCGGCATCAACATCGACGTCAAGGATGTTTACCTGAAGCAGACCCTGATCGACTTGTCCCAGACCGCGACCATCGCCGACAGCCTGAAGCTGGGCAAGGCCGTCCTCGACGAACTGGGCGAAATCAACGACCTGCACAAGGCGCACGTCGAACAGGCCGGCTTCGCGGTGCTCAAGGCACCGGATATCCCGTCGATTCTCGTCGAGACCGCATTCATCTCCAATCCGGACGAAGAAAAGCGCCTGCTCGACGAGGACTATCAGGACAAGATGGCCGCGGCCATTGTCACCGGCATCAAGGCCTACTTCGACAACAACCCGCCCATGGCCCGCAGCAAGGTGGCGCAGAACCTCTGACCCTGAACCGGTGGGCTGCGCCGCACCATTGCGTTCCACCCCCGGGCTCCTTACCATGAGGCCGTGTCCATAGGTGGGTTGTCCCGTGCTGCAGCAAGAAATCCCCGTTTCGAGTCTTACCCGATCAAAGCCAGCCACGGCCAAGGCAAGCGTCGATGACGAGGCCGAGCGTCTGCCCTTGGTCGAAGCACTGGCTGAAGTCGCCAGCAATCTCAGCGCCGATGCCAACGTCGAGCAGATGCTGCTCAGCTTCCTGTCCATCATGGTGCGTCTGGCCAAGGCGCAGGCCGGCGCGGTACGTGTCCTCACATCGGATGGCGGGCATCTGCGTCTGGTCGGGTCCGTCGGCCTATCGCCCGGCCTGGAGGAAAAGGAGCGTTACGTCCCCCTGGAATGCGGCATCTGCGGTCGTGCCATCCTCAACCAGGATACCCAGCGCGACAACGTCCTGACCGTCTGCCAGAAACAGGTGAGGCATCTCTATTTCGCCCAGGGATGTCGCCAGGTTTATGCCATCCCGTTGCGCCACAAGGGCAAGGTGCTGGGCGTCTACAACCTGTTCATGGATGACGAAACCCCCCTGTCGCGCGACGCCAGCTATCTGTTCAATTCGATCAGCGAGCACCTCGGCATGGCCCTGGAAAACGCCCGGCTGACGCGCGAGAACATGCGCATCTCGCTGATGAACGAACGCACCATGCTGGCCAACCAGATCCACGACTCCCTGGCGCAGACCCTAGCCTACGCCAAGATGCGCCTGACCGTGCTCAACGAAGCCATGGGCGATGGCGATCAGGAGCGCGCCAACCGCTATCTGGGCGATGTCGAGGAGGCCGTCGACATGGCCTACTCCGAATTGCGCAACCTCATCACCCAGTTCCGCGACCGCATCGACCCGCGCGGTCTCGTGCCGGCCTTGCAGGAGATGGTCGAGAGTTTCCGCCAGAAGGCCAACGCCGATGTCGATTTCCTCAACGTCGCGCAGGATGTGGTTCTGACCCCGGAAGAAGAGATTCAGGTGTTCCACATCATCCAGGAGTCGCTTTACAACGTCTGCAAGCACGCGCGCGCCCGACATGTCGTGGTTACCCTGGACCTGCACGAAGGCGAATATGTCGTCAACGTCGCCGACGATGGTGTCGGCCTGCAAGGTGGCGCGACGACGTCCAACGTCGGTCGCAGCTTCGGTCTCACCATCATGCGCGAGCGCGCCGCCAAGCTGAACGGCAAGCTCACCCTGGAAAGCCGCCCGGCCGGCGGCACCATCATCCGCTTGAGCTTTCCGGCGCACATGCCGGCTCAGGAGCGAGGCGCGTGAGCCAGCCGCGCATCGTCCTGGTCGACGACCACACCCTGTTCCGCAAGGGGCTCGCCGAGCTGCTGGAGCGCGACGGCGCGGTCAAGGTGGTCGCCATGACCGGGATGCCCTCCGGAGTCACCGTCCTGCTTGACGAGCATCAACCGGACGTGTTGATCCTCGACCTGAACATGCCCGGCGAGGATGGCATCAACCTCATGCAGCAACTCAAGGCCACGGGCTATGCCATGCCCATCCTCATTCTGACCGTGAGCGAAGCCGAGGAAGACCTGGCGCGTGCCCTGCGCGGCGGCGCCAACGGCTATCTGTTGAAGAGCATGGAGCCCGATGAAGTGGTCGAAGCCATCCAGCGCGCCGTCAAGGGTGAAACCGTCGTTGCCCCGGCAATGACCGCCAAGCTCGTCAACCTGCTCGACAACAAGGCCAGCAGCGCCGATTCACTGCTGAATTCCCTGACTCACCGGGAACGTGAAATTCTCGCCCATCTCGCCAAGGGCGAAAGCAACAAGGCGATCGCCCGGCAGCTCGACATCAGCTACGACACGGTCAAGCTGCATGTCCGGCATATTCTCGCCAAGCTGAACCTGTCCTCGCGCGTCGAAGCGGCGGTATTTGCCGTCGAGCACCGGCTGGGGCCGGGGTTCGACGGGAAGAAATAGCACTATTTTGGGCGCTGGAAGATGCTCGCGCCCGGCCCTGCTTGAACAGGGTAGGCTTGGTATTCTCGGAGTGTACGACTGGGGAAAAGATGTGGTGGGCGGCTGATCGGCCAGACCGGTCAGTGGTGGCCACCACTTTGCGGCCGTTCGGGAATGACCGCTTCCTTGTACGTCGTCTGGCTCTTGCCGACCCTAAGCTGCCCGATACCTGCATGCAAAGTTCATGACGGGTGAAGATCAGATAGCTGCCGTCCCCCAACATCCGGAAAAGCCGTAACAAGCGCGCACCCTTTTTGGCTGGGATAAAGCTACCCGCGTAAAAGTTTCTTCGGCCCGACATCCCGGCCAAAAAGGTGCGCGCAAATCATGGCGCGTGCGAACCTCCCAAGCGGCACTTTCGCCATGTTGGCCCGATGCTGCAAGCCTTCTTTGATCTTGCTCGGCAAGAAAATTTTGAGGGCGAATATGTTCTTGCCCATCTCTGGCACGGGGTCATCAAACTCCGGCACAAGTTCTTCAGGCTCCCCGTCTGAATCCAGCCGATTCATCGCATGACCGAGTCTGACTGGCGCGGGTTCATATAAACCTGTCTGAGCCTCTCTCATGCGCATAACTTCGTGCATGCCAAATAAGTAGGTGGCAAAAACTCAGTCAGATAGACCGTCATTGAAATGCTCATCCGGTCACAAATCTCGCTAAGTGCCTGCTTTGCCTGATCCGGCAGCCAGACTCTGAGTTCAGTATTTTGTAGGCTGAGGCCAGAGTAATCGCGTTCAGGAATAAGGTTGCTTGAGAGTTGTCCCACCTCGGCTCTGGGCCGCCAGCGTGCCTTGATCTCGGTAGCAATGCGCATTTTTCCCCTGTGGTTTTTGTTGTTACCAAGCCATTATGCATCTAGATTTCAGGCCAAGAAAATGGATTCACCAATCGGAGAAATTTCATGGCTTCAGTCAACAAAGTCATCCTCGTCGGCAACCTGGGGCGCGAACCTGAAGTCCGGCACACCGCCAATGGCACCATGGTCGCCACGCTGAATCTGGCCACCACAGAGAAGTACAAAGACCGGTCAGGCAACCAGCAGGAGCAGACCGAGTGGCACCGAGTAGTGCTGTTTGGAAAACAAGCAGACATAGCTGAAAACTATCTACATAAAGGTGACGCAGCCTACATCGAAGGTCGCCTCCAAACCAAGAAATGGGAGGATCAGAATGGTCAAGCCCGCTACACCACTGAAATTGTGTGTGATCGGCTGCAAATGCTCGGGACAGCGCAGAGAAATGGTGCGAAGGACCATTCCTCACCACCCTTCACCAATAAGCCAGACGAATGGGATGTACCTTGGGAAGCCACACCAAAAAAATCCGCCACGCTCGATGACGGCGACGTGCCGTTCTAAAACATTACCATTTCAACCCAACAAGGAAGGGACAACATCAGCTTGTCATTAGAAGACCTAAAGGGTGAGCTACGTGCGAACTATCTGCCATGAGCGGACGTGTTCTGTTCCATGAAGCAGATGCTAGAGCGGCCAATAGTCTTCGGAAGAAGACGTACGGCCGGAAGTATCATTTATTTATGATGGGAAAACCCCCGGCTTTGCCGGGGAGGCAGTAAAAGTTTGACGTATCCGGGAGTCCATCCCAGACACTCCGCCTCGTGAGCCGCCAAGCACACGAAGGAAAGGAGAGCCGAGATGGCCGAAGGAAGCCTAAGTCACACGAAGTGGGAGTGCAAATACCACGTGGTGTTTATCCCGAAATGCCGCAGGAAGACGCTATACGAGCAGTTGAGGCCTCACTTAGGCGAGGTATTTCGCGACCTGGCAGGGCAGAAGGAGAGCCGGGTCGAAGAGGGGCATCTGATGTTGGATCATGTGCACATGCTGCTGTCGATTCCGCCGAAGTACGCGGTGTCGCAAGTGGTGGGATATATCAAAGGCAAGAGCGCGATACACCTTGCGCGGGTATATGGCGAGCGGAAGCGGAATTTTGTCGGGCAGCATTTCTGGGCGAGAGGCTTATTTGTTTCGACGGTGGGTCGAGATGAAGGAGTGAAACGTGCCTATATCCGACATCAGGAGCAAGAAGATCGCCGTTTGGAGCAGATGGCGTTGTGGCGATGAGTCGCCACCCAGCGGGTGGCGCAAAGGTTCGGGGTCGCGTTAGCGACCCCGTTTAGCCGCTTTGAGCGGCTCACAAACTAAAGCCCCCGGCTTTGCCGGGGGATACTTTCTTGGTTACAGCACGAATGAGCTTCCCCGTCATGCTCGGCTACTTGCGCAAAGACCTCTTCGACGCCCACGGCCGCCGCCTGCCGTCCACCACCCGCAGAGACCCCAGCGTCATGGAACTGCGTCGCCCACAAGGTACAAGCGCCCCACCTTCGACTTCCGCACCGCCGCTCTCGCCTATGCCGGGACCCCCATCACCGTCACCTGGCCCATCAACAACGGCCGCAGCACTGTCACCAGCACCTTCCACCCGCCCTTTACTCCGGTTGATAGCAAAGATGACTAGCTTGTGGCATGCGAGGTGTTTGCGCTGCGACTGGGAGGGGTATGAATGACCGCGCGAATCACCGTTGAAGATATCTTGACGCGATGGAACTCCCAAGATGAAGGCGCAAGATTCGAACTTCTCAGGGAACTCCAATCCGCGATGCCCGGCATGACATGTGATGCAGTTAGCGACCTTTTACGTGAACTGAGGTTCAGATACGGAAGCCCGCTTCGGGACGAAGTCCTGCGGCTAGTTAATTCCAACGACGTCAGAAGGAAAGTTCTCGCGCATCTAAGTGCTTGCGAATTTGAAGCAGCGGATTCGCTGTATGAACAGATCAAATCCTGGTGGCCTCGGGAATCGTACGCAGACAAGAAAGCCGAAGCCGAAACTGAACGATCAAAGCAAGTCAGCCTGAAAAGAGTTCGGGAAGCTCTTGGCACATTTGCGTTTTCTGATGCGGACGCTATCTACTGTCAGAAGTGCTCCGCATGGTGGGATAGGGAGTCATACGCCCAAGAGGTTCTGGCCGCTCACCAATTGCAGGAAAAGCAACTGGCGGAAGAGCGGAAACGACGCATCGAAGCAGAGCGCAAGCAAACTCAAGAACAAGTCATCACGCTCCTAAAGCAATACGCATTCACCCAGGCAGAGGAACTGTATCTGGCTGCTTGTACTGATTGGTGGCAAATTGATTCTTTCTTGATCGTAAAGCGGCAATGGGAAGATCACGAAAGACGGTTCGTAGAAGAATTAAAGCAGAAGATACTTGCAACCCTGTCTCGATCCGAGTTCGCTGCTGCAATCCGGCTCTTTGAGGGCAATCCGCAACGTCTTTGGCCTCGCTCTGAATTCGATCGGCTCTACGCGGAAACTAAAGAGCTTCAGAAAATCAGGCGCATTCAGGAGGATCAGAAAGCCGGAATATTGAAGGCGCTTCGCGATTACCGCTTTGACGAGGCACGAGGTCAATATTCCACTAGCTGCATTGAATGGTGGCCGCGAGCGAGCTTTGAGTCTGATCTCAATCGGTACATTGAAGAAGAGGGCCGAATATCTATGCGGCTGCGTAACCAAGTTACGCAACTTTTTGCGAGCCGCTGCTATGCAGATGCGGTAGCGGCGTTCAACTCCACGCATCAGATTTCGTTGCCTCGTGCCGAATTTGATTTACTGTATGCCAGCTTTGGTGAGAAGCATAAGGCCGAGGATGCTTTCGCCGAGCATGTCGTGAGTCTGGTCTCGGACGGGAAGCTCTCCGAGTTAGATGCACTGTTTCTCAGCAAGACCGACGCGGTGGAACTTCCTGATTACGATTTTTGGGCAATCAAAGACGGGGTTGTTTCTCGCGTTCTGAAATCCTACGGATTGGGTTTGGATGCCGACCAGACGCACGCCGTGGCTTGCCCCTCGATGCGTGCGCTGATCCGCGCGAGAGCCGGATCTGGCAAGACCAGAACGCTGTGCGCTCGTGCTTCGGTAGCAATCCGAGATGAGCACCTGGATCCAGATCATGTGTTGATGGTCGCTTTCAATAAACCTGCAGCTGATGAAGTTCGCCAACGCATGCGGAAAGATTTCGGATGTCCAGATTACGAGAATGCCAGAACGTTTCACAGCTTGGCGCACCAACTTGCCAAGCCGACGAAAAAGCTGCTGTTCGACGAGGGAAAACATCCATCTCAGCGCGCCCAAAGCGGCTTCGTCCAGAGTCTGCTTGAGCGGATACTGAATCCGGCATTCAAGGAGTTGCTGTACCAGTTCTTCCGGAAGGAGATCGAAGAGGTTGAACGTCTCGGTCGCGATCTTGCTCCCGATGAGTATCAGGCGTTCCGGCGCTCACTCGAACAGGTCAGCTTGAAAGGCGGAAGAGTGAAGTCGGCTGGAGAAAAGTACATCGCGGACTTTCTCTTCGAGCACGACATTCCCTACACCTACGAAAAAATCTGGGATTGGGGAACCTTCGAGCAAGGGCAACCCTATAAGCCGGACTTCACGCTGGTTGCCAATGGTTTCGACTTCATTCTCGAGCATTGGGCCTTCGATCCTCGCGACAGATCTGCACTGTTGCCAGATGAATGGGGGGTGACGGCGGACCAGTATCGGCAGCAAATTGCCCGCAAGCGGATGTTTTGGGCCGAGAAGAACATCACGCTGTTGGAAACACACGGTGGGGAACTCGCTGGCGGACGGGAAGCGTTCGAACTTACCCTGAAAGAACGTTTGGAAGATGCGGGCATTCGGTGCCAAAAGTTGCCGGATGAGGAAATTATCCGGCGGGTCTTCGAGAACAATTTTCAGATTTCGCGAATGGCTGAACAGTTTCTCCAGTTCATTCAGCGCGCCAAGAAGCGCTGCCTGACGGTTGATGGCGTTAGTCAGTTGATTGCTGAACGTCGAACGCAGGATCAGCGACTCCATCTGTTCTATCAATTGGCTCTGCGGGTTTATCGGGAGTACGAATCGGAGCTAGCCGAGCGGGGCGCGATGGATTTTGACGACCTGCTTCGGCAAGCTACAGATGAGGTCATTCGTCAGGGTGCTGATGCCCGTATTCACCTTGGCGAAGGGCGGTTCGTCAAGATTGGTGACTTGCGCTGGTTATTGGTCGATGAGTACCAGGACTTCTCCGAACTCTTTTACCGCTTGCTTTCCGCCATCTTGCAGGCCAACCCGACGATCCGGCTGATGGCTGTCGGGGATGATTGGCAGGCAATCAACGGGTTTGCGGGGGCGGAACTTCGCTTCTTTACAGATTTTGCGCGGTACTTTCCGGGTGCAGGCGAAGCCAAGATTGCCACGAATTACCGGAGTGCCCGATCAGTGGTGACATGGGGTAATCGGCTAATGAACGGACTGGGGCCTGAGGCCCGACCGAAAGATGGTGCGCTGACCGGTGAGACGAAGGTCGTTGACCTTGGCAAAGAGTGGATCGAATTTCGTAGCGGCCCACAGTACGAAGAGGACCGAAAGCGCGACGCCATTTACTTCGGTGACCTCCCGGAAGGTACAAACCCGGGCATGGCAGCACGAAGGTTGGCTCGTGCCTTCAAGATATGTATTCGACTTTTCCTGTTGACCAAGACTGGCAAGCTGCTCCTGCTTTCGAGAACCAAGCATGCCTACGGAATGGAGCTCGGTGATTTCCGCAACCGGCTGGTCGGCGTGCTTGCCGCCATTACCGGAGAAGATCGGCAGATCCTGCGCAAGAAGATTCGCGTGATGACAGCCCACACGGCCAAGGGGCAGGAAGAGGAAGCCGTGGTTGTCCTCGATGCGAGTCAGACCAGTTTCCCGAAGGTGCATCCTGACAATCTGCTGTATGAGATTTTCGGGGTGACACCCACAGAGGTGCTCGCCGAGGAACAGCGCTTGTTCTACGTCGCCATCACTCGACCTGCCGAGACGTTGTGGATTCTGACTGAGGGTGACACTTCATCCCTGTACATCAAGAAGCTGATGCAGCCTGCTTCGATTGATCGCCCCGTCAACGCAACTCCTTCGTCGGTAACCGCCGAGCCTTCTGCTCTTTACAAGCGCATCAAGGAGCGCATTGATGCTCTGCCGAGTGTTGCGCAGGTTCCAAAGTGAAGCAGTCCTTCAGGCGTCCGGTCTGGAGAGATGATGACCGGCAGCAGCTGGCCGTGACGCGACCGACAACTCATCGGATTCATTTCCGGAAAGCGGTCAGCAGAGTATCGTTCCCAGAAGCAGCCTTTCGTCACCGAAAACTGGCGACCCGTTGCGGTCATTCACACCATTGGCGGTTCTCCGGCAAGTATCCGATTAGAGCAACCGCACAGAGCGGTAACTGACCGACAGTCTTTCGGCCTTTACCGACCGGCATTGGAGTACATAGGTAAAACAAGGCTTCGGTCCTGGCCATTGAACTGCAACAAAACATCCCGCTCTTGGCGACCTCGGTATGTCTACAATGGATAATGAGCTAAAACACAGGGATGTTTACAGACGGGGGTAGTGCATGCTGGATTTTATTCAGTCAATTTTTAAGCCCAGTCGAGCGCACGACGATGCCGGGGGCTACAGCCTGGAATATCTCGAAACAACGAGTAGTCCCCAGTGGCCATCGCAACCAGGTCAAGCGAGGGCGATCCTGGTCGGGGTCGGAGGTTGCGGCATTAATGCGGTTCAATACCTGCATAACAAACTGCCACCAGCCATAGGATTGTTCTGGCTTGATCAGGAGCCAGATCAGCCTGTAAACGTCTGGAGGCAGGACACAAACGCATCCTCACCTCAGTTGCTGGGACACGGTGAATCCGCATTCAGGCAGTTCATGTCCGGCATCGATACCCTGTATTTGATTTGTGGCTTGGGCGGCTCAGTTGGGTCGGATTTCTCCCGGAAACTGGCTCGGATGTGCTAAGTCAAGCGAATTTGGCATTCCTGCTGTTGAGTTGATGTGATACTTTTTCGCGGAGGTTGTGATGATGAAAGCAAAGCATTTGATATTCATAATATGCGCGCCAATTATTGGGTGCGCCACTCCTTTGAAATCCAATGAGACTCTAATTACGTTTGACAGCATACCCAAAGGAGCAATGATATATTCAAATGGAAAGGCAATTGGCATGGCTCCGGTTACAATGAAGTACACTGCATCCGTATTGCATATGCAATCGGGTTATATATCACCAGATGTTGTTTCTGTTTGGGCAAGTGGAACCAAATCAAACACAGATCGAATACGTGCCCCTATAGGAAAATCTGTGACCTATACCTTTTCAAGGCCATCTGATACGCCTGGTTTAGATGTTGATATGGCATTTGAAATGCGTATGCTGGAAAAGAAAAATGACGAACAAAGGCGTAATTCTCAAGCATACATTAACGCCATGCGCGAAATGCAGCGTAGCCAACAAGAGCAGAATCGCACGATTAACGAAATAATGAATAATTATAATAATAAGCCAGTCAGGACGGACTGTTATTTTTATGGCAATTCCGCTAATTGTACCTCTAGATAAAAAACGCAATATGTCAAGCTTGTTTGCTTACGGAGCCCCATCATGAAAACGGTCAGCATCGGGATGGCATTATTGATGGGCCTTAGCGTTGCACAGGCTGGGGATAAACCTGTCTTGACCTACGAAAAGATTGGGTATATTGCACAAAACTGTGCTTCTAGTTCTGGATTTGCGGCATGGCTGGAAAACAAACCTGGGATCACGAAAGTAACCCAGTCTTTTATCCATTTAACCTCGCTTCCATCGAAAAGCAATGTGTTCTTCACAATGCAGGGTAGAAAGTATTCTGTGCGTGTGAGCCCAGATTTATCTGCGCGGGGAGAGGTCGTATCGATTGCTTTAAAAAGCGACTCACTCAATCGTACCTACAAAAAATATAGTCGGCACGAACGACAGGAGATCCAGTACCTTGATAATGTACTTGCTGAATATGAAGCCAAGCATAAAAAATAGTCAGACTAAGCGGCCTCAAAGCACATTTCAATTGATGATGCGTGTTGCAATGTGGTGTGCGATTTCTCTTGGCGGTATTGCCACTAATGCTTACGCACTCTCCCCTGACCAAATTTTCGATAAGGTTAAGGATTCGATAGTTGTTGTAAAGGTTTATGACGAGAATGTGCAACAACTTGGACTCGGAAGTGGGGTGGTGCTACCGTCTGGGAAGATTGGTACCAATTGCCATGTGGTTGAGGGAGCGCGTCTCATTGCGATAGAAAATAGTACACGGATCTCCATTGCGTACCTAGTTGCTGGAGATGAAGCAAAGGATATCTGTGTTCTTCAAGCATTCCCTCCTATTGGCAAGCCTGCCGTCATTGGTAACACAACAAAGCTTCGCATTGGGGAGCGAGTTTTCGCAGTAGGTGCACCAGAGGGATTAGAACTAACATTTTCTGAAGGGCTAGTGTCAGGAATCAGAGATATGCTCATTCAAACATCAGCGCCGATCTCATCTGGTTCCAGCGGAGGAGGGTTGTTTGACACCAATGGCCGTCTTCTAGGGCTTACCACTCTTATGCATAAACGAGGTCAAAATCTAAATTTTGCAATTCCCGTGGATTGGGTGGCTTACGCCAAACCGGTTTTAATTGATGCAGAATTATTGCCTCCGCCAATAGACGACGAGGCACCGGAGATCAGTCCAGCGTATATTGACAGCATCCAAATGAAGATACGAGGGCTCCTAAGGTTACCACCGAAATTGGCCGGGAATCCAGAAGTGGTATACCATGTTGCCGTTTTTCCAAACGGTGAGATCCGAAAAATCGTTCTACAGAAATCTAGTGGCTACCCTGCATATGACAGTGCAGTTGAAAGAGCGATCTCAGGTGCCTCCCCACTTCCACTTTCCCCAGATAAAAATTCTAAGCAATTCATTAACGGAATAACATTAAATTTCCGTTATTACCAATAATAGTATGGCCAAACCTAAATTTTGACCGCGCTTGAAGATATCTAGAAGCCAAGTAGCAAGATACAAATGACTGTCCAGGAACTCCTCCTTTGCATCAACAAGTGTGAACTATGTAGAGGTATCGATTAGGGGCAGAGGAACGGGCGGTTGTCATAGATGCCAAGGAGAAATGGGCGACCGAGATGAAAGCTCTTCTAGCAATATGACAGTTCAATCTTGTCACCGGTAAGCAGCGGTAGAGGACTAGCCGTTCCCCGCGTGTCTGCCTGCAGATGGGCGATCCCGAAGGCAGGCACCCCGACCTGGTGGCGACGTTGGGCTGCATCCGTGAAGCAGACATTGGTAGCATACGTGACGCTGCCGACCGAGAACATTGGGCGGCCGAGGCAGCAGGACATAGTTGCTTTCACCGGCGGTGATGTCCTCGCGGCACACGTCCCAACAAAGATGCAAGGGGACATCGATGACAGATACAGCGTGGGGAGATGGGCATCGCGTCCTGTTTCACTGGCAGCGATTTGACGAATTGCGACTAGCTGACGCCCTTTCGACGCAGAGAATCTACTGCTCAAGTCCCGGAGCCTTCAACGATCCTTGGGACTGTAAGCCTCACTTCAATTCAGATGTGCTTGCATACCCTGAGGAGAATGAACGCCATGTCGAGTGGGCAATAGACGTTTGCAATCGTAAGGCGCCCATGTCCTCCGAGGATCTCGAGCTCATGCGCGCAACGCTGCTAACGGACCGTGCCCGTACGGCTGACTTGCTCAACCAAATATCGAGCGCGCTTGCGCCTGAAATCAATGCGAGGTACCGACTCTATTGTCTTGGCCCCGACGTCGGAAACTTGCTCATGTGGGCTCACTATGCAGACAACCACCGAGGAGTATGTCTGGAGTTTGATCTGCGGAATGACGTGCTGTGCGGAGCACTGAGGTGCCAGTACCTGCAGGAGTTTCCGTTCATGAAAATTTACGAGAACTCGGACGAGGCCAACTTACTCATCCTACTGGCCAAGAGCGGGGTTTGGTCGTACGAACGGGAGTACCGCCTTGTGGCCCAGGAGCGAGTTGCCGCTGTGAAGGGCGCTGACACTTTGATGACCGACCAGAGCTTTCTCCAACTGCCTCCAGAGGCATTACGAGCAGTTATCGTCGGCTGCCAAGCAGACTACGACAACATTCGGGCATTCGTGCAGCGCGTCGCTCCACGGGTGAAGGTGAAACGCGCAGTGAGGGTGCCAAACCGGTACCAGTTGGCGATTGAGGAGTAACGAGCTGAGCCTGCCTTCTTCTTTCCATGCGGCAGGTTTGCCGAGCGGACCTGCCATTCCTGTGGCATAAATCCGATGGTTACGAATTTCCGCTTCTGGCCGGCAGCACTCATTGGAATAGAACGCCAATAAGCCGACATTGGTGAAAATTTCGAGCACATCCGTCAGCGGCAACGAAGGCCGACAAACTGCCCTTCCGGCACTTATGTCCGTGCTATCCGGAGCTGCTTTTACAGCTCCGCCAGCGCCTTGACGTGCGCCGCGACGCTACGCCCCAGCGAACTCAATTCGTAGCCGCCTTCCAGCAGGGAAACGATGCGGCCCTGGGCGTGGCGTTCGGCGATGGCCATGACCTGTTCGGTGATCCAGACGTAGTCCGCCTCGACCAGGCCGAGCTGGCCCATGTCGTCCTCGCGGTGGGCGTCGAAGCCGGCCGAGAAGAAGACCATCTCCGGTGCGTAGGCGTCGAGGGCGGGGATGGCGCGTTCCTCGAAGACCTCGCGGTATTTTTTGCCCATGGTCATCGGCGGCAGGGGGATGTTGACGATATGGTCGCTGACGGTGTCGGCCCCGGAGTGCGGGTAAAACGGGTGCTGGAAGGTGGAAACCAGCATGACGCGCGGGTCGTCCTTGAAGATGTCTTCGGTGCCGTTGCCGTGGTGTACGTCGAAATCGACGATGGCGACGCGCTTCAGTTGGTGCGCCTCGAGGGCGTGGGCGGCGGCGACGGCGACATTGTTGAAGAGACAGAATCCCATGGATTGATTGCGCGTCGCGTGGTGGCCGGGGGGGCGGCAGGCGACGAAGGCGTTCTTGCCCTCGCCGCGCATGATCCAGTCGACCGCGAAGACGCCGCCGCCGGCAGCGTGGTAGGCGGCATCCAGGGTGTGCGGGCACATGATGGTGTCGCCATCCAGTTCCGCCAGGCCGTCATAGGGCGCGGCGGCTTCGATGGCGTCGATGTAGGCCGTGTCATGCACCCGCGCCAGATGGACGCGGTGCGCCATGGGCGCGTCGTGATGGTAGAGATAGTCGTACAAGTGCGCGGCGTGCAGCCGATCGTCGATGGCGCGCAGGCGCGAGGGCGCTTCGGGATGGTGGTGCCCCATGAAGTGCTTCAGGCAGATGGGATGGGTGATGTAGGCGGTGTGCATGGCAAGGCGCTTAGGTAAAAAAATTCATGTTTCTTTGATATAAGCCGATATCCAGACCGAAGTAAATGCCCGGATGCAATCGTCCCGGCGCAAGCGTAGAATTGCTGCATTGCAATATCACATAACGGAAACCCCGTGTTTCCTTGAGGAATATCATGAGCCAGCATTACCTGCATCCCCTGTTCAGCCCCCGTTCCGTTGCCGTGTTCGGCGCCAGCGACCGGGAAGAATCCGTCGCCGGCGTGATCTACCGCAACCTGGCCAAGTCCGGTTTCAACGGCAAGGTCTACCCGGTCAATCCCAAGTACGAAAACCTCCTGGGCGAGAAGTGCTACGCCTACGCCAGCGATCTGCCCGAGGCCCCCGATCTGGCGATCATCGCCACGCCGGCGCCGACCGTTTCGCAGATCATGGACGAGTGCGGCAAGCGCGGCGTGCGCCAGGCCGTGGTGCTGTCCGCCGGCTTCCGCGAGGTCGGCGCCAAGGGCATCGCCATGGAAGAAACCCTCAAAGCCACCGCGCATAAACACGGTATCCGTTTCATCGGCCCGAACTGCCTGGGCATCCAGCGGCCGTCCACCGGCCTGAATGCCACCTTCGCCCTGGGCACCGCGCTGCCGGGCGATCTGGCCTTGGTGTCGCAGTCCGGTGCCTTGTGCACGGCCATGCTGGACTGGGCGGAGTCGAACGGTATCGGCTTCTCCAGTGTGATTTCCTCGGGCGCCTCCGCCGATCTGGATTTCGGCGAGATCCTCGATTACCTGGCCTACGACCCGAAGACCAAGGGCATCCTCATGTATATCGAAGGCATCCGCGATGCCCGTCGTTTCATGAGCGCGCTACGCAACGTCTCGCGCCTGCAGCCCGTGGTCATGGTCAAGGTGGGCCGGCACGAGGCCGGCTCCAAGGCGGTGGCCTCGCATACCGGTGCCCTGGTGGGTTCCGACGCGGTCTTCGATGCCCTGGTCCGGCGCGCCGGCGTGGTCCGGGTGAAGACCATCCTGCAACTGTTCGCCTGCGCCAGGGCGCTGTCGACGCACATCAAGCCGATCGGCAACCGCCTGGCCATCGTCACCAACGGCGGTGGTCCCGGTGTCATGGCGACCGATCTGGCGGTGGACCTGGGTGTCCGGCTGGCCGACCTTTCACCGCAAACCGTGGAAAAACTCAACGCGGCCTTGCCGGCGACCTGGTCGCATGGCAATCCCATCGATGTCATCGGCGATGCCGGCGCGGATCGTTACCACGCCGCGCTGCAAGCCTGCCTGGACGATCCCGGCGTCGACGGTGTGCTGACCATGCTGACGCCCCAGGCCATGACCAAGCCCGCCGAGGCCGCGACCGCCGTGGTCGACGTGGCCAAGACCTCGCAAAAACCGGTCATCGCCTGCTGGATGGGTGAAAAGCAGGTCGCCGAAGGCCGCAAGCTGTTCAAGGACGCGGGTATCCCCTATTTCACGACCCCCGAGCCGGCCGTCGAGGTGTTCTCCTACCTGGCCAATTTCTATGAAAACCAGCGCTTGCTGATGCAGACCCCGGGCCCGGTATCGCGCGATGCCGAGCCGGATGTCGAAGGCGCCCGCATGATCATCGAAAGCGCCCTGGCCCAGGGCCGGGACACCTTGACCGAGGTGGAGTCGAAGGCCCTGCTGTCGTCCTTCCATATTCCGGTGGCCCAGACGTTGATTGCCCGCAACCCCACCGAGGCCATGCTCATGGCGCAGCAGATGGGTTTCCCGGTGGTCATGAAGGTCAATTCGCAGGACATCAGCCACAAGTCCGATGTCGGCGGCGTGCGCCTCGGCCTGTCCAGCGGCCAGGCGGTGCGTGGCGCCTTTACCGGCATGATGGCCGAGGTCCAGAAGCACCGTCCCGACGCGCATGTCGAGGGCGTCGTGGTGCAGCCGATGATCACCCGACCGAACGCGCGTGAAGTGCTGGTGGGCGTGGTCACCGATCCGGTGCTCGGCCCGGTGATTGCCTTCGGTGCCGGTGGCGTCGACGTCGAGGCCCTGGAAGATCGCGCCGTGGCCCTGCCGCCGCTGAACCGTTTCCTGGCCAATGACCTGATCAAGCGTACCCGGGTCTCGAAGCTGCTGGGACATTTCCGCAATCGACCCGCGGCGGACCTCTCCGTGGTCGAGAAAATCCTGTTGCGCGTTTCCGAGATGGTCTGCGAATTGCCCTGGATCACCGAGCTGGACATCAACCCGCTGCTGGTCGACGAGCACGGCGCCCTGGCCGCCGACGCGCGCATCATGATCCGGCCGCAGCCGCCCAGGGCCGATCGCTATGGGCACATGGCCATCCACCCCTACCCGGCGCATCTGGTGACCCAGTGGCAGTTGCCGGACGGCTCCGACGTCATCATCCGGCCGATTCGCCCGGAGGATGCCGAGATGACCCAGGAATTCGTGCGCGGCCTGTCGGCGGAGACCAAATATTTCCGCTACATGGATGCCGTGCAGGAGCTTTCGCACAGCATGCTGGTGCGTCTGACGCAGATCGATTACGACCGCGAGATGGCCCTGCTGGCGGTGACCCACAAGGACGGCAAGGAGGTCGAGTTGGGTGTCGCCCGCTATGCCACCAACCCGGATGGCGACTCCTGTGAGTTCGCCCTGGTGATCGACGACGACTGGCAGCATCAGGGCATCGCCCACAAGCTCATGGAAGTGCTCATGAACGTGGCCCGCGCCAAGGGCCTCACGGTCATGGAGGGCGAGGTGCTGAAAAACAATACGCGCATGCTCAAACTCTGTACTGGCCTGGGCTTCCGTCTGGAGCCGCATCCCGAGGACGACAGCATCAAGTACGTCTCGCGCGACCTCTGAGTCGCCGCGGCGAGCGGCCTGAACCCCGGTCGCCGCGAGCTGCTCGTCGGGGCGGGATCGCCAACGCGATCATCCGCCACAATCGACCCTTGACGACATTTTCTTAAGTTTTTCGCGCCGTCTGCCGATATAACGACAGCGACCCGCGGGCTTCATGCCCGCCGAGTCGATGTGTCGTTACCGGAGCCTGATGGCGTGGATCTCTCTGCCCTGTCGAATCAACTCGTTGCCTGGTTCAAGAACCAGGGCGCGGAGCTATTGCACGCCGGCAAGGCCGAGCCCAGGGCCGGGCAATTCGCTTCCGGCGAGCAGTATCTCGGCAAGGTCGAGCAAACCTTGCCGAACGGGCGCAGCCTGGTGCAGGTCGGTGAAACCCGGCTGGATATGGCCCTGCCCAAGGAGGTGCGTCCCGGCGACACGGTCAGGCTGATTTACATGACCTCCGGCCCGCGACCAACGTTCCAACTGGTCCAGACGCCGGTGTCCGCCGTGCCGGCGGTGCGCCTCAGCGACACCGCGCAGCAGGTGAATGCCCTGGTGCGTTTTGCCCAGACTACAGCGGTACCGCCCGGAGCCTCGGCGCCCGGAACGGCGGCGGCAAACCCTGTCCAGGCGGCTGCCGTGAATACGGGCCTGGCCGCATCGGCCAATGCCGCCCAGGGCGGCACGCTGGCACGCCCCATCGTCGCCAACGTTGCGCTACTGAATACCGCCGCCGCATCGCCGCCGCTCACCTCGGCCATGACCGCCGGCGCCGCCAACCCGACCGCGGTGCTGGTCGGTCAGGCGGTCGATGGCGCGCGTGCCGGGCTGGCGAGCCATGCCTCGCTGATGACCCAGGGCATCGTCACGGAAGAAAACGCCAGTAATTACGTCTTGCCCATGCGGTTGCGCCAGGTTCTGAGCGAGAGCGGTCTGTTCTATGAGTCGCATCTCGGACGCTGGACCCAGGGACGCATGACTCTGGAAGCGATTCAGCGCGAGCCCCAGGCACGCCTTGTCGACAACCCGGGCCGCATCCTCAACCTGCCCGGACTCGACGGCATGCCGGAGGACGCCGCGCGCATCGCCGGGCGCCAGCTACAGATGCTCGAAGGCGCTTCGTTCTACTGGCAGGGCTATGCCTGGCCGAATCAGTGGCTTGACTGGCAGGTGCACGAGGATGCCTCGAATGGCTACGAAGACCCCGACGCCGCCCGCTGGCAGACCCGGCTGCATCTGCAATTGCCGCGTCTTGGCGATGTCGCCGCCGAAATCGGCATCAGCGCGCGCGGTTTGAAGATCCGAATCGTCACCGGCCGCGAAGATACCCTCGAAGAAGCCAAGGCCGCCTTGCCGCAACTCATCGAACGCCTGCGCAACGCCGATCTGAAACTGAGCGGCATCGAGATAGGACTTGCCGATGGCGAGCCCCGACCGACGGCGTAACGCCGTCGCCCTGACCTACGCGGCCGAGGACGGCGCCCCGCGCGTCGTCGCCAAGGGCAGCGGCTGGGTCGCCGAGGAGATCATCCGGCGCGCCCGCGAGGCCGAGGTGTTCGTCCATGAATCGCCCGAACTGGTCGCCCTGCTGATGCAGGTCGACCTCGATGACCGCATTCCTCCGGCGCTGTATGTCGCCGTCGCCGAACTGCTCGCCTGGCTGTACAAACTGGAGCAGGGGCAGGATGCCATGGCACCGGGCACGCCGGAGTGATCCGTTTCCATGGGTATTGAGCGGCCGAAATCCGACCGATCCCGGCATCAGCCGATCAACGCCACCGCCTTGATCTGCGCGTAGACGATCTGACCGGGCTTTAGCCCGAGGTCATGCGCCGAGCGCCGCGTGAGGCGCGCCACCAGGGGCGCGCCGCCGACGTCGACGCGCACGAGCGCCAACGCCGGATGCGTGTCGTCGGCCAGCATCTCGACCACGCCGGGCAGGATGTTCTGGATGCTGGTGCCGCTGTGGCGGGTGGTCGCCAGGCTGACGTCGCGCGCCAGAATGCGCACGCGCACGGGATGGCCGACGGCGTGGCCGCCATCGCGTACCCAGACGCCGGCAGCGGGATTGTCGGCAAACGTGGCACGCGCCAATTGCCATTGCGCATCGCGTTCGCTGACCACCGCGTCGAGCACCACGCCGGCATCCTCGCCCAGATGGATCGGCAGATCGAGCCGTGCCAGCGTCTTGGTCAGTGGCCCGTTGGCGACGGCGCGGCCGGCCTGCATGACGACGATGTGATCAGCCAGCCGGGCGACTTCGTCGGGGGCATGGCTGACGTACAGCACCGGGATCTCGAGTTCCTCGTGCAGTCGTTCCAGATAGGGCAGGATTTCCTGCTTGCGCGCCAGATCGAGCGCGGCCAGCGGTTCGTCCATCAGCAGCAGACGCGGCTTCACCGCCAGGGCGCGGGCGATGGCGACGCGCTGGCGCTCGCCGCCGGAAAGTTGGTCGGGGCGGCGTTCCAGTAACGGGCCGATGCCGAGCAGGTCGATGACATGGTCGAGCGCGGCGCGGTCCATCTTCGAAGTTGCGCGCTTCATCCCATATTCCAGATTGCCGCGCGCGGAGAGATGCGGAAACAGGCTTGCCTCCTGAAACACGTAACCCAGGGCGCGTTTGTGGGTGGGCAGGAAGGTCGTGGCGTCCTGCCAGATTTCGCCGTTCATGTTCAACGCGCCTTGCACCCGTTCCAGCCCGGCGATGCAGCGCAGCAGTGTGGTCTTGCCGGAACCGGAATGGCCGAACAGGGCGGTGACGCCGCGCGCGGGCAGATCGAGATCGACATCGAGGGAAAAGTCCGCGCGGTCGAGTTTGAAGCGGGCGTGGATGCCGTTCACGGCTTGGCTCATTTCCGCTTCCCGCTCGGGTTCAGGGTGTACAGCGCCAACAGCACGACGAACGCGAACACCAGCATGCCGGCGGCCAGCCAGTGCGCCTGGCCGTATTCCATCGCTTCGACGTGGTCGTAGATCTGTACCGAGATCACCCGCGTCTCGCCCTCGATGTTGCCGCCAATCATCAGCACCACGCCAAACTCGCCGACGGTATGGGCAAAACCCAGCACGCTGGCCGTGAGGTAGCCCGGCCGCGCCAGCGGCAGGACGACGCTGAAAAAGGTATCCAGCGGCGAAGCGCGCAACGTGGCGGCGGCCTCCAGCGGGCGGTCGCTAATGGCTTCGAAAGCGTTCTGCAAGGGCTGCACGACGAAGGGTAGTGAGTAGAACACCGAGGCCACCACCAGGCCGGCAAAGGTGAACGGCAGCACGCCGAGACCAAGTGACTGGGTGATTTGCCCGACCGCCCCGTTCGGCCCCATCGTCACCAGCAGATAGAAGCCGATCACCGTCGGCGGCAGCACCAGCGGCAAGGCCACCACCGCGCCGATCGGGCCTTTCCACTTGGAGCTTGTGCGTGCCAGCCACCAGGCGATGGGCGTGCCGATCAGCAGCAGCAACAGCGTGGTGACGCCGGCCAGACGCAGGGTCAGCCAGATCGCGGTCAGGTCGGCGTCGGAAAAGCCCATGGTTCAATCTCGATCAGATTTCATATCCGTAGCCGCGAATGATGGCCTTCGCCTTGTCGCTCTTCAAATATTTCACCAGGGCTTCGGCGGCGGGGTTGCCTTTGCCGGAGGCCAGAATTACCGCGTCCTGACGAATCGGTGTGTGCAGTTTGCTCGGCACGATCCAGGCCGATCCGCTGCCGATCTTGCCGTCCTTCATCACCTGCGAGAGGGCGACGAAGCCGAGTTCGGCGTTGCCGGTGCTGGCGAACTGCCAGGTTTGCGCGATGTTTTCGCCGAGTACGAACTTGGGCGTGATGCTGTCTAGCAGGCCCATGCCGGTCAGCACTTCGACCGCGGCCTTGCCATACGGCGCCAGTTTGGGATTGGCCAGCGCGAGTTTGTTGAACTGGCCCTTTTTCAGCACTTCGGCCTTGGCATCGACCACACCGGGCTTGGCCGACCACAACACCAGCGTGCCGATGGCGTAGGTGAAGCGGCTGGCGGGGTCGGCCAGGCCTTCCTGGGCGAGTTTGGCCGGGGTTTCGTCATCGGCGGAAAGCAGCATCTGGAACGGTGCGCCGTTCCTGATCTGGGCGTAGAACTTGCCGGTGGCGCCGAACGCCGGCTTGGCGACGTGGCCGGTGTCCCTGGCGAATTCGGCGGCGATGGCGTTCATCGGCGCGGTGAAGTTGGCGGCGACGGCGACGCTGACTTCGGCGGCGTGGCTGGGAAGGCTGAACATCAGGGCAGACAGCGCGGTGAAAAGACGGGTCGGTTGCATGGCATTTCTCCTTGAGAATGGATAAAGGGTTTCAGGCGGCGACCGCCAAAATGATGTGAGAGGCCTTGATCAGCGCGCAGGCGCGCACGCCGACCTTGAGGCCGAGCGATTCGATACTGTCGTTGGTGATGATCGCGGCGACGGTCTTGCCGCCGGCCAGTTCGAGGATGACCTCGCCGTTCACCGCGCCTTCCTGGCAGCGCACGACCGTGCCGCAGAGGCGATTGCGGGCGCTGGTCTTCAGGCTGTCGTCGGTGGTCAGGATGACCCACGGCGCTTTCACCAGCGCGTAGGCCTCCATGCCGGGTTCGAGTGCCAGGTGTTCGACGCTGTCGTTGGTGATGATGGCGGCGAGCGAATCGCCGCCGCCGATGTCGAGAATCACCTCGGCGTTGACGGCCCCGGTTTTCACCGATTTGACTTTGCCGAGGAACTGGTTGCGGGCGCTGGTTTGCATATCGAATCTCCTGATCATGCGGTAGTACTGGTCGAAGTCGTCCATGATCCGGCCCAGGTTGGCGAGCACGCGCTCCCGTTCCTTCTCCAGACGGCGGTAGGCGGCCACCACGCGGCGACCGTATTGGGTGAGGCTTGTGCCGCCGCCATGCTTGCCGCCGGGCTGGCGTTCCACAAGAGCTTCCTCGGACAGGTTGTTCATCGCCTCCACCGCCTGCCAGGCCGCCTTGTAGCTCATGCCCATGGCATTGGCGGCGGCGGAGATCGAGCCGGAGGCGTCGATGCGCTCAAGCAGTTCCAGATGGTCCCAGCGGCGGCCGCGCGAGGTTGGCGAGCGGGCCAGTTTCAAAGGGTCGATAGCCGTGTTCATCGGTGCCTCTAGAAGGTTGGGTGCAACTAAATTTTATTTCGTTATTACCTGTTACGACATAACGATAGTCAAAAAATGGATACCGGCGATGTGCCGTCGGCGGCGTTCACGCTCGTGAGTTCGCAAACGCCGTGCCAGTGCGAGACTTATTGAAAATCAATGACTTGAAAAATCGCGGCGTGTCGGAAAGGGCACGGAGGTCCGCGAAACGGCGGTTCCACGACAAGTTGCGCTGCCTGCGGCACACCGGATCGGCGATTACTGGACCTTCAGCACGTCCAGCAGATCCTGCTCCAATCCCAGGCGCACGGCATTCTGTTGCAGCGATTCCCCTTCGATGACAAAGACATCCTCGGCGCGGCTGCCGAGCGTGTTGATACGTGCCGTCAGCAGGTTGGCGCCGTGCTTGTTGAAGACGCGGGCGAGGTTGGCCAGCAGGCCGGGCCGGTCGCCGGCGGTGATGCTCAGGACATAGTCCTTGCCGTTTTCGCTGGCCAGCAGATTGACCTCCGGTTCCAGGGGGAACGCCTTCACTTGGCGCGGGATGCGGCCGCTGGGCAGCGGGCCGAGTGGCTCATGGCGTGCCAGTTCGGCGGTCAGTTCGTGCTCGATGTAGTTGAGGAAATCGCGATAGGCGACCTGCGGGTGTTCGGTGTCGAGGGCGTAGAAGGTGTCCAGGGCATGGCCGTCGCGCGTGGTGTTTACCCGGGCGGCGAGGATGGAATAGCCGAGGCGGGCGAAGAAGGCGCAGATGCGCGCGAACAGGGCTTCTTCGTCGGGGGCGAAGACCAGCACTTCGACGCCTTCGCCCACCGGCGCCAGACGGGCGCGGACGATACGCGTCTCGCGCCCCAGCACGGGCAGCAGCCGGCGCGTTTGCCAGGCGATGTCGCGGGCGTCCTGACGCAGGAAATAGATGTCGTCGAGCCGCTGCCAGAACCGTTCCTCGGCGCCGGGTGAAAAGCCGTACAGGCGCAGTTGGGCACGCGCCGCTTCCTTGCGTTCTTCCAGGTTGTCGGGTTGCGACTGGTCGCCTTCGAGAATGCGCCGGCTGGCCAGGTAGAGCTCGCGTGTAAGCTTGTCCTTCCAGGCGTTCCAGACCTTCGGGCTGGTGCCGCGTATGTCCGCGACCGTCAGCAGATAGAGTGCCGTCAGGTGTCTTGTGTCGCCGCAGCGCGCCGCGAAGTCGGCGAGAATGTCGGGGTCCGAAAGATCCTGTTTTTGCGCGGTCTGCGACAGGATCAGGTGCTGTGCCACCAGCCAGGCCACCATCTCGCTGTCCGGGCGGTCCAGACCCAGGCGTCGGCAGAAGCGTCGGGCGTCGACGGCGCCCAGGCTGGAGTGGTCGCCGCCACGGCCCTTGGCGATGTCGTGGAACAGGGCCGCCAGCAGCAACAGATCCTGGCGCTCGTAGGCCGTCATCACCCGGTGTTGCAGCGGATATTCGTGGGCAAAATCCGGGACGGTGAGACGGCGCAGGTTGCGCAGCACCATCAGGGTGTGTTCGTCGACCGGGTAGATGTGGTAGCCGTCATGCTGCATCTGGCCGGTGATGCGTCCGAACAAGGGGATGTAGCGGCCCAGGATGCCGAGGCGATGCAGCAGCCGGAACGCCAGGGTGACGCCGCGCGGCTCGCGCAGGATCGCCAGGAAGCGCGCCGCCTGCACCGGATCGCGCCGGAAGGCGCTATCGATGGCGTGACCGGCGCGCCACAGGGCGCGCAAGGCGCGCGGCGTCAGGCCGTGCAGGTCGTGTTGTCTTTGGAGTAGCAGGACGGCCTCGAAGATGGCCTCGGGGTGCCGCTCGAATTGGTTTTCATCGTCGATGTCGAGCATGTTGCCGTGCCGGCGAAATCCCGGGGCCTCGGCGACCGGCTCGACTGGCAAGGGGGGCCGCAGGCGCAGGCGCAGGCAACCGATCAGATATTCGTTGGCCAGGGAGAGTTCGCGCGCCGCCAGGTAGTACTGCTGCATCAGCAGTTCCGAGGCACGCCGGGGGCCATGCGCCTTGAAGCCCATCTCGGCGGCGAGCCGTTCCTGAAACTCGAAAAGCAGACGGTCCTCGCGCCGGTTCGCGGTCAGATGCAACTGGATGCGCAGGCGTTCGAGCAGGCCAAGGTGACGGTTGAGCCGGCGCGCTTCCTCGGGGCGGAGCATCTCCAGGGCGACCAGATCGGCGAAGCGCGCCGGTTGTCCGGCGGCCCGGAACACCCAGACCACCGTCTGGATGTCGCGCAGACCACCGGGGCTTTCCTTGAGGTTGGGCTCAAGGAGCAAGGCGCGGTCGGCGAAACGACCGTGGCGGTGTTGCTGTTCCAGGCGCTTGGCGTCGAGGAAGGCCAAGGGGTCCAGGGTCGCGTCGAAACCCTGGCGGAATTGCCGGTACAAGCCGCGCGAGCCGGCAAGCAGGCGGGCATCGAGCATGTTGGTGCGGATGGTGATGTCGTTGGCCGCCTCTTCGAGACAGGCGGCCAGGGTGCGCACGCTGTGGCCGACATGCAGACCGAGATCCCAGAGCAGGCCGACGAGGGGCTCGAAGCGGGCGTGCTCAACCTCCGGCAGGCGGTCTTCGAGCAGGATCAGCAGATCGATGTCCGACTGCGGGAACATCTCGCCGCGTCCGTAACCGCCGACCGCGACGAGGCTGGCGCCCGCCGGCAGCGATTGGGCGGCCCAGACCCGCCGCAGCAGTCGGTCGGCGGCGCGGGTCAGTCCACGCAGCAGGGCCGGCGCGCGGCGGGTTTGCCGATAGGACTCGATCAGGCGGGCGCGCTCGACGCCATGCTCGGCGCGCCAGGCGGCGACATCCGCCAGGGTCGGGGTCATGTCGGCTGGATAAAGGCCGGCGGCGGCGGGCAGTCGGCGGAGAGGGTCAGCACTTCATAGCCGGTTTCGGTCACCAGGATGGTGTGTTCCCATTGCGCCGAGAGCGAATGGTCCTTGGTGACGACGGTCCAGCCGTCGCCGAGCATGCGGATGTCGCGTCGCCCGGCGTTGATCATCGGTTCGCTGGTGAAGATCATCCCCGCCTGCAATTTGACCCCGGTGCCCGCCTTGCCGTAGTGCACGACCTGCGGCTCTTCATGGAACGATTCGCCGATGCCGTGACCGCAGAACTCGCGCACCACCGAGCAGCCGTTGGCCTCGGCATGGTGCTGGATGGCATGGCCGATGTCGCCCAGGGTGGCGCCCGGCTTCACCTGGGCGATCCCCTTCCACATGCAGTCGAAGGTCAGTTCCACCAGGCGCTTGGCCTGGATCGATGGCGCGCCGATCATGAACATGCGCGAGGTATCGCCATGCCAGCCGTCCTTGATGGTGGTGATATCCAGATTGACGATATCGCCGTTTTTCAATTTACGGTCGCCCGGCACGCCGTGGCAGACCTGATGGTTCACCGAGGTGCAGATCGACTTGGGATACGGCTTGTGACCGTGCGGCGCATAGTTCAGCGGCGCCGGGATGCAGCCTTGCACGTCGACCATGTAGTCGTGGCACAGCTTATCGAGTTCGTCGGTGGTGGCACCGGCCTGGACGAAGGGGGTGATGTAATCCAGGACTTCCGAGGCCAGGCGACCGGCCACCCGTATCTTGTCGAAATCCGCCGGGTTTTTGATGATGATGGACATGAATGACGTGCTTGATTTAACCCAGCGAGCTTAGTAAGCCGCTGCGGAAAAGTAAAGCCGGGACTATCATGAACATAATCAACTGATTACCTGACGAGAACATGGGTATCGACGGCATTGGCGCTATTCCACAAACCAATTCGGCCTACGCGCCGCGCGCCCGGTCGTCGCCCGGCGCGCAGGCCGCTAGCCCAAGTCAGCTCACTCCCCAGGAGCAACAGCAGGTACAGAAACTGCGCCAGACCGACCTGAAGGTGCGCGCCCATGAGCAGGCCCACCTCGCCGCCGCCGCCGGGCTGGCCATCGGTGGCGCCCATTTCGAAACCGTGCGCGGCCCGGACGGCAGGCAATACGCCGTCGCCGGCGAGGTCGGCATCGATGTTTCGCCGGCCCAGTCACCCGAGCAGACCATCGACAAGGCGCGACGCATCCAGGCCGCCGCCCTGGCACCCGCCGATCCGTCGGCGCAGGACCGTGCCGTGGCGGCCGCCGCGGCGCAGATGGCTGCCCAGGCAAGCGCCGAGTTGCAACACGCACAGGCCGATGAAGCCGCCGATGGTCAAGACAACGGCGTCGCCGCCTTGTTAAGGCAAGATGGCCAGGACGAGGGCACCAAGCGTCGAGACGCCATTGAGGCCTACACGCAGCCCAAGCCAGAGGTTGTAAGTACCTTCAGCCTGTTTGCCTGAGGCCGTGGGTAGTCGGCGCGGGTGGAGCGGTGGATGAGGATGGGGCTGATGTCGCCTCGTCGCTGACCTGCAACCAGTGCGGCCAATCAGTCAGTTCATGGCTTATAGACAGACCTGTCAGCCTGGACCTGATACGCAGTTTCGACCAAGGGTGTTTTATTTTGACATGGAGTACATACTTTGGCTTCCAAAACGATCTTTCGTTTTGAGCAACAGTATGACGGCAGGAGGCTCATAGCAAACCGATGTTGGATGAACTCAGGCAGCGACAAGCGGATGGCCAGCAAATTAGCGTTGGCATCGTGGGCCTCGGTTCGATGGGCCTAGCGATCACTTTCCAACTTAGCATCACACCCGGTATGCGTTTAACCTTCGTGGCAGACAGGGATATCTCCTGTGCGCAAAAGGCGGCTGAGGTTTATGGGAAGCCAGTGCATGTTACGACGGACTGTATTGCTGCGCTGGAAGACGAAAAAATTCGTTGCGATGTACTCGTTGAAGCAACGAACTCAATTGTCGACGCATACGACTATTGCATGGCAGCAATCGCCCGGAAGGCGCACTGTGTGCTAATGAACGCGGAAGTGGATCTGGCTCTTGGATTCTTGCTTCGGGCTGCTGCCGAGAAAAATGGCGTGGTTGTCACCAGCGACGCCGGTGACCAGCATGGTGTTCTGAGCAGGCTGATCGAAGAGATCCAGATGTGGGGATTTGGCATCGTCCAGGCAGGCAACATGAAGGGCTTTCTCGATCGGCATCGGACACTGTCTGTGTCAAACGAGATAGCCAAGTCGCTGAGGTTAAGTCCAACACAGTGCCTTGCCTACACGGACGGCTCCAAACTCAATATTGAAATGGCGATAATTGCCAATGAATATGGTCTCAAGCCCGAGGTACCCGGGATGCACGGCCCCAGGGCGGACAAGGTTGAAGACGTGCTGGAGCTTTTTGACTTCCCCTCAGGAGCACAGGGGAGCGTGGATTACATCCTCGGCGCAAAACAGCATGGTGGCGGTGTCTATGTGGTTGCCCACTGCGAAAGTGAACTACAGCACTGGTACCTCAACTACTACAAGGTAACCAACCGGCATCCTTATTATCTTTTTTTAGGCCCTATCATCTCTGTCACTTGGAAACACCGCGCGCCATTGCGCTGGCGGCTCTTTACGGAAAAGCAGTTTGCACGATGAAGAAGGGGCGCGTAACCGATTGTTACGCCTACGCAAAACGCAAACTGAAACCAAGCGACAGGGTTCATCATGGTATTGGCAGCGATGAAGTCTACGGTATGGTTGATACCGTTGCGAGTGCCAACCGAGATTGTTGTGTTCCCCAAGCGCTTCTTGAAAGCGAGGACGACCGTGATCATCCGATCATCAAGCAAGCGATAGAAATCGAAATGCCTATCACATGGGATGCGGTCGAGTTCCCGAGAACGCGCTTGCTCGAATTATGGGGGCAACAGGAGGCTTTGCTAGCTTCCGCCATGCCTGTGGCAGATAGTCAGGCATGAGCGCGGCCAGTCAGAAAGTATTGTCGGAGAGGGATCAGTCGCCCAACAGCCAACCGCTGGTTAGCGTTATCTGCGCCACCTTTAACCAGCAACAATATATTCATACCTGTCTAGATGCAGTCCTCGCTCAAGTAACGGATTTTGATGTCGAAGTCATCGTTCACGATGATGCCTCGACTGATGGCACGGCAGACATTGTCCGTTCTTACGCTGAGAAGTATCCAGACAAGATTCGAGCGATCATCCAGCCAAATAGAATTTACTCTACGACAAAGAGAATACGACTCGACCTGTACCAATACACTCGGGGTCGTTACGTCGCCCTTTGCGACGGTGATGACTTCTGGCGCGACCCTTACAAATTGCTCAAGCAGGTCAGGCTGCTTGAGGCCAACCCGCAGTTTGTCCTTTCCTACCACAATGCAGACGTGGTTGATGGAGATGGAAATACAATCAGGCAATATGCGCGCCCGCAGACGGTAAACCTGAACTTCGACCACGTGGTACTACGCACTTTTTCCTGTGGTTGGATTCCTCTGCCTGCCATGATGCACAGACGTATTGAGCTCGATTACCCACCGGAATTCGACCTGTCACCCAACAGTGATAATTTTCTCGTGATGCTACTTGGTAAATACGGGGGGGCGGCTTTTCAACCAGATATTGAGAGTTCCGCAGTGCGCCACCATCGCAGTAACTATTTCTCTTCCAGAAGTCATCTTGAAAAAGATCAGATGCATTTGCAGACGCATCTGCAGATGGTGAGCTATCTGCTGCGTATTGGCGAAGCCGAAAACGCCAGATTTATGCTTACAAACACGCTTGCGGGAATGGTTCGGTCATATCTGACGACCTTGGAAACAATGAAATTAGGTAGCCAAACACCGCATCGTCGATGAGTCTGGTCAAAGTGCATGATGTATACACTGTCCACAAAGTCTGTGTCGTCAGCAATACGAACAAGTCACTTTGGTCGACAGTTCAGGCAGTCGCCCAGCGTTCGAACGCTTGATACTCGCCAGAGCCCGGTTGCATTTGAATGTCGTCGACGCGTGCTGCCGGCGGTCCGTCCCAGGCCCAGCGCAGCAGCGCCTCGATGGCGTCTTCCTGTCCCTGGACCATGGCTTCGACGTCGCCGTCACGGCGGTTGCGCACCCAGCCGGTGACGCCCAGGCGCTCGGCATCGATGCGCATCGATTCGCGGTACCAGACGCCTTGCACCCGCCCGCGGATGAGCAGATGCAGGGTATTCATGCCTTGTCGCCCAAGACGGCGTGCACCGGGTCGGACCAGGGCGTCTGGCCGGCATATCTGTCATCCTCGGGCCGGAACAGGCCGGCCAGGGAAAAGCTCGCGAGGTCCTTGAAGCCGCCGGCGTGCAGGAAGTATTCGATGACCAGCCCGGTACGCTCGAAGGGATGGGCATCGGCCCAGACGCGCACCACCTTGGGCGGAAAGTAACGGTTGGAAAACACCAGGATGAAGCGCCCGCCGGGCTTGAGGACGCGGCGTACTTCGGCGAACACCTCGACCGGGCGGGTCAGATATTCCACCGAAACGGTACAGACCACGGCATCGAAGCTGGCCTCGGCATAGGCCAGATGCGGTTCGAGGTTGAGGTCCTGGACGGCGCGTTCGCTCAGGCGCGGATTGGCCGCCAGTTCCTCGGCGTTCATGCCCAGGCCGGCGACGGCGTCGGGCTCGGCCAGGTCGAGATGCGACTTCCAGCTGGTCATCAGGTCGAGCACCCGGGCGCCCTTGGGCAGCAGTCGGGCATAGAGCTTTTCCACCTGATGCGTTGCGGTGCGGTCGAGGTGATCGACCAGGCGCGGCGCCCGATAAAAGTCGCCGTCCGCCTCCTCGCGTTCGCGCCGGAAGGCGTCGTCGGTGAAGAAATCGGTGGCCGCGCCTTGCCAGCGTGCCTGCATCCCCGGCCCCTTGCCGGCGATCAGTTCGGGCACGTCCTGCACCGTGCCGCCACGCTGCGCGCCGGCTTGCCAGGCCTTGAGGATGCGCGCCGTGACGCTCAGCGGTTTGCCGGCGAGGGGATGGTTCAGGTCGACGGTCATCCGGTCGCCATCGATGCGCCCAATGCGGAACGGCAGGATGCTGTCGGCGGTACAGTCGCGCACCCCGGGGATGAAGCCGCGCGGGTAGAAACGTCCGGCGTGTGGCTCCAATGTGCGCCCGTTGACCACCCGGCGCTCGAAACGGCGCGTCTCGATCTCCGGGCACTCCGCCGGGGAAAACGCCGGGATCAGCTGGCCGGGGGCGATCCGCACCGTCTGGCTGTGCCCGACCGGCTTGTCGAGCAGGGCCGGCTCCAGCTCGGGCGGAATGAAATCGCGCCACAGGTTGAGCTGATTGGCGACGTAGAGATCGCTGTGCCGGGCGTGCTCCGACTGCCAATGCAGGGCGAACTCGATGGCGGCAAAGTCGCGGCCCGTGGTTTTTTCCAGCGGTGCGCGGCCCGCCGTGCCGCTGGCAGCGGCTTCTTCCAGTGAATAAAACTCGTCCGAGAACAGATCCATGATGCGCCAGGATGACAGAGAGGTGCCGATTCTGCCCGCCAGTCCCTGCTGGCACAAGGCATGCCGGCAACAGGGGATTTTGCCGCCGGAGGATTTCAGCGCCTGGGGATGACGTGTCGGTATAACTCAAAGAGGTAAGCCCCCGGCTATGCCGGGGGACTCATCCAGGTTTGACCTATGCGGCGGTCGTATTGTGATGTCGGCTGCGAAGGTTGTTCCCCCCTTTGTAAAAGGGGGAGGCGGCTTGGGCGAGGCGTGACCGATGATTGGTTTTCGGCGCCTTTGAGGCGCTCACAATCTCAAGCCACCGGCTTTGCCGGTGGTATCTGACTACGCAGGTTCGGGGCCGTGGCAGAAAGTCGGCGCGGCGGCATAACCGCGAGTGCCGAACCGGTGTGACGCCGGGCGCTGGATCCTCTAAACCGACCTCTAAGGTTTCACCACGTCGGCTTCGCGCCAGCCGCCACCCAGCGCCAGTGCCAGGTCGGCGACGGCGGCCAGTTGCGCGCGCCGGGCGTCGAGATTGTTGACCTGGGCCTGGAACAGGTTGCGTTGGGCGTCGAGGACTTCCAGATAGCTGGTCATGCCATTGTCGTGGCGCAGCGCGGCGAGTTCCGCGGCCTTGCCGAACGCGGCCATGCGGCGCGCCTCGGCCTCGGCGGTTTCGCGCGCCTGGCGGTGTGACACCAGGGCGTCGAGGACTTCCCGGAAGGCGTTGCGTACACCTTTTTCGTAACTGGCCAGCAGTTGTTCCTGACGTGCCGCCGTGGCCTTGACGGCGGCCTCGGTGCGGCCGGCGTTGAACACGGTCTGGACGACGCTCGCGGTCAGGCCCCAGACGCCGGCCCCGCCGGAAAACAGATCCGACAGCCCCTTGCTTTCCGAGCCGAGATAAGCGGTCAGGGCCAGGTCCGGAAAGATCGCCGCGCGCGTCTCGCGCATGCGTGCCTGGGCGGCGAGCAGGTTCTGCTCGGCCTGGCGCAGATCCGGGCGGCGCAATAGCAGATCGGCGGGCAGGCCGGCGGGCACGGCCGGCGGGTTGGCGTCAGGTGTGCCGGACCTGGCGACGACTTCGTCGCTGATGCGGCGCGGCTCCCAGCCGAGCATGACGACCAGGGCCAGCTCCTGCTGGCGTACCTGACGGGTGAGCTGCGCCAGGCTGACCTCGACCCCAGCCAGTTCCGCTTCGGCCTGACGCAGTTCCAGTTCGCCGGCCATGCCGCCTTCCAGGCGCAGACGTTGCAGATTGACGGCCTCGCGCCGGTTGCCCAGGGTTTGTTCGGCGACCCGGCGCTGCGCGTCGAGCGTGGTCAGGCTGAAGTAAGCACGGGCGACGTTCGCGGCGAGACTGGCGCGGATCACCTGGGCGGCGTATTGCGTGGCCAGCAAATCGGCGCGCGCTGCTTCGGAGGCGTTACGGTAGCGGCCCCACAGGTCGAGTTCGTAGGCGGCCAGGAAGCTGGCCTTGTTACTGTTGTTGATGGTGTCGCCCGGGACCGGGTTGACGCCGCGCTCGCTGACTTTCGTGCGCGCGCTGCTGGCCTGGACGTTCAGGCCGGGATAGCGGTCGGCGTCGGCCAGACCGACGGCGCCGCGTGCCTCCTCGATGCGCGCGGCGGCGAGGCGGATGTCGCTATTGTTCGCCAGGGCTTCGGCGATCAGCGAGTCCAGCGTCGGGTTGGCGTAGACCGTCCACCAGTCGGCGGCGGCCAGGTCGGTGCTTTTCTCGGTCGTCGCCGGCCAGGACTTGGGCAGGTCGGGGGCGGGTTGTTTCAGTTCGGGAAGCTGGACGCAGCCGGCGAGGGTGAGAGCAAATAAGATTTGCATTACGCCAAGACGGTATTCCCCCCTTTGAAAAAGGGGGGCTAGGGGGGATTTAGCAGCCTGTGCAACTTGAGGCGCTGTAGAAATCCCCCTCCATCCCCCTTTTGCAAAGGGGGAAGCCACCTTGTGGCGGGCGTCACGTAGTCTCAATTCAAACATGATTCACCTCCCGCTCCGCCTCGTCATGGTCGAGCGGCCCGTGATACTTGATCGGTCCCGGGAAGATGCGCCGCACCAGCAGGTACAGCACCGGGACGATAAACACCGCCAGCACGGTCGCGGCGATCATGCCGCCCATGACGCCGGTGCCGATGGCCTGGCGGCTGGCGGCGCCGGCGCCGCTGGAGATGGCCAGGGGCAGGACGCCGAAGATGAAGGCGATGGAGGTCATGACAATCGGCCGGAAGCGCAGTTTGCAGGCCTCGACAACCGCCTCCAGGGTGGACTTGCCGCGCGCCTCCAGTTGTCGGGCGAATTCGACGATCAGGATGGAGTTTTTCGCCGACAGGCCGATGATGGCGATCAGGCCGACCTTGAAATAGACGTCGTTGGGCAGGTCGCGCAGGGTCACCGCCAGGACCGCGCCGAAGATGCCCAGGGGCACCACCAGAAGCACGGCGAGCGGCACCGACCAGGATTCGTACAAGGCGGCGAGGCACATGAAGACGACGATGATCGACAACGCGAACAACATCGGTGCTTGCGCCCCGGAGAGCTTTTCCTCGAAGGAGGTGCCCGACCACTCGAAGCCCATGCCGGGCGGCAACTTGCCGGCGATGTCCTGCATGGCCTGCATGGCCTCGCCGGTGCTGCGGCCCGGCGCCGGCGAGCCGGCGATCTTGGTCGCCGGGACGCCGTTGTAACGGTCGAGCTTGGGCAGGCCGGTCACCCAGCGCGGCGTGGCGATCTCGGACAGCGGCACCATCTGGCCGGTCTTGGTGCGCACCCGCAAGTTGACCAGGCCTTCCGGCGTGGCGCGCGCCGGGGCGTCGATCTGCATGACCACGCGCAGGACGCGGCCATCGCGGATGAAGTCGTTGACGTAGGCCGAACCGAGGGCGACCGACAGGGTCTGGTTGAGTTCGCCGAGGTCGATGCCCAGGCTGCTCGCCTTGACGCGGTCGATATCCAGCAGCAACTGCGTCGCCGGCTCCTTGCTCTCCGGGCGTACGCCCATCAGGCGCGGGTCCTGGCTGGCCATGCCAAGCACCATGTTGCGCGCCTCCATGAGCTTTTCCCGGCCCAGGCCGGAACGGTCCTGGAGGCGGAAGTCGAAGCCGCCGACCGCCGCCAGTTCGGGAATGGGCGGCGGATTGACGGCGAAGATCATGGCCTGCTTCACCGAAAACAACATCATGTTGGCCTTCTGCACCAGCTTCAGGGCGTGTGTGTCGGGTGACTTGCGTTCGTCCCAGTCTTTCAGGCGGACGAAGGCGATGGCGGCGTCCTGACCCTTGCCGAAGAAGGAGAAGCCGAGTACGCCGACCACCTTGGCGACTTCAGGCTGTTTCAGGTAGTACTGTTCCATGCCTGAAAGCACCTGCTCGGTGCGCTCCTGGGTGGAGCCCGACGGCAACTGGACGATGCTGATCAGGTAGCCCTGGTCCTCGTCGGGCAGGAAGCCGGTGGGCAGGCGCAGCATCAGCAGGGCGGTGGCGCCGGCGATGGCCAGGAACAGCAGGATCATGCGTATCGGTCGCTTCACGGCGGCGGCGACGCCGCGCATGTAGCCGTTCGTGGTGCGCTCGAACAGCCGATGGAACCAGCCGAAGAAGCCGGTCTTGTGCTCCATCTGCTCGCGGGTCACGCCCTTGAACAGCGTGGCGCAGAGGGCAGGCGTCAAGGAGATGGCGAGCAGCGCCGAGAACAGCATGGTCATCACCAGGGTGACCGCGAACTGGCGGTAGATGGCGCCCACCGAGCCGCTGAAGAAGGCCATGGGGATGAATACCGCCGAGAGCACGACGGTGATGCCGACGATGGCGCCGAAGATCTGGCCCATGGCCTTCGAGGTCGCCTCGCGCGCAGCCAGCCCTTCCTTGGTCATGATGCGCTCGACGTTCTCGACGACCACGATGGCGTCGTCGACGACGATACCGATGGCCAGCACCATGGCGAACAGCGACAGCACGTTGATGGAATAGCCGAGCAGGTACAGCCCGACCAGGGTGCCGACCAGCGACACCGGCACGACGATGGTGGGAATGATCGCCGCGCGCAGGTTCTCAAGGAACAGCCACATCACCAGGAAGACCAGGATGAAGGCTTCGATGAGGGTGATCACGACTTCCCGGATGGATATCTCGACGAAGCGCGAGGTGTCGTAAGGCACGTCCCAACTGATGCCCTTGGGGAAATAGGCGCCCAGTTCGGTCATGCGCGCCTTCACCAGCCGGGACGTTTCCAGGGCATTGCTGCCCGGCGCCAGCTTGATGCCCATGGCCGCCGTCGGCTTGCCGTTCAGGCGTGCCTGAACGCTGTAGTCCTGGGCGCCCAGTTCGACGCGCGCCACGTCCTTGAGACGTACGGCGGCACCGGTACTGTCGGCGCGCAGCAGAATATCGCCGAATTCCTCGGGGGTGCTCAGGCGGCCCTGGGTGACCACCGTCGCCGCCAGTTCCTGACCCTTCACCGCCGGGGTCTGGCCCAGTTCGCCGGTGGCCAGTTGCACATTCTGGGCGCGCACGGCGGCGAGCGCCTCGCCGGGCGTCATGTTGAAACTGGCCAGCTTCAACGGGTCGAGCCAGAGGCGCATGGCGTATTCCGAGCCGAACAACTGGGCCTCGCCGACGCCCGGCACCTGGCGGATGTTGTTCAGGACGTTGGCGGCGGCGAAACTGCCCAGGTCGACGGCGCGCCGGCTCTGATCCGGCGAGAAGATGGTGACGAACATCAGGTAGTTGCGCCGTGCCTTGGCCACGGTGATGCCCTGGCGGCGCACCTCTGCGGGCAGGCGCGCCTCGACGCGCTTGATGCGGTTCTGCGCCTCCACCGAGGCGATGTCCATGTCGACGCCGGTGGCGAAGGTGAGATTCAGGGTCATGGTGCCGCTGTCGTCGGAGGCCGAATCCATGTACAGCAGGTTCTCCAGGCCGTTCATCTCCTGCTCGATCAGCGAGGTGACGCTATCCTCGACCACCTGGGCGCTGGCGCCCGGATAGATGGCGGTGATCGCCAGGGCCGGCGGCGCCACCTCGGGATATTGCGACACGGGGAGCTTGGGCAGGGTCAGGAAGCCGGCCAGGATGATCGCCAGGGCGATGACCCAGGCGAAGATGGGCCGGTCGATGAAGAAGCGCGGCAGCATGGCTTACTTTCCGGCCGGGGTGACGGCGGCGGCCTTGGCGGGCGCCGCGACCGGCGTTGGCGCTGGCGCGGGTGTCGGTGCCGGGGAGGACTTGGCCCCCCCAACCGGCACCGCCTTCACCGGCATGCCCGGGCGTGCCTTCTGCAGGCCGTTGACCACCACCTGCTCGCCGCCCTTCAAGCCCTCGGTGATGACCCAGTCGTTGCCCGCCAAACCGGCGGTCTTCACTGGCTGCGGCGCCAGCTTGCCGTCCGGGCTGACGATCATCACCAGTTGGCCCTGGGCGCTGGCTTGTACGGCGCGTTGCGGTACGGTGATCTTGTCGACGGCCTGACTGACCGGCAGGCGCACGCTGACGAACTGACCGGGCAGCAGGGCGCGCTGCGGATTGGGAAACTCGGCGCGTAGGCCGACCGAGCCGGTGGCGGGATCAATCGCCATATCCTGGAAGAGCAGCTTGCCGGTCATCGGGTAGTCGCGGCCATTCTCCAGGACCAGCTTCACTGGCAGGCCGGCAGCCTGCTTCTGGCCGTCACGCAGACGCAGGAAATCGGCGCTCGACTGGGCGAAATTCACCCAGATCGGATCAAGCTGTTCGATGGTCGGCAGGGGCGTTGCCTCGCCGCGTCCCACCAGGGCGCCTTCGGTGACCAGGGCGCGGCCGATGCGACCGGAAATGGGCGCCGGCACGGTGCTGTTTTCCAGATCGATGCGTGCCCGGCTGCGCGCCGCCTGGGCCGAGGCGACATCGGCCTCGGCGAGCTTCTGCTTGGCGACCGCCAGATCGTATTCCTGCTGACTGACCGCCTTGGCCGGCAACAGGTTGCGCAGCCGCGCCACGGTGATGCCGTTCATGGTCGCGTCGGCCTGGGCCTTGGCGACGGCGGCATCCGCCGAGGCCAGATTCGCCTGCAGGGTACGCGGATCGATGCGGAACAAAGGCGTGCCGGCCTTGACTTCGCTGCCCTCGGTGAACAGGCGCTTTTCGACGACACCCTCGACGCGGGCGCGGACTTGCGCCGTGCGCACCGCCTGCATGCGGCCGGGTATTTCCACGCTACGCGGCAGCGAGCGCGCCGAGGCGACGATCACTTCAACCTCGGGCGGCGGCATGCCACCGCCGGCCATGGGGTTGCCCGGTGCCTTTTCGGCGTTCGGCTTGCAGCCGGCGAGCAGCATGAGCATGAGGAGGGGCAGGGCGACGGTGGCACGAATGGGGTAGGGCATGGAGGGCTCCGGGAAACAATGCACCGCGTTGCGGTATGACAGGAGCATTCTAATTACATACAATGATGTATGTAAATCACGATTTTATGACACACGCATGGTCAGACGCACCAAGGAAGTGGCCGAAGAAACCCGCGCCCGGATACTCGATACGGCGGAACAGGTGTTCCACGAAAAGGGTGTGACGCGAACTTCGCTGAGCGACATCGCCACGAATGCCGGGGTGACGCGCGGCGCCATCTACTGGCACTTCGCCGACAAGGCGGCCCTGTTCCAGGCCATGTGCGACCGGGCGACACTGCCGCTCGAAGCCATGTTCGGCAGCGTCGCCGCCGACGACCTCGACGACCCGCTGGCCAGCCTGCGCGCCGGCTGTGTCGGCGTGTTGCGTCAGGTCGAGGAAGACGCCCGCTGCAGGCGGGTGTTCGAGATCATGAGCAGCAAGTGCGAGTTCGTCGACGAGATGGCCGCCACCATGGCGCGCCGCCAGGAATGCCGACACGGCGCCATGACCCTGATCGAAAGCAACCTCGGTCTGGCCATCCAGCGCGGCCAGTTGCCCGCCGACCTGGATGTGCGCCGCGCCGCCATTGGCTTGTTCGCCTATATCGATGGTCTGATCCACAACTGGGGGCTGAAGCCGGATCACTATTCCCTGGCCGATGAGGCCGGATCACTCATCGATTTGTTTTTAAACGGGCTGCGGCGCCAGTCTTGATCAAATCCGCCGGGCTTAATAGCGCCCGTGCTGTCGCATGATGTAGTTGTTCATCTCGATCTGCTGCTGGTTCATGCGCCGCAAGGTGTTGTGAACACCACGAATGATGGCGCGCATGATGCTGAATACCAGATGCGGATTGGTTTCCAGCATGGGGTCGAACTTTGCCCGCGACAGGCTGAAGACCTTGGCCGGACCCATGGCGCGCAGACTGGCTGAATGCTCCAGGCCGTCGATGAAGCCGAGTTCGCCGGCGAGCTCACCCTTGCGCAGGACGTGCAGGGTGACCCAGTCCCCCCCGGCCACTTGCCGGGTGACGGCTAGATTGCCGTCGATGACGATATGCAGGCTGTTGTCGACCGCACCTTCTTCGATCAACAGCTCGGCGTCTTTCAACTCCCTGACCGTGCCCAACTCCATGAAAAGCGTGCATTCCTCGCCAGTCAGGTCTTTACCCAATACCGATTCCAGGATGAAACATTGGTTGTTGCTCATGACGGTCTCCTACAGGGGGTGATGACGGAACGATCTCCCGTGGCTATTTCACCCGCATGCCCGGCTGCGCGCCGGCATCGGGGGAAAGAATGAACAGACCCGGCGTGTCGCCGGAGGCGGCGAGCACCATGCCTTCGCTCATGCCGAACTTCATCTTGCGCGGCGCCAGGTTGGCGACCATCACGGTCAGGCGTCCGACCAGCGTTGCCGGGTCATAGGCCGACTTGATGCCGGCGAAGACCTGACGCGGCTTCGCCTCGCCGATATCCAGTTCCAGGCGGATCAGCTTGTCGGCGCCCTCGACGTGGCTGGCCGTGACGATGCGGGCGATGCGCAGGTCGACCTTGGCGAAGTCGTCGATGGCGATGTAGTTCTGCTCGGGCGCCTTGGCCTCGTCGGACTGGGCGACATGCTGCTGGTGCTCGGCGTGGCGCGCCGGTGCTGGCGCGGGTGTCGGTTCCAGGGTCTGCTTGTTCTCGTCGACCATGGCCTCGATCTTCTTTGGATCGACGCGGGTCATCAGGTGCTGGTATTCGTTGATGGTGTGGCCGGATATTAGGGTATTGGCATCGATCCATTGCAGCGGGGCGAGATTGAGAAATGCTTCAACGCTCTCTGCAACTATGGGGAGAATTGGCTTCAAATAAATGGTCAATAACCTAAAGAGGTTCAGAGTCACGGTGCAAATTTCGTGTAAGTCTGTCTCACGTCCTTCTTGCTTTGCGATTTCCCAAGGTTTTGTTGCATTGACATAGCGATTTGCAATGTCAGCCAAGAACATGATTTCACGTAATGCTTTGCTGTACTCACGTCCCTCTATGAGTGGAGCAATTATGTTTGAATGGTGTTGGAAAAAACGAAGCATAGGGGCTTCAACTTGAGTCCTGTCACCCCCACTTTCAATCATGCCAGGGAAGTCCCAAGCTAAATTCCCTTGGTCATCAAAGAATCGATAGTCTTTTTCTAGCCAAGGCGCGTATCTGGAGAGTGAGTCAAGTTTTCCACTGAATCGTTTAGTAATGAATCCAGCAGAACGGCTGGCGATATTGACGTACTTGCCCACCAGGTCGGCATTCACCCGCGCCGAGAAGTCCTCCAGGTTGAGGTCGATGTCCTCCATCGAACCGTTCAGCTTGGCGGCATAGTAGTAACGCAGCCACTCCGGATTCAGGTGGCGCAGGTAGCTTTCGGCGGTGATGAAGGTGCCGCGCGACTTCGACATCTTGCTGCCATTGACCGTCAGGAAGCCGTGGCAGAAGACGCCGCTGGGGGTGCGGAAGCCGGCGTGCCGGAGTTCGGCGGGCCAGAACAGGGCGTGGAAGTAGAGGATGTCCTTGCCGATGAAGTGATACAGCTCGGCGTCCGAATCCGGCTTCCAGTAGTCGTCGAAATTCAGGCCGTGCTTGTCGCAGTAGTTCTGGAAGCTTCCCATGTAGCCGATTGGCGCGTCGAGCCAGACGTAGTAGTACTTGCCGGGGGCATCGGGAATCTCGAAGCCGAAGTAGGGCGCGACACGGGAGATGTCCCAGTCCGATAGGCCGGACCCCAGCCACCCGTTCAACTTGTTACCGGCCGCGGCCGGGACGTGAGGCGGCACGATCCAGCTCTTGAGGAAGTCGGCGCAACGCGGGTCGGACAGCTTGAAGAAGTAATGGTCCGACTCCTTGCGCACCGGCATCGCCCCGGAGACGGCGGAGTAGGGTTCGATCAATTCCGTCGGCTGGTAGGTGGCGCCGCAGACCTCGCAGGAGTCGCCGTATTGGTCCTTGGCGTGGCACTTCGGGCACTCGCCCTTGATGAAGCGGTCCGGCAGGAACATCTGCTTCACCGGGTCGTAGAACTGCTCGATGGCGCGCTTCTCGATCAGGCCGGCGTCGCGCAACCGGGTATAGATGGTGTCGGCGTAATGGCGCGTTTCCGGCGAGTTGGTCGAGTAGTAGTTGTCGAACGCGACATGGAAGCCGTCGAAGTCGCGCTTGTGCTCGTGCCAGACCCGGTCGATCAACTGCTCCGGGGTGATGCCTTCCTTCTCGGCGTGCAGCATGATCGGCGTGCCGTGCGTGTCGTCGGCGCAGCAATAGATGCAGGAATTCCCCTGCATCTTTTGGAAGCGTACCCAGATGTCGGTCTGGATGTACTCGACCAGATGGCCGAGATGGATGCTGCCGTTGGCGTAGGGCAGTGCGGAGGTGACCAGGATTTTTCGCTGCGTGGCGGGAATTTTATGGGACATGACCGGCTTTTCGATTGACAATTGGCTGTCATTTTACGCTGGGGTCTAAGCAGTTGGCAGCGAATCGGGCGGGAACGCTGAATCCTGGAGTGGCGAAGCGCGAGGCCTGGGCCTGGGCGATGTTCGACTTCGCCAACTCGGGTTACACCACGGTGGTGATCACCGCCGTGTTCAATGCCTATTTCGTTTCGGCCATCGCCGGCAATGCCCACTGGGCCAGCCTGGCATGGTCCTCGGCGCTGGCGCTGTCGTATGGCCTGATCGTGCTCACCGCGCCGGGTGTCGGTGCCTGGGCCGACCGGCATGTCGCCAAGAAAAAACTGCTCGCCGTGACGACGCTGGGCTGCGCGCTGGGCACGGCGGCCCTGGGTTTGGCCGGGCCGGGGGATATCTGGCTGGCGGCGGCGCTGGTGGTGGTGAGCAATTTCTTTTTCGGCACGGGCGAGAATCTGATCGCCGCTTTTCTGCCCGAGCTGGCACGCGGCCGCGCGCTGGGGCGTCTGTCCGGCTGGGGCTGGGGGCTGGGCTATCTGGGCGGGATGCTGGTGCTGGGCTTGTGCCTGGCCTATGTCGCGCACGCCCAGGGACTGGGCGAGCCGGCTTCAGCCTTTGTGCCGGTGACCTTGTGGATCACGGCGGGGATGTTCCTCCTGGCGAGTCTGCCGACATTTCTGTTTCTGCGCGAGCGGGGGACTGTAGGGGCCGGCGCTTGTGCCCTTCAGGGTATGCCGGCGACCGATCAGTCCACTTCGCCGGCAAGCCGGCTCCTACAGGGGTATGACCAGATTTTCGCGAGCCTGCGTTCGCTGCGCGACTACCCGGACGTGCGCCGCTTCCTGGTCTGCATCGTTTTTTACCAGGCGGGGGTGCAGGCGGTGATCGCCCTGGCGGCGGTGTACGCGCAGCAGGCGATGCATTTCGACACCCAGCAGACGATTGTTCTCATCCTGGTGGTCAACGCGACCGCCGCGCTGGGGGCCTTTGCCTTCGGTCATGTTCAGGACCGCATCGGTCACAAGTTGGCTCTGGCGGTGACGCTGGCCGGCTGGCTGCTGACGGTGCTGCTGGCTTACCTGGCGACGGATGCGGCGCGTTTCTGGCTGGCCGCGAATGTCGCCGGCCTGTGCCTGGGGGCGTCGCAGTCGGCGGGGCGGGCTCTGGTCGGCTATCTCAGCCCGATCGCCCGGCGCGCCGAGTTCTTCGGCCTTTGGGGGCTGGCGGTGAAGCTTTCGGCGATTTTCGGGCCGCTGACGTATGGTCTGGCGGTCTGGTCGAGTAGCGGCAACCATCGTCTGGCGATGCTGTCGCTGGGCGGCTATTTTCTGGTGGGGCTGGCGATCCTGGCGGGTGTCGATGCCGGACGCGGGCGTCGCCGGGCATTACGCAAAGCGTCACGGGTTTAGGCTAAACTGCGCGGCAAAGCAACGAGGAGAACCCTTATGCAAGCCAAGATCTTGCGCTATCTGTCGATTACCCTGGTCGTTTTTCTGCTGCTGGCCATCGGCTGGGTCTGGTTCACCCTGACCTGGAGCTATTCCGAAGGCGACCGCGCCGGCTATGTCCAGAAGCTGTCCAAAAAAGGCTGGCTCTGCAAGACCTGGGAAGGCGAGATCGCCATGGTGACCATGCCGGGCGCGATCCCCGAGAAGTTCGAGTTCACCGTGCGCGACGATGCGGTTGCCGAGAAGATCAACGCCCTGGCGGGCAAGCGGGTCGTGCTGTATTACCAGCAGCACAAATTCATCCCGTCATCGTGCTTCGGCGAGACCGAATCTTTCGTCGGAAATGTTCGCGAGGTCACCGAAACCGGGGCGCCCGTGCTGGCGCCGGCCGTGCCTCAGGGTCAGCTGCAAGCGCCAAGGTGATGGCATATATGGCCAGACTGACCTGTTAAGCGGGTAACCCAAGCGCATGCGGAGACTTGTCTGAATACGCCTGCCGGAGACGATCCCGAAGCCTGGCTGGAGAAGCACGGGACAGCGCTCTACCGTCACGCCCTGCTGCATTTGCGCGACCCGCACAAGGCCGAGGAGGCGGTGCAGGAAACCCTGCTCGCGGCCTTGCAGGCACGCGAACGCTTCGCCGGCCAGGCCAGTACGCGCACCTGGCTGATCGGCATCCTCAAGCACAAGGTCATGGACCAGTTCCGCCGCGAGGCGCGCGAGGCGCCGCTCGACGATCCGGATGCGCTGGCCGACGACGACATCGATACCCATGCCTGTTTCGCCGAGGACGGTCATTGGCACGAGCGTCTATCCGACTGGGGAAACCCGGAAAAGACCTTGCAGACCAATCAATTCTGGGCGGTACTGCAACGCTGCCTGGATTTTCTGCCGGCGCGCCTGGCCCGTCTGTTCGTGCTGCGCGAGGTGATGGAAGAAGAGACAGAAACTATTTGTCAGGAATTGTCGATTACCCCGACTAATCTCTGGACGATGCTGTACCGCGCCCGCATGGGGTTGCGCCAGTGTCTCGAAAGAAGCTGGGTCGCTTAGGTCCAGGGGTGATGACGATGTTGACATGCAAGGATGCGAGCCGTCTGATTTCGGAGCGCCAGGAGCGTCCCCTGGGTATCGGGGAACTTTGGGCGTTGCGGCTGCATCTTTGGCTGTGCGTGAGCTGCCGGCGTTTTGCACGGCAGCTCGGGTTGTTGCGACGGGTTCTGCGCACGCTGTTGCGGCGCATGGAAACCGACGTGGATGGCCCCGAACTCGCCCCCGAAGCACGGGAACGCATTCGCAAGGTCTTGGCCGAGCGAAACGCGGGAACGTTCTGAGTGGCTGGTTTCGTCGAGCAGGTCGTTCGCAAGCGCCCATCCGGGCATAACCAATACATAATTTTCTTCAGGAGATACGTCATGAATACCAGCAAGAAGACTCTCGGAATTGCCCTTGCCGCTTCTTTGGGCGCCGCCGGTGCGATGGCGGCGGACAGCCCCTTCGCCATGAAGTCGATGGACAAGGGCTACCTGGTGGCCGAGGCCGGCAAGACCGCCGAAGGCAAGTGCGGCGCGGGCAAGTGCGGTGGCAACATGAAGTCCACCGCCAAGGCTGGCGAAGCCGTCTGTGGCGCCGGCAAGTGCTCGATCGCGACGATGGACGGCAATAAGGACGGCAAGGCCGACAAGGCCGAGTTCCTGAAACACCACGAGGCCATGTTCGCCAAGATCGATAGCAACAAGGACGGCAAGGTCGATAGCGCCGAGCTGGCCAAATGGCAGGCCGGTGCGTGCGGTGCCGCCAAGGCCAAGGAAGGCAAGTGCGGCGAGGGTAAATGCGGCGGCATGAAGTAAGCGAAGATGCCAGCCAAGCCTGACAAATCCTTGTCCGGCGCCGGGCTCGGCCTGAGGCGGGAGCACATCCCCGACCTCAGGGCCGGGATACCGGAGGCCATCGATTTCTTCGAGCTGGCCCCGGAAAACTGGCTGGAGATGGGCGGTGCCTGGCGCAAGGATCTGCGCCACTTCGCCGAACGCCGGCCGATCGTCGCGCACGGCCTGTCGCTGTCCCTGGGCGGCCCGGCGCCGCTCGATGGCGAATTCCTGAAGCGCATCAAGTGCTTCCTCGACGAACACGGCATTCGTTTGTTTACCGAACATCTGTCCTGGTGCGGCGATGCCGGCCATTTGTATGATCTGCTGCCGATTCCTCTGACCGGCGATGCCGTACGCCACGTGGCGGCGCGTATCCGGCAGACCCAGGACATCCTTGAACGGCGCATCGCCATCGAGAACGCCTCCTACTATGTCGCCCCGCCGGGCGCCGAGATGACCGAGACGGCGTTCATCCGCGCCATCCTGGAAGAGGCGGACTGCGACCTGCACCTCGATGTCAACAACGTCTACGTCAACAGCATCAATTTCGCTTTCGATCCCTGGGCCTTCAGTGCCGAACTGCCCGCCGAACGGGTGGTTTACCTGCACATGGCCGGCCACTACGTCGAGCCGGACGGCTTGCTGATCGACACCCATGGCGCGCCGGTGATCGACCCGGTCTGGGCGCTGCTCGACCGGACCTATGCCCACCTGGGCACACCGCCCACCTTGCTGGAACGGGATTTCAACCTGCCGCCGCTGACCGATCTGGTGCGCGAGGTGGAGCAGATCCATGCCGTGCAGGCGCGATATCGGTCGATACGCCGGGCGGCCTGAACATGCACTTCCAGGAATTCCAGAACACCTTCGCCGCGCGCATCCGCGATCCACGCGCCAATCCGCGCCCGGATGGCGTGCCGGCGCGGCGCATGCGCGTCTACGAAGAGCTGCTGCATAACAACATCGACAGCTTCCTGTCGGCCTGTTTCCCGATCACCAGGCAATGTCTTGGCGCGCGCGGCTGGCCGCGCGCGGTGAAGGCCTTCTTCGCCGCCAGCCGGATGCATTCGCCGCTGTTTCGCGATATCCCCGAGGCGTTTCTGGACTGGATGCGGACCGCGGCGCCGGCGCGCTTTCCGAGCAAGCCCTGGTTGCCGGAGTTCATGCACTACGAGTGGCTGGAACTGGTGGTCATGGTGCACGCCGATGTCGCCGATCCCGAGGCCATCGATCCGCATGGCAATCTGCTGACGGCGCGTCCGGCCCTGAATCCGGCGACGCGCCTGGGTTGCTACAACTACCCGGTCGAGCGTATCGGCCCGCGCCGCCGGCCAAGGGCGGATGGCCGGTTGCACTGCTTCCTGGTGTTCCGCGATGCCGACGATGCCACCCGTTTCATCCAGGTGAATCCGATGACCGCGCGCCTGTTCGAGGTTCTGGAAACGGAGCCGCTGACTGGGGCCGAGGCGCTGGATCGGCTTGCCGACGAGGTGGGCCACTCCGACCCGACATTACTCCAGGCCAGCGGCCTGGCCTTGCTCGAAGGCTTGCGCGCCGAAGGTGTGATACTGGGAACCCGAAAAGCCGTTTTGTAGCGCGAGCCCCTGCGGAGGGGCATTCGGGTCAGCGCAGCGCCGCGTCCTCGATCATCACCGCGAAGGCATAGCCGGCGCCGAAATCCTTGTTGGTGCGCACCGTGCCCTGGGCGGTGACCGTGCTGCCGGTCTTTGTCTCATTCCTGGTCGTCACCAGGATGTCATCGCTGCCTGCGTTGGCCGAGCCCGTGCCGTCACGCAGATGCACCCAGTTCTTGCCCATGATGCCGGCGTTGTATTTGACGACTTGGCCGCGTACCGAGACGGTCTTGTCCTTCAGTTTCGCGGCATTCGTGACGATTTCCTCGACCGTGTGCGCGTTCGTGCCACTGGCTTTGACAACCTTGATCGCCGGGCTGGCCTTGGTCTGGCTGGAACCGATGGTCGTCCAGGTGCTGGTTCCGCTGGCCGCCCCTGCCTTGCCTGTCGCCGCGCCCAGGGTGCCGAAGACGATGCTCGGAAAGGTCTTTTTCAGCGTTTTGCTCTCGAAGTTGGTCATGACCATGGCGTTGTCGATGCTGACCTGGGCGCCTTTCACGACGGGGGCTCTGTTCACGGCGGCCCAGGTTTCGCCGTTCTGGGTCTTGAGGCGGAGGTAGGTATAGCTCTCGACGTCCTGGACTTCCAGGACAAGCCCTTTGACCACGCTCGCGGCGGCCGGGCTCGGGGCGGACTGGACAGCGGTAGCGGCAACCAACAAGCCGACGGCCAACAAGATTTTCATTGCGCGAACTCCTCTGGGACGGGTTCGCAGCATAGCAGATGCCAGCCGGCGGGATTTGACCCAGGGGTATCGGCCAGGCGGTTTTCCGTGCCGGCAGCCGCCCGATAACACCGCTACAATTCAGCCATGCCCCTACCGGTCCTGCGCTTGCTCTCCCCCGACGAATTCCGCTCCGGCGAGGATATCGCACGCCATCTCTCGGTGACCCGCGCCAGTGTCAACAATGCGGTCCGCGAGGCCCAACTGCAGGGGTTGAGATTCATGCCGTGCGCGGCCGGGGTTACCGTCTGGCGAGCGCTACGATTGGCTCGACGCGGCGTATCTGGATAAGGCGGTGAGCGCGGCTGGCTTCGCTTTACAGATCCATGAGCGGCTCGACTCGACCAACTCGCACCTGCTGTCGTTGGCCCAGCAAGGCGCGGCGCACAAAAGCGTCGTGGCCGCCGAGATACAGGTCGACGGGCGCGGTCGGCGCGGGCGCGCCTGGCATGCGCAGCTGGGGCGCGGCCTGACATTTTCATTGCTCTGGCGTTTTCAGCGGCCGCTTACGGCGCTCTCCGGCCTGAGCCTGGTGGTCGGCCTGACTCTGGCACGGTGTCTGCGCCGTCTCGGCGCCGACGCGGTTGCGGTGAAATGGCCCAACGACGTCCTGCTTGGTGACGGCAAACTGGCCGGCATTCTCATCGAGACCCAGGGCGACGTGCTCAGCGGCGCCACGGCGGTGATCGGCATCGGCCTGAATCTGGCGGCGACCCCGGAAGTCGCGCGTCAGGCGGGTGTGCCGGTGGCCTCCTTGAACCAGGCATTGACACGCTTGCCCGAGCGCAACGATCTGCTGCTGGCGATCCTGCATGACCTGGATTCGGATTTGCGTCGTTTCGATGCCGAGGGCTTTGCGCCGTTCGCCGATCCCTGGGTCCGATTGCATGCCTATCAGGATCGGCCGGTGGCCATCCACGGCGCCAACGGCCTTATCCGGCAGGGCCGGGTGCTCGGTGTCGACTTGGCGGGCGCGCTCCTCCTGGAGACCGCCGAGGGCGTCGTTGCCATCCATTCCGGCGAAGTCAGCCTGCGGCCATGCTGATTCTGTTCGATGCCGGTAACACGCGCCTGAAGTGGGGCGTCTGGTCGGAAGGGCGCTGGCAGGACCAGGGCGCGTTGGCCAATGACGCGCTCGCCGAGTTGCCGGCGCGACTCGCACCCTTCGCCCCGAGCTGGATCGGCGTGAGCTGCGTGGCCGGCGCGGCGGTGCGCGAGCGTATCGACCACTATGCCCATGGCTGTGGTGTTGCCCCCTATTGGTTGCGCTCCAGCGCGGCGGTGTTCGGCATGACGAGCCGCTATAGCGATCCGGAAAGCCTCGGCCCGGATCGTTTCGCCGCCCTGTTCGCCTGTTACTGCCTGGGTCTGGCACCCTGCGTCATGGTTACGGCGGGCACGGCTTTGACCGTCGATGCGCTGGCCTCGGACGGCGTGTTCCAGGGCGGGACGATCGTCCCGGGCGCGATACTGATGCGTCGCGCGCTCGCTGATGGCACGGCGGGACTGGCCAATTCGAGCGGGGTCTGTCAGGATTTTCCCCGTGCGACGGTCGATGCCATCGAAACCGGCGTACGCGATGCGCTGGTCGGCGCGGTCGAGGCGCCGCGCGCGCGTCTTGAGCGGCTTGAAGGCCGATCGGTTAGCGTCATGCTGAGCGGTGGCGACGCCGACGTGCTGGCGCATAATCTGCGGGGCGAGGTTCGGGTCGTCGATAACATGGTTCTGGAGGGTCTGCATTGGCTGGCGAAACATCTGGGCGTGCCGGGCGCATAGCCCTGTTCCTGTTGATTGCGAACGGGCTATTGTTCGGGACGTTTCTCGGCCTGCAATATTGGGGCGGGCGCGATCGCAGTCTGCCGGAGTTCAACGCCGACAAAATCCGCCTGCTGGAACACCCCCCGGGAAAAACCAGGCCAGGCGCGGCGACGCCGGCAAGCGTCGAGGCAAGCGATGCAGCCCGTGCCGAGTCGGCACTGTGCTTCAGGGTGGCTGGCATGGACCCGGCGCGCTATCAGGCCTTCCGCGAGGTTCTCGCCAAACTGGATGTCGGTGGCGGTCGCTATAGCCTGCTGACGGACAACAAGTTTCCCTGGTGGACCTATTGGCCGCCGGAGTATGAGGCGGAGCAACGCGATGCCGTGGTCAAAAAGATCGCCCTCGCCGGCGTCCGGGATGTCTTGCCGATTACCAAGGGGCCGATGGCTCAGTCGTTTTCCCTGGGTATGTTTCCGGTCGAGGCTCAAGCGCGCGCGCAGCGAGACAGCTTGCGACAGAAGGGCCTGGAGAAGGTCGAGTATGGCATCCGCCCGGGCATCGGCGCTTTCAGGATACGCCTCGACCCGGAGTCTCCGGCACGTGCCCAGGCATTGAAAGCCATCATGCCGGCCTGGGCGGAAACGGTGGAACCACAGGCCTGCGGCCTGTAGTGCCGACTACGAGGCCGCCAGAACCCTGAAGGTTGCCTGCAGCCAGTCTTCGCCCTTGTCCTCGACGGCATCGAGCTGGATCAGCCGTGAGCTGTTCTTTTCATAGATGAGGTATTTCCGGTCGCGGGCGTAGCCAGCGCCCTCCATCAGCAGGGTTTCCAGGCCGTTGTCGTCTTTCCAGAGCAGGGCATGGTAAAGCTGCGTGGTCGCCGGCAGCGAGATATCGTTGACTTCGTAGGACAGGCTGACGTTCTTCTCGTAAAGTTTGATCTGTACCGCGGTGATCTGGCCGCCGAACAGGCTGACGCCGATAATCTGCCGGGCATTGTCGACGCGGGCTATGCGCCGGATGCAGCCGACCACCCAATCCTTTTGGTCTTCGTGGCGCAGGGCGAGCAGCTTGCCGATCTTGACCCACGGACTTTGCTCGGGGTCGACGACAAACCCCAGGCCGTTGTCGCTCATGTCCATCTGGCGCCAACGCTCGCTTAATTGCTCTTGCGCCGCCGACTGGTCGCGCAGGTGATTCTTCTTGGTCCGGTCGGTGACAAACCCGTACAGCTTGATATCCATCAGCTCATCCGGCGTGAGTGGGGCGTTGCGGCCCTGGCCGCTGACCTTGCTGAGGCGCGAGCAGATGTGATCCATGCCCAGGGTAATGCCCCAGTTGCCTTCGTTCGGTTTGCGTTCGGCGCGGCGCCGGTTCTGGCCGACCGTGCCGGACCATTCTTCCTGCACCCGTTCCAGGAGGGAGAGCCCGTCGGGCATGCGGAAGTCCTCGCCCAGGCCCAATACCGCCGGGCTGGAACCGCTCTTGATGGCTGTCACCGTGCTGTCCGCCTGCGCCGTCAGATCGTTGATATTTAAGAAGCGCAAGGTCGGCTCGCGGCCGGGCTGCTGGACGCGTTGCAGACCCTCGCCCTTGCTGGTATCGACGAAAAACAGGTGGGCTTTGTCGATATATTGCTTGTCGATCCTGATCGTATCGGACCAGTTATCCAGCCAGGTATCGACCATGTCCAGCTGGCGCGGAGTCAACGTGCCGTTGCCGAAGCGCGACAGGAACAGCGCCTGGGCGTATTTGCCGAGGCAGGTGTTGGCCTTGGTGGAGTGCTTGTAGAGGCGGATGGAATTGCGCTCGAAATGATCGAACTCGGCAATGCGGAACAGGTTGTGCAGACGCAGCCAGAGCTTGTCGTCGATGACTTCGTAACGAAAGTAGCGCCATTTCAGGATGTCGCCGAAACCCTGGATGGCGCGCGCCGTGATCAACGGCACCGAGGCCTGGATCTTGCTGCCGCCGGGGTTCGAGACGAAATCCATCAGGAAGGTGTGATAGCCGCGCGTCACTTCCCAGAAATAGGCATGGATTGCCAGCCAGAGCTTGGATTCCATTGCCTTGGACATGCGCGGATTGCGCAGGTACTGGGCGCACAGGGAGTACTGCATGTCGCGCGCGTTTTCGTCCAGATGCATGAGTACCTGAAGGCGCTCTTTGTTCGGTGGCAGTTGTGCCCTGTTGAACTGGATCAGGTTCTCGACCACCTTTTCCTGTGCGCTATAGACGTCACCCGCCGGGAGATCCTGCATCCATCGGGTCACCGTCTTCAGGTCGGTCAGGGGATCCTGCCCCGGTTTGTCACGCTTCAGAAAGTCGAACATGCCAGCAACCTTCCGTTTCAAATTATCGAATATCCCCTATCCCCAGCGTGTTTTTCCGCGCCCGGGAACCGCGGAAGCGGGGAAATCACAATTTCATTTTTGCCCAAAGTGTAACGGAATCCAGCGCGGCGGGGAGGTTCTCCGGCTGGCTGCCGCCTGCCTGAGCCATGTCCGGACGACCGCCGCCCTTGCCGCCGACCTGGGTCGCGACATGGTTGACCAGTTCGCCGGCCTTGATGCGGTCGGTCAGGTCGGGGGTGACGGCGGCGATCAGCGTAACCTTGCCGTCGGCGGACGAAGCCAGCAGGACGGCGCAGGACTTGAGTTTGTCGCGCAGCTTGTCGGCCAGTTCGCGCAAGGTCTTGGCGTCGGCACCCTCGATGGCCGTGGCGGATCTTGGTGCCGCCGATGTCCACGGCCCGGTCGGCGAGGTCGTCGCCCTGCGACGAGGCCATCTTCGATTTGAAGCGCGCCAGTTCCTTTTCCAGCGCTTTCACCTGCTCCTGGATCTGCGCGAACTTGCCGGCGAGTTCCGCCGGAGTCACCTTGAGGCGTGACGCCAGATCGCCGATGACCGTGTCCTGATCCTGTACCAGCGCCACCGCGCCCGGGCCGGTCATGGCCTCGATGCGCCGCACGCCGGCGGCGACGCCGCTCTCGGAGACGATCTTGAACAGGCCGATATCGCCGGTGCGCTTGACGTGGGTGCCGCCGCACAGTTCGGTGGAGAACCCGCCCATGCCGACGACGCGGACCTCGTCGCCGTACTTCTCGCCGAACAGGGCCATGGCGCCGGCCTGGATCGCCTCTTCATGTTTCATCAGGCGTGTGTCCACCTTGTTGTTGCGGCGAATTTCGGCGTTGACCATGTCCTCGATGCGGCGCAGTTCGTCGGGCGTGACCGCCTGGGGGTGGGAGAAATCGAAGCGGGTGCGCTCCGCCGATACCAGCGAGCCCTTCTGGGCGACGTGCGTCCCCAGGACCGTGCGCAGGGCGGCGTGCAGCAGATGCGTGGCGGAGTGGTTGTAGGCGGATCGGCTGCGCATGTCGGCATTGACACGCGCGCTGAGGGAATCACCCACGGCGAGCTTGCCGGTCTTCATGACGCCCTTGTGGCCGAACACCTCGGCCTGGATCTTTTGCGTATCCTCGACGTTGAACAAGCCATGGGCACACACCAGTTCGCCGACATCGCCCACCTGGCCGCCGGACTCGGCATAGAAGGGTGTCCGGTCGAGAACGATCACCGCCTCGTCGCCGGCGCTGATCGCGGTCACCTGGCTGCCTTCCTTGTATAGGGCGATGATCTGGGCTTCGCCTTCCAGGCGGTCGTAGCCCTGGAATTCGGTCTTGTCACCGCTGAATTCCAGTCCTTTGCCCATGGTGAATTTGCTGGCGGCCCGGGCACGCTCGCGTTGCATCTCCATGGCCGCTTCGAAGCCGGCGAAATCGACCGTGATGGCACGCTCGCGGGCGATGTCCGCGGTCAGGTCGAGGGGGAAGCCATAGGTGTCGTAGAGCTTGAACACGGTTTCGCCGTCGAGCATCTTGTCTTCGGAGGCCATGGCGACTTCAAGGACGCTCATGCCGTGCTCTAGGGTTTCGGCGAAGCGTTCTTCCTCCTGGAGCAGGATGCGCGCGATCTTGTCGCCATCCCGGTTCAGTTCGGGATACGCGTCAGCCATGACACCCGCCAGATCGGCGACCAGTTTGTAGAAGAAAGGCGCCTTGCAGCCGAGCTTGTAGCCATGTCGGATGGCGCGCCGGATGATGCGCCGCAGGACGTAGCCGCGGCCCTCGTTGCTGGGGATGACGCCGTCGACGATCAGGAACGAGCAGGCGCGGATGTGGTCGGCGATGACCTTGAGCGAGTTGTTGTCGAGATCGCTGGCGCCGGTCTCGCGGGCCGCGGCCTTGATCAGGGCCTGAAACAGGTCGATTTCGTAGTTGGAATGCACGCCCTGGAGTACCGCCGAGATACGCTCCAGACCCATGCCGGTATCCACCGAGGGCTTGGGTAGCGGGTGCAGGGTGCCGCTCTCATCGCGGTTGTACTGCATGAACACCAGATTCCAGATCTCGATGAAACGGTCGCCGTCTTCCTCCGGGCTGCCGGGCGGGCCGCCTTGGATGCCCGCGCCGTGGTCGTAGAAGATCTCGGTGCAGGGGCCGCAGGGGCCGGTGTCGCCCATCTGCCAGAAATTGTCGCTGTGGTATTTCTGGCCACCCTTGTCGCCGATGCGAATGCAGCGCTCCCTGGGGACGCCGATCTCTTCGGTCCAGATCCTGAAGGCTTCGTCGTCGTCGATGTAGACCGTGGTGGTGAGTTTCTCCGCCGGGATGCCGTAGACCTGGGTGATCAGCTCCCAGGCGTAGCGAATGGCGTCTTCCTTGAAATAGTCGCCGAAGCTGAAGTTGCCCAGCATCTCGAAGAAGGTGTGGTGGCGCGCCGTATAACCGACGTTTTCAAGATCGTTGTGCTTGCCGCCGGCGCGCACGCAGCGCTGGGAAGAGGCGGCCCTTACGTAGGGACGTGACTCGCGGCCCAGGAAGACGTCCTTGAACTGGACCATGCCGGCATTGGTGAACAGCAGGGTCGGGTCGTTGCCCGGAACCAGGGGACTCGATACCACCGGCGTGTGCCCCTTCGAGGCGAAAAAGTCTAGGAACTGCCGGCGTATTTCACTGCTGTTCATGATTTGATCTGCATTTTGGAGATAATTTCGGCATTGTAGCGGTGATCAGACGGGCTTGGGAGAGCGCGGGGCAAAGACACAGGGCCGGTCTGAGGCGTTAAGCTATTGAAAACGCAACGTCCTTTATGTATATTAGCGAACTCTAATGCAATAGACGAGGTGGAGACATGTACGGTTATTACAATTTCAAGGAAGTTGACCCCGATTTTCTCAGCGGTGCCGACAAGGATGCCATCCAGGTCGTCGATATTCGCACCGAGGCGGAAGTGGCGCGCGGCGTGATCGACGGCGCCATCCACATCCCCATGCACCTGCTGCCGATCAAGGCGCAGGATTTGCCCCAGGATAAGCCGGTGGTGCTGTATTGCCACTCGGGTGCGCGTTCGTCGCAGGCCTGTGCCTTCATGGCCTCGAAAGGCTTCAACAACATGCACAACCTGACGGGCGGCATTCTGGCCTGGGCGCGCTCCGGGAAGCCGATCGCACTGCCTTCCTGATCAAGGTCAATTTTCCTTGTTCGCCTGCCCGCTGTTGACTCGGTGCGCCGGTCCGGTCAGGTTGCAATCAGGGGGCTTCTGGTTTAATGTAGCCAAGCTTTTTTTAGCACTTCCAAATTTTGTTAAGGAGCAAATAATGAACTTCGACAAAGAGCTCGATGCCCGCGGTCTGAACTGTCCTCTGCCCATCCTGCGCTCCAAGAAGACGCTGAACGAGATGACTTCTGGTCAGGTGCTCAAGATCATCGCCACCGATCCGGGCTCCGTGAAGGACTTCGCGGCCTTTGCCAAGCAAACCGGCAACGAGCTCATGTCCTCGGCTGAAGCCGCTGGCGAATACACCTTCATGATCAAGAAGAAATAATTCCTCAAGGCCCGTATTCGGGCCTTTCTTCGTGACGACCACCAAGACGAGAAGAGGTGTGAAATGGATGAGAAAAAACTAGCGATCATCGCTACCAAGGGTACTCTGGACTGGGCTTACCCCCCGTTCATCCTGGCCTCTACGGCAGCGGCCCTCGGTTACGAAACCCAGATTTTCTTTACCTTCTATGGCCTGCAACTGGTCCGCAAGGACGTCAGCGGCCTGAAGGTCAGCCCCATCGGCAACCCCGGCATGCCCATGAAGATGCCCTTCGGACCGAAGTGGTTCAAGGATATCAACTGGAACATCCCGAATGCCTTGCAGTGCGTGATCCCCGGTTACGAGTCGGTGGCTACCGCGCTGATGAAGCAGACCATCGCCAATAATGGCGTGGCGACCATCGCCGAACTGCGCGAGTTGTGCCAGGAAGCCGATGTCAAATTTCTGGCTTGCCAGATGACGGTCGAACTGTTCGGTTTCGAACACAGCGACTTCATGGATGGTCTCGACTATGTCGGTGCCGCGACGTTCTTCGAATTTGCCGGCGAATCCGATATCTGCCTGTTCATCTGAACTCGGCTGGCACAAAAAAAGGCCGCTCGAAGCGGCCTTTTTTATTGTCCGGGCTAAGCGTCAGTTGCGCTTCACCAGGGCCTTGCTGATCCAGCCTTCGCCACTGCCGCCCTGGACCTTGACGTAGCCGTCCTTCTCCTTGCCCATGAAGACCAGTTCTTCGCCACGGCTCAGCGAGGCGATGGCCCGTCCATTGCCGCCAGGCGTGTCCTGCAGCTTGACGTTGGCGATCTTGGTGACCAGGATGTCGCCCTCGTTCCAGCCATTGGCGGTAGCGACCTTGCCATATTCCTGCTGAACGTTTTCCTGGCGTACCAATTGCGTGCTGCCGCGCACGCTGCGGACGATGTTGTTCCAGTTGTCGAGGAAACTGGCGGCGATGACCTTGCCTTCCGGAGTGTTCTCGTAGGCGCCCAGCCCGACCCCCCCGGTGGTGCCGGTGAACAGGCCGCCGATGCCGAAATCGGCCTTTTTCGCCGAGCCCTGGGCCGAGGCAACTTGCAGGCTGGAACGTGTGTCGGCCAGCAACATGCTGGTCTGGGCTTCCTTGAACTTCAGGCTGCCGGCGAGCAGGGCACCGCCCCAGCCGCCCAGGCGGCTACCCAGCGCGGCGCCGAGACCGCCGGTATCCTTGCTGGAAAACACCACGTCTGGCGTCAGCACGAAGTCGGCGGTGACCATCTGGCCCGCGCCCATGTTCGAATTGCTGCGCAACTGACCGCTTTCCGCCAGGCTGCGCTCCTGCATCAGGTTCTGCATGGCCCGACCGCGCTCGACGACGACGAAGCAGTTCGATTGCTGGATCATCATCCGGATCAGAGGTACGGGCGATGGCAAACCATAGCCCATCAGGGCACGTCCGACGTAATCCTGGGGTTCGGAGACCGCCAGCGTGCCCAGCGGCTTGCCGCATTTCTCCAGTTGCGCCGACTCGCCCTGGCTGCCTTCCGGGCCGGCCGATCCGGAGACGGTATTCTTGTTGTTGTCCTTGCTGTCGCTGCCCAGGTTCATACCGAACAGGTCGGCCTGGGCGGGCAAGGACAGGCTGGCGGCAAATAGAACGGCCGCGCTGAGCAGCTTGTATTTGGACGGGCAATGCATGGATACCTCCTGTGTGCCGGGATAGGGTGTGCGTGGTGCGGCAATCATCAAAGATAATCCGTTCGAGGGCAACCCCCAAAGGATTCCCTGGCTGGACGAGCGGCAAGCCTCTGCCGGATAATCCGGACTCAACGAAATACCCGTCATCCGCCGCTACTTCACTGGACTCGATCCCTCGCTATGCATATTTTGCTCAGTAATGATGACGGTTACTTCGCGCCCGGTCTGGCGACACTTGCCGCGACGCTGACGGAGCGCGGCCACCAGATTACCGTCGTGGCACCGGAGCGGGACCGCAGCGGTGCCAGTAATTCCCTGACGCTGGATCGCCCGCTGATGGTGCGGCGCACGCCGGGGGGGTTCCACTACGTCAACGGCACACCGACGGACTGCGTCCACCTGGCGGTCACCGGGTTGTTGCCGAAGCTCCCCGATATGGTGATTTCCGGCATCAATCACGGCGCCAACATGGGCGACGACACGGTCTATTCCGGGACGGTGGCGGCGGCGACCGAAGGCTTCCTGCTGGGCATCCCCTCGGTCGCCGTGTCCCTGGTCAACAACAACCGGGAGCAGTTCCAGACGGCGGCCAACGTCGTCGCCGATCTGGTGGTGCGGGTCGCCGCGCAGCCCTTCACCGAGCCGGTGCTGCTTAACGTCAACGTCCCGGATGTCGCCCCGGAAGAGCTGCAAGGCATCGTCGTCACGCGCCTGGGCAAGCGTCACAAGGCCCAGGATACGGTCAAGACGGTCAATCCCCGCAATCAAACGATGTACTGGGTCGGGGCCGCGGGTGGCGCGCAGGACGCCGGGCCGGGCACCGATTTTCACGCGGTGACGCAGAATCAGGTGTCGATTACACCGCTGCAGATCGACCTGACGCGCTATGCCCTGATGGGTGATTTGCAGGCGTGGCTAGCACGGTGATCAGCCGCGCCGGTATCGGCATGACTTCCCCGCGTGCGCGCTTGCGCATGATCGAGAACCTGAAGAAGCAGGGCATCAAGGATCCGCAAGTGCTCGCGGCGATGGACGCCGTGCCGCGCCATGTTTTCGTCGAAGAAGCCTTCGAAAGTCGCGCCTACGAGGACACGCCCCTGCCCATCGGCCATGGCCAGACCATCTCCAGTCCGTACATCGTCGCGCTGACCTGCGAATTGGCACGGGGCGGCGGGACTCTGGAGCGTGTTCTGGAGATCGGCGGCGGCTGCGGTTACCAGGCGGCGGTATTGGCCCGTCTGGCCGCCAAGGTGGTGAGCATGGAACGTATCGCCGCCCTGATCGGCAAGGCGCGCCTCACCCTGCGTGAACTGCGCATCAACAATGTCCTGTTCAAGAATGCCGACGGTACCCTGGGCTACCCTGACGGCGGCCCCTACGATGCCATTGTCGTCGCCGCGGCGATGCCGTTCATACCCGACGAACTCAAGGCCCAGTTGAAGCCCGGTGGCCGTCTGGTCGCCCCGGTGGGCATGGGTGAAGTGCAACACCTGGTCGTCGTCGAGGCACGCGAGCGAGGTTTTACCGAGCGTGAAATGGAAGCGGTGAAATTCGTGCCGTTACTTCCCGGCGTGGGGTAATGGCGCGTTTCTGGCTCTCCGTGGCGGTGATGCTCTCGTTGGCGGCCTGTGCCGACAAACCCCGGCGGGCACCCATTGCCGAGCGCCAGATTGGCCGCCCGGCTGTGCCGCCGAGTCCAGATTCGGTGTTCCGTCCAGCGGGCAACTACCAGGTGCGCTCGGGTGACACCTTGTTCAAGATCGCCTTCGAACATGATCTCGACTACCGCGAACTGGCACGTATCAATGGCCTAGATGACGCATGTCTGATCCATCCTGGCCAGAGGCTGCAGGTGCCTGGCAAGGCCGCCGGGGTCCGCACGGCGCCACTTGCCAGCGTACCGGAGCGCATTGATGCCCACCCGCTACCTCGCCCCGGAGCCGGGGCGGCGGTTGTGGTTACGCCACCCGGCGTTGTATCGGCAAGCGCCGTGGAGCGATGGGTTTGGCCCGCCCGGGGCCGGATCATCGTCGACTTCGATCCAGCCAAGGGCCGCAAGGGGCTGGATATCGCCGGGATGCGCGATGCCCCGGTCAAGGCAGTCGCCAAAGGCACGGTGGTGTATGCTGGCTCGGCGTTACGTGGCTATGGCAAACTAACCATCATCCAGCACGGCCCGAGTTTGCTATCCGCCTATGGCCATCAGTCGAGCCTGCGCGTCGCCGAGGGACAGAACGTCCTGGCGGGCGAGGTGATCGGCGGCATGGGCGATACCGATACGGACCAGGTCAAACTGCATTTTGAGGTGCGGGAATTCGGCAAACCGGTCGACCCCCGATTTTTTCTGCCTCGGCAATTTAGGAGCGAATATGGCCCAGGATGAGTTTCTGGACCCGATGGAACCGGAGCCCCAGGACGTCTCCACGGACGACGATTGCGCGGTATTGCCGATGCTCGACAGCGAGGTGTATTTCGAGGAAACCCACGACGTCACCCAGCTCTATCTCAACGAGATCGGCCGGGAAGCCTTGCTCACGCCCGAGGAGGAGCAGGCGCTGACAGTGCGGGTGCGTCAAGGCGACTTCGAGGCGCGCCAGCGGATGATCGAGCACAATCTGCGCCTGGTGGTGAATATCGCCAAACATTATGTCAATCGGGGTTTGTCGCTGCTCGATCTGGTCGAAGAAGGCAATCTCGGTCTGATGCACGCCCTGGATAAGTTCGAACCCGAGCGCGGCTTCCGCTTTTCCACCTATGCCACCTGGTGGATACGTCAGAACATCGAGCGGTCCATCATGAACCAGTCGCGCACCATCCGCCTGCCGGTACATGTCATCAAGGAATTGAACATCTACCTGCGCGCCCAGCGTCATCTGGAAATGCACGGTGCCAGCGACATCGGCCCCGAGGACATCGCCCATCTCACCGGCCACGACGTTCGCGATGTACGCCGCATCCTGGCGCTCAACGATCGCGTCGCCTCGCTCGACGCCCCGCTGGATATCGACCCGAGTCTATCCATCGGCGAGGCCATCGCCGACGAGAACTCGGAAATGCCCGAGGACATGCTGCAAACCTGCGAGGTGGAGAAGTATGTCCAGGAATGGCTTGCCGAGTTGTCGGATAAGCACCGCTGGGTGATCGAGCGCCGTTTTGGCCTGAGCGCCCAGGAAGTTGCCACGCTCGAAGACCTGGCGATACAACTGGGGGTAACGCGCGAGCGCATCCGGCAGATCCAGCTTGAGGCCTTGCACATGCTGCGACGTATTCTGAAGCGGCGCGGCATGTCCAGGGACGGGCTGCTCTGATGGCCGGGCCGCGGTTCGACTGGACGGCTATCGATACTGTCCTCCTGGACATGGACGGTACCCTGCTGGATCTGCATTACGACAACCATTTCTGGCAGGTCTATGTCCCCGGGAAATTCGCCGAGCGCAACGGCATCAGCTACGGCGAGGCGCATGACGAATGTTTCCGGCGTTACAACGCCAGGCAAGGCACGCTCGACTGGTATTGCGTCGACTACTGGACCGAACAACTCAACCTGGACATCGTCAGGCTCAAGGAAGAGCTGGCGCACTTGATCGCCGTGCACCCGGATGTGCCCGAGTTTCTGTTGGCCCTGAGAACCGCCGGCAAGCGCGTCGTGCTGGTCACCAACGCCCACCACAAGAGCTTGACCTTGAAGATGCGGAAGACCGGACTCGATGTCCATTTCGATGCCATCCACAGCGCGCACAGCTTTGGCCTGGCCAAGGAAGCCCCGGAATTCTGGGGGCGGCTGGAGCAAACCGAGCCTTTCCTGCCAGGGCGAACTCTCCTGGTCGACGACAGTCTGCCGGTGCTGCGTTCTGCCCGCATGCACGGCATTGCCCATCTCCTGGCGATCCTTCGCCCGGATACCCGGCTCCCCGACAAGGACGTCGGCGAGTTTGCCGCCATCCGTCGCTTCTGCGACATCATGCCAATTCAGTGAGCGTGCCATGAGTAATGTGCCTACCCGCAACGACCTCGATACCCTGCGCAAGACCTACCTGTTCGCCGGCCTTGAGGATGAAGAGTACGACCAGGTCAGCCGTCACGCCTCGATCCAGTTGGCCGCCGCCGGTCAGAGCCTGTTTACCCAGGGCGATCCGGTGAACGCCATTTTTTGGGTCAACGAGGGCTTGGTCAGGCTCTATCGGAGCTCGCCGCAGGGGGATGAAAAGGTCATCGAGCTGGCCAGCCCGGGGCGCTTTTTCGCCGAGGCCGCGCTGTTCATGGGCGGGCGCTACCCGGTCAACGCCGCCGCGCAAGTCGAGACACGCCTGATCGCCATCGATGCGCATCATTTCAAGGCCTGGTTATCGCAGGACACCAACCGCTGCTTCCGGCTGCTCGCCGGGATGAGCGCGCGCCTGCACCGTCTGGTCAACGACATCGATCGTCTGACCTTGATGAAGGGTACGGACCGACTGTTGCAATACCTGCTGGACCATTCCGATCCCGACGAGGCCGGGCGGCCGACCGTCGAACTGGAGGCGCCCAAGCAGGTCATCGCCTCACGCATCGGCGTCAAGCCGGAGACCCTGTCCCGCCTGTTCCACAAGCTATCCGACCAAGGTTATATCGAGGTCAAGGCCAGCAAGGTGGTGATCCTCGACGCCGAGGGTGCGCGTCAGGCGCAGATCGACTAACTAGTCCCTGCTTGGCAGGATGATCGCCAGCAGCGCTCGGCGTCCCTCGCTGACCAGGATGTTGTAGGTTCGGCACGCCGCGCCCAGTTCCATCACTTCGACACCGATGCCGCGTGCCAGCAATCGGGCATAGAGGCGCGGTTTCGGCATGGGCTGCCGTCCGGACACGGCGACCAGGATGATTTCGGGCTGCAACTCGGCCAGTGCCGTGAAGTCGGTTTCCAGCAAAGCCTCGAAATCGACAACCGGCCAATCCGGCTGAAGCGTCTCGGGCAGCAATAGCAGACTCCGTTCGTGCCGGCGCCCGTTGATCAGAACGTGATCGGCGTCGTAGCCGGAAATGAGGTTGGCGCCGCTGGCGCTGTTCAGGTGCAATTTCATCGGGTCGTGTTACGCTTTCTGCCAGGGGGTTGGAGCGCCGGGCTAGGGCGCTCAAGCCGGTTTCGAATATTTTGCCATGCGCCATGCGCCATGGCGCGTAGGAGGGGATGCGGATGTTAACCAATCGTACATTGTCTTCAGCGGTCGATCCGGCCATGGTGACCAAGACCCTGTCCTGGGGCAAGCGGCTCGGCTTCGCGCTGGCGATCATCCTGGCGCTGCTCTTTCTGGGGCCGTTCACGGTCATCCCGGCGGGGCATCGCGGCGTCGTCACCACCTTCGGCAAGGTGCACGAGGAAGTCCTGGGCGAGGGGCTGCATTTCCGCATCCCCATCGTCAACACCATCCACAAGATCGACGTGCGCCTGCAAAAGGGCGAGGGCGAAGGCGAGGCCGCCTCCAAGGACTTGCAGACCATCCATACCAAGGTGGCGCTCAACTATCACCTGAAACCCGAGCGGGTGGCGATCACCTTTCGCGATATCGGCGGGCCCGACGAGGTGGGCGAGCGGATTATCGTTCCGGCGGTGCAGGAAGCGGTCAAGGCCGCCACCGCCCAGTACACCGCCGAAGAACTGATCTCGAAGCGTTCCGAAGTGCGTGATCGGATTCGTGCCTATCTGCTCGACCGGCTGGGCAAGCACGGCATCCTCGTGGATGAGTTTTCCATCGTCAATTTCGATTTTTCGAAGTCATTCAACGACGCCATCGAAGGCAAGACCACGGCCGAGCAACTGAAGCTCAAGGCCGAGCGCGACCTGCTGCGCATCAAGGTCGAGGCCGAACAGAAGATCGCCCAGGCCCAGGCCGAGGCCCAGGCGCTCAAGCTGCAGAAGCAGGAGATCACCCCGGAGCTGATCAAGCTGCGCGAGATCGAGGCGCAGCGCCTGGCCATCGAGAAGTGGAACGGCGTGCTGCCTTCGGTGACCGGGAGCGCGGTGCCATTCATTCAGTTGACGCACTGATTTTGCGCGAATCGCCAGATTGCGCGGCCATCGGGCCGCGCGCGCATTGCCCGGCAATTGAGGCGTCGGTTAAGATTGCACGCTTTACAGATTGATCGTCATACATGGACGAATTTCCCAGAATCCAGCGCCTGCCGCCCTACGTCTTCAACATCACCGGCGACCTGAAAATGGCCGCGCGGCGCCGCGGCGAGGATATCATCGACTTCGGCATGGGCAACCCCGACCAGCCGACGCCGCCGCATATCGTCGAGAAGATGATCGAGACCGCCCGGCGCGGCGACACGCATCGCTACTCGGTCTCGAAAGGCATTCCGCGCCTGCGCCGGGCCATCTGCAACTGGTACAAGACGCGCTACAACGTCGACTTCGACCCGGAAAAAGAGGCCATCGTCACCATCGGCTCCAAGGAAGGCATCGCCCATCTGGCCCTGGCGACCCTGGATCGTGGCGACATGGTGCTGGTGCCCAATCCCAGCTATCCCATCCATATCTATGGCCCGGTGATCGCTGGCGCGGATATCCGCCATATCCCGATGACGCCAGGCGTCGATTTCTTCGAGGAAATGGAAACGGCGATCCGCAACCACTGGCCGAAGCCGAAGATGCTCATCCTCAACTTCCCGAGCAACCCCACCACGCAATGCGTGGAACTGGAGTTCTTCGAGAAGGTGGTCGCCATGGCCAAGGAATACGGCATCTGGGTGGTGCACGACATCGCCTATGCCGACATCACCTTCGACGGCTACCGGCCGCCCTCGATCATGGAAGTGCCCGGCGCCAAGGATGTCGCCGTCGAATTCTTCACCCTGTCGAAGAGCTACAACATGCCCGGCTGGCGGGTCGGCTTCATGGTCGGCAACCGGACGCTATGCGCTGCCCTGGCGCGCATCAAGAGCTATCACGACTATGGCACCTTCACACCCATCCAGGTCGCCGCCATCACCGCGCTGGAGGGCCCGCAGGACTGTGTCGGCGAGATTTGCGAAATGTACCGCAAGCGCCGTGATTCGCTGGTCAAGGGTTTGAATGAAGTGGGCTGGAACGTTCAGGCGCCCAAGGCGACCATGTTCCTCTGGACGCCGATTCCCGAGCCCTATGCGCACCTGAAGTCGCTGGAATTCTCCAAGCTGCTTCTGGACAAGGCCAAGGTGGCGGTCTCGCCAGGCGTCGGCTTCGGCGAATACGGCGACGACCACGTGCGTTTCTCGCTGATCGAGAATGAACACCGTACCCGCCAGGCGATACGCGGCCTGCGCGACATGTTCCGCAAGGACGGATTAATCAAGTGAGGCGCGAGGGGTGAGGCGCGAGGCGCATCGCCTTGACGCCTCGCGCCTCCCGCCTCTCGTCTCACTGGAGCGAAGCGACACATGAAACCCATCAACGTAGGACTTCTCGGTATCGGCACGGTCGGCGGCGGCACCTGGACCGTGCTGACACGCAATCAGGAAGAGATCACCCGGCGCGCCGGACGGCCCATCCGGACCAGCGTCGTCGCCGACCGCAATCTGGAACTGGCGCGCGGCATGACCGGCGGTCAGGCGCGGGTCACCGACGATGCCTTCAGCGTCGTCAACGATCCGGAAGTCGATATCGTCGTCGAGCTGATCGGCGGCTATACCGTCGCCAAGGATCTGGTGATGCAGGCCATCGCCAACGGCAAGCATGTGGTGACCGCCAACAAGGCCCTGCTCGCCGTGCACGGCAACGAGATCTTCGCCGCCGCCCAGGCCAAGGGCGTCATGGTCGCCTTCGAGGCGGCGGTCGCCGGCGGCATTCCGATCATCAAGGCGCTGCGCGAAGGCCTTTCTGCCAACCGCATCCAGTGGCTGGCCGGCATCATCAACGGCACCACCAACTTCATCCTTTCCGAGATGCGCGACAAGGGCCTGCCCTTCGACACGGTACTGAAAGAGGCGCAGCGCCTGGGCTACGCCGAGGCAGACCCGACCTTCGACATCGAAGGCGTCGACGCCGCCCACAAGGCGACGCTGATGGCCTCGATCGCCTTCGGCATCCCGATCCAGTTCGACAAGGCGCACATCGAGGGCATTTCCAAGCTCGACGCCGTCGACATCAAATACGCCGAACAACTCGGCTACCGCATCAAGCTGCTGGGCATCGCCAAGCGCCAGGATGCCGGCGTCGAACTGCGCGTGCACCCGACCCTGATCCCGAGCAAGCGCCTGATCGCCAACGTCGAAGGCGCCATGAACGCCGTCCTGGTCTGGGGCGACGCCGTCGGTGCGACGCTCTACTATGGCAAGGGCGCCGGCGCCGAGCCGACCGCCAGCGCGGTGATCGCCGACCTCGTCGATGTCACCCGCCTGGCCACCGCCGACCCGCTCAACCGCGTGCCACACCTGGCCTTCCAGCCGGGCCAGATGTCCGACCTGCCGGTGCTGCCGATGAGCGCCGTCTAGACCGCCTACTACCTGCGCATGCGCGCCCTGGACAAACCGGGCGTGCTCGCCGACGTGACGCGCATCCTCGCCGACCTGAACATCTCCATCGACGCCATGATGCAGAAGGAACCCGACGAAGGTGAAGATCAGACCGACGTGGTTATCCTCACGCACCTCGCCGTGGAGCGCGACGTCGACGCCGCCATCGCCCGGATCGAGGCGCTGTCTTCGATCAGCGGCACGGTGACGCGCATCCGCATGGAAGAACTGAAGGGCTGATTTCCCTTGTAGGAGCGAGCTAGCCCGCTCCTACAGCAAGCCCGCACGAGGCCGACGCATGAAATACCTATCCACCCGGGGCAACGCCCCAGCGCAAACCTTCTCCGAAATCCTGCTCGGCGGCTTGGCGCCGGATGGCGGCCTGTATCTGCCCGAGACTTACCCGCGATTCAGCGCCGAAGAACTCGGCGCGTTGCGCGCCATGGACTACCGGCAGCTTGCCTTCGCGGTGTTGTCGCGGCTGATTGACGACATTCCCGCCGTCGACCTCAAGGCGCTGATCGACACGTCCTACACCACCGAGGCCTACAGCCACGGCCGGGACGATTCCGATTTCAGCCAGATCACGCCGCTGCGCCTCCTGGAAGACGGCGTTTACATCCTCGAACTGTCTAATGGCCCGACCCTGGCCTTCAAGGACATGGCCATGCAGTTGCTCGGCAACCTGTTCGAGTACGCCCTGGACAAGGCCGGGCGCGACATCAACATCCTCGGCGCGACTTCGGGCGACACCGGTTCCGCCGCCGAATATGCCATGCGCGGCAAGAAGGGTGTGCGCGTCTTCATGCTCTCGCCGGTCGAGGGCATGACCGCCTTCCAGCAGGCGCAGATGTACAGCCTGCAAGACCCGAACATCCATAACATCGTCGTGCGCGGCGTCTTCGACGACTGCCAGGACATCGTCAAGGCCGTCTCCAACGATCTCGACTACAAGCACCGTAACCGCATCGGCGCGGTCAACTCGATCAACTGGGCGCGTGTCGCGGCGCAGGTGATCTACTACTTCAAGGCCTGGTGCGCCGCGACCACCGCCAACGACCAGGCGGTCGATTTCTCGGTGCCCTCGGGCAACTTCGGCAACGTCTGCGCCGGCCACATCGCCCGCATGATGGGCCTGCCCATCGGCCAGTTGATCGTCGCCACCAACGAAAACGACGTCCTCGACGAGTTCTTTCGCACCGGCGTCTATCGGCCGCGTGGCGCCGCCAACACCTGGCATACCTCCAGCCCGTCCATGGACATCTCCAAGGCCTCCAACTTCGAGCGCTTCATCTACGACCTGGTCGGTCGCGACGGCGCCACGGTGCGCCAGCTTTGGAGCGCCGTGGACCAGGGCGAGGCCTTTGACCTGAAGTCGACCGGTTTCTTTGAAAAAGTGCCCGCATTCGGCTTCGTCTCCGGTTCGAGCAGCCACGCCAATCGCCTCGACACCATCCGCCGCGTCTGGGCCGAGCATGGCGTGATGATCGACCCGCACACTGCCGACGGCGTCAAGGTCGGCCTGGAACACCGCCGCGCCGGCGTGCCGCTGATCTGCCTGGAAACCGCCCTGCCGGCCAAGTTCGACGGCGCCATCCGCGAGGCCCTGGGCCGCGAGCCGGAACGCCCGCACGGCCTGGAGAACATCGAAACCCTGCCGCGCCGCTACGAAGTGCTCGACGCCGATGTCGGCCAGATTCGCGACTTCGTCAGCGCCCACGCCAACGATTGAGGATTCGTGCATCGAACCCGTAGTTATGGATAAGACTATGCTTCGAGCCAGCGCCGACAGTACCTCTGCTACGGACCGGTTTTGGTTCAGGATTGGTGTCGGTGTCCTGGGAGCCATTGCTGGGTGTGTTGGCGTACTGTTTCTGGCCGGACCGCTCGCATATGCAGGCGTAGTGGCTACACCCATGACGAGTCTTCTCTTGGCGGGTATCGTATCGGGTATGGCTATTGGGGTTTTTCTACCAAATATTCTGTGGCCATTACTGCTGGCCATCGCATATTTCTTCCTCGGCTTGGTTGCGGCTTGCTCAGGTGGAATTGCAAGTGTCGAACCACCCGACAGTACTCCTCGGTGGTTGCTGGCTATTTGTATTTTCGGTGGTTTATACGTATTCATTCTTACGTTGCTTGAATGATTACGCGTACTTGGATCATCCGGTTATTGTTAGCTTCATGTCTGGTCGCTCTGGGCTGGTGGCTGGGCAGCAGCCCGTCACGCGATGCCGCCGAGGCGCGCGCGCCGGCCTCGACGAGCGCACCGGCCACAGCAGACAACGAGGCAAGGACGCCGAGCGCCACTTCCGACTTGACCGGCCTGCCGCCCGAAGTTGGCGAAGTCCTCGCCCTGATCGACCGGGGCGGTCCGTTCGCTTACGCCAAGGACGGCACGGTGTTCCAGAACCGCGAAGGCCATCTGCCCAAGAAGCCGCGCGGCTACTACCGCGAATACACCGTACCGACACCGGGGGCCGGCAATCGCGGCGCGCGTCGTTTGGTTGCGGGTGCCGACGGCGAGGTCTATTACAGCGGCGACCATTACCGCAGCTTCAAACGCCTCAGGCCATGAACCCACGACCTACTCTTTCCGACATCCTCGCCGACCCCGGTCGCAACGGACTCTATCGACTGGCCGAGGACGTCGAACTCCCGGATACGCTCGCCTACATCGACGGCGTGCGCCTGACCAGCAAGGACGGCATGCTCGATGCCTTCGCCGAGGCGCTCGCTTTCCCGATTACTTCGGGCGCAATTGGGATGCCCTGGAAGAATGCCTGCACGACGCCACCCTGCCGGCGGGCCTGTGCATCGACCGCGCCGGCATCCCCGAGTCGGCCGATCCCGAGTCCTGGGAAATCCTCCTGGACATCCTCGCCGCCAGCGCCGAAGACTGGCAGGTCGTCGAGCAGCCCTTCTCTATCTTCCTGCGCGGCGGTCACGCCGCCTATCCGCTGATCGTCGCTTGATTCGCCTGCTGCGCTATCTCTGGGCCGCGCCCAACTCCTTCCTTGGTCTGCTGCTCGTCCCCCTGGCCTTGGCCGGCGGCCAGATACGCCGCCATCGCGGCACCCTCGAAGCCGGCGGTGGCGGCCTGAATTGGCTGCTCGGCCCGTATGCCGAGGCGATCACCTTGGGCCATGTCATTCTCGCCAGAAACCCGACCAGCCTGAAACGCTGGCGTAGCCACGAACGCCGCCACGTGCGCCAGTACGAGGTATGGGGGCCGCTGTTCATCCCGGCCTATCTGTTATCGAGCCTCTGGTGTCTGCTGCGCGGACGTCGGCCCTATCGCGACAATCCCTTCGAGCGTCAGGCCGGGCTGGAGAAATACAGCCGCTGGGCGGGCGCTGCCTGAAACCGGCGCGGCGGATTAGAATAGATCGACACCCCGAGACCACACGGAGCCAACCATGGGCCAAGCGTAGCGCGAACCCGCCATGACCATCGAAGAATTCATCGCCTGGGAAAACGCCCAGCCGGACAAGCACGAATTCATCCACGGCGAAATCTTCGCCATGGTCGGCGCGCGTCGTGTGCATGTGACGATCGCGGGCAATTGCTTTGCCGCGCTCAAATCCCACCTGCGCGGCGGCCCCTGCCGGGCTTTCATGGCCGACATGAAACTGGCGATCAAGGCCGCCGACGCAACGTTTTATCCCGATGTCATGGTCACCTGCGACCCGCGCGACCTCGCCGCCGACACGGTGATGGAGCACCCCAAGGCAATCGTCGAAGTCCTGTCCGAAAGCACCGCCGCCTACGATCGCGGCGATAAATTCGCCAGCTACCGCCTGATCGACAGCCTGGAAGAATATGCCCTCATCGACCCCGACCGGCGCCGTGTCGAAGTCTACCGACGCCTGCCCGAAGGCGACTGGCTGCTCGCCGCCAGCGAAAGCGAGCGCGACCTGATCCTCAAGTCGCTGGGCTTCGAAGCCGGGCTGGAAGCGGTGTTCGAGGACGCGGCTTAATCCACCAGCCGCATCGACAGATCCACCGCGCGTACGTGCTTGGTCAGCCCGCCGACTGAAATCCGGTCGACGCCGGTTTCGGCGATCGCGCGGACGTTGTCCAGGCGGATGCCGCCGGAGGCTTCCAGTTCGGCCCGGCCGGCGCACATGCGCACGGCGGCGCGCAGGCCGTCGAGGTCGAAGTTGTCGAGCAGGATGAGCGCGGCGCCGGCGCCGAGGGCTTCGTCGAGCTGTTCCAGAGTTTCGACTTCGATCTGCAAGGTTGGCGCCAGGCCCGAGGCAAGCGCCACTGCACGCGCGGCGTCGAGCGCCGGACGCACGCCGCCGGCGGCGGCGATGTGGTTTTCCTTGATCAGGATGCCGTCGTACAGGCCGATGCGCTGGTTTTCGCCGCCACCGCATTTCACCGCGTATTTCAATGCAATCCGCAGGCCGGGCAGGGTTTTGCGGGTGTCGACGATCTTGGCCTGGGTGCCGGCCACGGCGGCGACGTAATCGCGCGTCGCGGTGGCGACACCGGACAGGGTTTGCAGGAAATTCAGGGCCGGGCGTTCGGCGCTCAACAGGGCGCGCGTGTTGCCTTCGATTTCGCAGAGGGTCTGGCCGGCCTGGATGTCCTCGGCGTCCTGGGCTTGCCAGAGGATGCGGCAGGTGGGGTCGAGCGTCCTGAAGCAACGGCTGAACCAGGCGGCGCCGGCCATGACGGCGTCTTGCCGGGTGATGACCCGGGCACGGGCGCGCGCCGTTTCGGGGAGCAGGCGGGCGGTGAGATCGCCGGTCAAGCCTTCAGGCAGTGGGGCGCCCAGGTCTTCTTCCAGGGCGGTGCGGACGTTGGCGTCGATAATGTGGTCGGGCGGTTGCATGTTGTTTCCTCGGGAGTTGCGCTATTTTATCTCACCCCATCGTAGGAGCCCGCTTGCGGGCGATGCAGCGATTGATCGCCCGCAAGCGGGCTCCTACAGGGCAAGCGGTTGAAATTCCGGCTGTTCCCCCCATCTCCGAGTCAACTAACCCTTCGGAGAACGCCATGCGTTTCGACAAGCTGACGACGCCGTTCCAGACGGCGATCCAGGACGCCCAGAGTCTGGCCCTGGGCAACGACAATCCGTATATCGAGCCGGTGCATCTGCTCGCCGCGCTGCTGAATCAGCAGGACGGCACGTCGCGCGCCCTGTTGCAGAAGGCGGGCGTGCGCGTGCCGACGCTGGTCTCCGGTTTGCAGGCGGCGATGAACCGCCTGCCCAAGGTCGAGGGCACGGGCGGCGAGATCCAGCCGTCCAAGGAGCTGATCAACCTGTTCAACCTGACCGACAAGGAAGCCACCAAACGCGGTGATCAGTACATCGCCTCCGAGCTGTTCCTGATTGCCGCGGTGGACGACAAGGGCGAGGCCGGGCGCGCCCTGCGCGACAACGGCGCGACGCGCAAGGCGCTGGAAGCGGCGATCAGCGAGGTGCGCGGTGGTGAGGGTGTCGATACCCAGGAGTCGGAAGGCCAGCGCCAGGCGCTCAACAAATACACCCTCGACCTCACCGAGCGTGCCCGGCTGGGCAAGCTCGATCCGGTGATCGGTCGCGATGACGAGATTCGCCGCGCCATCCAGGTGCTGCAACGCCGGACCAAGAACAACCCGGTGCTGATCGGCGAGCCGGGGGTCGGCAAGACCGCCATCGTCGAGGGCCTGGCGCAACGCATCATCAACGGCGAGGTGCCGGAAACCCTGAAGGGCAAGCGCGTCCTGGTACTCGACATGGCCGGGCTGCTGGCCGGCGCCAAGTATCGCGGCGAGTTCGAGGAACGCCTGAAAGCGGTGCTCAAGGAAGTCGCCCAGGACGAGGGGCGCATCATCCTGTTCATCGACGAGATGCACACCATGGCCGGCGCCGGCAAGGCCGAAGGCGCCATGGACGCCGGCAACATGCTCAAGCCGGCCCTGGCGCGCGGCGAGCTGCATTGCATTGGCGCGACGACGCTGGACGAATACCGCAAGTACATCGAAAAAGATGCTGCCCTGGAACGCCGCTTCCAGAAGGTGCTGGTCGACGAGCCGAGCGTCGAGTCGACCATTGCCATCCTGCGCGGCTTGCAGGAAAAGTACGAGGTGCACCACGGCGTTGATATCACCGACCCGGCTATCGTTGCCGCCGCCGAACTGTCGCAGCGCTATATCACCGACCGTTTCCTGCCGGACAAGGCCATCGACCTGATCGACGAGGCGGCGGCGCGCATCAAGATGGAGATCGACTCGAAGCCCGAGGTCATGGACAAGCTCGACCGCCGCTTGATCCAGTTGAAGATCGAGCGCGAGGCGGTGAAGCGCGAGAAGGACGAGGCCTCGCAGAAGCGCCTGTCGCTGCTCGAAGATGAAATCCGCAAGCTGGAAAAGGAATACGCCGACCTGGACGAGGTCTGGAAGTCGGAGAAGGCCAGCCTGCAAGGCTCGGCGCAGGTGCGCGAGGAGATCGACCACCTTCGTGCCGAAATGGCCGACCTGCAACGGCGTGGCCAGTTCGACAAGGTCGCCGAGATTCAGTACGGCAAGTTGCCGCAGCTCGAAGCGCAGATGAAGCAGGCCGAGGCCGGCGAGGGCAAGCGCGAATTCAAGCTGCTGCGCCGCGAGGTCGGCGCCGAGGAGATCGCCGAGGTGGTGTCGCGATCCACCGGCATCCCCGTGTCCAAGCTGATGCAGGGCGAGCGCGACAAGTTGCTGCAGATGGAATCGCGCATCCACCAGCGCGTCGTCGGCCAGGACGAGGCCGTGCGCCTGGTCTCGGACGCCATCCGCCGTTCGCGCGCCGGCCTGTCCGACCCGAACCGGCCCTACGGCTCGTTCCTGTTCCTCGGCCCCACCGGCGTCGGCAAGACCGAGCTGTGCAAGGCCCTGGCCGATTTCCTGTTCGACAGCCAGGAACACATGATCCGCATCGACATGAGCGAGTTCATGGAAAAGCACTCGGTATCGCGCCTCATTGGCGCGCCCCCGGGCTATGTCGGCTACGAAGAGGGCGGTTATCTGACCGAAGCGGTGCGCCGCAAGCCGTACAGCGTCATCCTGCTCGACGAGGTCGAAAAGGCCCACCCGGACGTGTTCAACGTCCTGCTGCAAGTGCTCGACGACGGCCGCCTGACCGATGGCCAGGGTCGTACCGTCGACTTCAAGAACACGGTCATCGTCATGACCAGCAACCTGGGTTCACAGATGATCCAGCAGATGTCGGGCGACGATTATCAAGTGGTGAAGCTGGCGGTGATGGGCGAGGTGAAGACCTACTTCCGCCCCGAATTCATCAACCGCATCGACGAGGTGGTGGTGTTCCACGCCCTCAGCGAAGCACACATCGCCCGCATCGCCCGCATCCAGTTGCAGTACCTGGACAAGCGCCTGGCGCAGATGGAGATGAAGCTGGAAGTCAGCGACGCCGCCCTGGCCGAACTCGCCAAGGCCGGCTTCGACCCGGTATTCGGCGCCCGGCCGCTGAAGCGCGCCATCCAGGCCGAGCTGGAAAACCCGCTGGCCAAGGAAATCCTTGCCGGCCACTTCGGGCCGAAGGATGTCATTCGGGTGGATCTGGAGGGCGGCCGGTTCGTCTTCGAGCGGGTGATCGAGGCGGAGCCAGTGTAACTACGCCGGCCCGCTGATTGTTTATGACGGATTACGCCGACGCCGGGCCAGTATCGCGCCCCCGCCTGCGATGATCGCGCTCAGCAGCGCAAGTCCCCACGCATTCAGGGTGGGGACTGTCGTTGGCGAGTCAGGTTGCGTCGTGGCGAGCTGCACGGTTGAATATCCGGTAACGCTTGTTATGTTGCCGCCAGAGGAAGACACAGACAAGCCGGTGGGATAAACATTATCGCGGGTCGTGCCGGCGTCATAGGGCATGCTGGCGTAGTGTACATAGCCTTGCTTAAGGCTGATTGGCGAGTAGAACTCAATCGACTGGCCTGGTTGTAAATTCAGATTACTAAGCGGGATCGCGAACTCATACACCCGATTACCACCGGACATACCCATGTAGTATGAATCCGCAGCCGTGCTGCCGTTTCCTCGTACCACGCTCGGTGCGAATGTATCGTCTCGCCACATCTCGACGATCTTGACGCTGGGAGGCAGTCCGAATACCAACAGGCATTCATCGTGGTTGTCGTCGGTTATATCACCAATGGCATCGACCAGGACATAGAGGTGCGTGCTGCTATGCCGGAAATAGACATCGGCATCGATCGGATAGGTGGGTGTTCGCAAGCTGAGGTTAGGGGCTCCGGTCCACTCGCCGGTGCCCTTCTGCCCATTGATCGTCGGTGCTGGCCCGGTCAAGGCGGTTGAAATCAGGTTGTCCGCGGCGAGTGTGGATGTGGTTATGGCGGCGGTGCAGATCGCCGCAGCTAATGAATGCCAAGCTTTGGTCGTCATGATGTGCTCCTGTAAAACCATGTTAATTCTAGGGGATAAAGCTAAAGCTGCAAGGCATTCTGATTGCCGCGCTTGCTCAGCTTCCGGGCACTCACTGATAATCCAGGAAACATGATGAGGAGTGTGCATGAGCACAGGATTGATCGCCGATTTCGAATTGCCGGGCACGTCCGATATGACATTTCGTCTTGGTGAGATGCATGGACAAAAAGTGGTTCTTTATTTCTACCCCAAGGACAACACGCCCGGCTGCACCACCGAGGGCATGGACTTCGCGGCGTTGTCCCCGGATTTCCAGCGGGCCGGCAGTGCGCTGTTCGGCATTTCGCGCGACAGCCTGAAGTCGCATGAAGGCTTCAAGGCCAAGTTGAACCTACCCTTTGAACTGCTCAGCGACGTGGATGAAACTGCCTGCAAGTTGTTCGCTGTCATGAAAATGAAGAATATGTATGGCAAGACTGTACGCGGTATCGAACGCAGCACCTTTGTCCTGGACCGGGAAGGCCGTGTGGTCAAGGAATGGCGCGGCGTGAAGGTGCCGGATCATGCTCGGGACGTGCTGGCCTTCGTGCAGTCGCTCGCCTGAGTCTTTTCAATCCACTCCCAGGAACTCCATGGCGCGCAAACAGACAGCCCAGACCAAGCTCTTCGTCCTCGATACCAACGTTCTCCTGCACGACCCCACCTGCCTTTTCCGTTTTCAGGAACATGACCTGTTCATCCCCATGGCCACGCTTGAAGAGCTGGACCATAACAAGAAGGGTGTATCCGAAGTCGCCCGCAATGCCCGGCAGGCGAGCCGCTTTCTCGATGAACTGATCGACGATCTGGAACTGGAGATCGCCGAGGGCGTCAGCCTTTCAGAACGCAGCCACAAGGCGGCGACGGGCCGGCTCTATTTGCAGACGCATCCGATCCAGAGCGACCTCGCTTCGGTGCTGCCCGACAGCAAGGTGGATAACCAGCTTCTTGGCGTCGTTTCTTACCTGAGCCACAAGTTTCAGGGGCGGCCGGTCATCCTGGTGTCGAAAGACATCAATATCCGCATCAAGGCGCGTGCATTAGGTTTTCCGGCGCAGGACTATTTCAACGACAAGGTTCTGGAGGACACCGATCTTTTGTACAGCGGTGTCCGCGAATTACCCGCGGATTTCTGGGACAAGCACGGCAAGGGCATGGAGTCCTGGCAAAAGGAAGATCGGGTTTATTACCGGCTTTCGGGACCGTTGAGTGCTTCGATGCAAATCAACGAATTCGTTTTTCAGGAAAATGAACAACCGCTCTATGCCATGGTTCGGGAAGTGGCCGGCAAGACGGTGCTATTGGAAACGATCAAGGATTACACCCACCAGAAAAATAATGTCTGGGGCATTATGGCGCGTAATAGGGAACAGAATTTCGCCCTGAATGTGCTGATGAATCCGGATATCGATTTCGTCACGCTGCTTGGCCAGGCGGGTACGGGCAAGACCTTGTTGACACTGGCGGCGGCATTGACCCAGACCCTGGAAAAGAAGCTGTACAGCGAGATCATCGTCACCCGCGTGACCGTGCCGGTTGGCGAGGATATTGGTTTTCTCCCGGGCACCGAGGAAGAGAAGATGACCCCCTGGATGGGTGCCCTGGAAGACAACCTCGATGTCCTGAACAAGAGCGACGACGAGGCCGGCGACTGGGGCCGGGCCGCGACCCAGGACCTGATCCGTTCCAGGGTCAAGGTCAAGTCGCTCAACTTCATGCGTGGCCGAACTTTCCTGAACAAATTCTTGATCATCGACGAGGCGCAGAATCTCACGCCCAAGCAGATGAAAACGCTGATTACACGTGCCGGACCCGGCACAAAAGTGGTTTGTCTGGGCAATATCTCGCAGATCGATACACCGTATTTGACCGAGGGAAGTTCAGGTCTGACCTATGTTGTCGATCGTTTCAAGGGCTGGCCACACAGCGGCCATATCACCCTGGCGCGCGGCGAGCGTTCGCGTCTTGCGGATCACGCCGCCGAAGTTCTTTGATACCGGAATGACCGCATCGAATTGAGCCGTGAGTTATTTATAACCGATGCGCGCCAATACGCTTCGGCAAGTTCGGCTAAACGGGGGCTTCATGCCCCCGTATTATTTTTATAGCCAGGTGCATATTCTTATTGCCAATTACTGAAAAAGGGAAAACAATAATTACAAGGTGATGTCGCCTTGCACACACTAACGATAAAGGATGCGTATGAAGATCGATCTGAAATCACTGTCTGTCGACGAGTTGAACGAGTTGAAGAAGAGCGTTGCCGTTGAACTTGAATTGCGCCAGCACGGCGAACGGCAAAAGCTGTTCGATGAATTCCGCGAGCGGGCCAGGGCCTTGGGTGTCACCACCGCCGAATTGATGGCTACGGTCACGGGCAAACGCAAGGGCCCGAAGAGCGTCGGCGTCGCGAAATTCGCCAACCCCGCCGACAAGAGCCAGACCTGGACCGGCAAGGGCAAGCGTCCCCGTTGGGTTCATGACGCCCTGAACGCCGGCAAGACCCTGGATGACCTGAAAATCTGAACACCGCAGGGGTTCGCCCGATAAAATAGTCGCGTGCGCGCGGCTATTTTTTTTCTCCTTTTCGTTCTGACGGCCTGTTCCGGGCCGGTCAACAGCCCCTATGCCACCGTCGATGCCGGCAAGTCGATCGTCTATTCCGCTTTCGACGAACGTCCCAAGCACCTCGACCCGGCGCGTTCCTACAGCGAAAACGAATACGTTTACCTGGGCAACATCTACGAGCCGCCCTTGCAGTACCACTATCTGAAGCGACCGTACCAACTGGAACCGCTCACCGCGACGACCATGCCAAGCGTGCGCTACTTCGACGCCCAGGGCCGGGAACTGCCGGCGAACAGTGAGCCTGCCCGCATCGCCGTTTCCGAGTACGAGATCAAGCTCAAGCCGGGCACGCGCTATCAGCCACATCCCTGCTTCGCCAAGGATGCCGCGGGCAAGCCGCGCTATATCCCGATCAAGGCCGAGGAACTCGCCGGCATCGACAAGTTCGAGGACTTCAAGATCACCGGTAGCCGCGAGTTGACGTCCGACGATTTCGTTTATCAGATCCGCCGCCTGGCCCATCCCCGGGTGCAATCGCCGATCCTCGGCCTGATGGCGGATTACATCGTTGGTCTCAAGGATCTGGCCAAAACCTTGGGTCAGGCCGCCAAGGCACAGCCCAAGGAGGCCTATCTGGATATCGGCAAGTTCGGGTTCGACGGCGCCTATGTCGTCGACCGCTACACCTATCGCATCCGCATCAAGGGCAAGTACCCGCAGTTTCTCTACTGGTTGGCCATGCCTTTCTTCGCGCCGGTGCCTGAAGAGGTGGAACGTTTTTACCGCCAACCCGGCATGGCCGAAAAGAATTTCACGCTCGACTGGCAACCGGTCGGTACCGGTGCCTACTACCTGGCGGAAAACGATCCGAACCGGCTGATGCGCCTGGAGCGCAACCCGCATTACCACGAGGACCATTACCCGCGCGATGGCGACCCCGGTGACCGTGAGGCGGGCCTGCTGGCCGATGCCGGCAAGCGCCTGCCCCTGGTGGATACGGTGGTCTACGCCCTGGAAAAGGAAGACGTTCCATACTGGAACAAATTCCTGCAAGGCTATTACGATGCCTCCGGGGTCAGTTCCGACAGCTTCGACCAGGCCATCCGCATGAATGCCGACGGCGAGCCGGATCTGACCGCCGAAATGCGCGACCGGGGCATCCAGCTAGCCACCGCGGCGCGGCCGTCGCTCAACTACATGGGCTTCAACATGCTCGATCCGGTGGTCGGCGGTCTGTCGGCGCGGGCCAGGAAACTGCGTCAGGCCCTGTCCATCGCCATCGACTACGACGAATTCATCTCCATATTCCTCAATGGACGCGGACTGCCGGGGCAAGGGCCGATCCCGCCGGGAATCTTCGGGCACAAGGAAGGCCTTGCTGGCATGAATCCGGTCGTTTTCGAGGCGGATTGCGCGCGGCAGTATCTTTCCCCCCCTTTGGAAAAGGGGGGCAGGGGGGATTTAACGGACGTCACAAGCGTGCAAGCGCCTGAGAAATCCCTGGGTACCCCAACCCCCCTTTTACAAAAGGGGGGGGAGACTCAGGAGGCGACTTGCGCCAAGATCAAGCGCCGTCCCCTCGACGACGCCAAGCGCCTGCTCGCCGAGGCGGGCTATCCCAATGGCCGCGACGCCGTCACCGGCCAGCCGCTGACGCTCTATTTCGATACCGCCGCCAGCGGCCCCGAGGCGAAGTCGCGCATGGACTGGTTCCGCAAGCAATTCGCCAAGCTGGACATCCAGCTGGTGATCCGCGCCACCGACTACAACCGCTTCCAGGACAAGATGAGCAAGGGTAGCGAGCAGATCTTCGAGTGGGGTTGGAACGCCGATTATCCGGACCCGGAAAACTTCCTGTTCCTGCTCTATGGGCCAAACAAGAAGGTCGGTGCCGGTGGCGAGAACTCGGCCAACTACCGGAATCCTGAATTCGACCGCCTGTTTGAGCGTATGAAAGACATGGACAACAGCCCTGAGCGTCAGGCAGTGATCGACCGGATGGTCGAAATCGCCCGTCAGGATGCTCCCTGGATCTATGCCTTCCACCCGAAGAGCTTTGGCCTGCGCCACGCCTGGGTGAAGAACGCCAAGCCCAATATGATGGCGCACAACATCCTGAAATACCGGCGCGTCGATCCACCGGCGCGCGCGGCGTATCAGGCACAGTGGAACCGGCCCGTTCTCTGGCCGGCGGCGCTCACCCTGCTGGGACTCGCCGCGCTGATCTGGCCGGCGGTGGTGGCCTACCGCAAGCGGCAGAAGGCGACGGCGCATGCTTAACTACATCGTTCGGCGCATCCTCTATGCCATCCCCATCCTGCTCGGAGTAAACCTGCTGACCTTCGCGCTGTTCTTCATGGTCAACACCCCGGACGACATGGCGCGCATCCATCTCGGCGTCAAGCACGTCACGCCGGAGGCTATCGTCGGCTGGAAGGCCGAGCACGGCTACGACAAGCCGCTGTTCTACAACGGCGCGGCGGACGGGCTGGAAACTGTCAGCGATACCCTGTTCACCGAGAAATCGCTGAAGCTCTTTGCCCTCGACTTTGGCGCCGCCGACGACGGTCGCGACATCGCCCGCGAGATCGGTCAGCGCATGTGGCCCAGCCTGGCCATCGCCCTGCCGACCTTCCTGGTCGGCCTGCTCGCCTACATCAGCTTCGCCCTGCTGCTGGTGTTCTTCCGGGGTACGCCGCTGGATACCGCCGGGGTGATTCTGTGCGTCGCCCTCATGTCCATCTCCGGCCTGTTCTATGTCATCGGCGGGCAATTTCTCATGGGCAAGCTTTGGCACTGGTTTCCGATCTCGGGCTACCAGCCCGGTCTGGATGCCTGGAAATTCCTGCTCATGCCGGTGCTGGTCAGCCTGGTCGCCGGCATCGGCGACTCGGCACGCTTCTACCGCGCCCTGTTCATCGAGGAGATCGGCAAGGACTATGTGCGCACGGCGCGCGCCAAAGGGTTATCGGAGCTGCGCGTCCTGTTCCGGCACATCCTCGGCAACGCCATGATCCCGATCCTGACCGGCGTCGTTGTGGTGATTCCGCGCCTGTTCATGGGCAGCCTGATCATCGAATCGTTCTTCGGTATTCCCGGCCTCGGTAGCTACACCATCGACGCGATCCAGGCGCAGGATTTCGCCATTGTCCGTTCGATGGTGTTCCTCGGCTCGCTGCTCTACATCGTTGGTCTGGTGCTGACGGATATCTCCTATACGGTCGTCGATCCGCGGGTGAGGCTGGAATGATCAAGCCCGTCCTGCTCTGGTCCGATGCGCTGATCCTGCTGCTCCTGGCGCTGGTCGCTACCGGACTATGGCTGGCCCGGCGCAACGAGACCCTGCGCATGCCACTGCGCCAGGTCATGGCCAGCCCCATGGGCGCGTCGACCGGCTTGCTCCTGGCGATCTACGCGGTCATCGGCTTGCTGGATTCAGTGCACTACGTGGAGCGCCTGCCGGAGGTGCCCGGCAAATCGGCGCAGTACAGCGGCGAGGTACGCTCGGCGCTGGATGCGTTGCTGACGCCCCTGCGCGAAAACGTGGAAAAGACCTATTCGGCGCCATTCGCGACCCATCTCTACGCCAAGGAAACGATCACTGGCCCGGATGACCGAGAGACCCGGGATTTTCCCCGGCTCAACCGCGGTGGCCAGCATCTGGCCGACCCGGAGACGGATTTCTGGCCGGATGTGCTTAAGCGCGGAGGCCTGGGTGTACTGGCCGGCATGGCCGTCTGGTTGGTTGTGATGCGCCTCGAAACCGTTGGGGAGAAAAAAAGGAGAGAGAAAAGACCCCCTTGGCAACGGGGGAAATCGAATCGCGCGTTCCTTCTGACGCTACTTATCCTTTGCCTGGTTTCCGGCCTGCTCGTTGCCCTGGCCCCCCACTACCACATCCTCGGCAGCGACAAGGTCGGTCAGGACGTGCTTTACCTGGCCTTGAAATCGGTACGCACCGGTCTGCTGATCGGCAGCCTGACCACACTCATCATGCTGCCCTTTGCCCTGAGCATGGGAATTGCGGCCGGCTATTTCGGCGGCCGGGTGGACGATGTCATCCAGTATCTCTACACCACGCTCAATTCGATTCCGGGTGTGCTGCTTATCGCGGCCTCGGTGCTGGTGGTCCAGGTGCAGATCGAGGCCCACGCCGCACTGTTCGACACCGCTGCGGCGCGTAGCGATGTGCGCCTGCTGGCGCTCTGTGCCATCCTTGGCCTGACCGGCTGGACCGGGCTGGCCCGGCTGCTGCGCGCCGAAACACTGAAGCTGCGCGAACTTGAATTCGTCCAGGCGGCACGAGCCTTCGGTGTTGGCCACGGGCGTATCCTGCTGCGCCACCTGTTGCCCAATGTCATGCATCTGGTATTGATCACCGTGGTCATCGATTTCTCCGGTCTGGTCCTGGCCGAGGCGGTACTGTCCTACGTCGGCGTCGGCGTCGACCCGGCGATGATCAGCTTCGGCAACATGATCAACGGTGCCCGTCTCGAACTGGCCCGTGAGCCGGTAGTCTGGTGGCAATTGGCCGCTGCCTTCGTATTCATGTTCGTTCTGGTGCTCGCCGCCAACCTGTTCGCCGATCAGGTGCGCGATGCCCTCGACCCGAAATCGAAAGGCCGGGCATGAAAGGTTTGCGACTCGACAACCTGCGCGTCGAAATCGTCGCCGGCCAGCGCACCCTGGTGCCGGTGGATGGTGTGAGCTTCGCCGTCGGCGCCGACGAGTGTGTCGCACTGCTGGGCGAATCCGGCTGTGGCAAGTCCATGACCGCCCTGGCCCTGATGCGCCTGCTGCCGGAAGGTGGCCGGGTGACGGCGGGGAGCGCACGCTTCGAGGATGTCGACCTGTTCGGCCTGAGCGAAGCCGCCATGGGCGAAGTGCGCGGCGGCCGGCTGGCGATGATCTTCCAGGAACCGCAGACCTCGCTGAATCCGGTGATGACCGTCGCCGAGCAGATCGCCGAAGCCCTGGCGGCGCACCGCAACCTGAACGGCGCGGCGGCACGGGTCGAGGCTGGACGCCTGATCGAAGCCGTTGGCCTGACGCCCGACAAGCTCGATACCTATCCCTTCCAGCTTTCCGGCGGCCAGCGCCAGCGGGCACTCATTGCCATGATGCTGGCCGGCGAGCCCGAGGTGCTGATCGCCGACGAACCGACCACGGCGCTCGACGTGACGGTACAGGCGCAGATCCTGGCCTTACTGAAGGATTTGCAGCGGCAGCGCGGCATGGGCCTGCTGCTGATTACCCACGATCTGGACGTGGCGCGCGACATGGCCGACCGGGTGGCGGTGATGTACGCCGGCCAGATTGTCGAGTGGGCCAGTCGCGACGCTCTTTACGGCGCGCCGGCGCATCCGTACACGCAAAAACTCTTCGCGGTACTGCCGCGTCCCGAACGGCGTGGCGAACGCTTGGACAGCCTGCCGGGCAGGGTGCCCGGCCCGGATGCGGCGTTCGTCGGTTGCCGCTTCGCCGACCGATGTCCGGTCGTGTTCGAGCGTTGTCGTTCGGAGGTGCCGGCCTTCCATGAGCCTCGGCCCGGCCACTTCGCGCGTTGCCATCTTGCCGAGAATGGCTTTACGTCGCCCTTTGCAGACGGGGGGGGAGGGGGGATTTCTTTGGCGCGGGGATTGGCTACGCCGCCCAATCCTCCGCAGCGCCTCGTTACAGTGGGGGGCGCGGTTGACCCGATGCTTGACGTGCGCGAACTCGCCGTCCACTTCCCCATCCGCAAGGGCCTGTTCAAGCGTACCGTCGGCCAGGTCAAGGCGGTTGACGGCGTCAGTCTGACGGTAAATGCCGGCGAGACCCTGGCCCTGGTGGGCGAATCAGGCTGTGGCAAGACCACCCTGGCACGCGCGGTGTTGCGCCTGATCGAGCCCACGGGCGGCTCGGTGCGCCTGCTTGGCGAAGGTCTTGCGGCCCTGTCCGGTGAGTCGCTGAGACGCAAACGCGCCGAGATGCAGATTGTCTTCCAGGATCCGTTCGCGTCGCTCAATCCGCGCATGAAGATCGGCGCCATCCTCGAGGAGGGCATGGCGGCGCTGTTGCCGGAACTGGATGTGGCGGAGCGGCGCCGACGTGGCGCCGAATTGCTTGATCAAGTCGGCCTGCCCATCGATGCCACCGGGCGCTATCCGCATGAATTCTCGGGGGGGCAACGCCAGCGCGTCGCCATGCGCGCGCTTTGGCGGTTTCGCCTAGGTTGCTGATCCTCGACGAGCCGACCAGCGCTCTGGATGTCTCGGTGCAGGCACAGATTCTCAACCTGCTGGCGGATATGCGCCGGCAGCATGGCCTGGCTTATCTGTTCATCACCCACAATCTATCGGTGGTCAGCTATCTGGCCGACCGGGTGGCGGTGATGTATCGCGGGCGTATCGTCGAGACCGGCGACACGGCGCGCCTGCTCGGCGCACCGGCGCACCCGTACACGCGCGTGCTGCTCGATTCCGCGCCGGGCCGTGGTTTGGGCGTTACATCGGCTAGCGCGGCGGAGTCTGGCGCGGCACGCAGCGGCTGCTCATTCGCGCCGCGCTGTCCACGCGCAGATACACTCTGCGCGCAGGCGCCCGAACTCAGACCTCTGGCCCAACGCCAGGCGGTGGCTTGTCATCATGCTGGGGCGATGCGTAGGTCGGAGCAAGCGTAGCGCGGCCCGACTCGCGTCTGCCGGACTTCGCCTACCGCGTAATCCGGCAGGCCCGGTCAATCAGCTGTTTACGACCGGGATACGCAACTTGGCGCCGGGCCGCAATACCCTCAACTTGCCGTTGAGTGCCTTGATGTCGGCGACGGCAACGTTGTAGCGCTCCGCGAGGGCGAGCAGGGTGTCGCCTTTGCGTACCGTATGGATGCGCCGCGCCGGGGCCTTGGCTTTGGCGCTGCTTCGTGTGCTGGCCGTCGGCCTGACCTCGGGGACTGCCACGGCGGCCTGCTGGAGCGCAACCGGTGGTTTTGCCGCCGGTACCAGCATGGTCGTTGCGGCCTTCAACTGGCCCTTCTTGCCGGTTTCGGCGGGGTTGAGTTCACGCAGCCAGTTCAGGCTGACATCGAAACGCTCGGCGATCTGCTTGAGGGTCTCGCCTTTTTGGGCGAAGTATTGGCGTAGCCAGGTGGCTTCATGACCGTTCTGGGCCAGATTGCGATTGAACACGGCCACTTTGCCGACGGGCAGTATAAGTTTGCTCGGCGTGTCGCTGTAGATGACCTTGCGGCGATAGCCCGGATTGAGGTCCAGGAAATCGTCCAGGTTCATGCCCGCAAGCGTTGCGGCCGCGCGTGCTTCCAGAGGGCGCGGCAGGGTGACCGTGCGGAAGTAGGCCTTGTTGGGCAAGGTTTCCAGAGCCAGATTGAACTGCTCCGGGGCACGGATGATATTGCGCACGGCCAGCAGTTTCGGCACGTAATGGCGGGTTTCGCTCGGTAGCGAGAGCGCGCTGAAGTGGGTCGGCAGGCCCAGGGCGCGGTTCTTGGTCATGGCCCGGCCGACGCAGCCCTCGCCGCAGTTGTAGGCCGCCAGGGTCAACTCCCAATCGCGGAACCTGCGGTTCAGATATTGCAGGTGGTCGAGCGCGGCCTTGGTCGCGGCGACGATGTCGCGCCGACCGTCGTACCAATGATTCTGATCCAGGCCGTAGATACGCCCGGTCGAGGGGATGAACTGCCAGATACCGGCCGCTTGGGCGGATGAAAGCGCCTGGGGATTGAACGAGGATTCGATGATCGGCAGCAGCGCGATCTCCAGCGGCATGCCGCGCTTTTCGACTTCTTCGACGATATGGAACAGGTAGGGCCGGCTGCGCGTCAGGGTGTTTTGCAGCCCCTCGATACGTTTGGCGAACGTGGCTTCATGCGTCCGGATGAGCGGGTCATCGCTTTCCTGCATGGCCAGGCCGGCACGAACACGTTCCCAGAGATCGGCGACCGGAATATCCACCTGGGAAATGCTCTCGGGCAGTGCTTCGCCTCGTGCCCCGCCGGCCTCCGGGCCTGCCGCAGCCGAACCCGTGGCAACGGGGGGCAACGTGCCGGTAACTGGGATCGACGCCACAACGACCGAGGCCGTTTCGCTGATCACCGAAACGGTGTCCTTCTGGACGATCTTGACGGGAGGTGTTTCCAGTGCCTGCGCCGGAAAGGCGGAGAGTGCGCTGGACACGGCTAGAAGCGATACAACAGTAAGGATCTTTAACATGCGTTGGGCGTGTCCGGGCCGGTTTTACCGGTTCCGTAGTGTCGATTAGTGATTGATTTTACTTATATCGGCACCCGAGGGCAAACCTTTAATTCCATTTCATATAGCCAGTTACATGCGCTAGTTGATTATATTTATTAAGAAAAATTTACAGTGGTCAGTTAATAAAGGTCTTTCAAGGCGCGAATTGCGGCGAAAACCTGCTCATGATCATGGTTTTTCGTGGCGCCGTGCTCCTGGGCGATGCGCTGTATCTCGGGGTCACCCCAGCGCAGGAAGGGGTTGCGTCGTTTTTCGTCGCCCAACGCGACCGGAAGCGTTGGCTTGCCCGCGTCCCTGAGCCGGCAGGCTTCGTTCTCCCAGGCCAGGAGTTCGGCGTGCTCCGGTTCGATATGCCGGGCGAAGGCCAGGTTCTCCAGGGTGTATTCATGGGCGCAGTAGATCAGCGTTTCGTCGGGCAGCGCGGCCAGGCGTGCCAGGCTGCGCTGCATCTGTTCCGGTGTGCCTTCGAAGACCCGGCCGCAGCCACAGGAAAATAGAGTGTCGCCGCAGAACAAGCGTCCCGGCAGGGTATAGGCGAGGTGGTCGAGGGTGTGTCCGGGGATGGCCAGTACCGAGAAATCCAGTCTGGGGGCATCGAGATGTACGCGGTCACCATCGCCGACCGGGTGGGTAATGCCGGCGATGCCGGAGTCCCCCGGCCCGTAGACAGTGACGGCGTGGGCGGTGGCGATGGCGCCTATGCCGCCGGTGTGGTCGCGGTGGTGATGGGTGATGAGGAGCGCCGTCGGCAAGATGCGTCGGGCGTCCAGCCAAGCTAGAATCGGGCTGGGCTGTTTGGCTTGGTCCGACTCGGTGTAGCTGGGGTCGACAATGACGGCATGAGCGCCATCGTGAATGACCCAGGCGTAGTTGTCGCGCAGGAGCGGGATAGGTTCGATATGCAGCATGCGGCCATTTTGGGAACACGCCGCACAACCGTCAACGAGTGCGAGCAATATGCAAGACTGGTTTGAATCGGATGCCGGGCGCTACGTCCTGGAACGCGAACAGGCCTGGTTCGACGCCACCAGCGTCGACCTGTTCGGCTTCATCGCCATGCAGATCGGTCTGTGCCAGATCGATTTCCTGCGTGCCAACCGTATGCCGTTCCGCTATTGCGGCAAGCCGGCGGGAGGCCATGTGCGCCTGTTGCCCGAGTTGTTGCCGCTGGCCTCGCAGTCCCTTGATCTGGTGGCTCTGCCGCATGCCCTGGAATTCTCGCCGAATCCACATCAGTTGCTGCGCGAGGTCGAGCGGGTGTTGCGCCCGGAAGGCCGTTTGCTGCTAACCGGCTTCAACCCGCTGAGTTTTTTCGGGACGCGCCGCTGGCTCGGGTCGCGCCAGGCTTATCCCTGGAATGGCCAGTTCCTGCGCCTGACCCGGATCAAGGACTGGCTGTCGCTGCTTGGCTTCGAACTGGCCGGCGGGCGCATGGCCTGCTATGCGCCGCCACTGAACCGGGAGCAGTTGCTGCGCGGTTTTGGCTTCCTCGAATCGGCGGGCGACCGCTGGTGGGCATTGGGCGGCGGGGTGTATATGCTGCACGCGGTGAAGCGGGTTCAGGGCATGCGCCTGATCTCGCCGCAATGGGATGAGGGTTGGTTGGCGAAGCCGGGTCTGGCCGGCTCGACCAACCGCATCGGGACGCATCGTTTGGGTGATGAATGACGGATAACGACAATTTTGAAACGAATACCGGCTGGGTCGACCTGTATACCGACGGCGCCTGCAAGGGCAATCCCGGCGCCGGTGGCTGGGGGGTGCTGATGCGTTTTGGCCAGCACGAAAATCGTTCTGCGGCGGCGCCGCCGACACCACCAACAACCGCATGGAACTGATGGCCGTGATCGAAGGGCTGAAAGCCCTGAGCCGGCCCTGCAAGGTGCGGGTGCATACCGACTCGCAGTATGTCCAGAAGGGTATTTCGGAATGGCTGGCCAACTGGAAAAGGCGCAACTGGCGCTCCAGCACCGGCCAGCCGGTGAAGAATCAGGATCTCTGGCGCGCTCTGGACGAGCAGGCGGCGCGTCATCAGGCAGAGTGGCATTGGGTGAAAGGGCACGCTGGCCACCCGGAAAACGAGGCGGCCGACCGGCTTGCCAACGAAGGCGTGAAACTCGCGAAAGGTTTGTGATGCGCTACGTTGTCCTGGATACCGAAACCACGGGCCTGAGCCCGGAGCAGGGCCATCGCGTCATCGAGATCGGCGCACTGGAATTGAACGACCGGCAGGCGACTGGCCGCACCTTCCATGTCTATCTCAACCCGGATCGGGAGGTCGACGCTGGCGCCCTTGAAGTGCATGGTCTGAGCAACGAGTTCCTTGCCGACAAGCCGCGCTTCGAAAGCATCGCCAACGAGTTCCTCGACTTTATCGCCGATGCCGAACTGATCATCCACAACGCCCCCTTCGATATCGGCTTCCTGAATTCCGAACTGGCCCGGCTCGACAAGGGCAAACTGGCGGGGTATTGCTCCGGTGTGCTGGATACCCTGAAACAGGCGCGCGAGATGCACCCGGGTCAGCGCAACAACCTTGACGCCCTGTGCAAGCGTTATGAGGTGGATAACTCGAATCGGGCCTACCACGGCGCCTTGCTGGATGCGCAACTGCTTGCCGAGGTTTACCTGGCGATGACCCGGGGCCAGGATTCGCTGATCATCGAGATGGCGGCGCTGACGCCGCGACATCTGGAGCAGGGCGCCGGCCCGGTGGAACTGACGGTGCTGCGTGCCGACGCCGATGAACTGGCCGCGCATGCCGCCTACCTTGCCGCCATGAGCAAGGAAGCCGGTGGTGAGGTGGGTTACTGGTAGGACACCCCGTGGCAAAACAGGCGCGGCCGTATCGACCCGCGCAATCACGCCGCTGGTGGGTGATGCAATAGGGCTTCGTTCATGCAAGCCAGGCGCACTGAAACCCGATACTTCCGGCGAATAGACAAAGCGAGCGTATTCAGGAACCCTTGACGATCATTGGGGCGACATCCCCGGCGTGCTTCTTGACCTGCTTTGCCGCTTTCTTTTCCTTTGGCGACAGCAGGGATTGTTTTTTTACTTCTTTGTTCGATTTCTGGGGTTTGGACATGACGGTAACTCCTGTGGACGTGGGCTGGGCGCCTGGAATGCGCTGAGCGACAACTTCAAGGCATATACAGGCCAACTGCGGCTTCGATCAAACTGGGCCGGCGTGTTTCTACAGTGAGTATAGGCTCATGTCGGCCATTGCAAAGCGTCGTGTCGACGTGCGTGCCGGTCCCACGTCACTCAGGCGACGCCGTAACCGCCGTCTTCGATGGCGAGTCGCAACTGCGTGGGTTGTATTTGGTCGGCGCTGTATTCCACCTCGACCTGCCCGCTGGCCAGGTCGATATCGATCTGGCCAACGCCGGGCAATGCACCCAGCAGATTTTTCACGCTGTTGACGCAGCCCATGCAGCTCATTCCCGTGACCGTCAGTTTCAAGTGTTCCATGTCAAACCTTGTCCAGTGTGTGTGTCGGCCCGGGCAGATCAAGCATATGCCCGTCCGCGCCATACAGATGCACCGGTCGGGCCGCCGCTTGCAGGACTTCGATGGCGCCCTTGGTGCGCTGTAACTGAGCGTCGATCAGTTGCCCGTTACGTAGATTCAGTGACTCCGCTTGCCGAGCCAGGGAGACGATGGCTTGCCAATGGGGGAGGATTTCGGCCGGGACTTCGAGTCCCTGGTTGAGTCGGCCTGTCGACTGGCTGCGCAGCCAGTTCATCGCCTGGCTCCAGGCGGCCGCGGTCGTCGCGGCGAGCTGGTTCTTCGTCTCTAGAACACGGGCGAGGTGATCGATCTGGGTCGAACCAAGCGCCTCGGTCTCCGCTTCGAGGACGGCGATGAACCGAGTCAGTTGGCTGTGCAGTTCATCGAGCGTGGCTGGCGCTTGATTCATGGATTCTGGTGGCGGAGTTGCTCGATGGTCGATTCGACCATTTTTTCGGCGACGACTTCTTCGTCGACCTGGAATTGACCGGATGCAATGGCCTGGCGAATGCTTTCTATCTTGTCGGTATCTTCGATGTCGATCTCGGCCAAGGCCGCTTCCAGCGCCTGCAAGCGAGAGGAATCGGAACTCAGGTTGACGCTGTCGTGTACGCCGCCAGAGTCCGAACGCGGCTCACGGGACTTGCCCTTGACGGCAACGTTGCCCTTGCCGCGTACGCCGGTCAGGCTGTTCAGGGTGTTATCGATCTTCACACCGGCCTCCAGTGATATTGAGTGGTCCCTGTATATCGGCCACCGTCAGCGAAACTTTAACAGATCTTCCGGCGCCTGCGGGTCAGGGGCCGACGCGCACACTACCATCGGCCGCGACCGTGCCTTCAACGATGCGCCCGTTGGCGGTCTTCAGGCGGATGTTTTCACCCAGAACCCCCGGTTGTTGGGCGATGCCTTCCTGGCTGATGCGGTAGCCCGGGCCTTCGACCCGCATCGGTACGCGCTGCCCCGCCTTGATGAGCGGTGGCCTGCGCAACATGTCTCTGCGGATCGCGGTGCCGGGACCGATCGGCACGGTCAGCACGGTACCAGCCAATGCCTGTCTGTCTTGCAGATACAACTCCGGCATGGCCTGGTATTCGACCTGTTTCGATTCGACGTCCTGGCCGGTCAGCGATTGGCGCGCCGCGATAGCACGATTGCTGACCAACGCCGGTCCGGTCAGCGTGATCTTGAAAGGCGTGTAGAGCGACCAGACGTGCGGCGATTCGCAGCGCACCCCAATACTGCCCGTACCCCATGGCTGCGAGCCCGCCGGCAGGGAAAAGCGCAGAGCGGCGCACGCGGACATGCGCAGCCTGGCATCGGGTGGGGTGACCTGGACACCGATGCTCAGGCCGGGATGTCGCGTGACCGCCTGTCCTTCCAGCCAGTTGCCGGCAGCACGGGTCAGGGCCGTGAGATCCTGGATGGGGTGCTCCGCGCCCTGGGCTGGGAGGACGCCGAGCAAGCCGGACAGCATGATCAGCCACCGGCCGCCGAGGGGGCATCCCGCCGCAGTCGGGGGCGTGTTTATCGTTGGGCTAGACAAGGTCTTGGCTTCCCCGCTCATAATTAGCGTCTAATCATACCGTCACTATCCCGGCTCGATCATGGAACAATCCACCCACCCCAGCGAAGTCGCGCGCGAAACCATCAAACGGCTGGCCACCCGCAAACAACCACCGACCCCTGAAAACTATCGGCGGGTCTATCTGGAAGTGCAGGGCGTCGAGCGTGTTTCGGCGAACTGGTCGGAGATCCTGCCGCGCTTTCTTAAGCAGTGGGAGGGCTATCAGTCGGGTCTGACCCAGGTGAAGAAGCGCGAGATGCTGGAACGCGTGCTGATCAATTTCGGCAACGATACGGAGCAACTCCCTGAAAAACTGGCGGGTCTCGCCGAGTCCTGGGCGCGCGCCGGGCAGGGCGCAGCCGCCGAGGAGGGAACGGCGGCAGTGACCGTGCCGGAGGCGCATGCGCCACATGCCGGCGCATCCGCCGACACCGGCGGCATGCAACCGCGCCTGGCGGAAGTCTTGTTGCACTACCTGGATGATTTGAGCGGCGAATTGAGCGGGCGTTGGCCCGATCTCGCCGCCGAGTGCCGTGCTCTCGCCGAGACCATGACCGGCCGGTCACTGGAGGAAAAACATATCTCCAGTCTGGCCGGTGTCTGGCGCGAACTCTTGCTGCGTGCCGAAGGCGATCAAGCCACGCTGGACGGGCTGAAGCATCTCGTCGGCTTGTTGCTGGAAAACCTGGGCGAAATGGTCAGCGACGATGCCTGGTTTTCCGGGCAGATGGCGGCGATGCGCGCCATTGTCTCGGGGAATCTCAGTCAATACGCCCTGTATGACGCCGAGAACAGCCTCAAGGAACTGGTGTCCAGGCAAAAGCAGCTCAAGGGCGGCCTGCTTGAGGCCAAGGAAAAGTTGCGTCTGCTGGTGGCTACCTTCATCGACCGTATCGGTGATATCACGACAAGCACGAGCACCTATCACCAGCGCATCGAGTCGTATTCGGCGCAGATCGCCAAAGCCGAGGATATCGGCGAACTGACTGACGTGATTGACCACCTTGCAAGCGATATGCGCCAGATTCAGGGCGAGATGCAAAATACGCACCAGGAATTACTTCAGGCGCGGCAACATGTCGAGGAGGCCGAGTTACGTATCCACGGCCTGGAATCGGAGTTGCAGGAAGTGTCGGCCATGGTGCGCGAGGACCAGCTGACCGGCGCGCTCAACCGGCGCGGCATGGATGAGGCCTTCGTGCGCGAGGAAGCCCGTGCTCAGCGCGGCGCTGCGCCGTTTTCGATCGCCTTGCTGGATATCGACCACTTCAAGAAACTGAACGACAAGCTCGGCCACCAGATCGGCGATCAGGCCCTGATCCATCTGACCAACGTCGTCCGTACCCTGCTGCGACCGATGGACTCGCTGGCGCGCTACGGCGGCGAGGAGTTCCTGGTGTTGCTGCCGAACACGACACTGGAGGAGGCCGAGACGGTCATGTTGCGTTTGCAACGCGAACTGACCAGGGAATTCTTCCTGCATGACAACCAGCGGGTTTTGATCACCTTCAGCGCTGGCGTCGCGCAACGCAGCGACGATGAAGCGCGTGATAGCTTCATCGCTCGTGCCGATGCCGCGATGTATCAGGCCAAGGCGCACGGGCGTAATCGCGTGGAGCGGGGCTGAAGCGGCTATGCAAGCCTCGGGGCTTGCCGGCAAAACTTGCCATTCCAGCCCTCCGCGTAGTGTCCGGCCACACAAAAATATTTCTAATTGGTTGATATATATGTAAATTATTGCTCTCTGATGGCGTGGCATACCGCTTGCTTTTAGCTGGCTCCAAGGAGAGCGCCATGCTTAGCAAGATCGACCAGGACATCGGATTCGTACAGTCGGCCCTGAACGTCAGGGCCATGCGCCAGGAGGTGCTCGCCTCCAATCTGGCCAATTCCGATACCCCGAACTACAAGGCGCGCGACATCGATTTTGCCGCAGCGCTGAGCGCCGCCAAGGGTGCCTCCAGCGGCAATCTGTCCCTGACGCGCACCGACTCGGCGCACATTGCCGCCGCGGCTAGCGGCTCGGCACTCGGTAATGGCGCCATCAAGTACCGCGCGGCGGTGCAGCCCAGTCTGGACGGTAACACCGTCGATCCGGACATCGAGCGCGCGGCCTTCACGGAAAACGCCATGCACTACCAGTTCTTGCTTGAACGGGCGCGCGGCACCTTCCAGCGCATGTCCGCCGCCTTGGAGTCGACGAAATAATGTCCATGAGCAATGTTTTCCAGATCGCTGGTTCGGCGCTCACCGCGCAGTCCATGCGTCTCAATGCCGTGGCCAGCAATCTGGCCAATGCCGACTCGGCGCACGCCTCGACCGGAGAAGCCTACAAGGCGAAACAGGTGGTGTTCCAGGCGACGCCCATGAATGCCGCCACACCCTGGGCGCAGGGCGTGCGCATGACCCGTGTGATCGAGGATCCGTCGCCGGCAAGGCTGGTCTACGACCCGAAACACCCACTGGCCGACGCCAAGGGCTATGTCGCCTATGCCAATGTCGATGTCGTCGAGGAGATGGTCAACATGATCTCCGCGTCGCGTTCCTATCAAACCAACACCGAGGTCATGGCCACGGCCAAGGACCTCATGCAGCGCACCCTGGCGCTGCTGCAATCGTGAAAAGGATGAGCCATGAGCGTTAACGCGATTCAGAGCTATCAGGCCACGCTCGATGCCAAGAGCGCGGCAACCCAGTCGAGCAGTATCGGTGAACTTGAAGATCGTTTCCTGACCTTGCTGGTAACCCAGCTCAAAAACCAGGATCCGATGAATCCGATGGAAAACGCCGAGCTAACGACCCAGCTCGCGCAAATGTCGACGGTCGAAGGGATCAACAAGCTTAATGCCAGCTTCGAGTCGTTGCTGAGCGGTTATCAGGCCAGCCAGACGCTGCAGGCGGCGGCGCTCATCGACCGCACCGTGCTGGTGGAGGGCAACCTCCTCGCGCTGGGTGAGAATGGCGCGGCCGGGCGAGTCAAACTGGCCGCCGCCGCCGACACGTTGAAAGTCCGTGTCACGGATGCCGACGGCAATCTGGTCAAGGTGCTCGACCTGGGCGCGAACCCGGCGGGTGACGTCGATTTTGCCTGGGACGGTACCGATAGCGCCGGTAATGCCCTGGCAACCGGCAATTACCAATACAGCATCGATGCGACCAGTGGCGGCTCCGCTGTCGCCGCCACGACCTACGCCCTTGGATTGGTAGGGAGCGTGGCTTTGTCCGGCGGGAGCGCCAAGGCTGAGGTGCTGGGGATCGGCTCGCGCGACATGTCACAGATCGTTCAGATTTTTTGAGAGGGGTTGAATCATGGGTTTCCAACAAGGATTGAGCGGCCTGGCCGTATCGGCCAAGAATCTGGATGTCATCGGCAATAACATTGCCAACGTTTCTACGGTGGGCTTCAAGTCGAGCCAGGCCTTGTTTTCCGATGTCTACGCCAGTTCGCTGGCCGGCGCGACCTCGCTGTCCGTGGGGATCGGCGCGAAATTGAACGATGTCGCGCAGTTGTTCACCCAGGGCAATATGACCGTCACCAATAATCCTCTCGATCTGGCGGTCAGTGGCAACGGTTTCTTCATGGTTCAGGGTACCGACGGCGGCCAGGCGTTCACACGTAACGGTCAGTTTCGTCTGGATGCCGAAGGCTACATCGTCAATGCGACCAGCCAGCAACTCATGGGCTACAGCGTCGATCCACTGACCGGTACCGTCAGCGGGTCGTTGACAACCCTGCAGATCGCCCCGACCGGTATCGCCCAGACGACCGCCCAAGCTTCGCTGTCGCTGAACCTGGATGCGGAGTCGCCGGCAATTGCCGCGGCCATAGACCCGACCGACCCTGACACCTATACCTATTCGACGGCGTTCACCGTTTACGACAGCCTGGGCGTAGACCATACCCTGAGCGTCTATTTTCAAAAGAGTGCGACGCCACTGACCTGGAATATGGCGGCGTATCTGGACGGAGCCACCAGCGCCCTGGCCTCCTCGCCGGTGACCTTCAACGCGGATGGCTCCATTGCCACACCGGCCGCGCCGGTAAACATCAGCGCGGCCTTGACCAGTGGCGCCACCACGCCGCTGGCCTTCACCCTCGATCTCGCCGGATCGACCCAGTTCGGCAGCAATTCCGGCGTCAATTCGGTCATCCAGGATGGCCGTACGGCGGGCAAATTCCTCGGTCTGCAAATCGATAACTTCGGGATGGTCCAGGGGCGCTATGACAATGGCCAGACGCTGTCTATGGCGCAGATACCGCTCTATACCTTCAACAACCCCAATGGCCTGCAGCCGATTGGCGACAACTTGTGGCTGAACTCGACGGAATCGGGCAATGCCACACCGAACAACCCTGGCAGCGGCGTGGCCGGCACGTTGCGCTCCGGCGCGGTGGAGGACTCCAACGTCGATCTGACCTCCGAACTGGTCAACCTGATCGTTGCGCAGCGTACCTATCAGGCCAACGCTCAGACCATTCGGGCACAGGACCAGATTCTGCAAACCCTGGTCAACCTCCGTTAAGCCCGAGCGCTGAATGGACCGCGTCATCTATCTCGCCATGACCGGCGCCAAGCAGGTCGGTCTGCAACAGGCGGCCGTGGCGCACAATCTGGCCAATGTCTCGACGCATGGCTTCAAGGAGGAACTGAATGTCTTCCGCGCCTTGCCCTATGTCGGCGAGGGTGCCAGGACACGCGCCGCCGTGGTCGAGACAACGGCGCGCACCAATTACACGGAAGGGGTCATTCAGCAGTCCGGGCGCGCCCTCGATGTGGCCGTGCGTGGACCGGGCTGGATTGCCGTGCAGGATGCCGCTGGCCAGGAAGCCTACACACGCATGGGTCATATGCAGGTGTCCGCCAATGGCGTCCTGCAAACCAGCAGTGGCCTGACCGTGCTCGGCGACGCCGGGCCGATCAGCATCCCCCCGGACCAGGAAATCGCCATCGCCAAGGACGGCACGATCTCGACCGTCCCCCTCGGTCAGAACCTTAACGCCGTCGCCGTCGCTGGACGTATCAAGCTGGTCAATCCGCCGGAAGTCGAGATGACGCGCGGCCAGGATGGCCTGTTTCGCGCCAGGGACAATTTGCCGGCGCCCGCCGACGCCGCCGTGACCCTGGTGTCCGGGGCCCTGGAAACCAGTAACGTGAATGCCGCCGAGGCTATGGTCAACATGATCAGTCTGGCCCGGCAGTTCGACCTGCAGATGCGCGTCTTGAGCAACGCCGAGGCCAACCACCGCAGTGCCGACAAGATCCTGTCGCTGCAATAACCCGTAGGAAGGAACGCTCATGCTCCGCTCGCTGCATATCGCCCGAACCGGCCTGGACGCGCACCAGACGCAACTCGACGTCATCTCCAATAATCTGTCCAACGTCAGTACGACGGGTTTCAAGCGTTCCCGCGCCCTTTTCGAGGACCTGCTCTATCAGGTGCTCCGTCAGCCTGGCGCGCAATCGTCGCAGCAGACACAGCTGCCGAGCGGCCTGCAACTGGGGGTCGGCGTGCGCCCGGTGGCCACCGAACGCATCCATACCCAGGGCGCGCTTCAACAAACGGGCAACGCGCTTGATGTGGCGATCAACGGACGTGGTTATTTCCAGATTCTGATGCCCGACGGCAGTACCGCCTACACGCGCGATGGCTCTTTCCAGATCGATAGCCAGGGGACGCTGGTCACCGCGAGCGGCTTCGCCGTGCAACCCAACATCAGCATTCCAGCGGATGCCTTGGTGGTATCCATCGCCCGCGACGGCACGGTATCGGTGACCCAGCCCGGTGTGGCGACACCGACGACGTTGGGCCAATTGCAACTGGCCTCTTTCGTCAATCCCACCGGCCTGCAAAGTCAGGGTGAGAACATGTTCGCCGAAACGGCAGCCTCCGGGGCGCCGCAGGTCAATGCGCCCGGAACCAATGGTTTGGGCAACCTGAACCAGAGTTTTGTCGAGACTTCCAACGTCAACGTCGCCGAGGAACTGGTCAACATGATCATTGCTCAGCGTGCCTACGAGCTGAACTCCAGGGCGATCACCACCGCCGACCAGATGTTGCAGCGCTTGACTCAGATCTGAGGTTTTCGGGGCGATTGATGGGACAGCCGGCAAGAATTGCCGGGTTGCCCATGCTTTTGCCCTGATGTTCAGCGAAAAGCCGCGCAAACAGGGTGCTATGGCCGTGGCATGGGGATTGCTTCTAGTAGTCACCCAGTCCACGCATGTGGGAATGAAGATGAAATACCTGACAGGTTCAATCCAGGGCGTATGTATCGGTTTCCTCGCGGTGACATTCGCGGGGTGTTCATCGACGCCGGAAAGCAAGATACAGCGGCCACTTTCGGCGAAGCCCGGCAGCGTCGCGCCAGCAGCCGAGAACAACGGCGCCATCTTTCAGCCCGGCGGCAACCAGCCGAAGCCCGGGATCGCCTTGTTCGAGGACCGTAAAGCACGCTATGTCGGCGACATCCTCACCGTCAATCTGGTCGAGAAGACCTCGATCAACCGCAAGTCGGAGACCACGGACGAGCGCAAGGCGAATGCCTCGGTGGATATTCCCAAGGTCAAGATCGCCGGTGTCGCGGGGGCCTGGGAGCCGACAACCTCGGCCAAGCAGGAGTTCAAGGACAACGAGACCAACAGTAATTCCGTGAGTGGTTCCATTACGGTCACGGTCGTCGATGTGCTTGCCAACGGCAATCTGGCGGTGGCCGGAGAAAAACAGCTCACGGTGAACAATGACACCGAATACATCCGGCTGGCGGGCGTGGTCAATCCAAGTCAGGTCAGCGCCGCGAACAGCATCAGCTCGACGCAGCTTGCCGATGTGCAGATCGAGTCGAAAAACGCCCAGGGCCTGGACAAGGCCCACATGACCAGCATGCTGGCGCGATTTTTCCTGACCTTGCTGCCCTTCTGAGCGGAGTCCGATCATGCTGCGCAACTTACTCCTCGCCTCACTCCTGGCATTCACTTCCATGGCGTACGCCGAACGCGTCAAGGATATCGCGACTATCGAAGGCGTACGCACCAACCAGTTGATCGGCTATGGCCTCATCGTCGGTCTCGACGGCACGGGCGACCAGACGACCTCGACGCCCTTCACGGTGCAAAGCCTGGTTTCCATGCTGGGTCAACTGGGCGTGCAGTTGCCCACCGGCACGAGCCTGCAATTAAAGAATGTCGCGGCGGTGATGGTCACCGCCACCTTGCCGCCCTTCGCCAAACCCGGCCAAGGCATCGATGTCACCGTGTCATCGTTGGGTAACGCCAAAAGCCTGCGTGGCGGCACGTTGCTGGTGACGCCCTTGAAGGGTCTCGATGGGCAGGTCTATGCCATGGCCCAGGGCAATGTCCTGGTCGGCGGCGCCGGTGCCGCGTCGGGCGGCTCCAGCCAGCAGGTCAATCATCTTGCCGCCGGGCGCGTGCCCACCGGAGCCACCGTGGAGCGTTCCGTGCCGACCAGGCTCGGTCAGGGCGATTTCGTCCGGCTCGAACTCAAGGAGGCCGATTTCACCACCGCCAGCCGGCTGGCCGAGGTCGTCGACCGGGCCTTCGGGCGTGGCGCGGCACTGGCCCTGGACGGACGGGTCATCCAGGTGCGGGCGCCCACCGATCCGGGCAAGCGCGTTGCTTTCCTGGCACAACTTGAGGCCTTGAACCTCAATCCGGGTCAGCCGACCCCGAAGGTCATCATCAATGCGCGCACGGGCTCCATCGTCATGAATCAGCTCGTCTCCGTGGACAAGTGCGCCATCGCTCACGGCAATCTCTCGGTCACCATCAACAGTGAAAAACAAGTGAGCCAGCCCGAAGCGCGCTCGGGTGGCGAAACCGTGGTCACGGAAACAGCCGACGTCCAGGTCAAGAGCGACAAAGGCGAGTTGATGGTGGTACCGGCCTCGGCCTCGCTGAATGATGTCGTGCGTGCTCTGAATGCCGTCGGCGCGACGCCTCAGGATCTGCTTGCCATCCTGCAGGCCATGAAGGCCGCGGGAGCCTTGAAGGCGGAGCTGGAGGTCATCTGATGGCCTACGCCAGCGTCGAATCCCTGGCCAGCGATGTGCGCGGCGCCGAGGCACTGCGGTTCAAGGCCAGTTCGGGTGACCCCGAGGCTTTGCGTGCCGCCGCTAAACAGTTCGAGTCAATGTTCCTGGGGATCGTCCTGAAGACGATGCGCGAAACGCGCTTCTCGGCCGAGGACGATCCGTTCGCCAACAGTTCGAGCTTGAAGCTCTATCAGGAGCTGCTTGACCAACAGTGGGCGCAAAAGATGTCCGCCGGGCGTGGCCTGGGCTTCGCCGAGGCCATGTACGCGGCGCTCAGCCGGAATGCCGCTCAGCCGACCTCGGCCGCCGACACTACGACACCGCTTGCCGTCAGTGATACTGCCACGGCAAGCACGCCAACCGCCAATAGCGCGATGTCGGCCGAGACGACCTCCGGCACGCTGGATGGCAGGCAAACTTTCGTCGAGGCACTGCGTCCTCATGCCGAAAAGGCCGCGCAGACTTTGGGCATTCCCGCCAACTTCATCCTGGCACAGGCCGCGCTTGAAACCGGCTGGGGCAAGCGCGAGATCGTCGCCGAGGATGGCGGCAACAGCTACAACCTGTTTGGGATCAAGGCGGGACCCACTTGGGACGGTGCGGTCGTCGAGCAGGTGACCACGGAATACCAGCAAGGCCTGGCCGTGAAAAAGACGCAGGCATTCCGGGTGTATTCCGGCTATGAAGCTGCCTTCAAGGATTATGCTGCGCTGCTGCAGCGGCGCTATCCGCAAGCTGCCGCGGCGGGTGCCGCCGCCGACGAGTTCGCGGCGGGTCTGGTCGCCGGAGGTTATGCCACCGATCCGACCTATGCCGTCAAGGTGCAACGCCTGATCGCACAACTGGCTTAAGTTAGCCCGAAATATGCCGTAATTGAACTTGACTGAGATCGGAGATCGAAATGGGCATGAGTGTATTGGGTGTCAGCCTGTCCAGCCTGAATGCGACGTTGGCGGGGATACGCACGACCCAGCATAACATCGCCAACGCCAGTACCGAGGGTTATCACCGACAGGAAGTCCGGCTGAGTTCGACGACGCCCGAATTTCTGGGCGGCAACTGGCTCGGGACCGGTGTCGAGACCGACAATGTGGTGCGCATGTACAGCAGCTTTCTGGACAATGAGCTGCGTACCTATCAGGGCCAGCTTTCCGGCAGCGAAGCCTATGCTTTCTATGCAGGCCAGGTCGATTCGCTTCTGGGCGATGCCGACAGCAATCTCGACACGGCGCTGCAAAGATTTTTTACGGGTGTCAACGAGGTGGCCAACAACCCCACCTCCACCGCCGCGCGCGAGCAGATGCTCACTCAGGGCAAGAATCTGGCCGGCCGCATGCAGTTGCTGGGCGGGCGACTGGAGACCCTGAATACCTATGTCAACCAGGAACTCGACACCGCCGCCAGTCAGATCAATGCCTATGTACAGCGCATCGCCAATTTGAATGCGGCCATCGGTTTTGGCGGGTCGCTCGCCCAGGCACCCAATGATTTGCTGGATCAGCGCGACCAACTGGTCAGCGATCTGAATGAGCTGGTAAACGTCAGCCAGGTACAGCAGAGTGATGGCTCCATCGCCGTGTTCATGAGCAATGGCCAGCCGCTTGTGGTCGGTAGCACGACACAGGAACTGCTGTCGATCAACGACCCGGAAGATGTCAGCCGCAAGATCCTGGCACTGAAGACATCCAGCGGCAGCGTGATCTACATGAACAATGCGCAGATATCCGATGGTCGAGTCGGTGGACTGCTGGCCTTCCGCGATGACGTATTGCTGCCGAGCTTGAAGGATCTGGGGCGCATCGCCATCACCCTGTCGGATCAGTTCAATGCCCAGCATGCGCAGGGTTTCGACCTTGCCGGCGCCGCCGGTGGAAATTTCTTCGGTTCGGCCGATGCCATGCTCCGGGCGCCAATGGCCAACGCCGCCAATAGCGGCAGCGTACCTACTTTCGGGCTGAGCCTGACCAATGCCGCCAACCTGACCAGCAGCGATTACCAGCTCGATTTCGATGGCACCAACTACACCCTGGTGCGACTCAGCGACAACACGACCGTCGGCAGCGCCCTGCCAGGGGGCAGTATCAGCGCCGACGGCCTGACCCTGGCCATCAGCGGCAGCGTCCCGGCAGCGGGCGACAAATGGCTGCTGCGGCCGACCAGCTTCGCTGCCGCCGATATGAGCGTCGCCCTGACCAGCGCCAGCCAGATCGCTGCCGCGGGTGGCAGCCTTGGAGTCAGCAACGGTATCGGCGACAACGCCAATGCGCTGGCGCTGGCGGCGTTACAGACCACACTGACCCTGTCGGGCGCGACGGCGACGTATTCGACCGGCTATAACCAGCTGGTGACGCGCAATGCCATCCTCGCCGGCAGCGCCGACACCGATGTGGCGACCTACACCAACTTGAGCACGATCACGCGGGAAAGTCAGCAGTCAGTCTCCGGCGTGAACCTCGATGAGGAGGCCGCCAAGCTGATCCAGTACCAGCAGGCCTATCAGGCAGCGGCGCGGGCGATGCAGATATCGTCATCACTGCTCGATGAAATCCTGTCGATCCAATAAGGAGACGCACGATGCGCATCAGCACCTCCAGCTTCTTTAACGCCACGCTGAGTGGTATCCAGGACCAGCAGTCGCAAATCGCCCGGCTTAGCCAGAAGGTTGCTGAAAACAAGAGCTATCTGGCCCCCAAGGAAGCGCCCATCAGTGCCAGCCGGGCCTTGGAATTGTCCAACAGTCTGGCTCTGCGCGAACAATACGCCGCGAACCAGGACAAGGCTGAACTGGCCCTGAAGTATGAAAATACCCTGCTGGAACGAATGTACACGGCACTCGGCGACGCCAGCGCCGGGCTGGACAGCATCGTACCCGGGCAGGATCAGTCCCTGCGGGATCAGATGGCGATCCGTGTTTCCAGTGTTTACAACTTGCTGAAGGATGTCGGAAACAGCCGCGATTCACAGGGCAATTACATCTTTGCTGGCCATGAAAGCGCCACCAAGCCCTATAGCCACACCGCCACATATCCTTCGGCGCTGCCCGGGACGCCCCCGTTCGCCAGCAACCCGGCCGGTTATGCAGGTGATACCGGCACCCGATCCATGGCCGTGGAGAACGGTCGTCAGGTGCAGACCAGCGACGACCTTAGCCCGTTGTTCCTCGGCGACGGCAGCGACGCTCAAGATCTGCTGCAGGCGTTGGATTATGCCGCCGCCGCGCTGAATGACGACACCGCCAGCGAAGCGACACTGCAATCCGCGCTGGACACGGCGAGCGCAGCCCTGGACCGGGCCCTGGATGTCCTGCAAGGCCTGCAGACCCGGGTGGCTGGACGCTTCATCGAGATCGGCGACTTGCGCACGACGACAACACAGCTGAAGACGGCAGAGCAAAATGCGCTTGCGGACTTGAGCGAACTTGATACCACCGCCGCGATCATCGAGCTGCAGCAGCGACAAACCAATCTGGAAGCCTCCCAGCAGACATTCGCCCTGGTCAGCAGCCTGAGCCTCTTCAGTTATCTGGGCTGAACGCTGGCGGGCCGCCGCCGGTGAAGTAACTGCGAAAGCGTCGTGCGCCATCGGGTACAATGCCGGCGCGCGTTGTTGTGTCTCGGTAGCGGTCGGCGCGGTGCGTCTCGGGCATAAAAAAACCGCATGGACCCAATCGGTTGCATGCGGTTTTCGAGAGTATCTTGGTGCCCAGGAGAGGACTCGAACCTCCACGCCCTTGCGAGCGCTAGGACCTGAACCTAGTGCGTCTACCAATTCCGCCACCTGGGCCAAGAGCGGCGCATTCTAACGATCCAAGGAATTCGATGTCAACGAAAAAAAGCCCTGCGGGGCAAAAGACCCAAACAGGGCAAAGCACGGGCACAAGCCCGAAACGCAGCCGCGGCCAAAAGGCACTGCGCTGGCAAGACCCCTACCTGGCGCGCGAGCGCGAAAAATATGAATTCCCGCTACCCAGCCGGGAGTTTCTTCTGCAACTGGTCACCGAGGCGGGCGGCCCGCTGCCCGCCGACGAACTGGCCACGCGGCTGGGCATCGAGCCCGAGGAGAATGAAGGATTCGAGCGCCGTCTGGGCGCCATGCAACGCGATGGCCAACTGGTCATCAACCGGCGCGGCGACCTCTGCCTGCCTGACAAGATCGAGCTCAAGGCCGGCCATGTCGAAGGCCATCCCGACGGTTATGGTTTCTTCGTCCCGGACGATAAATCCGGCGATATGTTCCTCTCGGAAAAAGAGATGCACCAGGTCTTGCACGGCGACCGCGTCATGGCCCGCGAGCGCGGCCTGGACCGGCGCGGGCGCAAGGAAGGCAAGATCGTCGAGGTGCTGGAGCGGATCAACACGCAGCCGCTGATCGGTCGCTTCTATCGCGAACATGGCCACCAGTGGGTGATCACCGAGGACCGGCGCATCAATCAGGACATCATCATCCCGCCGGCGGAGTCGCTCAAGGTGCGCTCCGGCCAGGTGGTCATGGTCGAACTCGTCGAACAGCCAAACAAGCACGCCCCGGCGGTCGGACGGGTCACCGAAGTGCTCGGCAACTATGCCGACCCCGGCATGGAAATCGAAATCGCCCTGCGCAAGCACGACTTGCCATTCGAGTTCCCCAGGGATGTCCAGGCTCAGGCCAAGAAACTGCCGAAGACAGTGACCGAGCGCGACCTGGGGGGCGACCGCGAGGATATCCGTGCCCTGCCTCTGGTGACCATCGACGGCGAAGATGCCCGCGACTTCGACGATGCGGTCTACTGCGAGCCGCAGGGGCGCGGCTTCAAGCTCTGGGTGGCCATCGCCGACGTGTCACATTATGTCCAGCCGGGTGCGCCGCTCGACAAGGAAGGCTACAACCGGGGCAACTCGGTGTACTTCCCGCGCCGGGTCATCCCCATGCTGCCCGAGGAACTGTCCAACGGTCTGTGCTCGCTCAATCCCGAAGTCGACCGCCTGTGCATGGTCTGCGAGATGGAGATCTCCAGCCTGGGCAATATCCGTAAATACCGCTTCTACCCCGGCGTCATGCATTCGAAGGCGCGCCTCACCTACAACCAGGTATGGGACTGGCTCTCCGAGCCGAAGAGCGCCCCCAAGGACAAGGCCTGGGCGCTGCCGCATCTGAAGGATCTGTACAGCCTGTTCAAGATCCTGCTCAAGGCGCGTGCCAAGCGGGGTGCCATCGATTTCGAGACCACCGAAACGAAGATGGTCTTCGACGATCAGGGCAAGATCGAGAACATCGTCCCGACGGTGCGCAACGACGCCCACCGCCTGATCGAGGAATGCATGCTGGCCGCCAACGTCTGCGCCTCGGAGTTCCTCAAGAAGCGCAAGCAGCCGGCGCTCTATCGTGTCCACGAAGGCCCGACGCCGGAAAAGCTCAAGATGCTGCAGGAGTTCATGGCCGAGTTCGGCTTTTATCTGCCCGGCGGCGACGATCCGCATGCCAAGGACTATGCCGAACTGCTCGCCAAGATCAAGGGCCGGCCGGACGAACAACTGTTGCAGACCGTCATGCTGCGTTCCCTGCGCCAGGCGGTGTACAGCCCGGAAAACGTCGGCCACTTCGGCCTGGCCTATGAGGCCTATACCCACTTCACGTCGCCCATCCGGCGTTATCCGGACCTGCTCGTGCACCGCGCCATCAAGGCCGGCCTGAAGGGCGAGCCTTACGCGCCGGGCAAGTGGGATGAGATCGGCGCGCATTGTTCCCAGACCGAGCGGCGCGCCGACGAGGCGACGCGCGATGTCGTCGCCTGGCTGAAGTGTTTCTTCATGCAGGACCGGATCGGCGAGGACTTCGACGGCGTCATCGCCTCGGTAGTCAGCTTCGGCATCTTCGTCGCCCTGGACAATGTTTACGTCGAAGGTCTGGTGCATGTCTCGGACCTGGGCCAGGACTATTACCACTTCGATGCCGCCCGTCACCAGATGCTCGGCGAGCGCACCGGCACACGTTACCGCCTCGGCGACCGGGTGCGGGTCAAGGTGGCGCGCGTCGATCTGGACAGCGCCAAGATCGATTTCGTGCTGGCCGATGCGATGCCCCCGCGACGTGGCGTCAATGCTGCCGTGAACCAGCCCAAGACGGCGGCAAAACCCGCGGCAAAAGCCAAGCCGGCCGCGGCCAGGACGACGCCGAAGAAAGCTGTGGCAAAGCCCGCCGGCAAGCCGAAACAAGGCGGAAAGCGCTCATGAATCAGCCAAGCATAGGTCAGCGCAATCCTCGTTTCGGCTTTGGCTCCGGCCGGTCGCTGGGCGACCTTAACTTGCCTGGTGGCAAGTTAGCCTGCACCGAAGCCTCGGTCCGGCAGTATGCCGAGGGCATCATTCTATGAATCAACGTAACCTCATTTTTGGCTTTCATGCCGTGCAGTCGCGCTTGCGGCATCATCCCAAGACCATCCACGTGATTTACCTGGACCAGGGACGCAAGGATAAGCGCGCCCGCGATGTCGCCAGTCTGGCCGAGGAAAAGAGTGTGCGCATCGTCCTGGCGGAAGCGGCGCGCGTCGACGAGATGGCGCATGGCCGTTCCCAGGGCGTCGTCGCCTATGTCGATGCCATCCAGTTGGCGCGCGATATCGACGATGTTCTCGATAACCTGGGCGAGCCGCCGCTGCTGCTGGTACTCGACGGCGTCACCGATCCGCACAACCTGGGAGCGTGTCTACGCGATGCCGATGCCTTTGGCGCACACGCCGTGCTGGCCCCCAAGGATCGCTCCGCCAGTCTGAACGCCACGGCGGTCAAGGCCTCCAGCGGCGCGTCGGACACCGTGCCGTTCATTCCCGTGACCAATCTTGCGCGCAGCCTGCGCGAACTCAAGGAACGCGACATCCTGGTCGTCGGCACCGACCAGGACGGCAGCATGGAAGTCGGCGAGGCCGATTTCTCCGGCCCGGTGGCCTTGGTGCTGGGTGCCGAAGGCGAGGGCATGCGCCGCCTGACGCGCGAGCATTGCGATGTTCTGGTGCGCATCCCCATGCATGGTCAGGTGGAGAGCCTGAATGTCTCTGTCTCCGCCGGCGTCTGCCTTTACGAAGCGCGCCGCCAGCGTGCCCGGAGCAGTCCGTGATGCACTGCGCGGTCCATTCCGTAGGAGCGATCTCCGGGTCGCGAACGCGGCGCTGAAAGTCGGTTATGTATCGCAAGGATATCGAAGCCGCCTGGGCATTGCTCAATCGCAGCGAACTCATCCACGGCCAGCAGGCGATCGAGCAGGTTCTCGATCGCCTCGGCACCGAGATCACCGACACCCTGGCCGACACCCTGCCCGTGGTGCTGTGCGTCATGGGTGGCGCCGTGGTCTTCGCCGGCCAACTCCTGCCGCGGCTGGTCTTCCCTCTGGAATTCGATTACCTGCATGCCACCCGTTACCGCGACGAGACACGCGGCGGCGAGATCGAATGGGCCATGCTGCCGCGCAAGAGCCTTGAGGGGCGTGTCGTGCTGCTGCTCGACGATATCCTCGACGAAGGCCACACCCTGGCCGCCGCCAAGGCCAAGCTTCTGGAACTCGGCGCCGCCGAGGTGCGCATCGCCGTTCTCGCTGAAAAAGACATCGGCCAGGCCAAGCCGATCCAGGCCGATTACACCGGCCTGACGCTGCCCAATCGCTATGTTCTGGGCATGGGCATGGACGCCTACGGCCTGTGGCGTAACCTGCCCGGCATCTACGCACTCAAGGAGGAGTAATGCTTGCGATCATTGGCGGCTCCGGCCTCACCAAACTCGAAGGCCTGTCCATCACCCGGCGCCAGGTCATTCGCACCCCGTACGGCGAGCCCTCGGGGGCGATCACTTTCGGCGAGCTGGACGGTCACGAGGTCATCTTCCTGGCGCGCCACGGCTATGGCCACACCATCCCGCCGCATCGGGTCAACTATCGCGCCAACATCTGGGCACTGCATGCCGAAGGCGCGACCCATGTCGTCTCCGTGGCCTCTGTCGGCGGCATCCATGCCGATCTGACACCCGGCCGTCTTGCCGTGCCCGATCAGATCATCGACTACACCCATGGCCGCGAAACAACTTTTCAAGCCTACGGCGAGGAGCAGGTGACGCACCTCGATTTCACCTGGCCCTATTGCCCTGGGATGCGTGAACGCTGCCTTGCCGCTCTGCGCCAGACCGGCGAGGACGTCATGCATGGCGGAACCTACGCCGCGGTTCAGGGGCCGCGTCTGGAAACCAAGGCCGAGATCGATCGCTATGCCCGCGACGGCGCCGACATGGTCGGCATGACCGGCATGCCCGAGGCCTACCTCGCCCGCGAGATCGGCCTGTGCTATGCCGCCATCGCCGCCTCGGTGAACTGGGCGGCGGGACGCGGCGACAGCGCCACGGAAATCTCTGCAAACAGTATCGACGTGCAGCTTGAGCAGGTCATGAGCCGTGTGCGTAATGTGTTGGTGCGTCTGGCCTGCATGGACTATGGCGATGTGGTGACGACGACACCAGGCGGCGTCTGCGATATCGGGCCGGCCGACGCGCAAGAATAGTTGACGCCGATTCTTGATCCTGCCGTAGCGTTCGCGAAGAGCCGACCGCCTACAACCCGGCTTCCGGAAACAGCACCTCGGTAAACCCGAAACGGCTGAAATCGCGTATCCGCATGGGGTAAAGTTTGCCGATCAGGTGATCGCACTCGTGCTGCACCACCCGGGCATGGAAGCCCTCGACGCTGCGGTCAATGGCGTTGCCATAGGGGTCGAAGCCCTGATAGCGGATGCGTGTGTAGCGCGGCACCCAGCCGCGTAACCCCGGCACGGACAGACAACCCTCCCAGCCGTCTTCCACGGCCTCGTCCAAGGGCGTGATAACGGGGTTCACCAGCACGGTCAACGGCACGGGCGGTGCGTCCGGATAACGCGCGCTGTGCTCGAAGCCGAAGATCACCACCCGCAACCCCACCCCGATCTGCGGCGCCGCCAGGCCGACGCCACCGGCATCGGCCATGGTGTCGAACATGTCGGCGATCAGCGCATGCAGCTCGGGCGTATCGAAGCCCGTCACCGGCTCGGCGGGCTGGAGCAGGCGCGTGTCGCCCATTTTCAGGATCGTGCGAATGGCCATGCCGGGAATGTTCGGTGGGAAACGGCTAGAGAATACAAGCTTCCGGGTCCTTTCGCGGCCGCCCGGCCTTGCCCCTGGTCACGCGCCGGCCCAGCAATGCCGCCACCTCCGCGCCGAAGCGTTCATTGCCCAGGACCAAGTTGCCGTTTGTCGCCTGGCGAATCTCGTCCACCACGCCCGGGTCAAGCTGATAGCGGAACAACTCCCGGTAGGCGGCCTGCCGGCTCGCGGCATCCGGGTCAAGGCGGTCATACAGGAGATGCGGTCGGATCAACGACGACGCTTCACCCTGCGCGTTCACTCGATAACTCGACCAGCGGTACTCGCCGGGGTGGTCCACCATCGCCGCGCGCACCGGGTTCAACTCGACATAGCGCATGGTCGAGAATAGATAGGTCTCGTCCTGCAACAGGCAGGACCGGAAGCGGCCCTCCCACAAGGTGCCGCTACGGCGATACGACCGGTTGAAGTACTGCACATAACGCTGCCCGAGCGCCTTCATCAACTGCCCGATGCCATCCGTGGCGGATGAAGTCAGCAGCAGGTGCACATGGTTGGTCATCAGTACATAGGCATGCACTGTGCAGCCCGTCTTGCCGGCGAATTCATCCAGCCAGTCGAGGTAACGGAGATAGTCCTCGTCGGCGGCGAAACATATCTGGCGATTGTTGCCCCGCTGGATGAGATGCACGGGGACGTTCGGGAGCATCACGCGGGGGCGGCGGGGCATGTGTCATGGGAAGGAGGTTGGGACAGACCGGAGCTTATCAGAAAAACGTGGTCTGTCCCCTATTGTCCCTATTATTGTGCACTGTGCAGCCCGTCTTGCCGGCGAATTCCTCCAACCAGTCCAGATAACGGAGATAGTCCTCGTCGGCGGCGAAACAGACCTGGCGATTGTTGCCCCGCTGGATGAGATGCACAGGGACGTTCGGGAGCATCACGCGTGGGCGGCGGGGCATGTGTCATGGGAGGGAGGTTGGGACAGACCGAAGCTTATCAGAAAAACGTGGTCTGTCCCCTATTATTCGCGTGTTTACGTATTCGTGTTTACGTACGTGTTTACGTGTTTACCTGTTTCATTCAATATAAATACACGTCCAATACAACTCGCCATCAGGGAACTTCCCTCTGTTATTTGTGGTCTTTGTGCCCTCGCCGTGATCATTAATTGCTGTGTGTAAACCAAAATTATTAAGGGTAATGTTGAAGTAGGGGCCGTCTAGCTGTAGTATGGCATTACCTGTGCCCCATGATGAGATGTGCCCAGTTGAAATGCCGCCGAATGCGGCTGGGCTATCGCAATTCCAAGTTGAATCTGAGTTTAATATTACAGTGATCTTGGCGCCGCTCTTCGCCTTTAGTTCGGCATAATACTTTGTAGTCATATCGTCTCCTTAATAATATTCGGTGCAGGATTGTTTGTTGATGATCTTTGAATATATAAACGCGGTTGGACTGTAAAGAAAATGAATAATCGTATAACTCGCGCTTCAATGTAATGGATGGGTAATGGAAAAATATAATATTGGGTAATAAATTATGTCGTGATATGTGTGTATTAATAAAAGTTAATCTGTTACGTGTTCAGGCAAACCTTCTACTGTAAGGCCGATAGCTTCAATTCTGCCTCTTCTCCCCGTTGAGCCAATAAATTCGCCACCGGTCGCATCGCGCCATCCCCTTGCGTCATCAAAATAATGTATATTTAACGAATAATATCTTGCTGCGTGGCCAACTAATTCAATGGTCATGCCCTCAATAATGTGATTAGGATATGATTGCCCCCCTGTCAGCCAACCGGTGTTGCCATAATCACTCAAATGTAAATTGTATCTAAACGTTAACCCAGGGATGGGAGGGGTTATCTTCGCAGTAAAATTCAATATATTGCCGTAGTTCCCCGCGTTGGAACTGTTTAGTATTTCACCATTGGTCGCGGGTGTATAGACGTTAGGAATGACACCGATGCCCGCTCCAAAGATACCTCCACCTGTAATCAACAGCCCAGGCTTTCGGTATACACGATATCGCGGTAATGTTATATCTTGCATTAATGGGATTGAAGTTGAGGAGAAAGGGGTATCGTTGAGTTTTTTTAATGCAATCTTAATGTTGTCAATATTGGTGTTGTTTGCTTTGATTAGTATATCGAGCTTACTATTTGTAATGGCGTATTGACTGGACGTGAGGGATATTTCTGCCAAATCTGACGCTAACGCATTTTGAGTTAATGCCAGTTTGTCTAATTGATGAAGTGATTCTTTTGCTTCGTCAATATCAATATTTTTACCATCTACAACTTTGTTATAGCTCTCTGTTTCTAGAAACAGAGGCCATGGTTTATTGCCGTAAGCCACTTTATTTGCAAATGAGCTGGCGTTTGTAATAAGCCAGTTAATGATTGTTTCTATCTTGTTATCATTCAATGGCTCTAGACCACCGCCAAAGACGCGCGATGTTATCTGCATTCCTGATAACCTTGATATGCTATTTATCTTGTTTTCAAAATCGCCACTAACTTTAGTATCAAACGCGCTACCTGATAAAGTGTTTTTGATGTCTCGAATTTCATTGGTGTCATGGCTGGCATATGTAAATATAATCAACATGATGCCACCGGTATACATTGTTTTTATGTATGAGTCGCCGTATCTTTGAAAAAATGCAAGTTCATTACTGTGTAACAGTTTTTTTGCATCTTCTGCCAGCTCTTGACCGGAAATGTGTAGAGGTGTGTTAATTACTTTGCAATAGGCTATTGCCGACACTTTATGCTTTGTATCATGGTTGGTTCCACTAGATTTATGGCCAGCGTTACCCGAAAATAAACTATATTTTCCTTCTGCGCTGATTTCATTCTTAAATGTTGTAGTCACCTCGTCATAACTGTCAATGACACTAAAACCGAAGTTCTGTTCTTGACCTAATAACTGTGATTCGATATGAACATTATAATCCTGGCCGCCCTCTCCAAATGGTGTGCCACTAGATTTGCGTAAAATTGAGTTCCATCCATATCCAATAGTAGAACCTTTGGCGTAAGTAATAGAAAGCTCATTATCTGTTAGAATGGTTTGAGGCATGTTCTAGTTCCTATATGGCAATCGAATAAGAATAATAGGGGACATAAGAATAATAGGGGACAGACCACAATTATCCCCCCGTGGACTACTCAAATCCTGTGCTTGAAACGAAGTGGCAGCGCTATCCGACGCGCTCAGACACAAACCTCACCCCGACTTAACGTTTGTTTATCCCGCCCGTCCATTATTTCCTACCCTCTATCTTCTTATTTCTTGCCTACAGCTTGCTCCCGGAATTTTGAACAACGCAACCTCTCACAACCCTTTGCCGCACCGCAAAAGCCACAACCTGTTGCCAAACCGTCACACCTCATGCCCTATACATAAATAAACCCCACCCCACCCCACCCAACATGCCCCCCACCCCCCAAACCGTCTTCCTCTCCCGCGCCCTCACCAAGACCTACCGCATGGGCGACGTCGAGGTGCACGCCTTGCGCGGCATCGATCTGGAGTTGTACGCCGGTGAGATGGTGGTCCTGCTCGGCCCGTCGGGCAGCGGCAAGTCGACGCTGTTGAACATCCTCGGCGGGCTCGACACGGCGACCTCGGGCGAGGTGTTCTATGCCGACCACAACCTGACCACGGCGACCGAGAAGGCGCTGACCCTGTTCCGGCGCGAGCATGTCGGCTTCGTGTTCCAGTTCTACAACCTCATCCCGAGCCTGACGGCGCGCGAGAACGTGGCGGCGGTGACGGAGATCGCCGAGGCGCCGATGACGCCGGAGGATGCCTTGCGTCTGGTGGGGCTGGGTGATCGCCTGGACCATTTCCCGGCGCAGATGTCGGGAGGCGAGCAGCAGCGCGTGGCCATCGCCCGGGCCATCGCCAAGAACCCGTCGGTGCTGTTGTGCGACGAGCCGACCGGGGCGCTGGATTCGCAGACCGGGGTGGTAGTGCTGGAGGCACTGGAGAAGGTGAACCGCTAGCTGGGTACGCTGACGGTGCTGATCACCCACAACGCCGGCATCGCCGCCATGGCCGACCGGGTGATCCGCTTGTCCGACGGGCGCATCGTCGACATCCGCGCCAACGCCACCAAGCAGGCGGCGCGCGAACTGAGCTGGTGACATGCGCGCCCTGGACCTGAAGCTGTTCCGCGACCTCTGGCACATGCGCGGCCAGGTGCTGGCCATCGCCGCCGTGATCATGGGCGGCGTGGCGACCATGGTGATGTCGCTGTCCACCTACGATTCGCTGCTGGGCACGCGCGACCGCTTTTACCGCGACTACCGCTTCGCCGATGTCTTCGTCAACCTGAAGCGCGCCCCCGAGCCGGTGAAGGAACGCATCGCCGCCATCCCCGGCGTGCAGGCGGTCGAGACCCGGGTGCTGGCGGTGGTGAAGGTGGAAGTGGCCGGCTTCGGCGACCCGGTCACCGGCCTGCTGGCCTCGCTGCCGGACACCGGCGAGCCGCTGCTCAACCGCCTGCACTTGAAGCGCGGCCGCTGGCTCAGCCCGTACAGCAGCGACGAGGTGATCGTCGCCGACACCTTCGCCGACGCGCACAAGCTGCAGCCGGGCGACCGCCTCGCCGCCATCATCAACGGCAAGCGCAAGCAGCTCACCCTGGTGGGCGTGGCGCTGTCACCGGAATACGTCTACCAGATCGCCCCGGGGGCGATGTTCCCGGACTTCAAGCGCTACGGCGTGCTCTGGATGGGGCGCGACGCCCTGGCCGCCGCCTACGACATGACCGGGGCGTTCAACAGCCTGAGCCTGACCCTGCAACGCGACACGCGCGAGCAGGCGGTGATCGCCCGCGTCGACGACGTCCTGGCGGCCTACGGCGGCATCGGTGCGCACGGCCGCGCCGACCAGCTTTCCAACCGCTTCCTGGCCGAGGAGTTCAAGCAACTGAAGACCACGGCGACCGTGTTCCCGGCCATCTTCCTGGGCGTGGCCGCCTTCCTGCTCAACGTCGTCATCAGCCGGCTGATCGCCACGCAGCGTGAGCAGATCGCCATCCTGAAAGCCTTTGGCTATAGCCACCTGGCCATCGGCCTGCATTTCGTCGAGATGGTCATGGCCATCGCCCTGATCGGCGTCGCTGGAGGCGTGGGGCTGGGCATCTGGTTCGGCGTCGGGCTGTCGAACGTGTACATGGATTTCTACCGCTTCCCCTACCTGGACTTCGACCTCGACCCGCTGGTGGTGTTGATCGCCCTGGGCGTGTCGTCGCTGGCGGCGGTGAGCGGCACCCTGTTCGCGGTGGAAAAGGCCATCCGCCTGCCGGCCGCCGAGGGCATGCGCCCGGAAACGCCGGCGATCTACCGCGAAACCGTCCTGGAACGCCTGGGCCTGCAACGCCTGCTGCGCCAGCCGACGCGCATGATCCTGCGCCACATCGAACGCCGGCCGGTGAAGTCGCTGCTCACCGTGCTCGGCATCGCCTGCGCCGGCGGCCTGATGATGGTGGGCAACTACCAGCGTGGCGCCATCGACTTCATGGTCGACCTGCAATTCCGCCACGCGGCGCGCGAGGACCTGATGGTCGCCTTCGTCGAGCCGACCGGCGCCAAGGCCCTGCACGAGATCCAGTCCCTGCCCGGCGTGCGCCGTGTGGAGGGTTTCCGCGACGTGCCGGCGATCCTGCGCCACGGTCATTACGAGTACCGCCACGCCCTGTTCGGCATCCAGCCGGAAAGCACGCTGCACCGCTCGCTCGACAGCCGATTGCGGCCGGTGGCCGTGCCGCCAGACGGCGTGGTGCTCACCGACCATCTGGCCAACAAGATCCTGCACGCGCGGCCGGGCGACAAGCTGACGGTGGAAATCCTGGAAGGCAGCCGGCCGATCCGCGAGGTGCCGGTCCTGGGCATCACCAAGCAGTACATGGGCGTGTCGGCCTACATGCAGCAGGCCTCGCTGAACGCCCTGATGCGCGAGGGCGACGTCGTCTCGGGCGCCTATCTGTCGCAGGACGCGGACACCCAGCAGGCGCTGTACGACCAGTTGCACGACCGGCCGCGCGTCCTGGGCATGGTCGCCAACGCCGCCGCCATCCGCAGCTTCTACGACACCATGGGCGAGTTCGTCCTGTTCTTCAACATGGTCGCCACCCTGCTGGCCGGCAGCATCGCCTTCGGCGTGGTCTACAACAGCGCGCGCATCGCCCTCTCGGAACGCGGCCGCGAACTGGCCAGCCTGCGCGTCCTCGGCTTCACCCACGGCGAGATCGCCTACATCCTGCTCGGCGAACTCGCCGCCCTGACCCTGGCCGCCATCCCCGTCGGGATGCTGGTCGGCACCGGCCTGTGCGGCATCCTGGTGACGGTGTTCGAGTCCGACCTGTACCGCCTCCCGCTGGTGATCGAGCCGTACAACTATGCCCTCGGCGCGACCGTGGTGACGGTGTCGGCGGTGATCTCCGGGGCGCTGGTGTGGTACCGGCTGGGTCGGCTGGATTTGGTGGCGGTGTTGAAGACGAGGGAATGAACGATAAGCATGATGCAGCCAATCAGGATTCTCCCCCCTTTGCAAAAGGGGGGCAGGGGGGATTTAGCGGCGCTTGGATTGTCGACGGCGTAGAAATCCCCCTCACTCCCCCTTTTACAAAGGGGGAAGTCGCACAGGCCAGGGCCATTTGGGTTTCCTGCGTTATTTCCCCGAGACTCTGATCCCCACAAGCAACACCTTTGCATTTCCCCGTCTAGCCCATAGGATGAAACCATGACACGCGGACGCATCGCTCTGACCCTCATCGCCCTGGCCCTAGCGGCGGCGCTCGCCTGGGGCTTCATGCCCAAGGCCGTGCCGGTCGAGACCGAGGCGGCGGCCAAGGGCCGCCTCGCCGTCACCGTCGAGGAGGAGGGCAAGACACGGGTGCGCGAGCGCTATGTCGTCTCGGCGCCGGTGGCCGGCTATGCCCGGCGCATCGATCTGAAGGTGGGCGATCCGGTCAGCGTCGGGCAGGTGCTGGCGGTGCTGGAGCCGACCCGTTCCGCCGACCTCGATCCGCGCAGTCGGGCGCAGGCGCGGGCGAGCGTCAGTGCCGCCGAGGCCGCCTGGCAGGCGGCTCGCGATCAGGCCCGCGCCGCCGCTTCTGCCGCCGAACTGGCGAGCCAGAACCTGACGCGCACCCAGGCACTGAGCGGCCAGAAATTCGTTTCCCAGGCCGCCGTCGACCAGGCGCGCACCGAGCAGCAGCGCGCCCAGGCGGCGCATGCCGCCGCCGAGCAATCGGTGAACGTCGCCCGCTACGATCTGGAAGCGGCGCGCGCCACGCTCATGCAGGCGGGGGCGTCAGTGGGCGGCGGCTCGTTGAACGTCGTGTCGCCTGTCGCCGCGCGTGTCCTGAAGGTGGTGCACGAGAGCGAGGGCAGCGTCGCCGCCGGCCAGCCCTTGATCGAGGTAGGCAACCCGGACACCCTGGAGGTGGAGGTGGAGGTGCTGTCCACCTCGGCGGTAAAGATCGCTCCCGGCACCCGGGTGCATCTCGACCGCTGGGGTGGCGACCAGCCGCTGGAGGGTCGGGTGCGCGTGGTCGAGCCGACCGGCTTCACCAAGATCTCGGCGCTCGGCGTCGAGGAACAGCGGGTGCGCGTCATCGTCGACATCGTCGCGCCGCGCGAGCAGTGGGCGCGCCTGGGCGACGGCTACCGCGTCGAGGCGGCCTTCGTCATCTGGGAGGGCCGCGACATCCTCACCGCGCCGACCAGTGCCTTGTTCCGGCATGGCAACGATTGGGCGGTGTTCGTCGTCGAGGGCGGCCGGGCGGTGTTGAAGCCGGTCAGGATCGGCCAGCGCAACGGCCTGCGCGCCCAGGTGCTCTCCGGCCTGAACGCCAGCGAGGCGGTCATCACCCATCCCGACGACAAGATCGCCGCCGGGGTGAAGGTCAAGCCACGTTGAAAATGTAGGAGCGCGCTTCAGCGATCCCGGGTATTTCGCGAGCTGAAGTTCCCTCCTACAGGGACGATATCACCCCGGATAATTCGCCAGACGCGCGAACTCCGCAACACTCAGGGTCTCCCCCCGGCGCTGCGGGTCGATACCTAGCGCGGCCATCGTCTCGGCTTCGATCAAACCTTTCAGCGTGTTGCGCAGTGTCTTGCGGCGTTGGCCAAAGGCGCGCGCGACGATCCCGGCGAAGCGCTGGGCGTCGCGATAGGGCACGGCCTCGGCGGCCAGGGGCGCCAGGCGCACGACGGCGGAATCGACCTTGGGCGGCGGATTGAAGGCACCGGGCGGGACGTTGAACAGTTTCATCACCCGGAACCGCGCCTGCAGCATCACCGATAGCCGGCCGTAGTCGGGCGTGTCCGGGGCCGCCGCCATGCGATCGACCACTTCTTTTTGCAGCATGAAGTGCATGTCGCGCACCAGGTCCGCGTATTCGGCAAGGCGAAAGAGGATGGGCGAGGAGATGTTGTAGGGCAGGTTGCCGACGACGCGCAGCAGTCTGCCCTCTCCCCCGGCAGGAGAGGGGAGCAAGGAGGCGAAGTCGAATTTGAGCGCATCGGCTTCGTGCACGGTCAGCCGCGTTTCGGGAAATTCGGCGCGCAGGCGCGGCACCAGGTCGCGGTCGAATTCGACGACGTGCAGACGCGTCAGTTTTTCCAGCAGCGGTCGGGTCAGGGCGCCCAGGCCGGGGCCGATTTCGACCATCAGGTCGTCGGCTTCGGGGCGGATGGCGGCGACGATGCGCCCCAGGTAGCTGGGATCGTGCAGGAAGTGCTGGCCCAGCGCCTTCTTGTGGCGGTAGGCGCCGTCAGCGGACATCTTGCATCCGGTGTCGCGCCATGTCCCAGGCGAGGTCGAGGGCGACGCGCAGGCTACCGTCGTCGATGCGGCCGGTGCCGGCAAGGTCGAGGGCCGTGCCGTGGTCCACCGAGGTACGCACGATCGGCAGACCGAGGGTGACGTTGACGCCCTGGCCGAAGCAGGCATGCTTGAGCACGGGCAGCCCCTGGTCGTGGTACATGGTCAGGACGGCGTCGGCGCCATCGAGATACTTCGGCTGGAACAGGGTGTCGGCGGGCAGAGGGCCGATGAGGTTCATGCCTGCCAGGCGCAGCCGGTCGAGTACGGGTTCGATGATTTCGATCTCTTCACGGCCCAGATGACCCCCTTCGCCGGCATGCGGATTGAGGCCGGCGACCAGGATACGCGGTTGGGCGGCACCGAAGTCGCGGCACAGGGCGCGGTGCAGGATGCGCAAGGTGGTTTCCAGGCTGGCAGGCGTGATGGCGTCGGCGACCGCGCGCAAGGGCAGGTGTGTCGTCGCCAGGGCGACACGCAGCATGCCGCCGCCGCGCATGCTGCCGGCGAGCATCATGACAACCTGGTCGGTACCGGTCAGTTCGGCAAGGAATTCGGTGTGGCCGGTGAAGGCGTGGCCGGCGTCGTTGATGATGCCTTTGTGTACCGGCCCGGTGACCAGGCCGGCGAATTCCCCGGATTGGCAGCCGGCTACCGCCCGCCGCAAGCCGGCGAGGACGTAATCGGCATTGGCTCGGTCGAGTCGCCCGGGTGTTACCGGCGTGGCGAGCGGTAGCGAGAGCAGGCTGATGGGCTGGGTGCCGGTCGGGAGGTATGCCGGGATATCGAAGGGCAGGCCAAGTTGTCGCGCGCGCTGATCGAGCAGCGCGCGGTTGGCGAGGATGACCAGTGGCTGGCTGGATGGCGTTTGCGCCAGCAGGACACAGAGGTCCGGACCGATGCCGGCGGGTTCGCCGGCGCTGACGACGAGCGGTGACGCGTGACGGGTGACGGGTGACGAGCCAGACGTACCGGGACGATTCGCGCTTTCCGTCACCTTGTCACTTCGTCACGGGCCACTATTCTTCCAGCCGGTATTCGACATAGGCCCGATCGCGGGTTTGTCTGACCCAGTCATCGAAGGCCTCGTCGCTCTTGCGTTCCATGATGGCGCGGCGGGCATCCATGCGTTTGCGTTCCTGGGTCACATCCTTGTCGCGGCGTTCCATGACCTGGATCAGGTGCCAGCCGAAGGCGCTACGCACCGGCTCGGACAGTTCTCCAGGTTTCAGGCTGTTCATGGCCCGCTCGAACTCGGGCACCGTCTCGCCCGGGCTGAGCCAGCCGAGGTCGCCACCTTTGCTAGCGGAACCGTCATCGGAATGGACTTTGGCCAGACGATCGAATTCGGCGCCGTTGGCGATGCGGTCACGCAGTTCGGCGAGACGCTTCTGGGCATCCTGGTCCGTAACGATCTCGTTGATCTTGATCAGGATGTGTCGCGCGAGGGTTTGCTTGACGACGGTGTTGACGTCCTTGCCGCGTTTGTCGATCACCCGGAGGATATGAAAGCCGTTGGCGCTGCGCAGCACCGGTGTGGTTTCGCCCGCAGCCAGGCTCTTGACGGCACTGGCGAACAGACTCGGCAGCTTGGCCTCGGGGCGCCACCCCAGGGTGCCGCCCTGCATGGCGTTCTGGGCATCGGAATAAATGGCCGAGACCTGAGCGAAATTGGCTCCGCCGTTCAGCTCGGCGAGGGCCTTTGCGGCCTTGTCCTGGAGTTCTCGCAATTTCTCAGGCGTGGCACCTTCGGGCGCCAGTATCAGGATATGAGCCAGATTGTATTCGGTCTGGTGATCCATATTCAGGCTGGGATTGGCCAGGAAATTGTCCAGTTCCGACTCCGTGACGATGATCTTGGCATCCACTTCACGCTCGCGCAGGCGGGTAATGGTCATCTCGTTGCGCACTTGCTCGCGGAAGGCGGCGTAATCCTGGCCCTCTTTTTCCAGCGCCGCCTTGAAATCAGGCAGATCCATATTGTTCTGGCTCGCCAAGCGGGTCAGGGCCCGGTTCAGGGCGGCATTGTCGATGCGGATATTGGTGGCTTCCGCGGTTTGCAGTAAGGATTTTTCGGTAATCATCCGCTCCAGTACCTGCTTTTCCAGGGCGCGGCGCGGCGGTGGGGTCGGCGTGTTGCGCGCCAGTTGCGCGGTAATGCGCTGCACCTGGGTGTTCAACTCGTATTGAGTGATGACCGCGTCGTTCACCACGGCGACGATATGGTCGACGGACTGGGGCGCGGCGGCGACCGGTGCGCTGAGTACCGTCGCCAGGAGCATGGCGAGAGGGAAGTGTTTAGGGCTGTTCGATTTCATCACTCTTCAGGTATCCCGAGATGTTGCGTTTCAGTATGTCCAGCGGATTGGGACCGAACCCGGTCAGGCCATCCAGTTCGAGTTGCAGGTAGAAGGCGTTGGAGGTTTCGCCCGTCGCGGTGACCAGACGCTGCGCAACGCCGCGCCACATCCAGCAACCGGCGTTGTACTCGAAACCGAGCAGGCCTTCAACCAGGGTCGAATCGCGGAACGAATAGTTGATCCGCCCCAAGCTGTGCCAGCGCGGTTTGATCGGCCATTGCCAGGAGATGTCCAACTGGTTCAGACCCGGCGCGTAGTCATTGTTGATATAGCGCAGATCGGCGTTGACGCGCCGACCGGGGCCGGCCTGATAGGTTGCGCCCAGGTTGGCGCGCACCAGCGCGCCGTCGTCCGGATTCAGCTGCAATCCGGAGGCGAGCCACCACCGGTCGGTGATCTGCCCGGAGACCTGGGCCAGCAGATCGGTGACGTTGCTGCCGCTGGCGACGAACCCCGGAAGGGCAACCTTCTGATCCTCGAAATAGTAGCGTTGGCCCAGGGTTACCCGCAGCCGCTCGAGGCCGGTATTGGGTTCGATAAAGCGCGAGGTGACCGCCAGGGTCAACTGATTGGCATCATTGAAGCGATCGATGCCGACAAACTGGTTTTCTGAAAACAGCCGGGTCAGGGACAGGTCGGAACTGCCGCTGTCGAAGACCGGCAAATCGGCCTGATCTTCATAGGGCACGGCAAGATAATAGAGGCGCGGTTCGAGCGTCAGGGTATAAGGCTTGCCGCGCCAGTGCCACTCCCGTTCCATGATCAGACCGCCGTCGACGCTGAAGAGCGGCAGGCTACGCGTCTTCGAGAGCATCTGCGGCGCGTCCGGATTCCGGTCAAGATCATATTGAGTGTAATGCCAGCCCAGTTTTGGCGTCAGGTAGCCGTAGTTGGCTTCCATCGGCAGGCTCAGGCTCGGGTAGAGATTCAGGCGATTGCCTTCAGCCTTGGTGGTGTCGCCGTGTTCGAAACGCACGAACTCACCGGTCATGTCGAATTTCAGGCCATAAGGCAGGTCGCCACGATTGGCGTTGAGCAATACCTGCGGCAAGCGTTGATAAGGTTCCAGCCCGGCGACAAACTGGTTCGGGTCTTGTAGCGTCAGGTAACCCTGCAAGCGCCCCAGGGCGTTCCACCAGCCGCCGCTGTAATTCAGGGCGAAATCGCGCGGCAGGTTGACCAGGGAGGTCTTGCTGATCTGATTCGACAGGTCGGCGAAATAGGTGCTGTCGGAGACGTCTTCGAGGGCAATGCGCGTGCTCAGCCGGGGGGTTATTTGCTGCTCGTGCGTTACCGCGGCGTGGTAGCGCAGGTCGCCGTGGACACTGTCGTGAGGCAGCAGGGCCAGGGCCATCTGGCCTTTGTATTCCGGCGCCAGGTAGCGGTACTCGCCGGTCAGCTCGATGCCGCGCCGGCTCATTATGCGTGGCGTGAAGGTCGCATCCTTGTCGGGTGCGATATTCCAGTACCAGGGGACGCTGAGTTCCAGGCCGCGCTTGTCGGAAGCGCCGTAGGAGGGCGAAAGAAAACCGCTCTTGCGGCTGTTGTCCAGGGAGAAGTCGACCCAGGGTGTGTACAGGATCGGCGTGCCCAGGTATTCGACGCGTACCTGCCGTGCCGAGCCCACTTTGTCTTGGTAATCCAGAACCATGTCCTTGGCCTTGAGGACCCAGTCCTGCTTGTCCGCGGGACAGGTGCTGTATGTCGCTTCCTTCAAGGCATAGCGGTCACGTCCCTGGAAGCGCAGCGATTCAGCCTGACCGCCGCCCTTGCGTCCCTTGATACGCTGGATTTCGTAAGTCAGGCTGTTCAACACCCCGACACGATCATCGACGCGTAGTCTGAGCGCCTCGCCACGCAGGATGTCTTCCTCGCGGGCGACCAGCACATGGCCTTTGGCCGTCAGTTCGTCCGTGTCCTTGTCGTAGCGCAACCAGTCAGCCTCGAAGCGGTTGCGCATATCGCGCACACGGACGTTGCCGGTCGCCTCGATAATGTTTTTTCCCTTGCTTTGTAGCTGATCGGCGTCGATCACCATGGGTAGATCGCGGGTCGAGGCTTTTTCGTCCTTGGCGATGACTTCGCTGCTCAGACTTGTGGACAGCTTGAGCGCCGGTCGCGCCTCGTCGCTCCAAGCCACGCCAGACGCAATGGCTAGTGGAAGCAGGCATGAGATTTGACGCCAGACGGTCATAGGGCGAGTGAATGTTAGAATTCGCGGGTCTTAATGCGCGCGGATTATAGCTTGGAACGCCTCGAACGCTTGCGGCAATGGACGGAAAGCGTCTTGCCCGCCCCTTTGATTTTGCTGGAACCGGCCTCGGCCGACGCCAGCTTTCGCCGTTATTTCCGTGCCACGATGGCGCACGGCAGCCAGGTAGTGATGGACGCGCCGCCCAGCCATGAGGATTGCCGCCCCTTTCTGCGTATTGGTCGGTTGTTCCGCGCAGCGGGCGCGAATACCCCGGAGATACACGCCGAGAACCTGGAAGAAGGCTTTCTGCTGCTCTCCGATTTCGGCGCGACGACTTACCTGATGGCCCTGAACGAGGCCAGCGCGGACGCGCTGTATCGTGACGCCAACAGCGCGCTGCTGAAAATCCAGTTGGCCAGCCGGGCTGGCGAGTTGCCGGACTACGCTACCGAACTGCTGATGCGCGAGATGCGTCTGTTCCCCGACTGGTATGTGGCGCGTCATCTCAAGCTGGAATTGACCGAGGCGCAGCGCGCGACACTGGAGGCGACCTTCGCCGCCGTGCTCGCCAACAACCTCGCCCAGTCGAAGGTGTATGTCCATCGCGACTGGCATTCGCGCAACCTGATGGTCACCGACCAGAACAATCCCGGGGTGCTGGATTTTCAGGATGCGGTCTACGGGCCGATCACCTACGACCTGGTGTCCATATATAAGGACGCCTACATCGCCTGGGACGAGGAACGCCTTCTCGACTGGGTCATACGCTACTGGCAGGCGGCGCGCCAGGCGGGCCTGCCGGTGCCTGCCGACTTCGCCGATTTCTTCCGCGACTTCGAGTGGATGGGCGTGCAGCGGCACATCAAGGTACTGGGCATCTTCGCCCGGCTGTGCCATCGCGACGGCAAGGCGGCCTACCTCAAGGACATGCCTCTGGTGATGCACTATCTGCGCAAGGCCTGCGAGCGATATGTCGCATTGCATCCATTCCTGAAACTGCTCGACGAACTCGAAGGTCAGCGTGTCGATGTCGCCTATACCTTCTGACATGCCGCCGCGCGCGCCGAAAGCGATGATCCTAGCGGCTGGGTTGGGCGAGCGCATGCGCCCGCTGACCGATCACACGCCCAAGCCCCTGCTCATGGCCGGCGGCAAGCCGCTGATCGTCTGGCAGATCGAGCGCCTGCGGCGCGCCGGCTTCACCGATCTGGTGATCAATCATGCGCACCTGGGCATGCAGATCGAGACCACGCTGGGCGACGGTGCCACGCTGGGCGTGCGCATCGCCTGGTCCGACGAGGGCACGCCTCTGGAAACGGCGGGCGGCATCGTCAAGGCCATGCACCTCTTGGGCCCAGCGCCATTCATGGTCAGCAACGGCGATGTCTACACCGAATTCGACTATGCCCGGCTCGTGCCGATACTCGCCGACATGGCCGTGGACCCGGCGCATCAGGCACATCTGGTCCTGGTTGATAATCCACCGCACCATCCGCAAGGCGATTTCGTGCTGGAGCATGGCACGGTCGCGATACCGCCTACCCATGCCGTTGGCCGGCTGACCTTCTCCGGCATCGGCTGCTACCGGCCCGAACTGTTCGCCGGGATTGCCCCCGGCGACAAGGCCAGGCTGGCGCCGCTGCTGCACAAGGCCATGCTGGCCGGGCAGGTGACCGGCGAACACTATGCCGGGCGCTGGGAAGATGTCGGCACGCCACAGCGCCTGGCCGATCTGGATACTGAATTGAGGTTGCGTCATGCGGCCTGAACTGACCTGTCACGCCAGCCGGCGTCAGCGGCTCCTGGAAAAAATGGGCGAGGGTGTCCTGGTGCTGGCCGCCGGCGCCGAGGTTGCGCGCAACCGCGACACGCACTATCCGTTCCGCTCGGACAGCTATTTCCATTACCTGACCGGTTTCCCGGAGCCCGATGCGGTGCTTGTCCTGGTGGCCGGGTCGGAGCCCCGGCAGATGCTCCTTTGCCGCGCCAAGGATCCTGAGCGCGAGATCTGGGACGGCTTCCGGGTCGGACCCGAGGCGGCGCGCGACGACTATGGCTTCGATGGGACCCATTCGAATACCCAGCTCGATGACGTCCTCGCGCAAACCCTGGAAAATCAGCCGGTGCTGCACTATATCCTTGGCGAGGACAGCGCCTGGGATAACCGGGTCATGGGCTGGCTCAACGCGGTACGCGCCAAGGCGCGCGCCGGGGTTTCCGCACCCGGCAGGCTGGTCGATGCGCGCGCGGCGCTGGACGAAATGCGCCTGTTCAAGGATGCCGACGAACTCGCTCACATGCGTCGCGCCGCCGCCATCTCCGTCGAGGCGCACCGGCGCGCCTGGCGGGCGACCCGCCCAGGGCGCCACGAATATGAAATCGAGGCGGAATTGCTGCATGCTTTCCGCCAGGGTGGCGCCGAGTCGCCGGCCTACCCGTCCATCGTCGCGGGCGGCGCCAATGCCTGTATCCTGCATTACGTCGGTAACGACCAGCCCCTGAACGACGGCGATCTGGTGCTCATCGATGCCGGCGCCGAGTTCGCCGGCTACGCCGCCGACATCACCCGCACATATCCTGTGAATGGTCGTTACAGCGCGGCGCAGAAGGCCGTCTACGAAATCGTCCTGGCGGCGCAGGCCGAGGCCATGGCGCTGATCGTCCCGGGGCGCCATTGGAACGAGCCGCACGACGCGGCAGTGCGCGTCCTGACGCGCGGCATGGTGGACCTGGGCCTGTTGCAGGGCGAGGTCGATGGCCTCATCGAGCAGGAGGCCTACAAACGTTTTTATATGCACCGCACCGGCCACTGGCTGGGCCGGGACGTGCACGATGCCGGCGAATACAAACTGGCTGGCGCGTGGCGTGCCTTGCAACCGGGCATGGTCCTGACCGTCGAACCGGGGATGTATATCCGCCCCGCGCCGGACGTCCCGGAGGCCTATTGGAATATCGGCATCCGCATCGAGGATGACGTACACGTCACGGCATCCGGCGGCGAGGTGCTCACGGATGCCCTGCCGCGTAGCGTCGCCGGCATCGAGGAGGCCATGCGCCATGACTGAACTGGCCAACACAAATCTGGATCGGCACGTCGATGTCGCCATCGTCGGCGGTGGCCCGGTGGGCGCGGCGCTGCTGCTCGCCTTGCGCGACAGTGGCCTGGCGGTGGCCTTGCTGGAGGCGCGTCCGGTCATGGCGGCACGCGATCCGCGTGCCCTGGCGCTGGCCCATGGCACGCGCCTGATCCTGGAACGCCTGGGCGCTTGGAGCACGCTGACCGACAAGGCGACGCCCATCGAGAGCATCCACGTCTCGCAGCGCGGCGGTTTCGGTCGCGCTGTGCTCACTGCCGCCGAAGCCGGTGTGCCGGCCTTGGGTTATACGGCCGAGTATGGCGATCTGTATGCCGCCCTGGCGGCGCGGGTGAGTTTGGCCGAAGACGATGTCGTCCTCGGCGCGCAAGTCACGGCGGTGCGCCCGGCGGGCGGCTGCGGTCTGGTCGAATACATCCTGAACGGACAGCCCGCGACGCTCAGTGCCCGCTTGATCGTCCTGGCCGACGGCGGCAAGAGTCTGCCGGCGGCGAAGACCTCGGTGAAGGACTACGGCCAGAGCGCGGTGATCTGCACGGTACGTACCGAGTTGCCGCACGCCCGCCGGGCCTATGAGCGCTTCACTCCGAAGGGGCCGATTGCCCTGCTGCCGCTGGGCGACGACTATGCCCTGGTCTGGACCACGCAGAACGACCTGCTTGAATCCCGCATGGCGCTATCCGACGCGGCGTTCATGGCGGATTTGCAGGATGCCTTCGGGGACCGGCAGGGACGCTTTGTCGCTGCCGGTGCGCGCTCCGCGTTCCCTTTGCGCCTGATTACGACGGCGCCCGAAGAACGTGCCGGCCTGGTGCGCATCGGCAATGCCGCGCAGACCCTGCACCCGGTGGCCGGTCAAGGATTTAACCTTGGTTTGCGCGATGCCTGGTGGCTGGCCGAGACCCTCATGGATGCCACTCCGGAACAGTTTGGCGATACCGACTTCATGCAGCGCTACCGTAAGCGCCGCCGCTGGGATGTCGGCGGTGGCATCGCCATGACCGATCTTCTGGTCGAGGCGTTTGCCAACGACCTGCCCGGCCTGGGTTTGATGCGCGGCCTGGGGTTGAGCGCCATGGATGGCCTGCCGCCGCTGAAGACGATGTTCGCGCGCAAGATGATGTTCGGGGCGCAATCATGGTAGAGCGTTTCGACATAGTAATTCTGGGCGGCGGCCTGAATGGCGCTGCCCTCGCCCTGGCCCTCAAGGATACGGCCTACCGCGTCGCCCTGGTGGAGGCGGCGCCGCCGCAGGCCGTCAGCGAGGCCTGGGATGCGCGCGTCTATGCCTATAGCCCGGGCAACGTCGACTGGCTGCGCCAGTTGGGCGGCTGGGGCGAACCGGTACGCGCCGAGGCGGTACGCGGCATGCGCATTCAGGGCGATGCCGGCGGGCGCATCGAATTCGACGCCATCGAGACCGGGCTGCCGGAACTTGCCTGGATCGCCGAGAACGGACGCCTGCAATATGCGCTCTGGACGGCGCTGGCCGCGACCGGCAACATCGAATGCATCACCGGCAGGCCGGATGCCGTGACCTGGGGCGAGGCCGCGCATACCCTGACGCTGTCGGATGGGCGCAAGCTGCAAGCCAGCTTGCTGGTCGCCGCCGATGGCGCCAATTCCTGGTTGCGTCGCCAAGCTGGCATCGAGATCGACGTCGATGATTATCGGCAGTCCGGCGTGGTGGCCAATTTCGAGATCGAGAAGGCGCATCGCGGCATCGCCCGGCAGTGGTTTCAGAGCGATGGCATCCTGGCCTATTTGCCGCTGCCAGGCCGGCGGATTTCCATCGTCTGGTCGTCGCCCGAGGATCTCGTGCCGGCGCGTCTTGGGCTCGTCCCCGAGGTGTTCGCCGAAGCCGTGGCTCGCGCCGGGGGGTATGGCTTGGGCAAACTGAAGTGCATTACGCCTCAGGTGGCCTTCCCCCTGAAGCGCCGCAGGGCGCGCGAATGGGTCCGCCCCGGATTGGTGTTGCTGGGCGATGCGGCGCACACCGTACACCCGCTCGCCGGTCAGGGCGTCAATCTGGGCTTCCGGGATAGCCGCCTTTTGGCGCAAATGCTGGCGGAGGGTGGGAACCCCGGCGACATCGGTCGGCTCCAAGCCTACGCCGTGCGCCGCATGGAAGACGTCGCGTCCATGCAGATGACAACAGGTAATTTGAAGAAGTTATTCACTAATCCCAACCCGGGCCTGCGCTGGTTACGCAATGCAGGCCTCGCCCTGACGGACGAAACCGGGTGGTTCAAGCAGGCGCTCATGCGTCATGCCATACAATGATCGGAGATATCGACATGAGAGTGCCTTCCATACTTTTCGCCAGCCTTTTCCTGGCGACGGCCTGTTCTGCGGGTGACGCGGATATCCAGAAAACCTTGGAGGCGCGCTTTCCCGGCGCCAAGGTGAAGACGGTGGCTGCCTCGCCCATCGCCGGTGTGTTCGAAGTGGTCATGGATGACAACCAGATCCTCTATGCCGACGCCAAAGCTGACTTTATTGTCGTCGGCGAGATGCTCGACACCAAAACGCGCAAGAGCCTGACACGCGAGAAACAGGATGAACTGAACAAGGTCAGCTTCAGCGACCTGCCTTTGGACAACGCTGTCAAGGTGGTCAAGGGCGACGGTTCGCGGAAACTCGCGGTGTTCACCGATGTCGACTGCCCGTACTGCAAGAAACTCGAGCAGGAACTGGCCAAGGTCGACAACGTCACGATCTACTCCTTCCTGTACCCACTGCCGATGCACACCGATGCACCGCGAAAGTCGAAACTCGTTTGGTGCAGCGCGGATCGCGCCAAGGCATTTGCCGATCTGATGCTGAAAGGCAAAGTGCCCGAGGGTAAGGCCGATTGCGTCAATCCCATCGAAGCCAACCTGGCGTTCGGCGAAAAGCTGGGCATTCAGGGAACGCCGGCAATGATCCTCGCCGATGGCAAGCGCATTCCCGGCTACCTGCCTGCTGCCGAACTCGACAAGCGCCTCAACCAGGCGGCTGCAAACGCGACTGGCAGCGCCGCGAAATAAACGCGAAAATTGCTTTTGCCAGGGCGGATGGGGCTGCGCCTCATCCGCTTTTTTATTTCTGACTAGGGATCGTGCCGAATTATGTCGTCGATAGAAACAAGCCTCGAAATCATCAAGCGTGGCGCCGAAGAAATCCTGCTTGAAACCGAACTGGTCGAAAAGCTGAAGAAAGGCCGCCCGCTGCGGATCAAGGCCGGATTCGACCCGACCGCGCCCGACCTGCACCTCGGTCACACGGTGCTGATCAACAAGCTGCGTCAGTTCCAGGAACTGGGCCATGAGGTGATGTTCCTGATCGGCGATTTCACCGGCATGATCGGCGATCCGACCGGCAAGAATGTCACGCGCAAGCCCTTGACCCGCGACGATGTCATCGACAACGCGCGCACCTATGAGCAGCAAATCTTCAAGATACTTGACCCGGAAAAGACCCTGGTCATGTTCAATTCAAGCTGGATGGGCGAGATGAGCGCCGCCGATTTGATCCAGCTTGCGGCCAGGCACACGGTAGCGCGCATGCTCGAACGTGACGACTTCTCGAAACGCTACAACGGCGGCCAGCCGATCGCCATTCACGAGTTCCTCTATCCGCTGATCCAGGGCTACGACTCGGTGGCCATGAAGGCCGACGTCGAGTTGGGCGGCACCGACCAGAAGTTCAATCTGCTGGTCGGGCGCGAGTTGCAGAAGCACTATGGTCAGGAGCCCCAGGTGGTGCTCACCATGCCCATCCTGGAGGGCCTGGACGGGGTGCAGAAGATGTCCAAGTCGCTGAACAACTACATCGGTATCGCCGACGTGCCCAACGAGATGTTCGGCAAGCTGATGTCGGTCTCCGACGACTTGATGTGGCGCTACATCGAATTGCTCTCCTTCGAGCCGCTCGATGTGGTGCGGCAATGGAAGCAGGACGTCGCTGGCGGTCGCAACCCGCGCGACATCAAGGTGGGTTTCGCGCAGGAGATCATTGCCCGCTTCCATAGTCGAGCCGCCGCCGAGGCGGCGCTGGCGGACTTCGAAGCACGTTTCCGGCAGGGGGCGATACCGGACGACATACCAGCGATCTCCCTGGAGGCGCCGCCCGAGGGCCTGCCCGTGGCGCAACTCCTCAAGCTTGCCGGCCTGGTGCCGAGCACCTCCGAGGCGCTCCGCCAGATTGCCGGCGGGGGCGTACGCCTGGATAGCGAGAAAGTGAGCGACAAGAGCCTTCTGATCACAAAAGGCAGCACGGTCGTCGCCCAGGTCGGCAAGCGCAAGTACGCCCGAGTAAGTCTTTTTTGAGGCGTTAACTGGTTGATGTCACAAGAGGTTCATGGCGGCGTAAAAAAAGATTCAAATAAGTGCTTGACCACCGTTTCGGCGTCCGTATAATGCGCACCTCTCGCTGCCGACGCAGCCGCTGCAAACAAGGCAGCAACTGATCTTTAACAAGTAGTACAGCCTTTAGAGTGTGGGCATTGGGTCTGGCTGGATGGCCTGTTTAGGCGGGTTGTCCGTAAAGCGAAAGAAGACTTAATGTTCGCATTCAAGAAAGTTAATTCTTGAGAGCGAGCGGCCTACGAGAGTAGGTACTCAAAAATAGTTAGGTATTGAACTGAAGAGTTTGATCCTGGCTCAGATTGAACGCTGGCGGCATGCTTTACACATGCAAGTCGAACGGTAGACCCTTTCGGGGGTTGAGAGTGGCGAACGGGTGAGTAATGCATCGGAACGTGCCTAGTCGTGGGGGATAACGTAGCGAAAGTTACGCTAATACCGCATACGCACTGAGGTGGAAAGCGGGGGACCGTAAGGCCTCGCGCGATTGGAGCGGCCGATGTCGGATTAGCTAGTTGGTGAGGTAAAGGCTCACCAAGGCGACGATCCGTAGCGGGTCTGAGAGGATGATCCGCCACACTGGGACTGAGACACGGCCCAGACTCCTACGGGAGGCAGCAGTGGGGAATTTTGGACAATGGGGGCAACCCTGATCCAGCCATGCCGCGTGCGGGAAGAAGGCCTTCGGGTTGTAAACCGCTTTCGGACGGAAAGAAATCGCATGGACTAATACTCTGTGTGGATGACGGTACCGTAAGAAGAAGCACCGGCTAACTACGTGCCAGCAGCCGCGGTAATACGTAGGGTGCGAGCGTTAATCGGAATTACTGGGCGTAAAGCGTGCGCAGGCGGATATTTAAGTCAGACGTGAAATCCCCGGGCTTAACCTGGGAATGGCGTTTGAAACTGGATGTCTAGAGTGTGGCAGAGGGGGGTGGAATTCCACGTGTAGCAGTGAAATGCGTAGAGATGTGGAGGAACACCGATGGCGAAGGCAGCCCCCTGGGCTAACACTGACGCTCATGCACGAAAGCGTGGGGAGCAAACAGGATTAGATACCCTGGTAGTCCACGCCCTAAACGATGTCAACTGGCTGTTGGGAGCGCAAGTTCTTAGTAGCGAAGCTAACGCGTGAAGTTGACCGCCTGGGGAGTACGGCCGCAAGGTTGAAACTCAAAGGAATTGACGGGGGCCCGCACAAGCGGTGGATGATGTGGATTAATTCGATGCAACGCGAAGAACCTTACCTACCCTTGACATGGCAGGAACTTGCCAGAGATGGCTTGGTGCCCGAAAGGGAACCTGCACACAGGTGCTGCATGGCTGTCGTCAGCTCGTGTCGTGAGATGTTGGGTTAAGTCCCGCAACGAGCGCAACCCTTGTCATTAGTTGCTACGAAAGGGCACTCTAATGAGACTGCCGGTGACAAACCGGAGGAAGGTGGGGATGACGTCAAGTCCTCATGGCCCTTATGGGTAGGGCTTCACACGTCATACAATGGTCGGTACAGAGGGTTGCCAACCCGCGAGGGGGAGCCAATCCCACAAAGCCGATCGTAGTCCGGATCGTAGTCTGCAACTCGACTACGTGAAGTCGGAATCGCTAGTAATCGCAGGTCAGCATACTGCGGTGAATACGTTCCCGGGCCTTGTACACACCGCCCGTCACACCATGGGAGTAGGTTGCTCCAGAAGTAGTTAGCCTAACCGCAAGGAGGGCGATTACCACGGAGTGATCCATGACTGGGGTGAAGTCGTAACAAGGTAGCCGTATCGGAAGGTGCGGCTGGATCACCTCCTTTCTAGAGCGAAGCTGGTTCAGTGTCCACACTTCAAAGGCTGTAACACAAGACAGAGGGCTTGTAGCTCAGTTGGTTAGAGCACACGCTTGATAAGCGTGGGGTCGCTGGTTCAAATCCAGCCAGGCCCACCAGTTAAGTGGTGGCTTGAACTGACGGAATCTCGAGTCGTTAGGGTTTGAGGTTCGGGCGGTCTCCGGGCTGTCGGCTTAACGCGGGGGATTAGCTCAGCTGGGAGAGCACCTGCTTTGCAAGCAGGGGGTCGTCGGTTCGATCCCGTCATCCTCCACCAACACTCAGTGATCAGAGTTCAGTGATTGCCGCCCGAAGGGGAGGCAGGATTGACCTCTGCTGATTGAGCAGAGGCTGTTCTTTAACAATTTGGAAGAAGAAGTTTGATACGTATTGATGAGATACGCATTGAACATGGGTAAAGATTGCGTCGGTCCACGCTTTTAGTCGGGCGTGGGCAGACAAACACAACCTATGAATTGGAGCCTCGCGAGAGGGTTCAAGGTTATAGGGTCAAGTGACTAAGTGCATGTGGTGGATGCCTTGGCGACAACAGGCGATGAAGGACGTGATAGCCTGCGAAAAGCTTCGGGGAGCTGGCAATAAGCTTTGATCCGGAGATATCCGAATGGGGAAACCCACCCGCAAGGGTACCCTTGGCTGAATACATAGGCCATGTGGAGCGAACCTGGTGAACTGAAACATCTAAGTAGCCAGAGGAAAAGAAATCAACCGAGATTCCCAAAGTAGTGGCGAGCGAAATGGGAGTAGCCTGCACGACTAAACCAACTTCTTAGCAAAACGGTCTGGAAAGTCCGGCGATAGTGGGTGATAGCCCCGTATGCGAAAAGAAGTTGGCGGGTCTGAGCGTGCGAAAAGTAGGGCGGGACACGTGGAATCCTGTCTGAAGATGGGGGGACCATCCTCCAAGGCTAAATACTCGTTGTCGACCGATAGTGAACCAGTACCGTGAGGGAAAGGCGAAAAGAACCCCGGGAGGGGAGTGAAATAGATCCTGAAACCGCATGCATACAAACAGTGGGAGCCTCAGCACAAAGCATCTTCAGGTTCTTTCGAGGAGCGCGCAGCGCGACTCAAAAGAACAAAGATGAAATAGGCTTTGTGATGGCAAAGAACCTGCAGGGTTCTTTGTGCTGGGGTGACTGCGTACCTTTTGTATAATGGGTCAGCGACTTACGTTCAGTTGCGAGCTTAACCGAATAGGGGAGGCGCAGCGAAAGCGAGTCTGAACAGGGCGTTCAGTAGCTGGGCGTAGACCCGAAACCGGATGATCTATCCATGGCCAGGTTGAAGGTGCGGTAACACGCACTGGAGGACCGAACCCACTAGTGTTGCAAAACTAGGGGATGAGCTGTGGATAGGGGTGAAAGGCTAAACAAATCCGGAGATAGCTGGTTCTCCTCGAAAACTATTTAGGTAGTGCCTCGTGTATCACTCTCGGGGGTAGAGCACTGTAATCGTTGGGGGGGTCGTCTAGACCTACCCCGCGATAGCAAACTCCGAATACCGAGAAGTGCAAGCACGGGAGACAGACATCGGGTGCTAACGTCCGGTGTCAAGAGGGAAACAACCCAGACCGCCAGCTAAGGTCCCTAATATGTGCTAAGTGGTAAACGAAGTGGGAAGGCATAGACAGCTAGGAAGTTGGCTTAGAAGCAGCCATCCTTTAAAGAAAGCGTAATAGCTCACTAGTCGAGTCGTCCTGCGCGGAAGATGTAACGGGGCTAAGCACATAACCGAAGCTGCGGATGCGCGCCTGATTTAAGGCGTTTGCTGAAGCAGAGTAAGGATCTCCTGCGGGGGATCGAGAAATGTCGTTCAAGGATTCATTGGGAAGTGCCCATGAAGACGTGAGCGAGGCAGACGATTTAAATCAGGCGCGCGTGGTAGAGGAGCGTTCCCTAGGCCTGTGAAGGTGTGCTGTGAGGCATGCTGGAGGTATGGGAAGTGCGAATGCTGACATGAGTAGCGATAAAACGGGTGAAAAGCCCGTTCGCCGGAAGCCCAAGGTTTCCTGCGCAACGTTCATCGGCGCAGGGTGAGTCGGCCCCTAAGGCGAGGCAGAGATGCGTAGCTGATGGGAAACAGGTGAATATTCCTGTACCTTCGTTAATTGCGATGGGGGGACGGAGAAAGGTAGGCCAGCCAGGTGTTGGAAGTCCTGGTTTAAGCGTGTAGGCGTGCTCTTTAGGCAAATCCGGAGAGCTTAGCTGAGGCGTGATGACGAGGTCCCTCGGGACTGAAGTGGTTGATCCTATGCTTCCAAGAAAAGCCTCTAAGCTTCAGATTAACGAAGACCGTACCGCAAACCGACACAGGTGGGCAGGGTGAGAATCCTAAGGCGCTTGAGAGAACTCTGGAGAAGGAACTCGGCAAATTGACACCGTAACTTCGGGAGAAGGTGTGCCCCGGTAGTGTGTAGTCCCTCGCGGGCGAAGCACGATGGGGTTGCAGTGAAATGGTGGCTGCGACTGTTTAACAAAAACACAGCTCTCTGCAAACACGAAAGTGGACGTATAGGGAGTGACGCCTGCCCGGTGCCGGAAGGTTAAGTGATGGGGTGCAAGCTCTTGATCGAAGCCCCGGTAAACGGCGGCCGTAACTATAACGGTCCTAAGGTAGCGAAATTCCTTGTCGGGTAAGTTCCGACCCGCACGAATGGCGTAACGATGGCCACACTGTCTCCTCCAGAGACTCAGCGAAATTGAAGTGTTTGTGAAGATGCAATCTCCCCGCGGCTAGACGGAAAGACCCCATGAACCTTTACTGCAGCTTTGCATTGGACTTTGACGGGACATGTGTAGGATAGGTGGGAGGCTGTGAAGCGGGAACGCTAGTTCTCGTGGAGCCAACCTTGAAATACCACCCTTGTGTCGTTGAGGTTCTAACCTGGACCCCTTATCGGGGTCGGGGACCGTGCATGGTAGGCAGTTTGACTGGGGCGGTCTCCTCCCAAAAGGTAACGGAGGAGCACGAAGGTTGGCTAGACACGGTCGGAAATCGTGTTGATAGTGCAAGGGCATAAGCCAGCTTAACTGCGAGACGGACATGTCGAGCAGATGCGAAAGCAGGTCCTAGTGATCCGGTGGTTCTGAATGGAAGGGCCATCGCTCAACGGATAAAAGGTACTCTGGGGATAACAGGCTGATTCCGCCCAAGAGTTCACATCGACGGCGGAGTTTGGCACCTCGATGTCGGCTCATCTCATCCTGGGGCTGTAGCCGGTCCCAAGGGTATGGCTGTTCGCCATTTAAAGAGGTACGTGAGCTGGGTTCAAAACGTCGTGAGACAGTTTGGTCCCTATCTGCCGTGGGCGCTGGAGATTTGACGGGGGCTGCTCCTAGTACGAGAGGACCGGAGTGGACGAACCTCTGGTGTACCGGTTATCACGCCAGTGGTATTGCCGGGTAGCTAAGTTCGGAAGAGATAAACGCTGAAAGCATCTAAGCGTGAAACTTGCCTGAAGATGAGATCTCCCGGGGACTTGATCCCCTTGAAGGGTCGTTGAAGACCACAACGTTGATAGGCTGGGTGTGGAAGCGCAGTAATGCGTTAAGCTAACCAGTACTAATTGCCCGTAAGGCTTGACCCTATAACCTTGAATTCATTCAGGGTGCAATCTAAACCCAAAACTTCTTCTTCCAATGACGTTAAAGACACAACGATCAACGTCAGGTTGGCTCAGCCAGCCCGACTCAAGTTATGTCTGGCGACCATAGCGGAGTGGCACCACACCTTCCCTTCCCGAACAGGACCGTGAAACGCTCCAGCGCCGATGATAGTGCCCATTACGGGTGTGAAAGTAGGTCATCGCCAGACTCCTCAAAAAAAAACGCCCTACCCTCGTGGTAGGGCGTTTTGCTTTGGAGATTCGGGAATCTGACCTACTTGAGCTTGTGAAAACCGATGCGGCCAAATTGGCTATGTCAATTAAAGCCGGGGCGAATCATAGGTCCAGTTTCGTTTCCAGGCGCCAAGGACCAAATCAGGGTATTCAGGCCGCCCCAGACTTCCGTTGTAGCGCCCTAATGCGCGGAAGAGATCGCCTCGTTCGATGTCCAAATAGTGTCTCAGTATGGTGCAACCGTAGCGAAGATTGGTTCGGAGGTGGAACAGATTGTGTTCCTTGGCGCCAATAACATCGATCCAGAATGGCATGACCTGCATTAAGCCGCGTGCCGAGGCTGATGAGACGGCATATTTCCGGAAATTGCTTTCCACTTCGATCAGACCAAGAATCATTTCAGGATCGAGCCCAGCCCGCGTCGCCTCGTAATGCAACGCATTAAGAAAATCCTGGCGTATCGCAGGGTCGGGCAGACGCCTCTGAAGGCGTCTGCCCATTTCATTCAACCACTCGCCGACTGCGGCAGGATTCCCATATGTAATGCGGGCAGGGGCAACGTCCGACACCGATTTTGACATCCTGGCCTTGACGCTTGCCGACAGTGGCTCATATTGCTGAGCGCCGGGATAAGCCGGCGCCGCTGTGAGCAAGATCAGGCACAGGACATATTTGCTTACACGCTGACGCGACATGCCTTGATACGTTCCTCTATGAGCTGGATGGCATCACTACTCGGAATCTTTGTTGCGCTCTCGTCGGATCTACCCTGATATTCAAGCAAGCCTTCCTTGAGGCCACGATCACTCACGACAATACGATGCGCCACTCCGATCAGTTCCATATCGGCGAACATCACACCAGGGCGCTCATCTCTATCATCGAGTACGACATCCACACCTAAGTTCCTGAAGCCTGTATACAGGCGATTGGCAAGATCCTGGACTTCTTCGCTGCGGTGATAGCCCAGCGGGATGATGGCAAGCTCGAAAGGCGCCAGTGAGGTGGGAAATATAATGCCTCGTGTGTCATTGCCCTGCTCGATGGCGGCGCCGACGATGCGGGAGACGCCTATGCCATAGCAACCCATGGCTACTGTGCGGGCCTTGCCCTGCTCGTCCAGCACAGTCGCATTCAGTGCCTCGGAATACTTGGTGCCCAGCTTGAAGATGTGGCCAACCTCGATGCCCCGGCAGAGGCTCAGCGTGCCTTGGCCGTCCGGGCTGGGGTCGCCTTCCATGACGTTGCGGATGTCGGTGACCAGATCGGGCTCGGGCAGGTCGCGGCCCCAGTTGACACCAGCAGTGTGGAATTTGGGCTTATTGGCACCACAGACGAAGTCGGCCATGGCGGCGACAGTGCGGTCGGCTATGACGCGAATCTGGCTGCGGTCAAGACCGACGGGGCCGAGGAAGCCGGGCGGGCAGGAGAAGGCCGCGCGGATTTCCTGGTCGGAGGCGAAGCGGAAGTCGCTCAGGCCGGGGATTTTGCTGGCTTTAACTTCGTTCAGGTTGTGGTCGCCGCGGATCAGCAAGGCATTGAGCTTGTCTTCGGCCATCACCGCGATCAGCTTGACGGTGCGTTGCAGGGGAATGCCGAGCAACGCGGAGACGTCCTCGCAGGTGGTCTGCTTCGGGGTGTCGACGTCGCGCATCGCTTCCGTGGCGGCCGGACGGGCGGTGGCAGGGGCCAGCCCTTCGGCCATCTCGACATTGGCCGCATAGTCGGATTCAGGGCAGTAAGCGATGGCGTCTTCGCCCGAGTCGGCCAGGACGTGGAACTCGTGCGAGCCGCTGCCACCAATCGCGCCGGTGTCGGCGGCGACGGCGCGGAACTTCAACCCAGGCGGGCGAAGATGCGCGAGTAGGCGGCGTACATGACTTGGTAGGTGTCGTCCAAGCTGGCCTCGTCGAGATGGAAGGAATAGGCATCCTTCATCAGGAATTCTCGCGCCCGCATCACGCCGAAGCGGGGCCGAATCTCGTCGCGGAACTTGGTCTGGATCTGGTAGAAGTTGACCGGCAACTGCTTGTAACTGCGTAGTTCCTTGCGGGCCAGATCGGTGATGACCTCCTCGTGGGTGGGGCCAAAGCAGAAATCCCGGTCGTGGCGGTCCTTGATCTTCAGCATCTGCGGGCCGAACACCGCCCAGCGGCCGGATTCCTGCCATAACTCAGCCGGCTGCACGGCGGGCATCAGCAACTCGATGGCGCCAGCCCGGTTCATCTCCTCCCGGACGATGGCCTCCACCTTGCGCAGAATTCGCAGACCCAGGGGCATCCAGGTGTAGAGGCCGGAACCCAGCCGTTTGATCAGGCCGGCACGCAGCATCAGCTTATGGCTGACGAGTTCGGCTTCGGCTGGGGCTTCTTTACTGGTGGAAAGGAAGAACTGTGAGACGCGCATGGTAGCCTTGCAAAATTGCAAAAGGAGAATGGTACCAAATGCGCTTGCTTGGCCGTCAGCGGAAGATCAATTCGCCCGCCGTTGAGATTAGCGAAAAAGATGGCGTGCGGTTCTTGCATCTGGGTGGGCTGGCTATCCAGAGCGCCATGCGGATGGGAACCGTATGCTCTGGAGCTGGAATATACCCGAGCCATGATGATGTTCCTGGTTGTGGCGGCGCAGCCTCGTGACGTGTGCCTGATCGGTCTCGGGGGCGGCTCTATCACCAAGTTTATTCACCGCTATCTGAAGGATTGTCGGGTTCTGGCCCTGGAAATATCCGCCGAGGTGGCGGCTGCTGCACGTGCCTATTTTCTCCTGCCCGACGACGATGAGAGACTGTCGGTCCGGGTGGAAGACGGTGCTGCGTATGTGCATGGCCATCCTGGCGCAGTGGATGTGCTCCTGGTTGATGGCTACGACGCCAACCGTATCGTCGAGGACTTGGCGTCGGACGCGTTTTATCAAGCCTGCTCCACAGTCCTGCGACCGGGTGGCGTCGCGGTGTTCAATCTTTGGGGCTCTGATCGGTTTTACGATACCTACTTGGCCCGCATCCATGACGCCTTTGATGAGCGAGTATTGCTGCTTCCGGCCGAGCAGAAAGGCAACATCCAGGTATTCGCGCTAGCCCCACCTGTAGTCGACCTGTCGTTTGATAACTTGCAGGTACGCGCACGGCAGTGGGATACGCTGCTGAACCTCGGCTTGTGCCGCTTCCTGGATCGAATGCGCAGCTTCAATGGATATTCCGGGAGGCGCTTTCGTTTCGATCTGCCGCGGCCTTAGATTTGCCAACTGCTTTGCAAGGCTGAGTAAGGGTGGGAGAATAAAAATAGTCACAGAATTGGTTAGAGGCGACCATGATCGACAAAGATGGTTACCGGTCGAATGTTGGCATTGTCATATGTAACGCCAGGAACGAAGTATTTTGGGGTAAACGTGTTCGCCAGAATTCCTGGCAGTTCCCCCAGGGCGGGATCAAGTCCGGAGAAACTCCGGAAGTGGCGATGTATCGTGAATTGACCGAGGAAGTGGGGCTGCTCCCTGAGCATGTGCGCATCTTGGGGAGGACCCGGGATTGGTTGCGCTACGATGTACCTCGCGAGTGGGTGCGCCGGGAATGGCGTGGCCATTACCGTGGCCAGAAGCAAATCTGGTTTTTGCTGCGTCTGGTTGGACGTGAGTGCGATGTCAGCTTGCGGGCTTCATCGCATCCCGAGTTCGATGCCTGGCGCTGGAATCGGTATTGGGATCCGATTGATACCGTCGTTGATTTCAAGCGCGATGTATATCGCCAGGCGCTGGAAGAATTGCAGCGGTTTTTGCAGACAGACTTGGTTTCCAGGCCCAAGATGCCGTATCGGCATCACCTGCGGGCGCAGGGCGGCTAAACACAGAAGCAGGAAAGGATGAGCGTGAGTCAGAACTATCAGATACTCAGTGCGGCCCCTTTGCAGAAGGGTGCCAGCTTCATGACCCCCAGGCAACGCATGGCCGACGCGGTGGTATTGAGCGATAGGGCGGAGATGGTAATGACCGATTTCTCGATTGTCGCCGTGTACACCATATCGGCGCTGGAAACCATCGAGGCCGCGCGCGCCAGAATGATTCACCACGCCGTTCGCTTGCTGCTGGTCGTCGATGATATGAATGCCGTGCTCGGCCTGGTAACGGCCACCGACCTGACCAGTGAAAAACCGATGCAGATCATTCAATCGCAAGGGATACGCCACAACGATGTCCTGGTGAAGGACATCATGACGCCGCGGGAGAAACTGCAAGTATTATGTGTCGACGATGTCCTGAAGGCGTCCGTGGGCGACATCGTCGCGACCATGCAGGCTCATGGCCGCCAACATGCCTTGGTGGCTGACCGCCAGGTTGACCGCAGCCAGGTTTTGCGCGGCATGTTCTCCGCGACGCAGATCAGCCGTCAGCTCGGGATGTCGGTCTCGACCATCGCGCCGTTGAATACCTTCGCCGAGTTGGGGGCCCACCTCAAGGATTGACCTGCCGTGAATCTCGTCACCCGCGCCAAGGCTGACCTGACAGAGACAGGTCTTTGGCGCGTCGGCGCGCCGTTATGGCAGACGGTGCCCACTCGTGATGAATCCGGAATGCCCTTGTACGACTTCATGATGCTGGCGCCTGGGCTGAAGCGAAAATCGCCGGAAGAAATCGAGGCTGTGTTACGACTTATCCGAGGGGTACTTGAGAGATTTTCAGAGGTGGTGGTGTTCGCCGACTTCAATCTATCGCTCAACCTGTTATGGGTTTCGCTGCGTCGTCGGCCTGGGGCGCTGAGTATGCTCGTCGTTGCCTTGCGAGCAAGGGTGCCCGCACTCAAGCTTGTCGGCCATAATCCCCTGGACGGAATTGCCTAGCAGGCACCTGCTGAACTAGGTGTACACACTTGTGTTTTGCCATGCTGGCGACAACGGCATTCGCCCAAGTGCCTGCGTACTTCGGGCTGGATTAGGGATGGTAGTCCTGGCCGCTGCTGAAAATCGGCATGGTTTTCATGACCTTGCCCAACTTTATGTGGCTCATACCACAGTGGCAGGCAGTATCCACTGACCTGTCCCCCGAGCTTGCGGCCATCTTTCCTGCGCCCCCAGTGAGGCCCTGATTGACTAGGCAATGGGTCATGGCGAGGCGATATTTAGTGCCCTGAGCAGCGAAGCGCTCGCGCTGGAGCCAGGGCGTCGTCGATGCGAGCCCGAAATTGGGTTTGCTTGGGTGGAAAATAGTGGATTAAAATAATCAACAATAGCCGGGTCTACTAAGGGCCGTCCGGCACCGCAGACTTGAAAACGCCAAGTTCGCCGCCATTTGCACCCACGTCGGTGCGGCGAGTGGTATGCAGGCAACCAATTTACTTACAGATTCAACCAAAGAGGCAATGTGATGTCGGTAACTCAACAGCAGGTCCAGGACGCTCTGAAGGGGCTGATCGATCCGAATACACAGCAGGATTTTATGGCCACGAAATCGGCCCGGAATATCAAGGTCGAGGGTGGCAGGGTTAGCTTGGATGTGGTTTTGCCCTATCCGGCAAAGCTGGTTATGGCCGACATCAAGAAGATGATCGAGGACAAGATTGCGGCCGTGACGGGCGTCGAAAGCGTAGCCGCAAACGTGTCTTGGAAGATTGTTGCTCACAGCGTGCAGCGCGGCGTCAAACTCATCCCCAACGTCAAGAACATCATCGCTGTCGCCTCCGGCAAGGGCGGCGTCGGCAAATCGACGACCGCGGTCAATTTGGCCTTGGCCCTGGCGGCTGAGGGTGCCACGGTGGGCATGCTCGACGCGGATATCTACGGCCCGTCGCAGCCGACTATGCTGGGCATCCACGGACGGCCCATTTCCGAGGACGGCGAATCCCTTGAGCCGATGATGGGCCACGGCCTGCAAGCCATGTCCATCGGCTTCCTGATCGATGTCGATACCCCCATGGTCTGGCGCGGTCCGATGGTTACTCAGGCCTTGGAGCAGCTGTTGAACAATACCAAGTGGAAAGAAATCGACTATCTGGTGGTGGATTTGCCGCCGGGTACGGGTGACATCCAGCTGACCCTGGCGCAGCGCGTGCCGGTGACCGGCGCGGTGATCGTCACGACGCCCCAGGACATCGCCCTGATCGACGCCCGCAAGGGTCTTAAGATGTTCGAGAAGGTTGGCGTGCCCATCCTCGGCGTGGTCGAGAACATGAGTCTGCACATCTGCTCCAGTTGTGGTCACGAAGAGCGCATCTTCGGGGAGGGGGGCGGCGAGAAGATGTGCAAGGACTATGGCGTGGAATTCCTCGGTGGTCTGCCGCTGGACATTCGTATCCGCGAAGAAACCGATGCCGGCAAACCGACCGTGGTGGCCGAGCCCGACTCGCGCATCGCCGAGATCTATCGGCAGATTGCCCGGCGCGTCGCCGTCAAGGTCGGTGATCTGGCTGTTGACCACAGCAACAAATTCCCGAGCATCGTCATCCAGAATACGTGAGGCGATAGGCGTGGGGCGTGAGGCGTGCAACAATCGCGCCTCACTTCATCTCTATCCCTTACGCAAATGAGCATCAAATCCGATCACTGGATACGACGCATGGCGGCGGAGCATGCCATGATCGAGCCGTTCGAGCCCGGTCAGGTCAAGTCTGTCGACGGCAAGCGCATCGTTTCCTACGGCACGTCCAGCTATGGCTACGATGTCCGCTGCGCTGACGAATTCAAGCTGTTTACCAACCTCAATAGCACCATAGTCGATCCCAAGAATTTCGATCCGAACTCATTCGTCGAAGTCAAGGGCGACTCCTGCATCATTCCACCCAACTCATTTGCCTTGGCGCGTACCGTCGAGTATTTCCGGATACCGCGAAACGTCCTGGTGGTTTGCCTGGGCAAGAGCACCTATGCCCGCTGCGGCATCATCGTCAACGTGACGCCGCTGGAGCCAGAATGGGAAGGTCACGTCACCTTGGAATTCTCCAATACCACGCCACTGCCGGCGCGTATATATGCCAACGAAGGCATCGCCCAGATGCTTTTCTTCGAGTCGGATGAGGTCTGTGCGACGTCCTACCGTGACCGAGGCGGTAAATACCAGGGCCAGACCGGCGTCACACTTCCGAAAATTTAGTCGTTGGCAGTGCGCGCCAAGGTAGGGGCGGACGTTGTTTTGACTTATCCTTTCGACTCTTTCCAGCTGCTTTGCTTCGAGGTTCCGCTATGCGTTTCCGTTTTCCAGTCGTCATCATCGACGAAGACTTTCGTTCCGAGAATGCGTCCGGGCTGGGCATCCGTGCCCTGGCCAAGGCTTTGGAAGACGAGGGCATGGAGATTCTCGGGGTGACCAGCTACGGCGACCTGTCGTCATTCGCGCAGCAACAGAGCCGTGCCTCCGGCTTTATCCTGTCGGTGGATGACGACGATTTTTCCTCCGGCGAGGCCGATGAGACCATCGCCGAGTTGCGCGCCTTCGTGCAGGAGATTCGCCACCGGAACACCGATATCCCCATCTTTCTCTATGGCGAGACGCGTACCAGCCGGCACATCCCGAACGACGTGCTGCGCGAACTGCACGGTTTCATCCACATGTTCGAGGACACGCCGGAATTCGTCGCCCGCCTGATCATGCGCGAGACCAAGGCCTATCTCGACTCGCTGCCGCCGCCGTTCTTCCGCGCGCTGACCCATTACGCGGCGGACGGCTCCTATTCCTGGCATTGCCCGGGCCACTCCGGCGGCGTCGCGTTCCTGAAGTCGCCGATCGGCCAGATGTTCCACCAGTTCTTCGGCGAGAACATGCTGCGCGCCGACGTCTGCAATGCCGTCGAGGAATTGGGCCAACTGCTTGACCATACCGGCCCGGTGGCGGCCTCCGAGCGCAACGCCGGGCGCATCTTCAAGTGCGACCACCTGTTCTTCGTCACCAACGGCACTTCCACCTCGAACAAGATCGTCTGGCATTCCACGGTGGCGCCGAACGACATCGTCGTGGTCGACCGCAACTGCCATAAATCGATCCTGCACGCGATCATCATGACCGGTGCGATCCCGGTGTTCCTGATGCCGACGCGCAACAACTTCGGCATCATCGGGCCGATTCCGCGTTCCGAATTCAACTGGGAAAACATCCAGAAGAAGATCGCCGCGCACCCATTCGCGCCGGACAAGAACGCCAAGCCGCGCGTGCTGACCATCACCCAGAGCACCTACGACGGCATTCTGTACAACGTCGAAGAGATCAAGGCCGAGCTCGACGGCAAGATCGACACGCTGCATTTCGATGAAGCCTGGCTGCCGCACGCCACTTTCCACGATTTCTACCGGGGCATGCATGCGATCGGCGCGGATCGCCCGCGCTGCAAGGACTCGATGGTGTTTTCCACGCAATCCACCCACAAGCTGCTGGCCGGCCTGTCGCAGGCCTCGCAAATCCTGGTGCAGGAATCGGAGAACCGGAAGCTGGACCGCGACGTGTTCAACGAAGCCTTCCTGATGCACACCTCGACCAGCCCGCAATACGCCATCATCGCCAGTTGCGACGTGGCGGCGGCGATGATGGAAGAACCCGGCGGCACCGCGCTGGTGGAGGAATCCATCACAGAAGCCATCGACTTCCGCCGCGCCATGCGCAAGGTCGGCGCCGACATGGAAACCGATCCCGGCACCGACTGGTGGTTCAGAGTCTGGGGTCCGGAAGAACTCGCCGAGGAAGGCATGGGCGACCGCGAGGACTGGATGCTGCGCGCCGGCGAACGCTGGCATGGCTTCGGCAACCTGGCGCCGGAGTTCAATCTGCTCGATCCGATCAAGGCCACCATCATCACGCCTGGCCTGGATGTCGACGGCGACTTCTCCGACTGGGGCATTCCGGCCGCGATCCTGACCAAATACCTCGCCGAGCATGGCGTCATCGTCGAAAAGACCGGGCTGTATTCGTTCTTCATCATGTTCACCATCGGCATCACCAAAGGCCGCTGGAACACCATGGTCACCGAGCTGCAGCAGTTCAAGGACGACTACGACCGCAACCAGCCGCTGTGGCGGATCATGCCGGACTTCGTCGCGGCGCATCCGGTGTACGAGCGGATTGGGCTCAAGGACTTGTGTGTGTCCATCCATCAGGTCTACAAGGCCAACGACGTGGCGCGCCTGACCACGGAAATGTATCTCTCGGCCATGGTGCCGGCGATGCGTCCCGCCGACGCCTTCGCGCGCATGGCCCACCGGGATATCGAACGTGTGGAGATCGATGACCTTGAAGGCCGCATCACCTCAATCCTGCTGACACCTTACCCGCCGGGTATTCCGCTGTTGATCCCGGGCGAGCGCTTCAACGCCACCATCGTCCGCTACCTGAGGTTCACCCGCGAGTTCAACGAAAAATTCCCGGGCTTCGAAACCGATGTTCACGGTTTGGTGAAGGACAAGAGCAATGGCGCGATTCGTTATTACGTCGATTGCGTTGCCTGATCGCATTGAGTCGGTGCTTCGGCTCGGGTAGTCAATTGCTATCCCGCTGATTTTTCATTAAAATGCTCGGCTTTCTTCGGTCCGGATCGTCCGGGCCGTTTCACCTTGCCCCACCGGTCGCGCGGGGGGTGTATCCAAAAGGAGCTTCAATGCGTCATTACGAAATCGTATTTATCGTCCATCCGGACCAGAGCGAGCAGGTGCCCGCCATGGTCGAACGCTACCGTACCCTGATCACCGGCAACGGCGGCACGATCCACCGTCTGGAAGACTGGGGCCGTCGGCAACTGGCCTACACGCTGCAAAAGATGCACAAAGCGCATTACCTGCTGATGAACACCGAGTGTGACCAGCCGACCATGGACGAACTGGAGCATGGCTTCCGTTTCAACGACGCCATCCTGCGCCACCTCATCATCAAGCGCGACGAAGCGATCACGACGCCTTCGCCGATGATGAAGGAAGAGAAGTCCCGCAACATGTTGGCCCCGCAGAGCGACGCCGCGCCGGCTGAAGCCGCTGCGTGAGGAGGTTGAGCGCGCCGAGGAGTGAGTATCAATAGGCTCGAGATCGAGGGCCGTGTGGTCGTTGGCGAGAGTTTGCGCTACACCCCCGCCGGTATCCCCGTCCTGCAATTCAGACTGGCACACGCCTCGCAACAGATCGAGGCTGACCGGGAGCGGACGGTAAGCTGCGAGATCGACGCCCAGGCCTTCGGAGAGGTGGCGACACGACTGGCCGCCTGCAAGACCGACAGCTATTTGACACTGACTGGATTTCTCGACCGTAAAGGCGCGCGCAACCCGATGCCCAACCTGCACGTCACCGAATTCAAGATTATCAAGGAGTAACGAATATGGCTTTCTTCCGTCGCAAGCCCATGGACAAGCGCAAACCCGCTGGCAACGCCCTGTTCAAGCGCAAAAAGTTCTGCCGCTTCACCGTCGACAAGGTCAAGGAGATTGACTACAAGGATGTCGAAGTCCTCAAGGACTTCGTCACCGAGCAGGGCAAGATCATCCCGGCGCGTATCACCGGCACCAAGGCCCACTATCAGCGTCAACTGTCCACCGCCATCAAGCGCGCGCGCTTCCTGGCCCTGTTGACCTATACCGACCTGCATCAATAAGAGGAGTCTGTCATGGAAATCATTCTGATGGACAAAGTGTCCAACCTCGGCAATCTGGGCGATGTGGTCAACGTCAAGCCGGGCTATGCCCGCAATTATCTGATTCCCCAGGGCATGGCCAAGCGTGCCAGCAAGGCCAACATGGCCGAGTTCGCCGAGAAGAAGGCCGAGCTTGAGCGTATCGCCTCCGAGAAACTGGGCGTCGCCCAGGCCCGCGCCGCCAAGCTCGAAGGCTTCGTGCTGCAACTGGCGCAGAAAGCCGGTGTCGATGGCCGTCTGTTTGGTTCGGTCGGTAACGCCGATATCGCCGAAGGCCTCCAGGCCCAAGGTCATGAGATCGTCAAGGCCGAGGTGCGTTTGCCCGAAGGCCCGTTCAAGATGATCGGCGAGTACCCGGTTACCCTGGCGCTACATACCGATGTGCTGGTCGGCATCCAGGTGGTCGTCACCCCCGAGCAGTAACACCGGCGCCAACGCCCCGAGACAAAGGCCGCTTGCGCGGCCTTTGTCGTTTCAGGGTGGGGCGATACAATCCAAAACTGACTTTTCGAACCGTTCCTCAATGCCCGCCGTTATGGATTCCGAATACGCCGCCATCAAACTGCCGCCCCACTCCGTCGAGGCGGAGCAGTCGGTGCTGGGCGGCCTGCTTCTGGAAAACTCGGCCTGGGAGCGCGTTGCCGATCTGATCAATGAGCGCGACTTTTATCGCGCCGATCACCGCACCATCTGGAAACAGATCACCCGGCTTATCGAAGAGAACAAACCGGCGGACGTCATTACTGTCGCCGAGTCGCTCGATTCCTTCAACCAACTGGGCGAAACCGGCGGCTTGGCCTATCTCACCCTGCTCGCCCAGAACACGCCGTCGGCAGCAAATATCCGGCGCTATGCCGAGATCGTCCGGGAGCGCTCTGTGCTGCGGCACCTGGCCACGGTCGGCACCGAGATCGCCGATGCCGCCTACAACCCGGAAGGCCGCTCCGCGGCGCAGATACTCGATGCTGCCGAAGCGCAGGTGTTCGAGATCAAGGAGGCCGGAGCGCGCGCCAGCCAGGGCTTCCAGAGCCTGCAGCCCCTGCTGGTGCAGGTGGTGAACCGTATCGACGAACTCTACAGCCGCGACAACCCCAGCGATGTCACCGGTGTACCGACGGGCTTCTCCGATCTGGACAACAAGACTTCCGGCCTCCAGCCCGGCGATCTGGTCATCGTTGCCGGCCGTCCATCGATGGGCAAGACCGCGTTCAGCCTCAACATTGCCAAGAACGTTGCCCTCGATACCAGCCTTCCGGTGGCGGTATTCAGTATGGAAATGGCCGCGACGCAGCTGGTCATGCGTATGCTCGGCTCGGTGGGCCGGTTGGATCAGCACAAGTTGCGCACCGGCAAGATTGCCGAGGACGATTGGCACAAACTCACCCATGCCCTCGGCCGGCTCAACGAGGCGCCGGTATTCATCGACGAATCGCCGGGCCTGACCGCGATGGAGGTGCGTGCCCGCGCCCGCCGTCTGGCGCGGCAATCCAAGGATGGTCGTCTGGGCTTGATCGTCATCGATTACATCCAGTTGATGAGCGGCAACAGTCAGGGTGAGAATCGCGCGACCGAGATCTCGGAGATCTCCCGCTCGCTCAAGGGGCTGGCCAAGGAGTTGCATGTCCCGGTAATTGCGCTGTCGCAGCTCAATCGATCGCTTGAGCAGCGTCCCAACAAGCGCCCGGTGATGTCTGATCTGCGCGAATCCGGCGCTATCGAGCAGGATGCCGACGTCATCCTGTTCATCTATCGCGATGAGGTCTACAACCCCGAGAGTCCCGACCGGGGCACCGCCGAGATCATCATCGGCAAGCAGCGTAACGGCCCGATCGGCACTGTGCGGATGACTTTTCTGGGCGAGTACACCCGCTTCGAAAACTACGCCGGCATGCCCATCTCCTGAGTGGCGCCATGGCTCGTCCCTTAGTTGCGCAAATCGATCTGGCTGCGCTTGGCCACAATCTGGCCCTGGCAAAACGCCTGGCGGGCACGGCGCGCGTCCTGGCCGTGGTCAAGGCCAATGCCTATGGTCATGGTCTGTTGCGCGCCGCCCGTGCGTTGCGCGCTGCCGACGGTTTCGCGGTGCTTACCCTGGACGAGGCGAGCCAGTTACGCAGCGAGGGCTATAGTCACCCCATTGTCCTGCTGGAAGGCTTCTTTCAACCTGACGAACTCCCGGAGATTGCCCGCCGTCGTTTGCAACCGGTGATTCATCGGGAAGACCAAGCCGAGATATTGATCCGGGCAAAACTGGAGCATCGCCTGGATATCTTCGTCAAGGTCGATACCGGGATGCGTCGACTGGGCTTGCCGCCAACACGTTTGCGCGATGTTTTATTCAAGTTGCGTGCGTCGGCAAATATCGGCGGCATCACTTTGATGAGCCATTTCGCTCGTGCCGATGACCCTGATGTTGGTGTCTCGGCGCAACTGGCGACTTTTCGTGCGGCGACAGCCGGCTTGGACTTACCGGTCACACTTGCTAATTCGGCCGCCTTGATGGGCTACCCTGAGAGTCATGGCGACTGGGTGCGCCCCGGGATCATGCTCTATGGTTCTTCGCCGCTGATGGGCACAACCGGGTTGGAACTTGGGTTGTTGCCGGTCATGTCGCTGCGCAGTCAACTTATTGCCGTGCAATCTGTGCGCAAGGGCGAAGGGGTTGGCTATGGTGCTCGGTTTGTCGCGCCGCGCGATATGCGGGTCGGCATCGTTGCCTGTGGCTATGCCGATGGCTACCCGAGGCATGCGGACACCGGGACGCCTGTCCTGGTCGAGGGGCAGCGTGCCCGGACATTGGGTCGCGTGTCGATGGATATGCTGCATGTCGACCTAAGCGAGGCCGTGCATGCGCACATTGGCAGTCCGGTGACATTGTGGGGCGATGCCTTGTCGGTCGATGAGGTGGCGGCGGCCTCGGGCACCGTGGGTTATGAACTATTGACAGCCTTGGCCTCTCGGGTCAGGGTCGAGGAAACCTGAACGGAGCATGTGGTGTCCGATATCCTGGATAAAATTCTTGCGGTAAAAAAACAAGAAGTCGCCGAGGCCAAACGGCAAATTCCCCTGGACGCCGTGCGTGCGGCTGCAGAGTCGATGCCTCCGCCTCGGGATTTTCTTGGTGCGATACGTGCCAGGGTGTTGGCGGGAAAACCTGCGGTAATCGCCGAGATAAAAAAGGCCAGCCCGAGTAAAGGGGTGATCCGTGTCGATTTTCGGCCCTCCGAAATCGCTGCCGGCTATGCGAGGGCGGGCGCTGCATGCTTATCTGTGTTGACCGACAGGCAATTCTTCCAGGGGGCGCCAGATTATCTGCGCGAGGCGAAGTCGGCATGCGAGGTGCCTGTGCTCCGCAAGGATTTCATGATCGACCCTTATCAGGTATATGAGTCGCGGGCGATGGGTGCCGACTGTATTCTGCTCATCGTTGCAGCATTGTCGCTGTCCGAGATGAAGGAACTTGAAGATATCGCCATGGGCTTGGGTATGTCGGTCCTGGTGGAGTCTCACGATGGCGCTGAATTGGATCTGGCGCTTCAGTTACGGACCCCCTTGGTGGGGATCAATAACCGAAATTTGCGGACTTTCGAAACGCGCCTGGAAACGACGTTGGACTTGTTGCCAAAAATTCGACGTGCGGCAATAACAGAAAGACAAGAGGAAAAAATCGTCGTCACCGAGAGTGGTATTCTCAGTGCAACTGACATTACAAGGATGCGCGACTCGGGGGTTCATGCCTTCCTCGTCGGTGAAGCATTCATGAAGGCGGACGACCCCGCGCAGGAGTTGTCGCGACTCTTCGGCTAGGGCCAGAGTCAGCGTGTTTTTTTCTCCCGGCTGTTGCAATTAAACGACAGCGCCAGAGGAGGTTGGTGGGCAGGTTGGGAAAGCATTTGGGAATTCGACTGCATTCTTGCAAGAATGTGCGTAACTTCTCATGCGAGAGGGTTCTCGATGCCCCCTGCGATTGCCTGTATGGGCCGGGCTGGGTTGACGGAAGTCAATCTATCGCAGAGGGTTAAAAGTTTTCTTAACCTGTAAATAATGGAGTGAAAGATGAAAAAATCCCTGATCGCTCTGGCTGTTGCTGGTGCCTTCGCTGCTCCCGCCGCCTTCGCCGCTTCCGCCAATGTTGATGTCTACGGCATCATGAACATCGCTATCCAAGATACCGATGTTTCCAATGTCGATATGGAAGTTGTTGACAACGTTAGCCGCGTTGGTATGAAGGGCTCGGAAGACCTGGGCGGTGGCCTGAAGGCCGTGTGGCAAATCGAGTCCGCCATCGGTGATGGCGCGAACGGTGTTGGCACCGCTTCTATCGGCGGTCGTAACACGTTCGTCGGCTTGGCTGGTGGTTTCGGTACCTTTGTTGTTGGCCGTCATGACACCCCCTACAAGTTGGGCACGGGTTCCTTGGACATTTTCGGCGACACCATCGCCGACTACAACACCGGTCGTCTGGCTGGCGTTCAGTTGCTCAATGACACCCACGATCATCGCAGCCCGCAAGCGATTGCCTACATCTCCCCGACTTGGAGTGGTTTCCACTTCGCGGCTGCTATTGTTGCCGCTGATGCTAACGGCATCGACAGCGGTGACACGGCTGATGCGTTCTCGGCGACTGGCGTCTACGCCAATGGCCCGTTGTTCGCCTCCCTGTCGTACCAGAGCATTGAACTTCTGGATTCCGACGCTTGGAAGCTTGGCGCTTCCTACGCTTTCGGTGACACGACTGTCGGTTTTGCTTACGAGAACGTCGACCAAGCCGTGGATCGTGACTCTTGGCTGCTGAATGTCAAGCACGCCATGGGCCCGATCACCCTGAAGGCTCAGTATGGTCAAGTTGATGTCGGTTCCGCCGATCAAGACCAACTGGCTATCGGTGCTGACTATGCATTGTCGAAGCGTACCACCGCCTACTTCGTGTATGGCGCGGGCGACAACGATGTGACCGATGCCAGCGGCTGGAACTTGGGCGTCAAGCACAGCTTCTAATCTGATCTAAACGTCAGATTCAAGCCTAAAACGGGCGCGGCTATCGCGCCCGTTTTTTATTTTATCGATTGAGTTTCTCCCCGCGTATTGTTGTATCTGGCAGAGTGCTGATCGTTACTCCGCACTTGAGTTCGTGAATTATGGATATACCCGAGGTACATGCTGCCCTTGCCGCTTTGCAGGCCACGAAGCGTATCCGTCAACGCAGATTGTTGGATGGCGCCCAGGGCGCAAATGTGAGTCTGGATGGCCGGGTTTGCCGGTCGTTTGCGAGTAACGATTATCTTGGGTTGGCGAACCACCCTGGGTTGGCGCAAGCCGCCATCGATGCGCTGAACACCGTTGGCTTGGGGGCGGGCGCCTCGCACCTGTTGACCGGGCATCACGCCTTGCATCAAGCCGCCGAGATCGAGCTTGCCGGGCATGCCGGTTTGCCGGCGGCCTTGTTGTTTTCTACTGGATATATGGCCAACATCGGTGTCGTGACGAGCCTGCTCGGGCGCGGCGATGCCGTGTTCGCGGACAAACTGAACCACGCCTCCTTGGTTGATGCCGCTGTGTTGTCGCGTGCGGAGCATCGCCGCTATCGTCATGGCGATCTGAATCATCTCGAAGATCTACTCCGGAATAGCGCCGCCAAGACCAAGATGATTGCCACGGATGCGGTGTTCAGCATGGATGGCGATATCGCCCCGATTCCGGAACTGTTCGATCTGGCGGAGCGTTACCATGCTTGGTTGTATCTTGACGATGCGCATGGCTTCGGCGTTTTAGGCCAGGGTGGGCGCGGTGTCCTGGAACGGTTTGGCTTGATGGAGCGCGCAGCGCAGAACCCCTCCCTCATCTATATGGCGACCCTGGGCAAGGCGCTCGGGGTGTCGGGGGCGTTTGTGGCGGGCGCACCGGAGTTGATTGAATGGCTGGTAAACAAAGCACGCACCTACATCTATACGACCGCGATGCCCCCAGCTCTATCAGCAGCAGTCACTGCCAGCCTGAAGGTCGTTGTTGCGGAGGGGTGGCGGCGCGAGCGTTTGCTGGAACATATTGCCTGCCTTCGTAACGGGTTGGTGACATTGCCTTGGCGATTGTTGCCGTCGGAAACGCCGATTCAGCCGGTTCAAGTGGGGTCGGATGCCGCCGTCATGGCATTGACTCGGGAACTTATGCACCGGGGTATTTTCGTGCCGGCGATTCGGCCGCCGACGGTACCCGAGGGAACATCTCGCCTACGTATATCCCTTTCCGCCGGGCATACTCTCGCCGATGTCGAGCACTTGGTCGATGCGCTTAGGGCAATTGCGCATGGCTGAGGATTTGTCACTGGTCATGTTGCATGGCTGGGGCTTGCATGGTGGCGTCTGGCAATCTGTCAGGTCATCTATCGATGTGCCCTGCCAGGTTCTGGCCCCCGATTTGCCCGGATACAGTGGTAGCGCCATGCCGCAGCCATATACACCAGATGTATTGGCGCACACACTGGCACAAGGGCTGCCCGGCCCAGGCATAATTTGTGGCTGGTCCATGGGCGGTATTGTGGCTATGGCCTGGGCGGCAGCGCGGCCTGATCAGGTGCGTGGCCTGATCCTGGTGTCGACCACCCCGGCCTTCGTTCAGCGACCAGGATGGACGCATGGGCTCGAACCTTGGGTGCTGGCGGAATTCGCGAGTGGATTGATGCTGGACTATCGCGCCACGCTGCTCCGTTTTTTGGCATTGCAGGCCCGGGGTGGCGATGCAGCACGTGCGGTCGCCATATCTTTACGAGAGTCGGTGTTTGAGCGTGGCACTCCGGATGAGCGTACTTTGGCTGCCGGCCTTGAACTTCTTGGCATGGCGGATTTGCGCGAGCGGATCATGGGCATACGCTGCCCGACATTGGTCGTTCATGGCGCGCGCGATTTGCTCTGTCCGGCGGGCGCGGGGGAGTGGCTTGCGGACTCGATCGTCGGCGCGACTTTGGCGATGCATCCTCATGCCGCGCACGCCCCATTTCTTTCGCATCCGGCGTGGTTCATTGAGCAGGTAGAGACTTTTGTCAAAGATATCGCCTAACCGGCAAGTGGTACGCGCCGCATTCAACAAGGCATCGGGCGCCTATGACGCCGCCGCATCCTTGCAGCAGGAGGTGGCGCGGCGACTGGATGAGCGCTTGGCCATGATGAAGCTGGCTCCCTCGTTAATCCTGGATGCGGGTTGCGGCACGGGCCAAGCCCTGTCTTTGCTACAGGCGCGCTACCCGAATGCACATCTTGTCGGCCTGGATTTGGCCGAGAACATGTTGAAACGGGCCCAGGCCAGCCTGCCGCAACCCGGAGTATTCGCCCGGCTGAGAGCCGTGGTCGGATTGAGCCAGAACACCTGTCCCGTGACGATGGTTTGCGGCGATATTGAGCACCTACCCTTGGCGCGCACTAGTCTGGATATGGTCTGGTCGAATCTCGCGCTACAGTGGGTGGGGGAACTGGAGGCGACGTTCCGCGGGATACGCCGGGCGATAAAACCCGATGGCTTGTTCCTGTTTAGCACCTTCGGTCCTGATACGCTGAAGGAATTGCGTGCGGCTTTCGCCGGCTTGGACGGTTATGGCCACGTCAATCGCTTCGTCGATATGCATGATATCGGCGACATGCTGGTCTATGCCGGGTTCAAGAACCCGGTCATGGAAATGGAGCATCTCACCCTGACTTATACCGAACTGAAAGGTTTGCTATGCGAGTTGAAGGCAATCGGGGCACATACCGTCACCGAGGGGCGTCGCTCCGGATTGATGGGACGGGCACAGTGGCGCCAGTTCGAGCAGAATTATGAGCGGTTTCGCCACGATGGCCGGCTGCCGGCAACCTACGAGATCATCTACGGGCATGCTTGGGCCGGTGCGAATGATCGGCTTGATGATGGTCGCCAGGTGATTCAGGTCAAGTTCGAACAGCGTCGGGCAGGCTTGTAATCATGCCGGGTCTGTTCATCACCGGCACCGATACCGGTGTCGGCAAGACTCTCGTGACGACAACGCTGCTGGAGTCGTTGCGGCATCTTGGAGTGACGGCACTCGGGATGAAGCCGGTCGCTGCCGGCTGTGACCGGGTTGATGGCGTATGGATCAACGAGGATGTCGCGCGCATTCGCGCAGCCTCGGCCATGTCATTGCCGGAACGGTTGGTCAACCCATATGTGTTCCGTGAGGCGATTGCCCCGCACATTGCCGCCGAACACAAGGGTGTAAAGATCGAGATCCGGCATATTGTCGAGTCCTATGAAACACTGGCTGCCCAGGCAAAGTGGGTGCTTGTCGAAGGCGCCGGCGGCTTTATGGCGCCCATCGATGCCCGGCAGGACATGGCCGCGCTTGCAGTCGCCTTGAATTTGCCAGTGATCCTGGTGGTTGGCATGCGCCTTGGTTGTTTGAGTCACGCCCTGCTGACACAGGAGGCGGTTGTTCGGCGCGGATTGCCCCTGGCTGGCTGGGTGGCGAATCAACTGGAGCCGCGTATGGCCGCGTACAACGAGAATCTGGGGACATTACAACAACGCTTGCAGGCGCCCTTGATTGCGGAGATTCCGTTCTTGACCGCGCCTGACCCACTTCATGCCATGGGTTTTGTGGCGAATCGGCGCTTGCTTGCCGTCCTCGATGGCCTAGCGGACGTTCACACAGGCGCTGAATAGTTGTCTATGCCTTATGCAATCGCTGTGACCCCGCTATAATCAGACAAAAAACTCCCTTTGGAGATCAACTATGGTTCTGTCCCGCACCAGTCAATATGCCGTCCAGGCGCTGATTTACATTGCCACGCAAACCCCGGGCGAGCCGGTATTGAATCGTGATATTGCCGACCGTCTTAATGTGCCAGCGGCGTATCTGGCGAAGATCCTGCAGAATCTATGCAAGCAGGGTGTGCTGGCCTCCTTCCGTGGCCGTTTGGGTGGTTTCTGCCTGCGCGATGGCATGCATCGAACCAACCTGATGCAGATCCTGCTCTTGACCGAGGGGCCGGATTTCACCAAGAGTTGCATCCTGGGGTTGAAGGAGTGCTCCGATGCCACGGCCTGTCCGATGCACTTCAAATGGATACCGGTCAAGAAGAAAATCCTGGGGTTGCTCAACGAGATGAATCTCGAGGAACTCGCCAAGGCGGTGCAGACGGGAAAGTATCGATTGGCGGATCTGCCGACGGCTGCACTGGCCGGCTGATACCTTGGCATGAGGTGGCTTGCCGCGCTTCTATCATTGGTCATGTTGAGTGCTTGCAGCAAGAGCCAGCCCATTGATTTTCGTGGCACCGACATTACCGGCGCCGTCTTCGGGAAAGACCTCCAACTGACTGATCATAACGGCCAGGCTCGTACCTTGAAGGACTTCAAGGGCAAGCTGGTCGTCCTGTTTTTCGGTTACACCCACTGTCCGGATGTCTGTCCGACAACATTGTCCGATACCGCTTCCGCGCTCAGGCAATTGACCCCGGATGAAGCCGGGCGTATTCAAGTCCTCTTTGTTACCATCGACCCTGCACGCGATAGCGCAGCGCTATTGAGACAGTATGTCCCATACTTTCATCCCTCGTTTCTGGGACTTCGGGGCACGGCGGAACAGGTGGCGGCAGCCGCCGGGGAATTCCGGGTGTTTTATCGCAAGCACCAGGAGCCGGGTGTCGATGGTTATTCGGTGGATCATACGGCGGGAAGTTACGTCCTGGATGCATCGGGCAAGTTGCGTTTGTTGCTGCCGTTCGCGCTGCCGGCCGAGGATATTGCCCACGATCTGCGGCGGCTACTGAGCGAGGCCGGTCGTTGAACTGGCCGGCCACCTTGCGGCGAATGGGGTTTAGGGCCTATACTCCCGCGTCTTTTGTGCAGGCCGGTTTTTCGGCTGTATAGGTCACGGCGCCATGGGCGCCATTGAGTTGGGCGGCAGGCAACCGAGGAGGCATGATGGCTGCAAACAGTCCCGCGGCAGCGGAACAGTACAACTTCGACATCGTCAAGAAGTTCTTGGTCATGGCCATCGTCTGGGCCGTGGTTGGCATGCTGGTTGGCGTCTATATCGCCTCTGAACTGGCTTGGCCGTTTCTAAACTTCGATAGCCCGTACATCTCTTTCGGCCGCTTCCGTCCGGTGCATACCGGCGCGGTGATTTTCGGCTTCGGCGGCTCGGCGCTGTTCGCCACCTCGTACTATGTGGTCCAGCGCACCTGCCAGACCCGCTTGTTTGCCCCCGGTCTGGCGACATTCACATTCTGGGGCTGGCAGGCCATCATCGTCCTGGCGGCGCTCTCGTATGTCACGGGATACAGCCAGGGCCGTGAGTATGCGGAAATGGAATGGCCCATCGATATTCTGATCGAGATCGTCTGGATAGCTTACATGGCCGTGTACATCGGCACTCTGATGATGCGCAAGCAGCCGCACATATATGTCGCGAACTGGTTTTATCTGTCATTCATCCTGGCCACCGCGCTGTTGCATACCTTCAATAACATCGCCATTCCGGTGAGCCTGTTCACGCTGAAATCATACAGCCTGTTCTCCGGCCCGCAGGATGCCATGACCCAGTGGTGGTACGGCCATAACGCCGTCGGCTTCTTTCTGACCGCCGCGTTCCTGGGCATGATGTATTACTTCGTCCCCAAGCATGCCGGCCGGCCGGTGTACTCCTATCGCCTGTCCATCGTCCACTTCTGGGCGCTGTCTTTCATGTACATGTGGGTCGGCACGCACCACCTGCACTGGACCGCCTTGCCGGACTGGGCGTCGACCCTCGGCGCGGCCTTCTCAATCATGCTGCTGCTGCCTTCGTGGGGTGGCATGATCAACGGCATCATGACCCTCTCGGGCGCCTGGGACAAACTGCGCACCGATCCGATCATGCGCTTCATGATCCTGGCCTTGTCGTTCTACGGCATGTCCACCTTCGAAGGCCCGATGATGTCCTTGAAGGATGTCAACGCCTTGTCGCACTACACCGACTGGACCGTCGGCCACGTGCATTCCGGCGCACTGGGCTGGGTGGCGATGATCTCTTTCGGCGCCATGTATCACATGATTCCGAAGCTCTGGAACACGCCGATGTACAGCGTCAAATTGATCAACATGCACTTCTGGCTGGCGACGATCGGCGTGCTGCTCTACATCACCGCGATGTGGATCTCGGGTATCTCCCAAGGTCTGATGTGGCGTGCCTTCGACGACTTCGGCAACCTGCAGTACTCGTTTGTCGAGTCGGTCGCCGCGATGCATCCTTTCTACGCCATGCGCGCCATCGGCGGCATGTTCTATCTGACCGGCATGGTGCTCATGGCTTACAACTGCTACATGACCATCCGCCAGGGTGTGCGCGCCGCCGATACGGCAGGCCAGACCGCCCCGGCAGCCGCTTGAGACCGCCCGAGGAACCGACATGCTGAAAAACTTCAAGCACGAACGACTTGAGACCAACGCCGGTCTGCTGCTGGTGGCCACCATGCTGTCCATCAGTGTCGGTGGTCTGGTGGAAATCGCGCCCTTGTTCTTGATCGACGACACCATGGAAAAGGTCGACGGGGTGCGCCCCTACACCCCGCTGGAGTCGCGCGGCAGGGATATCTACATCCGCGAAGGCTGCTACACCTGCCATTCGCAGATGATCCGGCCGTTCCGGGACGAAGCCTTGCGCTATGGCCATTACTCTCTGGCGGCCGAATCAAAGTACGACCACCCGTTCCAGTGGGGTTCCAAGCGTACGGGTCCGGACTTGGCCCGTGTTGGCGGTAAATACTCCAATGAATGGCAGGTGCAGCATCTGATTCAGCCCAAGTCGGTGGTGCCCGAGTCGGTGATGCCCAACTACCCCTGGCTGATGTCGCCGCTGGATTACGCCGATGTTGGCGACCGGCTGCGTGCCTTGCGTACCACCGGCGTGCCATATTCGCTGTCGCAGGCTGAATACGACGCCAACGTCAAGCAGTTCGGCGCCGAGGTGGCAAAGACCCTGCATATCCCGGATGCCCAGAAGAATCTGGTCGCCCAGGCCCAGGAAGGCAATTACGACGGCGACCGCGCCATAGTGACGGAGATGGACGGTCTGGTGGCCTATCTCCAGGTGCTCGGTACCATGGTCGATTTCAGCAAGTACAAGCCCGAAGATCTGGTCAAGTACCGCTGAACCGCATGAACTGGCTGGCGAATCCGGAAATGCCAAACCGCTCGGGCTGCTGATTTTTTTTGTCACCTTCTGCCTGATCGTGTTGTGGGTATACGGTAACCGGAAGCGTGGCGAGCAGCTCGAAGAACACAAGAACATCCCGTTTCTGGATGAAGACGTAGACGAAGCAAAGGACAAGTCCAATGGCTGACAGCGCGCAAAATCAAGGTGTCCAAACCACGGGCCACGTGTGGGACGAAACTCTGCAGGAGTGGAACAATCCGCTACCGGTGTGGTGGACCTATTCCTTTTACGCCACCATCGTCTTTGCCTTGGTCTACTGGACGTTTTACCCGTCCTGGCCGTTTGGCAAGTCCTTCCTGCCGGGCATGGCGCAGATCACCTATACCAACGCTCAGGGTCAGGAAGAAAGCTGGCACTGGAATACCCGCGCCAAGCTTCTCAAGGAAACACAAGAAGCCAATGCGCAGCAGATGCCCTATTACGCCAAGCTGATGCAGACCCCGTTCGAGCAGATCGGCAAGGACCCGGAGCTGTCCAGTTTCGTGGTCTCGGCGGGTAAGGTGGCCTTCTCCGACAACTGTGCCGCCTGCCATCAGGCGGGTGGCGCAGGCAAGGTCGGCCTGTTCCCGAATCTGGCCGATGACGACTGGATCTACGGCGGTTCGCACGAAAAAATCCAGGAGACGCTGGTCAAAGGCCGTCGCGGCTATATGCCGCCATTCGCCGAAGCCCTCGATGCGGCACAGATCGACGCCCTGGCCAACTATGTCCTGTCGCTTTCCGGCGGGCAGGCGGATGCGGCCAAGGTCGCCACTGGCAAGGAACTGTTCCATTCGCAGACGGCGGCCTGCTACTACTGCCACGGCGACAATGCCAAGGGGCGTCAGGATGTCGGTGCGGCAAACCTGACCGACAAGGTGTGGCTATGGGCCGATGTGCCCGGTGCCGCCGATGCCGAAGGCAAGCTGGCTGCCGTCAAAAAAGTGATTTCGGGCGGTATGGCCAAGGGTGTGATGCCCGCCTGGGAAGGTCGATTGTCACCGGAGCAGATCAAGCTGCTGACGGTCTATGTCCACGAACTCGGCGGCGGCAAGTAACTGATTTCCGGCCCGGCAGGCTCGCCGAGCCTGCCGGACATATGGGTACCAGTGCCCCGGCTTGCCGGGGCTTTTGCTTTTGTTTGTTTGAAAGATCGCCTGCTTGAAAGTCGGTACAGGTGTTTTCATGCATGCTCTATGAACGGTTAAGACAGTGACTACAGAAAATCACGAGGTTCAGCTCTACGCCAAGCGCGTCGCCCCGGTGCCGCGTTCGATCAAGGGCGCCTTCCGTACCTTCAAGACAACTGTGCTGTGGATCGGCTTTGCCGTCTACTTCCTGCTGCCCTGGTTGCCTTGGAGTCGCAATGACGCTCCGGCACAGGCGGTGCTGTTCGATATCCCCGGACGGCGCTACATGATGTTCGATTTCGTGGTCTATCCCCAGGATATCTTCTGGTTGTCCATGCTCTTGTTCATCGCCGCCGTGGTGCTGTTCTTCGCGACATCGCTGGTCGGGCGGGCTTTCTGCGGTTATTTCTGTTTCCAGACCTTGTGGACCGATGCCTATATCTGGATCGAGCATTTTCTCCAAGGCGAGCGGCCGGCGCGTCTGAAACTGGCCCGCGAGGCGACCTATCTTGCCGCCGGGGTGCTGCGCGAGCACGTCTGTACCTTCATCTGCCCGTATGGCCGATTTCAAAGCGCCATGTACGATCCAGAGACATTGACCGCGCACTATGACCGGAAGCGTGGCGAGGGGGCCTCCGGGCGCATGGCCGCGCGTGCCGGCCTGCGCACCCTGGACGAGCGTCATGCCAAGGGGCACGGCGATTGCATCGACTGTAGCCTATGCGTACAGGTCTGCCCGGTGGGTATCGATATCCGCGATGGCCTTCAGCCGACCTGCATTTCCTGCGGTCTTTGCGTCGACGCATGTAACGCCATCATGGACAAAATGGCCTACCCGCGCGGTCTGGTGCGCTACGATTCCGAGACCAATCTGAACAAGCCCATGCCGGCCAAGCCCTTCCTCGACTGGAAGCGCCTCAAGGTGATCGGCTATGGCGTTTCCATCGTCCTGATGACGGCCTACCTGTTCTACGACATCCAGCATCGCCACAGCTTCGAACACAGCATCCAGCAGATACGCTCGCCCCTGTATGTCGTGCTCTCCGATGGCAATATCCGCAATCGCTACCAGATTCGTCTGACCAATATTTCCGGGGCGCCCGAAACCTACTCGATCGAGGCGCGCGGGATTCCGGCGGGTGCCCTGGATGTCGGCAACTTCCAGCAAGTGGCGGTACGCAACGGCAAGAGTGTCATCATCCAGGCCAGCGTCGAACTTACCCCGCAGTCCGCCGACAGTATCGGCGAATTTGAATTCGTCATTCGCAATGGCAAGGGTGAGGTCGTCGTCGATCCGGTACGTTTCTTCACAAGGAAAAACGGGTGAGTCTCTGGTTGAGTTTGTTTGGTGGCATGGCCCTGACAGCCCTTTTGTACGCTGGTGGAAGGCGTCTGCGACTCTCCAACTTTTGGGCATCGGTGTTGGCGTGTGGCGCGCCGACCCTGGCGTATGTGATGTACGCCGTCGCAACCTGGCCGGGTCTGGACGTCGTCACCCTGCACGTGGTGGCCTATCCGACGGTTGCTGTCCTGCTCTATCAGCTCTATGGCGCCAAGGCCAGCCATGCGCAGAGCATGCACTGGGCCCCCAAACTGATGATTGGATTTTTCCTGGGCTTGACCGCTGTATTCGGCACTTTGATCTACATCGCTGGAGAAGGTTTGCCGCCCGCATTGGCGCGGATTCTCCTGCCAAACGCCAAGGGCAAGAACCTGCATACCGGTTTTGCCGGGGTGGTGGCGCACAAGGGGAGGATGCCGCGAAGGGCATTGGCGCCTACCTGAACAACGAGCAGAAGCTGAAAGCGCTCGGTTGGCGCGTCGAGGTTAAAGGTATCGGCGACCTGAAGGCCGGAGAATCGCACGACATTACGGTGCGGATCACGGACGGAGATAATCGCGGCATCGACCATGCGATAGTCAGCTTGGCGCTGGCGCGACCTGGTGACAAGCCGGTCAAGCCGATCAGCCTCAACCATCTTGGTGCAGGTGCGTACCATGCACAAGTTGACCCGGCGCAGCCCGGCACTTGGGTGGTTTTTACGACCCTCACCAGCGCTGGCGAAACGGTGCATCTAGAGCACAGCACTGAAGTCAAATAGGCGGGAACTGGCGCCGTTACAATTTCTTACAATATGCTACGCCCTTCTCACGGCCCGATTACATCCCTGGATCAGACTGCTCCTCACGCAGACACGGGTCTGCGCAACGATCAAGAAGGAGCAGACCATGAGCACTCATCGCATGTCGCAGTTATTGGCGGCGTCACTGCTGGCTGGCCTCACGGTGTTGTCCGGCGCAAGCCAGGCAAACGAGTGGCATGCTGGCGTCCGGTACGCGGGGGATGGGGTACGCCACGACCAAGTACATCGCGGGGATGGCCGGGGTGGCTTCTGGGGTGGCCGGGATTCCATCGATGAGCGGCAGGAACGGCAGCGCATGGCCATCAAGCACGGCCTTCGCGGCGGTTCGATCACGCGGCAAGAAGCGGAGTATCTTTGGCATGAGCAGCAGGCGATCGAACGCATGGAGCGCCGTTTCGAGTCCGACGGTCAGCTGACACAACGTGAACGTGCGCGCCTGCAGCGAGAACTGGACGAAGCGCAGCAGAATATCCGTTATCAAGCGCGCGACAATGATCGCTGGCCGCGCTACGGTCATGGCGACTGGCGTTAGCTAGAGCGTTTCGACGCTGTCCAGGAAGGCTGCGGCGCGCAGCTGGAGGGGTGGGAGATCCTGCTCCTCCAGGCCGAGAAGGTCGAGACAGGAGGCGCCCAGTTTCGACCACTCTGCCGTCTGGTTCAGCCCTGACGCTTGTTGAAACATGAACTCAGCCAATTGGGCCAGGGCTATGAGGCGTTTGCTCGGGTTGCTTAGCATGGGCAGATCGAGCGAGATGGTTTTGGCATCGTGATGGTGGCGTACGGCCGATGAGGTCATCTCCGGTAACCACCAACTCTGAGTCATCATGCTGCCGACAATGGCGTGATTGGTTGGTAGACGCGCTTCTTCAGCATCGGTAAACGCGACATCGGTGGTGGTGTTGGCGATGGCCAGGGTCTGCTTGTAGTCCGGGAAGCGGCGCAGCAGGATGGGGATGCCGCAATCCCTGAACAAGGCATAGGTGTAAGCGTCTTCATTCTGGATGCCATATTTGACGCCAAGCGCGTGGACCAGCCAGCCCGACAGTTGCGCGGTGTGATCGGCGGCGTCCCAGAACCGCTCTAGATGTGGACCCGGCGGAAACACCTGACGCAGAGCCAGCCCGGCGATGGTGCGGGTCGCTGAGGTCAGGCCCTGCATCATCAGGGCTTCGCGGACCGTGCGTACCTTCTGCTTCAAGCCAAAATACGGTGAGTTGACTGTTTTTATCAACCCCGCGGACAAACTGACATCGCGGCTGATCAATTGTGCCATGTGGTTGAAATCCGGATCGGGCTTGCGCATCTCGCCAGCGAGCTGCTGCAGGATTGCCGGGCGCGGTGGAATACCGATATCTCTGAAGGCATCCTCGATGTCGGCCGTGGGCGGTCCGACCGTGTTGGTTTCAGCGGAGTCGACACTTCCCTCGGTCATGGCGCTCCCCAGTCGTTGCGCGAGCGCGGGCCAGCCTCATCCCGGGCGAGCGGTAGTGTCGAGCTGGTCGGCGGCGGCATGGATAAAAGGGGTATTCCAAGGAATCGATACTTCAATATCGGCACAACCAGCCATAACTTAAGGACAAATGGCGAGTCAGTCGAATCAGCGGCGACGGCCGTAGCGTAGATACTCGGCCAGGCCGGGCAACAGGGAGATGAAGATAATCAGCAGGATGACGATGGATAAGTTGTTTTTGACGATCGCCAGGTTGCCGAAAAAATAGCCCGCGGGCACCAGCAGACCCACCCAAAGCAGCGCCCCGATCAGGCTAAAGCCCAGGAAACGCGGGTAGGTCAGATGGCCGACGCCGCAGACGAAGGGAACGAAGGTACGCACGATAGGCACAAAGCGCGCGATGATGATGGCCTTGGGCCCATGTCGCTCCATGAAGGCATGGGTGCGGTCGAGGTTTTCGCGTTTCAGCCAGCGGTTGGATTCGTGCTTGAATACTCTTGGGCCCAGGAATCGGCCGAGCCAGTAATTGACGTTGTCGCCGCATAAGGCGGCGCAGATCAGCGTCAGCATGACCCAGGGGAGTGTCATGTCGCCAGCGGCGGCGACGGCACCGGCCACGAAGAGCAGCGAGTCGCCTGGCAGGAACGGCGTCACCACGAACCCGGTTTCCATGAATACGATCAGGAACAACAGGCCATAAACCCAGGCGCCATGCTCCGCGACGAACAAGGCAAGATGCTTGTCCAGATGCAGGACGAAATCGATCAGTAACGGGAGGAGTTCCATGGTTACGGTCGGCTAGTGAGGGATGCGCGGCGTATTGCGATGCGGCAGCTTCGCGGTGGGATGACGCCCACGTAGCCGCTGCAGCAAACCGATCAAACCATCGCCCCGGATTCAGGCTTCGGCGGTTTGATGAATTCTTCGCGTTTGACACCCAGCCACAAGACAATCGGACTGGCGACCAGCACCGACGAATAGGTGCCGACGACGATGCCGATGGTCAGTGCCAGGGCGAAACCATGCAACACCTCGCCGCCGAACAGCAGCATCGCCAGCACCATCAATTGCGTCATGCCGCTGGTAAGGAGGGTTCGTGACAGTGTCGCCGTCTTGGCGTTGTCCATGATCGCGGCGACGTTGGTCGAGCGTGTCTTGCGGAAGTTCTCGCGGATCCGGTCGAACACCACCACGGTGTCGTTTACCGAATAACCCATGATGGCCAGGACCGCCGCCAGCACGGTCAGGGAGAATTCCCACTGGAACAGGGACCAGACCCCAAGCATGATGAAGATGTCGTGCGCCGTCGCGAAGATGGCGCCGACGGCGAAGCGCCACTCGAAGCGCAGCGCCAAGTACAGAACGATACCCAGCGAGACGACTACGAGTGCCAGGGCGCCATCATTGAGCAGTTCGTCGCCAACCTGCGGGCCGACGAACTCGACGCGCCGCAGTTCCGTCCTGGGGTCCGACTGGCGCAGTATGCCGAGTACTTCCTCGGACAGTTTCGCCGAGGTCACGCCTTGTTTGACCGGCAAGCGCACCAGTACGTCGGTCGAGGTGCCGAAATTCTGTACCTGGGCATCGCCGTGGCCTGCCCGTGCCAGTTGGCCGCGGATCGCCTCCAGATTCGCGGCCTGGGGGTAACCGACCTCCATGACCGTGCCACCGGTGAAGTCGACGCCCAGGTTGAGGCCTTTGGTGGCCAGCAGCCCGATGGCGATGACGATGGCGGCGACGGAAAAGAAGATCGTCGAGCGTGCCCAGCGCATGAAGGGGATGTCGCGTTTTAGATGGAAGAGTTCGATGCTCATGGCGATTCCCTGATTAGATGGAGACCTTGGTCAAGCGCTTGGCCCGGCCATAGGTAAGATTGCTCATGGCGCGCGACACAGTCACGGCGCTGAACATGGAAGTCAGGATGCCCAGGCAGAGGGTTACGGCAAAGCCGCGCACCGGGCCGGAACCGAGCCAGAACAGGGCGAAGCCGGCGATCAGGGTGGTGATGTTCGAGTCCAGGATGGTGTCCCAGGCGTTTTCGTAGCCGGCGGCGATGGCCGTTTGGGGCGAATTGCCGTTGCGGATCTCCTCGCGGATGCGTTCGGCGATGATGACGTTGGCATCGATGGCCATACCCAGGGTCAGTGCGACGCCGGCAATGCCCGGCAGGGTCAGGGTGGCTTGCAGCAACGACAGCAAGGACACCAGCAGGAACATATTGACGACCAGGGCCAGTACCGAGATCACGCCGAAAAACTGGTAGTAGATGATCATGAACACAGCGACCATGGCGAAGCCGATCAGCGTCGAATTGAAGCCCTTGGTGATGTTCTCCGCGCCCAGGCTGGGGCCAACGGTGCGTTCCTCGACGATTTCCATGGGGGCGGCTAGCGCGCCGGCACGCAGCAGCAGGGCCACGTCCTTGGCTTCCTCGGTGGAGTCCATGCCGGTGATTTGTACCCGGCCGCCGCCGATTTCCTCGCGGATGACCGGTGCGGTGACCACCTCGGTCTTGCTCTTTTCAATGAGCAGGATGGCCATGCGTTTGCCGACGTTCTCGCGGGTGACGTCCTTGAATAGCCGTGCGCCGCGACCGTCAAGGTTGATATGCACCGCGGACTGGCTGTTGTTGTCGAAGCCGGGTTGGGCATCGGTAATGTAATCGCCTGTCAGCACCACGTTCTTTTTAACCAGAATCGGTACGCCATTGCGTTCCAGATACAACTCGTCTCCGAAGGGAAGCTGACCTGCCGCCGCCGACTGCATCCGGGTCGGATCCTGCATGGCCTCCTCGTCGACCATGCGTACTTCCAGGGTCGCGGTGCGGCCGAGAATCTCCTTGGCCTTGGCCGTGTCCTGGACGCCGGGCAATTGCACGACGATGCGGTCGGCACCTTGCTGCTGGATGATGGGCTCGGCGACGCCCAGTTCGTTGACCCGGTTGCGCAGGGTGGTCAGGTTCTGCTGCAAGGCGTCTTCCTGACTCTTTTTGCGGGCGACTTCGCTTAGTGTCGCGCTCAGGATCAGGCTATCGCCCTCCTGGATTTCGCTCAGCAACAGTTCGGGGTAGCTTTTGTCGAGCAGTGTGCGGGCTTCGTCGCGCACCGCGGCATCGCTGAAGCGCAATAAGACCTTGTCTTGCTCCCGAGACAGCCCACCGTAGCGGACCTTTTTTTCGCGCAGCAAGGTGCGAATTTCGCCCTGATAGCGTTCCGCGGTCTTTTCCATTGCCTTGGGCATATCCACCTGGAGCAGAAAGTGCACGCCGCCGCGCAGGTCCAGGCCAAGATACATGGGCAAGGCGCCGATCGAAGTCAGCCATTGTGGCGAGGCAGGGATCAGATTCAGGGCGACGGTGAAGCCGGACCCCATGGCCTGTTGCAGGACGTCCTTGGCCTTGATCTGGGTATCGGTGTCGCGGAAGCGGGCCTTGACGCTGCGCGCGTCGAGGGTGATGCCGTCACTGCTCAGGCCAGCCTGCTTCAGAGCGGCCTCGATACGTTGCATCAGCGCGGTGTCGACTTTTTCAGTGGTGCGCAGGGGCGAAACCTGAACCGCGGGCACTTCACCAAAGAAATTTGGCAGGGTGTAGAAAAAGCCGATCAGCAGTGCAACGCAGATGACGATGTACTTCCAGAGAGGGTAGCGGTTCATGTGGGGCGAGTGACAAAGTGACGGGTTACGAGTGACATAAAAACGGCGAGGACGGGGACGAGGGTTGTGTCACTCGTCGCCCTGTCACTCGTCACTCAGAGATCCTTGATGGTTCCCTTGGGCAGAACGGCCTGGACGGCGCCGCGCTGGAACAGGCTTTCCGTGCCGCCGCCGATGTCCAGGGTGATGTATTGCTCGTTGATCTTGACCACTTTGCCCAGTTGGCCACCGCCGGTGATGATCTCGTCACCCTTTTGCAGTGATTCCTGCATGGACTTCTGATCCTTGGCGCGCTTCATCTGTGGCCGGATGATCAGGAAATAGAAGATGACGAAAATCACGATCAAGGGCAGAAAGCTCATGATCGGGTCGGGCTGGGCCGCATCGGCGGCGTAGGCGGGGGAAATCAACATCTAAGTCTCCTGTCGGAAAAATTTCCCAATTCTAACATGGCTAATGTGTCCCCCTGAGGACATGGAATTGATCCCGGAATGCCGCCAGTTGACCCCGCTCGATAGCCTGCCGCAGTTCGCGCATCAGTACCTGGTAGTAATGCAGGTTATGGAGGGTGTTCAAACGGCCGCTCAGCGACTCGCCTGCACGGAACAGGTGGTGCAGATAGGCCCGGCTGAAGCGCTGGCAGGTATAGCAGTCGCAGGTCGGATCGATGGGCAGCGGGTCGCTACGGTGCCGGGCATTCTTGATGCGCAGGTCGCCGTGACGGGTGAACAGCACGCCATGGCGTGCGTTGCGCGTTGGCATGACGCAATCGAACATGTCGATGCCATGGCTGACGGCGGCGACGATGTCCTCCGGGGTGCCGACGCCCATCAGATAGCGCGGACGGTCTTCCGGCAGGCGTGGCGCGGTGTGCGCCAGAATGCGGCGCATGTCGTCCTTGGGCTCGCCGACCGAGAGACCGCCGATGGCATAACCGTCGAAGCCGATGCGGCTCAACTCCGTCAGCGAACGGTCGCGCAGGTCTTCGAACATGCCGCCCTGGACAATGCCGAACAAGGCATTGGCATTGCCGGTGTGCGCGGCTTTCGAACGGGCCGCCCAGCGCAGCGACAGTTCCATGGAGATTTGCGCCGTCGGATGGTCCGCCGGGTAAGACGTGCACTCATCGAAGATCATGACGATGTCGGAATTCAGCGCCCGCTGGATCGCCATGCTGGTTTCCGGGGTCAGCATCAGACGCGCACCATCCAGGGGCGAGGCGAATTTCACGCCTTCCTCGGTGATTTTTCTCAGATGCGTCAGGCTATACACCTGAAAGCCGCCCGAGTCGGTCAGGATCGGCCCGTCCCAGACCATGAAGTCATGCAAACCGCCGAAGGCAGAAATCACCTCCGTGCCGGGGCGCAGCCAGAGGTGGAAGGTATTGCCTAAAACGATTTGCGCGCCCAGAGCCTTGACCTCATCCGGGGTGACGGATTTTACCGTGCCCACCGTGCCCACCGGCATGAACACCGGGGTTTCCACAATACCGTGCGCCAGTTCCAGGCGACCGCGACGGGCCCGGCCGTCGGTAGCAAGAAGTTCGAATTTCATCGCGTATCCGATGTTCTGGTGGCGTCAAGGGTTCCCGTGCCTGGTCGCGAAAACGGATAAGGGACGGAGGATTTCTCGATCAACATGGCATCGCCATAGCTGAAAAAACGATAGCGCTGTTCGACCGCATGCAGATAGGCCGCGCGCATCAGGTCCATGCCGCCAAACGCCGAGACCAGCATGAGCAGGGTTGAGCGCGGCAGATGGAAGTTGGTCAGCAGCCTGTCGACGACGCGGAATGAATATCCCGGGGTGATGAAGATCGCCGTCTCCCCGGTGCCGGCCTTGAGTTCGCCCTCCGGCGCCGCCGACTCCAGGGCGCGCAAACTGGTCGTTCCCACCGAACATACCCGCCCGCCCGAGGCCTGGGTGTGCGTCACCGCCGCCACCGTGGCTTCGGGAATCTCATAGCACTCGCTGTGCATGTGGTGTTCGGTAATATCTTCGACGCGCACCGGCTGGAAGGTGCCGGCGCCAACATGCAGGGTGACGAAGGCCGTGCCCACGCCCGCGGCCCTGAGCCTGGCCAGAATCGCTTCGTCGAAATGCAGCCCTGCCGTGGGTGCTGCGACCGCTCCGGGTTCACGGGCGTAAATCGTCTGGTAGCGGTGGTCATCGCTCGCCTCGGCGACCCGGTCGATATACGGTGGCAACGGCAGCGCGCCATGGATTTCGAGCCAAGCCAGCACTGTTTTTGCGGGATCGAAGGCCAGGCGATACAGATCGTCGTGGCGCTCCAGCACCTCCGCGTCGAAGGCATCGGCGAAACGCAGGCGTGTCCCTGGTTTCGGCCCGTGGCTGGCACGGATGAAGGCCAGTGCTTCATGGTCGCCCAGCACTCGTTCGATCAGCGCTTCGATACGTCCGCCGCTGGCCTTTTGCCCGAACAGTCTGGCCTTGATGACCCGGGTATCGTTGAACACCAGCAGATCACCGGCGCGCAAGAAACCAGGCAGGTCCGCAAAGCGGCGATCCGTGACTGCCCCTTTGACCGGATCGACATGCATAAGCCGACTACTGCCCCGTTCCGGTAAGGGATATCGGGCGATCAATTCGTCCGGCAGGTGGTAATCGAAATCGGCGGTTTTCATGGCTGAGGCGTCTGGGCGCGGCATTATAACCTTGCCGACAATGCACGCTTCCGCGATAATTCCCGTCCCTTTCCAGCCCGGGTGGCGGAATCGGTAGACGCAGTGGACTCAAAATCCACCGCTAGCAATAGCGTGCCGGTTCGAGTCCGGCCCCGGGCACCAAATCAAAGTAGCAAGCAGTCTCAGCAACCACACAGAACCCGCTTAGATACAAGTCTAGCGGGTTTTTTGTTGTCGCAACAGGTCTCAATTGATAGTATTAAATACCCGCAACGATGCGGGTATGTTTGCGGGTACAGACCGATACCCGCTCACCGGATACCCGCAACACGAAGCGGGCAACTGCGTGGAGGCCATCATGCGCGCCCTGGAAAAGCTCAAGGAAATATCCGTCAGGAAGGCCCAGCCTACTGGGGAAGCCTACAAGTTGATGGACGGCGGCGGCTTATACCTCCTGGTCACGGCGACCGGTTCCAAGCTCTGGCGCTTCAACTATCGCCATCAGGGCAAGCACAAGACTCTGGCGCTCGGCCAATACCCTGATGTTGGCTTGGCGGATGCGCGCGAGAAGCACCGGGCGGCCCGCAAGCTGTTGGCGGCTGAGAGCGACCCCGGCGAGGCGCGCAAAGCCAAGGCGAAAGCCCTCGAAGCCAAGCACGCCAACATCCTTCGCGCCATCGCCGAGGAATGGCTGAAAGGCCCTCATGCCTCGAAGGTGACGCCGGGAACCGTCGACAGCACCCGGAAGCTGCTATGGACCAACGTCATGGATGGCGAGATCGGCAGCCGGCCAATCGCGGACATTACCGCCCCTGAACTGCTCGCCGTCGTCCGCAAGGTCGAGGCACGAGGCGCGACCTATTCCGCCCATAAGGCTCTGCAACTGTGCAGCCAGGTATGGCGCTACGCCATCGCAACCGGGCGGGCGGAGAGAGACGTTACGGCCGATCTGCGCGGCGCCTTGAACGCCTACAAGGTCCGCCACCACCCCGCCATTACCGACCCGGTAAGAGTTGGCGACCTGCTCCGGGCCATTGACGGCTACTCCGGATCACCGTTGACCGTGGCGGCGATGAAGCTGGCCATCCTGACCTTCGTTCGCCCTGGGGAACTCAGGCACGCCAAGTGGAGCGACATCGACCTGGAGCGGGCCGAATGGCGGTACTTCGTCGGCAAGACGAGAAACACCGGGGTTGCTGAGCTCATCGTCCCGCTTCCGCGCCAAGCCGTCGCCATCCTGGAATCCTTGCGCCCCCTGTCCGGACATCTGGGGTATGTCTTCCCAGGCGTCCGCGCGAAAGACAAGCCGATGAGCGAGAACACGGTGAACGCGGCCTTGCGCTATCTCGGCTTCGATGGCGAAGAAGCCGTGGGGCATGGTTTCCGGGCCACGGCCAGGACGATCCTGGACGAGGTGATGGGCTATCCCGTCCACATCATCGAGCAGCAGCTTGCCCATGCGGTGAAGGATCCGAACGGCCGTGCGTACAACCGCACCGCACACCTTCCGCAGCGGCGGGAAATGATGCAGAAGTGGGCCGACTACCTGGACGAACTCAAGGCCGGCGCGAAGGTGCTGAATATCAAGCGGGAAGCGGCATAAGCAGATGGTCGAGTTTCGCTCCGGAATCGACTACCGAGGCCTGTCCGTTGAACAAGTCGACAATATTGAAAGCGCCACGGACACCGAGGCTCTGAACAGAGATGAGATGCGCTTCAGATTGGACGAAACATTGGAGCAATTCATCCACGACCACTACGACCAACAATTGTTCAGCTCGCCAGCCAGATTGGAAAAGGAAGCCGATCGCATCTACAAGGCCGCCGCCAAACTGTTGAAGCGCGTATCAGATCGCGACCAGAGAGAGGGGGATGCACGAAGCCGGCTTGCCAGTGCATTGGGCGCCATTGGTTCCGAATTGGAGGCTGTTCTCGCCGTCGGCATGGGAGGATCAAGCAAACTGGACGCGCTGCTGGATTACCTGAAGCGCGACACAGGAATAGAGGACTTCCTATCTTCCGTTGAACGATTGGAACAAGCGGCTGAAGAAGCCATCCAGCGGATGGCACCACAAAAAACCGACAAGAAATGCCGTCACCAAGGCAACACCGCAAGGTCGGCGCTGCTGAAGGCTTTGTGGAGAATCTACAAGGCGCATTTCCAAAACTGCGGTATCGCGGTCATCAGTGCCAAGAAGGATGTAGGCGGGCGATTCATCAGCTACACGGATGCTGTTCTGAAAGCCGCCGTGCGCAACCTGTCCGCAGCCGTCACGGAGAGCGACCCAAGCATAATCAAAACGCTCGGCATGACGCCAAATACCATTCGCCAGGCGGTTCGGCGCATCGACTTGGAGCAAGCCCAGGCTGACGACGCTGCCATCCTTGATGCTGGCATCGTGTTGCAGGTGGAATACACGAAAAAATAGTCGTGATTTGGCCATGCGTGAGGGCCATTCGCGTAAGGGACGATTGGTCACCGCAACCCACACCGAGGGGCACGACGATGGCCAAAATACAAATTACCGCACGCGAAACACCGCAGCCAGACAAGACCACACGCTGGTTTAGCGCCGCAGATCTGGCCACTCGATACGGGGTCGACGAAAAAAGCGTTTGGCGATGGGCTGCAAACGGCACTCTGCCGCGTGGAGTCAAGCTCTCGCGTGGCACTACCCGCTGGTCGGAAGAGACCATTTCCACATGGGAAGCCTCACGGGCCGCCGAGGCGGAGGCTGCCTGAGATGGCCACTGACGACCTCATCCACCACGAGCAGATCGCAGCCGAGGCACGGGCCACTTTGGCCGATATCGAGGCCGAGTACCACGAAGCCGAGCAAACCCTCCTACGCCTAGCCGATCATCTCGCTGAGGCCAGGCTAACCGCCGAGCGAGCGAGTGGCCGCGCCCATCTGGCGCGCATTCGCGCGATGTTTGGAGGTGGCATATGATCGCCGCCCTCCGCCGTCGTATCTGGCTGGTCGGGTACGACTGGAGATAGACATGTCGCGCATTCGATCCGTCCACCCCGAGCAGTGGTCCGATGAGCAGTTCGTATACTGCTCGCCACTGGCGCGTCTCCTCGCCATCGGCATCCGCAATGAAGCCGACGACAACGGTATCTTCGAATGGAACCTGTTCCGCCTCAAGGTACGAATCCTGCCCGGCGACAACTGCGACATGGCCGCGCTGCTGGATGAGTTGCTGGCTTCCAATCAGGTTCACCGCTATGAGGTCGATGGCAAAGCTTACGGGCTGATACGCAACTTCCAGCGCTTCCAGTCCGCCAAGAAGCCGACCTTCAAGTACCCGTTGCCACTGATCGATATTCACTTGCCTGCGGGGTACACGTTCCACAAAAGCGGCCCAGCACGGAAGGAAAGTACTCCACCAGTTCCCCACCAGTACCGTACCGGTTCCCCACCAGTGCCAAATATGTCCGACACCGGTAACCCGGTAGTACACCCCGGAGAAGGAAAGGGAAAGGGAGAAGGAAAGGTAATTCATACTACGTATGACGCTGACGCGTCTTCGCCGCCATTGGCCAATGAGTTCGCCGATCCGAAAAAGGCCATCTACGACCTTGGCGTGTCCATCCTGACCAAGGCTGGCGACACCGAGAAATCTGCCCGGTCCTTCCTGGCCAAGTACGCCCACCAGAACGAAACCAAGCTGGCTGAGGTGCTGGGCTACCTGGCTGCAAACGCGAAGATCGAGCCTAAGGCGTACATCGCGGCGGCCTTCAAACCCAAGGCGCGAGAGGTGGCATTGTGAAAACCTTCCAGGACTTCGGCATCGACCTGAAACCGGGCGCCACGGGTGAGGTCAAGACGACCTGCCCCAAGTGTTCCGCCAGCAGGAAGAAGAAGCGCTACCCTTGCCTGAACGTCAACGTGGATGAAGGTGTTTGGAACTGCTGGCACTGTTCCTGGGCCGGCACGCTCAAGAGCGGCGAATGGCAGCGGTCTGAAATCCGCAAGGTCTACACCCGCCCCAGCTACACCGCCCCGACCGCTGGACTTCCCGAGGATGCCGCCAAGTGGTTCGCTGGGCGCGGCATCACCCCCGAGGTGCTTACCCGCAACAGGATCGGCCATGGCGCGATCTACATGCCACAGATCGAGGAAGAGGCCAACGCCGTCCAGTTCCCATACTTCCGGGGCGAGGCGACGGTGAACATCAAGTACCGCGATGGCCGGAAGAACTTCCGCATGGCGGCCGGTGCCGAGCGGGTGCTATACGGCCTCAACGACATTGCCGAGACGACCATATGGGTCGAGGGCGAAATGGACAAGCTGTCCCTGGAGGTGGCCGGCTTCGCCAACTGCGTATCCGTGCCCGATGGCGCCCCGGCTCCGGACTCGAAGAACTACGAAACCAAGTTCGATTACCTCGACACGCCAGAATTGGCGGCGATCAAGACTCACGTGCTGGCCGTGGACAACGACGCCCCCGGCAAACGCCTGCAAGAGGAACTGGCCCGCCGGCTTGGCGCCGAGAACTGCCTCGTCGTGACCTGGCCGAAGGGCTGCAAGGACGCCAACGACGTGTTGGTGAAGCTGGGCAAGGACACACTGGCTCAGTGCCTCCACGAGGCCAAGCCGCTGCCCGTGGTCGGCGCCTACGACGTGGCCGACCTGATCGGCGAATTGGAGCAGTATTTCGAGCATGGCCTGCCGCGAGGGGTATCCACCGGCTGGTATGCCATCGACCGCTATTACACCGTCAGGCCCTGCGAATGGACTTTGGTGACCGGCATCCCAGGCCATGGCAAATCTGAGTTCCTGGACGCCCTGACGATCAACCTGGCCGCACTGCACGGCTGGCGGTTCGGCGTGTTCTCCCCGAGAACCAGCCGTTTTCCCTGCACCTTGCCAAACTGACCGAGAAGTACACCGGCCGGCCCTTCAATGAGGGACCGACTCAGCGTATGAGCCGGGCTGAGTTCGACATGGCCAAAGCATGGCTGAACGAACGCTACACATTCATCCTGCCCGAGACCCCCAGCATCGATGCCATCCTGGACACGGCCCGGCAGTTGGTCCGCCGCAAGGGTATTCGGGGCCTGATCATCGACCCATGGAACGAGATTGAGCACGCCCGGACGGCCGCCCAGTCCGAAACCGAGTACATCAGTCTGGCCCTGTCCCGCATCCGCCAGTTCGCTCGCGCCAACGGGGTGCATGTCTGGTTGGTGGCGCATCCCATGAAAATGCAGAAGGACAACAAGGAAAAAACCTATCCGGTACCGACGCCATACGATGTTTCCGGGTCAGCCCACTGGCGCAACAAGGCTGACAACTGCATCACGGTTTGGTACGACCAAGCCAACAAAACCAGCCAGGAAGTCGAAATCCACGTCCAGAAAATTCGCCACAAGATCACCGGCCACATCGGCATGGTGACCCTGAAGTACGACGCTGTGACCGGGCGCTATTACGACGGATCAGAGACACAGGCACCCATCGTCCGCGACATCAAGGCCGCCCAGGCGACCGACCGAACCGAGGAGGTTGAGCTATGAATGTACAAGCACTGCTCCACCAAGCCAAACAAGCCGGCCTGCAAATCCGCGCCGACGCCGGCCAAGTGAAACTCGCCGGACCGTCCGAACTAATCCAGAAATGGCGCCCGCTTCTGGCCCCGCATAAGGCCGAACTGCTCGCCCTACTGGCCGCGAACGACGGCACCAGCATCCCGGTCGACCTGGAAACCTTGATCCAGGAATCGGCCCGTTTTTGGCGGTGGGACGATGATGACATGCGCCTGATCCGTGAAACCGCTGCTCGCGATTCGGAGGGCATCCGGTTGGCCCTGGCAACAAACCCGCTCCGCTCGCTCTACAGCCGCGGCACGGTGAACGACACCCGGCTGGGGAGCAAGGTATGAACGAACTCGTGTTTGCCGGTATCGACCCTGGTGTCTCCGGCGCGGTCGGCTTCGTCCGCGCCGCCGGCCACATGGCCAGGGTGAAGGACGACGGCCGCTCCGAAGCCTTGCTGTTGGCGGTCCAAGCTTGGGAACGCCGTCGCGCGGGGTGATCTATGCGCCTCATCACCCGTATCGACATCGAAGCCGCGATCCGGTGGCGTTTCGATGGGATACCGGAAGACGAACTCGCCAGCATGATGATTTCCGCCAGGCAGCTTTTCGAAACGCACGAGGGCGAGATAACCGATTCCGCGCCCGCCGTTGCCGCCCTGCTTGAACAGCTTGCCAGATCCGGCGACCGGCGCTCGCCGTGGTCGCTGCTTTGCGCCCTGCTGTGGCGCGTCGCAGATGGGCTGACCGCCTCGTCGGCCGGCTTCGAGGTCGCCGTCGCCTGGCAATCGTCCCGGCGTAGCCGCTCACCACGTAGGCGCGAGGAACTCACCGAATGGATGATCGAATTCGCCAGCCACAACCCCAACGCCACGCCGGCCGACATCTGGCGGCATGGAAGGATCCTCGCGCATGACGAATATCCCCCGTTCAGAAATAGCCCGGAGGTCGACGCCATCCGGTACATGCGCGGCGATACGGAAAAGCGGATCACCTTCAAATCGTTCACCCGCCGCGCCGCCCGCGTCCTGGAAAAAGCCGGACAGCAACGGCCTGATGTCCAAATCGATGATCGGTTTGTAGCGTAAATTCAAACAACCACATCAGAGGAGCATCACATGACCGACGCCAGAGTAGAAGATCGAATCCGAGATGTTCAGTCCAGTGCGCTGAATGCATCGAGACCGCGCGAGTTCAAGATTTTGATCGCTCACGAATTCGAGATGAGCCTTGCATCAGCCCAAGCAAAGGTTGATAAGCAGCGTGAGCTGGTGCACTGGATGCAGATCGAATATGACGCGCTGATGGGGCTGGCTGTATTCGGCCGCGGCAACGGCATCAACAGGGCGGAAAAACGCAACTACCTGGAAGCGGAGCGCGTTCGTCTCGCCGATTACGAGGCCGCCGTCCGTGGCGCCGAAGCCATCGGCAAAGAGCTTGGCCTGACGGAAGGGGGGAACTGATGAAACATCAGGTAAGGCTTCGCCTGGCAAGCGGCGGTGGCATCGGAATTGCGCTTGGCGCGGCGATGCAGGGATATCAAGACCAGATCGACCGGCAACAGCGGCGCAAGCTGGCGGACCGCCAGTTGCGGCATTACGACTTGGCGCTAACCGAAGCCGAGCAGAAAGCCGCCGATACCAAGGATATCCGGGATGCCTGGCGTCAGCCGGAAGACGTCGGCGATCAAGACCCGCCGCGATTGCTCGACCATGCTTTCAATCCAGGCGCGGCCACGGTGAGCAACCAAGACGACCTCACGGCTCAGATACCGCGAACTGGTTTCAATCAGCCAATCACCACCGCGAGCGATGATCTGCCAGGGTCCGGCCAGGTCGAGACGTTCCCGATGGGCGATGCCGCGAAACCTCCGTCTCTGATGGGCAAACCCCTTGCTGATTACGGCGACGACGAATTGATGAAGCATTCCCGCGCCCGCCGGCTGATGTCGGAAAAGACGGGCCGTATGTTCGATTCCGAAATGAACCGCCGTGGTCTGGCCGGCTGGTCCGCGCAACCAAGCCAAGGCGGCAACGACCTCATGCCGCCGGCAACCTCCCGGGCGGCCGGCGATGCATTCGGTGCCCGGCAATCTACCCGCGCACAGCCTGACAACGTCGTCGCCACGCCAAAGCGGCATACGCTCGTGAACGATTTTGATCGATACTGGGCGAAAAACAGCGAGTACATGACCAAAACCATCCCGCGTGTCGTGCAGACCTATCTCAAGCAAGGCAAGGCGGCGGAAGCCCAGAAGCTGGTCGAACTGATGGACACCTTCGAGGGGCGCAGCTACGCGCGCAAGTGGACCGCCGCGATGAAGCGCTTCGCCGTCGGCGACTTCGGCGGTGCGTTGGCGCATGTCGAGGCGCTTTACAACGACACGTCGGACGGTCATGTCGAGGTCAATCCGGGCCGGGACGGCAAGACATTCAACATGAAAGTTTTCGATGCGAACGGCACCGTCACAGGCGAACACACCGGCACCGTCGACGACGTGGCCAAGATGGCGATCTTTAGCCTATCTCCCGAGAAGATCGTCGAGCACAAGCTCAAGTCGGACGAGACGGCCGCAAAGAACCGGTTCGATTTGGAAAAGACCTCTGTGCTGGAGGACCGTCGCGACGCCCGAGCTTCCGCCCAGGAAGACCGGCGGGACGCACGATATCAGGCCGGACAGGTCGGCATGGAAGAACGCCTGGCGATGCGGTTGGAGAACAGTGGCGCGCGTGGCGGACTGAGCATGCCACAGCAGCGGCAAAACGACAGCATCGATGCCGCGCGCCGGCATCTCACCGGCATGACCGATGCCGATATCCTCAAGCGGACTCAGAGCACGACCAACACAGGGCGCGAAAACCCGCTGTACGACAGCAGCCTCGCCGCCATCGTGAAGATGGCCCGTACCCGGAAATACGGCGATGACCAAGCCCACGATGCGTTCATGAGCCGAAGCCAGCAGCCGCAACGGCAATCCGCGTCCACCAATGTTTCCGCACTTCCCCCGGGATCCCGGCAAATCGGGACGAGTAACGGCCGCCCCGTCTACCAAACGCCGGATGGCCGGCGTTTGGTCCAGGAGTAACCACGATGGCCTTTGTCGCCTTTGATGGAAAACTCGACTCGGATACCAGTGCACCTGGTTTTGTGGCCTTTGATGGCGATCTTGACCCTGTTGCCGAGGCCACCGAAGAAGAAAAAACCTGGATGGCCGAGGCCAGGGCCAAGAACCCGAACGCCTCCGATGCCGAAATCGCCGACTTCATGACCAGGATGGCGAGGCAACCGAGGCACGGTTTTACGCCACTGGCCGAACCCCGCGCCGCCCACGCAGCTTCGCGGGGTCATGGCGCGTCTGGCTCATGGGACGATGCCGAGACACGGAAAACGCCGCGCGTAACCTGGGAGCAAGTAGACACACCGACCGAACCCGAGAATGGCGCCATGAAGACGATGCGCGCGATCGGGCAGGTCTACCCGGTGGCCGAAACCGCAGCCAACCTCATCAGCCAGGGCGTGGCTCTACCCGTTGCCGGCATCGCCGGCCTGGGCGCCGCCGCCGGTAACGCCCTGGGCCTGACCGATGCCGAACCGGGTGACGTCGTCCATGACGTAGCCGGCGCGCTGACCTACCAACCGCACACGAACCTTGGCCAGCACCTGACCGGCGCCACGCTGTACCCGTTCGAGAAGCTGGCCGAGGCTGGCCGACATGCCGGCGACGCCACCCTGGAAGCCACGGGCAGCCCCCTGGCCGCCACGGTGGCGGATACCGCGATCAATGCCTTGCCGATGGCGATAGCACCGGCTGCACGGGGCGTTAAAGCCGCCACGACAGCGCGCAAAGGCTTCGTGCCACTCGATGAGCAGCGCACCGCCGTCGAAGCCGAACTGAACCAGTATCTTCAACAACAGCTTGCCGACGAGGGGGCAAGCATCATCAAGCGAAGGGAGCGAATCAATGCCCTGGAAGGAACACCGGAAGGAGCGCGAAGCATGGCGCTCGATGATCAGGGTATGCACGGACAGGAACCACCTGTTCTGGCCGAAATACGGGGAAATTGGGATCAAGGTTTACCCGGAGTGGATGAGCTTCGACCGTTTCCTGGCGGACATGGGGCCAGCCCCGAGCAAGGGCAGTTGGCTGGGGCGCCTGGACGTGAAGGGGAATTACGAGCTGGCGAACTGCGTCTGGACGACACGGGTCGAGCAGATGCGGCGGCGGACCTGCTGCCGGCTGTTGACTATCCACGGCCAGACGTTAACGGCGGGGGAGGCCGCCAAGTTGATCGCGGTGGGTCGGAATACTTTCCTGCGCCGGCTGGAGAGTGGTTGGCCGATGGGTATGCCAGGCCGAGCGAGGCTGGATACCAAGTGGCTGACCTTCAACGGAGAGAACCTGCCATCGCCGGAGGTAGCGCGGAGGGCTGGGCTTCCGCCTTCGGTGCTGAGGAAGCGACTCCACGATGGATGGACGCTGGAGCGGGCCTTGACGCAGCCCTATTCCCCGAGGAAGGCATAAAGCCAAACCAGCTGGATATGGCCATTGAAGACTATTTCGCCAGGAAATTCCGAGGCGAAGAGCCCGACGTCGACGCCTTGAACGCGGCCATCCTGGAGGAACTGGCCACCCCGCTGCCGAAACCCGCGCGGCCGGTACGCATGACGGCGGAGACATCCGAAGTGCTTGGCATGGAAATCCCGCGTCAGCGTGGCTTTGTTCCCTTGCGCGAGAACCTGGACGGCATCGAACCGATGCGCGAGCAGACCAGACCTGCTTCGGAAACACTGCCCGGAGACGCCAGGACGGCCCCGGAATCGGCGATCTACCCCAAAGCCATGCCGGAGTATTCGGGAATCGATAGCGCAGCCCTGGCGCGGTCTGACGAAACCCTGAACGCCTGGGCGCCGGGCGCGAACTACGCGCCCCTGGTTGACGATGCCAAGTTGCCGGCGAGCACCGCCACCACGGCGGCCGACCTTCCGGCACCGATCCGGCGCGAGAACATCCTGCGCGACTTCGCCAAGGGCATCGGGACCACGGTTTACGAGGGGCGGGTGAAGGGCAAGCGGCTGGGCTTCTTCCGGCCGCGAAACCATGAAGTTCGGATCAAGCGCGCCAATGACATCGAGGTTGCCGCCCACGAGGTCGCCCACCTGATCGACGCGCGGGTGCCGGAAATCTCCCAGGCCTGGCGAGCCGACAAGAACCTGGCCGCTGAACTCCGCTCGGTCAGCTACGACCAGAAGAGCACCAAGGAAGGCTTCGCCGAGGCCGTGCGCTTGTACCTTACCCAGCCCGACGAGCTGCAATCCCGCGCGCCGCGGGCGTTCGAGTTCCTGGAAGCCTTCGCCGGCCGGCATGAATACGGCCCCGCCCTGAAGCAAGCCCAGGCCGACATGACCGCCTGGTTCGGCCAGGATGCCATCAACCGGGCGCGCTCGAAAATCGGCACCGAGAAACCGCTCGCCGAACACTTCGACCGCTTCTGGGACAAGTTCCGCCAGGGCGTGACCGATGACCTCCACGGCATCTACCGCATGGAACGCGACCTGACCGGCAAGATTCAACCGAATGGACCCTACGAGTCGGCCCGGCTCTCCCGTGCCTCCGCCAGCATCGCCGACGGCGCCATCCGCTTCGGCTACCCGGTGAAGAAGCCCGACGGTTCCCACACCTTCGCGGGCAAGGGTCTGGAAGACATCCTGAAGCCGGTGTCGGAGAACCTGGAAGACGCCCTGCTGTACTTCGTCGGCAAGTCCTCCAACGAGTTGATGGGCCAGGGGCGTGAACACCTGTTCACCCGGGCCGAGGTCGACGCCATGCTGGGGCTGCGCACCCCGGAGCGCGCCAAGGCCTTCGAGGAGTACCAGAAGTGGAATGCCGGCGTGCTGGACTTCGCCGAGGCGAACGGGGTTATCAACGGCCAGTCCCGCGCCATGTGGCAGCGCGCCTCCTATCTTCCCTTCCATCGGGTCGGCCAAGCGGGCGAGTTCAAGGGCGCCAAGCCTGGGGATTGGTCCGGCATCAAGGCCTTGACCGGCGGCACCGAGAATCTGCGCGACATCCTGGCCAATATGACCCAGAACGCCGCGCAGTTGATCGACAAGGCCGTGAAGAACGAGGCGCGGGTGAAGATTGCCGACCTCGCGGACAAGGCCAAGGGTGGCCGCTTCATGGTCAAGATCGACCCGGAGACCCGGCCGGTGAAGATCGATCGGCAACAAGTCATCGATGCGGTATTGGAAACCATGGGCATCAAGCGGGCCGAGTGGGCGGCACGCGGGCAGAAGCTCCCCAGGGTTGCCCAGAAGGTCATCGACGAGCTGGACGCCATGCCGGGCATGCTGGAGTTCTTCCAGAACAACATGCCACCGGCCGGCGGCAACGTGGTGGCCGTCCTGCGCGACGGGAAGCCGACCTGGTACGAAGTCGGCGATCCCATCCTGTACCGGGCCTTGAGCAGCATCGACCGCCAGAACCAGCACTGGCTTGTGAACTGGCTTGGACTGCCGAAGCGGGTCGGCCAGGCGACCATCACCCTGACGCCAGATTTCTGGGTCGCCAATATGGCCAGGGACACGATAATGGGTTCGATCATGAGCCAGCACGGCTTCAAGCCCATCCTCGACAGCCTGCGCGGGATGCGTTCCCGGATGATGGCCGACCCGGTCTATAAGGATTACATCGCCAACGGTGGAGGCCTGTCATCGATCTACCGGATGAAACCAAACTCCGAGCGAAGCTGGAGAAGTTCTACAACCGGCAGGGCATCGATTACCGCACCGTCCTGGACACGCCGGACAAGCTGCTCGGCTTCGTGGAGACGCTGGGCGATGCCTTCGAAATGTCCACCCGCCTGGGCGAGTATCAGAAGGCGATCAAGGCCGGCGAGCATCCCCGCCATGCTGCTTACCAAGGCCGCGAGGTCAGCACGGACTTTGCGATGCGCGGCGACAGCCAGGCGCTCGGGCTACTCTACGACACCGTGATGTTCTTGAAGCCGGCCGTCTTGTCCTGGGACCGCCTGGCCCGCGGCCTCACACACGACCCGAACCGTGGCGCCATCGCCATCAAGGCCGGCACGCTGGCCACGGCATCGGCGGCCCTGTACCTGCTCAATCGCGAGGATCCGCGTTACCAGGACTTGCAGGATTGGGACCGGGACGCGAACTGGCATTTCTTCATCGGCGACCAGCATTTCCGGTACCCCAAGATATGGGAGATAGGCGCCCTGTCCAGCACCGCCGAGCGTGCCGTCGAACGGATCATGGAAGAGAACCCCGAAGCCCTGGCCAAGGACTTCGCGCGCATCCTGGGGCAAACCTTCGGCGTAAACCTGATGCCGCAGATCGTGGCACCGCTTTATGAGCAGGCCACCAACCGGAACAGCTTCACCAAGGCGCCCATCGAGACGCCCGGCATGGAAAAGCTGCAACCGTTCCTGCGCGCCAAGCCTGGCACCAGCGAAACGATGAAGGCCCTGGGCATGGCCACCGCAGAGATGCCGGAAGCCCTACAGGTCAACCCAGCCCGCGCTGAGGCCCTGGTCCGGGGGTATTTCAATACGTGGGCCATGTATGGCCTGATGCTTTCGGATACCGCACTCTTCTGGAACAAGCTCCCCGAGAAGCGCATCGACGAATTGCCGGTGGTGCGCCGCTTCTACGCCGACGAGCCGGCCAAGCATACGAAGTATGAAACGCAGTTCTACGACATTCTGGAGGAGTCGCAGCGCCTGCGCGGCACCCTGAAGGCCCTGGATGAAATGGCCTTGTCCGACCTGGCCGACCGGAAAGAGCAAAACAAGCTCGCCAGCGAAGCGGGACCGATGGGGATCGCCGCGAAGAACCTATCCACCAACCGCAACGACATGGAAGCCGTCAGGAACAACCCGAGCTTGAGCCGGCGCGAGAAGCGGGAGCAACTGGACGCCCTGACCATCGAACGAAACAACCTGTTCCGGGATGCGGTAAGGGATTCATTGACCGCGCAGAAAGGGTTTGTGCCGCTGCAACCCGGCAACCACTTGTTGATGCAGGACGGGAAGCAATGACCGAGAAGCGGAAACCGGGGTTCCAGAAAGGGCAAAGCGGGAACCCCGCCGGGCGGCCGAAAGGCGCGCGTAACCGGGCAACCATGCTCGCGCTCGCGCTGATGGAGGGCGAACTCAGCGGCGTGGTGAAGTCGGTCATCAAGGCGGCGAAAGCGGGCGATTTATCAGCCGCTCGGCTGATCGTGGACAAACTCATCCCGGCGGCCCGATCGCGCCCGATATCGATCAAGCTGCCGGACCTGAAAGACATCGCCGCTTGCCGGGATGCGCAAGCCTCGATCATCGCCGCCGTGGCGGTTGGAGACATGCTGCAGGACGACGGCGAGGCGCTATCCAGCCTGGTCGAAAACCAGCGGCGCGGCCTGGAAAGCGAGCACCTGGAAGCCAGGCTGGCGGCCATCGAAGAGAAATTGGGCATTGGGAAGTAGACGCCCGACCGTCGAACACAACAAAGAAAGGAAATACTCATGCGCACGGGAATCGACAATCGCCTCAAGCAACTCGAAAAGAAGCTCGGCCAGGGCAACGAACTCATTACCCTGAAATTCCACGACGGCACGGAATGGACTCTGACCGTCGACGAGCTGGATCAGGCCATCAAGAAGGCTCAGGGGACGTTCCTGGTGCCGGTGGAATTGCCGCCTGGGCAGACGTCACGCCATCACTGACCAGGATCATCGAGCGGCATGGTACGCAACCAAGGTACGCACCCAAAGCCTTGTTGGAGTACCATCACAGCGCACCGCACCACCTGAACCACCGAAGGCAATTGCAGCCGGCTTGTCGAAGATGGTGCGGGGCCATCCATCCGAATCAGACTGACCGTCAGAGGCAGCGATTGCGCAGGTAGTTGAAGAACGCCTCGCGCAGTTTCGCCATCAGCCCCCGTTCTTATCCGCGACAGCGTAGCGGACGTTCTTCCAGGGATGGCAAACAATGGCAACTTCACCGTCTACAGCATGGGTCATGGGCGGGCGAATCTAATGGCCTGGCGGTTTGGTCTTAACTACAACACGGAAAGAGCCCCCGAATGGCTTCGTGCGGTCTGGCTCCAATTGCCCGAGGCGAACACCATACAGAGGCTTAATCGGAATCTAGTTGCAGAATCCGATGTTGTAAAGAGATCGACGCGACCATTCAGATACAGAGTTGCGCCGGCGCACAGATGTACGCGTCGATGGTACGCACCATTGGTACGCAGGATGGTACGCAGGGAAACGCGTACCAAAACGACGTGACATGCAAAAGCAACGGTAACCCCGCCGAAGCGGGGCCATTGTTCATCGCGGCGCATAGCCAGCTTCGGCCAACACGCGGCCGACCAACGAGGTCGCATCGATCATCTGATACGCCTCGTCGTTGCTGACCGCATTACTCCGGCAATCGGTGAAGCAGATCCGCTTGCAGAGTTGAGCAAGTGCCCAGGCCTGGTCGTCGGTGAGCGTGACCTGTTCCATGTGGCCGGTAGGCTTGTCGACCACCGCAAGAATGCATGCGGATGGGGCCTTCGAGTTTGCTTGTTTTGCGGATCTCATTCCCAGCCATCCCGCATGATGGCCAGGGTCTCGGCACGCTCCTCGGCAAGTTCATCGGGCGTCATCGCGCACTCAGGCTTCCAACCATCCTCGGGCACGCATCCAGCCGCCAACGTCCAGGCAACCTCGACGAACGCCGAGACGAAACCGCGCTGCCGGGCTGAGAAGTCGCCAGCGGCTTCGATGGCTCTTGCAATGGCCTGTTGACGAATGCCGACACTATCGCCCAGGGATTCCTCCGGGCTGGCGAAATCTCGCCGGATCACCTTTGGGGTACTCCGCATCTCGCGCATGACGTCCAGGGCGGCAAGCGCACCCTCGCGGAAAAGCGCTTCGTCGGTCTTGGGGCGGCGGCAAATGATGGTGTTCATGGTCATTCCCCTCCTGCGGTAAAGTCACCATTCGCTGTGCGAACAGACGCCCTGAGGAAAGCCGCGGAGGCCTTCATGCTGTCCTTAGACAATGTTCCGGCGAGGCTTCCGCTCAACACCTGATCAGACCCAACAACCACACAGCCGAGGCCGATGATTTTCCCCGTGATGGCCTGGAACAACAACCCCTGTAGCTCCGAAATTACGGCCTGGTTTGGGTGATGATGAATTTTGACGACGGCCAGTTCTGGCCGGCAGGTAGAGGGGGTGATGGGTGAAGCTTGCTCTTTTCTGGTGGTGGTAGAATCGGCCTTAGCCATGATGTTTTCTCCAAGGTTACGTCCATGGTCAGGCGGGTTTCGGTGCTCCAACACCTTGCCCGCCGCTTTCCCGGTGAACCGCACCCGGGAACGGTTGCCAGTGTCCGACTGGCTGCGGTTAAAGTTCTTCAGAAAATGGGGTATCCCCCTCCGCTGCTTTCAGCAGCGCGTCATAAGGTTCTTCACCTTTGACAAGACGAAGCGCTAGCTCACTCAAGAACAGATTCACGATCTGGATATGTAGGCACATTTCAAGGGGCTTTGTTGTGGTCTCGGGTATGTTTCCGAGGTTTGTAGAAACCTCACTCAGCACGCGATATGCTTCCTGTAATTCATCAACATTCATATCAAACCCTTTCCAGTATCACAGGCCCCCCTTCCTGGGCTTGTTCACCCAGTGAACCGCATCGGGGACGGTCAAAAAATCGTCATCAACTTCATCCTATTCGCGTTCTTTTCGAGCACACCGTCCAGCGTCGCCATGCTCCGACCCTTGCATTCAAGCGCGACGGAAAGATGCAGCGAATCGCCCGCGCGCAATCCCGTTTTCGCGTCCAACGTCAGCACGGCCGCGCGTTGAAATGCCGCCGTCTCAACCGGAATAAGCTGCAAGTCATTCGCACAGAAGCACTCGAATTGTTGCCATGCTGCTTGCGCGGTTTGCGCGTCGATTTGTCCGGTCCGCTGCTTGATTCCAAGCGCACTGGCGAACTCGGTTACGCACCAGACCGCCGACACCAGTTCGGCGTCGCAGCTGGCATACCACCGTGCCACCCGCTCGCTTTCCGGCTCGCGCGTGAACATCGCCACCAACACGCTGGTATCGACGTAGATCATCAGTACCGCCCGCCGCGACGCACTTCATCCATGACCGATGCACCCATGGGCATGGCCGCGAGATTCACCGCGAGTTCGTCGGCGAATAGCTTGCGGTCCCACTTGCTCGGACGGATCGACAGCCCGCCGTCGGGGGTCAGCTTGGCTTCCACGTTATCGCCGTCCTTGACGCCAAGCTGACGGGCATATTCGGCCGGTATCCGGAAAGCCAGGCTGTTGCCCCACTTGGAAATATGAACCTGCATCGTCACTCCAATTGATCTACATAGATGTAGATACATGATAAGCACTATTTCCCGAAAGGCAAGCCTCAAACCAAGGCTACCTTCCGAGCGGTGTGAATCCCCTTCTCGAATCTGCTGCCGCTGGCGCTGCCGGATCCGCAAGAGCACGCCCCTCCGGGTTTTGTTCCCTGGCCGCTATCTCGGCTTCCTTGGCCTCGATGTCGTGAACCGGCCACCATTCCCCCATGAACAGAATCTCCCCGGTCCATCTGTCTAGGATCGGTGGCAACCCTGGTCGACCATCGGCGGGGTTCAAGGCCTCGTAGCGGAACATCCAGGACGCCCAGAGGACGGTCGCGCCGAGCGCAACGGATAGGAAGCTGATCGACCTCGACGTCATGATCGCCCTGCACGGGTGAAGTTTGCGGGTATTTCTGCGGGTATCGATTCGCGCATAATTTGCCAATTCCAGTCATGTCATGGCCTATGTCGATCTATTCGACCCCGGCCCCGGCACCAAATTGAAGTGGCAGGCAGTCTTAGCAACCACACATAACCCCCTTAGATTTGTTGGATCAATGATTCGGCTGCCGCTTTCCCCCCTTGCCGAGCAAGAAAAACGAGGCCCCAAAAATGGGGCCTCGTGCATTTATGGTGAAGAGCGCCGTGCTATTTCACGCTGAACTTCTGCACGCCCGCTGACGCGCCGTTCAGGAACACCTCAACCTGATAGTCGCCCACCGGCCAGCCGTCCGGCTTGCTGATGTGGAACTCGTTGTTGGCGGGGCCGGCGGCGTCGACCTCCTGGGTGGTCTCGTTCACCGGGCGGTCTTGTCGCCTTTGTGGAAGGTCCAGGCGGCCTTCAGGGCTGGCCTTGCCGGAGCCGATGGTTTCGACGACGGCGTAGATGGTGTCCTTGGGGCCAAAGCTGCCGAGCGGGGCGGCGACCTGCTTGGTCTCGCCGATGGCGTTGCCCAAGGTGATGGCCTTGATCGAGACGGGGACGTTGATCATGTCCTGGACCACGGGGGCCGGGGCGGGCGGTGGCACCGGGGCGGGTTGTTCCTTCTTGCCGCAGCCGGCGAGGGCCAGGCCGAGCAGGGCGCTAACGAACAAAGAAGCGAGTGTGGAGGCTTTCATCGGGTTTCCTTTGGCTCAGAGGGGGATCTTGATGGTCTTGCCGGGAAATATCTTGTCCGGATCCTTGATCGTGTCCGGGTTGGCTTCGAAGATGCGGCGCCAGTCGTTGGCGTTGCCGTATTCGCGTTTGGCGATTTTCGACAGGCTGTCACCAGACTGGATTACGTAGGTCTTGAAGGCGGGTGCGGCTTGCTCCGCCGTGCTCGATGCGCCGCTTTCGACATTGGAGAAGTCTGGCATATCGTTGCCGGGGCCGCTGTGTGTAGTCATGTCTGCTCCTTGATTGTGCGTGGTGGTCCGGGATTATCCCAGCTTGGCAATTGTACTCATGTGAAGCGGCTTACACGCCTGCGACCGTCCGGACATGCCGATTACTCGACCCAGCGGACGATCTCCGTCATGACCTGGCGGGTTTTGACCGGCTGCGGGTTGACGCGGTAGCCGAAGGCGACCATGACGGCCAGACTCCATTGCGCGCGGTCGAGGACACCGGCGTCGGCCAGCGCTTGTTCCGCGCCGTTCTGCTCGAAGCCCTCGATGGGGCAGGAGTCGATGCCGATCATGGCGGCGGCGGTCATCATGTTGCCGAGAGCGATGTAGGCTTGCTTGCCGGCCCAGTCGAGCAGGGCGCGGTCGTCGCGCAGGTCGAAATCGGTTTCCTGGAATTTGCGGTAGACCGCGCTTTTCATCTCGATGCGTTCCGGGGGCAACTTCTGGATATCGCGCATCATGTGGCCGATGTGCTCGGCGTCCGGGCGCATGCCCGTTTTACGCACCAGGATGGCGACATAGTGGCTGGCGGTGGGAAGCTGTTTCTTGCCGCCCCAGGTGACGGGTAGCAGTTTTTCACGCACGGCCATGTCCTGGATGACGACGAAGCGCCAGGGTTCGAAGCCGTAGGAACTGGGCGAGAGCCGGCCGGTTTCCAGGATGAAGTCGAAGTCTTCACGGGGGATCTTGCCGCCTGGGTCGAATTCCTTGCAGGCGTGGCGGAAGTGGTAAGCGTCGAGGATGTCTTGTTTGGCAATCACGGTTATCTCCGGAAAACGAAATACACTCCACATTATCGTCAAATCCGGCACCGTATAATGCCGCCATGACTATGTATGCCGCCCGGCCATGGAGATGATCGTTCGCGCCCTGCAGTTCGCGGGCCGCGATCTGTTTACCGGTCGGATGCTGTCGCTGGTTCTCTGGCCGATGGGCCTGGCGCTCCTGTTCTGGGGTGTGTTGGCATGGGGTTTCGGGGGCACCTGGAAAGCCATGCTGGTCGACCTGCTGGCGGCGACGCCGATACGGGACTTGGCGATCTGGGCCGGTGCCGAGTGGCTTTTGCCGTATTCGGCCATTTTCTTCCTGATCCTCCTCTGGCTGCCGGCGGTCTATGTCACGGCCTTGCTGGTCACCTCGCTGGCCTTGATGCCCAGCATCGTGACCTTCGTCGCCGGGCGTGACTATCCGGCACTGGAATGTCGCCGTGGCGGTACCGTGGTCGGTAGCGTCACCAACGGCGTATGGGCATTGCTGCTGTATATCCTGGCCTGGGTCGTGACCTTGCCCCTGGCTGTTCGCGCCAGTGGGTTTCCTGGTGTCGCTGGCGCTGAATACCTGGCTCAACCCGCGCCTGTTTCTATACGACGCGCTGTCGGAGCATGCCGATGCCGGCGAGTTGCATGCTTTGCGCAAGGAAGGCGGCTGGCAGGTCTATGCCCTGTCCGGGCTGCTCAGTCTGCTGCATCTGGTGCCGGTGGTGAATCTCCTGGCGCCGGTGTACATGGGCCTCGCCTTCGGCCATTACGCCCTGGCTCGTGTGCAGGCGGTGCGTGGGAGCGTCGCATGATCCACGGTATTGGCACCGATCTGGTCGCGGTGGCACGCATCGCCCAACTGCATAGCCGCTTTGGCGAGCGTCTGGCGCGGCGTCTGCTGGCAGCGGATGAATTGACGGTGTACGCCGATGCACGTGACCCGGCACGCTTTCTGGCGAAGCGCTTCGCCGCCAAGGAGGCGCTGGCCAAGGCGCTCGGTACGGGCTTGCGCGCGCCGGTCAGTCTGGGCAACATCGCCGTACGCCATGACGAATTGGGTCGTCCGGCCTTTGCCGTGACCGCCCCGCTGACCGCGTGGCTGGAAGAGCGCGGCATCGTGCATCTGCACCTGTCGCTGAGTGACGAACACGACCACGTCCTGGCCTTTGCCATCGCCGAGAGAGAGACATGCTTAACCTGAGTCCGAACCGCGAGCCCCTCGGCCCATTGATGTTGGACGTCGAGGGTACGGTCCTGAACGATGCCGACCGGCGCCGCCTGAGCCATCCCCTGGTCGGCGGCGTGATTCTATTTTCGCGCAACTACGAAAGCCCCGAGCAGGTTGCCGCCCTGTGCCGCGAGATCCATACGTTACGCTATCCGTCCCTGCTCATCGCCGTCGATCACGAGGGCGGCCGGGTGCAGCGCTTTCGCGAGGGTTTCACCGCCATCCCGCCGATGCGTGCCTTCGGCGAACTGTGGCAGGAACACCCGAACAGCGCCAAACGCCTGGCGCGCGAGGCTGGCTATGTCATGGGCGCGGAACTGCGCGCCGTGGGCGTCGACTTCAGTTTCGCGCCGGTGCTCGATCTGGATTACGGTGCCAGTGGCGTCATCGGCAACCGCGCCTTCCACAGTCAGCCGGAGGTGGTCACCGAGCTGGCGCATGCCCTGGTCCTGGGCTTGCAGGAGGCCGGCATGAACGCGGTCGGCAAGCATTTCCCAGGTCACGGCTTTGTGCGTGCCGATTCCCATCTCGATGTGCCAGTCGATGAGCGCGGCCTGGACGAACTGCGCGACGCCGACATGGTGCCCTTCCGCCGCCTCATCGAGCAGGGCCTGGCGGGCATCATGCCGGCGCACGTCATCTACCCCGATGTCGACGCGCGGCCGGCCGGGTTCTCGCCGCGTTGGCTGATCGAGATACTGCGCGGCGAGCTGCGCTTCGACGGCATGATCTTCAGCGACGATCTGAGCATGGAGGGCGCGCGCGTCGCCGGCGGCGTGGTCGAACGGGCCGAGGCGGCGTTGCGCGCGGGATGCGACATGGCATTGATGTGCAACCATCCGGATCGGGCGGACATGCTGCTCGCCGGATTGAAATGGGCGACGCCGCCGGTGTCGCTGATCCGCTTCGCGCGCATGCACGGCCGGCCGCACCCGCCGGACCGTGTGACCTTGCAGGAGAGTCCGCGCTATGCCGACGCATTGCACCGGCTGGCCGGCGTCGGCCCGGCCAATGCCGAGCTCGCCTTGAACGATTCGACCAACACTTGCGGCAAACTTTGACGCCATGGAACGTACCGGGAGCCTCTCGCTGGATCGCGATACCGAACATCTGGCCCATCATCTTGGCCACGGTGGCGAGCATCACCACCTGACCGGGGCGCTCGTCCTTACCTTGGGTTTCGCCTTGGTGGAGCTGCTGGCGGGGCTTTGGTCCGGGTCGCTGGCGCTGATCTCCGATTCCGGACATATGCTCACCGATTCCTCGGCCCTCGCCCTGGCGGCCTTCGCTGCCTGGCTGGCGCGCAAGCCGCCCTCGGGCCGCCACACCTATGGCCTGGTGCGCGCCGAGGTGCTCGCGGCCCTGGCCAATGCACTGCTGATGCTGGCACTGATCAGTTTCATCGGCTACGAGGCCTGGCAGCGCATTGCCGAGCCCCGGTCGGTGGATGGCGGTGTGGTTGCCGCGGTGGCGTTCGTCGGCCTGCTGGTCAATCTGGGCGTCGCCTGGCAGCTCTCCCGGGGCGAGCGCACACTCAACACACGCGCCGCGTTGATGCACGTGCTCGGCGATATCCTCGGCTCCGTGGCGGCTCTGGGCGCCGGTCTGGTGATCACTTTTACCGGCTGGACACCCATCGATCCGCTACTCTCGCTGCTGGTCGCCGGCCTGATCCTGGTGTCGGCGCTGGGTTTGCTGATCGAAGCCATGCACGTGCTCCTCGAAGCCGTCCCCGAGCACATCGACATCGAGGCCGTGAGCACCGACCTGGGTGGTATCGACGCCGTGCTGTCGGTCCATGACCTGCACATCTGGACCTTGTCATCCGGGCAGATCGCCATGTCGGCGCATCTCGACGTGCGTGGCCTGGACGATTGGCCCAGGATTCTGAATGCGGCGCGCGCCGTGTTGCACGAGCGCTACCGTATCGGCCACGTCACCCTGCAACCTGAAGAAGCCCATCATGAAACGTAGACGACAGTATTCTCACCCGCGCCTCGGTCGCGACGCCGAGCGCCTCGCCTGGCTGGCCCAGGGCCTGGTCGACTCGGGCAGCCGCGCCGAAGATGCCTTCTGGGAGGGTGAGCTGCGCGCTCTGGTCGGCAAATTGCTCGATGGCGACAACGAGGAACCGATGAACCAGGCCCTCGACCGCCTGCACGAAATCAACGTGCGTGCCTACGAGGAACTCGCCGACCTGATCGAAGCCGCCACCGAGGGTGGCGCGCAGGGCGAACACCAGTACCTGTTGATCGCCCTGCCCATCCTCGCCTGGTCGCGTTACACCATCCCGGCGAAGGCCCTGGCGCGCGACACGCTCAAGGCCCTGCGCGCCCAGTTGGCCGGGCATGTCCTGGCCGAGGGCGCCAAGCTGGCCCTGGCCGACTACATGTACAGCCCGGATCAACTGCCGCGCGGCTTTCTGGAAACCCGGGCGATGTCGCGCGAACTGGGCGTCGCGGCGCTGGCCGGCAAGGATTTTCATATCGATGCCAACGCCTGCCCGAGAGCGGTCAGTACGTCTCGGATGTGCGCTACATCCTCGGTGCCATCGCCGTGGCGCCCGGCAAGCCGCTGTTCCGCTGGAACGAAACCGACGGCAACCGTGAGGAGGCCGAGAAACAATGGCGCGAGCAGGGCGGCGCCAACCTGCAATCGACCCTGCTCGGCTGCGGCTTCGAGCTGGTGCTGCCGGACGCCTATTTTGCCGCCTGGCGGCGCGCCGACCGCGACGGGCGGGCCTTCTCGCTGGTCTCGGCGGTGGCCTATCTGCAAAGCGTCCTCGACGTCACCAGTGGCGACCTCTGGGCCGCCGCCGCGCCCTATTACGACCAGCGCCTGCGCGAGTGGCGGGTCGGTTTCGGCCTTAAGGAGGACGACCGGGTGCTGCATGGCGTGGTCTGGCCCTTGCTCGGGGTCGAGGATGAGGGGGCCGACATCGGCGCCGAGATCGTCCTGATTCTGAAGAGTGCCAATCTGGGCCAGGTCGTTGCGCTGGACGAGCGTATGCCTCTGGAGTATTGCGAGGATTGTGGCGCGCCGATGTTCCCCAACCGGGACGGCGAACCTACCCATGCCGATGTGCCCGAGCCGGAAGGCGAGGGCGCGCCCGTGCATCTGCATTGAGCCGTGCGGTGACCGGCGCGACGTTTGACCCGGACTGCGCGGCCTGCACGCGTCTGGCGGATTTTCTGACGCGCTCGCGACAAGCCTTGCCGGGCTACTTTTGCCGGCCGGTACCGGCCTTCGGCGATAGCGTGCCACGCCTGCTCATTGTCGGCTTGGCGCCTGGCTTGCACGGCGCCAATCGCACCGGCCGCCCCTTTACCGGCGACTATGCCGGTGCCCTGCTTTATGAAACCCTGCATGCCTACGGCTATGCCACGCGCCCGGTTTCCGTCGCGGCGGACGACGGCCTGGAACTGATCGGCTGCCGCATCGCCCTCTGCGCCAAGTCAGGTGTTATTGCCGCCGAGAACAAGCCGGAGACCGCCGAGATCGGCGCTGCCTTTACCACCTGCGCGTGAAACGGCGGCCTTGCCGACGCACACATCCCTGCGGCCCTGGGC
>JADJCP010000004.1 GCA_016703155.1 Hydrogenophilales bacterium
TTCGGACGTAGGCAGATGGCAAAGGACTTTCTGTCCGACACCCGTGAGTGAGTGCTTTAGACGATTACCCCGCCGTAGGGTGGTGAGGTCAAGCCATTCCCGTTATTCGTCGGTGAATGCGATCGAATCGTGGGAACAGCATGGGGCTCCAATGCTTCGTGCTCGGCATAGAGTTCCTAGCGCCCGCTTAGGCTGGCGTATGCCTCGGGGCTGACACTCCATCACTGGCGACACATTTTCAAGGCACTGCGCGACCATTCGGCCTTGTTCTTGAGTCAAGGGTAGTGGAGCACCCGTTTTTTCGTCTAGGGCCTATCATCTGCTTTCCTACCATGTGATGCAGGCTGCGCGCCTTCAGTGCGATATTTATGCCCGCTCATTCGGCCCGGCCCCCGGCCGAGGTGTTGGTAGCCCTACCGTCGGGTCTCGGAGCACACCGGCCAGTCGAGGACGATGCTGGCAACAGAACTCGTTCATCCAAAGAAGCAGCAACAGTCATCGGAATCGATGACCACCAAGACCTCATCAATACTCTCAGCCGTCGGATGTGGCTCATATGCATGCCACTTCAGGTCGGCTCGCTTCCACAATATCTTCCAGAGCTTTCGGGATCTGACGTACATCACCTTGGCGATGGCTCGCCGATGGATAACCGATGCATCGTCCCACTGCGGGCGGATCTCCAGGATCTCTACGCTCTGAGCTGACAGCCGATAGCCAAAATCCAGCTTGGGACGAATATGCGGTGGAGGCCGGCGTTTGGCCAGAAAGGCATCCAATGCCCTCTCTATCCGCTTTCGCTCAATGTCGTTTGAATGCCATGGCTAAGTTTAGTTGGCAACTGGGGAACCACTGCTTTACGTTAGTCACGGGCAATGCTATTAGCGCTTCGCCTAACACGTCCGACATGTAGTCACCTATCCCGTACCCCATCTGTGCGTCGTCGCGAATATTGGTGAGCCGCTCGATTGTGTTTTCAAGGTGCGGCTCTTCAAGCTCTGACAATACTGAGCAGGCATCCCGGTACTGAAGCGCCAGTGCATCAAGATAGCCAATATCGGCATAGCCGAAGTCCATGGAGAACGTCACCGCCGTTTCACACCAGGACAAACGCAGTTCAAGCATGCCTTTCAGATCACCTACAGCCTTCTGATATTCGGAAATGGCCTTCTTGGCGGTCGCCACAGAAATCTTGGCATTGCGCCTACCAGTGATATCTGGAGCCAGGGCCAAGGCGATGCGCTTCTTGTAGTCATCGAGAGGGTCGTGGCCAAGACCAAAACGCGCATGCAGAAATGCTTGGTTGGTCTTGTTGAAGGCATACAGGTCGGCGACCAACTGGATCAAACCCGCTTCCTCAAACGAGCTGATCTTGGCCTTGACGTCACTCCACGTCGGTTTGGCCTTTGCGCGCTTCTTGGGGTCAGCCATTCTTGCCTCGGTTTGCATGCTTACCAAATTGTACATTCCGCCTGCCGATTCTTATCGGCGCTACTATCGGGTTATGGACAATGACAAGGCACGTACTTGTTACTGGTGAAGCACTATCAGATCTCTTCAACCAACAAGGAGTTGGTCATGGATGCCGTCCAGAAATGCGAAGCCTGGAACAAAGGCAAATTGGTCGGTCAGAAGCCCCGCTGAAGCCGAAGGATATCTGAGCGATCCGGACACATGCCGCTCGACAGCAGTTCGCGTTGAACGGCAGCTTCTTGTACTGACGAACTCACACTACCGACCCAAAACGGCCGGTGAGATTTCTCCAGAGAAGCTGTTCTGCCAAACCTAATTTTCGCGAGATTGAACTCTACGAAGCGGCCGTTGGCGGCCTCACCCTACCGGCCAGGTGCGGTCATTGACGGTTCACCAGCGACGGGCGGCAACGAACCTAGAAGAGACCTTGGCAGCTTCCCCAAATCGGCATGCAGAGTGACCGATTTGCTGTTGATACCTGGCATAACGACTATGGGTACGATCTGCTGCAGTTATCAACATCAATAGGCAACCACAAGAAGCTGTGGACATGCTCCGTACGGGAGTTCAACTTGGCCTGAGGACACGAAGACCTACAACACATGCTGAACCACTTGGTTCCTGCCCCGGGACTTCGCCTCGTAAAGTGCATGATCAGCCAACTTAATCAACGACGAACCTGAAGCCTGTATTGTCCCGACGGCACAACCGATACTGATCGTCACTATGGAACCGCCCCCCGAATAATCATGCGGTATATTGAGTTCGCGCACTCCGTTGCATTCCTTTTCGGCGACAAAGGCAGCCCCTTCTTCGTCACAATCTGGAAGAATGGCTAAAAACTCCTCGCCACCATATCGGCCGACAAAATCACCTGGGCGGCTTAGATTCGTCGTCAGACTGCGTGCAATCCGATGCAGGCACAAATCACCCGCGCCGTGGCCGTAGTGGTCGTTATAGCCTTTGAAAAAATCGACATCGATCATTAGCAAAGCAAGGGTCTTTCCCTCATGGCCCCCACGGGCAAGCTCTTCATCCAGGCGGACCTCCAAAGCGCGCCGGTTGGGAATGTCCGTCAGTCTGTCGATCATCGCCAGCGCCTCAAGTTGCTCGGCCTTCTGTATTAGACGCATGTGCAGGTTGATGCGAGCCAAAACCAGAGGCATGACAAAGGGCTTGGTGATGTAATCAACTGCACCGAGGTTGAAACCAATAAGTTGATCATCCACTTCGATCTTGGCCGTAATGAAAATTACGGGGATACGCTCTAGGGACGTGTCCTCCTTCAGGAGGCGACAAACTTCATAACCATCAAGGCCAGGCATCATTACGTCGAGCAGGATGAGGTCAGGGCGAACCTGGCGCGCCAATTCCAACCCTTCCAAGCCGCTGAGTGCGAAATAGAGTTCGTACTCTTGGGCCAGGGCCACCCCGAGTGTTTTCAGGTTTGGCGGCATGTCGTCAATGACGAGAATTTTGGGTTTAAGCTGCCCCATTTGTTAAGACCCCGCTTAAATGCCAATTTATAGCGTGCAACGCTTCAATCACTTCGGCAAATTTGAAGCCTTGCATTGCCTGGCTGGCTGCTGTCAACTCGGCCTCCAACTCAGTACCGCTAGTCGCTGAGCACAACTCCGCGAACACAGTTGATGCGTCGTACCTCCGTTGCTCAAGGAGAGGAAAAAGCCGCCCCAGGATGGCGTCAACATGCACATCGTCTACAGGGCTGTTTGGGACCCTGACCGGAGTTGACTTAACTGGGAGCCAGCGCGCAAGGGTGGATAAAAGTTCATGTCGTTTCAGGGGCTTCGTTATGTAACCATCCATCCCTTTGGCCAACGCGTACTGTTGATGCTCTTCAAACGCATCGGCTGTCAAGGCAACGATTGGCAATCTGGGCCGACCACTTTCGCGTTCCCAGTTACGAATTTGGTCGGTAGCCTCATAGCCATTCATCTGTGGCATCTGAATATCCATGAGGACCAGATCGATGCTATTGCCTTCCCGAACATGCGCGAAGGCTTCCTGCCCGTTTTCGGCGACAGTAGCAGTCACGCCAAGTTTTCTCAGCATGAGCTCAATGACTTTCCAGTTTGTGCGATTGTCCTCGGCCACCAGCACATGCCCTGAAAATACCATCTCGTTGTTGTCCCGTTGCCCCCCCCCGGTCACGTCCCCACGCTCAACTTTACGCGTATCATGGCCAGCCTGCACCGTTTCCAGTCTGATCCGGAACCAGAATTTCGAACCTTCACCTTCTGAGCTTTCGACGCCAACCTCGCCGCCCATCTCGCGCGCCAGGCTCCTCACTATGGAAAGCCCTAGCCCGGTACCACCGAATTGTCTGGTATTGGAACCGTCTACTTGGCTAAAGGGCAGGAACAATAAGCCCAGCTTTTCAGCCGGAATACCAATGCCCGAATCCTGAACGCTGAACTCGAGCAAAGCGGTATTCCCCGCACGGGAAACTTCCCGTCCAATCACTTCAACTCTGCCCTGATAAGTAAATTTGACCGCATTGCTGATGAAATTTGACAGCATCTGCTGCAGTCGATGAGGGTCACCCAAATAGCGTAATGAGGGGGTGCTCCTCCACTGTACTGTCAACTCAAGATGCTTCTGGCTGGCAATATGTGTGAACAGCGTCGCAATTTCATGCAGCAGCTGTTCGGGCTGGACCGGCATATTTTCCAGCTTCAATTTGCCGGCCTCTACCTTGGACAAATCCAGAATGTCGTTCAGCAGCGTCAACAAGGTCTCGCCAGAATTCAGGATTGTTCGGGCGTAGTCCTTGCGCTCGTTGGCCGACACCTCGTCGATAAGCAACTGGGCCATGCCGAGAATACCGTTCATGGGTGTACGTATCTCATGGCTCATTGTGGCGAGAAAACGGCTCTTGGCAATGTTAGCTGCCTCAGCTGCCTCCTTAGCTTTTTTCAGATCGCCGGTTTGTGACGTCAATTCCTTCAACAAATTTGACAACTCGTCCGCCATGTCATTGAAGGCGTGCATGACTGTCTTAAGTTCGGGCACCCCCCGAACGACAATTCTACGGGTCCGCTCCCCTTTGCCAAATGCAGAGGCGATATTGGCGAGATCTTGGAGGGGCCTCAATTCCCGACGCAGAAACAGGAGTATCGATACCACTACCACAGCCAAGGTGAGCCACGCGCATAAACCGATGATTAGGAGATTTTTCCAGGCTGCATTGATGGCACGATTGGGCGAAAGCACCAGCCTGACGACACCGTATTGGTGCCCCCCCACCGCAACGGACTTCTCGCCTTGCACCGAGGGAATATTCAGCCAACTCACAAACCAAGCTGGAGCGGCTACCGGAATCGGTGGTGTATCCCTCGTCAGCGGTTGCCCATGAACACTTTGAAACGAGACTTGCGAAGCATCGGGCAGGAGGGAAAGTTCGCCCAAAATGCCCTCGATAGTGGCAAAGTCGCCAACAATTGCCGGGTCGCGACAACTCGAACTCAACCAGACTAGGCGGGCATAGAGGCGAATGCCAAGTTCCCGCTCAGTCGATTGCTCGATTTGACTAAGGATGATGGCAAATAGAATCAACCCGGCAGTAACCAAGATTACTGCAGCAATCAGCATCAACCTCGGCGCGATACCGAGACGGGCCCAGATTGATGCTATCAAGGACCAACATCCTTCAGCACTGTTGCCTTGTAAAACTGGACGTAGTTGGAATAGTCTTTATCCGAAGAAGCCCGAAATCCGTATGGGGGCGACTGGTGAATGACATCGGCAGAAGCTTTCAGGACGGCGTGCCCTATTGGATCCTCGTCCATTTTGTCGAGGGCCTGACTAACTAGGCCGACCACCGAAGGGGGCACCTTTGCACTCACCGAGATGGGCAAATTACGGTAACCAGGGCTAGTCCAAAGCACGCGATACTGGAACCCAGTCCTGGCAGCGTATTCACCCATGACACGTGAATTTACCGCCGCTGCCACCACCGTACCGGCCTTTAGTTGGGCCATGATGCCTTCCTGATTGCCCCCCAAGACGACTTTTACATTGATGTCGTTCTTCAATAGATGGTCCATAGGGACCATGTAACCTACGAAGGCTGTTTTTGACGGAAAACCAACCTCCTTGTTTTGCAAGGCTGAGAGACTAGTGATCGGTGAGTTGACCGGCACAACTATTTGGCCCTCAATGGCGTCTTCGTTCGGCCTCAGGATAATCCGGTAGCCCGCCGTATCATTTTGATGGGAGAAAATGACGTGGTTAGAGTAGAGAAAGTCATAATCCCCTCGTGCAGTCATGGCGTCGGTTTCCTGAACATCCTTGCCCATGCGCATGACCAGAGTGACGCCGGTCTTCTTGCCGACATAGTCAAGTATGGGGTTCCAGTATTGTGCCGTAAGGGTTGGACTTCGCTGATTGAGCACGCCGAAAGTGAACGTTTCCGCATGCGCCCATGACATGGTGAGGAAAAGAACAACTAAAGCTAATTTCCGAACCCAGGACATGTTCATCTCCAGATAAATTTCCTGTGAAGAATTACACATACATCCGGTCAAACGCAATCTGTTATCACCGGGACAACCACAGAGTGCATTGCAGTATGTTGCGGCTCTTGCTAGGGACTGAGCATGCTCTGATGTTAGATGGTCAGCTTTGAGGCGGTTCCTGACCTTGCTTTGCGACCTGGCAACGTCGGCAACGGGTCGGGACACGACTACCAACTTTCCGAGTTCATCGCCGGAAAGCAGCCTTTCAAGTTTCGCTGCCCGAAAGCTGCCTGTCGTCGATAGTCGTAATGAGCCAAAACGGCCCGTCAGCTTTTTCTAAAGCGGCTGCCCAGCCAAACCAGGTATTTCCGCAATGGAGTTCTACAAAGCGGCTGTTGCTGTCGATGCTGTCAAAGTAAGCGCAGATATCCGCGTCGAGCGATTTGCCGGATTTCTATCCCCATCCAGACCGCGTCGAGTGCGTCATGCTGCCCGTGCTTAGGCCGGAATCCATACGAGAATCCGAGAAAGTCTTCCTCGTAGATTGCGCTCGGTACCTTGACGACGGCCTGTTGCACAATCTGGACTCAACCGCCCATGACCCGGTTCTTGCCGGCCCGCTTTGCCAGATACATGGCCTGATCAGCGCGATTGATGGCATCCGCGCCGGTTTCGTCGGGCGTTAATTGAGCCACACCGGCACTGAAGGTGATCAGAACCTTCTCGTTACCGGAGAGAAAGTAATTCTTGGTGAGATCTCTTTGTAAGCGCGTCATGGCCATAACGGCCTCATCGAGCGGGGTGTCGGGCAAGAGTATGACAAACTCCTCGCCCCGTAACGAGCCAATGAGTCGGATGGACGCAGACAGTCGTGCATGACATTGACCAAGTGAATCAGCGCGGCATCACCCGCTTCGTGGCCAAGTCGGTCGTTGAGTTTCTTGAAGTTGTCGATATCCAGCAAAGCTACGGACAGGGGCGTTTCATGGCGCTTCATATTGGCAATCTCACGTGCCAATGCCTCTCCTAGACCTGTGCGGTTGAGCGTGTTGGTCAACGGGTCATGGCGCGCCAAGGTGCTTGCGCTGTGTAAATCCCGGTGCAGTTTTTCAATTTCCGCTTCGGTCGCCAGCACCTTGACCTGCATGGTCTTGAGTTGCTCACGGGCGCTGGCTGTTTCATCAGCCATGGCACGCGTGGCGCCAATCACCTCGCGCATCAGGGGTGCCAGTTCCTCGATCGACTTGACCTGTTCGATTTGCCGCGCGCTTTCCTCAATCTTGCCCTGGAATGACGCGGTCGATTCGTGCATCCCGGTGAGGTGTTCGATAAAGCTCGCCAGCATCTGGCGCATTTCTTCCTGTGCTTCCAGGGCACGTTCTTTCGCCGCAGCCTGCTTATACATGACATCCCGGATACGTTGCTCCACATCATCGAGATGGCGTAAATTCAATGGCGGCCGGATGGCGGTCAGCAAGGCATTGATCTGGCCATGGAGCCAACTTTCGTCCAGCGTCAATTTGCTGATGTTCTCGATGATGAGACGCAACAGCTTGAGTAGTGCCTGCTTGATCTCGGCCTGTTCTTCTGCGGCAAATGCCAGGCGGTGGTTGAAGTTGCCTAAGGCGGCCTGAACCTCATCGATATCTGCGGCCGGATTGCGCAAGGTCTGCAACAGACTCTTCACTTGTACGTTGAAGACGGCATCGTCATTTTGCACTGCGGGCAACATGTTCTCGATCAGTTGCGCGGCTCTGCCCAAGAGTTCATTGATGAGTACGCGGCCGCTGTCATGCACGGCATTGGCAGGTGGAATAGTGCCGGCGTTGCCGTATGTTTGTGCGGTTGCGAGCTTGTCAAAGGCTGACAGCGCGTCTTCGACGGCTTGCCAGCTATGTCGGCCAATCGCCACGTCTAGCAGATTGAGCTGCGCTTGCTGGGCGATATTCCTGGCGGTCAATGCCAAGGCGATACGCCGCAGAGGCACTTCGGGAAAACCGGCAACATTGGGCAGATCGGCGATCTCGTTGTAACAAGACTGATAGTTGCTCGGCGTCGGCGCCAGTTTGCGTGTTGTAAGCAGCCTGAGTGCCTGGCGCGCAATCTCGGATGGGGCTTGACTGGGGTCATGTGGACAGGGGTTTAGGGCATCTCGACGATGCGTTGATTATGCCTTCCCACGCCTCGATTGGCATCGGCCTGCCAAACAAGTAACCCTGGAAAGCTTGGCAACCATTGTCGAATAGAAAGTCGCGCTGTGCCTCGGTCTCAACCCTTCGGCGATGACCCGGAGACCTAGCGACAGACTCATCGCCAGAATGGCGCGCACGATGGCGGCATCGTTCAGGTCGCCTGGTATATCGCGAACGAAGGACTGATCGATCTTGATCTGGTCGAGGGGCAAACGCTTCAGGTAAGTCAGTGAGGAATAACCGGTTCCGAAGTCATCAAGCGAAAAGCGCACGCCCAGGCTGTCCAATTGCCGCATCCGCAAGATCACCGTCTCGATGTCATCCAACACGACGCTTTCGGTAAGCTCCAATTTCAGGCGAGATGGCGTGGCGCCGGTGCTGAGCAAGCTGTGACGGACTTGCTCGACAAAATCCGTCTGGTGGAATTGCCGGGCGCTGACATTCACTGCCAGCTCCAGGTCTCGCGCACAAGGATCGTCCTGCCATACTTTGATCTGGGCGCATGCTGTATTCAGCACCCATTGACCGAGCTGCAGGATCAGTCCCGTCTCCTCGGCCAGCGGAATGAATTGCGCTGGCGATACCAGCCCCTGTTTCGGAGACAGCCAGCGGATCAGCGCCTCGGCGCCTATCAGTCGTCCAGCCTGATCAACCTGAGGCTGGTAATAAAGTTGAAACTCCCCCTTGTCCAGGCCCTGTCGCAAGGCCCCTTCCAGGGCTGCACGCGATTCGATGGCCGCCTGCATCGCGGGGCTGAAAAAACGAACCGCATTTCGCCCCGCACCTTTAGCCTGGTACAAGGCCACGTCCGCTTGCTTCAAGAGGACTTCGGGCGGGTCATCTTGACCGCAGAATAGGGTCAAGCCGATGCTGGTGGTGCTGAAATGTTCTGTTTCACGGTCGCCCAAGATATAAGGCAGATTAAGTGCGTAGCGAATCTTCTCGGCTACAACTTCCGCTTGGGTTGCCGCGCTGCGTTCCGATTGGCCCAGTCCTTCCATCATGACCACGTATTCGTCACCCCCCATGCGCGCGACGGTGTCTTCCTGACGCAGGCTGGCGGCAAGCCGCTGGGATACCGCGACCAGCAGCCGATCGCCGACATCATGACCTTGGGTATCGTTGAGGCTCTTGAAGTGATCCAGATCCAGGATCATCAGGGCCCCGTATTCGCGGTTTCGGTTACTGGCGATCAAGGCATGCCCCAGGCGATCCATCAGCAAGCGTCGATTCGGTAACTGGGTGAGCGGGTCGAAGTAAGCCAGATGGCGTATTTCTTCCTCGGACTGCTTGCGTTCGGTGATGTTCTCGACGATGGCAATGCCACCCTCGATCTGGTTTTGCTCACTCTGGAACGGTGTGCAATGCATCGCCACCCAGACCTGAGCACCGCTCAGCGTCGAGACATACTCCCCTTCGTATACACCTTGACGCCCCTCAAGCGCGGCTTTCAGCGCCGGCAATACACGCTGGTCCCGGAGGGGTTTTCATATCCAGGCCAATCAATTTCTCCATGGGTACCTGGAGGATTTGCGCGATGCGTGTATTGCAATAGGTAATGATCAGCGCATTGTCATAATGCAGGATACCTGTGGGCGAGTGCTGTAGGATGAGGCGGTAACGTTCCTCGCTGGACTGTAACGTCGCCTCGATCAGCTTGCGCGCCGCAAGGGCGGCTTCGGCGTCGTCGCGAGCGCCTTTCATGTCTTCCACCAGGCGTTTTTGATCCAACCCCAGACGGATCGCGACATCGAGCGTTTCATGCAGGTAACGTGCGCTGGCAAGTACGGCAACCAGGAATACGATGGTCATGATCCCGAACGCCCAGTCGAGGGCAGATTCGGCCTGATATAGGATGGCAAACGCCAACGGCACGAGAATCGGCAGCGTAAACGTCCGGAAGGCGGTCGGCACCGGCGCCAGGATTGGAATAGCACCCGCCACCATGCCAGAGAGTACGAGTCCGGTGAACAAGCGCGCGCCATCGGGCGCATCCCAGACGAACAAAACCGTTCCCGCGCCCCATGCGGCCCCGGCGAGTGCCGTGGCGACGATATAACGATGTCGCCAGATCATCATCTCTGACGCCTCCGGCCTTGCTGCCTGGAAGCGACCTGCCAATAAATAGCGCCCTGCAGCGATCGCTGCAATCATGCTCCACCAAGCAATTGTCAACCCATCCGGGCTATGCAGCGTCGCGTTGACATAGGCGAGCAGCGTGGCATTGACGAATGTCACGCCAAACGCAATGCCTGCATTGCGATACAGCAGGGCGGTTTTCTCTGCCTCAACTGTCGTCATGGGTCGATGGGTGTGGATGTGTGGCTCAAGTTCGACTGTGCTTTCCAAATAATCCTAGAGATGCAAGCAAGGCACGCGTGCGTAAGGTTATCAGGCCGAATGGCAGGGCGCGCAAGAGCGCATGGCCGCGCCCAGCCATAAGGATACTGGTGAATTTCTGAAGAATAGTGGCTCGGAAAGACAGGCAACCGAACGGGGCGTTTGCTTGGACGAGCATATCTGGTCTTGTCGCTGTCTGCACCCAGTGCGCCTGCGGCGTAAACTCAAGATGGCTTCAATAATCCCCTAAAAACCTAAGACGGAGGTTGGTCCAGCTCGTTCAGATTGACCGCAATGAATCGCCGAGTCTGGGCAGTCAGGATGTCAAATCGCTTGACGAAAAGCAGCCATTCAATCGATTCCGTAGCCTAACAATTCGACGGTACCTCGTATGGCGGGTTATGGCCGGCTCCTGAAATTCTTACGATCAACTTGATCGCCGAAAACCGGCCATTCGATTTCGCCCGCCGCGAAATATTCAGATGTAACAGCCACGGTCAACTGATGGCCGGGTCCGGCCCGATAGTCGTCTTTCCTAAAGCCGCCCTTCACACGTTTGGCAGCACTGCCGCGAACGCCTCTTGTGGCAGATCACCAGGCCCCCAACACATTTTTTCACGGCGGCTCAACCCTGGGACTGGCCATCCATGACGCCGAGTGCCCGCCGGCTCTTCCGGGTCGAATGTGACAGTACACGGATAGAAAAGCTGGCCGTCGGTGCTCGTTCAAGCCCAAGGTCCGTTGATCGCTGGACGACTACTGATAGTCGGCGACGACTGCACGGTCTGTTAAGACTACCGCAATCGGATGGAAGGCCATTTATAGCGTCTGTCTTGGATATCTGATGTGTACTGCAGTGGGTATGTCGGGTGATCAGAGTTACAGCGTTACTTTAGTGATTATTTTGCGTAACTATGGTTATGGGCAGCGATAACGCATGACCTGCTCCGGGGTGCATCGGCAGCGCCCAGACGGATCACCCAGAAATCCGCAGGGGCAGGGATTCATCGCGGCAACCAATTGGAATCTGGCCGGGAAATCGGCCTGGCGCGCCGCGCGGGAGATCGTGATACGCCCGCTTTCCAGGGGTTCGCGCAGGACTTCCAGCGCCTTGCGGTCGAACTCCGGCAATTCATCGAGAAACAGGACGCCGTGATGGGCCAGGCTGATTTCCCCGGGACGGGGATTGCTGCCGCCACCGACCAGGGCTACCGAGGACGCACTATGGTGTGGTCCACGAAACGGGCGCTGTTTCCAGGTGCTGACACGGAATGCCCCATGCAGCGATTGCAGTGCCGCCGACTCCAGGGCTTCGGCCTCGGTCATGGGCGGCAGGATGCCTGGAAGACGTTGCGCCAGCATGGATTTACCGGTCCCTGGTGGACCGCTCATGAGCAGGGAATGGCCACCGGCCGCCGCCACTTCCAGGGCTCGACGCGCGCCGGCCTGGCCTTTGACGTCAGCCAGGTCCGGGTAGTCGACAGCCTGAGGCTCAAGTTCAGGTTCGGCGTAAGGCAAACGTTGCCGCTCGGTGAGATGGGCGCAGACCGCCAGCAGGCTGCGCGCCTGCAGCACTTTGTCGGTGCTGACAAGGGCTGCCTCGCGTGCGCTGGCCTCGGGCAGGACAAAGATGCGACCAGACGCACGCGCCGACAGCAGCATGGCCAAGGCACCGCGTATTGGCCGTAATTCCCCGGTCAAAGCCAATTCCCCGGCGAACTCGTATTCGGCCAGGCGATTCGGGGGAATTTGCCCGGTGGCGGCCAGGACGCCCAGAGCGATGGGCAAATCGAAACGCCCGGATTCCTTGGGCAGGTCGGCGGGCGCGAGGTTAACGGTGATCTTGCGCGCCGGAAAATCGAATCCAGATTGCACCAGGGCGGCACGTACACGGTCGCGTGCTTCCCTTGACCTCGGTCTCGGCCAGGCCAACGAGATTGAAGGCCGGAAGGCCATTGCCGACGTGCACCTCGACAACGACCTGGGGGGCATCCATGCCGGCCAAGGCTCGGCTGTACAGTACGGCGAGCGACATCTTGTTCCTCCCTGGGCGCGCTCGATGGCGCGTTGGTCTCGGCTCCAGGCCGATGTAGTCAGGTTTCCAGCGTTTGCCAGGGATTACTTGGGTTCGGGGCCAGCCTCGATCTTCGCCAATCGAGCCTCAAGCGCCTGGAGTTTTTCGCGTGTCCGCGCCAGCACCTGGGCTTGCACGTCGAACTCTTCGCGAGTCACCAGATCGAGCCTGCCGAGCAGACCAGTCAGGGTTGATTTGAGGTTTTTTTCGATATCGCGTGCCGGACTTGCGGCCATGACTTCGCTGATCCGGGCGCTGATTTCTTCGGTCAGTTTCTGCTTGATCACACTGATACTCCTAACGAATGGGCCACTTGAGTGTACCAGAGGCGACGTGCACGACGACTCGTCCGAAGATGGTGCACGACCGGTCCAGTCGCGCACCACGTTAGTGCGTTGCCATGGCCATGATCCGCCATGAAAATCTAACTCATTGTATTATAAGAATAATAGCTGTTGGCACGATAGATGCATTGAGTTTGCCGTGCGTTTTGGCACTCTTTTTTCAACTATCTGGAGCAAAAACATGAAACTACGTCTGTCCTTGCTTGCCGTTGTTCTGGCTTCGGCGTCTACCGTTACCCTGGCCGCCGATGCGCCGGCCTCGCCGCATACCGTCACCGGCAATCTGTCCTTCGTCAGCGACTACCAGTATCGCGGTGTTTCCCAGACCGATGAAGACCCGGCCATTCAGGGTGGTTTCGACTATGCGCATTCGAGCGGCATGTATGCCGGTGTATGGGGCTCCAACGTTGAGTTCGGCGCCGCCAATCTGGAATTGGACGTCTACGGTGGCTATAGCGGCACCTCGGGCGACCTGGGTTACAACGTCGGTCTGTTGCAGTACATCTACCCGGACTACGATGATGCCAACACCACGGAAGTCTATGGTGGCATCACCTACAAGGGTTTCGGCCTGAAGGCCTCCTACAGTCTGTCCGATTACTTCGACGCGAATGACAGCGATGGCACCGTGTATTGGGATGCCAGCTACAGTTATACCTTCGCCAACAGCATGGCTCTGGGTCTGCACTACGGCTACACCGCCGGCGAGGGCGCCATGGTCGATTACGCCGACTGGAAGATCGGTGTGACCATGCCCGTGGGCAAGTACACCGTGGGTCTGGCATATACCGATACCGATGAAAAATCCTTCGGCAATTTCGGTGACGAGCGTTTGATCCTGTCTTTCGGCACGACTTTCTAATACTCCGGGGCGGCCACGCGCCGCCTCTCCATCAAGGAGATGAAACGTGAAATTTATTACCGCCATCATCAAACCGTTCAAGCTGGATGAGGTCCGCGAGGCCCTTTCCGGCTTGGGTGTGTCCGGCATTACCGTGACCGAAGTCAAGGGTTTCGGGCGCCAGAAAGGCCACACCGAGCTGTACCGGGGCGCCGAGTATGTCGTCGACTTTTTGCCAAAGGTAAAAGTCGAAGTCGCCGTCAAGGCCGATCTGCTCGATCAAGTCATTGAGGCCATACAGAAGTCCGCCCAGACCGGCAAGATCGGCGATGGCAAGATCTTCGTTTGGGATCTGGATCAAGTCGTGCGTATTCGTACCGGCGAAGCCGGCGATGCGGCGATTTAAGGAGAGCTGATCATGAAACGCTTGTTAGCGAGTTTGCTACTCATCGGCAGCCTGGGATTCACCGGTCTGGCCCTCTCCGAAGAACCTGCTCCGGCGCCTGCGGCGACCGCGCCGGCGGCAACTGTCATGGATGCGGCGCCGGTTGCCGATGCTACCGCGGCGGCCCCCACTGTCGCCGAAGCGGCGCCAGCCGAAGCTGCTCCCGCACCCGCGCCAACGCCGAACAAGGGCGATACCTCGTGGATGCTCGTGGCCACGTTGCTGGTGATCATGATGTCCATTCCGGGCCTGGCCTTGTTCTATGGTGGCCTGGTGCGCAGCAAGAACATGCTGTCGGTGCTTATGCAGGTGTTCTCCATCTTCGCGCTGATTACGGTGCTTTGGACGATTTACGGCTACTCCATCGCCTTTACGCCAGGTAACGCCTTCTTCGGCGGTTTTGATCGGCTGTTCCTGAAGGGGATCTTCGATCCGGTTACAGGGGCTGTTGCCAACGCGGCGACCTTCAGCAAGGGTGTCGTCATTCCGGAGTTCGCCTTCGTGGCCTTCCAGGCCACGTTCGCGGCGATCACGGTGGCGCTGGTGGTTGGTGCCTTCGCCGAGCGCATGAAGTTCTCCGCCGTACTGCTGTTCTCGGCGCTGTGGTTCACGTTCAGCTATCTGCCGATGGCGCACATGGTCTGGTTCTGGCCGGGCCCGGATGCCTTTACCGACGCCGATGCCGGCGCGGCGGCCGTGGCTGCTTCCGGATGGCTGTTCCAGAAGGGCGCGCTCGACTTTGCCGGCGGCACCGTGGTGCACATCAACGCCGCTGTCGCGGCTCTGGTAGGTGCGTATGTGGTTGGCAAGCGTATCGGTTACGGCCGTGAAGCCATGACCCCGCACAGCCTGACCATGACCATGATCGGCGCCTCCCTGCTGTGGGTGGGTTGGTTCGGCTTCAATGCCGGTTCGGCGCTCGAAGCGGGCGGTACCGCGACTCTGGCGTTTGCCAACACCCTGATCGCTACGGCGGCGGCCACCCTGACCTGGATGGCGGCGGAATGGCTGATCAAGGGCAAGCCCTCCATGCTGGGTGCGGCTTCCGGCGCTGTGGCCGGTCTGGTGGCCATCACTCCGGCGTGCGGCTGGGTAGGCATCGGCGGCGGCCTGGTCATCGGTGCCCTGGCCGGCGTGGTCTGTTTCTGGGGTGTGACTGGCCTGAAGAGAATGCTCGGTGCGGACGATGCCCTGGATGTCTTCGGCGTGCACGGTATCGGCGGTATCCTTGGTGCCTTGCTGACGGGTGTATTCAACACTTGGTCCATGGGCGGCACGGGCATCGTCGACTACGTCAACAACACCATCGTCGACACGTCCATCGGCGCCCAGGTCTGGATCCAGGCCCAGGCTGTCCTGACCGCGGTGATCTGGTCGGCTGTCGTGGCATTCATCTGCTACAAGATCGTCGATCTGACCATCGGTCTGCGAGTCCCGGAAGAGCAGGAAGGCGAAGGCCTCGATACCACGAGCCATGGCGAGCGTGCCTACAACCTCTGATTGAATCGCTCCTAGCCACCCACAGGTGGTTTTTCAAAGGCGCCGCAAGGCGCCTTTTTTTCGTCCATTGGCACAGGTTGTGGTATCTGAATGCCGGCGTGTCTGACCCATCGACGCATTGTCTGCCAGGCAAGGCTGGCGGAAGGCAGCGGATTGATGCGTTGCGGGTGTATCGCCCAAGGCCAATATCCGGTGAGTGGTGAGTAGCGATACTTCAAGCCGGTGTGCGACAAGAATTAAAAAGGGCGGCCAGGCCGCCCTTTAAATACTGATACAGGGAGAGGATTTCAGCGCAAGCCGGAGATGTACTCGGCTACCGCCTTCATTTCCTGGTCGGTCATCTTGCGGGCGATGACACGCATCATCATGCCGCCGTCATTGGCCCGGTCGCCGCTGCGGAAGTTCTTCAGTTGTGACTGGACATACTTGGAATGCTGGCCAGCCAGGCGCGGGAACTGCACCGGAATACCGGAGCCTGCCGGGCCATGGCAGGATGCGCAGGCGGGTACGCCACTGCCAGCGTTGCCGCCCTTGAAAACCTTGGCGCCTTCGGCAGCGAGGGCGGCGTCCTTGGCCAGTTTGGGCTTGGGTTGCTGGCTGGAGAAATAGGCGGCCAGATTGAGCATGTCATCGTTGGACAGGGCGGTGACATTGGGCGCCATGATGGCGTTCTTGCGCGCGCCCGACTTGAACTCAGTCAACTGCTTGTGCAGATATTCCGGTTGCTGGCCGGCCAGGTTCGGATACGTCGGCGACGTACTGTTGCCGTCCGCGCCGTGACAGGCACCGCAGACCTTGTCGACGATCGCCTGCCCTTTGGCGGCGTCGCCTTTGGTGGCTGTGGCGGGCGCGGGGTTGGACGCCCATGTCGTGGTGGCGAAAATCAGCCCGGACAAAGCCAGAAAAGGGTGTTTCATCGCAAACGCTCCTGATATTCTGTGATACAAGCAAACCGACGCATTGTATCGACCTTTCCAGTCCACGCCAACCATATGGGCATTCCTTGTTAAACGCTGCTTTTTACACCACCGTTGCCAATCTGGCCGACCTGCCGCCCGAGAGTACCCATGAAGTCGCCTTCGCCGGGCGTTCGAATGCCGGCAAATCAAGTGCGATCAATGCGATTGCCCATCACAAGCGTCTTGCGTTCGTCAGCAAGACCCCGGGCCGCACTCAGCACATCAACTTTTTCCAGGTCAGCGATCAGCGGTTTTTGGTGGATTTGCCGGGCTATGGTTTCGCCAAAGCACCCCTGGCCCAGCAAAACACCTGGCAAAGACTGATTGGTGGGTATCTGATGAACCGTCCCCAGATCCGCGGACTGGTGTTGATCATGGACATCCGGCACCCATTCACCGACCTGGACGAACAGATGCTCCACTGGTTTCGGACCGCCGATCGGCCCGTCCTGGTCCTATTGTCCAAGGCGGACAAACTCGCTCGCGGCCCGCGTCTGGCGACCCTGCAAAAGGCCCGGACTCGTTTAGCCAAGGAGGCGGTCGACGCGACGGTGATGACCTTCTCCAGCCCGAGCCGGGAAGGTGTCGACGCGGCCGAGACGCATATCCGGGGCTGGCTGGAAATGACAAAAAAAAGCCCGGCTCAAGGGGAGGAAGCCGGGCTTCAAACACCTTAACATTGGCGTTAAGGTACCGCTCAGGGAGGAGAAGCGGGAGACGATGCGATCGCCTCCCGTGATAAGAATCCACGATGCGACAAAAGTTCCCACGGACTCGCCAGCGTTGCTAGTATTTTCGACTCATCCCGATCAACCCAGTTAAGGCTGAAACCATGTTCGATCTCGCCTCGTTTCCCAGGACACGCATGCGCCGTATGCGCCGCGACGATTTTTCCCGCCGTCTGATGCGTGAGCACGTCCTGACCGCCGCCGACCTGATCCTGCCGGTATTTGTCCTCGATGGCACGTCCAGGGTCGAAGATATCGCCTCGATGCCAGGCGTCCAGCGGATGACGCTTGATCATCTGTTTGGCATCGCGGAAGAGTGTCTGACACTGGGGATTCCGGCGCTGGCCTTGTTCCCGGTGATCGAGCCGGCGCTGAAGTCCCTGGATGCGGCCGAGGCCTACAATCCAGCGGGCCTGGTGCCCAGAACCGTGGCCGCGCTGAAGCAGCGTTTCCCCGAATTGGGGGTGATCACGGATATTGCCCTCGACCCCTACACCAGTCATGGTCAGGATGGCCTCATCGATGCCAGCGGCTATGTGCTTAACGACGAAACCATCGCCGTGCTCACCCGGCAGGCGGAATGCCACGCCCACGCCGGCGCTGACGTGGTCGCTCCGTCGGATATGATGGACGGGCGTGTTCGGGCGATCCGCGAGGCTCTGGATACCTCGGGTCATATCCATACGCGCATCCTTGCCTACTCGGCGAAATATGCATCCAGTTATTACGGGCCGTTCCGTGACGCCGTCGGCTCTGCCGCCAATCTGGGCGGCGGTAGCAAATACACCTACCAGATGGACCCCGCCAACAGCGATGAAGCCTTGTGGGAGGTCGGCATGGACCTGCAGGAGGGCGCGGATATGGTCATGGTCAAACCCGGCATGCCCTATCTGGACATTGTCCGCCGGGTCAAGGAAACCTTTCAGGCGCCGACCTTCGTGTATCAGGTCAGCGGCGAATACGCCATGCTCAAGGCGGCTGCCCAGCAAGGCTGGCTCGCGGAACGCGCCTGTGTGCTGGAAGCCTTGCTGGCGTTCAAGCGCGCCGGGGCCGACGGCGTCTTGACATATTTCGCCCGTGACGCGGCGCGCTGGCTTAAAGAAGGTTGACCCTGACTAGTTCTGGAACAATCTGCGTTCCCGTTCGGAGCGCAGGATATAGCGTTGGATCTCGTTCTCGACATAGCCCGGCAGGCTGATGAATTGGCAGCCCAGGCGGTGTGACAGCACGCCGTTCTTCAGGGTGACGTCGAAGGTGGTGCGAATGCTCAGGCTCACCAGAAAGGTGCCGCTGTCGGGCAATTCCAGCCGGCAGCCGTGATATTCCTTGCCTGGCTCCAGGGGCACCCCCTGGCGGTACGACAGCACACCAATGCCGCCGACACTGATATCCACCACCATGGTTTCCACCAGAGTGTCTTCCGCCGGGATGAAGCACTTGATCGGTTTGAGTATCTGCGTGGCGAGACGGTAGTACTCGCGCCGCTGAAAGCGAATCACCTCGGTTGGGTAGGATGCCTTGAACGTCGGTTCATTGTCATGTACCACGCGCACGATGGCGGGGGTGCTGAACTGGATCTTGATCTGGTCCTGAGTCGTGGTGAACATCACCGATGTGCTGTCCAGGAGCGCCTGATTGACCCGCTCGTCGTTGCCGCAGCCCAGATAAAAGCTCCGCTTTGCCTTGTCCAGGGCGATGATCGAGGTCACCAGGAAATCTTGCAGGGTGTCGCTGTAAACCGTGACGAACCCCTTGCCCTCCATGATCGCCAGGATCAGGCGATCGATCTCGCTGGCGCTACGCACCTTGAAGCGTTCGATTTCCTCGGAAGATGACGTCTCGGGTATGGGCATGGTCGGCCTGCGGCCAGCTATCGCTTATGAACGGATTCCATTCATGCTAGCCGTTTTTATCCTCGACTGTCACGGCGTCGCTTTCCAGGACTAATTTTTCCAGTTGTCCCCGCGTCAGGCGCGAGGGCATGTCCTGTTTGCCGCGACGTGCCTGGTGTTGCGCGTGCTCGGGCATGATCCTGACGACGACGTCGGCCGGCTCGGCGTACAGCAGAAAAACGGCGTGTCCACCCCGATCGCTGCTCTCATAGGCGATACCTTCCTTCAGCAGGAATTGCTCGAAGCTTTTCGTCGCATCCAGATAGAGATCGAACTCGATATCGGAATGGCGCGAGATCGCTCCATTGGCGACGCCCCCAACCAGCAAGAGCGGGAAGGCCTGGAGGTCGATCATCGCCTCCAGTGCCTGGCGTCGAAGCGCCATGAGTTCGGCCTGCTGCGCATCGGGCTCGTACAAGGCGCGATATTCACGCAGGGCGGCGTCGACCTCTTCGTTGCCGGGCATGGCTTGCCCCGCGGACAGGCCGAGTTGGCGCAAGGCCTTGCGCTTCGCCAAGGCGTAGTCGCGGATGCCATGTTCGGCCATCAACTGGGCGGCAAGCTGGGCGATGCGCGTCTTGGTGCTGTCATGGAGTCCGGGTACGCGTTCCATCATAGTCCCCAGATCAGATCCCGGTTATCGGTGCTGGCGGCGACTGGCGCGAACTCATCGTAGAAATACTCGGCGCGTCCGCCTTCGGCGATGCGCGCACCCGTGGCCGGGTCGACATTCTGGACGGTAATGCCGCCAGGCATCGGAAAACCCTGGTCGGGGAAAGACCTTAGCGCGGTTGACATGTAGTGCATCCAGATGGGCAGCGCCGTGGTGCCACCGGTTTCACCCGGACCCAGCGGCTTGGGCTGGTCGTAGCCCATCCAGGCGACCGCGACGCGGTTCGGGCTGTAGCCGGCGAACCAGGCATCGCGATGATCGTTGGTGGTGCCGGTCTTGCCGGCGATGTCGCCACGCCCGAGCCGATTGGCCGCCGCCGCCGTGCCCCGACGCACCACATCCTGCATGAGTGTGGTCATGATGAAGGCATTGCGGCTATCGAGGACGGGCTCAAGGGCCTGAGGCTGGAAGGTCTCCAGCACCTTGCCATCCTTGTCGGTGACGCGCACCAGGTAATGCGACTTGATGCGCATGCCCTGATTGGCGAACACGGCATACCCCATGGCGAGTTGCAACGGTGTGACCTCGCCGACACCCAGAGCGAGCGTGAGGTAGGGGTGAATGCGTTCGGGTGTGAAGCCGAAAATGAGCGAATGTTGCCTTGCCTGGCCGACCCCGGTGGCTTGCAGGACGCGGATCGACACCAGGTTTTTCGAATGCGTCAGGGCGTTGCGGACGGTCGTCGGACCAGACATGGTGCCGTCATAGTTCTTCGGTTCCCAGGCTTCGCCGCCGGCATCCTCCGCGCTTAGGCTGATCGGCGCATCATCGAATACGGTCGCGGGGGTAATGCCGGTCTCGAGGGCCGCCGAGTAGATGAAGGGTTTGAATGAAGAGCCGGGCTGGCGCCAGGCCTGGGTGATATGGTTGAACTGATTTCGTGAAAAGCTGAATCCCCAACCAGGGGCGCTGATCGCTCCATTCTTCGGGAAAGCGCGATCAAGCCAGCCTCCACCTGAGGCAGATAAGTAAGCTGCCAGGGCTGGCCGGAGGCGAGCCGATAGACACGGATCACGGAGCCGGGACGCAGTCGCTGGGACTGCGCCAGCTTGGCATCCAGATACCGTGCCGCGAATTTAAGTTCGCTGGCGCCGAGTTCGATGTCATCGCCGTTTCTGAGACGGGCCCGAAGCCGATCCTTACCGATCGTCGTCACCACCGCCGGGAGTAAACCATTGATCTCGGGGCGATCCATCAGGGCCGCATCGATGGCCTTGGAGGCCTCTTCGGCGCTTGGCGGCAGGGCAATCCACGCTTCCGGGCCGGCGTAGCCATGCCGGCGATTGTAGGCCACCACCCCGAGCCGCACGCCTTCGACCGCCGCCTTTTGTTCGGCGGCCCGGAGCGTCGTGTAGACCTTCATGCCGCTGACATAGGCCTGTTCACCATAACGTTGCAGTGCATATTGCCGGGCCATTTCGGCGATATGGTCGGCATTCAGGTCGGCACTGGCGGATGAGTAGCGAATCGGTAGTTTTTTCGCGGAAGCCTCGGTGTATTGTGCCGCGCTGATGTGTCCCAGTTCACGCATCCGGCGCAGGACATAAAGCTGTCGTGTTTTGGCCCGGGCCGGATTCACCACCGGGTTGTAAGCGGAGGGCGCCTTCGGCAGGCCAGCCAACATGGCGGCCTCGGCCAGGTCGATCTTGGCCAGGGGTTTGCCGAAATAGATTTGCGAGGCCGCGGCGAAACCGTAGGCACGTTGCCCGAGGTAGATGTGGTTGATGTACAGCTCGAGAATCTGATCCTTGCTCAGGCTGTGTTCTATCTTCAGGGCGAGAAGTGCCTCGTTGAGCTTGCGCCGGATGGTCTTTTCCGAGCTCAGGAAAAAATTACGCGCGACTTGCATGGTGATGGTCGAGGCGCCTTCCTTGGCGCTGCCTGACAGCAAATTGGCGACCGCGGCGCGGGCGATCCCGAGCGTGTCGACGCCGCCGTGCTCGTAAAAGCGGTCGTCCTCGGCGGCGAGGATGGCCTGCTTGAGCACCGGCGGGGTATCCTGGATACGTACCACGGCACGCCGTTCTTCGCCGAATTCGCTGATCAGCACCCCGTCCTCGGTATAAATGCGCAAGGGCATCTTCGGCCGATAATCGGTCAAGGCCTCCAGGCTGGGCAGCGAAGGGTAGATCAGCGCTGTCGCCAAGCCGGCGACAGCCACCGCGACGACCAGCATGCCGAGGACAATCGCCAACACATAGTGCCACCACCGGCTGAGCAATTAGGTCTCCTCTTGACGCTGTTCGGCGAGGTCGGAATGGATGGGCATTATGGTCGGTGGTATCGTTGAGATCGTGCGAAACCGGATAAACGGCTGTCGGCAAGACTTAATCGCTGCAAAAAAGTTGCAAAAAAAAACCTGATATTGCTAGGATTTGTGTGCATACTTCTTAAAAAAGCACCTTAACCTAACCTCGTTAGGATTGCCTCGTTAGGACGCACGAAAGGACTGCATTGCAACTCAGTTTTCTGGGCCAGAGGTCAAAACCGCTGATTGGCGTCGATATTAGCGCATCAGCCGTGAAAATGCTTGAGCTCGCCGACGGCGGCAGCGGCGCCCTGCGTGTCGAACGTTATGCCGTGACACACCTGCCCAAAGACACCATCGTCGACGGCACGATTGCCAAGCCGGAGGCGGTCGTCGAGGCTTTGCGAGAGACTTGGAAGGCTCTCGACACGCGTACCCGCGATGTGGTGCTGGCCTTGCCCGCCTCGGCGGTCACCGCGAAAAAATCATCCTGCCTCAGGAAACCACCGAGGCCGACATCGAAACCCAGGCCATCACCGAGGCGAACCAGATCGTCTCGTTCCCGATCGAGGATGTCAGCCTCGATTTTCAGGTGCTCGGGCCGACGCAGAAGAATCCTCAGGACAATGAGGTGCTGGTCGTCGTGTCGCGCAAGGATCGAATCGAAGAGCGTGTCGCCGCCGCCGAAGCGGCCGGGCTGAAAACCGCGATCGTTGATGTCGATACGTATGCCACGCTGCGCGCCTACGAACAGATCACCTTCCAGTTGCCGGAAGACGGCCGCAACCAGACGGTCGCCATCATCGATATTGGTGCCACCACGACCCACGTCAACATCCTGCATGACAACCTGCCGGTGTATCAACGCGAGCACCCGTTCGGCGGCCAGATCCTGACGCAGGAGATCAGCCGGCGCTTCGACCTGCCCACGGAAGAAGCCGAGGATGCCAAACGCAAGGGATTGCTGCCGGAAAGTTACGAGTCCGAGGTGTTGCGACCGTTCCTGGACGCCGTTTCGGTGGAAATCCAGCGCGCCCTGCAGTTTTTCTTTTCATCGACGCCCTACCAGTCTGTCGACCATATTCTCCTGGCCGGTGGCTGTGCCTCGATCCCCAGTCTGGACGAAGTCGTGTTCAGCAAGATGCAGACCAGCACGCTCCTGGCGAATCCATTCTCGAAGATGGCCATATCCAGCCGGGTCAAGGCCAGGCAACTGGCGGCCGACGCGCCCGCGCTGTTCGTGGTCTGCGGCCTGGCTTTACGGAGGTTTGATCCGGAATGACCGCGATTCGCGTCAATCTCCTGCCGCATCGGCAGATCAAACGTGCCCAGCAGCAGAAGACCATGCTTGCGTTGCTGGCCTTTGTCGCCCTGGCGGGTCTGGCAACGGTGGTGCTCGGCCACTTCATCATCGCCGGGATGACGGACAACCAGACACGGCGCAATGCCTTCCTCAAGGACGAGATCGCCAAACTGGATCTGCAGATCAAGGAAATCGCCGAGCTGAAAAAGAAGACCGAAGATCTCGTCGAGCGGAAGAACGTCGTCGAGTCACTGCAATCGAACCGCGCCGAACTCGTGCATTTGTTCGACGAAATCGCCCGACGTCTGCCGGATGGGGTCTATCTGAAAAGCCTGAAGCAAACGGGCGGGACGGTAGCCTTGCTGGGGTATGCGCAATCGAGTGCCCGGGTTTCCACCTTGATGCGCAATCTGGATGATTCCGAATGGTTCTCGGCGCCCCGTCTGATCGAGGTGAAATCAGCCTCGCAAGGCGGCTTGCGCGTCCATGAGTTCACCCTGGAAGTCCAGCATGGCGCCCCGCAGGCCCCGCCGACGCCGACAAGAAAACGGACAAGAAGGCCTGATCACCATGGAACTGTCCGATCTCAATAATCTCGACATAAAGAACGTTTCCCAGGCGCCGGTCGGGGTCAAGGCGCTGCTCCTGGCCGTCCTGCTGATCGCCATTGTGGCCCTGGGCTACTATCTCGACTGGTCGGATGGCATGAAGGGGCTCGAAGCGGCGCGCACCGAAGAGCAATCGCTGCGCGAGACGTTCAGCACCAAAAAACGTCAGGCCATCAACTATGAGGCGTACAAGGCGCGCTACAAGGAAACCGAGCAAGGTCTCGCCGCCATGGTTCGGCAATTACCCAACAAGTCCGAAATCGATGCCTTGCTGACCGACGTCAACCAGGCCGGGGTCAGCCGGGGCCTGGAGTTCGATCTGTTCAAGCCCGAAGCCGAAGTCTTCGCTGATTTCTATGCCACATTGCCGGTCACCATCAAGGTCAATGGCGGCTATCACGACCTCGCCCACTTCGCCAGCGATGTCGCCAAGCTGCCCCGGATCGTCACCATTCACGACATCAATCTGGCGCCCGCCACCAACGGCCGCCTCAACATGGACGCCAGTATCCGCACCTACCGTTACCTCGATGAGAACGAGTTGGCCGCCGTCAAGAACAAGGCCAAGGAGGAGAAGAAATGAGGTACCTCCCCGCCGCCCTGATCTCCGGCGCGCTGCTGCTCTCGGGGTGCGGCTCGAGCGAATTCGACGATCTGCGCCAGTTCATGGATGAGGCCGCCAAGCAGCCAGCCCCCAAGCTCGAACCCCTGCCTTCGGTCGTCCCGCCGGCGACATTCGAATATCAGGAAGAAAATCTGCAAGATCCCTTCAAGCAGCGCAGCCTGCGGCCCGAAGCCGGCAAGGACGGCTTCATTCCCGATCTCAGCAAGCGCACCGGCCCCTTTGTCGAATTCCCGCTCGATGCCCTGCGGATGGTCGGTGTCATGCGCAAGAACAAGCGCGTCAATGCCGTCATCCGGCTGCCCGACGGCAGACTCATGCTCGCCAAGGTGGGCGATCCGATCGGCCATAACTTCGGCGTCATCAGCGCCATCAACGAAACCGAACTGGAGATCAAGGAAGTCACGCTCGACAGTTCCGGCAATTGGGCTCGATCCCAGGCCATCTTGTCCCTTCAGGATTCATCCGCCCCGTCAGGGGCCCCCAGCAAGTAGAGGCGCACCATGCTGCAATCGCTGAAACCAAATTTCACCACGCTGCTCGGCGGGCTGATGCTCACCTTCCTGCTTGGCCTGCCGGCCTGGGCAGGCAACGGCCTCACGGCGATGGACGTCAGCACCGGCCAGAACGACAGCCAGATCGTCAAACTCACCTTCACCGAAGGATTGGGCGCCTTGCCGATGCATTTCTCCACGGCCAACCCGCATCGCATCGTTCTCGACTTTCCGGGTACCGACAACCTTATGGGTGAACGCGCCGCCGGGGCCATCAACAGTGGCGTAGTGGGCACCTACCGGGTCGTCAAGGCCAACGACCGCACCCGGGTCGTCATCAATCTGGCCGGTCCCGGCACGTACGACTTGCGCAAGGAAGGCAAGCTCCTGTTCGTCGCGGTCCAGGGCGCCGCGAAAAGCGCGGCAGGCAGCGCGCCCCTGCCCGCCAGCTTCGCGCCGCAGGAAGCGAAGCAAGCGCACAGCATCCGGAATATCGATTTCCGCCGGGGTGAAAACGGCGCCGGGCGGGTCGAAGTCACCTTGTCCGACCCCAGCGTCGGCATCGACATCAAGCCCAAGGGCCAGGCGATCCAGGTCGATTTCCTGAATACCAGTCTGCCGGAGGCATTGCAGCGCCGCCTCGATGTCAGTGAATTCGCCACGCCGACGCAGATCATCGAGACCGTCGCGCAGGGCAAGATCACCCGCATGACCATCCGCCCGAAGGGCAAATGGGACTACTCCGCCTACCAGACCGGACGGCAATTCATTATCGAGGTCGCCTCGCTGGAACCGGGCAGCGGACGCCAGGCCGAACATGCCGCCTACACCGGCGAAAAGCTTTCGCTCGATTTCCAGGGGCAGGACGTGCGTGCCGTGCTCAAGGTCATCGCCGACTTCACCGGCTTGAACATCATCGCCGCCGATTCCGTCAGCGGCAACGTTACCTTGCGGCTGAAGGACGTGCCCTGGGATCAGGCGCTGGACCTCGTGCTGCGCACCAAGGGGATGGACAAACGGGTTTCCGGTAATGTCATCTGGGTCGCGCCGCGCGATGAACTCGTCGCCAAGGAACGTCAGGAACTCGAAGCCAAGAAGAGCGCCGAGGATATCGAAGTACTCGTTACGCGTACCTATCGCTTGAACTACGTTCGCGCCGACGAGGCCATGATCGTGATTTCCGGCGGCTCGCGCTTTGGCACCAGCCTGGACGAAACGGCGAGCTGTTCGCCGAGCGCCGAAGGCATCAAATCGGCGGCGAGTTCCGGCGCCAACACCAGCAACACCCAGAGCACCACGACCACGCAAGGGGGCGGCGAATCGAGCCGGACAACCAACTATGCCTCCAACAGGGTACTGACCCCGAGAGGCGCGGCCTCCTACGACCTCACCACGAACAGCCTGATCATTACCGACATACTTCAGCGTCATGCCGCCGTCGAAGAAGTCTTGCGCGGTATCGATGTACCGACCAAACAGGTCTTGATCGAAGCGCGCGTGGTTCTTGCGGACGATGTCTTCGGCCGCACTCTGGGTGCGCGTCTGGGGGTACAAGGCCAGGGTTTCAAGGGCAACACGCTCTACGGTACGGCGAATACCATGGAAAACTCCGCTGTCGCGGCGACCAGCGCGAGCGTGCGCGACGCCGAAATATTTGGCGGCAGCCCCAACGTCGATCTCGGCACGGGCATGTTCGGTGTCGGCAATGCGCCCTCCATCGGCTTTACCATCCTGAACGCGGCTACGGGCGTGGCGCTCGGCCTGGAACTCCAGGCTCTGGAAGCCGACAAGCGCGGCAAGATCATTTCCAACCCGCGCGTGGTGACCGCCAACCTGCGCCCGGCCGTGATTCTGCAGGGCCGCCAGATTCCCTATCAAACTGTCAGCGCGGACGGCACCAACACCCAGTTCGGTGATGCCCTGTTGTGCCTGCTGGTTTCGCCCCAGGTACTGAATAACGACGAAGTGATCCTCAATGTCGAGGTCACCAAGGATGCTCAGGGCGACAACACCTCCGCCGGCCCGGCCATCAATGTGAAACGTCTGAAAACCCAGGTCCGTGTAAAGAACGGCGAGACCGCGGTGCTGGGCGGCATCTTCGAGCAGACCCTGCGCAACGACACCAACAAGGTGCCTCTGCTCGGAGATATTCCCCTCCTGGGACACTTGTTCCGTAACAACAACCGGGTAGACGACAAGAGCGAGATGCTGGTATTTCTGACGCCGCGTCTACTTGGCGAAGGCGTACCTGTCGGTCGTTGAATCGCCCGCCGTAGACGTTGGATCATCAAGCGAGCCCCTTTTGGGGCTTGGCGACACAAGGAGATGGAAAGTGAATTGGATTACGCGTATCGGTAAATTGGCGAGCGTTGGCCTTCTGGGATTACTCGCGGGTTGCGGCGGCGGCGGCGGTGCCGGCGGCGCGGGCCCATACACGATCAATCTTACTGTCGACAAAACCCAGTTGCCGCTCAATATCGCCGGTGATGGGCCCTTCAGCGGTCGCTATACCGCCACCCTGTATATCGATGCCCGAGACAACGCCAATCGGCCCATCCCGGGCGATACCGAGGCATTCGGCTGTTCGGTCACCGGCGGGCTGGATACCGGCGCGCTGTATTACCTGGACGGTGACCCGGAGCATGAGACCACGGAAACCATCGATGGTGTCGAGGTAACCACGCAGAACGCCTACCGTGCGATCACGCTCGATTCGAATTCCGGTACCGCCTCATTCCATTTCCACGCTGGCGACACGGTGGGTACCGTGACCATCCGTTGCACCGTGACAGAGCCCGGCACCAACATTACCCGCACTGCCCAGACCACCATCCAGGTCGGCGGCACGCCCACAGGCAAGGCCTCTCAAGTCATCGTCGACAAGTCCAACTGGACCTTCCCAGGCTATTTATTTGTGCAGGGCGTCAATTCACCCAACCAGGGCCAGTTGCAGGCCAGCATCGTCGATGAGGCGGGGCAGCTGATACCGAACCCGAGTGGCACGGCGAATAATCTTCAAGTACGCATCGTGCCCACCGACGGCTTGGCGGACGACACCGCGACATTGCGTGGCGTCAACAAGAGCGGCCAGGCCGTGGCGGGACCCGCCATCCACGTGGCGAGCATCAATGGCCAGGCGCAGTTCACGCTGGTCAGCGGTAACAGCGCGGGTACAGTCATGCTTGAGTTCCAGACGGACCGTGCCGACAACAATGTCGACAACGGCATCGTCGAGCCGATCTACAACTATGTGGCCATTCCGGTGGTGGTTTCGGTACCTACGGCCGGCGATCCGGTAACAGCGCTGTCCATTGTTACCGAGAGTGGTCTCCCCGCCGCCGCGGAGACCGATGGTTCGGGTCAGGTTGTGACCGTCGCTGTCACTGTGACAGGCGACCCGGGCGGTGCCACGGGGTCGGACCCGGTGATTGCACCGTCGTCACTAGCCGTCAGCGAATGTACGGAAAATATCCCGTTCATTATTCGCGGCGGCACGGCGCCATTCACGGTGTTCTCTACAGACAGCGTGAACGTAACGACGACGGTTCCCGTCCTTGTGGGAGATTTTCATGTGTTGACTGTGACGACCAATGCTACAGCAGGCGCCTCGGGCACCTCGACAATTACGGTACTGGATTCGGCGTATCGTACTGATACGGCCGCCATTACAGTTTTTGACACACATGCTTCCTGTGTGAATTACCCCGAAGTCGCGCTATCCCCGTCTCCGGTCATCATGACTGTGAGTGGAGCCCAGGTGCTTACGATCACAGGTGGCGCTGATCTAGGTGGCGCAGCTGGGGTGACATTCACGCCAACGACAAGCGATGCCAGCATCGTCTCGGTCAGTGCTGTTACCGGGCCAGATGGCACGAATTCCTACAGGATTACACTGACGGCGAATGCGGTGGGTACGGCGATTGTCTACGTGGAGTCCGAAGATGGTCAGTTCAAGTATGTGCCTGTGACAGTGCTGGCCCCCTGAGCATTTGTCCGATGATTCAATGGGGCGCCGAGTGCGCCCCATTTTTTTGGGCTAGATAGGCAATCCAGGCTACCGGAGCTATGGCCGTCGGTTACAGCGCCAGCTTCACCGCTGGATGCGATGTCAGCGCTTGATACAGCGTGTCGAGTTGTTCCCGCGACTGGGCATGGATGGTGCAGGTGACCGAGAGGTACGTGCCTTTGGACGAGGTTGCACCGTCATCGCCTTAGAGTCGAAGTCCGGCGCATGGGCAAGAACGATTTCCAGCACCGTCTGGGTGAAGCCTTCCGTGCGCAGCCCCATGATCTTGATCGGGAAGTCGCAGGGGAATTCGATCAGGCTGTCATCGCTCATCGGCCATGACCGCGCATGGTGTGATGTTTGTATGCCTGATAGGCGGCATGCAGTTGCCGATATACCGGCCCGGGAGTACCGGCGCCAATGGCCTGGCCGTCGAGATGCGTTACCGCCGTGACTTCCTTGGTCGAGGAGGTCAGCCAGATCTCATCGGCTGATCTGAGTTCCTGTTCGGGGATCGGCCGGATCGATGTTGGCAGACCAAGCTGGTCCGCTAACTCGATGACGACGTCGTAAGTCACGCCGGGCAGGATGAGGTGCGACTTGGGTGGTGCGAGAAGCACGCCATCGTGAACGATGAAGATATTGCTGGCCGAGCCTTCGGTGAGATAGCCGTCGCGCAGCAGGATGGTTTCGGCGCAGCCGGCGTCGACCGAGCGTTGCCGCAGCAGGACGTTGGCCAGCAGCGATGTCGACTTGATGTCGCAGTGTTGCCAGCGGTCGTCGACCGCGGTAATGGCGGCGACGCCGTGCTCGATGGTCTCGGGGCTGGGTGCCGGCAGGGGCATGGCCATGATGAAAACCGTCGGGGTGACCCCCTCGGGGAAGGCCTGGTCGCGGGGCGCCGGGCCGCGCGTGACCTGAAGGTAAATGCCCTGGTCTTCGTCTTCCGCCTGGGCGATGATGGGCTGAACCAGCGCACTCCATTCGGCGAGGCTGTGTGGATTGGCGAGCCGGATGGCATCCAGGCTATGTTGCAGCCGCTGCAGGTGTTCGCGGAGGCGAAATGGCTGACGGCTATAGACCGGAATGACCTCGTAGACGCCATCGCCGAAGATGAAGCCGCGATCCAGGACGGGGACGCGCGCCTCCGACAAGGGCAAATATTGGCCGTTGAGATATACGTGGTTCATCAGTGCCATTAGGCCGTGAGGCGCGTTTTGGCTCAGATTCCCTTGAACAGCAGCATCAGGCCGTCCCACAGGCGCCCGATCAGGCTGGCGACCGGGATGGTCTGCAGCGCGACCATGGGGTATTCGGCCAGGATCTGATCGTCGAGTTTCAGGCGTAGCGTAGCCATGGCCTGGCCGCGGGTCGCCGGGGCGAGCAGGGGTTGTCTGGCGATCACTTCGGCCTTGATCCGGCTGGCGCTGCCGCGCGGTACCGTGACGTGGAAATCCTGAGTGAAGCCGACACCGAGTTCGCTGCCTTTGCCCTTGTAGATGCGGAACACGCTCACCGGCTGATTGGCGGTATAGAGGCGCACGGTTTCGTGGAACTGCAGGCCGTAGTTCAGCAGCTTCTGGCTTTCCGTGGCGCGCGCGGCGTCGGACGCGGTGCCGAGAACGACCGAGAGCAGGCGGCGATTGTCGCGCCGCGACGAGGCGATCAGACAGTAGCCGGCGCTTTCGGTGTGGCCCGTTTTGACGCCATCGACGTTCGGGTCGAGCCACAGCAGGCGGTTGCGATTCGGCTGGGTGATGCCGGCATGGGTGAATTCCTTGATGGCGTAATACTTGTAATCGCTCGGGAAATCGCGGATCAGCGCGAGTGCCAGTGTCGCGAGGTCGCGCGCGGTGGTGTAGTGCTGGGCATCCGGCAGACCGGTGGCGTTGACGAAATGGCTGGCGCGCATGCCGAGACGTTGCGCGGTCTGGTTCATCAGCGCGGCGAACGCCGCTTCGCTGCCGGCGATGCCTTCGGCGAGGGTGATGCAGGCATCGTTGCCCGACTGGACGATCATGCCCTTGATCAGATCTTCGACCACGGCGGGTTTGCGCGGGTCGAGGAACATGCGCGAGCCTTCCGCCTTCCAGGCCTTTTCGGAGACCTGCAGCGTCTGGCCAAGTTGAAGCCGACCTTCTTTCAGCGCGCCGAAGGTCAGGTAGGCGGTCATCAGCTTGGTCAGCGAGGCCGGCTCGATCTTGCGGTCGGGGTCGCGTTGCGCCAGTACGGCACCGCTCTGGGCGTCGATCAATAACCAGGCGCGGGCCTCGATTTGGGGTGCCGGCGGGGAAAACGGCGCGGCATGCGCCAGCACGGCGAAGCAACTGGCAACAACGATGGAAATGCACTTGTTCATGGGCTTAGGCGCGGATGCGAAGTGCCGATTATAGCTGTCCGCATGCCGGTCTTGAGGGACGGCGCTCAGCGACTGATACGGTAAGGCTTCAGGCCAAGCTCGCGCTCGATGTCCCGCGCAGCGGCATCCGCTGACTGGGCTTCAACATAGGGCCCCGCCTGGACCTTGACGAGACTGTTGGCGTCGATGCGGTGCAGCCCGGGCAGTTGCAGCGTTGAATCGCGGACGCGCTGGATGAGTGCATCCGCCGCCTCGGTGCTGGCCAGCGCCGCCAGCTGCAAATAGATCCCGGTCACCAGGGCGGGTTGCGCTTCAGGCCCTTGTGGCGGCGCGGCGCTACTCCCCGGAAACACCGTCTCGACATCGACGCGGCTGACCCCGCGCAGCAGGTCGAGCTTCCAGGCCGCGGTGTAGGACAGGTCGATCAGGCGATTTTCGTGAAACGGGCCCCGGTCGTTGATCCGGACAATGACGCTTTTGCCGTTCCTGGGATTGCTGACGCGCGCGTAGCTCGGGATCGGCAGGGTCGGATGCGCGGCCGTCATGGCATACATGTCGTAGGGCTCGCCGGAGGCGGTGGCTTTACCGTGAAAGCGGCGGCCGTACCAGGAGCCGAGGCCGCTGGCCTGGTAGGCCTGATCCGGGGGGCGTGGCGTAAAGCTTTTGCCCAGCGCCGTATAGGGCCGGTTGGCGTAGCGGTGCAAGGGCTCGATCCTCGGGACCGCGTCGGGGATCGCGGCCAGATCGGCGGGCGGGTTCGCGCCGGGGCCATCGTCCTTGTAATAACCGCCGCCGCTGGGTTTGGCCGCGCTGCCCGGATCGCGCTTGCCGGGGGAACGCAGACTCAGGCTGGAACAGCCGGCGAGCAGTGCGAGCAGCCCCGAGACGACAAGGATCCTGACAGCCAACTTCATGTTTTGACGAGTTTTTTATGCGTGGCGACGCTCATGACGATACCAAAACCGATGAGTACTGTCACCATCGAGGTACCGCCATAGCTCACCAGGGGAAGTGGTACGCCGACCACGGGCAGAATCCCCGAAACCATGCCCATGTTCACAAAGGCATAAGTGAAGAAAGTGAGGATGATGGCCCCGGAAAGCAGGCGCCCGAAAAGGTTCGGGGCGTGGCTGGCCAGGTGCAGGCCGCGCCAGAGGATGGCGGCATACAAGGAGATCAGCACGGCATTGCCGAGCAGGCCGAGCTCCTCCGAATACACCGCGAATATGAAGTCGGTGGTGCGTTCCGGCAGGAAGTCCAGCTGGGCCTGGGTGCCTGAGCCGAGGCCTTTTCCGAGCCAGCCCCCGGAGCCGATGGCGATGGTCGACTGGATGATGTGGTAGCCGGCGCCAAGCGGATCGGAGGCGGGGTCGATGAGTGTCAATACACGCTTCTGCTGATAATCGTGCAGCAAGTAATTCCAGACGATGGGCAAGAAGGCCAGCAGGGCCGCGCCCAGTCCCAGGATGACACGCCAGGAAAGCCCGCCCAGAAACAGGATGTAGAAACCCGAGGCCGAAATCAGCAATGCGGTACCGAGGTCGGGCTGCTTCAGGATGAAGCCGACCGGCAGCAGCAGGAGCCCGACGGCGATGACATAGTCGCGGCGCATCAAGGTTTCCTGACGGTAGTGCAGATACCAGGCCAGCATCATCGGCACGGCCAGACGCATCAGTTCCGAAGGCTGGATGCGCGTGACCCCGAGATTGAGCCAGCGGCGCGAGCCGTTGACGACATCGCCGAACACGGCGACGCCAAGCAGCAGGATCACGCCCAGGGCATAGATCGGCAAGGCGAATTGCATCAAACGCTGCGGCGGCACCTGGCTGACGATCAGCATCAGGCTGAGCGCGACACCCATGTTGAACAGGTGCGCGAGAATCTTGTCGGTATTTTCGCCCGAGGCACTGGCGACGACGATCAGGCTCAACAGCAGGAGCAGGCCGAGCAGGGTCGTCAAAGGCATGTCGAGATGGCTGAACAGTCTCAGCAGGCTGCGCTTCGGGTTCATGGGTTCGGCCGCTCCGTTGTTGCCGTGGTATCCGTCGGTTGCGCCACCGCTTCGGCTTCAGGCGGCGGGCTGTCCTCCAGCTCGGTTTCCGGGGTTTCGGCATCTTCCGGTTTCAGGGCCTCCGGCAATTTGCCCAACAGCCAGTAATCGGCGACTTTACGGGCGATGGGGGCCGCGGTGGAACCGCCATGGCCGCCGTTTTCAACCATGACCGCGACGACGATCTTCGGGTTGTCTGCCGGGGCATAAGCGATGAACAGGGCGTGGTCGCGGTTCCGCGCGGAAACGCGGCTTTCGTCATAACGCTCGTTTTGCTTGATGCCGACGACCTGGGCCGTGCCGGTCTTGCCCGCCAGCAGGTATGGCGTGCCGGCGCTGGCTACCGCCGCCGTGCCGCCCGGGCGGGTCACATCGACCATGGCGGCGCGCACCAGTTCGAGGAACTCCGGCTTGAAGTCGATGCGGCTCAGGGTTTCCGGTGCGGCGTAGCTGGTCTTGCCGGTCGCCGGGTCGCGCCAGGCGCGGATCAATTGCGGTTTGTAGACGTTGCCGCCGTTGGCGATGGCCATGGTGGCGACGGCCAGCTGGATCGGTGTGGTCAGGTTGTAGCCCTGGCCGATGCCGGCGATGACGGTTTCGCCCGGCCACCAAGGCTGCTTGAAGCGCTTCTGCTTCCACTCGGGGCTGGGCAACACCCCGGGCAGCTCGCCGTCCAGGTCGATGCCGCTCTTGCGGCCAAAGCCGAACTTGGCGAGGTAGTCGTGCATGTTGCGTATGCCCATCTGCTGCGCCAGCTGGTAGTAGTAAGTGTCGCAGGAGATGACGATGGATCGCTTCAGGTCGACCAGGCCGTGGCCATCCTTCTTCCAGTCGCGAAAGCGGTGGCGGCTGCCCGGCAGGGAATAATAGCCGGGGTCGGAGATGGTGTCGCTGGGTCGGCGTACACCCAGCTCCAGGCCGGCCAGGGCCATGAATGGCTTGATGGTGGACCCGGGCGGGTAGGCGCCGCGCAGGGCGCGGTTGATCAGCGGCCGGTCCGGTGAGTCGTTGAGCAGGCCCCAGTTGGCCGGGTCGATGCCGTCGACGAACAGGTTCGGGTCGAAGCCGGGTTTGGAGACCAGGGCCAGGACACCGCCATTGCGTGGGTCCAGGGCCACCAGGGCGCCACGAAAATCGCCGAAGGTGCTCTCGGCGACTTGTTGCAGCTTGGCATCGAGGTGCAGATAGATCTCGTGCCCGGCCATCGGTGGGGCGCGCGAGATGATGCGCACCGGGCGCCCGGAGGATTCGATCTCGACCTTTTCGATGCCGGTGCGACCATGCAGCCAGGGTTCGTAGCTCGCCTCCACGCCCATCTTGCCGATGTGGTCGGTACCCTTGTAGTTGGCGAGCTGGCCACTTTCGTCGAGGCGCTCGATATCCTTCTGGTTGACCCGACCGATGTAGCCGATGACGTGCGAAAAGGTGGCGCCGAAGGGGTACTGCCGAAACTGCCGGGCGCGAATCTCGACGCCGGGAAAGCGGAACCGGTTGACCGCGAAGCGGGCGACTTCCTCTTCGGTGAGGTGGGCGCGGATCGGCAGGGTTTCGAAGTTCTTGCTTTCCGCCAGCAGACGCCGGAAGCGCTTGTAGTCGCTGGGATCGATGCGGATGATCCGGCTGAGATTGGCCAAAGTGGCTTCCAGGCCGCCGGTCTTGCTGGGTGTGATCTCCAGCGTGTGCGAGGAGTAATTGTGCGCCAGCGCGGTGCCGTTGCGGTCGAGGATGGCGCCGCGCGAGGGCAGTGCCGGCACCAGGGCAATGCGGTTGTTTTCGGCGAGCGACTGGTAGCGTTCGTATTGCAGCACCTGCAACCAGACAAACCGCCCGAACAGCACCAGAAACAACAGGCCGGCGACCAGGCCGGCGAAGCGCAGGCGCCGCCGGTAGTTCTGAAACTCCTCGTCCGGGTCGATCAGTCGGTAGTGGCTCACTTGCGGGGATCGGACGAGGGCGTATTGATCTGCCAGGGGCGGCCGGCGAGCCGGTCGAGCAGCATGGCCAGGGGCAGCCAGAGCAGCGCGGCGACAATACCCGCCGCCAGATAGCGCCAGTCAGTGGTCTGCTTCACGAAGATCAGGCCGAACAGCAGGATAGCCAGTTCCTTGAACAGGAATAGCGGTGCCAGCTGCACGGCGCGTGCCGGGGCACTGAAGTTCTCCAGGCGGCGTCGCAAAAAAAGCGCCAGATAGGCGGTCAGGGCATAGGCTACGGCATGCTGGCCGAACAAGGCACCGCGGGTCGCGTCGGTCAGCAGGCCGAGGCCGAAGGCGACACCCATCGGCGTGTGTTGCGGCGCGTGGATGTGCCAGTAGAGCAAGGCCATCAGAGTGAAGTCGGGGACCAGCCAGCGCCACTCGCCCGGCCAGGGCAGCAGCGTCATGACAAAAGCAAAGGCCAGGCTGCCCGCGACGCGCCGCCAGGAGGGCGGCGCGATCAGTGCGGCGCCTTGCGGCAGGAAGGGTTTGTCCGGGGTCATGGTGGCGTTGGCGTTGTGGCGGGGTTGGCACTAGGTGTGGCCGGCGCCGCCACGGACTGCAGAATGAGGATGTGGCGATGCCGGCCGACGCCCGCCAAAGGTGCGCAGACCGCCCGTGCGAATGGCGTATGGCGTGGCAATTCCAGGCGCAGGACGCGCGCCACCGGGATGCCCGCCGGGTAGACGCCGTCGATCCCCGAGGTGGCCAGCAGATCGCCGGCCTTCAGGTCCGCCTGGGTATCCAGGTAGCGGACTTCCATGAGGTCGTCTGTGCCCAGGCCGGACACCATCAGGCGCAAGCCATTGCGCAGATTCAGGACCGGCGCGGACTGTTCGCGCGAAACCAGCAGGGTGATTTCGCTGGAGGCCGGGAATACCCGCGTCACCTGGCCCACCAGCCCGGCTTCGTCGACCACCGGCCGGCCGGCGGTGACCCCGTGCAGAGCCCCCTTGTCGACGACGACGCGACGCTCGAAGGGGTCGGGAAGGGTACGGGTGATTTCCGCGGCCAAGGGTTTGCTGTTGGCCCGCGCCGGCAGTGCGAGCAGGGCGCGCAGGCGGGAATTTTCCGCTTCGACGGCACGCCAGGTCTGCATGGCTTGACCGAGGCGCTGCCGGTCCAGGGCGAGCGTCCTGTTTTCCTTGAGGAGCTGGCCATGGGTGACGAAGAAGTCGCTGGCCTCGGCGAGGTATTGAAACGGGCGTGCCAGTTGTGCTTGCAGGGGGTGTACCAGGGATACGACGCCGGCGCGGACCACCGCCAGGCTATCGAAACGCGCATCCAGGACCATGAGCACCATGCCCGCCATGACATACAGCGCGAGCCGCATGGCCAGCCCCATTTCCCGGATGAACATGGGCGCGTGGGGCGTCGGCATGGGTGGCTGTGGGTGTGTGGTGTCGGGATGGCGCGGCGGCGCGTCAACGAACCGCCGTCATGCCACAGCCTTAGTCGTTGGTGAACACCGTGGCCAGTTGGTCCATCTCCTCCAGAGCCCGGCCCGGAGCCGCGCACCACGCAGGTGAGCGGATCGTCGGCGACGATCACCGGCAGGCCGGTTTCTTCCATCAGCAGGCGGTCGATATCGCGCAGCAGGGCGCCGCCGCCGGTGATGACCATGCCCTTGTCGGCGATGTCCGCGCCGAGTTCCGGCGGGGTTTGCTCCAGCGCCGACTTGACCGCCGAGACGATGGTGTTGAGCGGATCGGTGAGGGCTTCGAGGATCTCGTTGCTGGTGACCGTGAAGCTGCGCGGGATGCCTTCCGCCAGGTTGCGGCCCTTGACCTCCATCTCGCGCACTTCCGAACTGGGGAAAGCGGAGCCGATCTCCTTCTTGATCGCCTCGGCGGTGGATTCGCCGATCAGCATGCCGTAGTTGCGGCGGATGTAGTTGATGATGGCCTCGTCGAACTTGTCGCCGCCGACCCGCACGGAACCCGTGTACACCACGCCGCCCAGGGAGATGACGCCGACCTCGGTGGTGCCGCCGCCGATGTCGACGACCATCGAGCCGGTGGCGTCGGCGACCGGCATGCCGGCGCCGATGGCCGCCGCCATGGGTTCCTCGATCAGGTACACCTGACGCGCGCCGGCACCGATGGCCGATTCGCGGATGGCGCGGCGTTCCACCTGGGTCGCGCCCGACGGCACGCAGATGATGATGCGCGGGCTCGGGTGGAACATGCGCGTGTCATGCACCTTCTTGATGAAGAACTTGAGCATCTGCTCGGTGATGTTGAAGTCGGCGATGACGCCGTCCTTCATCGGCCGGATGGCCTGGATGTTGCCGGGGGTGCGGCCGAGCATCTGCTTGGCCTCGATGCCCACCGCCTGGATGGTTTTCTTGCCCGAAGGGCCCTCCAGACGTATGGCGACCACCGACGGCTCGTCCAGGACGATGCCCTTGCCACGCACGTAAATCAGCGTGTTGGCGGTGCCCAGGTCGATAGCCAGGTCGGTGGAAAAGTAACCGCGAAAGAATCCGAACATGTCGTTGTACTCAGTTATGAGGTCAGAAAATTAGCCGCGTATGATAACCTACCCGGCTTTGCTGCATAAGGCACTGATACCATGTCTCTTTCTCTCGACGATGTGAAACGCATCGCGCACTTGGCGCGCATCCGGGTCAGCGCCGAGGAGGTCGGGCAAACGCGCGACCGACTCAACGGTATTTTCGAGTTGATCGCCGAGATGCAGGCCGTCGATACCACCGGCGTCGCGCCCATGGCGCATGCCCGGGATGTCTTCCAGCGCCTGCGTCCCGATGTCGTCACCGAGCCGGATCGCCGCGCCGCTTACCAAGCCATCGCGCCGCAGACCGAGAACGGACTGTATCTGGTGCCGAAGGTGATCGAGTAAGCATCATGGCACACTCCACACTCAAACAACTCGCCGATTTGCTGGCGACCGGAAAAACCTCCAGCGTCGAGCTGAGTCAGGACTACCTCGGGCGCATAACCCGCCAGAATCCGGGCCTCAACGCCTTCATCACGGTGGACGCCGAGCGCACCCTGGCCGAGGCCCGCGCCGCCGACGCCGTGCGCGCCGCCGGCCAGGCCGGCCCGCTGACCGGCGTGCCCATCGCCCATAAGGACATCTTCTGCGCCGAAGGCTGGCTGACCACCTGCGGCTCGAAGATGCTGCACAATTTCGTCTCGCCCTACGATGCCCACGTGATCAGCCAGTTCAAGGCCGCCGGCATGCCCACCCTGGGCAAGACCAACATGGACGAGTTCGCCATGGGCTCGTCGAACGAGACCAGCTTCTACGGCCCGGTGAAAAACCCCTGGGACACGGCCCGGGTGCCGGGCGGCTCGTCGGGCGGTTCGGCGGCCTGCGTCGCGGCGGGCTTGGCCCCGGCGGCCACCGGCACCGACACCGGCGGCTCGATTCGTCAGCCGGCGGCGCTGTGCGGCATCACCGGCCTGAAACCGACCTACGGCGTGGTGTCGCGCTACGGCATGATCGCCTTCGCTTCCAGTCTCGATCAGGCCGGGCCGATGGCGCAGACCGCCGAGGATTGCGGCTTGCTGCTCAATGTCATGGCCGGTTTCGACCCGCGCGATTCGACCAGTCTGGAAAGGGAAAAAGAAGACTACGCCCGCGATCTGGCCGAGCCCCACGACCTGATCAAGCCCTTGGCTGGCCTGCGCATCGGCCTGCCGAAGGAGTTCTTCGGCGCGGGCCTGACCGGCGACACCGCCAAGGCTGTGCAGGACGCCATCGCGCAGTTCAAAAGCTCGGCTCTACCACGGTCGAAGTCAGCCTGCCCAACTCCGGGTTTGTCCGTGGCGGCCTACTACGTCATCGCCCCGGCTGAAGCGTCGAGCAACCTGTCGCGCTTCGACGGCGTCCGCTACGGCTACCGCACCCACGACTACGCCGACCTCACCGACATGTACGAGAAAACCCGTGCCGAGGGCTTCGGCGCCGAGGTCAAGCGGCGCATCCTGATCGGCACCTACGTGCTCAGCCATGGCTACTACGACGCCTACTACATCCAGGCCCAGAAGCTGCGCCGGCTGATCGCCCAGGACTTCGCCGAGGCCTACAAGCACTGCGACGTCATCCTCGGCCCGACCGCGCCGACCACGGCCTTCAAGCTGGGGGAGAAGGCCGACGACCCGGTGCAGATGTATCTCTCCGACATCTACACCATTGCCGTCAACCTGGCCGGCCTGCCCGGCATGTCGCTGCCCTGCGGCTTCGATGCGCTGGGTCTGCCCATTGGCCTGCAACTGATCGGCGACTACTTCTCCGAGGCGCGCATGCTCAACGTCGCGCACCAGTATCAACTTGCCACCGACTGGCATTTGCAGCTTTCGCCAATTATGCGGATGGAGACTGAATACAAAGCGCTGGATGCGTTGCTTTCCGTGCCAGAGGCCGGAAAGAAGGGGACCATGGTATGAATTGGGAAACCGTTATCGGACTTGAAGTCCACACGCAACTGACGACGAAATCGAAAATCTTCTCCGGCGCCAGCACGGCGTTCGGCGCCGAGCCGAACACTATCACCCGCGCCCATCTGGAAGAAGATGCCGGCAAGTCGCTGCACGAAGACTTTGCGGGCATGACCGGTATCGACCTCAACCGCGCCGGTACGCCGTTGCTGGAGATCGTCTCCGAGCCGGACATGCGCTCGGCCAAGGAAGCGGTGGCTTATGCCAAGGCATTGCATACGCTGGTGACCTGGATCGGCACCTGCGACGGCAACATGCAGGAAGGTTCTTTCCGTTGCGACGCCAACGTATCCGTGCGCCGGCCCGGCGAGCCGCTCGGCACCCGGCGCGAGATCAAGAACCTGAACTCGTTCCGCTTCCTGGAACAGGCGATCAACTACGAAGTGCGCTGGCAGATCGAGCAGATCGAAGACGGCCACAAAATCCAGCAGGCCACCGTGCTGTTCGACCCGGACACCGGCGAGACCCGCATGATGCGCACCAAGGAAGACGCACACGACTACCGCTATTTCCCCGATCCGGACCTGCTGCCGGTGAAGCTGGAAGAAGACTGGATCGAACAGATTCGCTCCACCATGCCGGAATTGCCCGGCGCCATGTGCGAACGTTTCCAGCGCGACTACGGCCTGTCGGTCTACGATGCCGCCGGCCTGACCAGCCAGCGTGAAGCCGCCGCGTTCTTCACCGACACCCTGGCGCTGGCCGGCGAGGCGAATGCCAAGCTGGTCGCGAACTGGGTGCAGGGCGAGCTCTCGGCCAGCCTGAACCGTGAAGAGAAAAGCATCGCCGAAGCCCCCATCGCACCGGCCCAGCTGGCCGGCCTGATCAAGCGCATTGCCGACGGCACGCTGTCCAACAAGCTGGCCAAGCAGGTGTTCGAAGTGATGTGGACCGAAGGCGGCGAAGTCGACGCCATCATCGAGGCCAAGGGCTTGAAGCAGATGTCCGACTCCGGTGAAGTCGAGCGCATCATCGACGAAGTGCTGGCCGCCAACGCCAAGTCGGTCGAGGAATTCCGCGCCGGCAAGGAAAAGGCCTTCAACGCGCTGGTCGGTCAGGTGATGAAGGCGACCAAGGGCAAGGCCAACCCCAGCCAGGTCAACGAACTACTCAAGAATAAACTGGGGTGATGTTGTAGGAGCCCGCTTGCGGGCGATGCGGCGCTGTATCGCCCGCAAGCGGGCTCCTACAGGGTGGGAGATTTCGTATGCTTGATAGTCCTGCGGGACGCAGTTGCGCAAGGGCCGGGTTTCCGAGTCGGGTCGAATCTATCTGGTGACCGCCGTCACCGAGCAGCGCGTTCCGGTCTTTCGAGATTTCACCTGTGCCCGCCTGCTTGTCAGTGAACTGCGCGCCGCAGATACCCTTGGCCTGTCCAAAACCTGGGCATTCGTGGTTATGCCCGACCATATTCATTGGTTGCTGGAACTGACCGAGGGCGAGCTTTCGAAGACGGTATTGCGCGTCAAGTCACGCTCGGCCATTGCCATTAATCGGGCGATGGGGGACGGCGGACAACGGGTTTGGCAAAAGGGATTCCACGATCATGCCCTGCGCGCCGAAGACGATCTGCAACAAACCGCCCGCTATGTCATAGCCAATCCGGTACGTGCCGGATTGGTGGCATCGGTGCGTGATTACCCGCATTGGGATGCCGCCTGGTTGTAGGAGCCCGCTTGCGGGCGATGCAGCGCTGATCGCCCGCAAGCGGGCTCCTACAACATCAGGCCACGCCCAACAGTGTCAAGGCGACGAAAGCCGCGAACAGGGCGAAGTGGCTGATGCCCTCGATGGCGTTGCTTTCGCCGTCGTGCAGGTTGTTCATCGCCGCCAGCAACGTGACCAGCAACATGGCTGCCTGGATCGGCGTCAAGGCCATGACGATGCGCTCGCCGGTGAACAGGGCGATGCCCTCGATCACTGGCAACGTCAGCAGCACGGTGGCCAGCGAGGCGCCCAGGGCGATGTTCATGGTGGTCTGCATGCGGTTGTTCTGAGCGGCGCGCAGCGCGGCCATCAGCTCCGGGCTGGCCGAGATCAGCGCCACCATCACCGCCGGGATGCTCATCGGCAGCCCGGTGCCCTCCAGGCCAGCGCCGAGCAGCACCGACAAGACTTCGGAGAGCACGCCGACACCGGCCACCGAGCCGACCAGCACGGCGGCGTGCACCCAGTTCGGGCTGGCGGCGAGGTCATGGACCTCATGCTCGATGGCGCCATACTCGAAATATTGCCGGTGCTCGATGGTCTGCAAGCGCAGGAAGGCGATGTAGAGTAGCGCCATCATGCCCACCGAGAAGGCCGAGTAGGCAATCCACGTGTCGTCCGGAACGAAATCCGGCACGAACATGCCGATGCCCAAGGCCACCAGCAGCATGGCGATGTAGCTGTTGGCCGAAGCCAGGTTGTATTTCTGGGCGCCGTGCTTCAGGCCGCCGATGATGGCGGCGATGCCGATGATGCCGTTGATGTCGAGCATCACCGCCGCGTACACCGTGTCGCGTGCCAGGGTCGGCGAATGGCTGTCGAACATCATGACCACCAGGATGACCACCTCGACCGACACCGCTGACAGGGTCAGGATCATCGTGCCGTAGGGTTCGCCCAGGCGCAGGGCGAGCACCTCGGCATGGTGCGTGATGCGGAAGGCGACGCCGATGATTGCCGCCAGGATGACGAAGAACAGGCCCCACAGGAACAGCCCGCCGGCATGCAGGGCGGCATGTTCCAGCCCGAAGCCGGCGATGCCGACGCCGACGGCAGCGAACAGCGGCCATTCGGCGCGCAAATAACTGCCCTGGCTCATGGTTCAGGCGACTCCGTACTGTTGGCGATAGGCGGCGATGGCGGCGAGCAATGCGGCCGAGTTGGGGATCGCGCCGAGATACGTCATCAGGTCGTCGAGGGTGACGATGCTCACCACCGGCATGGCGTGCTGCTGCTCGACTTCCTGAACGGCGGAAAGCGCGCCCAGGCCGCGTTCCATGCGGTCGACGGCGATGGCGACGCCGCAGGGCGTGGCCCCGGCCGCCTGGATCAGTCCCACCGACTCGCGCACCGAGGTGCCCGCCGAGATGACGTCGTCGACGATCAGGATGCGCCCGGCGAGTTTCGCGCCGACCAGCGTGCCGCCCTCGCCGTGGTCCTTCGCCTCCTTGCGGTTGTAAGTGAAGGGCACGTTGCGGCCCAGCGCCGCCAGGGCGACGGCGAGGGTCGCGGCCAGGGGGATTCCTTTGTAGGCCGGGCCGAAAATGCCGTCGAAGGCGACGCCGGAATCGACAATCGCTTTCGCGTAGAATTCGCCCAGCCGCTTCAGGGACTCGCCGTCGTTGAACAGGCCGGCGTTGAAGAAATAGGGGCTGAGGCGCCCCGCTTTGGTCTTGAATTCACCGAACAGCAACACCTGTTTCCGGATGGCGAACTCGATGAATTCCTTTTTGTAATCCTGCATTTTCACGACTCGAACTGAACACATGCGCATTGTATCCCTGAACCTCAACGGCATCCGCTCCGCCGCCAGGAAGGGTGTCCTGGACTGGCTGGACAAGAGCGGCGCCGACATCGTCTGCCTGCAGGAACTCAAGGCCCAGACCGCCGACATGAGCGTCGAGATGTTCAACCCGCCCGGCTTCTACGGCTATTTCCACTACGCCGAGAAAAAGGGCTATAGCGGCGTCGGAATCTGGTCGCGCAAACAGCCGGACGCCATCGTCGAGGGTTTGGGCATCGCCGACATCGACGCCGAGGGCCGCTACATCGAAGCGCGCTTTGGCAATCTCTCCGTGATCTCGGTCTACCTGCCCTCAGGCTCCAGCGGCCCGGAACGGCAAGCCGCCAAATTCGCCTTCATGGAACGCTTCCGACCGCATCTGGAAAGACTCATCGCCAGCGGCCGCGAGGGGGTCGTCTGCGGCGACTGGAACATCGCCCACACCGAGAAGGATCTGAAGAACTGGAAAGGCAACAAGAAGAATTCTGGCTTCCTACCCGAAGAGCGCGCCTGGATCGGCGAGTTGTTCGGCAAGGTCGGCTGGGTCGATGTCTACCGTAGCCTGTACCCGGATGTGGAAGGCGAAGGCTATACGTGGTGGTCGAATCGCGGTCAGGCCTGGGCCAAGAACGTCGGCTGGCGCATCGACTACCAGATCGCCACGCCGGGCATCGCTGCCAAAGCCCTGTCGGCCAGCGTCTACAAGGCCGAACGGTTCTCCGACCACGCGCCGCTGATCGTCGATTACGATGACACGCTATAATGTTTTCCGAAAATCGGAAATTCGGAGAATCGTATGCCTGAAACGCTGATCGTATCGAATCGCGGCCAGATCACCCTACCGGCGGCCATGCGCAAGCATCTGGGCATCGTGCCGGGTGGTGCGGTGATCATTGACGAGCGCAATGGTGAACTCACCGTGAAGCCTGCGGCGGTATTGGAGATCGAGCCCTACAGCGATGAGCAGATCACCCGGTGGGATGCCGAGGATGCCCTCTCGGCAGGGGAAAGACAGCGCATTCTGGCCCGCTTGCAAGCCAAGTGACGCGCTTGTTCCTCGACGCCAACGTCCTGTTCACGGCGGCGCATAACCCGGTCGGCAAGGCCGCCCTGATCATTGAACTGGGTCAAGCCGGCCTTTGGCAATTGGTGAGCAGCGCGTATGCCGTGGAAGAGGCTCGCCGGAATCTCGCCAGCAAGTATCCGCACTGCCTGGAAACTCTCGAAAGGCACGTTGAGTCGTTGCGCTTAGTCACCGATCCGGGCGGGGCTTGCCCCGAGCCGCTGCCGGAGAAAGACTGCCCTATTTACCGTGCCGCTCATCTCGCCAAGGCGGATGTCCTGCTTACGGGTGATATCCGTGATTTCGGCTTCCTGATGAAGGATCTCGCCAAGGCGGATGGCTTGATCGTTCAGACGGTCGCTGAATTCCTGGTGGCGCTATGATCGCTCGCCTTGGCGCCTTCCAGCGTCTTGCCGCCGTCCTCTTCCTCGGCTTCGCGTCCGGCCTGCCGCTGGCGCTGACCGGCCAGGCCATGCAGGCCTGGCTAACCGTTGACGGTATCGATATCGCTACCATCGGCTTTCTGGGCCTGGTGGGCATTCCCTATACTTTCAAGTTCCTCTGGGCGCCCTTGATGGACCGCTTCGAGCCGCCGCTGCTGGGCCGGCGGCGCGGCTGGCTGGTATTGACGCAACTGGCGCTGGCGGCGGGGCTGGCCTGGATGTCCGGGCTGTCGATCCAGGAGAACGCGGCGCTGTTCGCCCTGGCGGCGCTGATCATCGCGTTTTTATCGGCGTCGCAGGATGTGGTCATCGATGCCTATCGCACCGATGTCCTGGCCGCGAATGAGCGTGGCCTGGGCGGGTCGCTGTCGGTGTTCGGCGATCGCCTGGCGATGATCCTCTCGGGCGGCATCAGCCTGATCTGGGCCGAGCAGTGGCAGAGCTGGCCGCGCGTCTACCTGACCATGGCCGGGATCATGGCGGCGGCGGCGCTGGTGTCCTTGCTGACCCTGCCTTCGGTGAGCAGCACCTCGAAGCCGCTGGCATCGGACCCGAAAAGGAGCTGCTTCGGCTTCGCCGCCATGCTGCTCGGTTTCGCCGGCGGCTGGTTCGGCGCACGGGTAATCCTCCTTGCCGTCGGTCTGGACCCGGACAGCCCCGAACAAGTGGTTGCAACTGCTGTTCATCCTGGCGCAACTGGCGGCGGCCCTGCCGATCGGCTACTGGGCGGCGCGGCGTTCCGGGTTCGAGACCCTGAACCGGTCGCTGGACAGCTATTTCAGCCAGTCCGGGGCGCTGGCTTTCCTGCTGCTGATCATCCTCTACAAACTGGGCGATGCCTTCGCCGGGGTGCTGACCACCCCGTTCCTGATCAAGGGCATGGGCTTCAGCCAGGCGGAGGTCGGCATCGCCAACAAGATCATCGGCATCTGGCTGACCATCTTCGGTGCCCTCGCGGCGGTGGCGCTGATGCTGCGCATTTCCCTGTACCGGGCCTTGTTGGTCTTCGGGGGGCTGCAACTGGTGTCCAATTTCGGCTTTTATGTGTTGGCCGTCTCCGGCAAGGGCGCCTGGGGCAGCTTCACTTTGCCGCCTTTCGACCTGGGTTTTGTCGCCCTGGACCAGGCCAGCCAGATCGATGTCATGCTGATGTCGGCCATCGCCTTCGAAAATATCGCCGGCGGCATGGGCACGGCGGCCTTCGTGGCCTTGCTGATGAGTCTGTGCAACCGGCAGTTCACGGCGACGCATTACGCCATGCTGTCGGCCTTCGCGGCGGTCGGGCGAATCTATGTCAGTCCGCTGTCGGGGGTGTTGTCGGAGAGCATCGGCTGGCCGGCCTTTTTCATGTTCTCGGTGAGCATGGCCGTGCCGGGACTGATTGCGGTGTGGTGGCTGCGTGCCGCGATCGGGCGGCTGAACAGCGCCGCCCTCTGAGGCCCGGTCAGAATTTCTTGTGGCGCTTCATGTGTTGCACCACCAGCGTCGCGACCTGCACGCGATTGTGGAAATTGAGCTTCTGCATGATGTTGGCGAGGTGGTTGCGCACCGTGTTGTCGGAAAGATCCAGCTTGGCGCCGATGACCTTGTTGCTGAAACCGCGCGCGACATATTCGGCGATCTCGGTTTCGCGCGGTGAGAGCTTGGCCAGAGGGGCGTCGACGTTGCCGCGCGACATCTTCTGCAGGATCGCCGGCGGGAACGCGCCGGCATCCTGCAGGACGATGCCGATGGCGTGGACGATCTGTTCGGTGTCCGAGGATTTCAGCAGATAGCCATCGACGCCGGCCTCGATGGCGGCGCGGATCTCTTCGTCGTCATCCTCGACGGTGAGGACGATGATCTTCATGCCGGCCTGCTTCAATTCCGGTACCAGATCCAGGCCATCGCCATCCGGCAGGCTGCGGTCGAGGATGGCGACATGCGCCTGACCGGGGCCGCTCAGCCAACTCCGTGTCGCGGCGAGATCGGCGCATTCGCCGACGACGCTCAGGCCTTCTTCGTTCTCCATGGCGCGTTTGACGCCCAGGCGGATCAGGGGGTGGTCATCGACGATCAGGACGCGGATAGGGTTCATGGCGGCAAGGGAGCGTGAATGGTGAGCGCATCATACCCCAGGCGTGTTCGCGTCGAGTATGTGAAAAACCCGCTTATTTCTTCACTGGCTTGGCGGTGGTTGCCTTGGCGCCCTTGCCGAGTTCCTTGCGCACCAGTTCGTCCAGGGTGGCGTACATCGCCGGGGTGCTGCCCGTCATGGAGGCGGAGGTGAGGTATTTACCGTTCACCGCCAGGGTCGGCACGCCCTCAAGCTTGTAGCTCTGAGCCAATTGCTTGGCGCGGGCAATTTTGGAGCTGGTACTGAATGAATTGTAGGCATCCCGGAGTTTGTTGGCGTCCAGGCCCTGTTTGCCAGCCCAGTCGAAGAACACGTCTGGATCGTCGAAGTTGAAACCTTGCTGGTGCATGGCCTCGAAGACCTTGAGATGCGCCTTTTCCAGCGAGCCGGTGGCTTCAAGGGCGTAATAGGCGCACTGGCCTCCCATTTGTCGCTGAAGATCACCGGCTGGCGGATCACCTTGACGCTGGCGGGTTGTTTGGCGATCCAGGCTTTCAGGCTCGGCTCAAGCTGGAAGCAGTGCGGGCAGCGGTAGGAAAAAAACTCGATGATCTCGACCTTGGCCTTGGTTTCCTTGGGCTGGGCCGTGGCCAGAACCTGGTAATCGAAACCCGCCTCGCCGGCATTGGCCTGGAATGCGGTGAACGCCAGCGGCAGAGCCAGGGCAAGGGAGGCGAATAGACGCACTTTCATGAGAGCTCCTCAGGGGGTAACCGGGTCTTTGACCCAGCGTGGTTCAAAATCGTTCTCGGACAGCGTATCCAGTGCGCCCAGGCCATCGTCCTCGGTCTTGAACGGGCCGACTCGGACACGGTGCAATGGCGCATCGCCACCCCCGACTGTTTGCATAACCACCGGCAGGCCGAGCAAGGCGAGTCTGGCCTTGAGCCGCTCGGCGTCCACGGGCGATTTCAGCGCGGCGACCTGTAGCCAGTGTTGCGGTTTCGCCTTGACGGGCGCGGCGGGTCTGGGCGCGGCCTTGCCGGGCAGGATATCGTAGAAACTGTAGTCCGGCGCGGGCGCCTTTTTCGTGTCGGGTTTCTTGTCCGCCGAGGCTGGCCTGGTTTTTACAGGCGCTTGGGTGGCTTCGGCAGGTTTCTCCGGGACGGCTTCACGCGCCGGGTCATCGGGTGCTGGCGCCTCGGCGGTCTCGGGCTCGGGCGGTTTCACCGCCACGGGCGGCGGCACCAGTTCGGGAACCGATTCGACGGTCTTCAGGCCACTGGGCTGGCTGTTGATATACCAGTAAAGCCCCCCGGCGGTGGCCATGCCGACGACCATGCCGATGAGCAGACCGGCGGCCAGACCGCCGTTCTTGCGCGGTTTGCTGGCAGGGCTTTCGGCCTGGGGCCGGCGCGCGTTCTTGTAGTCCCGTCGCCCCATTTAGTCTTGGCTCATCTACATTTTGTCCGGGGCCGAAACACCGAGCAGCGTCAGACCGTTGCGCAAGACCTGACGGGTTGCCGCCACCAGGGCCAGGCGGGCCAGCTTGAGCGGCTCGTCGTCGACCAGGAACTGACAGGCGGCATACAGGCCGTGCAGGTCGGCGGCCAGATCCTTCAGGTAATAGGCGACGCTGTGCGGCGCCATGTCGCGCGCGGCGGCGGCGCAGATTTCCGGGAATTCCGCCAGGCGGTTGAGCAGGGCCAGTTCCTGGGGATGCTCCAGGCGTGCCAGATCGGCCTCGGTCAGGTCGCGCGCATCGCCGCCCCAGCTGGCCAGGACACTGGCGATGCGGGCATGGGCATACTGGATGTAATAGACCGGGTTTTCGTTGCTTTGCGACTTGGCCAGGTCGAGGTCGAAATCGAGGTGCTGGTCGGATTTGCGCAGTACGTAGAAGAAGCGGCAGGCGTCGTTGCCGACCTCGCGGCGCAGCTCGCGCAGGGTGACGTATTGCCCGGAGCGGGTGGACATCGACTTCTTCTGGCCGCCCTCCCAGAGCACGGCGAATTGCACCAGGGCGACTTCGAGCCGCTCCGGATCGGCGCCCGCCGCCTTGAGCGCGCCTTTGACGCGCGGGATATAGCCGTGATGATCGGCGCCCCAGACATCGATGACCTTGGTGAAGCCGCGCTCGAACTTGTTCAGGTGATAGGCGATGTCGGCGGCAAAGTAGGTGTAGATACCGTTCTCGCGCTTGACGACGCGGTCTTTCTCGTCGCCGAAGGCTGTGGAGCGGAACCACAGGGCGCCGTCCTGTTCGTAGATATGGCCGTGTTTTTGCAGGGCGGCGACGGCATGGTCGATCAGGCCGGCATCATGCAGGGTACGCTCGGAAAACCATTGGTCGAAGACGACGCCGAATTCGGTCAGGTCGTTGCGGCCATCACCCAGCTGTTCCTCCAGGGCGTAGCCATGGACATAGGTGTAATCCGGGCCAAGCAGCGCCCTGGCGTTGGCGATCAGGGCATCGAGATGGCCTTCCGGGTCGCCGGCGGCGTCGGGCGCCCCGGCCATCACCTCGGCGGCGGCGCGTTTGTAGCGGTCGGCGTGCAGGGCGAAGATACCCTCGGCCATCAGCTTCACATAGTCGCCCTGATAGGCGTTGCCGGGGAAGGCGACGAACTCGTTGTTCAGTTCCAGATAACGCAGCCAGGTCGACAGGGCGAGGATATCCATCTGCCGACCGGCATCATTGACGTAGTACTCGCGGTGTACCTCGAAGCCGGAGAAGGCCAGGCAGTTCGCCAGACTGGCGCCGAAGGCCGCGCCGCGACCGTGGCCGACGTGCAGGGGGCCGGTCGGGTTGGCGGAAACGAATTCAAGTTGCAGTTTCTCGCCCCGCCCCCAGGTGCCGCGCCCGTAGTCGGCACCCCGGCTGAGGATGTCCAGAACCAGTCCCTGCTTCGCCGCCGGGGTCAGGAAGATGTTGATGAAGCCCGGCCCGGCGATTTCGGTCTTGGCGACCAGACTGGATGTTGGCAGCGCCGCCAGGATAGCCGTGGCGACTTCGCGCGGATTGCGTTTCAGGGAGCGCGCCAGCTGCATGGCGATATTGCAGGCGTAATCGCCATGGCTCGCCTGTTTCGGCCGCTCCAGTTCGATGCTCGCCGCGGCCTCGGGTGCGACCTGGGCCACGGCCTGGCGGAACAGCGATTCAAGATGGGATTTGGGCTCTAGGTAGGGTGCGGTCATGGTCAGGCCTTTTGCGAGCCGTGGATTATAGCCGAGGCAGCCCACGCTGCTGTAGGAGCGGCTTTGGCCGCTCCTACAAAACGAGCCTAGAAATCCAGCGGGTCGACATCCAGATGCCAGCGTATCTGCCGCGCCGGGCGAGCCCGCAAGCCGGTGATCCAGTCGCTCAGGAAGGCCTGCAACGCCTGGCGGCTCCGGCTTTGCACCAGGAGCTGGGCGCGTTCCCAGTTCGACACCCGGGTCATGATCGCCGGCACCGGGTCGTACAGTACCACCGGGCCGGCGCTCGGCAGGCCAAGGTTGCGCGCGTCATCGAGAAAGGCCATGGCTTCGGCCATGTTGCGTGCTTCGGCGCGCAGTATGGCCTGGTGTACATAGGGCGGAAATTCGGCCTCGCGGCGTTCCTTCAGGGTGCGCTTGGCGAAGCCGGGGTAGTCGTGGGCGACCAGCGCGGCATACAGGGGGTGATGCGGATAGTCGGTCTGGATCAGTACCCGGCCGGGTTGCCCGGCCCGCCCGGCGCGACCGGCCACCTGCATGAGCTGGGCGAACAGGCGCTCGCTGGCGCGAAAGTCCGCCGACATCAGCGCCTGGTCGGCGCCGACGACGCCGACCAGGGTGAGATGCGGAAAGTCGTGGCCCTTGGCGACGATCTGGGTGCCGACCAGGATATCGATCTCGCGGGCGGCAATCGCTTCGCGCATCTCGGCGAAGGCGCCCTTGCGCAGCGTCGTATCGCGGTCGATGCGCAGGATGCGCGCTTCGGGAAACGCCTCCGTCAGTGTGTCTTCGAGCTTTTGCGTGCCCTGGCCGAAGGGCCGCAGGTCCATGCCGCCGCAATCCGGGCAGGTTTCCGGCGGTCGCGACGCCAGGCCGCAGTGATGGCAGCGTAGCTGGAAACCATGGCGCAACCGGTGCACCACCAGATTCGCCGAACAGCGTGGACAGGTGCTGATGTGGCCGCATTGCTGGCAGTACAGGGTCGGGGCAAAGCCGCGCCGATTGATGAACACCAGGCTCTGCTCGCCGCGCGCCAGCGTTGCGTGCAGGGCTTCGGTCAGTGCGCTACTGAGGCCCTGGCGTGCCCGGTCGGTACGCGTATCGACGAGCTGGATTTCAGGCAGGCTGGCCTCGGCGTGCGCTCTTTCCGGCAGACTGAGCAGGTGATAGCGGTCGGTCTGGGCATTACGCCAGGTCTCCAGTGCCGGCGTCGCCGAGCCGAGGATGATGGGTACGCCGCGCTGCCGGGCGCGCCAGACGGCGACGTCGCGGGCGTGGTAGCGCAGGCCGTCCATCTGCTTGTAGGACGTGTCGTGTTCCTCGTCGACCAGGATCAGGCCCAGACGCGGCAGCGGCGTGAATACCGACAGTCGTGTGCCGAGCACCAGATCGGCGTGGCCCTCGGCGCAGGCCAGCCAACCGGCGAGACGCTCGCCGTCGGCCAGGCCGCTGTGCAGGCTGACCAGCCGTTTATCGGGAAAGCGTTGCTGGAAACGCTCGGTGAGTTGCGGTGTGAGATGGATCTCCGGCGCCAGGACGAGTGCCTGCTCGCCTCGTGCCAGGGTACGCTCGATCAGGCGCAGGTAGACCTCCGTCTTGCCGCTGCCGGTGACGCCATGCAGCAACCAGGCGGCGAAACCGGGATCGGCCGCGAGTATGGTTTCGGTGGCGTATCGCTGGGCCGGGGTCAATGTCGGCGGGGCGTCGGTCCGGGAGGGGCCGGCGAGTCTTTCCGCGGGCTCGACGTAGCCGCGCCGCAGCCAGTCGCGCAGGGGCGCGCGCAGGTCGGCCAGGTCGGCGGGCGTCGCCGGCCCCTGCCGCAACAGCGCGGCCAGCCTTTGCTGTGCCGTGGCGCGCGCCGGCAGCGTTTGGCAGTGGGCGTCGCCCGCCTCGGTCAAGCGGTAGGCCCCGGGCGCGGCTGGACGAAAGCGCTGCCGCTTCAAGGCCGGGGGCAAGAGGGACAGTAGTGTCGCGCCCAGCGGCTGCTGGTAGTAGGTCGCCGCGAAGCGCGCTAGTTGCAGGATGTCGTCGGGCAGGGGAGGTAGGCCTCGGTCGATCTCGGTCGCCGGTTTCATCTGCCCTTCGGGCACCGCGCTGTGCTCGACCAGGCCTATGATGACGCCGGCCTGGCTGCGGTGGCCGAACGGTACCCAGACGCGCCGCCCGATATCCGCCTCGGTTGCCCCTGGCGCCAGGTAATCGAACAAACGATCGAGGGGCGTGTTCAGGGCGACCTGAATGATGGCGGCCAGTGGCTCGGGAGAGGTCAAGTTAAGGGCCAGAGTTAAAGTAAATTCTGCATAGTGCTAACGAACTAGCTTAGCCTGCATGGGCATTTTCGGTTTGTCCACGAAACCTGTGGATAACTATGTGGACAACCCGTCATGGAAGGGTAACAAAGGCCGCTGCCGTGTGGCTTTCTGTGGTCTAGCTTAAAAAACGCGCAACAATTATATGTTTAAAAAACAATAAGTTACAAAATAATGTATGAAAACAGCCGTCTTTGGTGAATGTTGCAGTGCAAGCAGTGCGCATGTGTGTATAAGTATGTACTAAATTACCGCGCGACTAGGCCGGGTTTTGGCGTTTCTTCAAGGTTTGAGCTTGACAAAGCCCACGCCAGGATGGCCCGTTGCGCCTGAGTGACTTGCGCGGTGTTGGCGTGATTGATGAAGAGAACAAGCAATTTTCGCCGGCCAGCGGCATCGACCAGGTAACCGGCCTGGTTGCGTATGCCGTTGAGTGATCCGGTTTTCAACCAGGCACGCCCGGCGAGTGGCGTGCCGTTGAGTCGGCGCTTCTGGGTACCGTCCTGCCCCAGCGTCGGTAGCGAGGCGGCGAAGTCGTAATAAAGTGGCTGCCGGGCGGCCCAGGCCAGCAGGCTGGCCAGCGAGGCCGGCGCTATCCGCTCCATGCGCGACAGTCCGGAACCATTTTCAACCACCAGTTCCGGGAAGTGCATGCCCTTGTCGGCCAGCCAGGCGATCACCGCCGCCTGCCCCTTTTCCCACGTGGCCGGGGCGCCATATCGGGCGGCCCCCAGGTTCAGGAACAGCATCTTGGCCATGACATTGTTGCTGAATTTGTTTATGTCCCGAACGATCAGGCTGAGTGGGATCGATTCGTGCTCGAGCCAGAGGCGCGCCGTGGTTGGGGTAAGGCCCACGCGCATCTGGCCGGTATGGATGCCGCCCAGTTCCTGCCAGAGGGACTTGAAGGCGCTCGCCGCCGTTGCCGCCGGGCAGGTCAGGTTGAGCCAAAGACTGCGCTCGCCGCAAGCCACGGGATAGCGTCCGGATACCCGCAACACGTCGCCCTCGCGCTTGACCTCCAGGCTATCCTGCCAGTCGTCGCAACTGGCTTGTCGATCCAGCTCGGCGCTTGCTTCCAGCGGCAGGCCAGGTGGGTCCAGACGCGCGGTCAAGCCCGTCGCTTGAGGTGCCAGGCGCAGGGCGACGGCGTTGTAATTCACCAGAAAAGCGGCGGGGTTGGCATTGTAGGTTTTCAGGGGCGCCTGATCGAAATCGGCTGGATCAGGCATATCTATGGCATAGAGGCTGTTGTCCAGGATGACGTCGCCATGAATCTCGCGGATGCCGCGTGCCTGGACCTCGCGCAGCAACGACCAGAAACGTTCCTGGGTCAGAGAAGGATCGCCGCCACCCTGCAGGATCAGGTCGCCATGCAGCACTCCGTCCGACACTTCGCCCTCGACCAGCACGCGTGTCTTCCAGGCATGCGCCGGCCCAAGGGTGTCCAGGGCGGCAAGCGTGGTCAGCAGCTTCATCACCGAAGCAGGATTGAGAACCTGCGCTGAAGCATGGGCAACTTCGGCCTCGTTCGTGTCGAGCGGCTGGATCACCAGCGCGACAGACGATTCGGGTATGCGTGATTGCCGTAGTATCTGGCTGACCGCGCTGGGCAGATCGGCATGGGCCGCCTGAATGAAGAACAGGCTCAGCAGGGGAAAGAGGTATGGCCTCATGTGCGGTAAGTGTCGATACAGGTCGATTGCGCGAAGATGGCCGCTAGGTTATATGGCATGCATGAGCGTGTACACCATCCGAACCTCCAGACGGCTGCGTGCCTTCGTCGTCATGCTGCATCTTCTGGCCAGCGTCGCGATTGTGCTCGCCGAATTGCCCTGGCTCTGGAAGAGCGGGTTGTTCGGGCTGGTCCTGCTTGGTCTTGTCAGCGCCTGGCCGCGCCAAACCGAGCAGAGACTGCGCTGCGGAGAAAAAGGGGACCTACAGATCTGGTGGCGGGGGGCCTGGCAGGACACGGAATTGTTTCCGGAGACCGTGGTCCTGCCGGGCTTGGCGGTAATCAGTCTGAGGAACCCGGGCGCTGCTGGAACCCCGCTGAAAAACCTCGTATCGATATTCTCGCGAAAACGGCAATGGCTGGGAAACAAGGCACAGGATAGCCACCCGCGCGGGGGTGACGAGGCATTGGCTGTGTCTGGCCGGCGTCATAAGATCGTTGTGCTGAGCGATAGCCTCTCCAGGGATGATTTCAGGCGCTTGCGGGTGTGGCTGAAATGGAAAGGCTAGGCAAACGATTTATTCGCTCATTGTCATTGCGAGCGAAGCGCGGCAATCCAGTGCACTATATATATCAACAGCCTAGGGATCGCCACGTCGCTGCGCTCCTCGCGATAACGAATTCTTCAGCGTTACGATAGAAGCAGCCGGCATGGCCTATGCTTGATGAATGTCATGCTACCCGGATGTGCAAGTGGCTAGCCTTCAGCTTCCTTTACACATGACTATTCGAGAACACCATGATCACCGATCGTATCGACGCCGTTACCCGCATCACACCTGAATTTCAAAGCGCCAGACTGCGCGCCCCGAAGAGCGTGAAAATAGAAATATCGCCGCGCTGCAATTACAGATGCGGCTTCTGCGCGCTGCGTACCCGGGTGTCGCAACCAAAGTGGGACATCGATTTCGAGTTGTTCAAGCGAATGACACGTGAAATGCGCGAGGCCGGTGTCGAGGAAATCGGCGTGTTCTACCTCGGCGAGTCCTTCATGAATCCCCGCCTGCTGGTCGATTGCATCGCTTACCTCAAGTCGGAGATCGGCATGCCCTATGTCTTCCTGACTTCGAATGCCTCCATGGCCTTCCCCGAGGCCGTCGAGGCCTGCATGGCGGCGGGCCTGGATTCGCTCAAGTGGTCGTGCAATGCCGCCGATGAGGCGCAGTTCGAGAAGATCATGGGTGTCTCCGGCAAACTGTTTTACGAATCGCTGGAAAACATCCGCGAAACCTGGACGATCCGTCAGGCCAAAGGCTATAAAACCGGCCTGTATGCCTCTTCGATACAGTATGACGGCGAACAGCAGGGAAAAATGGAAGCGCTGCTGGCTGACAAGGTTCGCCCCTACGTCGATCAGCATTACTGGCTGCCGCTCTATTCCATGGGCGCCTTCGCCACGCAACGCGAGGAAGAACTCGGCTACCGGCCGACGGCGGGCAATCAAGGCCGCATCGGTGCCTTGCGCGAGCCCCTGCCGTGCTGGTCGGCGTTTACCGAAGGCCATGTCACGGCGGAAGGCAAACTCTCCGCCTGCTGCTTCGACGCCACGTCGAAATGGACCATGGGCGACCTCAACACCCAGCACTTCATGGACGCGTGGAACTCCCCCGCGTTTGTCGAACTGCGGGCTGCCCATTTACGTAAGGATGTGACGGGAACCGTCTGCGAGTCGTGTATCGCTTACGGCTAGGAGGTCGCGTCGGGCGCTTTGGCTTTGGGAAAATCGGCGAACACGTCGCCGACGATGGCGAATCGCCAGAGGTAGTAGATCATCAGCAGATCCAGTCCCAGGTTGACGATCACGAAGCGCTGACTGTCAGTGAAAGAATAGGCTTGATACAAGCCCTGACCTTGTTGCCAGAGGAGCAAGGCAAACTGTATGAGCAAGGAAATCGTCAACAACAGGCGACCCCGTTTCCAGACGCCGCGCCAGAATACGCCGGATTCCGGCAAGCGCTTCAGCCAGGCGATCAACACGAGCAGGGCGGGCAAGTCGGAAAATACAAACCAAGGCGACTGGAACGCCTGAAGATAGGTGAAGGATGCCGCCATCTTCGGACTGGGGTTGTAGGCCAGGAAGACGATGAACAAGTGCCGAACAGAGAAAAGCATGGCAAGCACGAGAAGTAGAGGAACCTTTAAGCATAAATTGTCAGAATAACAGTGTGCAGGGTAACGCTCTTGGGTGGTCATGTATAATACGTTCAAAAAATATATTAGTATTATAGGCACTATCAGGGTGGTGAGAAACTCATTTTCAGAAATTGTAGACGCTAAATATAGCTGATATTATCTCTAATAACGCTATAAGTAGTGCCGCCAAGGTGGGTCAATGGAGTTTCTCACCACCCTGCTATGGTGGCTATGGCTATATTTATAAAACAACCCATGAGGTTCGGATGAAGTCATTCAACATATCTCAGAAACTAATGTCCGATGCCATTTGGACTAGGGTTTTAGATAACGCTGCTTCACGACATAAGGCTCAGGCGCAAGAGTTATTCAGTCAGCTGGGCAAACTGGATGAGTTGCGTGTGCAGGCTGAATACAATACAGGTTCGATCAGCACAGCAACACAATGGTTGCTATTTGGGTTGATCTATTATTTAGAACCCAAGGTGATCGCCGAAGTTGGAACATTTATAGGAAAATCAGCCATGGCGATGTCGCTTGCAATGGATTCGGCAAATGTAGATGGCGAGATACATACTTGCGACCTAAGTAACTCGATGGAACTACCAATAATTTCTAACAGTACAGTACTGCAATATCGAAACTGCTCATCGCAACAAATGTTTGAGGATATGCTTAATAATGGCTACGAGAGTCAAGTAGACATGCTGCATTTGGATGGGCGCCTGCAGGCAGGCGATCTTGATAAGGTTGCTCGTTTATGCAGTGCGAATGCAATAATTGTAATGGATGATTTTGAGGGCTTGGAAAAGGGTGTTGCGAATGCTATCTCAATGCGGCCGCATGCAAAATTCCAAGGGTATGCGCTAGCTTATCCGCCGAACGAAAATTTACTGATGAGATATGAATTGCCAGACAGGTGCACGACAGCTATGCTCTATCCGAATTCTATGCTGCGAATGACTGCACAGTGAGCAAGCCGTGGGTATACTACAGGCTGTTGAAAAACGAAATCTGCTGGGGCTGAATCCAAAAACTTAGGGATGCCGATGCTGAAATTGCCAATAATGTGTGTGCGATTTTGCTCAAACTTTCAGTAATAATTGCCATTTGAATGCGGAAAAATTCAGTAAAGTGGAAAAGAAGTTCGTTTTTCAGTGCCCTATTATGCTCGTAAATGAAGACTGGCAATATGTTTATCTAAAGGCCGGATTCTCCTTGCTATCGTATTAATTGAGTGGGGCGATATTTTATGAAAATAGTACATGGCTGGCATCTTCCAGATTACGACACACATTTCGAAGCCTATTTCGAAGCCTTGCATCAAGCTGGGAAACCCTGTGAGTACCAGCAGCAGCAACGTGAGGCTGCACTTGCCTTTGTGAAAAAGCAGAGAGTTGCTGTTGACATTGGCTGCCATGTCGGATTGTGGAGCAGGCCACTAGCTGCTATCTTTCAACAAGTAGTTGGATTTGAACCGCTCGCTTTGTTCCATCAATGCTATAAGCTGAATGCGCCTACTGCTAGGCTTGAGCCATACGCATTGGGAGATTCTGATGATGTGGTCGATATTGTGTTGCCAAACAATAACACCGGAATGGCTCATGTAGTTCCCGATAGTGAGGGATCTGGCTCGTTACGAATGTATAGACTAGATGATTTTCAATTAGTTAATGTTGATCTTATCAAGATTGATTGTGAAGGTTACGAATACCCCATACTTCTTGGGGCGTCGGATACGATAAACTCAAGTCGCCCTGTCGTGGTTGTAGAACAAAAGCCGCATGCCTACTTCGAGAAATATTGGGGGCAGTACGCCGCAATGGAGTACATGTTGGATGTGCTTAACTACAAGATAGGCAAGAGGGTTATCGACGATTGGGTTCTGGTGCCACAATGATGAACTTTGTTTTTTTGCATGTGGGTGAAGATTCGCGGCCGCAATTGTTGGTGAATTCAATCCGGAGGCATTTCCCAAGTGCATGTATTATTCAATGTACGGATCACATAACAAAGGCCATTAGTGGAGTTGATCTAGTAAATAGATACAATGGCGATATTGGCAACTTAATGACTTTCAGGTTGGCCGTTTTTGCCGGTCTAGAGATTGAGGGCGTGAGTGTTTACCTTGACACAGACATGCTTGTGCTAAGGTCGTTCCAGCCTGCTGATTTATTGGGCAAACACGACATCTTGCTGTGTGAAAGAGTTTTTTCTCGTGATGCGGCGCTTAATACAAGCTTCAAGGGAATGGATCTGTCTGAATACCAAGATAAATCGCTTGGTGATGTTTACCCTATTTTGGCTTGTTTCACAATTACTAAGTCAAATGAGTTCTGGAAGGAATGCGCAGCCGAGCTAAAGAGACTGCCAACTAAGTTTCACTATTGGTATGGTGATCAAGAGGCAATGCGCAATGTGGCGTCTTGTAGAAACTACGACTTAGCTTACGTTCCTGAAAGTATGGTCGCCTGTCTGCCAGAATTTTTGCCATCCTACCCTCAAGCATTGCTTGCACATTTTAAAGGCCCGTCACGGAAGAATCTGATGATGGAATACGATTGATAAGGCTCAGTTCGCGTTACTTAGTAACATAGGCTCAGATATTGAGCCCTATGATCTCCAGACTACCCCTGTATTGACATGGATATGGAGAGCAGGGTGAGACAACCAGAGCAGAAGACGATCAAGTCAATGGTCGAGAAATTGACCAATCGCCCACGACGGGAGCTGATTGAAGAGGTGTTGGGCAAGGATGCGGCAGGGGACTACATCTGTGTGATTGTAGGGCAGGATCCAAACCGCCCTGCCGCATCGCGCGAGCCTGCGGGTCGTGAGGAACGGCAGCGCCAGTGGTTTGCAGCGCATTAAATGCCGCGACTGCGGAAGGACATTGAAATGCTACTACACACATTAAAGTCACTTTTCTTCTCTAAAAGAACAGTCGAGCCCGAGGTGCTGACGGCACAAGTTGTAAACTTGTTTAGAGAAAAAAAAATAATTGAAGCCGAAATACTCATTCGGCAGAAGCTCAGCGAGGATCCCTATAGCCCTAAGCTAATCTCCTTGATGGGCGAGGTGCAGTATCACATGGGGGAACAGGAGCAAGCAAGGAATTTATTTCTACAGGCACTTCGCTTGAAACCGGGTTTCGCTGGTGCGCATTATGGGCTTTCTCTGGTTTGTTACGACGCGCGTGACTATTTCGAAGCGCTTGGACAGGCGCAATTTGCATGTAATTTGCAGCCACAAGTGGCGCGCTACCTCGCTCAGCTAGGCCGTTGCCAGATTGCCATGCAGAATTATAGTGCTGCGCGAGATACATTACGCATAACGGTACTATTGGACCCTGAAAATGTCCCTGCCCTCAATAACTTCGGAATTGCACTTCAGGTCATGGGGAGCACGAAAGATGCACATTTCTATTTCCGTAGAGCACTGGATCTTGATCCTGAATATGTGCAGGCAATACGAAATTTGGACTTGATCGATAAATTGCCGAAACTGAATGTCCAATTCGATAATGAAGCAGGCGCTTTGGATGCTCGCGTCGCATATGAAGCCCCCGCCACGACTGCTTCTATTGATGAAGAAATATCCGCGCTTGAGGAGGTGTTCGCGGAGCACCCCAACGATCTGGAATCGGCTGTTAAGCTGATCGATCTCCACCTCAAGGCTCTGCAACTGGAAAGTGCGCGTGATGTCCTAAAAATTGCCTTGGCAAATAATCCGGATGATGTGCGAATTATGGTCAGCAACGCTCGTGTTGCGCACGGATTCGGAAACCTGATTCGTGCCAAAGATGCCTATCAAAAGGTGCTTGAGCGTTCACCTGACCATATTGATGCTTTACTGGGGTTGAGTCAGGTCTTGAGAGACATGGGCAAGACTTACGATGCCATAGAGCCGGTCAGCAGGGCAGCAGAGTTAGCACCTAGTGCGCACATTCTCCTACAGCTTGCTTATGCCCAATCCAATGGGTGTCTGTATGATGAGGCGCTGGAGACCTGTGATCGAGTCGAGTGCTTGGAGCCAGGCTTTGCGCCTTTTTTGATTTCTTCGCGAGCGGTTTCTCACGAATATCTCGGTCAATTCGATCAGGCGCTATATTGGGTTGAGCGTGCCCAAGAATATGCAGTGACTTTGGCCGGTTTTGATGTTTTCAAGGGCTTGATCTATCTGCGGCAGGAAAATTATGTCAAAGGTTGGGAAGGCTACCGCCGAAGGGCGCTCGCGGATGCCGCGAACCGACGCATGCTTCCTTACCCAGCTTGGAACGGTGAAGACCTTCACGGCAAAACAGTACTGGTCCTGGCGGAACAGGGGTTGGGCGATCAGATCATGTTTGCGTCGTGCTTGCCTGATTTGATTGCCGTTCAACCAAAGCAAATTCTGCTGGAGGCTAATAGTCGTGTCGAAAAAACTTTGGCGCGCTCCTTTCCACAGATTCAGGTCATTCCGAGCGGGCAAAGAAATTTTGATTGGCTTCCTCCTGAAATTGAGCCCGACTATTATCTTCACATCGCTGATTTGCCTTGGGTATTTCGACAAAGCATCAATGATTTTCCCGATCGGGATCATTACCTGGTAGCCGACCCAGAGCGTGTCAAGTACTGGCGGCAGCGCCTTGGCGTGGGACGACCGTTGATCGGTTTCTCCTGGCGTGGTGGTGTGCAAAAAACGCGTCAGGTTATCCGTACATTATCGCTGAATCAGCTATTGCCTCTGCTCTCAGAGAGTCAGGCTCAATTCGTCAACCTGCAATATGGTGATGTTGCCGAGGAACTTAGGGAGTTCACGGATGAGCACGGCCTTGATGTTCTCAATTTTCCCGAGGCGATTGCTGATCTGGACGAATTTGCTGCGTTGATCAGCGCGCTGGATCTGGTCATCACCGTTTGCAACACCACGGTCCACTATTCGGGTGCCTTGGGCAAGACGTGTTGGGTCATGGCGCCGCATGTCCCGGAATGGCGTTATGGTCTGGCCTCGGAGCGTATGCGCTGGTATCCCTCGGTACGTATTTTTCGGCAACCCAAGACGGGAGATTGGGAGAGTGCGCTTGGTTGCATCCACAGCGAATTTTCGGCTTGGTTGGAAAAACAGCGTTGATCGGCATGATGATTGCTTGTGTAAGCGTGGCGCCACACGGCGGCACCAACCAAATCGTTAGAAAGGGGTTTACATGAAAAAGTCGTTGCAGAAGGGTTTTACCCTTATTGAGTTGCTGATCGTCGTAGCAATCATCGGCATTCTGGCTGCGGTCGCTATCCCGGCTTACACCGAATATCGCATCAAGGCCAAGGCTTCGGAAGTTATTTTAGCGGCCTCCTCCCTTCGTACTGCCATTACCGAGCAGGTCCAAAGCGGTGTTCCCTTGGCGTCTATCGATGGCCTGACCGGCGGTAGCACGCAGTATGTGGATTCAGTATCTGTCGAGAACGGTATCATCTATGTGCAAAGTAAAAATCTTGGCGGCACAGTCGTTTCAGTGATTTTGACACCCAGTCTCGCCGCCGCACCAACTACCAACGTTGTGGCGTGGGATTGCACTATGGCGCCTGCTGATTACGCTCCTGGTACTTGCCGTTGATTTGTTGATCTGAACGATGTAATACCTACGGCCTGACAAAAATTGTCAGGCCGTAGTCTTTTTTGGGCATGTCTATGTCGAAGTTGATTTCATATTTGTTGTCGTCGGCAGCCGCCGAGTTCGGCGATTCACTCGCCAAGCGCTTGTCGACGCTATATCCCGTGGCGCTGGATAAACCGGGTGCCAAGAAGGTGTCGGCGAACCGCATGGCGAGCATCTTGGAACGGCTCTATGCCGATGCCCGCTCTTACCGCCATGCGCATCATCTAGGCTACATCGGGCGCGCGCGGATGAGCCATGCCTTCAAGTGGCGCATGCTCGAAATTGGTTATAGCAAGGAATTCATAGATATGGCAACGGAAGGTTTGGTTGTCTATCTGTACAAGCCAAAAACCGGGACATCGCCAGAAAAAGCCGCATCGAAGTGATTGTCCGTGTAAGCGGGCCTTCTTTGAGCCGCTTGCCGTGAGTTTGGAGCCAAACATGATCCGTGTATTCATCGGTTTCGACCCCCGCGAAGCGGTGGCCTACCACGTTTGTGCCAACAGCATCATCCGGCATGCCTCGCAGCCGGTGGCGTTCACGGCGCTGGCCTTGAAAAACCTGGCCGACTACACCGAGACCCACTCGGACGGCAGCAACCAGTTTATCTATAGTCGCTTCCTCGTGCCGCACCTGATGAGCTATCAGGGCTGGGCGATGTTCATGGATGGCGACATGCTGGTTCGCGACGACATCGTCAAACTGTGGAGCCTGCGCGACGAGAGCAAGGCGGTAATGGTGGTCAAACACGATTACAAGACCAAGGCGAACAACAAGTATCTCGGCTCGAAGAATCAGGATTATCCCCGCAAGAACTGGTCCAGCGTGGTGTTGTGGAACTGCGGTCATCCGGACAATCGGGTCATGACGCCGGAGTTCATCGAGAACGCCACGGGTGCGCAATTGCACCGGTTTACCTGGCTGGCGGATGAGCAGATCGGCGAATTGCCCAAGGTCTGGAACTGGCTGCCGGATGAGCTGGGCGAAAATCCTGACGCCAAGCTGCTGCATTGGACGCTCGGGACGCCTTCGTTCCATGAGTATGCCGATGCGCCGATGGCCGGCGAGTGGCACCGCGAGCGCATTCTCATGGATTATTGCCTTCAGCGCGATATCGACTGACGCGAGCAGCTTCCGCGCATTGTCTCCAGAATTGTGTCGCGGTCTCGGCGGCCACAAGCCAATGGGTGAGTGCTGTAGGATTGGCTAAGGTCGGCGTGAAAATCTTTCCGGGTACTTTGCCGCCCCGCTCCGGGGCACACAGTATGGGTAGCCTGCCGTAGGCTGGGGCGGGTCGGGCAGCGCCGGTTCGTCGTCGCGAGGAGCGCAGCGACGTGGCGATCCATAGGCTTTGATTTATATAGTGCGCTGGATTGCCGCGCTTCGCTCGCAATGACGGCCACCCTGGGCCACCCGCACCACCATGAATATATGCGCATGACATTTATCGACACACTGGACCCCGGGCGCAACGCGGTCGTCGAAGCTTGCGCCGGCAGCGGCAAGACCTGGCTGCTGGTGTCGCGCATGATCCGGTTGCTGCTGGCGGGGGCACAGCCCTCGGAATTGCTGGCGATCACCTTCACCCGTAAAGCCGCCGAGGAGATGCGCGATCGGCTATATCGCTGGTTGGCGGATCTGGCCGCCATGGGCGAAGCCGATGTCCTGGATTTTCTGACGCAGCGCGGCTTGAGCGCGTCGGAGGCACGGACGGCTCTGCCGAGTGCGCGGCGCTTGTTCGAGTCGGTCCTTGAGGCCTTGCCGGGTCCGATGATCACGACCTTTCACGGCTGGTTTCTGAACCTGTTGCAGCGTGCGCCCATGACGCGGCGCGCTCCGGCGAATTTGCTGGAAGACACCGGGCTGTTGCTTGAAGAGGCCTGGCTGACCTGGGCGGAATCGTTGCGCGAACCCGCCAGGCAAGCCGAAGCCGATGCCCTGGATTTCCTGCTCGGTGAGTTGTCCCTGGACAGCGCGCGCAAACTGCTTTTCAGCTTTGTCCACAAGCGCGCGGAATGGTGGGCGTGGTCCGAGGGGCGCGCCGATCCGATTGCCGAGAATAACGCCGCATGGGTCGCGCTCGCGGGGATCGATGCGTCGGAGGATGTCGTCGCGGCATTGTTTGCCGACACCACATTTCAAGACGCTCTGCGTGAATTCCTGCCACTGCTGGCCGGCAATGGCACCGGTATCAAGGCCGATGCCGAGCGTGCGCTCAGCCTGGCCCCGCTTCTCGAAAAATGGCGTGAAATCGACAACCCGTCCCGGCATTGGGAAACCCTGTGGTCGATATTTTTCACCATCAAGGGCGAGGCGCTGATTCGCAAATCCGGGGGCACGCTGGAGAAACGCCTGGGCCCGGACGGTGCGGCGCGGTTCGTGGCGTTGCACTATCAGTTGGCCGAGCGTTTGAGCCAGGTGGCGGACAGATTGGAAGAGCTGCGTGGCTTGCGTCTGAATCGTGCCGTATTGGTGGCGGGGGGTGGATTTCTGGTGCGCTATCAGGCCTTGAAGCGGGAACGCGATGTCCTGGATTTTACCGATGCCGAATGGCTGGCGCGTCAACTGTTGTCCGACCCGGAACATGCCGATGCGCTGCTGGCCAAGCTCGACGCGCGCTGGAAGCACATCCTGCTCGACGAGTTCCAGGATGCCAACCCCCTGCAATGGCAGATCATCACGGCGTGGCTATCGGCCTATGGCGCCGACCCGGAACGCCCGGACGTGTTCATCGTCGGCGATCCGAAGCAGGCCATTTATCGGTTTCGTCGGGCGGAACCACGCTTGTTCGCCGTGGCGACCGAATTCCTCCGGACGCATTTCGCCGCCGAAATGCACCGTCAGGATGAAACCCGTCGCTGCGCGCCGCGCGTGGTCGCCTGGCTCAATGCCGTGTTTGGCGAAAGCGCGGATGACTATCCCGGTTTCAACCCGCATCGGGCGCATCGCACAAGCCTGCCGGGTCATTGCGAACTCATCGTCGCGCCGGCCGTGCTGGAGCCCGAGCCGGATATCGCCGTGTATCCGCGCAATCCACTCACCGAAGCGGCGCCGGCCAAACCCGACAAGCGGCGCGAAGAGGCGCGGCGGGTGGCGCAGCGGATCAACGACGTGGTCGGGCATCTGGCGCTTGTCGAGGACGGTGGCCGTCCGGCGCGCCATGCCGACATCCTGGTGCTGTCGGCGTCGCGCACGGATGTGTCGGTGTTCGAGGAAGCCTTCAAGGCGGCCGGCATCTCTTTCGTCAGCAGCCGGCGTGGCGGCTTGCTCGATACCCTGGAGGTCGTCGATCTGCTGGCTGTGCTGGGTTTTCTGCTGATGCCGGCGGATAACCTGAAACTGGCGCATGCCCTGAAAACCCCGATCTTCGGTTTCACAGACAGCGATCTCAAGCAGATTGCCGCGAAAACACAGCCTGACTGGTATGCCCGTCTCGCCGACTGGGCCGTGGCCGACGGCGCGCCGCAACACGTGCGGCGCGCCCATCAGCTCCTGCACGCGTGGCGCGCCAGCGCAGGCGCGTTACCGCCCCACGACTTGCTCGACCGTATCTATCACTCGGGGGAGGTCGAGGCGCGTTATGCCGCCAGCGTCCCGGATCGTTTGCGTGCCGGTGTGCTGGCGAATCTGCGCGGCTTTCTGGAACTGAGCCTGAAGTTTGCCGGTGGCCGCTACCCCAGTTTGTCGAGGTTTCTAGACGAGGTCAGGTCGCTGGCGCTGCGCGGCGGCGACGACTCGCCCGACGAGGTGCCCGCCAGCGCCGGCGATGTCGTGCGCATGCTCACCATCCACGGCGCCAAGGGCCTTGAAGCCCCCGTGGTGTTCCTGATCAAGGCGGACGAGACCAGGCGCGAGGGCGACCACCTGGGCGTACTCATCGATTGGCCGCCGGAGGCGGCGCAGCCGACGCACTTTTCTATCCACGGCGCCGCGGGCTGGCGCGGCAGGGCACGTGAGGGTCTGTTCGAGCAGGAGCGGCAACTGGCTGAGCGTGAGCGGTTGAATTTACTGTATGTCGCCATGACCCGCGCCCGCCAGGCGCTGTTCGTGAGTGGTCTGGAGACTGCCGGAGAAGGCAGTTGGCTGGTGCGTCTGCGCGCGGCCATGCCGACGCCGGCGGGCTTGCCGGAAATGGCCTGGCGGGATTCGGGCCTGGCGGCTGCCGATGTGCTCGCCGATGACCCGCCTGCCAGGGGCCGTGAGGCCGAGCCCATCGAGCCCGTGGGTTGCCGACGTCCGCCGATCACCGAGGAGGCCCGTTTTGGCATCCTGGTACACCGTTACCTCGAACTGGTCACGGCGGGCAGGCGTGCCGAAGATATCCGCACCCTGCTGGAGGCCGACGCCAGTGAGTTCGATGCTGTCGCGGCAATTGCCAGGAACTGTCTGGCCAACCCGGAGCTCGACCGGTTCTTCGACGCGCGCGCCTATGAGCGTGCCAGCAACGAGATGGAATATATCGACGCCGCCGGCCAGCGGCGCCGCATCGACCGCCTGGTCGAATTCAAGGATGCCGTCTGGGTGCTCGACTACAAGACCGGAGGTCTCGCCGACCCCGACCTGGAATGCCGCGCCCTGCCGTACCACGAGCAACTGCGCGACTACACCGGGGCGATGACGGCGCTCTATCCCGGAAAACCGGTGCGGGCGGGTCTGATCTTCGGCGACGGGCGCTTCTGGGCGCTGCCGGAGATCCGGTCCAAACCGTAGGAGCCGGCTTGCCGGCGATCCAGGCATTCGCCGGCAAGACGCGCGGTCGCTTCAGACCTGGCGTAAAATGCGCCGCAACTTACGATGGACGAGACCATGACCGCACTGAAAAACGATACCTTCCTGCGCGCCCTGATGCGCCAGCCCACGGAATACACGCCGCTCTGGCTGATGCGCCAGGCCGGTCGATACCTTCCGGAATACTGCGCCACGCGGGCGCGCGCCGGCAGCTTCCTGAACTTGTGCAAGAGCCCGGCACTGGCCACGGAAGTGACCCTGCAACCGCTGGCGCGCTACAACCTCGACGCCGCCATCCTGTTCTCGGACATCCTCACGGTGCCCGATGCCATGGGCCTGGGCCTGTATTTCGCCGAGGGCGAAGGTCCGAAATTCGAGCGGCCATTGCGCGAAGAATGGGCGATCCGCGACCTCATCGCCCCGGACCCGCACGACCATCTGCGCTACGTCATCGACGCCGTCAGCGAAATCCGCAAGGCACTTGACGGCTCGGTGCCGCTGATCGGCTTCTCCGGCAGCCCCTTCACGCTGGCCTGCTACATGGTCGAGGGCGAAGGCAGCGACACCTACGCCAAGGTCAAGACGCTGATGTATTCGCGGCCCGACCTGATGCATCACATCCTGACGGTGACCACCAAGGCGGTGATTGACTATCTCAATGCCCAGATCGAAGCCGGCGCGCAAGCCGTCATGGTGTTCGACTCCTGGGGCGGCATGCTCTCCCAGGCGGCCTATCTGGAATTTTCCCTGCCCTACATGGCGCGCATCATGGCCGGCCTGAAGCGCGAAAACGACGGCCAGGTCGTACCGCGTATCGTCTTCACCAAGGGTGGCGGCCTGTGGCTGGAACGCATCGCCGCGTGCGGTGCCGACGCCGTCGGCCTGGACTGGACCATCGAGATCGGCGAAGCGCGTCAGCGCGTTGGCGACAAGGTCGCCCTGCAAGGCAACATGGACCCGACCATCCTGCTGACCACGCCCGACGCGATTACCACCGAAGCCAAGCGCATCCTCGCCAGTTACGGCCAGGGCAGCGGCCACATCTTCAACCTGGGCCACGGCATCTCCCAGTTCACCCCGCCGGACAACGTCGCGGCGCTGGTCGAGACGGTGCGCGCGGAGAGCCGGCAATATCACGCGGGGGACTGATCGACCGTGACCTGGCGGCGTATCGATGTTCCCCGACATATCTGGTTGGCGTTGGCTGTTTTAGCGGTCGCGCCACCTGCCGGCGCTGAACAGGTTCAATTGAAATTCGGCCCGCGCGTTTTGTCGGTGGAGGTTGCCGATACCCCCGCCGAGCGCGAGTATGGGCTCATGCGGCGCACTTCCATGCCGGAAAATCAGGGCATGCTGTTTGTTTTTCCCGCCGACAGCCGGCAATGCATGTGGATGAAGGACACCCTGATCCCGCTTTCGGTCGCCTTCATGGACGCGCGGGGACGCATCGTCAACATCGCCGACATGCAGCCGCAAAGCCGGCAAATCCACTGTTCTGCCAGGCCTGTGCGCTATGCACTGGAAATGAATCGCGGTTGGTTCGCGCGTCGCGCCATCCAGGCGGGCGACATCGCGACCGGGATGGACCGCGCGCGATAAAGACCCTGTGCTGTAGGAGCCCGCTTGCGGGCAATGGGGCGTTATCGCCCGCAAGCGGGCTCCTACGTGGATGTAAAAACCCCCGTGGATCTCGCGACCCACGGGGGTTTTGTTTGGACACGGAAACTCCGGGCTTGGAAGTTGACCTGCCCCCGAACAGCGGCTATACGGGCGGCTGATTGCAGGAGAGTATGCAACCGGCGTAGGGCGGTCCGGAGTGATCACCGGGTATCAGATGCGAGCCGGCATGGCACTCATCGGCATGTGCGATAGCCGGGATAAAGCCGATCGCCTGCACCGATGTCAAGGTGACCCCGCCGGGCACGGTTGTATCAACATATTGACCTACTCCGGCACAAGGGACGTTGGCCTGCCCGGACTGCGACCCGATCGTCAGCCCGGTTGCAAAGAAGGCCAGGGTGTCCGAGTTCAGCGTTCCGATGCCTATCCCGAGCGCCACCAGCAAGGCGAACAGACCCCGGCCTGACCGCTTGCGCAGATAAGCGAAGGCCGCCAAGCTCAGTACCAGTGCGATCAACGCATTACCCCAAGGACTCAGCGGTACCGCTACCCCCTGCGAACTCCAGGCGATATCGTAGGACTGCGCGAGCGCACTGCTCGCGGGCGCGCCTGCGAGCAGCCACAAATTCAATTTCATGAAACGCTTCACCCGAACCTCCTTGTTATATGTAGGGGTTGTCATCGTAATCTTTTGTCTTGCCATGTCAATTGGTATGCCTGTCAATCCCGCTTTCATGAGGCCAAAAAAAGCCCCGCCGAAGCGGGGCTTGTGGGTGCGACGGCTGACTGCTTAGAAGTCCATGCCGCCCATGCCGCCCATCCCGCCCATGCCGGGGTTCATGTCCGGGGCGCCGGGCTTCCGGTCCTCGGGCATGTCGGCCACCATGCAATCGGTGGTGAGCATCAGGCCGGCCACGGAGGCGGCGTTCTGCAGCGCGGTGCGGGTCACCTTGGTCGGGTCCAGCACGCCCATCTCCATCATGTCGCCGTACTCGCCGGTCTGGGCGTTGTAGCCGTAGTTGCCCTTGCCGCCGACGACCTTGTTGACCACCACGGAGGCTTCCTCGCCGCAGTTGTAGACGATCTCGCGCAGGGGCTGCTCGACGGCGCGCAGGACGATCTTGATGCCGGCGTCCTGGTCGTGGTTGTCGCCCTTCAGCTTGGCCATCTTGGCGCGGGCGCGCAGCAAGGCGACGCCGCCGCCGGCGACGATGCCTTCTTCGACGGCGGCACGGGTAGCGTGCAGGGCGTCCTCGACGCGCGCCTTCTTTTCCTTCATCTCGACTTCGGTCGCGGCACCCACCTTGATGACGGCGACGCCGCCCGCCAGCTTGGCCTTGCGCTCTTGCAGCTTTTCCTTGTCGTAGTCGGAAGTCACCGTGTCGATCTGCTTGTTGATCTGGGTGATGCGGTCCTTGATGGCGTCGCTGGAGCCGGCACCGTCGATGACCGTGGTGTTTTCCTTGCCGACTTCGATGCGCTTGGCGCGGCCCAGGTCGTTCAGGGTGGCCTTGTCCAGGGACAGGCCGACTTCCTCGGCGATCACCGTGCCGCCGGTCAGGATGGCCATGTCTTCCAGCATCGCCTTGCGCCGATCGCCGAAGCCGGGGGCCTTGACGGCGGCGACCTTGAGGATGCCGCGGATGGTGTTCACGACCAGGGTGGCCAGGGCCTCGCCTTCGATGTCCTCGGCGATGATCAGCAGGGGCTTGCCGGCCTTGGCGACCTGTTCCAGCACCGGCAGCAGGTCGCGGATGTTGGAGATCTTCTTGTCGTGCAGCAGGATGAACGGGTCTTCCAGCACGGCCATCTGCTTGTCGGCGTGGTTGATGAAGTAGGGCGACAGGTAGCCGCGGTCGAACTGCATGCCTTCGACGACGTCCAGTTCGCTTTCCAGACCGGAACCGTCTTCGACGGTGATGACGCCTTCCTTGCCGACCTTGTCCATGGCGTTGGCGATGATGTCGCCGATGCTGGAATCCGCGTTGGCGGAGATGGCGCCGACCTGGGCGATTTCCTTGCTGGTCGTACAGGGCTTGGAGATGCCCTTCAGCTCGCCGATCAGGGCGATGACGGCCTTGTCGATGCCGCGCTTCAGGTCCATCGGGTTCATGCCGGCGGCAACATACTTCATGCCTTCGTTGACGATCGACTGGGCCAGTACCGTGGCGGTGGTGGTACCGTCACCGGCGACATCGGAGGTCTTGGAGGCGACTTCCTTGACCATCTGCGCGCCCATGTTCTCGAACTTGTCCTTCAGCTCGATTTCCTTGGCGACGGAAACGCCGTCCTTGGTCACGGTCGGGGCGCCGAACGAGCGGTCCAGAACCACGTTGCGGCCCTTCGGACCCAGAGTCACCTTGACGGCGTTGGCCAGGATATTGATGCCGGCCACCATGCGGTGACGGGCGGAATCGCCGAAGCGTACGTCTTTAGCTGCCATTGTTGCTTACTCCTTGAATTGGTCATTCCCGCGTGGGCGGGAATCCAGTGTTTTTGGGGTCGCTTCCCCGCCTTGGCGGGGAGACGGCGCTCGCGCTTGAAGCGCGGTTACGCCTTATTTCTCGATCACACCCATGATGTCTTCTTCGCGCATGACCAGGACTTCGTCGCCCTCGATCTTCACGGCTTGGCCGGCGTACTTGCCGAACAGGACACGGTCGCCGACCTTGACGCCCAAGGCAATGGCATTGCCCTTGTCGTCTTTCTTGCCGGGGCCGACGGCCAGAACTTCACCCTGGTCCGGCTTCTCGGTGGCGGTGTCGGGGATGACGATACCGGATGCGGTCTTGCGTTCTTCTTCCATGCGCTTGACGATCACACGATCGTGCAACGGGCGAATCTTCATTGATTCCTCCTAAAATTCCATGCGTGAGTGGTATAAAAAATGAACAAAGCGACCGGGCTGTTAGCACTCGTGTCCTTCGAGTGCTAATAATAGGGTCGTATGTCAGGTATTTCAAGAGCGGCATGGTGTTCGCTGTCCTCCAGGCCGTCCGTTCACCCCGCGACGATGCGCATTGACAAGCTTGATTAATTGGAGAAACCTTGCCGCCATGAACCGGCTTGCCATTCTGGCATTCGCTCTCGTTTACTTATCTGGCGCCACCTCGGGCGCTTTGGCTCAAGCTGGGCCACGCTGGGCTAACGAGGTTCTGTATTTTGTCTTGCTGGATCGTTTTGCCGATGGCGATGGCACGAACAATGCGCGTGTCGAGCGGCGCAATCCGGGCGGCTATCACGGTGGCGACCTCAAAGGCTTGACCGCGCAACTCGACGAGCTGGCCGATCTCGGCATCAGCGCGATCTGGATCAACCCCGTGCAGAAACAGATGGCCCAGGGGATGTATGCCCAGGCGCCCGGCAAGCTCGGCGTGCCCGATTTCATCCATTGGGGGTTTCACGGTTACTGGATCGACGATTTCGAGACCATCGAACCGCAATTCGGGACGCGCGACGACCTGAAGAATTTTGTCGATGCGGCACACGCGCGCGGTATCAAGGTCTTGCTCGATGTGGTGTACAACCATTCCGGCTATAACTCGCCTTACAAGTCCAGGACGACCCCGGGCGGCGAACCCTGGATGCGGCTGGGCGAGGGCAACTGCGAGGTCGATCCGGTGACCTGCGCCGTCGGCGGTCTGCCCGATTTCCGAACCGAGGTGCCCGAGGTACGTAAATACCTGCTCGATGCCAATATCGGTCTGGCCAAGTATGCCGGTGTCGATGGCTTTCGCCTCGACACCTACAAGCACGTCGAAAGCGATTTCTGGCGCGAGCATCGCCAGCGGACACGTGGCGAAATCACCCAGGATTTTTTTCTTCTGGCCGAACACTGGGGCGGCACGGCCAGTTCGCTCGACGAATTCTTCGCGCGCGATGAAGTGGATGCCGGTTTCGACTTCAGCTTCAAGGGCAGTTGCGAGGGCTTCGTCATGAATCGCGGTCGGGCCGTGGCCTTCGGGAGTTACCTTGGCAAGCGTCACAAGATCAGGCCGGGTTATGTCGTGGCGCATTACCTGTCCAGCCATGACGAGCCGATGTCGCTGGCGAACGTGGGTAAAGACAAGGACAAGTTCCGCATCTGCGTCGCCGTGCAGATGACCTCGCTGGGCATGCCCGTCATCTACTATGGCGAAGAAGTCGCGCGTGGCGGTAGCGAGTGGCCGCTGAACCGCAACGACATGCCCTGGGGCAAGCGCAACATCCTGCCGGGCAAGGGTGTCGCCCGCGACGAGGATCTGCGTGACTATTACAAGCGTCTGATTCAACTCCGCAAAGCGCATCCCGCGCTGACGCAGGGCGACTATCAGTTGCTGACCGGTCCCCAGGATCCTGGTCTGGCCTATGTCCGGCACGAAGCGCGAAGCAAGGACAGTGTGCTGGTCATCGCCAACCGCGGCGACACACCGCTGACGGTGGGCCACGTGCTGCCAGCAACCTGGGCCGGCAATGCCATGACCGACATCGAAAACAAGGAGACCGTCGCGCTTACGGACGGTCGATTCGAGCTAACCGTGACGCCGAAGTCGGCGCGCATTTTCCTGCCGGCTACTAGGAAGGCCTTCTGATGGCATCGATCCACTTCGACAACATCAACAAAAGCTATGGCGATGTCTCGATCATCAAGAACCTGACTTTCGGCGTCAATGACGGCGAGTTCATGGTTTTCGTCGGGCCCAGCGGCTGCGGCAAGTCCACGACGCTGCGCATGATCGCCGGCCTTGAGACCATTACCAGCGGCGAGTTGTGGATCGGCGATCGCGTGGTCAACGACGTGCACCCCAAGGATCGCGACATCGCCATGGTGTTCCAGAGCTATGCGCTCTACCCGCACATGAACGTGTTCGACAACATCGCCTTCGGCCTGAAGATCCGGAAGATGCCGCTCGACGATATTCGTCGCAGGGTGAACGAAGCCGCCACCATCCTCGGTCTGGAATCCCTGCTCGACCGCAAGCCCAAGGCGTTGTCCGGGGGGCAAAGGCAGCGCGTCGCCCTTGGCGGGCCATCGTCCGCAATCCCTCGGTGTTCCTCTTCGACGAGCCACTGTCGAACCTCGACGCGGAACTGCGCGTGCAGATGCGTTCCGAGATCAGCCAGCTCCAGCGTCGGCTCAACACCACTACGGTCTACGTCACACACGACCAGATCGAAGCCATGACCATGGGCCACCGTATTGCCGTCATGCGTGCCTGTACTCCGGATCAGGCCAGCAACCTGATGCAGTGCGGCACCCCGATGGAATTGTATGACCAGCCGCAAAACATCTTCACGGCGCGCTTTATCGGTACGCCGCGCATGAACATGCTGCCGGCCCGGATCAGCGATGACGGCCTGATGGTCGAGTGTTTCGACTTGCGCCTGCCTGTGAGTGGCCAGTTCACCGATGCCGCGCTGCGCATGCGCGGCAAGCCGGTCTCGCTCGGCATCCGACCCGAGCACATCGGCGTCGCTCACGAGATCGACTGGACGCGGACCTGCACGGTGCGCGGCACCGTCGAACTGCTCGAGCCGCTGGGCCATGAAGTCATCGTGCACATGCGGCTGAATGGCGAGCCGGTGGTCGGCAGGCTCCGTAGTCACGACAAATTGCCCGTATCCGGCGACGCATTCAGCATGGAAATCAATTGCGAAGCGATGCATCTGTTCGATCCGTCGAACGAGCAGCGCCTGTGATGCAGGTGTTTCATACAAATCAATTCAAGGAGACCGCCATGAAGTCGCTCGTTACCGGATTGCTCACCTCATTGGCCCTGTCCATGGGCATGCTGTCCACGGCGGCACAGGCGGAGCAACTGAACGTCTGGCACGCCTATCGCGGCGGTGAAAAGGCCGCGTTCGAAAAGGTCGTCAAGATGTATGAGGCCAAACAAGCGGGCAAGGGCGTCACGGTGAACACCCTGGCGATTCCATACGATGCCTATGCCGACAAGATCAGCGCGGCGGTTCCGCGTGGCAAAGGCCCGGATGTCTTCATCTATGCCCAGGACCGCCTGGGCGGTTGGGTCGAGTCCGGCAAGACCGTGGAACCCATCGACTTCTTCATCGACAAGCCGACCCGCGAGCAGTTTCGACCCGGCATGGTCGAGGCCATGACCTACAAAGGCTCGGTTTTCGGCTTGCCGATCAACTACAAGAGCACCACGCTGATTTACAACAAGGCCCTGGTCAAGGCGCCGCCGAAGACCACCACGGAATTGGTCAAGCTTGCCAAGCAACTCACGCAGAAAGATTCGGGCCGGTATGGTCTGGCCTACTGGTACACCAACTTCTATTTCCATTCCGCCCTGATGAATGCCTTCGGCGGCAAGGTCTTCGACGCCAGCGGCAAGATGGTGCTGAACTCGAAGGAGAGCATCGCCGCCATCAACCAGATGATAAAGTGGTACAAGAAGGACGGCATCATGCCGCCGGAGCCGTCTGAAGCGCTCGTGGCCTCACTGTTCAACGAAGGCAAGGCGGCCATGGTGTTCAATGGCCCGTGGTTCATCGGCGAGATCTCGCCGAAGATCGATTTCGGTCTGGCCATGCTGCCTATCGTCGACGAAGCCGGCAAGAAACCCATGCGTCCCTGGCTGACCATCGAGGGTGCCTATGTCTCGGCGGCCTCGAAGCAGAAGGAACTCGCCTACGACTTCGCCAAGTTCCTCGCCTCGGAGGAAGCCGGTCTGGTGCTGGCTCTGGAAGGACGGCAACTGCATACCAACAAGCGCATCTACACCGACAAACGGGTCATCGGCGACCGGATTCTCAAGGCCTTTCACGACCAGTTGAGCAATGCCGAACCGATGCCCAACCGCGCCGAGATGACCATGGTCTGGTCGCCGGCGACCACGGCGATGAACAAGATCACCAAGGGTAGTTCCACGCCCGAGGCCGCGATCAAGGAAGCCTCGGCAACGATTCAGGACAGCATCAACGCGCTCCGCAAAGCGCGCTGAACGCCAGGCCGAGGCGCTCCGTGTCCCCCTTCCGCTGGCTGGCTTCCTCATATGTCCTGGGCCTGGGCGTGGCGGTGGGCATTACGCTCGCGCTTTCCGCCTGGCTGTTCGAGGGGGCCGAGCGCGATCAGCGGGTTCAATACGAGCGACGCCTGGCGCAAGTCGAAGCCAATTCGCTGGCCGGGGCCCTGGCCTCGGCCGCTCCGGAGCGCATCGCCGGCGTGCTCCAGGCGTGGCAGGCGCGCCACCCGGCGCATGAGTCGGCGATCCTCGTCGGCGGCATGGAACTGCTTGGCTCGACCAAGCCGGAAGACGCCGCGCCGCGCCGCCTCGGGCGTGAAGAAAAGCCCATCTTCGATCTGGCCAATCTGCTGCGCGCCGCCCGCGAAACCAATATCGGCGAAGGCGTTGTCCGCAAGAAGCTGGTGAATTTCGACGGCAGCGTCAAGGGCGCGTATGTCGTCACCGTGCCGTACCTCGCCAATAACGAATTCGCCGGGGTGCTCCAGGTCCGTATCCGACAGGTCGCCGACAAGCGGTCGGCGCCAAGCAGTCTGGGCGGCGTGCCGTTATGGCTGCCCGCGCTGCTGGTGGCGGTCGCCCTGGGGGCGCTGTTCCGCGCGCGCAGCGATCTGCGTCTGGATCTGCCGCGCCTGCTGCTGTTCGCGGCGTTTCTGGCCCTGACGCTGGCGTACCAGTATCAGCGCATGGCGGCCTATGACGCGAGCGATCTTGACGGTGCGCGCCAGGTGGCGAACGCCGTGCGTGAGGCCGTGCTCAGTTATGGCCTGCCGCCCGAGGGCGCGGCGGCGCCGAGTCCCTGGGATACCGATACCTACTTGCGGCCGCTCGGGGTGGTGCTGGGCGACGGCACACTAAATGAATCCGCGCATGGCGCCCTGTTCGCTGAAAAAACACGTTTCTTCGAGCGCAGCCTGTGGGCCGCCGAGGTGCTCGGGCTGGTGATGCTGCTGGCCTTCCTGTTCGGTTACATGCGCCGGCTGGGCGCTACTTTGCGCGAGCATGCCGATGCGTATGCTTATGTCACACCGGCGATGCTGGGCATGCTGGTCCTGGTGTTTTTCCCGTTTCTCTACGGCATCACCCTGGCGTTCACCGATACCACGCTGTTCAATGAATCGCTGCCTTTCGCCGAACGCTGGATCGGCTGGGACAACTTCGTCACCATTCTGGGCGACTTCAATCTTTACGAGCGCGGCCCCGAAGGTTTGATCTGGAACTACCAGAATTTCTACTGGACCCTCATGGTGACGATCGTCTGGACGTTGACCAACGTCGCCATCGGTGTCTCGCTGGGCTTCATCCTGGCGCTCATCCTCAACACCGAAGACCTCAAGGGCAAGGCCATATACCGAGTCATACTGATCCTGCCCTGGGCTATCCCGAACTACATCACGGCCCTGGTCTGGCGCGGCATGTTCCATCCCCAGTTCGGGGTCATCAACCAGGTCTTGCAGATGTTCGGCATGGCCCCCGTGGCCTGGTTCGACGGCGTTGTCAGCTCGTTCCTGACGGGGCTGACGACCAACGGCTGGCTGAGTTTTCCGTTCATGATGGTGGTCATACTGGGTGCCCTGCAATCGATCCCCAAGGATATGTACGAGGCCGCCGAGGTCGAGGGCGCCACCCGCTGGCAGCGGTTGCGCCACATTACCCTGCCGCTGCTCCGGCCGACGCTGATCCCGGCCATCGTGCTTTCGGTGGTGTGGACCTTCAACATGTTCAACATCATCTTCCTGGTATCCGGCGGCGAGCCGGCCGGCGCCAACGAGATCCTGATCACCAAGGCCTACAAGATCGCCTTCGAGAATTATCAGTACGCCTACGCCGCCGCCTATTCGACGGTGATCTTTGTCATCCTGCTGGTCTATGGCGTGTTCCAGACGCGCGTGACCAAGGCCACGGAGTCTTTCTGACATGGCGAAGAAAAAAGCGAACAACCATCTTCTTCTGCACACAGCGCTGATCTCGTTCACCCTGCTGTCGATGTATCCGGTGTTTTGGGTGCTCGCCCTGGCCTTTTCGGGACAGCAGAGCGTCGGCATCATCGACCTGCCGATGGACCCGACCCTCATGGAGCGGGCGCGGGCCATCGTGCCGATTCCAGAACACTTCTCGGTGGCCAATTTCGTCGGTGTCTGGACCGAACAGTCGTTCGGTACCTGGTTATGGAACAGCGCCGTCGTTTCCCTGATGACCACGGTGCTGGGCGTGTTCCTGGCCTGTACGGCGGCCTATGCGTTTTCGCGTTTCCGGTTTCCCGGACGTAACGCCGGGATGCTGACCTTCCTGGTGTCGCAGATGTTCCCGGGAACGTTGATGCTGATTCCGCTGTTCATCATCATCGTCAAATGGCTCGGACTGGGTAATACCTATTTCGGCTTGGTGATCGTCTACGCCACCACCGCCATTCCCTTCTGCGTCTGGATGCTGAAGGGCTACTTCGACACCATCCCGGTCGATATCGAGGAGTCGGCGCGCATCGACGGCGCATCGCCGCAAACGATCTTCTTCCGCATCATCCTGCCACTGGCGACACCGGCAATCGCGATTACGGCGCTGTTTTCCTTCATGACCGCCTGGAATGAATTCATTCTGGCATCTATATTCATGGAGGCGGAGAGCAATTACACCGCGCCTGTCGGGTTGCGCTTTTTTGTCGGCGGGTTTTCCTCCCAATGGGGTTATTTCGCGGCGGGCTCGGTCATAGTGTCCCTGCCGGTCGTGCTGTTGTTTTTGTACTTGCAGAAGTATTTAATTTCAGGATTGACGGCGGGTAGCGTGAAGTAGACTATCCAAAGCGGAGCATGCTAGGAAACCTAACGAGGAGAAGCTATGAAAAACAAGCGATTACTGATTACGCTGGCTATTGCATCTACCCTGGCTCTTGGCATGTCCGCGGCCCATGCAGTGGACTTCACGGATCCCAAGGGGGACGACAACGGCCCCGGCAACTACACCTACCCCACCGATGGCGTTTACAAAGCAGGCTCGTTTGATCTTGCGAAGCTGTCCGTCACCAAGAATGGCAACCAGCTGGATTTCGCGGTCGAAACCAACAGCCGGCTGGAAGACCCCTGGGGGATGGGCGTGGGCTTCGCGGTGCAGATGGTCTATGTCTTCGTGAAGAACAAGGAGGGCGGCAATGCCGAAGTTCCCCCGGGGCTGAACGTGCAATTCGCCCCAGGTCATGAGTGGAACAAGGCGGTCATTCTGTCTCCCCAGAAGAAGGGCCGCGTACTCGGCGAGGTCACCAGCAAGGCAGGCAAACTGGCCGGCGACATTCTCGTGCCCAATAGCACCAAGGGTAGCAATCGTTCGATCAAGGGCAGCGTGCCGCTCGCCGATCTGGGCGGTGACGGCAATCCCGATGCCTGGAGCTATCAGGTCGTGATGCAGTCGAACGAAGGTTTTCCGGACACCGATTCCCTCCTGGCGCGCAAGGTCAACGAATACGAGGGCCAGCACCGCTGGGGTGGTGGTCACGACGGCAATTGCGACCCGCACGTCATGGACGTGCTCGAGTCCGCCAGCGCGACGCAGAAGCAGCAGTTGGCCTATGAATGTGGTCCGAATGGCGAGTCCGTCAAGAAGGCCACGCTGCAGATGTTCAAGAAATAATCGATCGAACGGACAATCATCATGAAAACACTACACGTGAAACCCTTGGTCGCCGCTGTTGGATTGGCACTCAGCGCACCTGCCGCGATGGCCGTCAACCTGGACTTCAGTGGCTCCAACATTTACATGAAATTCCTGGATGGCGATCAGAAGATCGCCGCGCAGGGGAGCGGGGATACCGCAACGGGTGCCGATCAGGGCCAGTGGACGGAGATGGAACTGCGCATCAAGGCGGTCATTTCACCGAAGGTCGAGGCAGGCGCGCGTATCCAGAGCCGCAGTTCGGCGGCTTACTGGTCGGAATTCGGCGGCTTCGGGCTTGAAGGCAGTGTCGACAACAACGTCAACAAGCAGATATTCATGAAGTTGCGCGGCGCCTATGTCCAGGTTACTCCCGGGTACAACTGGCTCAACATGGCCCGCATCGGCTCCAGCGACTGGGGCATGTTCGATCCGTTTACCGTCGGCAAAGTGCGCTACATCGACCGCGACAACTACAACGGTCTCTACTTTAGAGGCCCGGTAGCCAAGGGCAGTTGGGAAGTCGCGCGTGTCTCGTTGCCGGAGTATCTGCAAACCAACTACGGCCAAGGCCCCACCTGTTGCAGCACCGATGACACCCGGACGCAAGAGGCGACCTGGATCGGTCAGTTGACGATGCCGGTCGGTCCGGCCCGCCTCGCGGCGAGCGCCCAGATCACCGAAGACCATGTCAAAGCGACGGATGCAAATTTATTCGACGGCCAGGATGTCAACACCTTCGCCAAGAACAACGTCTACATGCTGAAGGCGGAAGGCAACGTCATGGACGGCCTCGAGTTGAAGGGTGCGTACTATCGCTCGGAATTCGAGACGGATGCCTTCTTCGACCAGTCCTGGATCAACTCGCCCAAGGACAGCATCGACGACAATGCCTTCAAGGTCGACGTTGCCTGGAGTCCCGCCAGCGTAAATGGCCTGTCCATCGCCTACCAATACTTCAATATCGGTGAGGGTTTCTACAGCAACACCGCCGCGCGCACGGAGTCCGATGTACTCCTGACCGAGGGTTCCGAGGCGGCTTGGTATGGCTGGGGTGATCCGAAGTGGAACGGTGGCGCCTATTCAGACTACACCCAGGTTGCCGCCACGCCCAAGAAGGTTGTCACGCCGGCGTATGGCTACACCACGGCCATGGGCAATGGTCTGACCGACAACGACTTCAAGGATTTCAACGAAGCGCCTTCGGAGTCGATTCTGGGTTGGAAGGGTCACACCGTACTCGTCAACTACGATGCCTTCAACGTGCCGATGTCCGCCGAGTATTCGCGCATCGAATACAACAACAACTGGCAGAACTACACCGGGCCGTTGAATCATTTCTATCCGGCGAATCAGGACCGTACGACCGACATCTTCGTGTTCAAGGCCTCGCATAATTTCAATGTCGCCGGTGGCCTGGATGCCTCCTTCAAGTACAAGTGGGTGAAGGACAACGATGATGTCAGCAAGGCGACGTCCGCGGACGATGCCGAGTCCAAGGACAGCGGCTTCAGTTTCACCTTGGGCAAGCAACTGCATAACGATCTGTATGGCAGCGTTTCCTATGGTCATTACAGTCGCGATATCAGTGCCGCTGGCGTCGACTATGACAACGAGAAGGACATCTGGAGCCTGAAGTTCAACTACAGCCTCGCCGGGTTTGAAACGGGTCTGCTGGCCCAATGGATCGATGGCGAAGGCGACCCGTTGCGTACCGGCACGAAGACCGATATTGAGCAATATCGCCTGAAGGCAACGGTGCAGGCCGTCTTCTAATCGGCTGATTCGCGGGGCCGCACTGGCAAGCCCTCCCGAAACGGAGGGCTTTGCTTTTTTATCTCACGCCACCAGCCACGCGGTAAAACCGCAAGTGCTATGAGAGTTGACTACTCAATGACCGTGCGGGGTAAACAATGAAGCATCTTCTGGTGTCCGTCCTACTGCTGCTGGCCTCGTTTTCGGTGGCGGCGGAACGGGAAATCGTCACCTTGACCGACCCGGCGAACGACGATTTCGGCGGTGGCAGTCTGGTCTACCCGGAGCGTCTCGATTATCGCCCGGGCGATCTCGATCTGCGCGTGCTGAAGATCAGCAAGGACGACAAGGGTTTCTGGTTCGAGGCGACATTCGCCAATCCGGTCCGCGATCCCAAGGCCGCCAAGACCGGCATTGGCCCGGAACCCATGCCTGTATCGGCGCGGCGCGGCTTCTACACCTTCAACATCGATGTCTATATCGATACCGACCGCGCGCCGGGTTCCGGCAACAGCTTCACGCTGCCCGGACGCAAGGCGCGCATCGATCCGGCCTATGCGTGGGAACGTGCCATCATCCTCACACCCAGGCCCGAGCTCGCGCGTGGTGAATTGTTCGATGTCCTGTCACGTCAGTTTCCCAATCGATCCAGATATGAAGCCGAGACCAGTATCGATAACTCGGTGTATTTTCCGACCGAGGTGCGCGTTCGCGGCAAGTCGGTCGAGTTCTTCGTGCCTGCCGCCTTTTTCGGCGGGTCCGATGGCGCCGATTGGGCAGTGACAACTTTGGTGACTGGCGCCAGGCCCTATTCTTCGATGAGCCTGAGCTTTCTGCCGACGAGCAAGACCCCGCTGGAGCAAATGGACATGGGCGCGATGCAGCCCGCACAGGGGCGACCTCAAGACACGTTCGGTTTCGAGTCGGGGCAGGAAGCCTCGCCGATTGTCGACGCGCTCATGCCAAGCGTGGCTCAGCAAATCGCCCTGATCGGTAATGACGAACCCTTGATAGGCATGTCGTGGGGGCCCCACGCAGTCAACGAATCGGCGCTATCCCGACGCTTCGAACGGGGCGCCGAGACCGTCAGGGCAAAGCGCAACACGACTCCCGAGGCGTCCGGAGGCTCGCTGTTCTCCTCGACGCTGGGCGGTCTGAAGAATTGGTTTCGAAGCGACCCAGTCCGGCCCGAGGCGGACGCTTCAGGCCAATCCCGGAAGCCCGTGCCGCTGCAATCGTTTCTCGATCCCGGTATCAAGGGCAATGCCGCCGCCGAGTCTGCGCCAATCGGCCAGCACGCCCCGGTTCCCGAGCGGCTGAGAACCCTGCAACAACTCTTTGACGACAAGTTGATTGACGAAGCCGAATACCGAATGCATAAACAACGCATTCTCGGCGATCTATAAACCCGCGCCGATGCTTAGATTCCTGTTGTTGTCGCTAGCCCTGGCGGCCGGCATCGCCGGGGCCGCGGAGCGTCATGTGGCGACGTTGTCCGACCCGGCTGGCGACGATGTCGGCGACGGCACCCTGCTGTATCCGACCGGGGGTGTCCTCCAGCCCGGCGATCTCGATCTGCGCTCCCTGCGCATCCATCGCGACGGTGACGGCTACTGGTTCACCGCCACGTTCGGCAACTTCATCCATGAAAACTGGTGGTCGCCGAAGGGGGACGATGCCGGGGAGTTCTCCAAGCAAGGCCAGCACCGCCTGCCGTTCGGGTTCAACCTGGATATCTACATCGACACCGACCGCAAGAGCGGCTCGGGCAACCTCTTCACTCTGCCGGGTCGCCAGGCGCGTATCGACCGCCGCTATGCCTGGGAGCGCGTGGTCGTACTCTCGCCCCGCCCCAAGACCATGCGCAGCCACCTGCTCGGAAAACTCAGAGAGACCTTCCCGGGACGTCCGGAACGCGAGGCCGAGGCGAGCATCGACGGCACCATGTATTTCGCGGCCTACCGGCAAAAACTCGACCGGTCGATATCCTTTTTTGTGCCGAATGCCTTCCTGGGGGACTCCGATCCGACGAACTGGGCGGTCACCGCCTTCGTGACGGTTGCCGCGGCGGTGGTCGACGCCAAGGATCTGGGCGTGATGCAGCTGACCGACGAGCCATCCTCAAGCACGCTTGGCCACACCTCGACAACCCTGCCGCCACCCCTGATCGACGTGCTGCTGCCGACCGCCGCGCGGCAATACAAGATACTGTCCTCCGCCTTGCCGCTGACCGGCTATTCTCTGGCGAACAATGCGGCGACCGACGACGACGGTAAATATAGCGCCGAAGCCTTCATATCCCGCCTCACGGGCCTCAAGGAATCGCTCGATCGCAAGCTGATCGATGAGTCTACCTACAAGGCTCAGCGGCAAAAAATCCTCAACGAGCTCTGATCGGGGGTCGCCGTGCTACCGGCAAGAGCCTACGGCGATACGGGCATCACGGTTTCCGCTCTGGGCCTGGGCACGATCCCGCTGGGCAATGCACGCATGACCGACCGGGAGGCCTACGACGTGCTGGACTACGCTGAGCATGCCGGGATCAGTTTGATCGACACGGCACCGAGCTATGGCGTCTCGGAGCCGCGCCTTGGACATTGGTTACAGGGCCGTCGCGACGCTTTTGTGATATCGAGCAAGCTCGGCTATGGCGCGCCTGGCATCGAGGACTGGACCGGACCCTGCATCACCGCCGGGGTGGATCTCGCCCTGCAACGCTTGCGAACCGATCGGCTCGATATCGCGCATCTGCACTCCTGCCCCCTGGCGATACTTCAGCGCGAGGACATACTCCGCGCGCTCGAGGACGCCAAGCGTGCCGGAAAAGTGCGCGCCATCGCTTACTCCGGTGAAAACGAAGCCCTGCGATATGCGCTTGATGCCGGCCGATTCGATGGCGTCATGGCCTCGCTAAACCTGTTCGACCAAAGAGTGAGCCGCGAGGTGATCCCGAGATTGGGCGGCATGGGGTTTATCGCCAAGCGCCCGCTGGCGAACGCGCCCTGGCGCTTTGCGACCCAGCCCACGGGAGAGTACTGCGAGCCGTATTGGCGGCGCTGGCAATCGATGGCCCTCGACGATCCTGGCATGCCTTGGGGCGAACTGGCACTGTGCTTTACAGTTTGGCATCGGGCGTGGCCGCGGCCGTCGTTGGCACGGCGGACAAGCGCCATCTCGCCGAATGCGTAGCATGGGTCGAGCATGGTCCCTTGCCGGAAGCATTAATCGTAAGGCTAAGTGCGGCTTTCCAGCGTAGCGATACAGGCTGGGAAGGACAGGTTTAAGCATCCCAGGGAGGCTGCCACTGGGGGCCGGTGAAATATCCGGTCCAAGCCGTATCCGCCCCAGTACCAGGCGAAGTGCGCAATCGCGTCACAACCTCGAAATGCGGTCGTAACCTCTGCCAACTATGGTTTGCGATGAGCTTCAACAACCTTGGGAGAGATCGCATGCTATTTTTTTCTCGCCATCTGCGGGCTGCGCGGATATTTCAGCTGTCGATGATTGCTTTGAGTGTGTCCATGATGTCCGCGTGCAATGACGACGACGTCTATCTGACGCTGACCGGGGAGAAGCCGTTGGTTATCGGCCATCGTGGTTCGCCGGGCTATCTGCCCGATCACACCCTGGAAGGCTACCGGTTGGCGATCCAGAACGGCGCGAATTTCATCGAGCCTGATCTGGTCGCGACCAAGGATGGCGAGCTGATCGCTCGCCATGAGCCGAACATCACCGCCACCACGGATGTGGCGGACCGCCCGGAGTTCGCATCGCACAAGACCACGCGCTTGGTCGACGGGGTATCCGAGACCGGCTGGTTCGCCACCGATTTCACGCTGGCGGAGATCAAGACGCTGCGCGCCAAGCAACCGCTGGCCGACCGTGACCCCTCACACAATGGGAAATACTCGATTCCGACGCTGCGCGAAGTGTTGGATCTGGCCAAAACCGAGGGCGCCAAGGTTGGACGGGTCATTGGTATCTATCCCGAAACCAAGCATCCGACCTACCACGCCGATGCAAATCTGGTCCTGGAAGACCGCCTTTTGGCGATCCTGGGTGAGTACGCCTACACGAAGAAGGATTCGCCCGTCATCGTCCAGTCGTTCGAAGTCGCCAATCTGAAATACCTACGTGGAAAAACCGCGGTGCGTTTGGTGCAATTGGTCGACGGCGATGATTATGACTTCAAGACCGGCAAGGTGACCTTCGCGCCCCCGTATGATCGCCCATACGACTGGACACGCGCGGGCAAGACGGAAAACTTTGATTCCATGCTGACTCCGGCGGGTCTGGCCGAGATCAAGAAATATGCTGATGGTGTCGGTCCCTGGAAGCCCTATATCGTGCCAATGAAGGGAAGCTACGATGCTTCGGGCAAGATGCTCGACGCGAACGGCGACGGGGCCGTGAACTACATGGATGCGAGTTCGCAGCCCGCCACCTCGCTGATTGCCGATGCCCATAAGCTGGGCCTGCTGGTGCATACCTGGACCTTCCGCAATGAGGCGAAGCGTCTAGCGCACGACTACAAGGGCGATCCGAAAAAGGAATACCTGCAGTTCTATCGTTTGGGTATTGACGGACTGTTCAGCGATTTTACCGACACCGCCATCGCGGCGCGCGCCCTATACGACAAGGAACTCGGTCTCTAAGCCCTCTGGCCGGCGTGATCGCCGGCCTTCCAGGCGTTGGCCATTGCGCTGGGGATACGCTGAAATATTCCCGAACCGAGCGGCTTTGCCGGACTTGGATGTCGGTCCACCCGGGCGCAGGCGGCCGGTCGGCGGCTGTTGAACTTCACAGCCAGCTTGAGCAGGTTTTCCTGGCGTTTTCTTACGTCTTCTTCGGTCTGCTTGCGCTCGGCGATTTTCTTGAAGCGTTCCTTCAACTGGCTTTGTGCCTGATCGCGTTGCTCGGCGGTGACTTCGCCGGCGGGCGCCCCGATTACTTCTTGGTGGCGAGTCGGGCTTTCAAATCCGCAAAGGGATTGTGCGTCGCGCCGGTCGTGGCGAGGCCTGAATCGCTGCGACCGGCCATATCTTTGAGCTTGGAGTGTTCGTTTTCGTGGCAATAGGTGCAAAGTAGTTCCCAGTTGCTGCCGTCCGACGGGTTGTCGTCGTGATTGCTGTTCTTGTGGTGGACTTCGAGCAGTTGCAGGTTGCTGTGCGTGAACGTTCGCGCGCAGCGTCCGCAGACCCAGGGAAAGAGTTTCAGCGCCTGTTCGCGGTAGCCCTGGGCACGCTTTTCGGCGTTGCGGCGGGCATCGAGAACGATTTGATCGAGTCGGTCGTTGGCCATGTCGGTCTCCGTGGCTAGAGTCGGTTCAGCTTACGACGAAATCCGGCTCAGGCAAACCGCTGGCCGTGCTCGCGGGTCGCGTGGAAGCGGACTTTCGGCCACTTTTCCATAAGCAGTTCCAGGTTGTAGCGGTTGGTCGCCAGGTACACCGGGTTGCCGTCGACATCATGCGCCAGACGCATCGCCTGGTCCTTCTCGAACTGGCGTTGGCTGGCATCGTCCGGAAAGGTGAGCCAGCGGGCGGTATGGATGTCCGAGCCGTCGTAGACGGCGTCGACCTTGTATTCGGTCTGCAGACGCTGGGCGACGATTTCGAACTGCAACTGGCCGACTGCGCCGAGCAGCATGGCGCCGCCGGCAACGGTCTCGAAGACCTGGATGGCGCCTTCTTCGCCGAGTTCCTTCAAGCCCTTCTGCAACTGCTTGGATTTGAGCGGGTCGCGCGGCCGGGCCGTACGGAACATCTCCGGGGCGAAGTAGGGGATGCCCTTGAAGCCAAGCACCTCGCCTTCGGTGAGGGTGTCGCCGATCTGCAACTGGCCGTGGTTGTGGATGCCGATGATGTCGCCGGCGACGGCGTCTTCCATGTGCACCCGTTCGTTGGCCATGAAGGTCAGGGCGTTGGCGATCTTCATCTCCCGGCCCATGCGCTGGTGCTGCACCTTCATGCCCGGCGTGTAGCGCCCGGAACAGACGCGGAAGAAGGCGATGCGGTCGCGGTGCTTCGGGTCCATGTTGGCCTGGATCTTGAAGACGAAGCCGCTGAACGGCGCCTCGGCGGGCTGCACCATGCGCGGTCCGGCATCGCGTTCCTGGGGCGGCGGCGCCCATTCCACCAGGGCCTGGAGAATCTCGCGGACACCGAAGTTGTTGATACCCGAGCCGAAGAACACCGGCGTTTGCGTGCCGGCCAGGAAGGCGGTGATGTCGAACGGGGCGCTCGCCTCGCGCAGCAGGTCGACGTCGGCACGCGTGCGGCCGATCTCCAAGGGAAACAATTCGTCCAGCTTGGCATTGGCTATATTTTCGATCAGCTCGATCTCGCCACCGGCGCGCTCCTCGCCGGCGGAAAAGCGCAGCATCTGGTCGTGCAACAGGTGGTAGACGCCCCGGAAGGCCTTGCCCATGCCCACCGGCCAGGTGACTGGCGCGCAGTCGATCTTCAGAACCTCTTCGATCTCGGCGAGCAGGTCGAGCGGTTCGCGCACCTCGCGGTCGAGCTTGTTGACGAAGGTGATGATGGGCGTGTTGCGCAGCCGGCAGACCTCCAGGAGCTTGATGGTCTGTGCTTCGACGCCCTTGGCGGCGTCGATGACCATGACCGCCGCATCCACTGCGGTGAGAACCCGGTAGGTGTCCTCGGAGAAATCCTGGTGGCCCGGGGTGTCGAGCAGATTGATGGTGTGTCCGGCGTAATCGAACTGCATCACCGAACTGGTCACCGAGATGCCGCGCTGCTTTTCCACCTCCATCCAGTCGGAGGTGGCGTGGCGCGAACTCTTGCGCGCCTTCACCGTGCCGGCCATCTGGATGGCGCCGCCGAACAGCAACAGTTTTTCCGTGAGTGTGGTTTTGCCCGCGTCCGGGTGGGAAATGATGGCGAAGGTGCGGCGGCGCTGCACGTCGCGCAGCAGATCGGCGGGATAACTGAAGGTCATGTCGAAAGCCTTGAATGAAAAACCGCCGGGAGACTTCGACCGGCGGCGAGAGTGTCCGGATTATAGCAATCCGACGGTCGATTACGCGCTGTCGGGGGAAGGCAGCGCGCCGGCTGCGATCAATGCCAGCTTGGCGACGCGGTCCAGGCGCTTGATGGCGTACTCGCGGCGCGCGGCTTCGGCGCGATCGTTACAGGTTTCGGCATAGACCAGTTCAGCCGGCCTTCGTGATCGTGTATAGCGGGCGCCGAGGGCATTGTCGGTGTTGTGTTCGCCCAAACGCCGGGCGGATCCTTGGCAATGCCGGTATACAGGGTGTCGTCGGCGCAGCGCAGGATGTAAACGAACCAGGTGGATGCGTCGGGCTTACTGATGTTTGCTGGCCTCGTACATCGACGGCGTGATCCCGGCGTGGGCCAGGAATTCGCGCAGATGCTTGATGTCCTGACGGTTCAGCACGTTGCTGTGGTGCGGACGGTGCAGGATACCTTCGGTCTTGTTGAGGTTCACCTTGATGCGCGCGCCTTGCAGGGATTCGACCTCGGCGCCGACATGGTGCAGTAGCGATTCGACGTCGCGCCAGTGGATGTTGCCGCTCGGTGGATCCTGAAAGATCGCCTGGATCATGTGCTCGTGCTTGTGACTCATGATGTGCTCCCTCGCTTTCGTTAATCATAGTTGAAAGCGCGCGGGGCGGCACGTTGAGTAGTCAAGGTGCGCTCAGGCTAAGGAAACGCTGATTTATTCGCTCATTGCGAGCGAAGCGCGGCAATCCAGTGCACTAAATAAATCAACAGCCTATGGATCGCCACGTCGCTGCGCTCCTCGCGGATGACGAATTCTTCAGCGTGTCCCTAACGCAGCGAACCCCGGCCTGCGCCGGGGTGACCCGGCATTACCAGGAACGCGCGGCGCGCTTCGGCTTGTGGCCGGACGGCTTGCCGTGGTTCTTCTCGCCGATCCAGCCGCGCGGGGCGCCAGCGGCGGCGGGCTTGGCCTCGGGGCCGGCGGCGCTGCGCGGCGCGCCGTCCCAGGGCTTGGCGACGTAGCTCTTGGTGTAGCTCGACGGCTTGCCCTTGGGGCCGCTGCGCGGGCGGTCGGTACGCGGCTGGGGCGGCTTCGGCTCCAGGCCGGGGATGACGTCGACGGCGATGTCGACGCCGGTATAGCGCTCGATATTGCGGATCAAATGACGTTCCTGATGGCCCGCGAAGGTCACGGCGGTGCCTGAACGGCCGGCGCGGCCGGTACGACCGATGCGGTGGACATAGTCCTCGGCCTGACGCGGCGCGTCGTAGTTGATGACATGGCTGATGCCGGCGACGTCGATGCCGCGCGCGGCGACGTCCGTGGCGACCAGTACCTTGGTGCGGCCGGCGCGCAGGCGGTCCAGGGTGCGGGTGCGCTTCGCCTGGGGCATGTCGCCATGCAGGGCGGCGGCGTCGAAGCCTTGCTCGCGCAGGCTCTCGGTCAGGTCCTCGGCGCTCTTTTTCGTCGCCGTGAAGACGACGGCCTGGGACACGGTGACACCGCGCAGCAGGGCGTCGAGCAGCTTGGTCTTGTGATGATGGTTGTCGCTGATCAGCATGCGCTGGTCGATCGACGCCTTCTCTTCAACCACGCGGGCCACTTCGATGCGTTGCGGATCGCGCGTCAGTTCGCGCGCCAGATTGCCGACCACGCCGTCCAGGGTGGCCGAGAACAACAGGGTCTGACGCTTCGCCGGCAGGCGCGCAACGATCGACTTGATGTCGTCGATGAAGCCCATGTCGAGCATGCGGTCGGCCTCGTCGAGCACCAGCACTTCGAGCTTCGAGAAGTCGACGCGGCCGCGTTCCATGTGGTCCATCAAGCGGCCCGGCGTGGCGACGATGATGTCCAGCGGCTGCGACATGGCCTTCAATTGCGGGCCGTAGGCGGTGCCGCCGACCAGGCAGACGGTGCGCAGACGGCGCAGTTCGTGACCGTAGGTACGCGCGGCCTTCTCGACCTGCAAGGCCAGTTCGCGCGTCGGCGTCAGAACCAGGATGCGCGGGCTGGTGCCCTTGGCCTGGGGCGCTTCAGCCATGCGGTGCAGGCTGGGCAGCAGGAAGGCTGCCGTCTTGCCCGAACCGGTCTGCGCCGAAACCAGCAGGTCGGCACCGGCCAGAGCGGCCGGAATGGCGGCGGCCTGCACCGGCGACGGGGCTTCGTAACCGGACGTTTCCAGCGCTTTGAGAATGAGGGGATTAAGACCGAGATCCGTGAATTTCATGTAAAGCCTTTCCAATAGCATCCAGCCCGTCGAAATGACGGGCAAAACAGGCCTGACCGGTCGCATCTAGCGAACGGCGGGCGGCGTAACATCGGCGCCAACCGAATGTCACGAGGCCATGGAAAGCGGACTCTGGGGGTTGGGGACGATGGGGCTGTGAAGACAGTCCCGAGTTGAAAGCGCGGCCTGAAATTACTTAAGGCTGAGACGCTGACCAAATCGCCCGTCCGGGCGAAAAATCCAACTGCACTGCACAACGAGGCGCGGATAGTACGCGAAATCAATGGTTTATGCGAGCGTTATTTCGCGCAGGCTGAATCGGCCTGGGCCCATGCGCGATACCTCTGTCGGAGACCGCCATCCAATGCCCCGACGGGCAGATACTCGCTAGGTTTCGAAAGGAAGGTCATCAGCCTGAGCGGACCGTGAGTCTGCAGCCTGAGTTGGTCTGCAATACAGTGCTTAGCTGTCTTTCAGCTACAAACGATGGTGAGCGCTGACGTTTTCTCATGAGTAACCGAACAGCACCGCAACCCACTTCAAGCGAGATGTTCTTGGCGATCCATCATGTGGGATTAGCACATACCGCCAGAACTTCTCCTTGCCGATCTAGGTGGGTTCGAGTTTTTGCTTGTTGGCCATCAGAACGCCCAGCCTTGTTGGTGCATGAATTCTTCCAGGTCAATGCAGGGAATCTTGAAGTGGGCGCAGACGTTGGGGATTTTTGCCGCATTGGGCTTGAGGGTGAGCGGCTTGTCACCGCGCTGCCAGCCTTCCTCGGTGACCACCGTTGCCCCATTGATCCGGGCGCAGGCGATGACGAAGGGGTCGGCGACGGGCGTGCCCTTGAGCCGCTGCTGAGCGCCGATCAAGCCCTGGAAGTGCTTGATCTTGAATATCTCGGCCACGAACAGCAGTTCAGGTCCGGTCGGCGTGGTGAATAAAGCCTTGTTGGCCTTTATCCATTTCATGATCTCTTCGCTGACCGCCTGGCGCTCCAGTTCGTTGAACACCTCACGGGTGGAGAGGAGTTCCTGCCGGGCGACAAGGTCGTCCAGGCCATCCCAGATGCTCTTGAAGACGCGGGGATAGAAATGTTGCAGGGAACGAATGGAACTGGTATCGAAGACATAGCTCATGCCTCGGCCCCTTGCAGGACGCGCTCCTCAAATCCGGCATAGCTCTTGGGCTTGATGCCCAACAGATCGGCGGCTCGCTCAAGGCTGATCTGGTGCCGGTAGTGGCGGCTGACTACTTCCTTTGCGAAACGGTCGCTGATGTAGGCACCCTGGTTGAGATACCAGTTGCCGCCACTGGCCTCCTTTTTCTGGGCGGCCCAATACTTGGCCTTGCCTTCGTAAAACGCCTGGCCAACCCGCCCCTGATCGAAAAAGCGGCGCAGGATGGCTTCGCGGCTGACACCATAGCGGTTGGCGAGGGCGGCGAACTGGGCCTCCGTAGCCTGTTCCACGTTCGCGGGGAACCGCTCGGCCTGGCCCGCGAAATCCTGTGCCGGAATGAGGACTTCAGCGGCGATAGCGTTACAGAACTGCTCAATCTTCCGCTCATCGCGCGGCAATTGCTCAATGTAGGCGATGTCGAACTTGCTCAAGCCGTTCATGCTCAGGAGCAGATGGGCGAGTTCATGCAGCAGACTGAATATCTGCCGGGTCTTCGTGGCACTGTTGTTGATATACACCACCGGCAGATGCGCATCCATCAGGCAAAAGCCGGAGATGTCCTTTTGTTTGAACGCGGCCTTGAAAACAAAAATGCCGCAATTCTCAATAGCGCTTCGCCAAGCCTTGAGGGCCTGCTCGTCAGTTTTCCACGCGGCCTGCTGTTCAAGCGTGATGCCCAATTGTTCGCGAATGGCTTGAGCCTGGGCGGCAAGACCTTTTGACGTGGATAGGGAAATCGCTTTCCAGATATGCCGTTCGGCGGGGTTGTGCCCATCGAACAGGTCACGCAGGGCAAGCTGGTAGGCGTGGGCGCGGCGAATGTGCAGATAGGTATCGCGCTGAAGGTTCTGCAAGTCCGCATCCGGAAGAGTGCGGAACTCGCGTTGCGGGAGGTTTTCTTCCGGTGGCGACGGTAAAAAGAAAACCGCCAGCGGACGTTTGTATATCTGGTACGCCAGCTTTTCCAGTTGTGGGTAGGTGGGCGCGGCGGTCCCGTCTTCCCAAGCCTCGATCTCTTCGGGCTGTCGCTTGAGCATGTCAGCGACATCGGGAACCGTCAGCCCCACCGATTTTCTGGCCCAGCGAAAGATTTCTGGTTGAATGCCCGTTACGGGCTCATGTTTCATTTTTTCCGCACCCTCCCAACCAAGGTGTGACTGCATTCCTTGAACACCCTGCTGCGCATCATGTCACGCTCCTTACAGTGGCCCGATTTTATCGCACCACGACATGGCGGAATACCGAGGCCATTTGCCACAGCTACGCCCACTTCCTCATGATTCCAGACTTCAGGCTCATTATAAGAGCCTCAAGCTTAAGGTTACTTCTGCTTGCCGATCCAGGAAAGTTTGGTTTCTTGATAATTGTTTGGTCCGGTCACGCGCCTAGTGGCGGCACCTGTTGGTGCTGTTGGAAATCTTGTTCAGTCAGTCGACTATGTCCAGGGAAATATCAAATTTGCTAAACGCGGGTGGCTGGTAACTTCACCTTACTAGCCATTCGTTCCGCATAGAGCCAATGGCCGTTCAGGCCGAACAGCCGGCGCTACATCTATCCCTGAATCGACACCGTCACAGCCCATCATGGCGAACTGAATTCGCCTACCCACTCACAGTCCGAGGCCGATTCGGTTATGCACGCAGGCTGTCATTCGCAAGCCAGGCCCGGTTGCGCCGCTGGCCGGTGATCTCGCCCAAGACGCCGATGTCGACCAGATCGTCGATGGTGCTCCGGGCGGTGCGGAAATTCACTCTGAGCCGGTTCTGAAACCGGGGCACGGTGGTGACGCGTAGTGCTGTATCGCAGAAATCAGCCTATAAGCGCAATACGCCCCATACGTGTTGCACTGTATAAAAAGAAAAGGCCGCAAACTTGAGTTGCGGCCTTTCGTATTTCAGCCAGCTTTATCAGCCGGCGGGAGCGCCGCTCAATACCGATAATGCTCCGCCTTGTACGGTCCCTGCTTCGGCACACCGATGTAGGCGGCCTGCTGGTCGGTCAGTTCGGTCAGTTGCGCGTTGAGTTTCTTCAACTGCAAACGGGCGACCTTTTCGTCCAGGTGCTTGGGCAGGGTGTAGACGCCGACGGGGTAGTCGGCGGTGCGCGTGAACAACTCGATCTGGGCGATGGTCTGGTTGGCGAACGACGAGCTCATCACGTAGGACGGGTGGCCGGTGGCGCAGCCGAGATTCACCAGTCGGCCCTTGGCGAGCAGGATGATCCTTTTGCCATCAGGGAAGATGATGTGGTCGACCTGCGGCTTGATCTCTTCCCACTGATATTTCTCGACGCTGGCGACGTCGATCTCGTTGTCGAAGTGGCCGATGTTGCACACGATGGCCTGGTCCTTCATCTTCGCCATGTGGTCGTGGGTGATGACCTGGTAGTTGCCGGTGGCGGTGACGAAGATGTCGGCCTTGTCGGCGGCGTAGTCCATCGTGACGACGCGGTAGCCTTCCATGGCGGCTTGCAGGGCGCAGATCGGGTCGACCTCGGTGACCCAGACCTGCGCCGACAGGGCGCGCAGGGCCTGGCAGGAACCCTTGCCGACGTCGCCGTAGCCGCAGACTAGGGCGACTTTGCCGGCGACCATGACGTCGGTGGCGCGCTTGATGCCGTCGACCAGCGATTCGCGGCAGCCGTACAGGTTGTCGAACTTGGACTTGGTGACCGAGTCGTTGACGTTGATGCCGGGGAACTTGAGTTCGCCGCGCTCGTGCATCTGGTACAGGCGATGCACGCCGGTGGTGGTCTCTTCGGTGACGCCCTTGATCTGCGCCAGACGCGTCGAATACCAGGTCGGGTCGGCGGCCAGCTTGGCCTTGATCGCGGCGAAAAGAATCGTTTCTTCCTCCGAGCCCGGCTTGGCGACGACGCTGATGTCTTTCTCCGCGCGCGCGCCCAGGTGCAGCAGCAGCGTGGCGTCGCCGCCGTCGTCTAGGATCATGTTGCTGTAACCACCATCAGCCCATTCGAAGATGCGGTGGGTGTAGTCCCAGTAGTCGGTGAGCGACTCGCCCTTGACGGCGTAGACCGGGATGTTCTGCGCGGCGATGGCGGCCGCGGCGTGGTCCTGGGTCGAGAAGATGTTGCACGAGGCCCAGCGGACTTCGGCGCCGAGGGCGGTGAGCGTCTCGATCAGCACGGCGGTCTGGATGGTCATGTGCAGCGAGCCGGTGATGCGCGCGCCTTTCAGCGGCTGGCTCTTGGCGAATTCCTCGCGGATCGCCATCAGACCGGGCATTTCGGTTTCGGCGATCTTGATTTCCTTGCGGCCCCAATCGGCCAGGGACATGTCGGCGACTTTGCAGTCAGTGAACGCGTTCATTCAAAACTCCTAAATAAAATGAACGGGCGCGGTTGAAACAAGAGCCCTGTCCGAGCCTGGCCTGCCTCGAAGGCAGGTCGCAGCGCCCCTCGGACGGGGGTGAAAAATCTTCGCGACCCGGAGGTCGCTCCTACAAAGTGGCGTCGTGGCGCCCCTTGAAGGGGATAATCACAGGCCGGCATCCGCGCGTAGCACGTCTGTCGGGTGCTTTGTCTTCGGCCGGCGCGCTGCGCCTTAACATTCGCTGTGCTCATGTTAGCCTGCGACGAAGCCCCAACAAAGCCTTGCGGGCTTGGCCTTACAGGCCGGCATCCGCGCGTAGCACGTCTGCCTTGTTGGTGCTTTCCCAGGTGAACTCCGGTTCGTCGCGGCCGAAGTGGCCGTAGGCGGCGGTCTTCTGGTAGATCGGCCGGAGCAGGTCGAGCATCTGGACGATGCCCTTCGGACGCAGGTCGAAGTGGGCGCGCACCAGTTCGGTGAGACGCTCGTTGGAGAGTTTTCCGGTGCCGTAGGTTTCGACCATGATCGAGGTCGGCTGGGCAACGCCGATGGCGTAGCTGACCTGCACCAGGCACTTGCTGGCCAGGCCGGCGGCGACGATGTTCTTGGCGACATAGCGCGCGGCATAGGCGGCGGAACGGTCGACCTTGGACGGGTCCTTGCCCGAGAAGGCGCCCCCGCCGTGCGGCGCGGCGCCACCGTAGGTGTCGACGATGATCTTGCGACCGGTGAGGCCGGCGTCGCCGTGCGGGCCGCCGATCTCGAAGACGCCGGTGGGGTTGACCAGATACTTGATGTCGCCCTTGATGAGTTCCTTGGGCAGGACCGGCTGGATGATGTCCTCGATGATGGCGTCGATGGCCGACTGCTTCATGCGCTTGCCACCCTCGAAGTCTTCGGCCATGTCCGGGGTGTGCTGGGTGGACAGCACCACGGTGTCGATGCTGAAGGGCTTGTTGTCGACGTATTTCAGGGTGACCTGGGACTTGGCGTCCGGACGCAGCCAGGGTAGTCGGCCGTCCTTCCGCAGCATCGCCTGACGCTCGACCAGGCGATGCGACAGGTAGATCGGCATGGGCATCAGCGACGGGGTTTCGTCGCAGGCGTAACCGAACATCAGGCCCTGGTCGCCGGCGCCCTGGTTCAGGTAGTCGTCCGAGGCGCGGTTCACACCTTGGGCAATGTCCGGACTCTGCTGGCCGTAGCAGACGTGCACCGAGCAGCCGTCGGCGTCGAAGCGCAGTTCGGGGTCGGCATAACCGATGCTGCGTATGGCCTCGCGTGCCACCTTGGCATAGTTGACGTGGGCATGGGTGGTGATCTCGCCCGCCAGGACGACCAGCCCTGTGCTGACCAGGGTTTCGGCCGCAACGCGGGCCATGGGGTCCTGGGTCAGGATGGCATCGAGGATGGCATCGGAGATCTGGTCGGCGACCTTGTCGGGATGACCTTCCGACACCGATTCGGAGGTAAATAGATATTCAGACATGTACTGCTCCAAAATAAATGGCCCGTCTTCGTCGGCGTTACCGACTCCGGGCCAAGAGCAGGCGACGCTTTAGCAGAATTTTTGGGAGCCGGGCTCCGACCGCCCTGCAAGTTGTCCGTTAACTCGGCGGTTTCGGCATACTATGCAATTGTTTATTCAGGGTCAATCGGGCCGAAGTACCGTATGTTGATTGTTTTACGCCTCTTGTCCGCCCTGCCGTTGCCCGTGCTGCATGCCCTGGGCTGGCTGCTCGGCGTACTCGTCTTTCCCTGGCGCCGTCGCGCCGACGACGTTGTGGAAAACCTCCGGCAAGCCGGTCTGGATCGCCCGGGAATGGTGCGGTGCGCCAACGTCGGCATCGGCAAGGGTTTGCTGGAATCCCTGGCTATCTGGCTGCGTCCCTTTCCCAAGGCCATGGCCCTGGTCAGGGAGGTGCGCGGCTGGGAGCATGTCGAGGCGGCGCGTGCCGCCGGCAAGGGCATCATCGCCCTGGAGCCGCACCTGGGCAACTGGGAACTGGGCGGCCTCTATCTGGGCCAGTTTGTCCCGATCACCTTTCTTTACCGCCCGGCACGCCAGGCCTGGGCGGATACCTTGACGCGCCAGGGCCGCGAGCGCGGTGGCGTGCGCCTGGCGACACCCGACATGAAGGGCGTGCGCGCCATGTTGCAGTCCCTGAAGCGTGGCGAAGGCGTCGGCGTCCTGCCGGATCAGGTGGCGAGCAAGGGCGATGGCGTCTGGGCCGATTTCTTTGGACGTCCGGCGTATACGCCGACGCTGACCTTCCGGCTGATGCAGTCGACGGGGGCGGTCCCCTTGATCCTGTTCTGCGAACGGCTGGCCTGGGGGCGCGGCTTCCGGTTGCATGTCATGCCCGCTCCGGCATTCTCCGCCGACCCGGCCGAGGCCGCCGGCCAGCTCAATGGCGCCATCGAAGAGCTGATCCGGCAATACCCCGATCAGTATCTCTGGACCTATCGGCGTTACAAACGCCCGCATGGCGCGCCGCCGCCCGAGGCCGCGCCGTGACCTGGCTCTGGATCGGTGTTCTGCGCCTGCTGCACGCGCTGCTGCCGATCGGCGGTCTGGCGCGGGTGGGCGAAGCCTTGGGCAGCCTGCTTTTCGTGGTCGCCCGGGAACGCCGCCATGTCGTCCTGACCAACCTGCGTCTCTGCTTCCCAGACATGGCCGAGGCACAGCGCGCCACCCTGGCGCGTGCCCATGTGCGCGCCTTCGGCCGCTCCATCCTTCTGGAGACGGTGTCCTGGTGGGGCACCGCGGAGGAACTGGAGCGATTGGTCGAGGTGCGTGGCGCGGAGATCCTGAAAACTCACGCCGACAAGCCGCAAATTCTGCTGGTGCCGCATTTCGTCGGCATCAATACCGGCGGGGTGCGCATCATCCAGATGCCGATCCATCTGGTGAACATCTATTCCCCGGTGAAGAATCCAGCCATCGAGCGCCTGGTCGAGCACTCGCGCCACCGTTTCGGCAGAATCCTGCTCTATAACCGCCATGAGGGCGTCAAGCCGGTGATCCGGGCACTGAAGCAGGGGCACCCCTTCCATTATTCGCCCGACCTGGACTACGGTCGCAAGGATGCCGTTTTCGTGCCGTTTTTCGGTGTGCCCGCGGCGACCATCACCGGCCTGTCGCGCATCGCCCGTGCCACCGGCGCCGTGGTGATTCCGGCGCTCACGCTCTGGGAAAATGGCCGCTATGTCCTGCGTTTCCACCCCGCCTGGGACGATTTTCCGACGCACGATGTCGAGGCCGATACCCGGCGCATGAATGCCTGGCTGGAGGCGCGCATACGCGAGGCCCCGGAGCAATATTTCTGGGTGCACCGACGTTTCAAGACCCGCCCGGAGGGCGAGAAGGGGGTCTACGATGCTTGAAATCGTGTGCGGCCGGTTGCGCGACAGCGAGGTCGAACCCCTGATCGAGCTGGCCGGACAAATCTGGCGCAAGCACTACCCGGCGATCATCAGCCTGGCGCAGATCGACTACATGCTCGCCGAGCGTTACAAGGCCGGCTTGATCCGGCAATTGATGGCGCGCGGCGATCTCTGGCTGGCGGCGCGCGCCGACCAGGAGCTGGTGGGCTTCGCGCACGCCCACCCCTTGCAGGATGGCGACTACAAGCTGGACAAACTCTATGTTCATGACGACTGGCAACGCCACGGCATCGGCGGCCGGCTGATCGAAAACGTCGCGCGCCACGCCCGCGAACATGGCGCCGCACGCCTCCTGCTCAGGGTCAACCGGCAGAACCACGCCGCCATCCAGGCCTATCTGAAACACGGCTTCCGGGTGGCGACGCTGATTGTCGAGGATATCGGCAACGGATATATCATGGACGACTATGTGATGACCAAGGAGATCTGAATGGCCTTTGCCAACCCCGGCGCCGACGAAATACGTGGCCTGCTTGAGCGCGTCAAGACCATCGCCGTCGTCGGCCTTTCGCCGAAATCCGACCGGCCGAGCCATGGCGTCGCCAAGGCCTTGCAACGTTGGGGCTACAGGATCGTCCCGGTACGCCCGGCCACCGCCGAGGTGCTGGGCGAAAAGGCCTATGCCAGCCTCAAGGACATCCCCTTCCCGGTCGATCTGGTCGATGTCTTCCGCGCCGCCGAGCACATCCCCGAGGTGGTCGAGGAATGTCTGGCCATCGGCGCGCCGGCCCTCTGGATACAGGAAGACATCGTCAACGAGCCTGCCGCCGAAAAGGCGCGCGCCGCCGGCATGACCGTGGTGATGGACCGTTGCATCTACAAGGATTATGTGGCGTTGATGTGATGGGCACCCGACTGCGTTTCACCAAGATGCACGGCCTGGGCAACGATTTCGTTGTCTTCGACGGCGTGCGCCAGGCGGTCGAATTGACGCCGGCGCAATTCCGCTTTGTCGCCGACCGCCACTTCGGCGTCGGCTGCGATCAGATATTGCTGGTGCAGCCTGCCGCCAGCCCGGATGTCGATTTCCGCTACCGCATCTTCAACGCCGACGGCGGCGAGGTGCAGCAGTGCGGCAATGGCGCCCGTTGTTTCGTGCGCTATGTCCACGACAAGGGCCTGACGACGAAGCGCGAGATTCGCGTCGAGACCGCCTCGGGTGTCATCGTCCCGCGCCTGGAGGCGGATGGCCAGATCACCGTCGACATGGGGCCGCCGCGCTTCGAGCCGGCCGAGATTCCGTTTGTCGCACCCGAACGCGCAAGCACCTATGTGCTCGACATCGGTCAGCCCGTGGAAATCGCCGCCCTGTCCATGGGCAACCCGCATGCCGTGCTGGAAACCTGCAACATCGATACGGCGCCGGTGGCCGAGTGGGGGCCGCTCATCGAGCATCACCCGCGTTTTCCCCAGCGGGTGAATGTGGGCTTCATGCAGCTGGTGCATCGCCGGGCCATCAAGTTGCGTGTCCACGAGCGCGGCAGCGGCGAAACCCTGGCCTGCGGCACGGGGGCGTGCGCCGCCGCCGTGGCCGGCATGGCGCGCGGCCTGCTCGATGCCGAGGTGCAGGTGCAAACCCGGGGCGGAGCGCTTACCATTCGCTGGGCCGGCCCCGGCGCGTCGGTATTCATGACCGGGCCGGCGGCGACGGTATTCGAAGGCGAGATGGAGATTCCCGATTTATGAACATGGACATCATCAGTCACGATCAGGTGGCGCAATTCCTGAAGGACAATCCTGACTTCTTCAGCCTCCACGGCGATCTGCTGACCCAGATCAGCGTGCCGCATCCCTACAGCGGCCAGGCCATCTCCATCGGCGAGCGCCAGGTCATGGTGCTGCGCGACCGGGCGCAGGGCCTGGAAGGCAAGCTGAAGGAGTTCATCCAGTTCGCCGAGGAAAACGACGCGATCGGCGAGAAGATGCATCGCCTCTCGCTGGGGCTGATGCGCGGCAAGACGCTGTCGTCGACTCTGGAGACGTTGTACCTCGCGCTTGGCGAAGACTTCGCCATCCCGCACGTCGCGATTCGTTTCTGGGGTGTCGGCGCGCAGGCTCTGGACGAGTACGCCGCGGTGAGCGAGGACATCAAGGTGCTGTCCGCCGGCCTGGCCCACCCGCTGTGCGGCGCCGAGGCACCCATGGAGGTGCGTGGCTGGTTCGGCGAAAGCGGCAGTCACCTGCGTTCCTTCGCCCTGACCCCGCTCAAGGATAGCGGCGTCGAAGGCCTTCTGGTGCTGGCCTCGGAAGACCCGCAGCGCTTCTACCCGGAGATGGGCACGCTTTATCTCAACTGGCTGGGCGAGCTGGCCGCCGCCGCCGCGTCGCGCTTCCAATGACCGTGCTGGATGCCCGCATCGATGCCTACCTGGAATCGTTGCGGGCACGCCAGTACAGTCCCAACACCCTGACCGCCTACGCCGAGGACTTGCGCCAACTCGGCGCATTCGTCGGTGCCACCGATCCCGCGGCACTCGGCGGCCACGACATCCGCCGCGCCCTCGCCAGCCTGCACGGTCGCGGCTACGCGCCGAAAAGTCTGGCACGCATGCTCTCGGCCTGGCGCAGCCTGTTCCGCCATCTGGCCCGGGAAGGCCAGGTTGCCGCCAACCCCTGTACCGGCATTCGCCCGCCGAAGGCGTCAAAGCGGCTGCCGCACACCTTGTCTCCGGACGAACTCGCCTGCCTGCTGGACGCTGGCGGCGACGACCCCTGGCAGGTGCGCGACCGGGCCATGTTCGAATTGATGTATTCCTCGGGCCTGCGACTGGCCGAACTGGTCGGACTGACGCCGGATGCTATCGACCGGCAGGTCGGCGAGGTACGCGTCACCGGCAAGGGGCGCAAGGAGCGCATCGTCCCGGTCGGCGGCAAAGCCCTGGAGGCGCTGGCCGCCTGGCTGGCCGTGCGCCCGGCGCTGAAAGGCGAGGCCGGTGCCCTGTTCATCGGCGCGCGTGGCGCGCGTATCTCGCCACGCGTGGTGCAGTACCGGCTGAAGCAACTGGCCTTGCGCCAGGGCATCAGCCAGCGTGTGCACCCGCATGCCCTGCGTCACTCATTCGCGTCGCATGTCCTGCAATCCTCGGGCGACCTGCGCGCCGTCCAGGAGATGCTCGGCCACGCCAGCCTGAGCACCACGCAGGTCTATACCCATCTCGACTATCAGCACCTGGCCAAGGTCTACGATGCCGCCCATCCCCGAGCAAAGAAGAAATAACCGCCCCCATGACCTGTTGGCGGCGTTGTGACTAACCCGCGCGAACGCTGGAGCTTCGCCCAGATCGGCGGCATCCTCGCCTGGGCCGAGTCGGGGACGCTGGCGCCGGAGGAACTGCGCCGCGCGGCCGCGCTGGCGCCGCTGGCCCCCGATTCGGCGGATTGGCGCATCGCCGCCGACCGGTTGCTGGCCTTCGCCGGCATCTTGCTGCTGGCCACCGGTTTGGTGTTTTTCTTCGCCTACAACTGGGACGACCTGCATCGCTACGCCAAGCTTGGCCTCGCCTGGTCGGCGCTGTGCGCCTGCGTGGTCGCGGCGCTTTTCGCGCAGCCATTCGCCACCTGGTATCGGGCGGCGCTGCTGGGAGCCGCTGTCGCCACCGGCGTCCTGCTCGCCCTGATCGGCCAGACCTATCAGACCGGTGCCGACCTCTGGGAACTGTTCGCCGCCTGGCTGGTGCTGATGACGCCGTTTGCCCTGCTGGCGCGTTCGTCAGCCACCTGGCTGCTCTGGGCCGTGCTCGCCAATCTGGCCCTGGGACGTTATCTCTCGACATCGAACTGGTTTGGCTGGTTCGGCGTCCTGAGCGGTCCGGAGGGGCTGTACCTGATCGCCGCCGGCAATCTGATTCTGCTGCTCGGCTTCGAGTCGTTGGCGCGCGGGTTGCTGGTGGCCCCCCGACGTCATGTCCAGCGTCTGCTGGCCTTGGGCGTCATCGCGCCCTTGGCCATTGGCGCCGGCATCGCCTGGTGGGATGAAGATTATCGGGTGCTCACCCCGGCCTTTTTCGTGTTGGGGGCTCTGGCATGCTGGTTCTATCGCGATCGGCGTCGCGATGTGCCCATCCTCGCCATGGCCGTCTTCGCGGCGATCGCCGTACTGACGTTGGGACTGGTCCGGCTGATCCCCGACGACTTCTTCGCCTATAACCTGGTGGCGCTGTTCGTCATCGCCTGCACCGGCTATGCCGCCGTCTGGCTGATGCGCCTGATGCAGCGGGAGGCCGCATGAACCCGGCCCTCGCCGACCGGTTGCGCGATCTCGGTATCATCGATCCGGCACGGCATGGCGCGCTGGCGGGTACCCAGGCAGCGCCATGGTGGCTGGCCGGCCTGCTGGCCATCGCCGCGTGGGTTGCCGCGCTGATCATCATGGGCTCGTTCTTCGGGCCCTTGCTGGCCATGGGTGACGGGCCGGGCACGCGTGCCATCGGCGGAGCGATTTTGCTGGGTTCGGCCCTCTGGCTGTTCCGTCGCCCCAGCCCGTTTTTCGCGCAGATGGCCCTGGCTTTCTCCCTGGCCGGGCAGGGGCTGCTGGCCAGCGCGGTGCTCGATGGCAACGAAGCCTGGTTGCATGCCTCCGACAGTCTGGCCATCACTCTGCTGGTCATCGCCTTGGCGCTGCTCGTGCCGCGAACTTCCGGCGCGCACCGCAGCGTCTGCGCCCTGATCGTGCTGGCCGCGCTGGGGTACCTGATCGGCTGGGGCACGCCTCTGGCGTTTTATGGTGTGCTGCTGACGGCGCTGGCCGCCAGCCTCTGGCTCGCCCGCGCCGACTGGGCCGGCCATGCGCGCGCCGGTCACCTCAAGCCTATCGCCCATGGGGCCACCTTCGCCGCGCTCTGTCTGGCCCCGTATGGCGGCGCCTACCTCGGCGAAGTCGGGGCGACGCTGCTCGGCGAGGCGCGCAGTGCCTATCTGCCCCTGCTTTATGGCGTTGGCACGAGCCTGGTTTGGCTGGCCACGGTGATCTGGTTGAGCCGAACCGGGGCACCGGCTCGGCGGCTTCTGTATCTCGCCGCCGCCCTGATATTTGCGCTCGCCGCCCAACGCACTCCCGGCCTGATCGTCGCCGCCACGTTGTTGCTGGCGACCTTCCACGCCGGCCATCGCGCCTGGGCCGGATTGACCCTGCTCTGCGCCTTTCTCTACCTGGGCGAGCTCTACTACAACCTGGAAACCACCCTGCTGACGAAATCGCTGACCCTCATGGCGACCGGCGCCCTGCTGCTTGCCGCCCGATACGCCTTGCACAAGCTGGAAGCGAGTCCGCGATGAAGACTTCGAGCGTGCGGCTGGCCCTGCTTGGTGCGTTGCTTCTCGTCGGCGCGGCCGCCCTGTATGCCATCCACGGCCACGAACGCACCCTGCGCGCCGGGCGCATCATCCTGGTCGAACTGGCCCCGGTGGATCCGCGCTCGCTGATGCAGGGCGACTACATGGCGCTGCGCTTCCAGCCCGACGCGCTATTGCCGCGCCCGGAGGTTGTTGCAGGCAAACTGCCGAGGATGCCGAACTATGCCTATCTGGCGCTGGATGCTACGAATCGAACCCGCTATGCCGGGACCGGCGATGCCTTGCCGGCGCCATCCGGCCAAGTCGCCCTGCGCCTGCGCGCCCGTGACGGTGTCTACAGCATCGGCCCGAACGCGTTTTTCTTCCAGGAAGGCCAGGCCGATGTCTACGCCCCGGCGCGTTGGGGCGAGTTCCGCGTCGAGGGCAATGGCAAGGCACTACTGACGCATCTGCGCGACGCCGGGTTGAATCGTCTGGGCACCGAGAACAAGCGCTAAGCCGCGTTCGGTCGGCCGGCGGCGATCTTTACAGCGACACCGATTCGATAAAGGCGATCTCGTCGCCGCCCTGGATCGGCGCCGCGAAATCCGCGTCCTTTTTGTTGATGGTGACGCGCAGGCTGGCGCGCGGTGCGCCGAAGGCCTTCTGCCAGTCGCCGCCGCGCATGGCCAGCAGTTTCATCAGGCCGGCGACATCCTTGACACTCAGCGGCAAGCGCAGGGTTTCGCGGCCGATGAGCAGTTGCGCCATGAGGTCGCCAAAATAGAGCAGGGTAACGGGGTTCATCAGCGGGCTCCGCGGGTTCTGAATGGCCTGGATTTTACCGGACAGGCGGGCATCGCCGGGCCGGTATAATTGAAAGTCAGCCACCAAGAATCAGCTCATGTCTTCCGATCTGCTCAACGGTCTGAATCCCGCCCAGCACGCCGCCGTCACCGCGCAGGGCTCGGCCCTGGTGCTGGCCGGCGCCGGCTCGGGCAAGACGCGCGTCCTGACGACGCGCATCGCCTGGCTGATCCAGACGGCGCAGGTGTCGCCCATGGGCCTGCTGGCCGTGACCTTCACCAACAAGGCGGCCAAGGAGATGCTCACCCGGCTGTCGGCGATGCTGCCGATCAATACCCGCGGCATGTGGGTGGGCACTTTCCACGGCCTGTGCAATCGGCTGTTGCGCACCCATCACCGCGAGGCCGGCCTCCCGCAACTGTTCCAGATACTCGATCAGCAGGATCAGTTGTCGGTGATCAAGCGGCTGCTGAAAACGCTCAACGTCGATACCGACAAGTACGACCCGCGCAAGCTGCAAGCCTTCATCAACATGAACAAGGAGGCCGGTCTGCGCGCCGACAAGGTCGAGGCCTGGGACCCGTACACGCGCCGCTTGGCCGAGTATTTCGGCGAGTACGACGCCCAGTGTCAGCGCGAGGGGGTGGTCGATTTCGCCGAGCTGCTGCTCCGATCGCATGAGCTGCTGGCGCGCAACGCCCTGCTGCGCGAGCATTATCAGGAGCGCTTCAGACACATCCTGGTCGACGAATTCCAGGACACCAGCCGGCTGCAATACGCCTGGCTGCAATTGCTGCGCGGTCCGGGCGGCGCCCTGTTCGCCGTCGGCGACGACGACCAGTCGATCTACGCCTTTCGCGGCGCCGACGTCGGCAACATGGGCCAGTTGATGACCGATCTGGGCATTGCCGCGCCGATCAAGCTGACCCAGAACTACCGTTCGCACTCGACCATCCTCGATGCCGCCAATGCGGTCATCGGCAATAACCGCAACCGCCTCGGCAAGGAACTCTGGACCGACGCCGGCAAGGGCGAGGTCATCCGTCATTTCCAGGCCAGCGATGACGGCGAGGAGGCGCGCTTCGTCGTCGAGGAGATCCAGGCCCTGCGCCGCGACGGTCTGGGGCACAGCCAGATGGCCGTGCTCTACCGCTCCAATGCCCAGTCGCGCGCCATCGAACATGCCCTGTTCAGCGCCGGCCTGCCCTACAAGGTCTACGGTGGCCTGCGCTTTTTCGAACGAGCCGAGATCAAGCATGCCCTGGCCTATCTGCGTCTGGTCGCCAACCCGGACGACGACAATGCCTTCCTGCGTGTCGTCAATTTCCCGGCACGCGGCATCGGCGCGCGCGGCCTGGAACAATTGAGCGATGCCGCCCGGCAGGCCGGCACCAGTCTTTGGGCGGCGGCCTGCGCCAGCGGCGCCGGCAAGAAAGGCGTCGCCGCCTTCGTCCTGCTCATCGAGGGGCTGCGTGCCGACAGCCTGGAATTGCCCCTGGCCGAGAAGATCGAACACATCGTCGCCCTGTCCGGCCTGATTGCGCACTATCAGAACGAAAAAGATGGCGAAGACCGGGTCGAAAACCTGCGTGAACTGACCAATGCGGCCCTGTCCTTCAGCGCCGAGGCCGAGACCCAGTCGCTTGAGGATTTTCTCGCCCATGCCGCCCTGGAAGCTGGCGAGCACGAAGCGCAGGCCGGCCAGGACGCGGTACAGCTCATGTCGGTGCATGCCGCCAAGGGTTTGGAGTTCCACACGGTGTTTCTCACCGGGCTGGAAGAAGGCCTGTTCCCGCATGAAAATGCCCTCAACGAGGCCGATGGCCTGGAAGAGGAACGGCGCTTGATGTACGTCGCCATCACCCGGGCGCGTCGGCGGCTTTATGTCACCCATAGCCAGTACCGGCTACTGCATGGCCAGCCACGTTATGGCTTGGCCTCGCGTTTTCTGGAGGAGATTCCGGAAGCCCTGGTGCAATCGCTGCGCCCGGCGCGTACCGCCTATCAAGCTCCGACCTACGGTGCGCGGCCAACACCGGTCGCCGTCGACGCGGCGCTGCCATCCGGCAAGTACCCGCATCGTATCGGCAGCCGGGTGACACACCCACGTTATGGGGAAGGCGTCGTCGGCGGCTACCAGGGGCAGGGCGCGGAGACCGAGATCCGGGTGTCATTTCCCGGGGCGGGCGATAAGTGGTTCATCCTTGAGTACGCACGTTTGACCAACTGCTGAGGTTTTTGGCCTGTTGGATTCATGTGAAATTGGCGTCCCCACTGAAAAATATCCGGAAAACCCTTGCAAAGGGCTAGATACGGGCGTCCCGACGCATTAAAGTAGCGGCACGCCTGCCCAAGCTGGCGCCCAGCCCACTTCCAAAGGAGAGACGCATGAATAAAACCGAACTCGTTGATGCCGTAGCCGCCAAGACCGCCAGCACCAAAGCCGCCGCCGCGCGCGCCGTCGAAGCCGTTCTGGATACCATCGCTGAAACCGTTGCCAAGGGCGACTCCGTGGCCGTGATCGGCTTCGGCACCTTCGAATCGCGCAAGCGCGCCGCGCGTACCGGCAAGAACCCCCGCACCGGTGCCGCCATCAAGATTGCCGCGGCTACCGTGCCTGCGTTCCGTGCCGGCAAGGCCTTCAAGGACAAGGTCGCCGGTGGCAAAAAGGCTGCCAAGAAGAAGTAAGCAGTCCACCCTGAAGCCCGTCGGCCTATCGCCGGCGGGATTCCGATGCCGACTCCGGTCTAAGTGCTATGTTTGACAAGCCTTGGGCCTCGGTCGGCATTTGGGTTTTTATCGGCCTGTTCTTTTATGCGCTACTCAGCGGCCTGATGGCCGAAGGGCCGCTCATGGTCGACCAGGACGTGACGTCCGCCGGCCTGGAAATCAAGCGCTCCAGCGACGGCCATTACTACCTCAAGGGGCGAATCGACGACCATCCGGTCACTTTTCTGATCGATACCGGGGCGAGCTCGGTAGCGATCTCCGCGCAACTTGCCGACGAGATTGGTCTGACACGTTGCCGCCCCGTGCAATCGCGCACCGCCAATGGCAGCGTGACGGGCTGTCTGGTGACAGCGGCTGTGCTGAGTTTCGGGGATTACCGTGTCGAGCGGCCGGAGATCAACGTGCTGCCCGAGTTGCACGGCCCGGCGCTGCTGGGCATGAATATCCTGGAACGATTCCGCATCGAGCAGCAAAACGGGGTCATGCGCTTGTCGCCCCCGGACAAGACGAACTGAGCCCCTGGTCAGGCTTGGGGCGCGCGCGGTTTGGCGTAGGCCTGGAGTTCAGCGGGTTTGCGCACGACGATGTTGGTTTGACTCAATTCCAGAATGCCTTCTTCGACCCAGGCACGCATCTGCTTGTTGATACTTTCGCGGGTGGCGCCGACCAGGTTGCCCAGGTCTTCCTGGCTCAGTTTCAGGTCGATGCGTACGCCGCCCGCCGCGGTAGTCCGGCCATGATCCTGGGCCAGTCGCACGAGTGTCTTCGCCAGACGGGTACGGATGTCCAGGAAGTGCATGTCCTCGACCAGGGCGTCGGTCCAGCGTAAACGCTTGATCAGCGCGGTCAGCAGGGCGATGGCGGCCCTGGGGTGCGCCTCCAGGAAGGGCAGGAACTGGCGCCGGTGGATCACCAGGATTTCACTGTCCTGCACCGCGACGACGTCGGCGCTACGCGGGTGGCCATCGACGATGGACATCTCGCCCGAGACATCGCCATCTTCGAGGATTGCCAGGATGGCCTCCCGGCCATCGTCGGACGATGTGCATACCTTGAGTTTGCCATGGACGAGGATGAATAGTTCGTCGCCTTGCTCGCCTTTGTGGCAGACCGTCTGGCGCGCCTTGAATTGGCGCGGTGTGGCCAGGCTGAGCAGGGCGTCCAGGGTGGCATCGTCGAGCACGGCGAACAAGGCGCTGGACTCGCGCAGCAGTTCGGCAACCTCGGCGTACGCCCAGACGGTGGACTGTTTGCCCGTATCTGTATCGTTGACGGCGTTCATGGTGTGTCGTTCGCGGTGAAGGGGTTTAGCCGGGTGCGCTTCAATGTCCCGGGGCCAGCGGCGACCAGTGTCGGGTCGGGATGCCTCTGGCACGCGCTTCGACATCCTTGAAGGTGGCCCATTCCCAGGCCTCGGAGTCGTCGACCAGGGCACAGAGCAAGGCATTGTTCAGGCCATGTCCGGATTTATAGGCGGTGAAGGCGCCGAGCAGCGGGTGGCCGCTCAGATAGAGATCGCCGACCGCATCGAGCACCTTGTGTTTGACGAACTCGTCGGCGTAGCGCAGGCCGTCGGCGTTGAGCACGCGGAACTCGTCCATGACGATGGCGTTGTCCAGCGTGCCGCCCAGGGCCAGGCCATGACTGCGCAGGTATTCCACGTCGCTCATGAAACCGAAGGTGCGGGCCCGGCTGATGTCCTGACAGTAGGAGTCTTCGGCGAAGTCGAAAGCCAGCGCCTTGGCGGAATTCTTGAAGACCGGGTGGTTGAACTCGATCTGGAAACTCAGGCGAAAACCGTTGTGCGGGGCGATTTCGGCCCATTTGTCGCCGTCTTCCACGCGCACCTTCCGGGTGACGCGCAGGTAGCGCTTGGCGGCCTGCTGTTCCTCGATGCCGGCCGATTGCAGCAGAAAGATGAACGGCGCGGCGGAACCGTCCATGATCGGCACCTCGGCGGCGTCCAGATCGATGAACAGGTTGTCGATGCCCAGACCGGCCAGGGCGGACATGAGGTGCTCCACCGTGGCAACGCGCGCGCCGCGATGCTCCAGAGCGGAACACATGCGCGTGTCGCAGACCAGATGCGGGTCGGTCTTGAAATCGATCGGCTCGGCCAGGTCGGTACGCCGGAAAACCAGACCGGTATCGGGCGGCGCGGGGCGCAGGGCGATGTTCACCTTCTGCCCGGAATGCAGCCCGACGCCAGCGGCGCGTACTTGAGTCTTTAAGGTTCTTTGCCGGATCATCCGCAAGCCATGGGTTAGTGTCGAATAGACGCACGCCCGGGCCGGGGAGGGTGTACCCGGTCCAAGCGTGGTCTGTATTTAGCAGGAGCGCATTGTGGCCTCTGTTCGGTGAGTCGACAACACCCCCGGCTTGAGCCGGATCAATCCGCCTGCTTGCGCAGAAACGCCGGAATGTCGATGGAATCGATGCCGGCATCGTCCATGCCGCCCATACTCTCCACGGTGCGCCGGTTGCGCCAGATGGTCGGCCGGTCCATGTCATCCGGGCCGGACATCGACGCGGGGACCGCGTCGTAGGTGCCGGTGGCCTTCTGCTGGACGTTGTCGACCACCACGGTGGGCTTCTGTGCGCGTCCGCCGATGGGGTTGCCCAGACCGGTGGCGACCATGGTGACACGCAGTTTTTCGCCCATGGCGGCATCGAAGGCGGTACCGATGATCACCGTGGCCTCTTCGGCGGTGAAACTCTGGATCGTGTTCATGACCTCGTAGTACTCGTCCAGGGTCAGGCTGTCGTCGGCGGTGATGTTCACCAGGACGCCGCGCGCGCCCTTCAGGTCGACGTTTTCCAGCAGCGGGCTCTTCACCGCCGCTTCGGCCGCCTGGCTGGCGCGGCCTTCGCCGCTGGCCGTCGCCGAGCCCATCATGGCCATGCCCATCTCGCTCATCACGGTGCGCACGTCGGCGAAGTCGACGTTGATCATGCCCGGGCTGGCGATGATCTCGGCGATGCCGCCGACGGCGCTGTTGAGCACCTCGTTGGCGGCCTGGAAGGCCTCGTTCAGCTTCATGCCGCCGCCCAGCACAGAGCGCAGCTTGTCGTTGGGGATGATGATCAGCGAGTCGACATGCTCCGACAGGGCCTTCAGGCCGTGATCGGCGACGCGCATGCGCTTGCCTTCGAAGATGAACGGCTTGGTGACCACCGCCACCGTCAGGATGCCCAGTTCCTTGGCGACTTCGGCGACCACGGGCGCGGCGCCCGTGCCTGTGCCGCCGCCCATGCCGGCGGTGATGAACAGCATATCGGCGCCGTCGATCAGCTCGGCGATGCGCTCGCGATCTTCAAGCGCGGCCTCCCGGCCGACTTCGGGCTTGGCGCCGGCGCCCAGGCCCTTGGTGACATTGGTGCCGATCTGCAACTGGATCGACGCCTGGCTGCGTTTCAAGGCCTGGGCATCGGTGTTCAGCGCCAGAAACTCGACGCCGGTCATGCCCTTGTTGATCATGTGATCGACGGCGTTACCGCCGCAACCGCCAACGCCGATCACCTTGATGACGGCTTCCTGGGACTGCATGTCTTCCAATTCGAAAAGCATCTTCACCCTCCTTCACGCGCGAAAAAAACCGACCAGGGAGCTAACCCCGATCACTGACTAAAACGTGCTCTGGAACCAAGACTTCATGCGTTCCAGGAGCTGCTTGAAACTGGTGCCTTGCAGGCGCTGCATCTGATCCTGCTCGTGCCGTTCGAGGCCGGCGAGGAGCAGGCCGACGCTGGTGGCATAGCGGCTGTTGCGTACCCGCTCGGACAGGCCGCCGACGTATTCCGGCACACCCAGGCGCACCGGGGCGTGGAAGACCTCTTCGGCGAGTTCCACCATGCCCTTCATCTGGCTGGCGCCACCGGTCAGGACGATGCCCGAGGAGATCTGCTCCTCGAAGCCGCTGCGGCGCAGTTCCGCCTGAACCAGGCTGTACAACTCCTCGACGCGCGGCTCGATGACTTCGGAAAGCAGTTGCTTTGAGAGCATGCGCGGGCCCCGCTCGCCGATGCCCGGCACCTCGATCATCTCGCGGGCGTCGGCCAGTTGCCGCAGCGCCACGCCGTGCCGGATCTTCAGATCCTCGGCCTCGCGGGTCGGGGTGCGCAGGGTCATGGCGATGTCGTTGGTGATCTGGTCGCCGGCGATGGGCAGCACCGCCGTATGCTGGATGGCGCCCCGGGTGAACACGGCGATGTCGGTGGTGCCGCCGCCGATGTCGACGAGACAGACGCCCAGGTCTTTTTCATCGTCGTTGAGCACCGCCAGCGACGAGGCGAGCGGTTGCAGGATCAGGTCGCTGACCTCCAGGCCGCAGCGGCGCACACACTTGATGATGTTCTGCGCGGCGGAGACGGCGCCGGTGACGATGTGCACCTTCACTTCGAGGCGCACCCCGGACATGCCCAGCGGCTCGCGCACGCCTTCCTGGCCGTCGATGATGAATTCCTGGGGCAGGACGTGCAGCACCTGCTGGTCGGTGGAGATGTTCACCGCGCGCGCCGTCTCGATCACCCGGTCCATGTCCATCTGGGTGACTTCGCGGTCGCGGATCGGCACCATGCCGTGGGAGTTCAGCGAACGGATGTGGCCGCCGGCGATGCCCGTGTAGACGTGGGTGATCTTGCAGTTGGCCATCAGCTCGGCATCTTCCAGGGCGCGCTGGATGGCACCGACCGCGCCTTCGATGTTCACCACGACGCCCTTTTTCAGACCGTTCGAGGGGGCGGAGCCCATGCCCAGGATGTTGATGCCGCCTTCCGGTGGGACATCGGCCACCACGGCGACGATCTTCGACGTGCCGATGTCCAGGCCGACGATCAGATCCTTGTTCTCGCGCATCTTGTTCATGGGGGTCAGACTCATGTCTCGCTCTCCGCGGTAGGTGCTGCATCCACGGCGAAACCGTTGGGATAGCGCATGTCCACCCGGCGCACGCTGCCGGAGTGCGCGGCGACCAGGGGGAAAAAGGTGACAAAGCGTTGCAGGCGTTCGGCCATGCGTTCCCGGCCCAGGTCGACGCCGATACGGCGCGCCTGCGCGTCATGACGCAGTTGCAGACGCCAGGCATGCCGGGCATCGACCTGTAGCGCGTCGATGCGCAGGCCGCTCGTCGCCAGAATCGCGGCATAGTCGCCATAGCGTCGGGCGACTGCCGATTCCGTACCCTCCGGGGCGCGGATGTCGGGTAGTCCCGGCCAGGGTTTGACCGGGAATACTTCGCCCTGGACGTTGAGTATCGCCGTACCGTTCCAGGCGGCGGCCGGGATGTGCTCGGCCAGATCGATGCGCAGACGCGACGGCCAGATCCGACTCACCTGGGCCTGACGCACCCAGGGGATGCCCTCGAATTTTTGCCGTGCTGTTTCCAGATCCATGGAAAACAGGCTGCCCCGCAATCTCGGGACGATCTGCCCGAGGGCGGCGCGCGTCTCCGGACGTTGGGCACCGGTCACCACGACCTGGCGGATCGGCAGATAGTTCTCGGCCAGTTGCCGCGCCGTCACATACCCCGTGAATAGCAGCGACACGGCGAGTAACAGCCGTGAGGTCAGGGTCAGGGTCCAGGGGTCATCCCACACGGGCTTGCTCCAGGACACGCAGGCACAGATCGTCGAAGGAAATCCCCGCCTGGCGCGCCGCCATCGGCACCAGACTGTGATCGGTCATTCCGGGGGCGGTGTTGATCTCCAGCAGGTAAGGCGTGCCGTCGGTGTCGAGCAGTACGTCCACGCGCCCCCAGCCCCGGCAGCCGAGCACCTGGAAGGCACGTTTGGCGAGCGCCTGCATCGCCGCTTCGCGCTCGGCGGGCAGGCCGCAGGGGCAGTGGTAGCGGGTGTCGTCGCGGAAGTATTTCGCCTCGTAGTCGTAGAACTCGGTCATCGGCTCGATGCGGATCGCCGGCAAGGCGGCGTCGCCGAGGATGGCCACGGTGTATTCGCCGCCACCCATGAAACGTTCCGCCAGGACCAGTGGGTCGTGCTGGCGCGCGGCTCGATACGCGGCCACCATGCTTCCTGGTACCTTGACCTTGCTGATGCCGACGCTGGAGCCTTCGTTGGCCGGCTTGACGAACAGCGGCAGACCGAGCCGGGTTTCCACGGCGGCGAAGTCACTGGAATCGTCGAGCAAGGCATAGTCCGGCACCGGCAGACCGGCGGCCTGCCAGATCATTTTCGTGCGCCACTTGTCCATGCCCACGGCCGAGGCCATGACGCCGCTGCCGGTATAGGGAATGCCCATCAGGTCGAGCGCGCCCTGCATGGTGCCGTCCTCGCCGCCCCGGCCGTGCAGGATCAGGAAGACCCGCTCGAAGCCGGCGCCGGCCAGCTCGGCGAGGGAGCGCTCGGCCGGATCGAAGGCGTGGGCATCGACACCCTGGCGCAACAACGCGGCCAGGACCGCGCCGCCGCTCTTCAGGGAGATCTCGCGCTCCGCGGAGCGGCCGCCGAAGATGACGCCAACTTTGCCGAATGGACTCATGTTGTAACCTCCGGGCGCACGCCGAGGATGCGTACCTCGCGCTGCAACTGGATCCCGGTGCGCGCCGCAACGCGCTCCTGGACCAGCGAAATCAGGTCTTCGATGTCCGTCGCCGTGGCGCCGCCACGGTTGACGATGAAATTGGCATGCTTTTCCGAAACCTGCGCCTTGCCTGCGTAGACCCCCTTCAATCCGCAGGATTCGATCAGACGCGCGGCATGGTCGCCCGGCGGGTTGCGAAATACCGAGCCGGCATTGGGCAGATTCAGCGGCTGGCTGGCGACGCGCTTCTCCAGGAGTTCGGTGATCTTCCGCCGCGACGCCATGCCGTCGCCGCGCGGCAGCAGGAACCAGGCGGCGACGAACCACTCCTCGCGTGCCTGTTTGGCCTCGACGTGGCGGTAGCCAACGCCGAAATCCTTGGGGGAGCGCTTGTGCAGCGCGCCCTTGCGGTCGATGGTCAGGACACGGCTGACATAGGACCAGGTCTCGCTGCCGTAGCAGCCGGCGTTCATGGCCAGGGCGCCGCCGACGGTACCCGGGATGCCGGCCAGAAATTCCGCGCCGACCAGGTCGTGGTTCGCGGCGAAGCGGGCCAGCTTCGGGCTGGCCACGCCGGCTTCCGAGTAGACGACGCCGAAGCTCGGTGTGGCGTCGCCGGCGCGTGCTTCGTGGCGGCGATCCTCGCAACGCAGAGCGCGCAACGCCGTATGCAGATGGATGATCGTGCCGCGGACGCCCCCGTCGCGGATCAGCAGGTTGCTGCCCAGACCGACGAAATGCAGGGGCATATCCATCGGGCAGGTGCCCAGGAACAGACACAGATCGTCCAGATCGGCGGGGGTGAAAAACCACTCCGCGCGGCCGCCGGCACGCCACGAGACGTGCCGCGACATATCGACATCGTGCGCCAGCGCGCCGCGTAGCGCGGGCGTCGCAGTGGCCGCCGACATCACATCGCTCATGCCCGCACCTCTCCCAGGGCGGCGATCCTGCCGGGTAACTGCCCCACCGATCCGGCACCCATGGTCAGAACCACATCGCCGTTCTGGACGAAGTCCGCCAGGGCCTGAGGCAGCTCGTTGACGTCGGCGATGAACACCGGCTCCACCTTGCCGGCGATGCGCACGGCGCGCGCCAGACTGCGGCCGTCGGCGGCAACGATGGGCGCCTCGCCAGCGGCATAGACCTCGGTGAGCAATAACGCGTCGGTCTGCGACAGGATCCGGACGAAGTCCTCGAACAGATCGCGCGTCCGGCTGTAGCGGTGCGGCTGGAACACCAGGACCAGACGCCGCCCGGGAAAGGCGCCGCGCGCCGCGGCCAGGGTGGCGGCCATCTCCACCGGGTGGTGGCCATAGTCGTCCACCAGAGTGAAGTTCCGGCCATCCGGCAAGCGTACCTCGCCATGGCGCTGGAAACGCCGGCCGACGCCGCTGAATCCCGCCAGGGCACGCTGCACGGCGGCATCGTCGATCTGCAATTCCCAGGCCACGGCCACGGCTGCCAGGGCATTCAGGACATTATGCATTCCGGGCAGGTTGAGGCGGATGTCGATGGCGGAACGGTGGCCATTGCGCAGGGCGGTGAAGCACATCTGGCCGTCTTCGGCGCGGATGTTCACCGCCTGGATGGTGCAGTCGTCGCTGGTGCCATAGGTCATCACCGGCTTGGCGAGGCGTGGCAGGATCTCGCGTACCACCGGATCGTCGGCGCACATCACCGCCATGCCGTAGAACGGCAGGCGATGCAGAAATTCGAGGAAGGCCGACTTCAAGCGCTCGAAATCGTGACCATAGGTCTCCATGTGGTCCTGGTCGATATTGGTGACGATGGACATCACCGGCGACAGGTACAGAAAAGAGGCATCCGATTCATCGGCCTCGGCGACCAGCCATTCACCGGTGCCCAGGCGGGCGTTGGCACCGGCGGCGAGCAGCTTGCCGCCGATGACGAAGGTCGGGTCCAGGCCGCCCTCATTCAACACGCTGGCGATCAGGCTGGTGGTCGTCGTCTTGCCGTGCGTGCCGGCGACGGCGATGCCCTGCTTGAAGCGCATCAGCTCGGCGAGCATCATCGCCCGGGCGACGATGGGCACATGCCCGGCACGCGCGGCGACGACCTCGGGGTTGTCTTCCTTGACCGCCGTCGAGGTGACCACGCAATCGGCGTCGCGGATGTTCTCGGCGGCGTGGCCGGCATGGATGGTCATGCCCAGTTCGGCCAGCCGGCGGGTGACGGCGCTTTCGGCCAGATCGCTGCCCGAGACCCGGTAGCCCAGGTTGAGCATGACCTCGGCGATGCCGCTCATGCCGGCGCCGCCGATGCCGACGAAATGAACGTTGCGGACCTTGTGTTTCATTTCACATATTCCTTGATGATGTCGGTCATCTGCGTGGTCGCCGCTGGCTTGCCCAATGCCCGCGCCTGCGTCGCCCGCTCCAGCAATTCGGTCCGGCTCAGGCTGCCCAGCCAGGTCGCCAGTTCGACGGCGTTGAGCGTGTCCTGCGGCAGCAGCCAGCCGGCGCCGGCATCGGCCAGGAAGGCGGCGTTCAGGGTCTGGTGGTCGTCGACCGCCGAGGGGAAGGGCACCATGCCCGCCGGTACCCCGGCCGCCGCCAGTTCCGCGATGGTCGATGCTCCGGCGCGGCACAGGACGACATCGCACCAGGCATAGGCCTCGGCCATGTCGTCGATGAAGGCCCGGCAATCGGCCTCGATACCCACGGCGGCGTAGTTGGCCTTGAGTTCGTCGATGTTCCTTGCGCCCGACTGATGGCGGACTTCCGGCCGCGCTTCCGGATGCATCTGGGCAATGGCCTGCGGGACGATCTGGTTCAGGGCCCTGGCCCCGAGGCTGCCGCCGATGACCAGCAGGCGCAGCGGACCGGTGCGACCGGCATAGCGTTCACTCGGCGCGGCCAGGGCGGCAATCGCCGGGCGCACCGGGTTGCCGACCCATTCGGTGTGTGCTTTGCCGCAGGGCAGGGGCTTGTCGATGCCGTGACCGAAGGCGCCCGGCAGACCCAGCAGGACGCGGTCGGCGAGACAGGCCAGGACGCGGTTGGTCAGTCCGGCCACCGAGTTCTGTTCGTGAATGACCAGGGGTTTGCCGAGCAGCACGGCCATCATGCCACCTGGGAAGGCGACATAACCGCCCAGGCCGACGGCGATGTCGGGTCGGACCCGGCTCATGGCGCGCAGGGACTGCCAGAAGGCGGCGAGGATATGGAACGGCAGGAAGACCAGACGCAACAGGCCCTTTCCGCGCACCCCGGCGAACTTGATCCAGGCCATCTCGAAGCCGCGTTCCGGGACGATGCGCGCCTCCATGCCCTCGCGCGTGCCCAGCCAGACAACGCGCCAGCCGGCGTCGCGCAAGGCTTCGGCCACCGCCAGCGCCGGGTAGACATGGCCGCCGGTGCCGCCGGCCATGATCAGCGCGACGCGTATCGGCGTCGGGGCAACGGCGATGTGGGGGTCGTTCACTGGCGTTTTCCCCGCATCAGGCAGCTGTTTTGGTTCCGGCCGCCGCTGCGCGACTTAACTTGCTGGCGCAAGTTAGCCTCCACCGAAATCGCTGCCTCATCGCGATGCCAGAGGTAGTGGGACATGACAAACACCGTCATTGCCGTTTCCCCCGCATTAGGCAGCGATTTTCATAATCGATGCGGAACAGTAGCGCCAGCGCGATGCAGTTGGCGACGATGCCCGAACCGCCGTAGCTCATGAACGGCAGGGTCAGGCCCTTGGTAGGCATCAGGCCGACGTTCACGCCCATGTTGATGAAGCTCTGCACGCCGATCCAGATGCCGATGCCCTGGGCGACCAGCGCCTGGAAGTTGCGGCCCATCAATGCGGCTTGCCAGCCGATGGTCAGGGCGCGCCAGGTCAGCCAGGCAAACAGGCCGATGACCACGGCGACGCCGACGAAGCCCAGCTCTTCGCCGATGACGGCAAGCAGGAAATCGGTGTAGGCCTCGGGCAGGTAGAAGAGCTTCTCGACGCTGTCGCCCAGGCCGACGCCGAACCACTCGCCACGACCGAAGGCGATCAGCGAATGCGATAGCTGGTAGCCCTTGCCGTAGGGGTCGGCCCAGGGATCGAGGAAGCCGACGACCCGTTGCAGGCGGTACGGCGAGAGCCAGATCATCAGCACGAAGCCCACCGCGAGCAGGGCGATCAGGCCGACGAACAGGCGCCAGTTCAGGCCGCCGAGGAAAAGGATCCCCAGGGCGATGGCGATGATCACCACGAAAGCGCCGAAATCCGGCTCCATCAGCAGCAGTCCGCCGATCCCAAGCATGACCAGGAACATGGGCAGGAAGCCCTTGCCGATGTCGTCCATGAACGCCGCCTTGCGCACCGTATAGTCGGCGGCGTAGATGATGGTGACCCACTTCATCAGCTCGGAGGGCTGCATGTTGCCCAGCGGCCCGAGGGCGATCCAGCGGCGGCTGCCGTTCACTTCCTTGCCGATGAACGGCAGCAGCACCATGATCAGCAACAGCGTACCGCCCATGAACAGGTAGGGTGCCGCCTTTTGCCAGAGGCTCGACGGTACCTGGAACAGGCCGTAGGCGGCGCCGGCACCGAGCACCAGATACATGAGGTGGCGTACCAGATAGTAGGCTGGCTGATGGTTGGCGCTCTTTGCCTCGGCGACGACGATGGAGGCGGAGTAGACCATGACCAGGCCGGTGCCGAGCAGGGCGACGGCGACCCAGAACATCGCCCAGTCGAAACCCGGCAGGGCGGAACGGCGCGCGGCGGGGTTATAGAACATGGCTGGCTCGGGTGTCTTGAAGCTGCTTGACCGCGGCGACGAAGACTTCGGCGCGATGGGCGTAATTGCGGAACATGTCGAAGCTGGCGCAGGCCGGCGACAGCAGGACGACATCGCCGGGGCGGGCGAGGGCATGGCACTGCGCGACGGCTTCCTCCAGAGTCGGTGCATGATGGATCGGCGCGGCGTCGCCGATGGCCGACTCGATGGCCGGGGCGTCGCGACCGATCAGCACCACGGCGCGGGCGCCGGTCGCCGCGGCGCGCAAGGGCGAGAAATCCTGGCCCTTGCCGTCGCCGCCGGCGATCAGCACGACCGGCTGGTCGAAGCCTTTCAGGGCCGCTTCGGTGGCGCCGACATTGGTGCCCTTGGAGTCGTCGTAGTAGCGCACGCCATCGATCTCGGCGATGAACTCGACGCGGTGCGGCAGGCCGGTGTAGTCGCGCAGGGCCTCGATCAGCGGCTCCGCCGACAGGCCGAGCGACTGGCAGAGGGCCAGGGCGGCCAGGGCGTTGGCGGCGTTGTGCCGGCCGGCGATACGCATGGCGTCGGTCGGCAGCAGCAGGCGCGTGCCCTGCGCCAGCCAGGTCTTGCCGTCGCGTTCGACCAGGCCCCATTGCGTGTCGTTGCTCGGTGCATCCATGCCGAAGCTGCGAATTTCGCAGAACGGCAGGGACAGGACCATGGAAAACACGTCGTCGCGGTTGAGCACCTGGATGGCGGCATGATGGAAGATGCGCCCCTTGGCGACGACATATTTGGGCAGGTCCGGATAGCGGTCCATGTGGTCCTCGGAGATGTTCAGGACTGTGGCCGCATGCACCGGCAGCGTGTGGGTGGTCTCCAGCTGGAACGACGACAACTCCAGGACAAAGACGTCCGGGACGGGGGCGATACCGGTTTCGATGGCGATCAAGGCATCCAGCACCGGCAGGCCGATGTTGCCGGCGACGCAGGTTGCCAGCCCGGCGCGCGCGCACATGGCGCCTGCCAGGGTGGTCACCGTCGACTTGCCGTTCGAGCCGGTGATGGCGAGGACCGCCGGATAACGCCGTGAGTCCGGTTCGCCGCCCGGGAAGCCCTCGCGCACGGCCAGCGCGAACAGTTCGACATCGCCGATCACATACTTCCCGGAACGGGCGATATCCGGCGTCGCCACGGGAATCCCCGGGCTGGCGACGATGACATCGGCCCAGGTGAAATCTTCAGCGTCGAAGCCGCCCAGGCGTAGTTCGACTTCGGGGTGCTCGCCGCGGATGACGTCGGCGTGCGGCGGTGCCGCGCGCGTATCCGTACCACGCGTCTCGACCCCGCGCCGACGCAACCAGCGCACGCAGGAGAGCCCGGTATCGCCCAGGCCGACCACCAGGCAGCGGGCTTGCGCGAGTTTCAGGGTGCGTTGCTCACGGTATCGGTCTCAGCGCAGTTTCAACGAGGCCAGGCCGATGAGCACCAGCATCATCGAGATGATCCAGAAACGGACGACGACCTGCGTTTCCTTCCAGCCCTTCTTCTCGAAGTGGTGGTGGATTGGCGCCATGAGAAAGATACGTTTCTTGCGCAATTTGTACGAACCGACCTGGAGCATCACCGAAACCGTCTCCATGACGAAGACGCCGCCCATGATGAACAGGACGATCTCCTGGCGGACGATGACGGCCACCAGGCCGAGTGAAGCGCCCAGGGCCAGGGCGCCGACGTCGCCCATGAAGACTTCCGCCGGATAGGCGTTGAACCACAGGAAGGCCAGACCGGCGCCGGCCAGGGCACCGCAGAATATGGCCAGTTCGCCGGCGCCCGGGATGTGCGGCAGGCCCAGGTATTTGGCGAACACGGCATGGCCGGCGACGTAGGCGAAGATGCCCAGGGCGCCCGCGACCATGACCGTCGGCAGGATGGCCAGGCCGTCGGCGCCATCGGTCAGGTTGACGGCGTTGCTGGTGCCGACGATGACGAAATAGGCCAGCATCACGAAGCCGACGGCGCCGAGCGGCATGACGATCTGCTTGAAAAAAGGCACGATCAGGTCGGTCTGCGCCGGCAGATGCGCCGACCAGGCCAGCCAGGAGGCAATCAGCAGGGCAATCGCCGACTGCCAGAAATACTTCCAGCGGCTGGCGAGGCCGCGCGGGTTTTTTTCGACCACCTTGCGCCAGTCGTCGACCCAGCCGATGGCGCCGAAGCCGAGCAGGGTCACCAGCGCGGCCCAGACGTATTGATTGCTCAGGTCGGCCCAGAGCAGGGTGGTGACCGCGACCGAGGCGATGATCAGGGCGCCGCCCATGGTCGGCGTGCCAGCCTTGACCAGGTGGGTTTGCGGGCCGTCGTCGCGGAGGGGTTGGCCGACTTTCAGCTCGGCGAGTTTGCGGATCAGTCGGGGACCCAGCATGAAGGAAATGATCAATGCGGTCAGTGCCGCGAGCACGGCACGCAGGGTGATGTAGCCGAAGACGTTGAAGGCCCGGATGTCCTCGCCGAGCCATTGCGCCAGCGTTAAGAGCATGTCTGTGTCTCCTGAAGGCTGTTCACGACGCGCTCCATCTTCATGAAGCGGGAACCCTTGACCAGCACCGTGACATCCGGAGCGAGCGCGTTCTCGATTTCCGCCAGGAGTTCCTCGATGCGCTCGAAGTGCATCGCCCGTGCGCCGAACGCGTCGGCGGCATGGTGGCTCATCTCGCCCAGGCAGAGCAGCCGTTCGATGCCGGCCTGGCGGGCCCGGGTGCCGATCTCGGCATGCAACTCGCCGGCATCCGGGCCCAGTTCGCCCATGTCGCCAAGCACCAGAATGCGTTGCCCCGGCTGGGCGGCGAGCACCTGGATGGCGGCGGCCACGGAGTCGGGGTTTGCGTTGTAGGTGTCGTCGATCAGGCGCGCGCCAAGGATGCAGGCGTGGTTTTGCAAGCGGCCCTTGACACCGTCGAACCCGGCCAGGCCACGCGCAATCGCGTCGAGCGGAATGCCCAGAACCTGCGCGGCGGCGGCGGCGGCGACGGCGTTGCGGGCGTTATGCTCGCCGGGTAGCCGAAGGCTGATTTCGGTGGCGCCTTCAGGCGTATGCAGGGTCAGGTCGGCGCCGAATTCGCGCAGCCGGCAAGCGGCATGGAACTCGCCATGCGTCAGACCAAAACCGAGGTGACGATGGCCTTGGGCCAGGGTCTCCCAGATACCGGCGTTGGCGTCATCGGCGTTGTACAGCGCGATCCCGTCGGCTTTGAGGCCGATATAGATCTCGCCCTTGGCGCGTGCCACGGCCGCGACGCTGCCCAGGCCTTCCAGATGCGCGCGCAGGGCGTTATTTACCAGAGCCACGTCCGGCTGCGCCAGGCGGCTCAGGTAGTCCAGTTCGCCCGGATGGTTCATGCCCATCTCGATCACGGCGAATTGGTGACTCGGGGCTAGCCTTAGCAGGGTAAGCGGCATGCCGATGTCGTTGTTGAGGTTGCCCGTCGTCGCCAGCACGGCCTCCGGGCCGGCGTGCGCGACGACGATGGCGGCGACCATTTCCTTTACCGTGGTCTTGCCGTTGCTGCCGGTGATGGCCAGCAGTTTCGCGGGCATGCGGCGGCGATGCCAGGCGGCGAGGCGGCCCAGCGCCAGGCGGCTATCCTCGACGACTAGCGCCGGTGCGATGTCCAGCCCCGCCGAGGCCTCGACGACGACGGCGGAGGCGCCTTGTTCCATGGCCTGGGCGGCAAACTTGTGCCCATCGAAGCGTTCGCCGCGCAAGGCGATGAACAGCGCCCCGGGCGGAATGTTGCGGCTGTCGGTCGAGACCGCCGTAAATTCGACATCGGCGCCGATGGCGACCGCACCGATGGCGGCGGCGGCTTCATGCAGGCGCATGGGTTTTCTCCTTGAGCGCGTTGCGTGCCTCATTCATGTCTGAAAACGGCAGACGCACACCTTGTATCTCTTGGTAATCCTCATGGCCCTTGCCGGCGATCAGCACCACATCGCCCGGTTTCGCCTCGCCGATGGCCAGCCGGATAGCCTCGGCGCGGTCGAGGCGGACGCGCTGTCCGGGCGGCATGCCGGCGAGGATGTCGGCAACGATGGCCGCGGGGTCTTCGTTGCGTGGATTGTCCGAAGTCACCAGGGCCAGATCGGCGCGGCTGGCGGCAACGCCGCCCATGATCGGGCGCTTGCCCTTGTCCCGACCGCCGCCGCATCCGAAGACGCAGATCAACCGGCCGGTGGTCAGGTCGCGCAGGGTGGCGAGGGTCTTGTCCAGGGCATCCGGGGTGTGGGCGTAATCGACGATGACGTCCGGTTGCCCGGCGCCGCCGAGGCGCTGCATGCGCCCGGCGACGGGCTGAACCCGCGACAGGGCGGCGAGGGCGTCCGCCAGCGGTACCTCGCTGGTCAGCAGGGCGCCCAGGCAGGCGAGCAGATTGTCGGCGTTGAAGCGGCCGATCAGCGGTGCCGTGAGGTCGCCCGCGCCCCAGGGGGTTGTGACCGTCATGCTCATGCCGCCCGCGGCCAGGTCGATCCGTGTGGCATGGATATCACCGGCCTCGATGCCGTAGCTCAGGGTGCGCGCGCTTCCGCCACGCAGATCCTGCAACAGGTGTTGGCCGAACTCGTCGTCCTGATTCAGCACGGCGGCCTTCAGGCCGGGCCAGCCGAACAGCTTCGCCTTGGCGTGGGCATAGCTGGCCATATCGCCGTGGTAATCGAGGTGGTCGCGCGACAGATTGGTCAGGACGGCGACATCGAAGGCAACGCCCGCCACCCGTCCCTGGTCCAGGGCATGCGACGATACTTCCATGGCGACCCCCGTCGCGCCGGTGTCGCGGTAGCTGGCCAGCAGGCCTTGCAGCGTGACAGGGTCGGGGGTGGTATGGCTGGAACCCGCCAAGGCTCCGATGAAGCCGTTACCCAGGGTGCCGATCACCGCGGTCTTGCGGTCAAGCGCGTCGAGTGCCGCCGCAAGCCAGTGGCTGCAGGATGTCTTGCCGTTGGTGCCGGTGACGCCGATCATCCAGAGCGCCTCGGAGGGCTGTTCCCACCACAACGCCGCGAGTTTCGCGGCGGCATCGCGCACTCCGGGCAAAGGGACGTTCGCCAGCCGCCATTCGTCCCGCCAGGAAAAGCCGTGCGGCTCCCAGACGACCGCGCCGGCGCCGGCCTCGATAGCCGCCTGGATGTGCCCGCGGCCATCGTGCACCAGACCCGGGAAGGCCAGGAAGACATCGCCCGGGCGCACCCTGCGGCTGTCCGCCGTGAGCGCGGCGCCAGTCGGCACGACAAGGCGAAGCTGGGCAAGCAGTGCGTGCATCGGTGTGCTGCTCACGTTGCCTCCCCGACGGCTTCCATCGGCTCCGTCGTCAGTGACTTGAAGGGTGCGTCGGGTGGCACCGCAAGCAGCCGCAGCGCGCTGGTCATGACCCCCGAGAAGACCGGCGCGGCCACCAGGCCACCGTAATACTGTGTACCGTTCGGCTCATCGATCATCACGGCCGTGACCAGGCGTGGATTCGAGGCCGGAGCGATGCCGACAAACGAGGCGATGTATTTATCGGCGGCATAGCGACCTTCGACCAGTTTGTGGGCGGTGCCGGTCTTGCCCGCGACGCGATAGCCCATGACGCGGGCCTGTGGCGCGGTACCGCCTTCCTGAGTCACCAGTTCGAGCATGTCGCGCACGGCCCGCGCCGTCTTGATGGACATGACGCGTTGGCCGACCGGGGCCTCGTGGCGCTTTACCACGGTCACCGGCGGCAGGATGCCGTCCGTGGCGATGGCGGCGTAGGCGCGTGCCAGTTGCAGCAGGCTGACCGACATGCCGTGACCGTACGCCATGGTGGCCTTCTCGATCGGCCGCCAGCTGGCGTAGGGGCGCAGCCGCCCGGACGCTTCGCTGGCCAGGCCGGCGTTGGGCTGAGCGCCGAAACCGACATGGTTGAGCAAGCGCCAGTAGTCCTCGGATTTCATGTCCAGGGCGATCTTCGCGGTGGCGACATTGCTGGACACCATGATCGCCTCGGCGACCGAGAGGTTGCCCTTGGGATGCACGTCGGCAATGCGCTTGTCGCCGACCATGAACCAGCCGGGGCCGGTGTCGATGCGTGTTTCCGGCGTGACCGTGCCGGCTTCGAGGGCGGCGGCGACCAGGAAGGGCTTCATGGTCGAGCCCGGCTCATAGACATCGCTCACCGCGCGGTTACGCGAGCGCCCGCGCGTCATGGTCGTCCGGTTGTTGGGATTGAATGCCGGCAGATTCACCAAGGCGAGAACCTCGCCGGAGCGCACGTCTAGGACGATGATGGCGCCGGCCTGCGCCTGGTTGCGCGTCAGTGCGTCGGCCAATTCGCGGTAGGCCAGGTACTGCAATTGCAGGTTGATGCTCAAAGTCAGGTCGCGGCCATGCTTGGGCAGGCGCAGCAGTTCCAGATCCTCGACGGTGTTGCCCAGGCGGTCCTTGAGGACACGCTTGGCACCGGGCTCGCCCTCCAGCCAGGATTGGTAGACAAACTCCAGCCCTTCCAGACCACGGTCCTCAACTCCGGTCACGCCCAGCACCTGGGCCATGACCTCGCCGGAAGGGTAATAGCGACGATACTCGGGTGTCGTGCTCAGGCCTTTGATGCCGAGCGCCGTGATGCTCGTTGCGATTTCCGGCGGCAACTGCCGGCGCAGGTAGACGAAGCTCTTCTTCTTGTCGCTGAAGTCGCGCCGCAATTCGTCCGGGTCGATATCCAGCAGCGTCGCCAGCGCCTGGATCTGTTGCGGCGTCGCCTGCGCTTCCTGGGGGTTGATCCAGACCGACTCCACGGGCGTACTGATGGCCAGTGGCTCGCCACGCCGGTCGGTAATCATGCCGCGGTGCGCGGGGATCTCGACGACCCGATTGGCGCGCTTGCCGCCCTCCTTGTTGAGGAAATCGGTTTGCCAGGTCTGGAGATAGGTGGCGCGCGCCGTCAGCGCGGCGAAGCCGCCGAACAGCAGGATCATGACGACACGCATGCGCCAGCGTTGCAAGTCGATCCGCAGCAGCGGGTTGGCGCTTTTTTTCATGGCTGCGCCGTCCCTGGGCTCAGAACCTGGATGCGTTCGGCACTGGGTATCGCCATGCCGAGGTGGTCGCGCGCCACCTGTTCGATGCGACCGTGCATCGCCCAGGTGCTTTGTTCCAGTTGCAGACGGCCCCACTCGATGTCGAGGTCGCGGGTGCGTTTTTCCTCGGCTTGCAGCTCTATAAACGATTTGCGCGCCTGATGGCGCGCGCTGACAACGGCGAGGGCGCAGGTCATCAACACCAGCGCCAGGATGATATTCAGCCTGAGCACGCGACCTCCTGGCGCTCGGCGCTACGCAGCACGGCGCTGCGCGCACGCGGATTGCGGGCGATTTCGGCGGCGCCCGGCCGGACCGCCTTGCCGACCAGACGCAGCCGCCCGGGCGCGATGCGGTCGGCGGTCACCGGAATCTCCGGCGGCAGTTCCTCGCCACGCGCTTCGCCACGCAGGTAGCGTTTGACGATGCGGTCTTCCAGGGAATGAAAACAGATCACAACGATTCGCCCGCCGGACTTGAGCAGATCAACGCCACGCGGCAGCGCCGCCTCAAGCTCTTCAAGTTCATGGTTAACGTGAATCCGGATAGCCTGAAACGTCCGGGTCGCCGGATCCTGGCCGCGTTCGCGGGTGCGCACGGCGCCGGCGACGATCTCGGCGAGCTGCCGTGTGCGCGTGAGCGGTTCGACGCCGCGTGCCGCAACAATCGCCCTTGCAATCGACTTAGCAAACCGCTCCTCACCATAATCTCTGATCACCCTCGCGATATCGTCCTGTTCCGCCTGGTTCAGCCACTCAGCCGCGCTCAGGCCGCGGCTGGTGTCCATGCGCATGTCGAGCGGGGCATCATGACGAAAGCTGAAACCCCGCTCCGGCGTATCGATCTGCGGGCTGGATACGCCGATATCCAGCAATAGCCCATCCACGGCCTGTATCCCATGCGCTTTCGCGACGTCGTCCAGTTCACTGAACGCCGCGTGGACGATGCGAAAGCGCTCATCCTCTATCAAGCCACCGGCACGCACGGCCTCCGGATCCCGATCCAGCGCCAGCAACCTGCCGGCCGGGCCCAGCCGGCTCAGAATGGCCCGGCTATGCCCACCGCGTCCGAACGTGGCGTCGATGTACACGCCATCCGGTTTGATGTTCAGTGCCTCGATCGCTTCTTCCAGCAACACGGACACATGTCCGTCGCTCACAACGAGAAATCCTTGAGCTCATCCGGTATCTCGCCATTGCGCATGGCCTCGTCGAGCAAGGCCGGAATCTCGTTGGCCGCGTCGATCTGGCGTTCCCAGTCGGCGGCGCTCCATATCTCGAACTTGTTGCCCTGACCGACCAGAACGACATCCTTGTCCAGGCGCGTCCGCTCGCGCAGCGGCGCCGGCAGCAGAATGCGTCCCGCCGAGTCCATTTCCAGATCGGAGGCGGTGCCGACCAGGATGCGCGCCAGTTTCCGGCTGGTGACATTGAAACTGGGCAGGGCATTGAGCTTGCGCTCGATGGGTTCCCATTCGGGGAAGGGGTAGAGCAGCAGGCAACCGGAATGCGGATCTAGGGTCACAACCAGCCGTCCGCCGCAGCGCTCCATGAGCACTTCGCGGTATTTGGTCGGGATCGCCAGACGGCCTTTGCCGTCCAGGGCTATGGGTGAGAGACCTCGAAACATCGCCGTTTGAATAGCGTCGGGTGTTGCCACTCGACTCCACTTTCCTCCACTTTCCTCCACATTGATGCACTATAGAGACGGGAAGTCAGCCAAGTCAAGGCCAATCGGAAGAAAATTTTCAATGACAACAATGACTTACGTGACACGGCAAAAGCCATGATCACCAATTCAATGAACGGGCTAGAGGTAGAAGTTAAAGTGATTTATTAAGAGTTTGGCGCAAGCGCCATCGGCCCGGATGGGTCGAGGTATGAAATCCGGGGTGGAGTTGGCCGATAAGCCGGGTTCTGTCGTGGGCAATCATTCATCTGGGACGCCAGTCGCCTGGCGCCTCGTGCAGCCTACCCGCAGGCTCAGCGGACCGCTTCGACGCCTGCCTATTTGGCTTTGCTCCGGGTGGGGTTTAGCGTGCCGTTCCTGTTGCCAGGAACGCGGTGGGCTCTTACCCGACCCGCCTTGCGGCGGGCCCAGCCGCCCTTGCGGGCAACCGCGCCATTTCAACCTTGCCTGTGCCTTGCGGCCATCGGCGGTATGCTTTCTGTTCCACTTTCCGTCGTCTCGCGACGCCCAGGCGTTACCTGGCACCCTGTCCTGTGGAGCCCGGACTTTCCTCTGCCCCCGAGGGAACAGCGATTGCCTGGCCAACTCCGGGACAGAGTATAGGCCCTGATGCGGGGTTGATATAGCTTGCGATGCGTTGCACCGATAATCCCGGCCAAGCGCCCGAGAATCCCGGTGGCTATGTGGCGCGCCTTTACGGGGCATCCGCGAGTGGTCTACCCTTGAAGGCCAAGCGTATCGGTTGACCGACCCCTTTGCGTCTGACAAAACTCCAATTCGCTGCTCTATCCAGTCTCTGTGTCGCCGGGCTGCTCGCGGCGCCGAACGTCGATCGCATTCAGGAACTGGCGCAGCAGCGCTATGGGCAGCGCGGGTTACAGGCCATGCAAAGCTGGCGCGATCAGGTGAACGCGTTAAAGCGGGCCTCCGAGGAGGATCAGGTCAGGCGCATCAACGAATTCGTCAACAAGCGCATCTTCTTCAGCGATGACTTGAGCGTCTGGAACGAAAAGGATTACTGGGCCACGCCCCTGGAGTCGCTCGGCCGGGGTGCCGGCGATTGCGAAGATTTCGCCATCGCCAAATACATCACCCTGCGAACCCTGGGCGTCGACAACGACAAATTGCGCATGAGCTACGTCAAGGCCCGCATCGGCGGACCGGGCAGCAAGATCAGCGAGGCGCACATGGTGCTGGGCTACTACCCGACACCGGATTCCGAACCGTATATCCTGGACAACCTGATCGGCGATGTGCGCCCCGCCTCCAGCCGCTCGGATTTGACGCCGGTATTCAGTTTCAACAGCGAGGGCATCTGGACCGGCACCTCGCCCGCCGCAAGTTCCGCGGGGAGTGCCACGGCACGCCTGTCGCGCTGGCGGGATGTCATCGCCCGGCTACAAGCCGAGGGATTCGAATGAACCCAACCAACCCTTCATGTATCAGGAGTCTCGACCATGTCTCTGTTTAGGCAACTTTGGCTAAGCATCATCGCCCTGACGGTATTTGTCTTTCTGGGCAGCTTTCTGGTCAGCGTCCTGTCCGCGCGCAATTACCTGGAGGAGCAGTTACTGATCAAGAATGGCGACAATGCCGCCGCGCTGGCCCTTTCCCTGTCGCAACTTCAGGAAAAGGACCCGGTCACCGTGGAATTGATGGTCGCCGCCCAGTTCGACACCGGCCACTACCAGGAAATCCGGCTGATCGACCCGCACAAGCAGCTCATCGTCGAGCGGCGTGACGATGCCCCGGTGAGCGGCGCCCCGGCCTGGTTCGTGAAGCTGCTGCCGATCCGGGTCCAGCCGGGTATCGCCCAGGTTCAGGATGGCTGGCGCCAGTTCGGCACGGTGTCGGTGCTCAGCCACAGCCAGTTTGCCTACCGTGAGTTGTGGCGCGGTGCCTGGGGCATGGTGCTCTGGTTCCTGCTGGCCGCGGTCATCGCCGGGATCATCGGCACGTGGTTGTTGCGCTTCATCACCCGGCCCTTGAATCAGGTTGTCGATCAAGCGAACGCGCTGACCGAGCGCCGCTTTACCACCGTCCCGGAGCCCAAACCGACGGAATTGAAGAGTGTGGTGCGTGCCATGAACAGCATGGTGGAGCGGATCCGGCAGATGTTCGCCGAAGAGACGGCACGTCTCGCCGATCTGCGGGCACGCTTGAACCGCGATGCGGTGACGCAGTTGCATAACCGGGAGTACTTCATGGGCCGGCTGCGCGAGGCGCTGGAAAGCGACGACTCGGCGCCGGTCGGGACGCTGCTGCTGCTGCGTCTGAAGAACCTCGGCGAGATCAGCAACCGCCTCGGGCGCCAGGGCACCGACAGACTGTTGTGCGACATCGCCGCGGAGTTCAGAACACTGTGTGGCGGCCATGAAAAATGGTTGCCCGCGCGCCTCAATGGGCCGGACTTCGCCATCCTCGCGCAGAACCAATCCGACCCGGCGGCCCTGGCCAGTCAGCTCGCCGAAGCGATAACCAGGCTGCAGGAAGGGAGCTATCCCCAGGTCAGCGAGCTGTTTTCCATTGGCGCCTTGCGCTATCAGCGCGGCGATGTCATCAGCGCGCAGTTGGCCGGTGTCGATCAGTTGCTCGCCCAGGCGGAACTGAAGGGCGCGAACATATGGCAGGCCAGCGAGGACGAAACCCTGGTCGGCGCGGCCCTGCCCGCCGAGGTTTGGCGTGACCTGATCTGCGGGGCTTTGAGCGATAACCGCATCAAGCTGATCAATTTCCCGGTGGTCGACGCCCAAGGGACGAGCGCGCTGCATCATGAAGGGGTTGTGCGTTTGCAGACCGAAGCCGACGGTCCGTGGCGCCCGGCGGGTGATTTCATGCATTTCGCGGTACGTCTGAATCTGACAACTTCTCTGGATTTGGGGGTCGTCCGCCTGGCTCTGGAAGAGCTACGTCAACGTGCCGGCAATTTCGCCGTCAACCTGAGCGCCGAGACCGTCGCCGACTGGGCGTTCCACCGCCAGCTCATCAATTTGCTCAAGGGTCAGGGAGAGTTGTGCCAACGGCTCTGGGTCGAGGTTCCGGTCTACGGCGCGGTGAACCATGTCGAGGCGTTCCGCGAACTTTGCCTGATCTTGAAGCAATTGGGCTGCAAGGTGGGTCTTGAACAGTTCGGCCGCAAGCTTTCCGAGATCGACAAGTTCGCCGATCTGGGCATCGATTACGTCAAGGTCGATCCGAGCTTCGTGCGCGGCATCGACACTAACCCCGGCAATCAGGAACTGCTCAAGGGCGTGTGCAAGATGGTGCATGGCATCGGCATCATGACCATCGCCGTCGGCGTTCAGACCCAGGCGGAACTCGACGCCATCGTCACCCTGGGCTTCGATGGCGTCACCGGGCCGGCGATCAAGACGGGCTGACGCGAGCTTACAAAAGCGACAGATTCTTGGGCTTGTCGAAGCCCTCGATGCCCGGCATATCAAGGTTTTTGATCATCAGGCGCAGGTCGTTCGACGAGTCGGCGTAACGCAAGGCCACCGCCGGCTCGACCTTGCCCATGGCGACCAGATCGAACAATGATTGGTCGAAGGTCTGCATGCCCAGATCGCGCGACTTGGCCATGACCGGCTTGATCTCGTGCACCGCGCCACGATGGATCAGATCCTGTACGAAGGGCGTGCCGATCAGGATTTCGACGGCCGGTATGCGGCCACCACCGATCTGCGGCACCAGACGTTGCGAGATGATTGCCTTGATGTTGAGCGACAGGTCCATCAGCAGCTGGTCGCGACGGTCGCTGGGGAAAAAATTGATGATGCGGTCCAGAGCCTGGTTTGAGTTGTTGGCGTGCAGGGTCGCCAGGCAGAGGTGGCCGGTTTCCGAGAAGACGACGGCATGGTCCATGGTGTCGCGTTCGCGGACCTCGCCGATGAAGATGACATCCGGTGCCTGACGCAGGGTGTTTTTCAGGGCGGCGAACCAGCTGTCGGTATCCATGCCCACTTCGCGTTGCATCACCAGGCAGCCCTTGTGCGGATGCATGAACTCGATGGGATCCTCGATGGTGATGATATGGCCGCGCGAGTTCTCGTTGCGGTAGTCGATCATCGACGCCAGGCTGGTCGACTTGCCCGAGCCCGTGGCACCGACCATGAGTACCAGACCGCGTTTTTCCATGGCGATGCTTTTTAGCGTCAGCGGCAGGTTGAGGCTTTCGATGGTCGGAATCTCGGTGTTGATGACCCGCGCCACGAGGCCCGGCGAGCCGCGCTGGACGTAGGCATTCATCCGGAAGCGCCCGACGCTCGGCATGCCCAGGCCGAAATTGCACTCCTTGGTCTCGCGGAATTCGCCGCGCTGTTTCTCGTTCATGACGCACATGACGATCTCTTCCACCTGGTCACGGCTTAGTGGCTTGCTGCCGGCCGGTACCATCTCGCCGTGGATCTTGAACGATGGCGGCGCGCCGACGGTGATGAACAGGTCGGAACCTTCCTTCTCGACCAGCATGGTCAGCAGGTCCATGACATATTTGAAATACGGGCTGTCGTTTTGCATGGTTGTCGTCTCCCTAGCTGGGTAGTGTCCAGGCGACGGTTTCACCGGCGCGCAGAGGTATAAGGCGGTCGTTACCGAAATCGAGTTGGCTGGGTACTGTCCAGGCTTGCTTCATCAAGGTGATGGTGGTGGAGTTACGCGTTCGCGGCCTCGAAGGCCTCGGCGTACAGTTCGATGCCGGCGTGGGCGCTGTAGATGCCGGCGCAGCCGCAGGCGCATTCCTTGGTATCCCGGGCATGCGGCGCGCTGTCGGTGCCCAGGAAGAATTTCGGGCTGCCCGAGGTGGCGGCCTCGACCAGGGCCCGGCGATGCCGTTCGCGCTTCAGGATCGGCAGGCAGTAGTAATGCGGCCGGATGCCGCCCTGGAACAGGGCATTGCGGTTGTAGAGCAAGTGATGCGCCGTCAGGGTGCCGGCGACGTTAGCCCCCTGGGAGCGGACAAAGTCGATGCCTTGGGCTGTCGTGATGTGTTCCAGGACCAGCTTCAGCCTCGGGAAGCGCTGCATCAAGGGCATGAGCACCGTGTCGATGAACACCGCCTCGCGGTCGAAGACATCCACCGCCGGGTCGGTGCTCTCGCCATGCACCAGCAGGGGCAGGCCGTGTGCCTCCATCGCGGCAATCGCCGGCCAGGCCTTTTCGACGGCGCTGACCCCGAAATCGGCATTGGTCGTGGCGCCCGCGGGGTAGTACTTCACCGCGTGGACGAAGCCGCTGGCCCGTGCCCGGGCGACCTCCCCGGCCGAGGTGTTGTCCGTCAGGTAGAGCGTCATCAGGGGTTCGAACGGCATGCCGGCAGGCAGGGCCGCGAGGATGCGCGCGCGGTAGTCGGCGGCCTCGGCCACCGTGCGCACCGGTGGCTTCAGGTTGGGCATGACGACGGCGCGTCCGAAGCGCCGTGCGGTATCGGGCAGCACCGCCGCGAGCGCCGCGCCATCGCGCAGGTGCAGGTGCCAGTCGTCCGGGCGGGTGAGGGTTATCGTGTCCATGGTCGGTCCAGTGTCATTCCGGCTTCAATCGCTGGGCAAGATCATACAGCGCATTCTTGCGCTGGCCGCTGATGCGCGCCGCCAGACGGACAGCCTGGCTGGCCGGGAGTTCGTCGAGCAGGACTTCGAGCAGCGCTTGCGCTTGTTCCATGCCGGCATCCGGGCTGGCCACGGCGCCCGAGACCAGCAGGACAAATTCGCCGCGCTGCCGATTGGCGTCGGCCGCCAGCCAGGCGCTGGCCTCGCCCAGGGCGCAGTCGTGAATGGTCTCGAACAGTTTGGTGACCTCGCGGGCGATGAGCAGGCGACGTTCCGGGCCGAGCACGGTTTCGAGATCCGCGATGCACTCGACGATGCGGTGCGGCGATTCGTAGAACAGGATCGGCATGGGCAGGGCACGCAGCGTTTCGAGTTCGCGCTGCCGGGCGCCGGCCTTGTGCGGCAGAAAGCCGTGGAACAGCCAGCGGCCCTCGGTATTCCCGGCCACCGACATGACCGCCGCGGCGGCGCTGGCGCCAGGGATGGGCACGACCTTGACGCCGGCCTGGCGCGCCTGAACGGCGATGTGCGCGCCGGGATCGCTGATGCCGGGGGTGCCGGCATCGCTGACCAGGGCGATGCTCTTGCCGGTCTGTAGTTCGCGCAGCAAGGACTCGGCGGCCGCGTGCTCGTTGTGCTCGTGATAGGCGTAAAGTTTCGTCTGAATGCCATACGCGGAGAGCAGCCCGGAAGTGACGCGGGTATCCTCGGCGGCGACGATATCGGCGCTCTTCAGGATGTCCAGGGCGCGCAGGGTGATGTCGCGCAGGTTGCCGATGGGGGTGGCGACGATATACAACGTGCCGGGGCGGGCCGATTGAGCAGTGTCGGACATGGATATGAAGGGGCGATAAGTTCCCCAGTGTAGCGAAAGGGAGTGCCATGCAGAAAGGGTCGGCGAATAAAGGCGCGGCGGCGGAAGATCGCGCCCTGGCGCATCTGGAGCGCCAGGGGCTGCGCGCCGTGGCGCGTAACTGGCGGGTGCGCGGCGGCGAGATCGATTTGATCATGCGTGACGGTCCGGTGCTGGTCTTCGTCGAGGTGCGCGCCCGCGGTGGCGCGGCGTTCGGTGGCGCGGCGGGCAGCGTCACTTCGACGAAACAGGCGCGGCTGATCCATGCCGCGCGTTTGTATCTTTCCGGCCTGGTCACGGTGCCGCCTTGCCGCTTCGATGTCGTCGCCGAACAGGCCGGCCAGCTGACCTGGTTGCGCGATGCCTTTCAGGCCCCCGAGTAACGGCCTCGTCTATAATCCGCGCCATGACCGCCGCCGAACGCATCTACCAGCTTTTCGTCGAGAGTGCCCAGATCAAGATGGCCTCCGCCGAGGTATTGGCGGAGCCGATCGCCGAGGCGGCGGAGCGCATCGTCCAGTGCCTGCTCGACGACGGCAAGGTGCTCTCCTGCGGCAACGGTGGCGCCACGGCGGATGCCCAGCATTTCGCCTCCAGGCTGGTACACCGTTACGAACGCGACCGTCCGGGGCTGGCGGCCATTGCCTTGACCGCAGACAGTTCCATCCTGACAGCCATCGCCAACGATCAGGACTATGCCCAGGTGTTCTCCCGCCAGATCAAGGCTTTGGGCTTGCCGGGCGACGTCTTGCTGGCCATCTCCACCAGCGGCAACTCGCTCAATGTGCTGGAGGCGGTGCGTGCCGCCCATGACAAGGAGATGCTGGTGATCGCCCTGACTGGCCAGGACGGCGGGGAACTCTGTACGCTGCTGAGCGATCAGGACATCCTGATATGCGTGCCCGCCGACACCGCCGCGCGCATCCTGGAAGTCCATCTAGTGGCCATACACTGTCTGTGCGACAGTATCGATTACCTGTTATTGGGAGCTTGATGATGCGCTTTAGCCTTCGCGCCGTGCTGCTCGCCCTCTCGGCGAGTGCGGCACTGACCGGTTGTTCGACCGCCATGTTCCGGGGCGCCGACGCCGGTGTGACCATTACCGACGACCGGCGGACGCCGGGTACCTATGTCACCGACGAGGATATCAGCATCCGTACCGGGCGCCTGTTCTCGGAGCAGGCGCCCGGTGGGGCGCACGCCACTTTCAGCAGTTTCAACCGGCGTGTGCTGATCACCGGGCAGGTGCCGAGCGAGGAAGTCAGGAAAAGTGCCGCCAGCATCGCCCACATGCACCCGGATGCCCGCGACGTGGTCAATGAACTGGTCGTTGGTGAAACAACCAGCCTCTATCGACGCACCGCCGACAGCTACGTCACCACGAAGGTCAAGACGCGTCTGGTCGACGATACGCGGGTGAGCGCCAATCACGTCAAGGTGATCACCGAGGACGGCGTGGTCTACCTGATGGGCTTGGTCAAACGCGAGGAAGGCCAGGTGGCCGCCGAGATCGCCGCGCGTACCAGCGGCGTGGCGCGTGTCATCAAGGTATTCGAGTACATGGATTGAGGCATTGGCGATGAGCTGACGGATTCGCTGGCAAAATCCGCTTCGGGGAGGCGATGATGAGCTGGATTTTCGGCATACTGATCTTGGGCGGGGTGATTGCTTTTATCTACGTGCGCACGCGACCCAGGCCAACGCCTGCGCAGCCATTGGCCTCGACAGCATTACCCGCGGCGGCGCCTGGACGAATTCAGCCCACCACCGAGAAGATCTGGGGAAAACGCCTTGTGGTGAACGATCCAGGCGCCTGCTTCGCCGCGCGCGCGCTTGCCGGGCAATGCTTTCTCCTGGATCACGTACCAGGGTTGCCATTGAAAGAATGCAACCATGCCGACTGTCGCTGCACATTCCAGCCGGCGCATGAACGTCGCTCCGGGAAGGAACGGCGCGAAGGCATCGAACGACGCGATATGGCGCGATTCGATGCCCCGACGGACCGGCGTTCCGGAAAAACACGCCGCAAGGACGACCATTACACATGGCACACCACGATATGAAGACTAAAGCGTCATGAAATACAAGGATCTCCGGGATTTTCTGGGGCAACTGGAAGGCATGGGCGAGCTCCGGCGCATCGGCGTCGAGGTCGATCCGCATCTGGAGATGACCGAGATCGGCGACCGTGTGTTGCGCGCCGGCGGTCCGGCTCTGCTCTTCGAAAAGCCCAAGGGCCACGCCATGCCGGTGATCGCCAACCTGTTCGGCACGGTGAAGCGCGTTGCCCTGGGCATGGGCGAGGACGATCCGGCGAAACTGCGCGAGATCGGCAAGCTGCTCGCCTATCTCAAGGAACCCGAACCGCCCAAGGGCTTGCGCGACGCCTGGGACAAGTGGCCGATCCTCAAGCAGGTCATGAACATGACCCCCAGGGTGGTTGGTTCGCCGGCCTGTCAGGAGGTGGTTTGGGAAGGCAAGGACGTCGATCTGGCGCGCTTGCCCATCCAGACCTGCTGGCCGGGCGACGCCGGGCCGCTGCTGACCTGGGGCCTGGTGGTTACCAAAGGGCCGCACAAGCCGCGCCAGAACCTGGGCATCTATCGCCAGCAGGTCATCGGCCCGAACAAGCTGATCATGCGCTGGCTGGCGCATCGCGGCGGTGCCCTGGATTTCCGCGAATTCCAGCAGGCGCATCCTGGCCAGCCCTTCCCCATCGCCGTCGCCGTCGGTGCCGATCCGGCGACCATCCTCGGCGCGGTGACGCCGGTGCCGGATTCGCTCTCGGAATACCAGTTCGCCGGCCTGCTGCGCGGCGCCAAGACCGAGGTGGCGAAGGCGCTGGGGTCGGATCTGCAGGTACCGGCCTCCGCCGAGATCGTTCTGGAGGGTGTCATCCATCCCGGTGAGACGGCCCTGGAAGGACCGTTCGGCGACCATACCGGCTACTACAACGAGCAGGACCATTTCCCGGTGTTCAGCGTCGAACGCATCACTTTGCGCCGCGATCCGATCTACCACAGCACCTACACCGGCAAGCCGCCGGACGAACCGGCCATCCTCGGGGTCGCCCTGAACGAGGTCTTCGTGCCGTTACTGCAGAAGCAGTTTCCGGAGATCGTCGATTTCTACCTGCCGCCCGAGGGCTGCTCCTATCGCATGGCCTGCATCAGCATGAAGAAGCAGTACCCTGGCCATGCCAAGCGGTTGATGTTCGGCGTCTGGTCCTTCCTGCGCCAGTTCATGTACACCAAGTTCATCCTGGTCACCGACGATGATGTTAACGTGCGCGACTGGAAAGAGGTCATCTGGGCCTTGACCACGCGTGTCGATCCGGCACGCGACACCCTGCTGGTGGAGAACACGCCCATCGACTATCTCGACTTCGCCAGTCCGGTCTCCGGTCTGGGCTCGAAGATGGGCATCGATGCCACCAACAAGTGGCCCGGCGAAACCAATCGCGAGTGGGGCCGGACCATAGACATGGATGCCGACGTGAAGCGGCGCGTCGATGCGCTCTGGAATCAACTGAGTTTGTAAGCGACTGAATCATGATCACCCCGGAAAAACTTGCGGCATTCATTCCATTCGATACCCTCACCGCCGCGGGCCTCGGCGAGGCCACCAAGGCGGCCACGGAGCGCTTCTGCCAGCCGGGCGAGGTGTTGTTCCGCCAAGGCGAGGACGACGGTGTGGTCTACTATCTGCTGGAGGGCGAAGTCATACTGACCACCGCCAAGCAAGACACGGCGCTGGTCGTCAGGGCCGGCAGCGAAACCGCCCGGCATCCCCTGGCGCGGCTCAAGCCCAGGCGTTACAAGGGTGTCGCCACCGGTCCGGTGAAAGTCGTGGTCATCGACGACGATTTCCTGGAAAACCTGATCACCGCCGACCAGACGGCGGCCTACGAAGTGGCCGAGATCGACGGCGAGGATCCGGAATGGATGTTCCGTCTGCTGACGCCGCCGGCCTTTCAGCGCGTGCCGTCGGCGAATCTCGCGGCCCTGTTCGCCAAACTCGAACCGGTGCCGGTCAAGGCTGGCCAGGTCATTCTCCGCGAGGGCGAGCCGGGCGACTATTACTACCTGATCAAGGCCGGTCGGGCCCAGGTCACCCGACGCCATGGCGAAAAGGAAAACATCCTCGCGGAGCTTGAAGTCGGTGGCGGCTTCGGTGAGGAAGCCCTCCTCTCCGGCGATCCACGCAATGCCAGTGTCAGCATGCTCACCGACGGCATTTTGATGCGCCTGTCCAAGGCCGATTTCGATCCGATCCTGCGCGAACCGCTGGTGCACTGGGTGGACATCAAACAGGCCGGGGCGTTGATCAAGGGCGGCGCGGGTCTGCTCGACGTGCGTCTGGAGGATGAGTTCCGGGCCCATACCCTGGCCGGGGCACATAACCTGCCGCTCTATCTGCTGCGTCACAAGGCCAGGGCACTCGATATGCGGCGCAAATACATCCTGTTCTGCCAGACTGACCGGCGCTCCTGTGCCGCCGCGTTCCTGCTGACCCAGCGCGGCTTCGACGTCTATGTCCTGAAGGGTGGCATCAACTCCGTGCAAGAAGGGCGTTGAGAGATCTGCCCGCGTTATCGCCGTGGGGCTTGCGGCGGAAAAATAGTTGAGTAAAATAGTAAGCAATTATTTTTGGAGCGCTGCCATGACCCACGAACTCATCAACGCCGCCCGTGCCGGCGATCACGAAAGCATCCGTCAATTGCTGAAGGCGGGTGCCAATGCCGGCCAGGCCGACGAAAACGGCGAGACCCCCTTGATGACGGCGGCCCACCTCGGCCATCTCGAAGCCGTTCAGGCGCTGATCGCCGCCGGTGCCGACGTCAACGCCCAGGATGCCAACGGCTGGACGGCCCTGTTCAAGGCCGCCTACAACCATGAGCTCGATTGCGGTTACGCCCTGATCGTCCAGGCGTTGATCGATGCCGGTGCCGACGTCAACGCGCGCATCTTCTTCGGCATCACGCCGCTGATGCTGGCCGCCGGCGGCGGCGAAGCGGCGGTCTGCGAGGCCTTGCTGAATGCCGGCGCCGAGGTCAAGGCGGTCAACGAGCATGGTCGTACCGCGCTGCAGATGGCCAAGGAGCGTCACTACGTCGACGTCATCAACCTGCTTTACGAGGCCGAGGGTTACGTCAACGAAACCGAAGGTGGCGGCACCTGCGCCTCGACCGCCGCGCGTGGCCCGAGCGATGCCAAGGTGGTGAACTTCATGAAGCGCCCAATGCACTGACGGCGCCGGTCTGGCCGAGAGGGCCAGTGGAGAGTCTTAGCCGTCGCGCGCCAACCTGGTCTCGTAGGCCACCGAGAGTGCTTCCTTCTGCGCCAGACCCGGCACGGCGGGGAGCGCGAAGTCTGTGAGCAGGCGCCGGACGAAGTTTTCGTCGAGATCGTCGGTGATGAACACGAAGCGGCTGCGCCGGTCGGCGTCGGGCCACTCCGGCAGATAGGCCGGGGCGTGGAAGACGTGCTGGACGGCGTGCAGTACCAGCGGCTTGTCTTCGCCGATGGCATTCACCAGCGCCTTCATGCGCAGGATGTGCTTCGCCCGGAAGCTCATCAGCATCTCCAGGGCGGCGCTGAGGCCAAGCCAGTCGAGCGGCTGGTCGAAACTGACGGTAAAGCTGCGGATGCCGCTGACGTGGCGCGCTGGCGCCGTGGCCCGGCGCAGGCCGGTGCGACCGGCACCCGCTGGGGTGTAACAACTTTCCGCGAGCCAGCGCAGCACATCCGGGTGCTTTTCTTCCGGGCGGAACAGGCCGCAGTTCATGATCAGGGCTGGATCGATATCACCGTGCCTGACGACGTGCAGCGGCGCGGCTGGATTCAGTGCGTGCAGCCTCAGGCGCAACGCGGCCAGCGCCCCGGCCTCGGCGAGATCGGTCTTGGTCAGCAGCAGCCGGTCGGCGACGGCAATCTGGCGCGGGGCTTCGAGGTGGTCGTCGAGTTGGCCATTGGCAAGCACCGCGTCGACCGTGGTGATTACACCATCCATGCGCATATGTGCCGCGACATAGCGGTCATGCAAAAGGGTATCGAGGATCGGCGCCGGATCGGCAATGCCTGTGGTCTCGATGACGATCCGCTCGAAGGGCGGCAGGGTGCCGTCCTGGCGTCCCAGCCAGAGGTTTTTCAGTGTCGGCGCCAGCGAACCTTGCACCTGGCAGCAGACACAGCCGCCCGAGAGCAGCACCAGCGGCCCGCGCGTTTCTTCGAGCAATTGGTGGTCCAGACCGATCTCGCCAAATTCGTTCATCACCACGGCGGTGAGCGGCAGGCGCTTGAGTAGCTGATTGAGCACCGTGGTCTTGCCCGAACCGAGGAAACCGGTGAGCAGGGTGACTGGCAGCGAATCCATCATGTCTCACCCCACTGACGGCACTCCCCCCTTTGAAAAAGGGGGGCTGGGGGGGATTTAACGGCGGTTGGAATTCGATATGCCCAAGAAATCCCCCTCAATCCCCCTTTTCCAAAGGGGGAAGCACGGCTGGTGGGCGGCAACGCACGTGAATGCCGGTACAGGCGTGCGCTAGAACCGTTCATGGTACCGGATCGTGGCCGCCCGGGTGATACGGGTGGCAGCGGCCGATGCGCCGGATGGCTAGCCAACTGCCCTTGAGCGCGCCGTGTTTGGCCACCGCGTCCATGGCGTACTCCGAACAGGTCGGGTAAAACCGGCACTGGTTGCCGAAGTACGGCGACAGGGCGATCTGGTAGAGGCGGATGGCGCCGCGCAGCAGGCGCTGGCCGAGGTTCACGCGGGCACCGACATGCCGGCGCTGTGGTACATGTAGGCCGCGAAATCCGGGTCTTCGCCCTTCAGCAGTTCCGGCAGTTCGCTACGGTAATCGGCGCGCGCGCACCATTCGCTGATGTAGTCGTCCCAGGTCTGCCAGAGACGGCGGCGTTGCCGGTTCATGTCGTCCTCGTAGACCATGACGAAGGCGCGTTCGAAGATCGAGGTGAGGATGCCGAACAGGGCATAGCGGCGCTCCTTCTGTTCTTCGTCGAGGACAATGACTTCGGCGGTGCGACGCAGCAGCTTCAGGTCGGCGTTGTCGAGCACCAGTTTCAGGAAGTCGGCGTAGGTTTCGGCCAGACGCTGGTGCAGTTCCTCTTCGTCGGCCTGGCGCTCGCGGCGCTGTTCCCAGAGGAAGACGCCGATGGCGAAGGGCAGGCCGACGACGGTGACGATGTAGCTGAGGAGTTCCCAGGTTTCCAGGCTAGGCATGTTTAGGCGTGGCCGATGCGATGCGCTGGGGACTGAACTGAGCGGACCACAGTCTCTCACCGAGCGATGAAGCCGGCACTCGCCCGTGGTTCATGCCGAGCCACGGTGCGGGGTGGGCGACATCAGTCGGCGAACAGCTTTTCCCGCCGCTCGTGTTTTTCCTGCGCCTCGATGCACAGTTCGGCGGTCGGCCGGGCCAGCAGACGCGGGATGCCGATCGGGTCGCCCGTCTCCAGGCAATAGCCGTAATCGCCGGCATCGATGCGTGCCAGGGACTGGTCGATCTTCTTCAGCAACTTGCGCTCGCGGTCGCGAACACGCTGTTCGAGCATGTTCTCTTCTTCCACCGTGGCGCGGTCATTGGGGTCGGCGAAGACCTCGTTTTCCTTGAGATGCTCGCCGGTCTCGCGGGCGTTGACCAGAATCTCATCCTTCATGGTCTGGAGACGTAACTTGAAAAAGGCCAGTTGGGCCTGGTTCATGTAGTCGTCATCGGACATTTGCAGGATTTCGGCCTCGGTCGGTACTCCGGCGAACACTTTTTTCTTCTTCGCCGGGCTGGCCTTGGCGGCTGGCGCGGCGGCCTTGGGAGCAGGTGAGGTTTTCGCCGGGGTGGCGGCAACCGTTAAAGGTTTGGTAACTTTCTCGGGCATGGTCTTTTTCTGTACGGTCGGGGTGGCCGTCGGTTTCGTGGGCACAGCCGCCTTGGCGGGGGCCGGTTTCTTCGGGACAGGCTTGGCCGGCGCAGCTTTCGCTGCGGCCGGTTTGGCGGCGGATGGTTTTGCCACGGCCTTGATGGGCGCGGCAACTTTCTTGACGGGGGCTTTGACTGCCGTCTTTTTGGCGGTGGCTACCTTGCTCGCCGCGGGCTTGGCAAGTGGCTTGGCGGCCACGGGCTTCTTGACCGGCGGTATCGCCGCGACCTTCTTGGCGGGAGCTTTGACGGGCTTGGCGCTCGGCTTTGCCGGCGTCTTGGCGACGGACTGCTTCGGGGTCGATTTCACGGCCAGAGGTTTGGCCACGGGCTTCTTGGCGACGCTCTTGGCGGGGGCGCTGGCGACAGCCTTCTTGGCCGGAGCCGCTGCCTTTTTCGGAGCAGGCGCGGGCTTGGCGACAGTCTTTTTCTTGACGGCGCTGGTCGCCGCAGCCTTCTTGGCCGGGCTTGCCGCCTTGGCGGTAGATTTCTTGACTTTAGCCACGCCTCGCTCCTCTGGGATTGTTAATGGGTCGGACGGGGGGGGATTATGCCACGATCACGCCCCGGGCAAAGCCCTGAATGCACGTGGAATCTTGCCGTTACCGCGTCAGCCGATCCAGTCCAGTCCAAGGGGGTTTTCGGGGTCGATGCCGGCCATGAAGGGCTTGCGCCGGTCGGCGCTGGTCACCTGATACATGCAGCCCATCCAGTTACCGACCACCGCCTCGGCGCTGTCGTGCCAGGTGTTGTCGAGGTTGGCAAGTATCGTCGCTTCGGGAAACTCGGGCGCGGGCTGGCCGGCTTTGACGGCATGCAGCAATCGGTCGCGCCATTCCAGCAGGATCGCCTGTTCGTGGCGGGCGATATAGTTCTCCGGGAAGGGCGGACAGGCAACAAACTTGCCCTGGGCGTAGAGCAGGACGTCGCGCTTGTACTCCTTGAGCAGCGAAATGGTGTCGTACTCCGGGTGACCCTGGAAGAACACCATGCGCAGACCGTCGTGGCTGGTCGCCAGATGCACGCCGACCGCCTCGCTTTCCACCAGGACGCGCAGGCCGGCGGCTTCGAACTGGGCACGTGAGATATCGTTCCAGCGCGAATGCGGTACGTCGAAGCGGGTATTCACATCGGCGACCAGGGGATGGCGTTTTTCCACCACCCGGTGCGAGAACACGCCCCAGCGCTTGTTCGGCTGCATGACGCGCGGCTGGCCGTAGCGGAAATGCAGCACGGCGTGAGTCGCCAGGCACGACAGCAACGTGGTGGTCACGTTCTCCCAGGCCCAGTCGATGACCTCGCCCAGGGGTCCCCAGAACGGTTCCTTCGACAGGTCTTCGCCGGTCACGTTGGCGCCGGTGATGATCAGCGCATCCAGCCCCTCGGCACGCACCTTGTCGAAGGTGTCGTAATACCTGGCGATATGCGCCGCCGCCTTCTCGCCGCGCGGAATGGCGTCGATGGTGAAGGGGTGGGCGTAGAACTGGGCAATCGGATTGCTTTCGCCGATCAGCCGGAAGAACTGCCGCTCGGTCGCTTCCAGCGCGGCGTCCGGCATCATGTTCAACAGGCCGATGTGCAACTCGCGGATGTCCTGCGTCGCGGCGCGATCCTCGGGCAGAACGACGTTGGCGCCGGTCTCGCGCAGACGTTGCAGCGAGGGGAGGGCGTTATGGGCAACCAGCGGCATGGCTCAAATCCCCTGTTTGCGGGCAATGGCCGTTTCGACCAGCGCCAGGAAATCGTCCTGGCTCTTCACCTGGGCCACTTCTTGGGAAGTCACGGTATAGCCGTGCGGCCCGGCGATCGCCTCGTAACGCGGCACGCGCGAATGGAACAGGCGCGGGAACACCCAGCGGGTGAAGTCGTTCGGCTCCACCTGGGCAACGAATTCGACACCCCGCTCCGCCATATAGACAGGCAGGTGCTCGGCCAGGAATGCAGGCCGGTAATAGAGCGGCTTCGGGTCGGACTGGGCGCGCCGGATCAAGGTGTTTTCCTCGTCCCGGGTGGTCACCTGGATATACAGGATCAAGGTGTGCTCGGCGAGCAGGTCGATCACCGAGTCGTCCTCCAGCTCGCACAGGCTGCCGCCGACGTCATTGACGAAATGATCGTAGCCGTAGATCTCCTGCGCCTTGCGGATGAACTCCGGGACATCCTTCATGGCGGCGATCTCCGCCTCGCGATACATCGCCTGGCGCTGGCTGAACTCGGTGAGCGACAGGCCGGCGAAATCCGGATTGCCCAGCTTGCCGACAAACGACAGCACCGGCCCCAGATCCTGAATCTTGATGTTGTTGCGGATATCGATCCAGTCGTTGCGCAGCAGCTCGCGCAGGAACGGCACCTGCATCGCCTGCTGCTTGATCAGATCGAGAATCGGCTCGTCCAGATAGCGCGTACCGATGCGGTAGTCGCCGGAAAAATGGAACCAGTCGTGCCGGCGCAGCAGGCCAGAGATATACGTCTTGCCGACGCCGGACATGCCCAGCAGGGTGATCTTCTTGCGCTCCCAGGCGCGGAACGATTCGGGGGTGAATTTCATGGCGTTCGCCGTTCTAGGGGATGGCGAAGTTTACCTGAAGGCGGTATCGAAGGCGGAGGACGGGGCGCATCAGGCCTGTGCCATTTTGAAGCGTTGACCGTCGGGGTCGGTTTTGCCATGGTTGCAACGAAAGGACATGGCCTAGAAAAACAAAAACCGTGCCCCCTATTGCCTTTGTCCCTTATTGCCCCTACTGTTGCGGGGCAACGCTTTTCCAGTAATCAGGACTAATTTTCTTGACGAGGAATCTGTGCAGCGGTCATTGATGCCTGTGCAAACGGGTCGAACTGCACGCCAAGAACAGATGAGCAGTGAGGGCACAGATACATCCCTCCTTTGATCGACTTTCCATTGTTATTAAGTGGAACTTTGGACGCGATTGTTTCTGTTATTTGCTCTTCGCACTTCGGGCATTTTCCGGTAGTTGTCATGACCGCCTCTCCTGCGAGTTGTTGATGAGCTTAGAAGTGTACTTGCTATGAGTGGGTTTGTAAAATATACACTAACGTTTGGAAAAGTAAGCTACTCGGAAGAGATATTCTCTATCTCTGAGAAACATCAAATCAGCACCAAAGAACTTTTTTCTCAGGCTGCGCACGTGATGGGTTATTCTGGTGAAGATCTCGACAACAAACAATGAAAATAACCACCATGACCCAACCCTGCGGTCAACTGGACCTTGCGCATAAAGCCGCGCATGCCGGTTACCTCATACGTTGACGCTGTAACAAACCACCCGAATACGAATAATGGGGGCAGACTACGGTGTGATGGCGTAACAATGCAAGAAATAACGTCCGCTTCCTGTTTTTCAAAAACCATCTCATGAAACACTATATCAACTACGCAGATGTGAATTTCAGAAAAGCGCAGTTCTATGCATCGACATCAGCCAGGTTGCTTGGCGGATTTGATGTGTGCAGACAATACTCGCCTGCCGACATTGATGGTGAATTCAAAGAAAAACACGGTCACATTCTGAATTTGCAAAAGGGTGGGGGTTATTGGTTATGGAAGCCTTATTTCATCCTTCGCTCGCTACGTGAAATCAATGATGGTGACTACCTTTTTTATGGTGACTCCGGGGTTATGTTTACTGCATCTGTAAGCCCGCTTATAGATGCAATGAATGCGTGTGGACAGGACATCATGGGGTTTGAGCTGCCTTTGATCGAGTCGCAATGGACCAAGAGAGCGCTGTTTATCGCAATGGATTGCGATGAAAAGAAATTCACCGACTCAAATCAAATATTGTCATGCTATCACTTGATAAAAAAAACGCGATTCAGCGTGGCGTTCTATGAGGAATTCCTGAGATTATCGTGCCACGAAAACAATATCACTGACCGCGTGAATGGAGACGTCGTCCCATCCGCGGGTTTTATCGAACACAGACACGATCAATCTATATACAGTTTACTTTATAAAAAGAACAACCTGAGCCCATTCAGGGATCCGAGTCAATTTGGTTATTTTCCATTTGAGTATTCCGGTGGATATGGCTTGATTGACGAAAATGAATTTCACCGTGGCAAGTTATACCATTTGAGCAACGGCAGGAAATTCAGGGTGAATGAGCATGAGCATGACTATGGGGAAATCTTGTTTCACTTCAGAAGAGGCAACCCGATCAAGGAATTGATATTGCACAAGTTGCGATTTTGGAGTCACAGGAGACAGATCCCGGTTTGATGGCGGAGCGCCACTCAAGCTCAGCGTTGATGCCGTAGAAATACCTATCCGCACGCATGTCAGGAAAACCGACAACCATGGATGCCTATCTGGCCCCGCTGGCCGATGACCAGCGGGCCGCGCTGACGCGCCTGCGCGACCTCATCAGTCAGGCGGCGCCCGAGGCCGAGGCGTGCATCCTCTACGGGTTGCCGGCGTTCCGTTGGCAGGGGCAGGGCCTGGCGGCCTTTGGCGCGTCGGCGCGGCACTGTGCGTTTTATCCCATGAGTTCGTCGGTGATGGTGGCGTTCCGGAACGAACTCGGCACTTTCGAAACCAGCACGGGGGCGATCCGCTTTCAGCCGGATAAACCGCTGCCGGCGGCCTTGGTGCGCAAGTTGGTGCGAGCGCGCCTGGTGGAGATCGGGGCGGCGAGCGCCAAACCGAAGGCGCGCGGTGCATCGGTTGCCGCGCCCGGGTCGCGTTTGCAGCGGCCGCGTCTGCCCATGCCGGATGTCGTGCGCGCGGCACTTGAAGCCGGAGGACTGTTGCCTGCGTATGAATCCCGTCCGGCGTACCAGCGGAATGATTACCTCGGCTGGATCATGCGGGCGAAATTGCCCGCGACCCGGGAAAGGCGCCTGGCGCGGATGCTCGACGAACTGGCGCGCGGCGATGTCTACATGAACATGGCGTATCGGCCCCGAAAACCCGCGCCGTGAGGCAGGCAAAGTTGTCCTGCGGTGTACCTGCGCGGGTGGCCGCCGGCTGGCCGGGGTGGGCTCGTCCGCGCGTAGAATGCGCTTTTCGTCATGGAGTCCAGAGATGGCGGACCCGACCCAGCACAGAGGCGAGGCCAAGACCGCGCGCATCCCGATCAAGGTGGTGGCCAAGCCGCGCCTGAAGCTGCCTGTGTGGATACGCGCCCAGGCACCGACCTCGCCGGAGGTGGCGCGCATCAAGGCGGTACTGCGCCAGAGCCAGTTGCATACGGTGTGCGAGGAGGCCTCCTGCCCGAACCTCGGCGAGTGTTTCCATCATGGCACGGCGACCTTCATGATCCTCGGCGATCTATGCACGCGGCGCTGTCCGTTCTGCGATGTCGGCCACGGCAAGCCGCTGCCGCCCGATGTCGACGAGCCGGCGCGCCTGGCCGGGACGGTCGCGGCGCTGGGCTTGAAGTACGTGGTGATCACCTCGGTGGATCGGGACGATCTGCGCGATGGCGGCGCGCGGCATTTCGCCGAATGCATCCGCGCGGTGCGCGCGCAGTCGCCGGGCACGCGCATCGAGATCCTCACGCCGGACTTCCGGGGCCGGATGGCGATCGCCCTGGACATCCTCGCGGCGACGCCGCCGGACGTCATGAACCACAACCTGGAAACCGTGCCGCGTTTATACCAGGCGGTACGGCCCGGCGCCGATTACGCGCATTCGCTGGAACTGCTGCGCCAGTTCAAGGCGCGCGTGCCGGCGGTGCCGACCAAGTCCGGGATCATGCTCGGCCTGGGCGAGACCGACGATGAGGTGCTGGAGGTGCTGCGCGACCTGCGCGCCCAGGGCGCGACGATGCTGACGGTGGGCCAGTACCTGCAGCCCTCGGGGCATCATCTGGCGGTGGAGCGCTTCGTCGAGCCGGCGCAGTTCGAGGCCCTGGGCCGCGCCGCCGAGGTCATGGGCTTCGTCAACGCCGCCTGCGGGCCGATGGTGCGTTCGTCGTATCACGCCGACCGGCAGGCCGCCGGCGTGTGAATTTACTGTTACGGCACCGTGGTTTTTCCCTGAAGTATTGATTCAACTGAGGTTTTCTCCCCGCGATCCCTTGTGAGCGCGCATTTCAGGCGCTAGTCTGGATGGGTAGGTATCGTGCCTGCCCTAACGAAAATCCACCTGGAATAGGAGAAGACCATGTCCGCCTTGCATGCCTTGCCGAGCTCGCTGCAACCCCAGAACGCCGGTTACCAGCAATTGACCACGTATTTCGACGAGCGCTACGGAATCGCCTGGGGCTATATGCATTCCGAACCGCGGCCGTGTTTTACGCCCAGGCTACTGGGGGAATTGACCGCGTGGTGCCATGAGCTGATGAAGCAGATCGACGACCCCAGGCAGGCGGATGTCCAGTATCAGGTGACCGCATCGTCCTGCCCCGGTGTCTTCAACCTTGGGGGCGATCTCAGCCTGTTCCATGAACTGATCCAGCGGAAGGATCGGGAAGGTTTGCAGCGTTATGCCAGGGCGTGCATCGAGCCGCTTTATCTGAATATCTCCCATCTGGATCGGGCCGGTCTGAAAAGCATCTGTCTGGTGCAGGGCGATGCCCTGGGCGGAGGTTTCGAATGCGCCCTCTCGGCGAATGTGCTGATTGCCGAGAAAGGCACCAAGATGGGCTTCCCGGAGATCCTGTTCAACCTGTTCCCGGGCATGGGGGCGTTGTCCTTGCTCGGCCGCCGGGTCGGCATGGTCAAGGCCGAGCAGATGATTTTGAGCGGCAACCTGTATCGCGCCGACGAGCTGTTCGATCTGGGCGTGGTCGATGTCCTCGCCGAGCCGGGCGAAGGCCCGCAAGCCGTCTATGATTATGTCCGGCGCGACAGCCGGGTGCGCAATGGCGCCCTGGCCTTGCGCGCGGCGCGCGAACTGATCCAGCCGATCACCTATGAAGAGCTGCTCAAGATCACCGATATCTGGGTCGATGCCGCCATGCGTATCGAGCAGAAGGATCTGCGCATGATGGAGCGTTTGATTGCCCGCCAGGGCGGCAAGCAGGCGACCGGCCCGGTGCTGGCTTCAGTGCCGGCGGGCACTCGCCTGGCGGGATAGGTAATCGGCCAGGGCGGTACCCGCCGCCGTCCAGGCGTCGCGCACCGAGTTCAGGCGTTCGCGCGACACGGCGCTACCCAGCTCGTAGGGCTGAATGCGTTCGGCCTCGGCGCAGAGCTGCGCCAGTTCCAGGGCGCCGACATCGCTGGCGCCGCCCTTGAGGGTGTGGCACTGGTCTTTCCAGGCCAGGTAGTCGCGCTCCTTGAGTGCCTGTTCGATGGCACCAAGGGCGCGCAGGCTGTCCTGGGTGAATTCGCGGATCAGGCCTTCGACGAACTCCGGGCCGCCGCCCAGCGTGGCGAGATCGTCGAGGGTTTCTTCATCGAGCCTGGCGACCGGGCGGCGCTTCGCCTGCTGCCCCGGGTTTTCGCCGCTCCCGGCGGCCATGGCCAGGCGCGCCACGGTATCGATCAGATCGAGGCCGTTGATCGGCTTGGTCAGGAAGGCATCGGCACCGGCTTCGCGGCAGGTACGCGCGCTTTCCTCGCGGGCGTCCGCGGTCAGGATGACGATCGGCAGGTGTTCCTGTTCCATGAAGCGCCAATGGCGCACCACATCCGGTCCGGAGAGCCCCGGCATCTGCATGTCGATGATGGCCAGATCGATCTGGTCGTTCTCGGCTTCGAGCAGCGCCAGGGCCTGCTCGCCGTCATTCACCGCCAGGACTTCATGGCCGGCGTGTTCCATGATGCCGCGCGTGACGCGCAGATTCACCGGGTTGTCGTCGGCCACCAGGATGCGCAGCTTCAGGCCGCCGGCGCGGCTCTGGAAGTGGTCGGCGATGGATACCACGTTGTCCGGCAGGGCCGTGCTCATCACGGCGTGGATGGCATTGAACAGCAGGCTGGCATTGACCGGGGTACTCAGCACGGCGGCGTAGCCGGCGCGCGTCAGACGGGTGTCGGAGAGCGCGGCATCGGCATTGCTCGACTCGGGGATGATCAGGATGATGGGCAGGCTGTGTTCGCGCTCGGCGAGTTCCAGGGACTCGATGTAGGCCAGCGGTTCCTGGTTCAGGCAGTCCTGGGCGACGACCAGGGCAGTGAGCGAGCGATTGCTGCTGGAGGCGTTGCGGATGGCGCTACGGGCGACTTCGTCGCTGGCCAGGGGTTGCACGTCGAGACCCCAGGTGCGCACCAACTCGTCGAGACGCGGAAGCAATTCGCCGCGCGCCAGCAGGGCGACGCGCCCCTTCAACGGCAACTCGGCGCTGGAGCTGGCAGCGCTGGTGGCCTGGGTCTGGAACGGGATTTCGAACCAGAAGACGCTGCCGACGCCTTCTTCGCTGCGCAGGCCGATGCGGCCGCCCATGAGTTCCACCAGTTGCTTGGCGATGGTGGTGCCGAGGCCGGTGCCGCCATAACGCCGGGTGATCGAGGTATCGGCCTGGGTGAAGCTCTGGAAGATGGTGTCCTGGACCGGCGCGGCGATGCCGATGCCGGTATCGACCACTTCGAAGTGCAGACGCGGCGGATCGCCCAGACCGGAGGGCCGGACATACAGATCGACGCGTCCCGCCTCGGTGAACTTGATGGCATTGCCGATCAAGTTGATCAATACCTGGCGCAGGTGGGGGGCATCGCCGTTGAGGCGGAAGGGCGTTTGCGGGGTGATGTGCGCGGCGAGGGCGATGCCCTTTTTCTTCGCGACCGGGTCGAGCATCTGTACGGTGCGGTTCACCAGGAGATGCAGGTCGAACGGTTCGTCGGCAAGGATGAGCCGGCCGGCTTCGATACGCGAAAAATCGAGGACGTTGTCGATCAGGCCCAGCAGGGTATCCGCCGAGGCGCGGATGACCTGGGCCAGTTCATGTTGCTCCCGGTCGAGGCGGGTTTCGGCGAGCAGGTCGGCGACTCCGATGACGCCGTTCAGCGGCGTGCGCAGCTCGTGGCTAATATTGGCGAGGAACTGCGACTTGGCCTTGTTTGCCTCTTTTTCCCGGGCGACGGCCGAGTGAAGCTGGCGCATCAGCGATGCGGCGTAGAGCGGCACGGCTACGACCGCCAGCATCACCCCGAGGCCCAGGGGCAGGTGCCCGCGCCAGAATTCGTTCAGGCTCAGGACGAGGGCGAAACCGAGGCTGGCCAGCAAGGTCGACAGGTACAGGTATTTGACGCCATAGCGAAAACCGTTGCCGAGCGTGACCCAGAGGTAAATGGTGACTAGTGGCGCCGAGGTTTCGCCACCAACGTAAAGCAGGATGGACGCCGTGGAAAAATCCAGCACGGCACCGAATACCCGACGGAAAACGGACACTTTCGGCGACGCCAGGGTGGCGACCAGTATCAGCGCCGACAGGGGCATGAAGACCACCACCACCTGGTAAATGGCGATGGAAACGGCTTCCGGGTGCCTGAACCAGGAGCTGGCGAAATACAGGAAAAACCCCAGCCCGATGAAAAAACGGATCAGTGCCTGCTGAAACTCGCTGTCCGGGCGCGCGGCGATACGTGCTTTCAGGTGGGCGATCACCCTGGCCAGTTCCGCGGGCAGGGCACGGATCATGGCAGCGGGCCCGTTGTGTCGTCGCTATATTCGCGCATGACTCGGCGGACTTCGTCGATGCGCCTGAGAAATGCCTGGGAACACTCCGGGTCGAAATGGCTGCCGCTTTGCTCCTGGATGTATTGCAGGGCGGCGTTGAAGCTCCAGGCCTGTTTGTAGGGACGTACCGTGGTCAAGGCGTCGAAAACGTCGGCGACGGTAACGATGCGCGCCGTCTGGGGAATGTCCTGTCCGGCGAGCTGGCGCGGGTAGCCCTGGCCGTCGTAGCGCTCGTGGTGGCAGAGGGCGATCTGCGCGCCCATGCGCAGGTAGCGCGACGGGCTTCCGGCGAGGATGTCATGGCCGATGATCGGGTGTGTCTTCATGATCAGCCATTCGTAGGGGGTCAGCGGGCCGGGCTTGAGCAGAATCTTGTCCGGGATGCCGATCTTGCCCAGGTCATGCATCGGCGCGGTGAGTTCGATCTCCTCGCATTCCTGGGCACTCAGGCCCAGTTCGCTGGCGATCAGGCCGCTGAAGCGGGCCATGCGATAGATGTGGTTGCCGGTATTCTCGTCGCGGTATTCGCCGGCCTTGGCCAGTTTGATCAGGGTCTCGCGTTCACGAGCATGGATGTCGCGCGTCGCCTGGGCGACCTCCGCCTCCAGGCGTTCGGCGCGATTGCCCAGCGACTTCTGGCTGCGCCGCAGGGCCAGCAGGTTGCGGCAGCGGGCGCGGCATTCATGCGGGTCGATGGGCCGGGTGAGGAAGTCGGTGGCGCCGCTTTCCAGCGCTTGCTGGCGGATCTTTCGGTCTTCGACCACGGTGATGATGACGATGGGGACATCGGCAAGCATCTTCAGCGCGCGCAGCCGACGCGTGAACTCGATGCCGTCCATGGAGGGCATGCGGTAATCGGTGATGATCAGGTCCGGGACGCGTTTGCCGGTGCGTTCCAGGGCTTGCCGCGGGTCAGCGAAGCTCTCGATGAGGATGCCCGGCTCCAGGGATCTGGCCAGGCCTTCCAGCAGGCTGCGCGCCGTCGCCCGGTCGTCGACGATGAATACCGTGGCGGCCTCGGGCGCGCTGTGGCGCGTCGGGTCCACCGGCAATCGGGTCGGATCGTTGGGGACTAATCTGAGCCGCTTCAGGATCTGCTCCTCTCCAATGGGGCGGGTTTTTCTGGATCAACCCTCGGATTCTATTCAATTTTGATTGATTATGGCCGCAAAGCGGGTGCCCATGACATTCACTGGGCTCCCCGGATGCAATTTCGGCCTGCCTGCTTGGCTTCGTAGGCGGCCTGGTCGGCGCGGCGCAGCAGCGCCTTGTCGTCATCGTCGGCGGCCAATTGGGCGATGCCGGCGCTGAAACCCAGGAAGACGGCGCTGCCCCCGCGCGCGAACGGGGTTTTGCCCAGGAGCATATGCATGCGCCCCAATACCAACTGCGCGCCGCGTGCGTCGGTGTCCGGCAGGATCATGGTGAATTCGTCGCCGCCGTAACGGACCAGGGCGTCCGCCTGGCGCATCACGGCGCGGGCAATGCCGACAAAATAGATCAGCACCTCGTCGCCGACCTGATGGCCATAGGCGTCATTGATCTCCTTGAAGTGGTCCAGATCGATCATGGCCAGGGTCAAGTGGCTGCCGGTACGCCGCACTCGGGCGATGTCATGGGTCAGGGTCGCTTCGAGGGCGCGCCGGTTGAGCACGCCGGTCAAGGCATCGTGATTCAACTCGTGGCGGGTTTCGGAGAGTTCCTTCTGGATGTTTTCCAGCTCGCGCCGGCTTTCGGTCAGCTCGCGCCGGCTGGATTCGACGGTGTCGCGGATGCCGTTGGACTGATTGACGATAGTGCCCAGCAATTGCAGGATTTCCTGCCGGTCGCGCGATTTGCGGAAGCTCTCGACGCTGTCCGACAGCGCGTCCTGGCGTTCGCCCAGGTCGCGCGAAAGCGTTTCGGTGGTGCCCAGGGTCGATTGCACCGCTGCCCGGATGATGGCGAGGATCTCTTCGTAGAACCGGCGGGTATCCAGCATGGGCGTGCTGTCCGGCGGCGGCCCGGCGGGTTCGGCTGCCGGGGGCGGTGGCGGCGTTTCGCCGGTGACGCGGTAATACTCCTCGGCGTAATTTTCCGGCGAGGGCGACCGCCCCGCGGCACGGAGATTGTCGATGACGGTGAGCCCGATGGCTGAGGGAACCTGGGACATAGTCGGCCTGATCTGGTATTTTTCGATTCGGTCTCAACACTATCGGCAGCGTTGCGGGAAACTTGAGTTCTTTCCGTGCGCCACCCCCACAAAATGCACATTCATATCCTCGGCATCTGCGGCACCTTCATGGGTGGCATCGCGGTGATCGCCCGTCAGGCCGGACATCGGGTCGCCGGCGGCGATGCCCAGGTCTACCCGCCGATGAGCACGCAACTTGCAAGCCAGGGTATCGAGTTGATCGAGGGCTATGGCGTCGAACAGGCGAACATCGGCGCCGATGTCTTTGTCGTCGGCAATGTCGTCAGTCGGGGCAAGCAGCCGCTCATGGAAGAAATCCTGAATCGCGGTCTGCCTTATATATCCGGGCCGCAGTGGCTTTACGAGAATGTCCTGAAGGACAAATGGGTCCTGGCGGTGGCCGGCACGCACGGCAAGACCACCACTTCGGCCATGCTGGCCTGGATCCTGGAGGACGCCAGGCTGGACCCGGGCTATCTGGTCGGCGGCGTGCCGATGAACTTCGGCGTGTCGGCGCGCCTCACCGAGTCGCCGTTCTTCGTCATCGAAGCCGACGAATACGACACCGCCTTCTTCGACAAGCGCTCCAAATTCGTGCATTACCGGCCGCGCACGGCAATCCTCAACAATCTGGAATTCGACCACGCCGACATTTTTCCCGACCTGGCCGCCATCGAGACCCAGTTCCACCATCTGGTGCGCGGTGTGCCGGGCAATGGCCGGGTGGTCGCCAACGGTGGCGACAATAATGTGCTGCGGGTGCTCGGGCGCGGTTGCTGGAGCGAGGTCGAGTATTTCGCCGGCCGGGGCTTTGGCTGGAAGGCCCAGCCCGTCGATTCCGCCAGTTTCGACGTGAGCCTGGATGATGTCCCGGTCGGCCGGGTGACCTGGGGCCTGCTCGGCGCGCACAACCGGGCCAACGCCCTGGCAGCGATTGCCGCGGCGCGCCACGTCGGGGTGACGCCGCGGGTGGCGATGGAGGCGCTGGGACGTTTCGAGAACGTCAAGCGCCGTCTGGAGACGCGCGGCACGGTCAATGGCATCACCGTCTACGACGACTTCGCGCATCACCCGACGGCCATTGCCACGACGCTCGCCGGGTTGCGCTCGCGGGTCGGCGCGGCACGCATCCTGGCGGTCCTGGAGCCGCGTTCCAACACCATGAAACTGGGGTCATGAAAGACCAGTTGGCGGGTAGCCTCAAGGACGCCCAGCGCGTCTTTTGTTACAGCGCCGATCTTGGCTGGGATGCCGCCGGCGCGCTGCGTTCCCTGGGCGCGACGGCGACGACGCATGCCGATCTCGGGCAGCTCGTCGAGGCCATCGCCGCCGAGGCGAAGCCCGGCGATCACATTCTGGTGATGAGTAACGGCGGCTTCGGCGGTTTGCACGACACACTCCTCGACCGGCTGCGACTGGCGCCATGACCGCAAGCCCGCACAGGCGTGTTGCCCTGGAGATCTCCGAGGCCGGTCCGGTGATGCGCCTATCCGGCAGTTGGCGGCTCGCCGATCTGCTCAGACTGGAGTCCGAACTGGATAGCCTGCGTCCCGCCGGCACGACCACATTGCATGTCGATGGCGGTGACCTCGGCATGCTGGATACGGCGGGGGCGATGCTGCTGTGTCAGCGCCTCAAGGCCTGGGGCTTGCCGAGGGCGGCGGTCAGCTGGTCGGGGTTCTCGCCGCGCAACCAGGCGATGCTCGAACTGGTCCGGGAAGACATTGAAGCGCCCGCAACGGTCGCCACGCCGCCTGAAAGCTGGTTGCATCGGCTGGGTCGGCAGGCGGCGCTGCTTGCCGCCGGTGTGCTTGATATGCTCGCCTTCATCGGCCAGCTTGGCGCCGCGGCCCTGGACTGGCTGCGCCACCCGGGCCGGTTCCGGATGCGTGAGTTCTTCGTTCAGCTCGAAGCCGTCGGCGTCGCCAGCTTGCCCATCGTTGCCCTGATGACCTTTCTGATCGGCGTGGTGTTTACCTATTTGCTGGGTATCCAGATCGAGAAATACGGCGCCAACATCTTCATCGTCGACGGTGTCTCCCTGGCGGTGACCCGCGAACTGGCGCCGCTGCTTACCGCCTTGCTGATCGCCGGCCGCTCCGGCGCGGCCTTCACCGCGCAGATCGGCGCCATGAAGGTCACCGAGGAGATCGACGCCATCAGCACCCTTGGCCTGTCGCCGATGCAGGTGTTGGTGCTGCCGCGCCTGCTGGCGATCGTCATCACCATGCCGTTGCTGACTTTCGTCGCGGACATCACGGGCATCCTCGGCGCGGCCCTGGTGGCGGCGCAGCAGCTCGACATCACCCCGTACACCTTCTTCGCGCGCCTGCAGGATGTCCTGCCGCTTTATACCGTCAGCCTGGGCCTGGCCAAGGCGCCGGTATTCGCGGTGGCGATCGCGGTGATCGCCTGCCACAACGGCTTTGCCGTGACGCGCGACGCACGCAGCGTCGGCCTGAAGACCACCACGACGGTGGTCCACTGCCTGGTGGCGGTGATTCTGATCGATGCGCTGTTCTCCATCGCCTTCCCGAAGGTCACGCCATGAGCGCTATGGCGCCCTTGCTGGAGGTCGATACGCTGCGCACGCACTTGGGCGGGCGCTGGCTGCATGACGGCGTCAGCTTCGCCGTCCAGCCCGGGCAGGTCGTCGCCTTGATCGGCGGCAGCGGTACCGGCAAGACGGTGCTGCTGCGCGAGTGCATCGGTCTGGCGCGGCCGGCGTCGGGCGCCATTCGGCTGTTCGGCGAGGATATCTGCCAGATGCGCGGCCAGGCGATGAATCGGGTCCGGCGCCGTTTCGGTGTGCTGTTCCAGGAAGGCGCCTTGTTTTCGTCATTGAGCGTTGCCGAGAATATCGCCGTGCCGCTGGTCGAGCAGACGGCTTTACCGGCTTGGTTGCGTGATCAGGTGGTGGCGTTGAAAATTCGCCTGGTGGGCTTGCCCGCCGATGCCGCGCGCAAACGGCCCAGCGAATTGTCCGGGGGCATGAAGAAACGCACTGCCCTGGCGCGGGCCCTGGCCCTGGAGCCGGAACTGTTGTTCCTTGACGAGCCGACCTCGGGCCTGGATCCGATCAGCGCGCGTGAGTTCGACCGGCTGGTGCGTACACTGTGCGATAGTCTTGGAATTACGGTTTTGATGACCAGCCACGATCTCGACACGCTTTGGGGCATGGTCGATCGGGTCGTGGTGCTGCACGACGGCAAGGTGATCGCCGATGGGCCTGTCGCCGAAGTGGCGCGGGCCGATCACCCCTGGATCAGAGAATATTTCTCCGCGCACGCGGAAGGGAGGGGCCATGGAATCTGATGCACGCTATGCCTGGGTCGGCGCCGGCCTGCTTGGACTGGTGGTCATTCTGGCCGCAGGGCTGTACTGGCTGACCGGCGGAGCCGACGATACCATCATGAAGCGCTATCTGGTCTATTTCGAGCGTCAATCCCTGGAAGGGCTGCAGATCAACAGCTCGGTGCGCATGCAGGGCGTCAATGTCGGCAAGGTCGCCGACTATGCCATCATGCCCGGCGAGGCCCAACGGGTGCGGGTCATCCTGCAGGTCGATGCGCGCACGCCGGTACTGGAGGGTGCGACCGCCGTGGTGACACGCAATCTGGTGACGGGGTTGGCGGCCGTCGATCTTGCCAATCGTGCCCAGGGCGGCGGCCCCCTGGAGGCCGTGCCGCCCGGCGAATCCTACCCGTTGATCAAGGAAGGGGTGCCGCAACTGGCCAAGGTGGCGAACACGCTGCAAGACCTGGGCGAATCCAGTCAGACCACCCTGAACCGCGTCAACGACCTGCTGTCCGATCAGAATCAGCGTGCCATCGCCGGCACACTCGCCAATCTCGAAGCGATCAGCGGCATGTTGCGCCAGACGCTGCCGCAACTGAACGCGACCCTGGCCAGCGCCAAGCAGGCGGCCGACCGTCTGGATGACTTGGCGCATAACACTGGCCAGGTGGTGCGCGATTCTCAGGTCCGGCTCGGCAAGGTGGCTCAGGAAGCCGAAACGACGCTGGTATCGAGCCGGACCACCCTCAAGAATGTCGACACCGATGTGCAGAAAATGACCACCCATTTGAAACGCTCCGGCGATCTGGCCATGCAGGAAATACAGGCTACCGCGCAGTCCCTGCGCCTGGCCGGCGATGCCTTGCAGAACGCCGGCCGCTCGCTCGCCGATCCAGGCCGGGTGCTGTATGGCCCGAGCAAGTCCGAGTTGGGGCCGGGAGAGCGAAAATGACCCGGCGTTTTGCCAGCAAGCTCGCGAGATACGCCACGGTACTCTGCGTGTCGCTCACCTTGGCCGGCTGCAGCCTCATCCCCTGGACCGGCCGCCAGCCAGTCACCCATTACATACTGACCGACCCTGGGCCCCTGGTGTTCGGGGCGTATACCCATCGCGGCGTGTTGTTGTTGCGCGAGATGGACGTGCCGGCCTTCTACCAGGTGCCGCGCCTGGCCTACAGTAGCGAGGCCGGGACGCGCAGCCACTATGAGTACGCGCGCTGGAGCGAGCCCATCGGCCAGCGCCTGACCTGGTTGCTGCGTCAGCGTGTCGAGGCCGCCAAGGTGTTCGACAACGTCGCCTCGCTGGGTAGCGGCGTCCTGGGCGATTACCAGCTCAACACCCGCCTGGTGGACTTTTTCCACGAGTCGGCGACCCCGCCGGGCGTCGTCCTGCTGATCCTGGAAGTGGAACTGATCCGTCGCGATAGCGCCCAGTTGATCGGCCATCGCCTGTTCGTCAGCCAGATCCCGGTGGCGCGCCATAACGCCGCCGCGGCCGCCGATGCCATGGGCGTGGCGGCCAACCAGGTCGTCGACGAGTTGATACTCTGGCTGGAGCAGGCTGCGGGAAATTAAAGCCGGCGTAGCGCCTCGCCGCGTTACATCGCCGGTGGGGGCGGGTAAAATCGGGAATCACTTGCCGGTATGCCCGCCCCTATCTCGATGCTCATCTATATCCACGGTTTCAACAGTTCGTCGCAATCCGGCAAGGCGCGCGAGCTGGAGGCATGGATGGCGGCGCGCGGGCTGGCCGATGCCTACCGTTGCCCCGACCTGCCCGACCGTCCCGCCGAGGCGATCCGGCTGCTGGAAGGCCTGATCGCCGGCAGCGCGACTTCGCCGAAGCTGGTCGGCAGTTCCCTGGGCGGTTACTACGCCACATGGCTGGCGGAGCGGCACGGCCTGAAGGCGGTGCACATCAATCCCTGCGTCGCCTGCGACGACAAGTTGGCCGACCACGTCGGCACGTCGCAGAAGAATTGGCATAGCGGACAGGAATACCTGTTCAGCCAGGCGCATCTCGATGAGCTCGTTGCCCTGCGCGTGCCCGAACCGAGTCGACCGGAAGACCACCTGCTGCTGGTCGAAAGCGGCGACGCCGTTCTCGACTATCGCGAGGCGGTACGCTATTTCAGGGGCTCGCGCCAGATCGTCCTGGAAGGCGGCGATCACGGCTTCAGCCGCTTCGCGGACTATATCCCCCACATTTTGGAGTTCTGACCCCGTGTTTGTGATTTACGAAGAGGACGGCGATATCAAGGCCGGCACCATCCTGGCCGATAACGACGCCTCGCTGCAGATTGAGTCGCAACACGGCAAGCGCGCCAAGATCAAATCCAGCCATGTCCTGATGCGCTATCCGGCACCGGCGCCGACGCCGATGATGGACGAGGCCCGGCGCCTGGCGAGCGAAGTCGATACCGATTTTCTGTGGGAGGTGGCCGGGGCCGACGAGTTCGGCTTCGCCGATCTGGCGGTCGAGTACACCGGCACGGCACCGACGCCGCCCGAGTCCTGCGCCATCCTGCTCAGCCTGCATGGCGCGCCGATCTATTTCTACAAAAAAGGCAAGGGCCGTTACAAGGCCGCGCCCGCCGACGCCCTGGCCGCCGCCAAGGCCTCGCTGGAACGCAAGGCGCGCGAGGCGCTGCTGCGCGCCGAGTGGGCCGATCAGATGGCCGCCGGCGCGGTTCCCGAGGCTTTGCGCGCCAAGGTCTTCGAGCTGGCCCACAAGCCCGACAAGAACAGCCTCGAATACAAGGCCATGATGGATGCCTGCGCCAGCACCGGGCTGTCGCCGGTGCGTCTGCTGGACAAGTGCGGCGCCATTCCGTCGAGCCACGAATTCCATTTGCAGGCCTTCCTGCTCGAATATTTCCCCAAGGGCACGGGCTTCCCCAACCTGGCGGCACCCGAGCCGCCGCCCGACCTGCCCGCCGGCGACGCCCCGGCGTTCAGCATCGACGACGCCGCCACCACCGAGATCGACGACGCCTTCTCGGTGATCTTCCAGGCCGACGGCGCGGTGCGCGTCGGTATTCATATCGCCGCGCCGGCCCTGGGTATTGCCCCGGGCAGCGACCTCGACCGGATCGCCGCGACCCGGCTGTCGACGGTGTACATGCCCGGCGACAAGATCACCATGCTCCCCGAGGCCTTGGTCGAGCGCTACACCCTGGCGGAAAACCGGGTCTGCCCGGCCTTGTCGCTGTATGTCGATGTCGCCCCGGACATGACTATCCGCGGCCTGCACACCCAGGCGGATACCGTGCGCATCGCCGCCAACCTGCGCCACGAGACCCTGGAGCCGCTGTTCAACGAGGACACCATCAAGAACCCAGAGGCGCCCGACTATGCCTTCCGGCGCGAACTGGAATGGCTCTGGGGCTTCGCCTGCCACCTTGAAGCGGCGCGCGGCAAGGCCGATCAGGTGCAGCGTCTGGACTACATCTTCAAGGTCGAGGACGACCGGGTGCGCATCCAGCCCCGGGTGCGCGGCAATCCCATCGACAAGCTGGTCTCCGAACTGATGATCCTGGCCAACAGCCGCTGGGGCAAACTGCTCGCCGAGCACGAGGTCGCCGGCCTGTACCGGGCGCAGAGTGCCGGCAAGGTGCGCATGACCGTCAAGCCAGCGCCGCATGAGGGCCTGGGCCTGGAGTGCTACGCCTGGAGCACCTCGCCGCTGCGGCGCTATGTCGATCTGGTCAATCAGCGGCAGATCCTGGCGGCCATCCGGGCGGAAAAACCGGTGCACGCCGGCAACGACCCGATGCTCTTCGCCATCCTGCGCGACTTCGAACTGGCCTACGACGCCTACGCCGAATTCCAGCGACGCATGGAGCGCTACTGGTGCCTGCGCTGGTTCATCCAGGAGGGCCTCGGCGAGATCGAAGCGACGGTCTTCAAGGAGAATCTGGTGCGCTTCGACGGCCTGCCCTTCGTCGCGCGTCTGACCGGCGCACCGGCGCTGAACGCCGGTGATCGGGTGCGTGCCAGTCTGGCGGACATCGATCTGCTGGATATCGAACTGACATGCCAGTACCAGACTACGCTGCTGCCCTGAAGCGGGTCGGGGATATCATCCCCGCGTCGCATTACCCAGTCACCATGGCGGACTGGAGTTTCCGTATTACCCAAGCGGCACTGTTCTCGGGGATCGTTCATACCGTGGTTGTATTTGGCATTGGCGCGAAACCAGTCAATCCCGACCTTCTGAATCCGTTGAATCCGCCGCTTGAAGTGGTCTTGGTCAACGCCCGCAGCACCACCGCGCCGGTCAAGGCCGAGGTCTATGCCCAGGCCAATCTGGATGGTGGCGGCGATGTCGAGGAAGACCGGCAACTGCGCAGCCCCCTGCCCGCCAGCGCCGAGGATCGGCCGGCCTCGCCGTCGCCGGTGATCGACACCCGGATCAACGCACTGGAGCGCCAGGCCAAGGAACTGCTCACCCAGATCAAATCGCGTTACAGCGTTGCCGAGGAGGCGCCGCGTGCCAGTCCGGAGCCGGTCGAGATCATCCCGGCACCGATCGGCAATCTCGCCGAGCGCAGCCTGGAGATGGCCCGTCTGGCGGCACGTATCGATCAGGAGTGGGACGAATACCAGAAGCGGCCACGTCGCGAGAATGCCGTCATGCGCGCCAAGGAATATGCCTTCGCGCGCTATGTCGAGGACTGGCGCGTCAAGGTCGAACGGATCGGCAACCTGAACTACCCGGAGGCGGCGCGGCGCAACAAAATCTACGGTAAGTTGGTGCTCACTGTGGAGATCAACCGCGATGGCAGTCTGGAAGGGGTGCATGTCGAGCGATCTTCCGGCTCGCGCATCCTGGATGCCGCGGCGATCAAGATCGTCGAACTGGCGGCACCCTTCGCGGCGTTTCCCGACGACATGAAAAAGCAGGTGGATATCTTCGGCATCACCCGCACCTGGAGCTTCACTCAGGATCAGTTGACCAGCCAGTAATTACGGGCGCGGCGGAAATAATGACTCGGCAGTACACTTTTCGATAAAGGATCGCATCATGCATACCGGCACCACGCTCATCCAGTTCATCATCGAGGAACAACGCCATATCGCCGGGGCCACCGGCGACTTCACCGCGCTGCTGAACGACCTGGTCACGGCCATCAAGGTCATCTCCAACGCCGTCAACAAAGGCGCCTTGGTCGGCACCATGGGCGCGCTGGACAGCCAGAACGTCCAGGGCGAGACCCAGAAGAAGCTCGACGTCATCACCAACGAGATCATGATCCGCACCAACGAGTGGGCCGGCCACCTCGCCGGCATGGCCTCGGAGGAGATGGACGAGGTCTACGCAATCCCGCACAAGTATCCGCTCGGCAAGTACCTGCTGGTGTTCGACCCGCTCGATGGCTCGTCGAACGTCGACATCAACATCTCCGTCGGCACCATCTTCTCGATCCTGCGCGCCCCGGTGCCGAATCGCGCCGCCAGCGACAAGGATTTTCTCCAGCCGGGCACCAAACAGGTCTGCGCCGGCTATGCCCTGTATGGCTCGTCGACGATGTTGGTGCTTACCATGGGACATGGCGTCAACGGCTTCACCCTGGATCGCGAGGTGGGCGAATTCCTGCTCACCCACCCGAACATGAAAGTGCCGGCGGATACCAAGGAGTTCGCCATCAACGCCTCCAACCGCCGCTTCTGGGAGCCGCCTGTGCAACGTTACGTCGAGGAATGCCTGGCCGGGGTCGAGGGCCCGCGCGGCAAGGACTTCAACATGCGCTGGGTGGCCTCGATGGTCGCCGAGGTGCATCGCATCCTGACCCGGGGCGGCGTCTTCATGTACCCGCGCGACACCAAGGATCCGAGCAAGCCCGGCAAGCTGCGCCTGATGTACGAAGCCAATCCGATGTCGTTCATCGTCGAACAAGCCGGTGGCGCTTCCTCAACGGGTTACGAGAGGATTCTGGATATCGCTCCGGAAGGGTTGCATCAGCGTGTGCCGGTGATCCTGGGGTCGAAGAACGAGGTCGAGACCATCGTCGGTTATCACACGGGGGCGTAACCGAAACTCAGACTATTGCATAGGGGATCGGCCGCCGAACCGGCGGCGTGATCACATTCGACCAATGATCATGATTACACGACGCAGGGGGCGGCTAGGGGCCAGTTGCGGCCCGTCATTAGTGTCTGCTTTCGGGTGGGGCTTTAAGCTTACGGCAGTGTCAAAGCCCTAGTAGTGCGAGACTTGCGCCCCCCAAAGAAACCTCAATATGGGCGGTGAGGGAGAGTGCATGGCTATATCATTGGCATAGTCACCGCGACGGTACTGCTCTGTACATGCCAACTACTTCGACAGAGTCCTTGAAGCCTTAGAGTTATTCCCAACAGTTGGATAATCCTATGAATCCTGATGGCATCGACACGAGCGCACTACTCACCATGCTGGGCTTGATTGCTGCTGTGTGGGCTGTAGTGCCAAGCGCTGCCAGGCTCAGTTTCCGGTTGAGTCTGAACTGGTTCGACTGGCTGGTCATCTGGGCTGCGTTACTAATCATCCATGGTTTTTTCTTCGAGCCCGTACTCTCGACACTTGGGTTCCCTACCATTGGACCCTGGTTGTGGGGCTTCGACAAGAGTGCCACCCAGTACCTCCTGTTCTTGCTACTCGCTGCATTTGTCTACTGGCGTTCGTGCAGGACGAGACTGACGCGCTGGAACATCGGACTCTTTGATGACCTGACCACGTCGCTCTTACACGCAGGGAAACACGAGGAACTCACCGACTTGCTTCAACGTCATCTCGAATCGGCGCTGGACTTGGCGGAACCCAGAAGCGTGCGCGGCAGCATGGCAAACGCCATCCGCCCAAAGCGCCCCGGCTTCCAAGTCGTATTCCAAGATGATGGGTCAATCAGGTTGGGAGCGGGCGCGCCGACGAGCCAGTTATTCCGCAGATGGTTCAGCTTCCGCGAATGGCTCGCCGACTTGGTTGGCCCTTCACAGCGTGTGCAACGCCGTGCAGCCAGTGTAGTAAAACGATTGCTGTCATCCCGCCGCCTAGTCGAACATCTTGCCATCGCTCGACCCTACTTGTGCATTGGCGTCATGGAGCGCGCAACACGCGTTGAGGAAGGCTTCCAAGATGAGTTTTTCAATGCACTATTGGCCAATGAGGCCAGCGTCTTATACAGCGAGCTCAAGAACAACCAAAACCTTGGCAATGGCAGGCACCGCCTTGCGCTACCTGATGAGAACCGTCTCTTGCGCTTCTACTGTGTCGATGTTGATGTGGCCGCTCGCCTCGGAGTTTACCGGTCGGTTGGGGAGGCCGTACTTGCGAGCATTGATGCAGATGAAGTTCTCGAGAAGAAGCTTAATGGGCGGTTGCTAACCTTCCAAGAGGTTGGCAAGTACCACGACCCGATATATGCCGGCATCTGCTTCTTCAGAATCATGGTGCTGGAGGGGCTGTATCAACGTGTCGCCGACCATTTGTGGCTCCACTACATGCCTTTTTTTGCCAGCCGCCTGGTCGACCGTGCTCGTGAAGTTCGGCCGGAAGATGAAAGCCACGAGTTCCCAACGCCGCTGGCGTACCTGTTGTACGAAGTCGTTGACGCTACAGCTGCCTGGGTGAGGGTTGCCGATGCTCTCACGAAGCCTGGTGATGAGCCTCTTTCCGACCATCCCGAAGGCAATCACGTTCACATTTCCTTCGAAGCCGCAGAAGCCATCGGCCGTGTAATTCAGCCTATCCTGATGTCGCCGCGCGTGCCTCACCGACTTAAGCAGGAGTTGCTCGGTGTGGCGCTCACCACTCTGCGAGACTTGGAGCAGCGTGCGCATCTGGCGCCGTTGGCCAAGGTGATGCGAGCGCACCTTATCGAACCCTACGGTTTCAGGGAGCCGGGCAACTATCTGTATGCCCTGAAGCAGTGTTTCGATGAACAGGACCATGTGCTTCGGGCTTACCTGGGGCATCTCAATGAGGAGCTTAACGCTGCTCTGGGTGCTACGCTCTGAGAGTTCTACGTCTACGTTTCGTTCAGAACGTTGGCAAAACTGATGCGTCTTACTACGACCGCTTTGCGGCACCAAATCCGAGACTCCGTATGTCTCAATTGGTTTAGGTTTGTTCGATGTCTGCCCTGAACGTGACGACGCACGGATGCCCCACTGGCGTGTACGGGCAGACGTTGAATAAACCTCGAAGGAGGAAACCGCGGGCAGTGGGTGAGGCGGTTGGAGCTCGTGCCGACCTATGGGGATTTTAAGCGGGTCCCTGTCATTTGGAACGGCGAAACCTGGTGTTGCCGGCGACGTGCCCGACCTGAATCTCCCCTCTGGGTTAAGTTTCGCGAGGCGCATGTTAGGGTCACCTGGCCTGAAGACGCCCGCTTTGGCGAGCGGCGACAACGACGTTGCCTCGATGCCGGAATCCCGGCGACCGATAACCCAGGCCTGATTGCACCCTGAGGGAACCGCCCGAGGATCGTCATGGCGGCGCTCGGATATTTGGCCTGCGCGGGAAGACCTCGACGATGCGCATGGCGGCGCCGCAGCAGCGGCAAACGAAGGTCGGCACGGCGGTCGCCTCGACCTCGTCGCTGACCGGCTCGGACGGCGGCGCTTCAAGCAGTTGGCGCGCTTTGGCCAGATGCGCTTTGCGGCCAGCATTGGCCAACAGGCCATAGTGGCGGATGCGATGGAAGCCGGTGGGCAAGCCATGCAAAAGGAAGCGCCGCATGAACTCGTCGGCCGCCAGTGTCAGGGTCTTGTGCCGGGTCCGCCCTTCGCCCGGTAATCCTTCCAGCGGAAGGACACGTGGTTGCCCTCCATGGCGACCAACCGCGAGTTGGCGATGGCCACCCGATGGGTATAGCGCGACAGGTAGGCGAGCACCGCTTCGGGCCCGGCGAAGGGACGCTTGGCGTAGATCACCCACTCGGTTTCTCGCAGGGGCGCCAGCCAACGGGCGAAGGCGCCTGGATCGGCCAGGTCGGCGTGGTCACCGAAGAAGCGGAACTGTCCGGCCGCGTGGAGCTTCGCCAATTCCTCGATGAAGCGCCGACGGAACAGCCGGGACAGCACGCGCACGGGCAGGAAGAAGCCGCGCCGGCAGGCGATCCAGCGGCTACCGTCCAGCGACAGCCCGCCGCCAGGTACGATGCCGTGCACGTGGGGATGATGGGTCATCGCCGAGCCCCAGGTGTGCAGGACCAGGGTGGCGCCGATACGCGCCCCAAGATGCTTGGGGTCGGCGGCGATGGTCATCAGGGTTTCGGCCGCCATGTCGAAGAGCAGCCGGTAAATCACGGTCTTGTTCGTGTAGGCGAGCGCGCCGATCGGCTCGGGCAGGGTGAAGACGACGTGGTAGTACTCCACCGGCAGGAGATCGGCCTGTCGGGCTTCAAGCCAGCGTTGCGCGGCCTTGGCCCGGCACTTCGGGCAGTGCCGGTTGCGGCAGGAGTTGTAGCTGACCTCGACGTGGTCGCAGGCGTCGCAGCGCAGCGCATGGCCCCCAGCGCCGCTGTGCGGCACCTGTTCGATGGCCGACATGATCTTCAATTGCGCGAGGCTAAGGTGTCCCGCCTGCCGCGCACGCCACGCCGGCCCATGGGCGCGGAAGATATCCGCAACCTCGAGGGCGACCCGCCCCATGGCGGGCCTACGTGGTGTTCAAGCGTTCAAGAGGACTGACGACCTCACGTAGGATGTCGGTGGCGACCTGGGCATACAGGGCCGTCGTCTCCAGCTTCTTGTGGCCGAGCAGCACCTGGATCAGGCGAATGTCGACGCGCTGCTCCAAGAGATGGGTGGCGAAGGCATGGCGCAGGGAATGCATCGAGATGTGTTTCTCGATCCCGGCATCCAGGGCGGCGGCGTGGATGGCGCGATTCAGTTGCCGGGCACTCAAGGGTTCGACGGGGTTCAGCCCGGGGAACAGCCAGCCGCCGTCGAGCATCTTGCCTTGCGCACGGGCGACCAGCCACCAGGTGCGCAGGCGTTCGAGCAGCACTGGCGGCAGCATCGCGTAGCGATCCTTCTGGCCCTTGCCCTGTTCGACACGCAAGGTCATGCGCTGGCTGTCGATGTCGCCCACCTTCAGGGCAACCACTTCGTTGACCCGTAGCCCCGTGCCGTAGGCCACCGCCAGAGCCGTCTGATGCTTCAGATTGCCGGCCGCCGCGATCAGGCGCTTCACCTCATCGGGGCTCAGGATCACCGGCAGCTTGCGCGGCAGGTGCACCGGCTGCATCTTGGCCATCACCTCGGGGCGGTCGAGGGTGACGTTGAAGAAGAACTTCAGGCCGCTGATGGCCGAGTTGAGCGACGCCGGCGAGGTGCCGTGATCAACCAGGTGCAATTGGTAATTACGCAGATCCTCCACGCTGGCCGTGTCCGGTGGACGTCCGAGGTACTTCGTGAAATTGCGCACGGCGCGCACGTAGTCCAGTTGGGTCTTCTCGCCGAACTTGCGCATGCGCATGTCGTCGAGCATGCGCATGCGCAGCGGGCTGATGGCTTGAGGGATACCGACATGGTGGGCCTCCTGTCATGAAACGAGGCGGATTGCCTCATTCGACAACCTAGGCCGTAGGCACCACAACCTCAGCTTGCCCTGACCACGTCAGACTGGGCACCCCCTACCGCGCGAGCGGTTTAGTCCACGGGTCGCCAGCGGCCTGTGGTTTGGTCACGTCACCAGAAAGCAGTGCCGTGACCGCGACTGTTCGGCGCGGCCGATCAGCGACGATCTGAATCCGCAGCTTTATCAGTAATTTTTCGAAAGTGAGCGGTCATCTCTAGGCCTCGGGGCATGCGTCGAGTCGCCCGCCGCTCACGCGGGCTTGTCCAGCCAGGTCTCGTATCAGGAAGCTATCCTTGAAGCCCGCGTCTCGGAGCAGACTGCCAACTGCGTCTGCCTGATCATAGCCGTGCTCAAGTATCAGCCAGCCGGGCGGTTCCAAGTAAGTGGGTGCTGACTTTACAATGGCGCGCAGGGTATCCAGACCGTCTGGTCCCGAGGCCAGGGCCGTGGCGGGCTCGAAGCGCAGGTCGCCCTGAGTCAGGTGCGGATCGGCGCTGGCGACATAGGGTGGGTTGCTGACGATCAGGTCGAAACGCTGGCCGCCAAGGGCCGCGAACAGGTCGCTTTCCAGCCAGGCCACTTCGGCGCCGAGCGCGGCGCCATTCTCCCGTGCAACGGCGAGAGTCGCCGGACTGAGATCGACGGCGGTCACCGTCCATTCCGGACGCACCAGTTTCAGGGTGATGGCGATGCAGCCGGTGCCGGTGCCGATGTCCAGGACACACAACGCCGGTCGGTTGGCCAGACATTCCAGCGCCGCCTCGATCAGGTGCTCGGTCTCGGGGCGCGGGATGAGGGTGTCCGGCGTCACTTTGAAAACGCGCGCGTAAAACTCGCGCGCACCCAGGATGTAGGCCACCGGTTCGCCCGCCGCGCGACGGTCTATCAGGGCCTCGATCCGGGTGGCCTGCTCCGCTTCGATGGCATCCCGGCCATGGGCGATGAGCCAGGTTTCGGACACGCCCAGGGCATGCCGCGCCAGCAGGCGCGCGTCGAGGCGCGGCGTCGGGCTGGTTTCGGCCAGACGACGGGCGGCATCGGCGAGCAGGGCGTCGAGGCGCATGCGTGTCCGGGCGCTGGAATCAGGACGCGGCCATCAGGGCCGGTTGGCCGTGCCGGGCGGGTCGAGCCGGGGCGGACCGGCCTCGCTGCGCTTGATGACGCGCGTCAGCAAGCCATGGTTTGCCGAGCCCGGTGCATCGATATAGAGCTGGAGTGCCTGACGTGCATCGAGCGCGGCGGTATAGCACGTCGGCTGCGCCGACATCGCCTGGTGCAGGACGCACAGCCTCGGCCCTTCGATGCGCCAATAGTCGCCCGGCACGGCTACAGGTTCGCCATAGACCCAGTTATGACCCCGGATGAATTGACCGTCCTGGCGGAAATAGTCGTAGGTCCGGTAAGGGCCTTGGGTGCCGTTGGGAAACTGAGGAAACTCCGAAATCCAGGTGCGCTCGACGAGGTGGCGCCGCAGGGCATCGTCGGCGAGGCCGCTGCCACGGGAAGTTTGTGCCGTCGCTGAACGCATGGCTTCGGTCGCCGCGGCGTTGCGCTTCTCGGCCTGGCGCAGTGAATACTGACCGTCGCCGCCCGGGTAGCAGCCGGCCAGAGTGATAGCGATGCAGGCACTGACGATCCAGCGTATCGGCATAGAGGGCTCTCCTCGTGAATTGAAGTGATTATCGGCTGGAACGCGATTGAAACGTCGGCAAGCGTACCTGATAGCGTATCGCCACCAGGCGGATGCCGAAGACCACCAGACCACCGAGCAGCATGGCAGCGGCCTCGCCGCTGCCCAGGGCGAGGATGCCGATGCAGGCCAGGGCGCCGCACCAGGAGGCCGTCGCATAGAGGGTGCCGGGGCGCATCACCAGCGGCACTTCGTTGACCAGGACATCGCGCGCCACGCCGCCGAACACGCCGGTAATGACGCCCATCAGCGACGCCGCCAGCCAGGGCGTATCGAGTGCCAGCGCGGCCTGGGTGCCGACCACGGTGAACAGGGCCAGGCCGACGGCGTCCGGAATGATGAAACCGCCGGTCGGCACCCGCATGCGCCGAGCCACGACGAAGGTCGCGGCGACCGAAAGCAGGCCGCAGACCAGATAGGTGGCGTCGGTCAGCCAGAACACCTGGCGGTCGAGCAGGACATCGCGCAGCGTGCCGCCGCCCAGGCTGGCGGCCAGGCCGACGATGAGCGCGCCGATCAGGTCCATGCCCTTGTCCTCGGTTTCCAGGACGGCGGTGATGGCGTTGGCGGCGACGGCGGCCATGCCGACCCAGTAGACCAGTTCGGCCGGATGTAGCGTCATACCGCCGCCCTGGTCAACGTTCGTGGCGCTCGATGCATGGTTTTCCCCCGGAATCTGATTGCACAGCTGGCTGGAGCCGACTTGATAGCCGGCCAACCGCGACCGCGTCAAGTCCAGCGGAGTCGGAGCGGCGTGCCGTGCCGCTCAGGCCGCATCCCCGGATAGCGCGGCGAGTTGTTCCGCCTGCTGCTCGTTGGTCAGGGCCATGACGATGTCGTCGAGGTCGCCGTCCATGATGGCATCGATCTTGTACAGGGTGAGATTGATGCGGTGGTCGGTCACCCGGCCCTGCGGGAAGTTGTAGGTGCGAATCCGGTCGGAACGGTCGCCGCTGCCGATCAGCGACTTGCGCGTGCTCGCCTCCTTGGCATGGGCGGCGCGTTCCTGGGCGTCCTTCAGGCGCGCCGCCAGGACTTGCAAGGCCTGGGCCTTGTTCTGGTGCTGCGAGCGGCCATCCTGGCATTCCACCACCAGGCCGCTGGGCAGATGGGTGATGCGCACCGCCGAGTCGGTCTTGTTGATGTGCTGGCCGCCGGCGCCGGAGGCGCGGAAGGTGTCGATGCGCAGATCGGCCGGATTGATGTCGATCTCTTCGAGTTCGTCAGCCTCGGGCATGACGGCGACGGTACAGGCCGAGGTGTGGATGCGCCCCTGCGATTCGGTTTCCGGGACGCGCTGGACACGGTGGCCGCCGGATTCGAACTTCAGCCTGGAGTAGGCGCCGGTGCCGACCACCCGGCAGATGATCTCCTTGTAGCCGCCAACCTCGCCCTCGTTCAGGGAGATGACCTCGACTTTCCAGCGTTGCCGCTCGGCGAAGCGGCTGTACATGCGGAACAGGTCGCCGGCGAACAGCGCCGATTCGTTGCCGCCGGTGCCGGCGCGGATCTCCAGGAACAGGTTGCGCGCGTCGTTCGGATCCTTGGGCAGCAGCAGGATCTGCAGTTCGCTTTCCAGTTCGGCGAGCCGGGCGTTGCCGGCGTCGAGCTCGGCCTCGGCGAGTTCCTTCATCTCCGGGTCGGCGAGCATCGCGCGCGCTTCGGCGAGGTCAACTCCGGTACGCCGGTAGTCGCGGTAGCGCGCCACCACCGGCTCGATTTCGCTGTGCTCCCGATTCAGTTTGCGGTACTGGGCGATGTCGGCGGTCGCCTCGGGGCTGGCCAGCAGGCGGCTGATTTCTTCCAGGCGCTGGTCGAGCTGGTCGAGTTTGGCGAGCAGTGAGGGTTTCATGTGGTGATCGTTGTCGGAGCCCGCTTGCGGGCGATAACCCGGGGTTCGCCCGCAAGCGGGCTCTTACAGGTCGTTGTGCAGGTTGTAAAGGCGCGCGATCAGCCGGGCCAGTTCTTCACGTTCGCCGCTGGCGGCCTGGTTCATGGCGTGGCTGGGGTCGTGCAGCAGCTTGTTCAACAGGCCGTGACTCAGGGCTTCGAGCACGCCCTTGGGGTCATCGCCGCGATGCAGGGCTTTGACGGCTTTCTCCAGCTCATGGCGACGCAGACGCTCGCCATGGTCACGCAGGGCACGCACCGTCGGCACGGCGCTTCGGGCGCCGACCCAGTGCATGAATTCGTGGACGCTGGCGCTGATGATGGCCTCGGCCTGCTCGACCTTGGCGTGGCGTGCGTCGTGGCCGGCCTGCACGACCTCGCCGAGGTCGTCGACGGTATACAGGAAGGCATCGTCGAGTTCGCCGACCTCGGCCTCGATATCGCGCGGTACGGCGAGGTCGACCATGAAGATGGGCCGGTGCTTGCGCAGCTTGAGGGCACGTTCCACCATGCCCAGGCCGACGATGGGCAGGGGGCTGGCCGTCGAGGTGACGACGATATCGAATTCGGAGAGCAGTTCCGGCAAGGCGGTCAGGGCCGCCGCTTCGCCGCCGAAGCGGTTGGCCAGGTCCCGGGCGCGCTCGACGGTGCGGTTGACCACCATGAGGCGACGCGGATTGCGCGCCGCGAAGTGCGTCGCCACCAGTTCGATCATCTCGCCGGCGCCGACGAACAGGATGGCCTGGTCGCTGACCGAGGGGAAAATGCGCTCCGCCAGGGTGACCGCCGCCGCCGACATCGAGACGGTATTGGCGCCGATCTCGGTGGCGGTGCGCACTTCCTTGGCCACCGAGAAGGTGCGCTGGAACAGCTTGTTGAGCATCAGCCCGAGGGTGCCGGCTTCCTTGGCCCTTTCCGCCGCCTGCTTCATCTGCCCGAGGATCTGGGTCTCGCCCAGTACCATGGAATCCAGCCCGGAGGCGACGCGGAAGGCATGCTTGACAGCTTGGTCGCCGGGCAGGGTATAGAGGTAGGGACGGACTTCGCGCGGCTTCAGGCTGTGGAACTCGGCCATCCACTCGACCATGGATTCCGGCTCGGGCGTGTTGCAATAGACTTCGGTGCGGTTGCAGGTCGACAGGATGGCCACCTCGTGCGCCAAGGCCCGGCCAGTCACATCGGACAGCGCCCGCCCGAGGATGTCGGCGGGAAACGCCACCCGCTCGCGAATGGCGACCGGGGCTGTGTGATGGTTGACGCCACAGGCGAATAACTGCATCCGATTGATCTTATTGCGAAATGAATGGTCGGGCATTTTAACGCGAAGCGGGCCGAATGGCGTTGGCTTCGGTCAAACACGTCTCATAAAAACCGGTGGCCCTCGCCGGGTGGCTCGTCCGGACGCTTGGGTGAAGGCGGTGTGGCGGTCGGCTTTGGCCGCTCCGGCCTGGTTTTTTCCCGCTTCGGCGGCGCGGCTGAAGCGGCTGGCTCCTGTGCCGCCGGCGTGTCGTTCGCCGGAGGCTTCGCATTGATCGCTTCGCCCGGCTTCGCGGGCGGCGCCTTGGGCTCCGTGCTTGGGGCCAAGCCGGGCGGTGCCGCGGGCTCGATGGGCGCAGCGGCGGGCGCGGGCTCGATCAATGTCGGTGGCGTGGGTGGCGTGGGCTCCATGGGGGGTGGTGGCGCGGCCTCGGCGGGTGGCAGTGGCTTCTTGTCCTCGGCCTCGAAAGCGGTCAATGCCTCCTCCCAGGTCGGCTCGCGCGCCGACGCCTGGCTGATCAGTGCCTGCAGGCCGGGCGCCAGAACCTTCAGCAGTTGCACCGGCAAGGCGCTGGTGAAATGGTAGTTCTCGGCGGTTTCGCCGGGGACGAAGGCGGTGACGACGCCATAGTGGCGTGCACCCAGGAAGAAGGCGAACGTCGCCACCCGGTTCATGACCTTCGATTCCAGCAGGGCGCCGCTGGACGAGAAGGTCTCGCTTCTATGGTCGCCCGTGCCGGTCTTGCCGCCGACGACAAGTTCGCCGCCGGCACTGCTCTTGAAGACGCCCGAGATGCGCCGCGCCGTGCCTTCCTTGACGACATTGACCAGGGCTCTGCGGACGACCCTCGCCAAGGGTACGGGGATGATCCGTTCCGCTTTACCGGCCTTGTGCGCGAAGACTGTGTGATACGGCGTGTCGACGCCGAATTCAAGTCGTTGCAGGGTCGCTTCATCAAGCTTGACGCCATCGTTGAGGATGATGCCCATCAGTTCGGACAGGGCGGCGGGCCGATCCGCGGACGAGCCGATGGCCGAGGCGTAGGAAGGCACCAGGCTGGAGAAGGGGTAACCCAGCCGGCGCCAGCGCTTATGGACTTCCTGGAAGGCCTCGATCTCCAGCAGCGACTGGATGCGATTGTCCTGGGCGTCCTTGCGCCCGGCGCTATACAGCCACTCATAGACTTCGACCCGCTCGCGCGCGGAGTTCTTGGCCAGGGCATTCCAGCCATCGTCGGGATGCTTGCGCAACCAGGCTACGAGCCATAGCTCCAGTGGATGCACCTGGGCGATGTAGCCGCGGTCGGACAGGCTGAACTTCGTCGGCCCGTAATCGTTGTACAGGGCCAGGAAATCCTGCGCGTCATAGCTCGCCGGGTTGGCCAGACGGGACTGCATCAGCTTGGTGAAACCGGCGACATCCAGGGTCGGTTCGAGATAGCGGAACACCGCCGCCAGTCGGCGCGGGTTGGCGCTGAGGTGATTGATCAGGGCATCGGTGGCCTGATCGGGTTTCAGTCCTTTGTATTTCTTGTAGAAGCGCGCCAGGAATTCCTGGCCTTCCTTGTCGGCGAAACGATGCAGGTAGGTGGTGCGCTCCGGGTTTTCGGCATCGCTGAGGATGCGCCCGGCGATGCTCGGCGCGCGGAACATCAGATGCCGGACGATATCGCGCATCAAGCGGATGAAGGGCAGGTTCACCGAATGACGCGTCGCCTCCCACAAGTCCATGGTCCGACCGTTGTCTTCTTTCTTGAAATTGGCGAAGTAATGCAGGCCGCCGCCCGTGAAGAAGGCCTCGTCGGGGTTCGCGGAATAAGTCCGGCCCATGGCGGCTTCCAGCATCGGTTCCAGGCGCCGGTCCTGGGTGCCGGTCAGGTAGTTGATCGCCCAGCGCGTCAGCACGTCCCTGTCGGCGATCTTGATCTTGGCCAGTTGCGATGTACCGAGCGTGGCATATTGGTAATGCAGCTCGGTGATGAGATTGAGGTAGGTGATCAGGGTGCGCAGCTTCGCGGAGGAGCCCATGTCCAGCTTGGCGCCCTGATTCAGGTCGAAGGGCTGATCCAGGTTGTCCGCCTGGACACGAAGCAGCGCGCCCTTGTCCGAAAGTTCGTGGAGGGTGAAGCTGTACAGGACTTTGGACAAGTCATTGCCGGGCGAGAGCAGGTGCTCGCCGAACAAGCCCGAGGCGCTCACGAAAGCCGGATCGCTCATCCGCCGCAAGGCCGTGCTCACCGCCTGCTGGGCTGGCGCATGCAGGGTGCTGCGCACGGTCAGGTCGAATCGGTCCAGGTCGTAGAGCAAAGGCACGCCGATCAGTTCGCCGACTTCCACGCGCAACGCCGAGGCCACCTTGTTACGTGCCGGTGGCGGGCTGCTCTGGGTGTTTTTGGCGCGGTTACGGAAGACGATGACTTGCTTGATCGCCAGATCGCGGAATTCCGGGGTGATGACCCCGGCGCTCGCCAGCAGGCGCAGATGGATGTCGGCCTGCGCATTCAGATGCTTGCGGCCGGTCAGCAAGTACCAGGATGGCTTGCGCTGCGAGATCAGCAAGCCGAGGACGTGCTTGTAGGCACTGGCCGACTCGGGGCTGGGTTTGGGCAGGCGCAGCAGCCGGTTCACTTCGTCGAAATCCAGACCGAACCAGGCTTGCAGGGCGTCGCCCAGACCGTGCACCTCGCCGAATCCGGGCGCGGCGGAGAGGGGCACGCTGTTCAGATAGTCCAGGACGATATGCCGGCGCGTTGCCCGGGTGTCCGAGCCATCCAGATAGGCGCGTACCGAGGCCGAGGCCATCTGGGTGAATTTATCGCCGGCGGTCATGGTCAGGCCATCCGGCGAATGACGATATTTCTCGATCTGCGTCGCCAGGGTCGAGCCGCCGGGGACGTTGCGGTTCGGACTGACGACCTTGATCGCCTTTTCCAGCAGGGCCTGGGCCAGACGATCCCATTCCACGGCGGGGTTGCGTTGCGGGTGGTTGGGGTCGAGCAGCTCGCGGTTCTCGATGAACAGCAGGGTATTCGCAACCAGCGGCGGGATGGCTGAGAAATCAGCATAGCCGTGGCTTGGGGAGCGGGCCGTGAAAAACGGCGTGCCGGCGCAGTCGAGCAGTTGCAGACCGGCGCTGTTTTTTTCCCGATAGGGCAGGAACAGTCCCAGATCGGCCAGTTTGACCATTTCCGGCGCGAGGCGTGCCTGCCGGATGATTTCGTATTGGTTCTGCAGCAGGCGGCCGGTGATGTCCGGCAGCCGGGCGTAGCCGAGGCGGATGTCGTGCGGCCCGGACTCGGGAAAGCGGATGCTGTCGCTGGGCCCGGGCTGGCTGGTGTAGATCAGGCGCTTGCCATAGGCGGCCAGCAGCATGGCCTGGAAAGGCGAGGCGATCAGTTCATAGGCGGCGATGATCGCGGCGACCAGAATGGCCAGTGCAGGCAGCATCCAGGGCCAGAGACGCCGCCGACGCTTGGCCGGTTCGGCTTCAGGCAATGTCATTCAACCAATCTCGGGGGCGCAGAAAATCGCTGTACAGTTTGGCTTCGGCACTGCCTGGCTCGGGCTGCCAGTCATAGCGCCACTTGACGATGGGCGGCAGCGACATGAGGATCGACTCGGTGCGCCCGCCGGATTGCAGGCCGAACAGGGTACCCCGGTCCCAGACCAGATTGAACTCGACATAGCGGCCGCGCCGGTAGGCCTGAAAATCGCGTTCGTGCTCGCCGTAGGGCGTTTCGGCGCGCCGTTCCAGGAGCGGTACGTAGGCCGGCAGGAAATGGTCGCCGACGCTCTCGATCAGGTTGAAACAGTGCTCGAAGGCATCGGTGCCTGGCGCCGATGCCTTCCCCTCGCCCCCGCTTGCGGGGGAGGGGAGAGAAGACAAGTCGTCGAAGAAGATGCCGCCGATGCCGCGCGGCTCGTTGCGATGCTTCAGGAAGAAATACTCGTCGCACCATTTCTTGTAGCGCGGGTAATAGTCGTCGCCGAAATTGCGCAGTGAACGGTGGCACATGTCATGGAAGTGGCGCGCGTCCTCTTCAAAGCCATAGTAGGGCGTCAGGTCCATGCCGCCGCCGAACCACCAGACCGGCGCTTCGCCTTCTTTCTCGGCGACGAAGAAACGTACGTTCATGTGGCTGGTGGGCGCGTAGGGATTGCGCGGGTGCATGACCAGGGAGACGCCCATGGCCTGCCAGTGCCGGCCGGCCAGTTCCGGGCGATGCGCGGTCGCGGAGGGTGGCAGCTTGTCGCCCATGACGTGCGAGAAATTGACGCCGCCACGTTCCAGGACATTACCTTCCTCGATCAGCCGGGTGAGGCCGCCGCCGCCCTGTGGGCGCTGCCATTCATCCTTGCGGAAGGGTTTGCCATCGACCTGTTCCAGGCGTTCGACGATGAGCGCCTGTAATTCCAGCAGGAATTCCTTCACCTGATTGGTATGCATAGTCCCTGGGGGTTTTTCGCGTTGCGCGACATTCTACCGCAGGCCGCGTCAAGCTAGGGGGCGCGCCGCGTCTGCGACAATTTGCCACATTCCGCGAGTGGATATCCGAGGCTACCATCCGCACTGCTTCCGACACGGGTCTTCAGGGATTCGGTCTTTTACATGCCCCTTCGGGGGCATTTTCTTGTCGGGGCGGATGACCGTGGCGCGGCGTGCGGCACGGCAGGATCGATCAGGAGCCCAGCCATGAAACCTACCCCCCTCGTGCTTGCCCTCGCGGCCATGTCGCCCTTGTCCGCCTCGGCGGCGGAGAGCCTCACCCTCGACCAGGTCATCGTCACCGCGCCACGCATGGCCGAGCCGCTCGTCGTCGAACTCGATCCCCAGGCGCCGCAGCAGCCGGTACCCGCCAACGATGGCGCCAGTTTCCTCAAGAACATCCCCGGCTTCAGCATGATCCGCAAGGGCGGCACCGACGGCGATCCGGTGCTGCGCGGCCTGGCCGGCTCGCGCCTCAACATCCTCCTCGACGGCGCCGATTTCCACGGCGGTTGCGGCATGCGCATGGACCCGCCGACCGCCTACGTCTTCCCGGAGACCTTCGACACGGTGACCGTCATCAAGGGGCCGCAGACCGTCCTGCACGGCAACGGCAACACCGCCGGCGTCGTCCTCTTCGAGCACGATCCCAAGGCGCTGGCCCGACCCGGCGCGGGCGTCGCCGCCGATCTGATGGCCGGTTCCTGGGGACGCCTGGATGGCGTCCTCTCCGGTCGCTACGCCACCGACAAGGCCTATGTCCAGGCCATCGCCACGCACGCCGAATCCGACGATTACGACGACGGCGACGACCGGACGGTGCATTCCGCCTACGAGCGCCAGAGCCTCTCCGCCGTCGCCGGCTGGACGCCCGACCAGAACACGCGCGTCGAATTCAGCGCCGTCGGCAGCCGTGCCGAGGCCGCTTACGCCGATCGCATGATGGACGGCGTCGTCTTCGACCGCGAGGGCTACGGCCTGAAGCTGGAGAAGAGCAACCTGACGCCGACCCTGCAAAAACTCACCGCGCAGGTCAACACCAACTACATCGACCACGTCATGGACAACTACAGTCTGCGCGCCAAGCCGGCCGCGTCGATGTATTCGGTGAGCAACCCGGACCGCGAGACGCAAAGCGTCAAGCTCGCCGCCGACCTGGCCCTGGGCGACGCGACGCTACTCACCCTGGGCGCCAGCTGGCAGGGCAACGAGCACACCCTGCGCAAGGCCAGCGGCATGACCCAGGCCCTGGCCGATGCCTACGCCGGCCTGCCGCGCGTGCGCGACATGGAGACCGGCATCCGCGGCGTGTACGCGGAGATGCGCCACGATCTGGCCGCGGAGCGTCGGCTCATCGCCGGTCTGCGCCTCGACGACTGGAGCGCCGACCGTTACAACAGCATGAACGGCGCGAAGCTGGCCGACGCCGACGACACCCTGAAGAGCGGTTTCCTGCGCTACGAGCAGGATCTTGCCGGCGGCACGACGGCCTTCGCCGGCCTCGGCCACGCCGAGCGGCCCATGGACTACTGGGAGGCCTCGACCTACAACGGCCTGCTGGCCAGCCATGCGCTCGACCCGGAAAAGAACACCCAGCTCGACGCCGGCCTGATCTGGAAACGCGGCAACCTCAACGGCTCGCTGTCGGTGTTCTACAGCAAGGTCGCGGATTACATCCTCCCCTACACCGGCATGATGGCCAGCCCGCGTTTGTACAGCTGCGCCAGCACGGTCATGGGCGGCATGACTACCTGGAATTGCAGCGGCAACGTCGATGCCACCCGCTACGGCGGCGAGGCCGACATGGCCTGGCGCTTCGCGCCGAAGTGGACCCTGCGCGGCACGCTCGCCTACGTCCATGCCGACAACGACACGCACGACGTCGCCCTCGCCCAGACGCCGCCCCTGGAAGGTCGCATCGGCCTGGACTATGCCACCGGTCCCTGGACCTTCGGCGGCGTCCTGCGCCTGGTCGCCGAGCAGGACCGCGTCGACCCCGGCTACGGCAACATCGTCGGCCAGGACTATGGCGTCACCGACAGCTTCAACACCCTGTCGCTGAACCTGGCCTACAAGCCGAGCAAGACGCTTCTGGTCACCGCCGGTATCGACAACGTCTTCGACGAGGCCTATGCCGAACACCTGGCGCGCGACAACAGCTTCGAGGCCGGCCCGAGCACGCGCGTCAACGAACCGGGGCGCTTCGTCTGGGCCAAGGTGAACTACCGCTTCGAGTGATGCGGCCTTGAACGCGGCGACCCTGCCTTGGCCGGAGTCCAGGCGTTCCACACTGCCGTGGGCCGGGCTGGGCGTCTCGCTCGTCGCGCATGGCCTGGCGGCCGGCTTGCTCTGGGGATTCTGGCAGGCGCCGCCCTGGAAAATCCAGCCCGAGCCGGTCGTCCTCGATGTCCGCCTGGGTCAGGCGGCCCACTCAACGGCGCGCTTCACGCCGCCGATGGCTGCGCGCCCGCCCAGTCCCATGCCACGGTCAGCGCCGCCTGTTTCCACGAGACCCACGCCACAGGCAACGCAACCCGTGCCTATCCCGGTGCTTGTCGCGCCGCCCCACGAAACCCCTTCACCCGCCGCCTTACCCGCGCCGGCGCCGCAGCGCGCCGAGCCTGTCACAACGGCTCAGCCGTCTATTGCCGCCGCCCCGGTCCGGATGGCCGCCTTGCCCGTACCGGTGACAGCGCCCGCCACGGAGAGGCCGTCAACACCCGCCCAAGCCACCCCTGAGGCCGCCGCCGAGATCGAACACCGCTGGCACCTCGTCCTGCTGGAACGTCTACGCGATATGAAGCGCTATCCCATGGCCGCGCGTCGCCTCGGCCAGGAAGGTGTCGTCGTCGTAGAAGCGCGCATTGCCCCGGACGGACGCCTGGAAGGCGCGCTGGTGAAACGTGGTTCGGGCTACTCGCTGCTCGACAACGACGCACTGCGTCTCCTGGAAAGCGCCGCCGAGGCCGCGCGCGCCCAGCTCAGGCCGGAACGGCCGACAAGGATGGAAGTGCCGATTGCCTATCGGTTAGAGCAATAGCTGAGCGTGAGAGCTTGAGTCGGGTGAGCCCGGATATCGGCCTATCCAGCCGTTGGGGGTGACCAGAGTGTATAGCCGGTCTAGCACGGGTTGCTGCCGTTAATGGCCCAGGCAGAATGAACGACTGCCTCCCCATGGACCCCTCGAACTTCCACCTCACTGCCTTCATACGCGTCGTCGGCCTCGGAAGGCGCGGCACTGGGGTAACGACGTCACTCACAAGACGCTTCTCTCTGCCAGCAGTGGTGGCACTAGCTGCCATAACAGTGACTGTGTTGCGGAAGACCTCGGCGTGGCCCTGGGCGTCTTTGTTCTTCCGTCGTCCAGAGCTTTCTTTTCCTAAGTTATTGCAGTGGAAATTCCAGTAGATCCGTTTTTGACACCACAGACGCACATGTTCCATGGGCAACCGTCAAACGGTAGGCAATCCCACCGAGAGACCTTAGTGCACGAATTACCAATTCTCTTCGTTCAGGCCGCACACGGATGCGATAAACGCAATCTGTAAATACAGCCCCACCTCGCTCTATGATCGCTGCATATGCCAAGCAGCGACTGCCTACGCGCGGAATCACGATATCACCGGCACGTGCCAACCAACGATCAGGGCAATCCGGCACTTTTCCGAGACGCACCCTGCCCCTGGGAAAATGTTTAAACGTCGTTGTGTGGAAGGTTGTGTGCCCCAATGCCAACGCCTCCGCATGACTCAGTGCCCCACGTTGTATTTCGGGCCCAATATCGCCCAACAGTATGCCCGTAGCCGACTCTAGAAGGTGGTAGCGTGCATCAAGGCGTTTGCATGCCCGAGCCAAAGGGACGAGTACCGTGTCTCCCATGACGTTCTCAAGCAGAATTTCTCGGACAACTCTCCCCTTCTGTAGAAACATGGCCACCGTCCGAGCCTCGGCTCCCTGGAACAAATGCCTAGGCAACTCGACGACTCGGTGCAAGCCATGACGCACCATCAAAGCCACTCTCAAATCTTCGAAAGCCGGATTGACTGCTACCCCCTCGGGCAGAATGATGGCCAACTCCCCACCTTGCTTCAGCATCCGCAGGTTTTGGGCAAGGAAAACCACGTCCCGTGTCACGCGTCTGGGCGATATCACATCCCCCAAACCTGCATGGCGGAGGATTGCCAGATGGTCCGCCCTAATTTCCATAGTCCCATAGGGCGGGTTGCCCAAGGCGACGTCGATTGAACCCTCTTCGATACCTAATAAGCTCGGCAGGTCATATCGCAAGGCATCGACATGACGGCATTCGGCCACCCCCAGTCGGCAACGTGCCAAGGCAACATTGTCTGGATCAATATCCGCCGCCAACAACCGCGCTTGTTCCCAACGCCGGCGCGCCGCCAATAGCAACTCGCCCTGGCCCACTCCCAGATCGCATATGTGCATGGGTGACTGGCTGCCAACACCTTCTACCAGCCAACTACCCGCAGCGGGCGGCGTATAAAACTGGCCCAAACTCATGCCAGTAGCCTCTGGCAATCATAGAAATGCACCCGCTCGACTCCTGAGCTTCGTGGCGTTTGCTGCACTGGAAAGTCATAGAGCAGACGCACCCGGCCACGATCCCGCTCACTTAGCCCAAAGTAGAACCACAAGATCCCTAGGTTCATGGGTTTAGGGCCCAGGGGCGCTAGATCCAGCCAGCGGGCCTGGCGGAAATGTGCCAAGCAGAACGCGGCCACCGCCGCCGGGTCCACTGCTGACACCGATTGCACCTGATTTGCAAACCCGCGCTCAAAATCCTCCAACCAGGGTGAGGCAGCCGCTCGGGCACGCGCCACACCTTCCGGAACGAAAGGCGGATCGGCCACCACCACGTAAAGATGCTCTTCCTTCCAGTCATAACGGTCGATGAATTTCCAGGCCCGGGCCTTATCGAATCCCAGGTACACCAAGTGCCGTGCCCCTTGCCGATCCGGGTCCAAGGCCAGGGAGACATAACCCTTGGGTTGTTCAATGGGGTGGAGTTTCTGGTCGGTCAAGGCTCGCTCAGGGAAGGTGTAGTTCGCCGGAGCCACATAAAGGCATGCGAGCTTGTCCAGGCGACAAGTCCGCAGGGCCGGCAGCAGATAGAGCAGGGTGTCGAAGGCCAACAGATTCATGTCGATCAGAACCCGCCGGCCAGTCGGCAAATGCCGGTCCAGCCACGCCCCCAGCGACAGCCAATCCACCCTCTCCTCCTGGCCCTCCCCCGCGCCCACGACAAACTGATGGGGCGTGTCTTCGTCGTACCGAAGGATATGGATGCGCGGCACGCAGGCCAGATGTTCTCTTCCCCAGCATGCCCGCGCCTCCTCGATCTCTCGGCCGCTGACGATCAGTGCATCCCAAGGGCCCAGGTCCGCCAAGGCTCCTGGCGCCTCCTCCGGCGCCCAGCTGACGACCTCATTCTCCATCGAAAAGCTGGGACTGCCCGACGGCCACGTCCCCTCCCAGGCGCTCAAACTCCTGTTCCTTCTGTTTGTGCAAGCGTCGCCACTGGGTATCGCTGCCCCGGAACAGGACCAAGAGCTCCTCGCCGGAAAGACTCATCTTCTTCTTGCGCCGGGTGGAGAGATTGAAGAGCGGCGCGAACCAGGGGCAAATCTGCCAATCCTCACCCCGCAGTTCGTGCAGAGACTTCTGCTTGTTGCCGCGCAGCTGGCGCAGCACGCCTTCATACCAGGCGTCTGTCAACCATTTATTCAAGCGCTCGCGACCCTCGCCATCCGCTACCTCGCCGCGCAAGGCAAAATGGTTGATTTCCGGCTCGCTTTGGCGCGGCCCCTTGTGGGCTGCTTCGAATAGCCGCCCCAGTCGCTCCAGAAACTGGTTGATCTCTGTCGTCGAGCGGGCGGCAGAGTAGAGGTTTTCTCGCAGAATCAGGGCCTGCTGGTGGATGGCCTCGTCCTGCAAACGCCAAGGGATGGGTAATGGTGGGCAATCCGCTGCCATCCACTCAGCCACAATGGCGTGGCAATAATCCAGGAAGACACGAATATTGTTGCCCGCCAAGCCGAGCACGGTATTCAGCCCAGCGTACTTCTTGTGGTCCGCGTGGTAAAGCCGGCACAACCAATACAAGGCATCCCGGCTATAGTTGCCGTAATGCTGCTGGGCCTTGTCACCACCCTCGCGGAAAGTAGCCACGATTTCCCTGGCAGTTTTGCCCTGATTGCGCAACACCACCGCCACGGCACGGCGCAAAGGGTTCGGCTCGGACTTCATCCAGTCCAGCAACACGGCGCCGTCGGCGGGGAAATTCTGCTCAACCCAGGCAGCCAACTCGTCTTTCCGCTTACCCCCCTCCACCAACAACCGCGCCTCGTTCTCGGCACTAAACTCCTCGAACAAGTCTTCCACCCGCACATAACCATTGCCCTTGAACCAGGGGTCTTCTTCCAAGTGCCGGTTGGCCACACGTAAAGCATGGCGGGCGAATTCGTAGAAGTCCAGTTCCTCATCCAAAGAATGGCGGCGATAGTCGTGGGTCTCCTCAATGGTCTGGCCCGGCGCCAGGGTCTCCCGGGTCACCAATCCACCGTTGCGCATGAATAGTCGATAGGTCACGCCATCTTCCCGACGGCTGTGTTTCAGGCGGGTGTTGATAATGCACTGCTGGTATTCGGCATAGTTCTCGTATTCGTCCACCAGGATAACGAAATAACGCCCGCCAATCCGCCCATCCCGGCGCAAGGCTTCCATCAGGCGCTTCATAAGGGAGTTGACAGAGATCAAAATGGGGCAATCCACCCGGTGGGGATTGTTCAGGTAGAGGCGTATCCCAACCAGTTGTTCTTCCAGAAAGTCTGCGAAGGCCGCATGGGTCGGCTCCATGGACTTCTCGGCGAATTCCGCGAACAAGCCCCGAAACAGTTTAGCCTCGTCACACCATGTGCCAATACCACCCAGAGACTCCAGGGCCAATAAAGCCTTGCGGATAACCACGATGTCGAAGAACTGGGCAAACAGTCTGTCAAAGGTATTCCGAAGCGTTTCGTCCCGTTGGTTGAAGCTATCGAGAAAATCCGCGTCGATGCGGAAGTACAGGCCGATCTGGTCAATCTCGTCCAGATTCTCTTGGCCATAGAGCCGCCGCTGTTCCGCCAACACCACATCCAGGGCGAACTTGCTGGCCAGCATGGTCTTGCCCGAGCCCCGCGAGCCGGTCACGACCAGTGGGGTAAAACGCCCCATGTCCTCGACGATATTGCCGCCCGGATCGACGAAGAAGCGTGCGACATCCTCGTCAGAAATGTAATCCCGGCGAATCAAGGCGAAGGGATTGGTACGTTTAACCTGCTCAGGCGCCAACACAGTGGGCTCTTGGCCCGACTGAATCGCATCCATCAGCTTATCTATAACTGTGGCATAAGGCTTATGCTCACCCCCGTTGTCCCGTTCCCAGCAAAACACCCGCTCTTCCAGCGCCAGATCGGGGTCGTAGGGCAACTCGGCGTGAAACCCCTGAAATCTGGGCCATTGCATGCGAATGTCCCCCCGACGCCGAGTCAGGGCATCGGCCCCTATCATGGTCGGCACCGGCGAGGCCACCAGCAAGACCCGCTTTTTGCCGAACTCCTTCTCCACATCGCTGCCGAGCAAGGTATCGACGACGCGGCGCGTGCCCTCGATGTTCTGCCAGTTCAGGCTGGAGACCACCACCACGGTATCAGCTAGTTCCAGGGCGCTGATGTAGAGCTCGTCAGAGATGCCGGTACGGGCATCGATCAGGACATGGTCAAAGCCTTCGGCTAGAAAGCGGTGCTTGAGGTTCTGCAACAGGGTTTGGCCACAACTTTCATAAAAGCTCTTCCAGGAAAATTGGCTGATCCGCTCGTCGTAATCACCGGCCGACACATCACCGGAGGGCAGCAACCAAAGTTGCCCTCCCCTGTCCCTTGAGTTTTTCACCCACCTCAGACTTGGCTGGGCGCAGAAAGTCCGCCAATTCGAATTCGAAGGCCTCGCTATCGCCTTTTTCCTGCCAATGGGTAAGCAACTCCAACAACCCCTTGCCCGGCCAACCCATCAGGTCGCGGGGAGTGTCTACCCTTGGCCGGAATAGGTCGGTCATATGCTGGCCGGGGGCCCCAGGTCCAGGTCGAGGATCAATACCTTTTTCTTCTGGCGCGCTAGCTCAAAGGCGACATTGGCGAGAACAAGGCTACGGCCCACCCCGCCCTTGTGGGAATAAAACGCGATAAAGCGCCCGTAGCTAGTCATTGATTCACGTGGTTAGGTTCTGGGCGGCGCCGAAAAATTCGGTCCTGGGGAAGCCGCTTATCCGGTTCCTTCCATTGCAACTGCACGGCGGCCTTCTCGGGTGAGTAACCCACCACGGGGTCCAACAGCCAAGATTCAATCACCATGCGGATATCGTTAATGGCTTCCGGGCAGACTCCCGCCTGTCCACAATTGATCCTCAGGCTCTGATAGGCCTCAACCACCTCGCTCACGAAGTCTTTTGTATCCCCTTGGTGGGCCGTTTGCCTAGCCAGCAGGGAGAAGAGCTCGATGGCGGGAAACTCCTTGGCCTTCTTTGCCTTTTCGAGCCAGGCATCCACCTGTGGAATCGGCTCGCCAGCCTGCATCATGCCCATGCTGCCATGCAAGACCGCTTGCCATGCCAACAAGCCGTCCTCATCCACCGCCTTGGCCGCTTCATCGATCCAGCACCAGAATCGAGCACGCCACCAAGCACGATCTCCCAGTCCTAGCTTGGATAGTATGCGAAGCACCGCTACTACTCTGCGGCGGCCATCCCCGGTAATTACGGAGCCATGTTTGATGTCTTCCTCGTCCAGTAGAAAGCACAGGGGTTCGACAAATCCTTCGGCGGTTCTTGTCTCCAGGCCCAGTCCGGCAACGAAGGCGGCGGCAACTTCCAGGGCCTCTGTCTCCTGGTCATGCCACAGGACAGCAACTGCTTGACAGAAATTCGGCCAAAACTCTGCTCGTCCGTCTTCATCCAGTCCAGCCCAGCGAGACAGCAAGATATCGTCACCCGCGACACCCCTGTCCGGATTAATGCCACCTGGGCGTTCCAACAATATGTTCAGAATATCTTCGCAGTTCATGGCGAGTGCCTCATCTCAATCCGCTTCTGCTCGACTTCCAAGCGACATTCCTTCCAGAAGGCCATGTCCAGTTTGGGCTCCTCCAAGGAAAACTCCTCCAAGGGCAATGGCCAAGCATCCACGATCTTCACTTCTGACTTTAACGCTACCCATTCCTTGTAGGCAGGGCGATTATCTCTCAGGCTTCTTGTCCATCCATAGCCAAACGATGAAGGCGCTGCACGCCAATAGAATGTATAGCCAGCATCCGCCAGCGTAGGCTTTGATAAATTGCCTGTCACTTCAACCGTGAACACAATCACTCGTCGATCCGATTTTCCGACGGCTTCATACTGTCCCAGATCGGCCGCCACGTCGCTCCCTTTGAGTGCAGAAAGCGCTTGGTGACCCAGATCGGTCAGCCAACAGATTTGACGGCTCTTTTCCTTTAACCAAGTATTGGCGTGTTTCACCAGCTGCTTGCGAATGGGATGCCCAGTCGGGAGCAATGTAGGAAGAGAGGGGATCATCTCTTCGTATTTCTTATTTGTCATGGACACCCAGTACATTTCCCCTCCGGGAAGGGCACATGCATCGCCGAGACATAAATAGCCTTGTTCCAGATGGACTTGTCTGCACGGGATTTTTTCCAGGCTATTTGCGTCCAGTTTATGGAAGGCATCCGCTACAGGGTATCGACAGTCACCAGATTCCAGGTAATTCTTCCAGGTGAGCGCATCCTTTAGTACGGTAGTGTCGGCAAGGTCACCAGACATTAATGCTCGACGACCTCGCCGAGCAACTTGCCATGGGGTTAGAGTGGATGGCACTTCCGTGGGCTCCCTGTTTATGTGTTCTGGCTGGGATGTTATCCCAGCAGGCCATTACAGGCGAGCCCGCCCATGTATGGGTTGAGCCGTCTCCGCCTCGATCACCAGCTCAAATGCAGTTCTCCATCACCACCCGGATGATGTCTTTGGGGACGAAGTGGCCTGCCAGGACTTCCTTGGCTAGGGGATTTCGATCTGCTGCTGGATGGCTCGCTTCAGGGGCCGGGTAAACTGCCATTCAATCTGAATTGCGGCTGAGCGGCCGATAACCTATGCACTGCTGACCCTGGCCACCTGACGACGGCGGTCAGCTTTGGCCGGATTGTGTTGAAAAACTCCCAACACGCAATTTTGGTAGGTAATTGCAGGGTGCTTCGCCCCTTCCCGGACCGCTGATCGTTGAATGTGGTGCGATTCTGAAGGTCACTTTTTCTATCAGGTGGCCGTCAAAGCCAGTGTGGGAGTTTTTCAACACAATCGCCGAGCACCCGCCGCTGGCCACAGCCTTACTACACCCGAAATACTCCTCCGCTCGTCGGGTCGATGATCGTCGACGGCCTTCTGCGCTTGCCGACGCGCCCAGGCAACGTCCGCACGCGCGCGCCAAAGGCCTTGCGGCAGGCCGCCGTCGTGCGCAGCGTGACCTGCCCGGCGCGGTTGGCGCTGGTGGAGACCAGGGCCATGCCCAGGGCGCGGCACAGGCGGGCGGCCTCGGGGTGGGCGGTGACGCGCACGGCGAGCTTTTTGTGGTGGCCGGTGAGCCACTTGGGGCAATGGCGGGCGGCTGGAAGGAGCAGGGTGGTGGGGCCGGGCCAGTATTGCGGCCAGTCGGCGGGCGGTTCGGCGAGGTAGGCGGCGAACTGCGCCGGGTTGCTGCCGATGAGGATGAGGCCTTTGCTCTTCGGCCGGCCCTTGAGGCGCAGGATGCGCGCCACGGCGCGGGCGTTCTTCGGGTCGCAGCCGAGGCCGTAGCAGGATTCGGTGGGGTAGGCGATGACGCCGCGCGCCAGGTGGGCGCGCAGGGCGGCGATATTGGGGAGTGGGGTCATGTCGAGGCGAGCGGGCGGTCCAACGGATCGCCCGCAAGCGGGCTCCTACAAGGTCAGCGCCGCTTTATCGCGCGCCAGCCGATGTCGTGGCGCATCTGCCGGCCGGCGAAGTCGATCGGGTCGGCGACTTCATAGGCGCGCGCCTGGGCCATCTTGACGGTGTCGCCGAGGGCGGTGACGCACAGGACGCGGCCGCCGCTGACGACGATCTGGTCGTCTTTGAGCGCGGTGCCGGCGTGGAAGACGTGGGCGTCGTCGCCGACCGGCGTGTCCAGGCCGGTGATGGCATCGCCCTTGCGCGGGTTGTCCGGATAGCCGGCGGCGGCGAGGACGACACCGAGGGCGACGCGCCGATCCCATTCGGCTTCGACCTCGGTCGAGTTTGCCGTCGATGGCGGCCTCGACGAGTTCGCTGGAAGTCACTCTTCAGACGCATCATGATCGGCTGGGTCTCGGGGTCGCCGAAGCGGCAGTTGAATTCAAGAGTGCCGATCCGGCCGTCCGGGGCGATCATCACGCCGGCGTAGAGGAAGCCGGTGTAGGGCGTGCCTTCGGCCTTCATGCCGGTGACCACGGGGCGGATGATTTCGCGCAGGATGCGCGCGTGCAGGTCGGGCGTGACCACGGGGGCGGGCGAGTAGGCGCCCATGCCGCCGGTGTTGGGCCCCTTGTCCTCGTCGAGCAGGCGCTTGTGGTCCTGGCTGGTGGCCATGGTCAGGACGTTCTCGCCGTCGACCATGACGATGAAGCTGGCTTCTTCGCCTTGCAAACATTCTTCGATGACGACACGCGCACCGGCGGCGCCGAAGGCGTTGCCTTCCAGCATCATGTCGATGGCGGCGTGGGCTTCGTCCTTGCTGGTGGCGACTACCACGCCCTTGCCGGCGGCCAGACCGTCGGCCTTGATGACGATGGGCGCGCCTTCGGCCTCGATGTAGGCATGGGCGGCGGCGACGTCGGTGAAAGTCGCGTACTTCGCGGTCGGGATGGCGTGCCGGACCATGAACTGCTTGGCGAAGTCCTTGGAGGCTTCAAGCTGCGCGGCCGCCTTGGCCGGGCCGAAGATCTTCAGCCCGGCGGTGCGGAAGGCATCGACGATGCCCGCCGCCAGCGGCGCCTCGGGGCCGACCAGGGTGAAGGCGATTTTCTCTGCGTTGGCGAAGGCAATCAGTTCGGCGAAGTCGGTCAGATTGAGGTTTTCCAGGCCGTCTTCCGTGGCCGTGCCGCCGTTGCCGGGCGCGACGTAAACCTTCTGGACACGCGGGCTCTGAGCCAGCTTCCAGGCCAGGGCGTGCTCGCGGCCGCCTGAACCGATGACGAGTAGTTTCATGCTTTGGTGCCTTGTAGCGTGAATGCGTCCGAATGGACGGTGTTATCGGAAAGTCATGCCGCCTCGGCGAGCTTCGGGTGCCGAGCCGGCGTGCCATGCAGCATCCCGGCGACGCTGATGTCTTCGTCGATGTCGGGCCAGTGAGCGCCCAGGCCTGAACCGTTGAATTCAAAGCGGTTGCGTTGTTCCGGCGTAGCTTCGGAGAGACGCCAGGACCAGGCCAGCGGGACGCTGACGCTGCGGCCATCGGAAAGGTCGGCGACGATGGCGTCTTCGGTGACCTTCAGCGCCACCATGCGCGGGGTGTCGTATTCAATCGCCACAGTGTTCATGCCAAGCCTCCAACAATCGTTGTCGATAGGATAGAACCAAGCGCCGGATTTGCGTCAATTCGTGCGCGGAAAAACCGTCGTTGCCGGCGAAATCCACCGGTTCAAGCCAAAATTTACACGTCATGTTTTCACGTTTCACGTGGACATGCGGCGGTTCGTTGCAGTCGAAGCTGTAGAAGAAAAAACGGTATGCGCCGGGGAGTCCACGGACCGTGGGCATCGATCTTAGTGCCGGAAATGCCGCATACCCGTAAAGACCATGGCCATGCCATGCTCGTCGGCGGCGGCGATCACCTCGTCGTCACGCATCGAACCGCCCGGCTGGATGACCGCGACGATGCCCGACTGGGCGGCGTTGTCGATGCCGTCGCGGAACGGGAAGAAGGCGTCCGAGGCCATGACCGAACCGGGCACCGTCAAGCCGGCGTGTTCGGCCTTGATGGCGGCGATGCGGGCGGAGTTGATGCGGCTCATCTGGCCGGCGCCGACGCCGATGGTCATGTCGCCCTTGGCGTAGACGATGGCGTTCGACTTGACGTACTTGGCGACGCGCCAGGCGAACAGCAGGTCGCGCATTTCGGCTTCGGTCGGGGCGCGCTTGGTCACTACCTTGATTTCGTTGGTGAGCGCGAGGTCTGCTTCCTGCACCAGCAGGCCGCCGTTGACGCGCTTGAAGTCGAGACGCTTGCCCGGCTCGGCGGGCCACTGTCCGCATTCCAGGACGCGCACGTTCTTCTTGGCGGCGGCGATCTCGATGGCTTCCTGCGTGACCTTCGGGGCGATGATGACCTCGACGAACTGGCGCTCGACGATGGCCTGCATGGTCTTGGCGTCGAGTTCGCCGTTGAAGGCGATGATGCCGCCGAAGGCCGACTCGGGGTCGGTCTGGTAGGCACGGTCGTAGGCCTCCAGCAGGTTGGCGCCATACGCCACGCCGCACGGGTTGGCGTGCTTGACGATGACGCAGGCGGGGGCGGCGTCGAACTGCTTGACGCATTCCAGCGCGGCGTCGGCGTCGCCGATGTTGTTGTAGCTGAGTTCCTTGCCCTGAAGCTGCTTCGCGGTGGCGATGCTCGCCTCCTTGGCGCCGGCCTCGACGTAGAAGGCGGCGTTCTGGTGCGGGTTCTCGCCGTAGCGCATGCCCTGCTGCTTGTTGAATTGCAGGTTGATGGTGCGCGGGAATTCGGATGCTTCCACCAGCTTGCCGAAGTGGTTGGCAATCGCGCCGTCGTAGGCGGCGGTGTGCTCGAAGGCCTTGATGGCGAGCGAGAAACGAGTCTTGTCGGTGACCGCGCCGCCGTTGGCCTTCATCTCCTCGACGACCTTGGCGTAGTCGGCCGGGTCGGTGACGATGGTGACGAAGGCATGGTTCTTGGCCGAGGAGCGCACCATGGCCGGGCCGCCGATGTCGATGTTCTCGATGGCGTCTTTCAGCGTGCAGCCGGGCTTGGACACGGTCTGCACGAACGGGTACAGGTTCACGCACACTAGGTCGATGTTGCCGATGCCGTGCGCCTGCATGGTGGCGACATGTTCGGGCAGGTCGCGCCGGCCGAGGATGCCGCCGTGCACTTTGGGATGCAGCGTCTTGACGCGGCCATCGAGCATTTCCGGGAAGCCGGTGTAGTCCGATACGTCGATCACCGGCAGGCCGGCGTCGCGAATGGCCTTGGCGGTGCCGCCAGTGGACAGCATTTCGACGCCGGCGTTGGCGAGGGCGCGGGCGAAGTCGATGAGGCCGGTCTTGTCGGATACGGAGAGGAGAGCGCGTTTGATCATTTTCGTCGGTCAGTAGGGGTTGTTGATGGGCTGTAGGAGCGGCCTTGGCCGCGATTCACGAGCACGCGTGCGCCTACTTTATGCCGTGTTGCAGCATCTTCTTGCGCAGGGTGTTGCGGTTGATGCCGAGGATGTCGGCGGCGCGGCTCTGGTTGCTGCCGGCATGGTTCAAGACCAGTTCCAGCACCGGTTTCTCGACGCAGTTCATGACCATTTCATGGATGCCGCCGGCGTCCTCGCCGTCCAGATCCTTGAAATATTGCCCCAGCACCCGGCGCACGCAGGCGGCCAGCTCGTTTTCATCCACGGCATGCATTCCGTGTTCCCCTTTTTAGGCGGCTTCCCGCGCGGTCTCAGTGTTATCCAGATACACCAGCCTACGGTTTCTCTCGGCCGCTCGCTGGAAAAAGTCGTTCACCGCGGCGAGTTGCGCCTGGGTGCTTTCAAGCCGGTTCATGGCATGGCGAAAACCGGCGGAATCGGCGAGGCCCCGGGTGTACCAGGCGATGTGCTTGCGCGCCATGCGTACTCCGGGGATCTCGCCATAAAAACGGTACAAGTCGTCCAGATGCTCCAGCAGGATGCCGTGGATTTAAAGCACCTCGGGCGATGGCAAGGTCTCGCCGGTCGCCAGGAAATGGCCGATCTCGCGGAACAGCCAGGGACGGCCCTGGGCGGCACGGCCGATCATGACGGCATCGACGCCGGTGTATTCGAGGACGCCGCGCCTTCTCGGGTGTGGTGATGTCGCCGTTGGCGATCACCGGGATGCGCGCCTCGGCCTTCACCGCCTTGATGGTGTCGTACTCGGCCTCGCCGTGATAGGCGCAGGCGCGGGTGCGGCCGTGGATCGCCAGGGCCTGGATGCCCGATTCCTGGGCGATGCGCAGGATGCTCAGGGCGTTGCGGTTGCCCTTGTCCCAGCCGGTGCGGATCTTCAGGGTGACTGGCGCCTCGGGCACGGCCTCGACGATGGCCGAGAGGATGCGCCCGACCAGCGGCTCGTCCTGCAACAGCGCCGAGCCGGCCATGACGTTGCAGATCTTCTTCGCCGGGCAACCCATGTTGATATCGATGATCTGTGCGCCGTTGTCGACGTTGTAGCGCGCCGCCTGGGCCATCATCGCCGGGTCGGCGCCGGCGATCTGGACGCTGATCGGTTCGACCTCGCCTTCATGGTTGGCGCGCCGGCGCTTCTTCGCCGAGCCGTAGAGCAGCGAGTTCGAGGTTACCATCTCCGACACCGCCATGCCCGCGCCAAGCCGCTTGCAGAGCTGGCGGAACGGCCGATCGGTGACGCCCGCCATGGGTGCGACGATCAGGTTGTTGCGGAGGGTGTAGGGGCCGATGCGCATGACGGTAGGGTTACAGGCAAGGGGGCGGATTCTACCCTTATCGTTATTAGGGTAAAAGCGTGGCCGCCAAGCCAGACGGGACGCGCCTTGCGGCCGGGCGCCAAATTGGTGCGCCGGTGGTTACGGGTTCATGGGGCGCGATACGCGGTGACAAGCGTCACGTCTCTGCGGCATGATCCGGCGCCATGAATCATCGATACTCGACACTCTTCCGAATCACGCGCGACTGGGGGCTGCCGCCGATCCTCGGGGTGCTGAGCGCCCTCGGCTTCGCGCCGGTGCATGTCTTTCCGCTGCCGATCATCTGTGTGGCGCTGCTGTTTATAAGCGTACGGCATAACCTGAGCTGGGCCTTCTCCCGTGCCTATCTGTTCGGTCTGGGCTGGTTCCTGGCCGGCGTATCCTGGGTCTATATCAGCCTGCACGATATGGGCCAGTTGCCCGCGCCTATCGCCGTTGTGGCAACGCTGGGCTTCTCGATGTTGCTGGCGCTGTTCCCGGCGCTGGCAATCTGGTTGCCGGTGCGCGCCAACCTCGGTGACCGATGGCGCTGGCTGCTGCTTGCGCCACTCCTCTGGGCACTCATGGAATGGCTGCGCGGCTGGCTGCTGACGGGCTTTCCCTGGCAGGCCATCGGCTACTCGCAAGTGCCGTGGAGCCCCCTGGCCGGGTATGCGCCCATCCTCGGGGTCTATGGCGTGTCCTGGCTGGCGGCGCTCAGCGCCGGCTTCCTGGCCTTGCGCTGGCGCGCCGGCTGGCTGCTGCTGGGGCTGCTCTGGCTGGGGGGCTACGGGCTGCAACGCGTTGAATGGACCCATCCGGTGGGCAAGCCGATCAGCGTCAGCATGGTGCAGGGAAACATCTCACAGGAGACCAAGTTCCTCCCGGAGAAGCTCGCCGAAACCCTGGCCATGTATCGCCAGAAGGTGGTCGACAGCGAGACCCGCCTGGTGATCCTGCCCGAGACCGCCTTGCCGGTATTCATCGAAGAACTGCCGAAATGGTTTCTTGAAGAACTGGCCGAACCGATGCGCGCCCGCGGCGGCGACCTGATCACCGGGATCGCCGAACAGGAAAGCGGCGAGCGCTATTACAACAGTATGATCTCGCTGGGCAGTTCGCCCCAGCAGCGCTTCCGCAAGGTGCATCTGGTGCCGTTCGGCGAGTTCGTGCCGTTCGGTTTCCGCTGGCTGGTGAACATGATGCAGATCCCCTTGGGCGACTTCACCCGGGGCCAGCCGGGCCAGCCGCCGATGGCCCTCTCCGGACAGAAGCTGGCGGTGAACATCTGCTACGAAGATGTCTTCGGCGAGGAACTGATCCACGCCCTGCCGGCGGCGACGCTGATGGTCAACGCCAGCAACGACGCCTGGTTCGGCAACTCCTTCGCGCCCTGGCAGCACTTGCAGATCGGCCAGATGCGCGCCCTGGAAACCGGCCGGGTCTGGCTCAAGGCCAACAACACCGGCATCACCGCCATCGTCGACGAAAAGGGGCATGTCGTCGAACGCCTCGAACCGTTCACCCGCGACGTCCTGGTCGGCCAGGTGCAGGGCCGTCAGGGCATGACGCCCTACGCCCACTGGGGCAATTTCGCCTTTCTGGGGCTGAGCGCCGCCGGCCTGCTGCTGGCCTGGCTCCGGGCTCGGCGGCGCGGGTAAAATGCGCTGATTCGTTGCCACCCGAGCCGTCATGAGCCAACCCGTATTGAACACCCCCGTCCGCCTCACCCACCTGTCGCATGGCGGCGGTTGCGGCTGCAAGATCGCCCCGGCGGTGCTGGAACAGATCCTCGCCGCGACGCCCTTCGCCAAGGGCCTGGCGAGCAGTTATCCCGATCTGCTGGTGGGCATCGAGTCGAGCGACGACGCCGCCGTCTGGAAACTCAACGAGACCCAGGCCATCGTCGCCACCACCGATTTCTTCATGCCCATCGTCGACGACCCCTTCGTTTTCGGTCAGATCGCCGCGACCAACGCCATTTCCGACGTCTACGCCATGGGCGGCCGGCCGCTGTTCGCGCTGGCCCTGGTCGGCATGCCCATCGACAAGCTGCCGCACGAGACCATCCGCGCCATTCTCGCTGGCGGTGAGGCCGCCGCCAGGGCGGCCGGCATGCCCATCGCCGGCGGCCATTCCATCGACTCGCAGGAACCGATCTACGGCCTGGTGGCCATCGGCGTCGTCGACCCGCGCCGGATCAAGAAGAACAGCGCCGCCCAGGCCGGTGACGTGCTCATCCTCGGCAAGGGACTGGGTGTCGGTATCTACTCGGCGGCGCTGAAGAAGGACGCCCTGCCGGCCGAGGCTTACGCCGCCATGGTGGCCTCGACGACGCAACTCAACACGCCGGGCGCCGAACTGGGCGAACTGGACGACGTGCATGCCCTGACCGACGTCACCGGTTTCGGTCTGCTCGGACACGGCCTGGAACTCGCCAGGGGCTCGGGCCTGACGGTCCATATCGAGTTTGCCAGGTTGCCGGTGCTGCCCGGTGCGGCGGAACTGGCGCAAGCCGGTTTCGTCACCGGCGCCAGCGGCCGGAACTGGGCCAGTTACGGCGATGGCGTGCGCCTCTTCGAAGGCTGCCAGGACTGGCAGCAGGCCATCCTCACCGATCCGCAAACCAGCGGCGGCCTGCTGGTGAGTTGCGCACCGGAGGCGGTCGAGACAGTTCTGGGGGTGTTCCGCCGGCGCGGTTGTGCGCACACCGCCGTCATCGGCCGCCTGGAAGCGGGCCCCGCCGAGGTCGTGGTCGGAGCCTAAGCCGCCAGCCAGGCCTGGATCTGGCGGGTTGCCTCGGGGATCGCCCGGGCCACGGCGGCACTCAATGTTTCGCCGAACTCGAACTCCGGCGCGGCCTCGATGCCGACGACATGAATCTCGTCCGGCAGGTCGACGCCAAGTTGCCGACCTAGAATCAGGGCCGAGGTCAGGCTCAGGTCATGCACCGAGGCGGTGTGGTGGCTGGAGCGGTCGGCCATCTCCGCCGCCGTCATGCGTTGCACGGCACCGATCTCGGCGCCGCTCACCACGGCGTCGACAATCAGGCAGCGCCGGTAGCCGGCGAGATGTTCCATCAGCGCCATGCCGCCGAGGGAAAGGCACAACACATCGACATCCGGGTCGTCGAGATCGGCGCGCAGCGATTCGGCGACGCGCCAGCCGACGCCGTCGTCGCCGAGGATGGGATTGCCCAGGCCGACCACCAGGGTGGTTGGGCCGGCCTGTTCGACGGCGTTCACGAGCGCACCACCTCGATCACCTCCCCGGCCGCATCGTGTATCGATACCTGTAACGGAATCTTGCCCGGCAAGGAATGGGTGGCGCAGCCCAGGCAGGGGTCATAGGCACGGTAGGCCATCTCGATGCGGTTCAACAAACCTTCCGTGACCACCGTTCCGGCCTTGATCAGCGATTTCGCCGCCTTGCCGATGGACAGGCTCATGGCGGCGTTGTTGTTGGTGGTGCCGACCACCAGATTGACCATGGTCAGCAGGCCTCTTTCGTCGGTACGGTAGTGGTGCGTCAGCGTGCCGCGCGGTGCTCGACGATGCCGACCCCTTCGGTCGGCGTGGCGGTAGGCAGGGGCGCGCACGTCCGGCGAGGTGATCTCCGGATCGGTGGCCAGTTGCACCCAGCGCTCGGCGGCGTAGAGCAGCTCGATCAGGCGCGCCCAGTGGATGGCCAGGCGGCTATGGGCCGGCTTGCCCAGGGTGGCGACGAACTTCTCATATTCGGCCTGGGCCAGCGGGTAGCCATGCCGTCCGAGACGTTGAGGCGCGAAAGCGGCGTGGCCATGTAGACGCCGGACTCGGCGCCGTCGGCGAAGCCCTTCCAGCCGACCTTCTTCAAGTACGGGAATTTCAGATAGCTCCAGGGTTCGACGCGTTCGGCGATCCAGTCGGTGTAGTCGTTGGGGGCATACATGCCGTGCAGCGTGCCATCCGGGCCGACGATGCGCACCTTGCCGTCGTAGAAATTCACTTTGTTGTTGGCGTCCACCAGGCCCATGTAGTAGGTCTTGTGGGTGTAGGCATCGCCCAGGATCAAGGCCAGGTATTCCGGGTTGCCGAGCACCATGTCGTGGAATACCTGCAAGGCGAACTGGCCGAATTCCACGGCCCAGCGGCCCATCTTTTCGATCTCCTTGCGCTCGTCTTCGGAGATCGCCTTGGTCATGCCGCCCGGCACGGCGGTGCAGGGGTGCACCTTGCGACCGCCGATGATCTCCACCGTGGTGTGGCCGTATTTGCGCGCCTGGATCACCTTGCCGCCGATCTCCAGTCCGACCTTCCTGATGACGCCGAGGATGTTGCGCTCGGCCACCGGGGTATCCGGCCCCATGATGAAGTCCGGGCCGCCGAGGATGAAGAAGTGCGTCGTGTGGTCGGCGAAGAAAAAGGCGGAGTAGAGCAGTTCGCGCAGCTTCTTCGCGGCCGGCGGCGGCGTGACGCCGTAGACCGCGTCGGCGGCCTTGGCGGCGGCCATGTGGTGGGCCTCCGGGCAGACGCCGCAGATGCGGTTGGTCAGTACCGGCATTTCCTCCACCGGGCGGCCCACGCAAAAACGCTCGAAGCCGCGCAATTCAGGGACTTGCAGGTAGGCGTTGGCAACATCGCCAGCGTCGTCCAGGAAGATCTCGATCTTGCCGTGGCCTTCCAGCCGGGTCAGGGGGTCGATGGTGATGCGTTGCATGGTGACTCCTGCGGAGTGGTGGGTTACGGCCTTCGGCCTAACCCACCCTACGGTTTCTCGGCCAGGGCAGCCCGATTTGCCCTGAGCAGCGAATGCGCCAGACTGAAGCGGTAGAACGTGCCGGCCGGGTCGGGCAGGCCGTCGAGCACCTTGTCGATGGCCGCCGGTTCTTTTTCGTCGACCACCGAGGCGATGGCGGTCATCAGCCGGGCGCCCTGGTCGAGCACACCGGGCGCGGCGCCGTAGCAGCCGATGCAGGGCGCGCCGACATTCGGGCAGCGCGAGTTGCAGCCGCTGCGCGTGGCCGGGCCGGAACACATCAGGCCCTGCTCCAGCAGACAGTCCTCGGTATTCAGCATGGGCAGTTCCTGAATGCGGGAAAGCTTGCTGATGCGCTTGATGTCGCGCTTGCGGGTGCATTCGTCGCATACCGTCGAGTCGCCGGCACCGAGCACCGCGCCCTTGGGCGGCAGTTCGGCCTCGCCTTTGACCACGGCGATCAGCACGTCGAGCACGGCAGCGATCTGGTGCGACTCGGGCGGACAGCCGGGGACGTGGTAATCGACCTCGACGACCTGATCCAGCGTGCGCACCACGCTCTGCAGCGGCGTCAGGGTCAGGGTACCTTCCGGCGCCTGCCAGGCACTCCGCGGTCTGAGGTGGTCGGGGTTCTCGGTGCTGGGACTGGTGTAGGCGCATTCGAAGATGCCTTCCCGGGGCGATAGATTGGCCAGGCCGGGGATGCAGCCTTCGTTGGCGCAGGAACCGAAGGCGACCAGCAACTTCGATTTGCGCCGCAAGAGATGCGCCATGTGTTCGTTTTCGTCGGTACGGATGCTGCCGTTGAACAGGGTGACCAGGATGGATTCGTCATCCATCGCCTCCACTTCCTTGTACTTCACGTCCATCGCCGCCGGCCAGAAGGCGACTTCGAAGTTGGCGTCCAGGTCGAGGATCTTCTCGTCGATGTTGAGCACGGCGATCTCGCAGCCGCCGCAGGCGGAGGCCCAGTACATGGCGAATTTTGGTTTGCTCATGGGGTGGCCTTATCAAACGGTGGCTGGAATGCGGAGGGCGTATAAATCCCCCCCGGCCCCCCTTTTTCAAAGGGGGGGACTGATAGGGCGGAGGGGGTTCTCACCCCTTTGAAAAAGGGGGGCCGGGGGGGATTTAGCGGTGCGTTCATGCCGCGCCCCCACTGGCTTGTTCCACCCGAGGCACCGGCCGCGTCGGCCAGTTCAGCGGGCCGACCTGACGCACTTCCTCGACCATGGTGGCGATCTCCTCGGCGAATCGGGCGCCCTCGGCGGCGCTCGCCCAGGTCAGGCGCAGGCGCTCCGGAACGATGCCGAACTGGGCCAGGGTGCGGGTCATCAATTGATAACGGCGCAGGGCCTTGTAGTTCTGTTCCAGGTAATGGCATTCGCCGGGGTGACAGCCGGCGATCAGTACGCCGTCGGCGCCCTCGGAAAAGGCCTTGAGGACGAAGGTCGGGTCGAGTCGGCCGGTGCACATCAGGCGGATCAGGCGCACGTTGGGCGGATACTTGATGCGTGACGTGCCGGCCAGGTCGGCGGCGCGGTAGCTGCACCAGTTGCAGGTGAAACCGATGATGACGGGTTCGAATCGATCGCTCATACAACCTCCGGCTCGCGGGCGAAATTCCGCAACAGTCCCTCGATCTGCGCCATGACCTGCTCGTTGCTGAAGCCCGAGCCCTGGATGGCGCCGGCCGGGCAGGCGGCGACGCAGGTGCCGCAGCCCTGGCAGAGCGCGGCGTTGATCTCGGTGACCTTGCGCTCCTCGACGAAGGAGATGGCATTGAACGGACACAGTCCGTTGCAGATGCGGCAGCCGGAGCATTGTTCTTCCAACACGCTGGCGCGCACCGGCTCCAGGGCCAGTTCGCCCTGGCGGATGTAGTTGAGTACCCGCGCCGCCGCCGCCGCGCCTTGCGAGACGCTGGCGGGGATGTCCTTCGGCCCGCCGGCGCAGCCGGCGACGAAGACGCCTTCGGTCATGGTGGCGATGGGGTCCATCTTGGCGTGTTTCTCGATGAACCAGCCGCTGGTGGAACAGGCGATGCCGAAGGTCTTGCCCACGGCTGCGCTGTCGCGGCGCGGTTCCAGGCCGGCCGAGAGCACCACCATGTCGACCGGGATGCGCCGTTGCAGGCCGGCGAGGGTGTCCTCCACCTGGACATACAAGGTGCCGGCTTCGTTGCGGCTCGCTTCGGCCGGGTCGAAGGGGATGTCGGTGACCTCGGCGACCTTGCCGCGCACGAAGTGAACGCCGTCGTCGAGGACGCGCTGGTAGAACTCGTCGTATTCCTTGCCGGGCGTGCGGATGTCGATATAGAAGTTGTAGACCTCGGCGCCAGTGCGTTCCTTGACCAGATGCGCCGTCTTCAGGCTCTGCATGCAGCAGATCGCCGAGCAATGACGGTTGTAGTTGCGGTCGCGGCTGCCGACGCAGTGGACGATGGCCACGGTCCTGGGCGCGGTCTGGCCGTCACGCAGCACCACCTTGCCGCCGGTCGGGCCGGCGGCGTTGCACATGCGCTCCAGCTCCAGGTTGGTGAAGACGTTGGCCAGGCGGCCGTAGCCGTATTGTGGGATGCGCCGGGCGTCGAACAGGTCCCAGCCGGTGGCCAGGATGATGTTGCCGACGTTCAAGGTCACCCGCTGTTCTTTCTGATCGAACAGGATGGAATTGGGCACGGTCGGGCAGAACTTCTCGCAGGCCTTGCAGCCGCCCTTGCCGCCGATGTAGTAGGTACAGGTGTCCGGGTCGAGCACCGGCAGGTTGGGCACGGCCTGGGCGAACGGCCAGTAGATGGCCTTGCGGTAACCGATGCCGGCCTCGAATTTGTCGTCGACCACCAGCACCGGGCATTTTTCGACGCAGATGCCACAGCCGGTGCAGACGTCCTCGTCGACATAGCGCGGCTTTTTCTTGATCGTCACCGTATAGTTGCCGACGTAGCCCTCGACCTTCTCCACCTCGCTCCAGGTGAACAGGTGAATCTTCGGTGCGCTCCGGCGCTGGCCATCTTCGGGGTGAGTATGCAGGCGGCGCAGTCTAGGGTCGGGAAGGTCTTGTCGAACTGGGCCATGTGGCCACCCAGCGAGGCCTCGCGCTCGACCAGGATGACTTCGTAGCCGGCCTCGGCCACTTCCAGGGCCGCCTGGATGCCGGCGATGCCGCCGCCGACCACCAGGGTGGCAGCGTCGATGGGCACCTTGATGGCTTCCAGCGGCTGGTTTTGCAGCACCCGTTCGACGGTGCCGCTGACGATGGCCTTGGCCTTGGCGGTGGCGGCGGCCTTGTCGGTATGCACCCAGGCGACGTGTTCGCGGATCGAGGCCATCTCCGACAGGTAGGGGTTGACGCCGGAGCGCTCGCAAACGCCACGGAAGGTCTTTTCATGCAGGTGCGGCGAACAGGCGGCGACGACGACCCGGGTCAGGCCGAGTTCGTGGATGTCCTGCTCGATGCGTTCCTGGCCGGCCACCGAGCACATGAAGGTGTAGTCGCGCGCCAGGACCACGCCACGGTCCTTGAGGTCTTCGGCGGCGAACCGGGCGACGCCCTCGACATCCACCACGCCGGCGATGTTGCTGCCGCAATGGCAGACGTAGACGCCGATCTTTTCTTGTTTCGTGTTTTCAGTCATGGCGCGACTCCATGCCCGGCATCGGCAGACCGTCGCTGGCCTTGGGCCGGCGCTTGCGCTTGGTTGCCTCGGCCTTGGGCGCCTCCGCCTGGATCTTCGCCAGGGCCGGCGCGGCATCGACGAACTCCTTGCCGATGCCCAATTCCTTGGCGGGCTTGCCCAGGGCCAGGCCCATCAACTGGGTGAAGTACAGAACCGGCACCTGATAATCGGTATGGAAGTGCTTGTTCATCTCCACCTGGTAAGCATCCAGGTTTAGCTGGCACATCGGGCACAAGGTCACCACCATGTCCGCGCCGGCTTCCCTGGCGCCGTGGATCAGGCGCCGGATCAGGCCGAAGGCGACATCCGGGCCGATCACCGACATGTGACCGCCGCAGCATTGCGTCTTCAATGACCAGTCGACCGGCTCGGCGCCCAGGGCCTGGAGCAGTTTGTCCATCGAGGTCGGCCGTTCGTGGCTGTCCCAGCGACCATCGTAGTCCGGGCGCACCACCTGGCAACCGTAATAGGCCGCCACCTTCAGGCCATGCAGCGGCTTGACCACCTTGGCCTGGATCGCCGCGTAGCCGATGTCGTGACAGACGATGTCGAGCAGATGCCGGACCTTCAGGCGGCCAGGTTGGTAAGCCAGGCCGCCCGCGGCCAGCGCCTCGTTGACGGTGCCTTTGAGCTGGGCGTCCTCGCGCATCTGGGCATCGGTCTTGGCCAGATTGAGATAGCAGGCGCTACAGCCGGCGGTCAGCAGGTCGGTGCCGGTCGCCTGGTGCTGCGCCAGGGCCAGGTTACGCCCCACCAGGGAGTGCGCCGCGACACGATGCACCGACATGTACTCGGTGGCGCCGCAGCAGTTCCAGTCGGCGATCTCCTGCAATTCCAGATCGATGTCGCCCTTGATCGCCTGCAAGGAATCGAGGTAGGGGCGGGCGTTGCGCTGCATGGAGCAGCCGGGATAGAACATGGCCTTCATGGTGCCGCCTCCAGTGCCTTGGCTTTTTCGAGGATGGCGCTGAGCTGGGCCATGCCGTCAATGCGGTGCGGCGTCAGGTCAATGCGTCCACGTTTCAGCATGGCCAGGCCCATGGGCGCCATGCCGGCCAGACTGAGGGGGTGGTGGCGCAGGTTGAAGCGGGTGGCCAGTCCAAGCTCAAAGCTGCGGCCATATTTCTCGACATAATCGACAAAGGTCTCGGAGAAACCAGGCAGGGCGGCATCGTGAAAAAGTCCGGCCTTGATGGCCATGCTTTTCAGCGTGTACATCACGTCGGTGATGTGGATGTCCTGCGGGCAGCGCACCGTGCAGTAGTAGCAGGAGACGCAGTACCAGGGCGCGTTGCTCTTCAGAACCGTGTCGCGTTCGCCGGCGCGGATCAGCGCGAACAGCCGGCGCGGCGTGTGCTCCATCTCCGGTCCCGAGGGACAGGAGCCACCGCAGGAACCACACTGGACGCAAAGGTTGAGCCGATTGTCCCCCGGCGTCGCGGCCATGACCTCGGCCAGGAATTGGCCCGGGCCATGGGGAGAAGTTGAAACGGGTGCCGAAATCACGATCTCGCCTCCTGTGAGAGGAACCGCACAGTCGCCGGAAGTGACGCGGCAGTGTCTGAAGTCGTGAGGCATCCGGCGGATTAACCTTAATCCGGACGTTAGTATCTGCTTATATTCTTGTCCAGCCCGAAGGCCACGTATCGTTCAATAGTGACTATTGCATTCGCAGGCTGGCGGGCTGCGGCGATCGAGCCTGAAAACACGAAGGCCCCGAACGGGGCCTGGAGTGGTGGTGGAGAGGAGGAGGATCGAACTCCCGACCTCCGCATTGCGAACGCGGCGCTCTCCCAGCTGAGCTACCCCCCCACACGTATAGCGAATATAGCAAACAACCGGGGCGGCCGGGAAGTCGCCCGAGTGCGAAAGCCTTAGCGCGTGGACTTCGAGAGCAGCCAGACGCCGGCGGCGATCATCGGCACACACAGCCATTGCGCCGTGGAGAGTTCGAGCGGCAGGCCGCTGAAGATGCCGGGGTCGGGGTTGCGGAAGAATTCGGCGAGGAAGCGCAGCAGGCCATAACCGGCCAGGAACAGGCCGGAGACGCGACCGACGGCGTGCGGCAGCGCCGAGTACGACCAGAGAATGAGGAACAGCAGGAAGCCTTCGCCGGCGGCCTGGTAGAGCTGCGACGGGTGGCGCGCCAATTCGTCGACATGCGGGTAGATCATCGCCCAGGGCAGGCCGGGGTCGGCCGGGCGGCCCCAAAGCTCGCCGTTGATGAAGTTGCCAATGCGTCCGAACATCAGGCCGAGCGGTACCAGGGGGGCGACGAAGTCACCGACCTGGAGGAAGCTTCGGCCGGTCTTGCGCGCGAACCACCCGAGCGCGACCAGGACGCCGAGGAAGCCGCCATGGAAACTCATGCCGCCCTTCCAGACGGCGAAGATCTCCAAGGGGTTGGCGAGGAAATATGCGGGTTGATAGAACAGCACTTCGCCCATGCGGCCACCGACGATGACGCCCAGGACACCGTAGAACAAGAGGTCGTCGATCTGGGCCTTGTCCCAGCCGAGTTCCGGTCGGCGGGTGGCGTGCATGCGCCCGAGGATGACGAAGCAGACGAAGGCCGCGACATACATCAGCCCGTACCAGTGGATGCCGACGGGGCCGAGGTGCAGGGCGACAGGGTCGAATTGGGGGTGAACGAGCACGGCGGGGCCAGGGAACGTTAGAATTCCACGGATTATAGCCAGCTTAGGTGACAACCATGCCGCAATACCGCTCCCGTACCACGACCCAGGGCCGCAACATGGCCGGCGCGCGCGCCCTTTGGCGTGCCACCGGCATGAAGGACGACGATTTCTCCAAGCCGATCATCGCCATCGCCAACTCGTTTACCCAATTCGTGCCCGGCCATGTCCATCTGAAGGACATGGGGCAACTGGTGGCGCGCGAGATCGAGGCAGTGGGCGGCGTCGCCAAGGAATTCAACACCATCGCCGTCGATGACGGCATCGCCATGGGCCATGGCGGCATGTTGTATTCGCTGCCGTCGCGCGACCTGATCGCCGATTCGGTGGAGTACATGTGCAACGCGCATTGCGCCGACGCCCTGGTGTGCATCTCCAACTGCGACAAGATTACGCCCGGCATGCTGATGGCCAGCCTGCGCCTGAACATTCCCACCGTGTTCGTCTCCGGCGGGCCGATGGAGGCCGGCAAGGTGGTCTGGGACAACAAGACCGTCAAGCTCGATCTGGTCGATGCCATGGTGCAGGCGGCCAACGCCAGTTGCTCGGATGCGGAGGTCGAGGCCACCGAGCGTTCCGCCTGTCCGACCTGCGGCTCGTGCTCGGGCATGTTCACGGCCAACTCGATGAACTGCCTGACCGAGGCCCTGGGTCTGTCCTTGCCCGGCAACGGTTCGTTGCTGGCGACCCACGCCGACCGCAAGGAATTGTTCCTGCGCGCCGGGCGTCTGGCGGTCGATCTGGCGAAACGCTATTACGAGGGCAATGATGCTACGGCGCTGCCGCGTGCCATCGCCAGTTTCGAGGCCTTCGAAAATGCCATGTGCCTGGACATCGCCATGGGCGGCTCGACCAACACCGTGCTGCACCTGCTGGCGGCGGCACAGGAGGCGGGCGTCGACTTCAGGATGAAGGACATCGACCGGCTGTCGCGCAAGGTGCCCAATCTGGCCAAGGTGGCGCCGTCGACGCAGCTTTACCACATGGAAGACGTGCATCGTGCCGGCGGCGTCATGGCCATCCTCGGCGAGCTCGACCGCGCCGGCCTGATCCACCGCGACTGCCATACCGTGCACAGCAAGACCCTGGGTGGCGCCCTGCAAGTCTGGGATGTGATGCAGGCGCACGATGTCTCGGTATTCGACTTTTTCAAGGCCGCCCCCGGCGGCGTGCCCACCCAGGTGGCGTTCTCGCAGAACCGCCGCTTCCCTGAGCTGGATCTCGACCGCGTCAACGGCTGCCTGCGCGACAAGGCACATGCCTATTCCCAGGACGGCGGCCTGGCCGTGCTTCATGGCAACCCTGGCGCTGGACGGCTGCATCGTCAAGACGGCGGGTGTCGATGCAAGTATCCTCAAGTTCACCGGCCCGGCGCGCCTCTTCGAAAGCCAGGACGCGGCGGTCGAGGCCATCCTCGCCGACCGCATCAAGGAGGGCGACGTCCGGGTGATCCGCTACGAAGGTCCGCGCGGCGGGCCGGGCATGCAGGAAATGCTGTACCCGACGTCCTACCTGAAATCGAAAGGCCTCGGCAAAGTCTGCGCGCTGCTCACCGATGGCCGTTTCTCGGGCGGCACCTCGGGGTTGAGCATCGGCCACGTTTCCCCGGAAGCGGCCGAGGGCGGCAACATCGGCCTGGTGGAGGAGGGCGACACCATCGAGATCGACATCCCGAACCGGATCATCCGTATCGCTGTGTCCGACGACGTGCTGGCCGAACGACGCGCCGCCATGGAGGCCAAGGGCAAGGATGCCTGGACGCCGGTCGGCCGCAATCGCCCGGTATCCGCCGCATTGCGCGCCTATGCCGCCATGACCACCTCCGCCGCCAACGGCGCGGTACGCGATGTCAGCCAGGTTGAGCGTAAGTGAGCACTGACAACCGGCCGGATACGCCGGAAACCGATCCGCTGGCCCGCTTCCGCAGCTGGTACGGTTTCCTGGCCGCCGCCATCGCGGTCAATGTCCTGTTCGTCGGGGGCATCTGGGGCAACGCCACCGACCCCAGCGTGGGCGCCTGGACCGTGGCCCTGGTCTGGCTGCCGTTCAATGCCATCGCCACCGTGGTCTACCTCGTCTGCATGGCCAAGCTGGCCAAGGCCCGTGGCGGCCCTGTCCTAGTCCTCCTGTGCGTGGCGATGATCGCCGCCAACTGGATACTCATGAATATCGCCTGAAAAATCTACAAGGAGCACACGCATGACCCCCGCCGACCTCAATACCCGCTTCGGCCAGCCCGGCCTCAATTTCGTCCAGGGCGCCGGCGAGCTGACCTACGCCGAGATCGACAATACCGGCGGCAGCGCCCGCATCTGTCTGCAGGGTGCCCACATCGTCACCTGGACGCCGAAGAGCGAGACCGAGCCGGTGATCTGGGTCTCCGACCTGGCCAAGTACGGCCCCGGCAAATCCATCCGTGGCGGCGTGCCGATCTGCTGGCCCTGGTTCGGCCCGCACGCCACCGAGAAGGCCTTTCCCGGCCACGGCTTCGCGCGCACCGTGATGTGGCAGGTGACCGGCAGCGAGACGCTCGCCGACGGCGCCACCCGGATCAAGTTCATGCTGGCGCAGAACGACCAGACGCGCGCCCAGTTCGCCAAGGCCTGCCGTGCCGAACTGGTGGTCACGGTCGGCACGGCGCTCGGCGTGGAGCTGATCACGACCAACCTGGACACCGAGCCGGTCGAAATTGGCGAGGCCCTGCACACCTATTTCCGCATCGGCGAGATCGGCGATATTCGCATTGCCGGCCTGGAGAACACGGCCTATCTGGACAAGGTGGGCGAAGCGACCCGGCGCACCCAGAGTGGTGCGGTTACCTGCACCGGCGAGGTGGATCGGGTCTATGTCGATACCGAGGCCGACTGCGTCATCGAAGACGCCCGACTGGGCCGGCGCATCCGCGTCGCCAAGACCGGTAGCCGCTCGACGGTGGTCTGGACGCCCTGGCAGGACAAGGCTGAGAAGATGGCCGACTTCGGCCCCGGCAAACAGAACCAGGGCGGCTGGCGCGAGATGGTCTGCGTCGAGAGCGGCAATGCCCTGGAGAACGTCGTCAGCATTGCCCCGGGCGATGTCCATGTCATGGCGGTGACATACAGCGTCGAGCGCGGCTGATCGGTTGGGCGGTGGCTTGTGCTGCGCTGCAACACGCGCAATAATTCGCGGCCTGATATTGCAGTGCAGCATGCATTTCATAAAGGAAGCCTGACATGACCGCCGCCACACCGCCCGTTGCCCCCGTCCCCGCGTCGGAACCCGACACCGACCCGGACGCCGAGGGGCTGGACGTGGTCAGCCGTGCCCTGGCCAGCCAGGACCCGCTGACCACACCGCTTTCCACTCTGGTGCGTCGGGCGCCGGTGACCTGTCTGGCGGACGAGCCGGTGCATGTCGCCCTGGGGCGCATGCGTGACCAGAACGTCGGTTCCATCCTGGTCGTCGACCCGGCCGGTGCGGCGGTCGGCATGTTCACCCTCAAGGACTTGCGCGACCGCGTCGCGGTCGGTTCGTGCGATACGCAGCAGCCGATGAGCCGGGTGATGACCCCGAACCCGTTCTCGCTGGAGGACGAACTGCCGTCCTTCGAGGCCGCCCTGGCGATGGCCAAGCGTTCCATCCATCACGTCGTCATCACCCGCCAGGGGGTGGTGCAGGGCGTGATTTCGGAAAAGGACCTGTTCGCCCTGCAGCAGGTGGGGGTGTCACGCATCGCCAGCAATCTGAGCGTCGCGGATAACCTGCCGACACTGCAACGTCTTGCCGAGGACACCCGGCGCCTGGCGCGCAATCTGATGGCCCAGGGCGTCGGCTCGGAGCCCCTGACCCGGCTGATCTCGGAGCTCAACGATCAACTCACGCAGCGCATCCTCGATCTGGCCTTTTCCGGGTCGGGACTCGAAGATGCCGACTGGTGCTGGCTGGCGCTGGGTTCGGAGGGACGTTTCGAGCAGACCCTGCTCACCGATCAGGACAACGGCTTGTTGTTCGTCGTGCCCGAGGGTGAAACCGCCGATGGAATGCGCGCCCGCTTTCTGCCGGTGGCGCAACGGACCAACGAATGGCTGGCCGCCTGCGGTTTCCCCCTGTGCAAGGGCGAGATCATGGCGATGAATCCGAAGTGGTGTCTGTCGCTGGAAGAATGGCAGGCCACCTTCGGTGAGTGGATTTTCCGGGGCGACAAGCCGGTGCTGCTCAACGCCAGCATTTTTCGACTTCCGCGCCCTGGCTGGCGACGCCCGTCTGGTGACCCGTTTGCGCCAGTGGCTCACCGAGCGCATCAAGGAGAACCGGCTGTTCCTCAAGTCGATGGTCGTTAACGCCCTGGGCAACCGGCCGCCGCTGGGTCTGGTCCGCGACTTCGTGGTCGATGGCGAGGGCGACGAGGCCAATACCGTTGACCTGAAGATCAATGGCGCCACCTTGTTCGTCGACGCCGCGCGCATTTTCGCCCTGGCGACCGGGGTCGAGGCCTCCGGTACCGTCGCCCGGTTGCGTGCTTCAGGAGAAATCTGGCGCTTGTCGAAGGATGATGTCGAGGCCTGGGTGGAGGGTTTCCTGTTCATCCAGCAGGTGCGCTTGCGCCTGCACCAGAGCCAACTGGTGGCGGCCCGGCCCTTGAGCAACCGCCTCGACCCGGAGGAATTGTCGGTGGTCGACCGGCAGGCCTTGAAGACGGCATTCCGCCAGGCCAAGCGCCTGCAAGGCAAGCTGGAGTCGTTTTTCCAGTTCTGAGTTCGGACAGGGCGTGTTGGCCCAAGCCATTAATCGAATCAATGGCTTGGGCGCCAGATCGACTTAGCGCTCAAGCCAGGACGCCAATTCCCGAGTTCCCGGGTTTTTTGCTGCATCGCAAGAAATCATACTTGCTATTGGCTTAATTAATACCTCTGTATCTGCTTATTCCCTATGCTGCGCGGGCTTTTTACCAAGCCTACTCTGGAGACCCTATGTCCAAACAAGAAATGAACTGGGCGGCGATCGATGCCGACCCGCGCTTCCAAGCGCTGCACAAGAAAAAGACCACCTTCCTCTGGGGTCTGATGATTTTCTCGGTGGTCTATTACTTCCTGCTGCCCATCGGCGCGGCCTATTACCAAGATCTGTTCAAGATCAAGGTCTGGGGCCCGGTGAACGTCGGCATCGTCTTCGCCCTGTCCGAATTCGTGGTGGCCTGGACCATCGCTGCCGTTTACGCCAAGCGTGCGAACAAGGAGTTCGACACCATGGCCCAGGGCATCATCGACGATGCCCACAACATGAAATAAGGACGACGCCATGAACTTGAAACTGATTGCAGGCGCCGTTGCCCTCGCCATGGGCAGTTCCCTCGCTTTCGCCAGTGCCGGCGCGGTGGCCGACGAATTCAAATGGATGACCTTCATGGTGTTCGGCGCGATCATCGCCGTGACCATGTACATCACCTTCTGGGCCGCCCGGCAGACGCACTCCACCTCGGAGTTCTACGCCGCCGGCCGCTCGGTGACCGGTGTCCAGAACGGCTGGGCCATCGCCGGCGACTATCTGTCCGCCGCCTCCTTCCTGGGCATCGCCGGCCTGATCTCCATCTACGGCTACGACGGCTTCATGTACTCGGTGGGCTGGCTGGTGGCCTACATCACCGTGTTGCTGGTGATCGCCGAGCCCTGCCGCAACATCGGCAAGTACACCCTGGGCGACATTCTGGCCTTCCGTAACAACCCGAAGGCCTCGAAGACCGTCGCCGCCTTGTCGACGATTACCGTGTCGACCTTCTACCTGACCGCGCAGATGGTCGGCGGCGGCGTGCTGATCAAGACGCTGATCGGCATCGACTACCACATCTCGGTGATCGGCGTCGGTATCCTGATGCTGGCGTATGTCGTGTTCGGCATGAAGGCGACCACCTGGGTGCAGATCGTCAAGGCCGTGCTGCTGGTGACCGCGTCCATCCTGCTGGTACTGATCACCTGGGGCCAGTACGGCTTCAGCCTGCCGGGCTTCCTGCAAGCCGCCGTCGACAACCCGGGCATCCAGAAACAGGTGGCCAAGCTGATCGGCGACGCCGCGACCAACATGACGCCGCAGGAACTTGGCCAGCGCTTCCTGGAGCCGGGCCTGTTCCTGAAGAACCCGATCGACCAGATCTCCCTGGGTATGGCCCTGGTGCTGGGTACCGCCGGCATGCCGCACATCCTGATGCGTTTCTTTACCGTACCGACGGCGCAGGATGCTCGCAAATCGGTCATCTGGGCCATGGGCATCATCGGCGGTTTCTACGTCCTGACCCTGTTCCTGGGCCTGGGCGCGGCCATGCACGTCGGTCCCGCCAACATCCTCGCGCTCGACAAGGGCGGCAACATGGCTGCGCCGCTGCTGGCGCAATTCGCCGGCGGTGGCGCCGATTCGGTGCTCGGCAACCTGTTCCTGGCCTTCGTCGCCGCCGTGGCCTTCGCCACGATCGTCGCCGTGGTGGCCGGTCTGGTGCTCGCTGCCGCATCCGCCATGGCGCACGACATCTACGTCGGTGTCATCAAGGGTGACCACGCTTCGCCGCAGGAGCAGGTGATCGCCGCGCGCGTCTCATCGGTGATCGTCGGTATCATGGCCATCTATGTCGGTATCGCTGCCGAAGGTCAGAACGTCGCCCACCTGGTGGCCCTGGCCTTCGCCGTGGCCGCGTCGTCGAACCTGCCCGCCGTGTTCCTGACCCTGTACTGGAAGCGCGCCAACACCTACGGCATCGTTGCCGGCATGCTGGTCGGTGCCATCACCGCCATCGGCCTGGTGATGATCTCCCCGAACATGACCTATCCCAAGGCCGTGCTCAAGGACGCCAACAAGGTGCTGCAAGGCGAGCCGGCCCAGCCCGCCAAGGAAGCCACGCCGGCCAAGCCGGCGTCCAGCTTCATGTGCGAACTGTTCGCCATGGACGGTTGCGTCAAGTCCGAGCCGGCCAAGGCCGCCGCCCTGGAGAAACCGGCCAAGCCGGGCGCCGCCGAGAAGCTGGCCCAACTCGCCGAAAAAGTCGCTGGTCTGGAGGCTTCGCTGCCGACCCTGACCGATCCGGCTGCCCTGAAGACCGCGCAGGACGACATCGCCAAGGTCAAGAAGGACATCGTCGCGACCGAGAAGGCCAAGGCCAAGGCCGAGGGCGACCTGAAGAAATTCGAAGGTCAGACGACCAGCATGATGGGTCTCGAGAAGCCTTACTTCCTGCTCAAGAACCCCGGCCTGATCTCCATCCCGCTGGGCTTCCTGGTGGTCATCCTCGGTTCGCTGCTGTTCCGCGACAAGCGTTCCGAAGAGATGTGGGACGAACTCTATGTGCGCCAGAACACCGGCATTCACGCCGAGGGCGCGACAGCACACTAAGCCCGGCGTCGCTCCAACCCGGTCGCCTCCTCGGAGGCGGCAAAGCGCCCCCCGGCTGGTCCGGGGGGTTTTCTTTTGGGCTGTAGCGGTTAACATCCAGATTCAGCCCGGATACCCCCAGCCGCATGGTTCTCGCCGAAATCATCCAGTCGTTGCAATTCCTGCCCGAGGCGCCGGAGACGAGTCTGCTGTACATCGGTGTTTACAATCCCTTCTGGAGCCATCACGCTGGCGTCGGCGATCCCCGGTATTCTCGCCAGCGCGGTTGCCATCTGGGTCATCAGCCGCCCCAGGCAGCGTACGCTCCATTTTGTCGGCGGCAGCCTGCTGTTCGGCAGCGGCATCGGGGCGATGCACTACAGCGGTATGGCGGCGATGCGCCTCGATGGTCTGCTGCGTTACGATCCGACGCTGTTCGGCCTGTCCATTCTGGTCGCCGTGATCCTGGCCTACCTCGCGCTCTGGGTGCGCTATGGCCTGCGCTATTGGCGTGCGAACCGGCTATCGATGCCAGTCAGCGCCACCGTCATGGGCTGCGCCGTGGCGGGCATGCACTACACCGCCATGGCCGCCGCCTATTTCATCAGCGATGGCTATCCGCGCGACCCGGGGGCGAGCCTGAGCCCGGCGCTGCTGGCCATCCTGGTCAGCACTTTTTCACTGATGCTGATCGGCCTGACCCTGGCGGCGACCCTGGCCGGGCGCAGCCTGAAGATGGCTGGTCAGTTGCGCGAAAGCGAGCACAAGGTCCGGCGCATTCTTGATTCCACCCAGGAAGGTTTTGTCCTGGTCGGCCCGGACAATCGCATCATGGAGATCAACGACGCCCTCTGCGTCATGATGGGCACGACGCATGACGAGGTCATCGGTCGCTCGATATTCGATTTCGTCGACACCACCAACCGGCCCATTCTGGCCGAACAGATCCAGAAACGTAGCGCGGGCGAGCGGCGAAGTTATGAACTGGAAATGTCGATGCCGCCGGGCCGCCGGGTGCCTTGCCTGGTCAACTCGACGCCGCTGCTCGACAGCAGTGGCGCGGTGATCGGCTCCTTCGCCCTGATCACCGATCTCACCGGGCGCAGGAAGCAAGAGGCATACATGCGCCAGACCGTGGCGGTGTTCGAGAACACGGCGGAAGGTGTCATGATCACCGACAGGGAGGGTCGGCTACAGCTGGTCAATCCGGCATTCACCGAGATCACCGGGTATGCCGAAGAGGATGTCGTCGGCCGCACGCCGCAATTCCTTCAGTCGGGGCGTCATGACGAGACGTTCTATAAGCGTCTCTGGGCCGAGATCCAGAGCAGCGGGCACTGGCAGGGCGAAGTCTGGAACCGCCGCAAGAATGGCCAGGTCTACCCCGAGTGGTTGACCATCAGCGCCGTGCGCGATGCCGCCGGCAAGGTGCAGAGCTATGTTGGCGTGTTCTCGGATATCAGTCACATCAAGCGCTCCGAGGCGGAACTCGAACGTCTGGCGCATTACGACCCGCTCACCGATCTGCCGAACCGCACCCTCATGAACGTGCAGCTTTCCCTGGCCCTGGAGCGGGCCGCGCGCAATCAGAAAAAGATGGCGGTGATGGAGCTGGATCTGGATGGCTTCAAGACCGTCAACGACAGCCTGGGGCACCCGGCGGGCGATCTGCTGCTACAGATTATCGGCCAGCGTCTGCAGCGTATCTTGCGTAGCGAGGACGTGATCGCGCGCATGGGCGGCGACGAATTCGCCATCATCATCGAAACGCCGCCGAGCGCGTCGCACCTGAGCCACATCGCCGAGAAGATCATTCAGTCGGTATCCGAACCGGTGGATCTGTACGGCCATAGCGCGCTGGTTACCGCCAGCGTCGGTATCGCCATGTACCCTGACGATGGCGACGATGCCATCAGCCTGCTCAAGGCTGCGGATACCGCCATGTACGCCGGCAAGCAGGGCGGCCGCAACACCTTCCGGTTCCACGATTCCGGAATGGCCGAGGCGGCGCGCCTGCGCCTGCGCCTGGAGCAGGGGCTGCGCCGCGCCCTGGAGGATGGCCAACTCGAACTCTGGTATCAACCGCAGATCGATTTCAAAACGGGGCTGCTCATCGGCGCCGAGGCCTTGGTGCGCTGGCGCGACCCGCAACGTGGCCTGATTTCTCCCGTCGAGTTCGTGCCCGTCGCCGAAGAAACCGGACTGATCCTTCCCTTGGGCGAGTGGGTGCTGCTGGAGGCCTGCATGCAGGCCCACGCCTGGACCCAGGATGGCCTGTTCATGGGCAGCATCTCGGTGAACGTCTCCGGTCCGCAGATCGAGCGCGGCGATTTCGTCGGCACGGTGAGGCAGGCACTCGACAGCACCGGTATCGACCCAAACCTGCTCGAACTGGAGATCACCGAGTCCTTCCTGCTGCGCAATGCCGAACAGGCCATGGCGGTGGTCGAGCAACTCAGCGACCTGGGCATCCGTGTCGCCATCGACGATTTCGGTACCGGCTATTCGTCGCTTTCCTATTTGAAATACCTGAACGCCGACAAGCTCAAGATCGATCAGCGTTTCGTGCGCGATCTGCCCGACGACAAGGACGACGCCGCCATCGCCCGCGCCATCATCGCCCTGGGCCTGAGCCTGGGTTTCCAGGTGGTCGCCGAGGGCGTCGAAACCGAGGCTCAGGAGGCCTTCCTGAAGGGTGAGGGGTGCCATCAGGGGCAGGGCTATCTCTATGCCCGGCCCATGCCCGCCGATGACTTCGAGCGCTGGATGCGCGAGCGGCGCATCGCCTCTGGCAAGATCGCCGTATCCGTGGATGCCGGGTTGCCTGGCCAGGCCCTGAAATAAATACCTGGGGTCGATCCCATTGCCGCCCCTGCACCGAACTGGGGCATCGTGATAAGTTATGGCCATTCGAAATCCGGACTCATATAGCCAACGCCATGCCTCCACCCAATGCCCTGATTGCCGCCACGGTCGATCACCTGACCCGTTTCGTCCCGTTCGACGCCATGTCGCAGGAACATCTGACCTGGCTCGCCGAGCGCCTCAAGCTGGACTACATCGCCAAGGGCGAGGTGGTCATGACGCCCAGCGAGGGCGAGGTGAAGCGCATGCTGATCATCAAGCAGGGCGTGATCATCGGCGAACAGGAAGACGGCGAGATCTGGATCGAGCTGCATGAAGGCGAGGCGTTTCCCATCGGCGCCTTGCTGTCGCGGCGTGCCGCGATCAGCGTCTTCCGGGCGCAGACCGATGTCTTCGCCTACGACCTGCCCGCCGACGATTTCCGCGAACTGGTGCGCATGTCGGCGCCGTTCCAGGATTTCTGCACGCGGCGTCTGGCCTCGCTGCTGGAAAAGTCCCAGCGCGGCATGCAGGCGCGCTACGCCTCATCGGTGTCCGACCAGCAGTCGTTGCGCAGCACCCTGGGTTCGATCGTGCGCCGCAACCCGGTTACCTGTACGCCCGAGACAGCGTTGCGCGACGCCCTGGAAACCATCCAGAACAACACCATCAGTTCCATCGTCGTGATCGAACCGGGGAATGTCCCGGTCGGCATCTTTACCGTGCGCGACCTGATCAGTCGCGTCATCCTGCCGGGCACCGATCTGGCCACGCCGATGCGCCGGATGATGACGCCCAACCCCGTCGCCCTGCCGTCGACGGCGCATGCCTTCGAGGCGGCCATGGTCATGGCAAAACATGGCTTCCGGCATGTCCTGGTGGCCGATGAGGGCAAGCTTACCGGCATGATCTCGGAGAAGGATCTGTTCTCCCTGCAGCGCGTCGGCGTGACGCAGATCTCGGCGACTATACGCAGTGCCATGGCCATGGATACGTTGATCAAGTCCGGCGAGGACATTCGTCAACTGGGCCACAACATGATGGCCCAAGGCGTGGCCGCCGAGCAGTTGACGCAGATCCTGTCGACCCTGAACGACCTGCTGACCCAGCGTGTCATCGAGCTGGAATGCGCCGCGACCAAGGCGTGCCGCTATGGTTTCTGCTGGTTGGCCTTTGGCTCCGAAGGTCGCCTGGAACAAACCCTGTCCACCGATCAGGACAACGGCATCATCTTTGTCGTTCCCGAGGGCGAAACGCCCGAACAGGTGCGCGCCGGCGTGCTGCCGCTTGCCGAGCGCATCAACCGCGCCCTGGATGCCTGCGGTTTCCCGCTCTGCAAGGGCGAGATCATGGCGATGAATCCGAAATGGTGCCTGTCCCTGGAGGAATGGAAGGCGACCTTCGGCCGCTGGCTCGACGCCGGCGACCCCGAGTCGCTGCTCAATGCCAGTATCTTCTTCGATTTCAGGCCGTTGCTCGGTCACGCGGAACTGGCCGAGGAACTCCAGACCTGGCTGCTGGCCAAGACCTCGACGACACCGAAGTTCCTGCACCAGATGGCCGCGAATGCGCTGCGCAATCGGCCGCCGCTGGGGCTGGTCCGCGACTTTGTCGTCGAAGACGATGGTGAACACGCCAACACCCTGGACCTGAAGCTGAACGGCACCACGCCCTTCGTCGACGCTGCCCGCGTCTTCGCCCTGGCCACCGGTGTCGCCGCCACCGGCACGGCGGCGCGGCTGCGTGGCGCCGGGCCGAAACTGAACATCCAGAGCGCCGAGATCGAGGCCTGGCTGTCGTCGTTCTACTTCATCCAGATGCTGCGCCTGCGCGGCCAGCACGAAGAAAACGAGGCCGGCATGGCGATGGATAACCGCATCAATCCCGACCTGCTCAACGACCTCGATCGGCGCATCCTCAAGGAGTCGTTCCGTCAGGCACGCAAGGTGCAGGCGCGCATGGCCATGGACTATCAGGTATGAGCGGCGGACTTGGCGGGTTCAGCCGGACGGGAGCAGGCTGATGGGTATCCTGTCCCGTCTGTTCCGGCGCGGCCCGACGCTGGATGCCGCCGCCGCCCAGCGCCTGGCCGGCTGGCGGGCGTTGGCGCCGTTGCCGCTGAACGAGCCTTTCGATGTCGGGCGCTACGTCGTCGTCGATGTCGAATCCACGGGCCTGGATTTGAATCGTGACCGTTTGATTGCCATCGGCGCCGTGGTCGTCGAAGGCGGCAAGATCGTCCTGCGCGAGAGCTTCGAAATCGTCCTGCGCCAGGACAAGGTGAGCACCAAGGACAATATCCTCATCCACGGCATCGGTGGCGAAGCCCAGCGCGAGGGCGTGGCGCCCGTCGAAGGCCTGCTCGATTTTCTGGAGTTCCTCGGCAAGATGCCGCTGGTGGCCTTTCATGTCACCTTCGACCAGACCATGATCCGGCGCGCTCTCGACGATTATCTCGGCCTTGATTTCAAGCATCCCTGGCTCGATCTGGCGTATGTGATGCCCGGCCTGTTGCCCGAGTATGCACGCCGCTACCGGGCGCTGGACGACTGGTCCGGGTATTTCCGGATCAGCAACTACGCGCGCCACTCGGCGCTGGCCGATGCCCTGGCGACGGCACAGCTCATGCTCGCGGCGCTCCCCCTGGCCGAAACGAAAAAATCGTTTACCTACAAAAACTTGCAGGATCTGGAGCAGGCGCAACGCTGGGTCAGCTGGAGCGGATAAATATCAGTATGTGCTAATTTTGCATTGCACCAATGTCAAGGGCCGAGCCCTTCTTTATTTCAATAGTGAGTATTGCATGTTCTTTTGGCCGTTTCTTTTCGGCTATACTCGCGCAGCCCAAGCATCCAGCCGGCCACGGGCGTGGGGGAGAACCCGGCTGTCGCACCGCAACCCGCTTTACATGGAGGAGACGCCATGCAGTTAACGGATAAGCACCGTGAGTATTGGAACAGGAATCTGCGGTTGACCGCGGTTCTCCTGGGTATCTGGTTCGTGGTGACGTTCGTCGTGATCTGGTTCGCCAAGGAACTCAACGACATCGTCATCGCCGGTTTTCCCTTCGCCTTCTACATGGGCGCGCAGGGGGCCTTGATCATCTACGTCCTCGTCATCTGGTTCTACGCCCGGCGCATGAATCAGCTCGACCTGGAGTACGGCGTCCACGAAGGGGAGGACTGACATGGCTTCCGCCACTAGCAGCAATGCCGCCTTCTTCAATCAGTTGAAGAAGTACTACACCTGGTACACCGGAGGCTTCGTTGCCTTCGTGATCCTGGTGGCCATCCTGGAACAGATGGGCGTGCCCAACAAGATTCTCGGCTACATCTTCCTGGCTGCCACCATCGCCCTGTACGCCGGCATCGGCATCATGTCGAAGACCGCCGACGTCTCGGAATACTACGTCGCCGGTCGACGCGTTCCGGCGCTGTTCAACGGCATGGCGACCGGCGCGGACTGGATGTCCGCCGCCTCTTTCATCGGTATGGCGGGCACGCTCTACCTGACCGGTTACGACGGCCTCGCCTTCGTCATGGGCTGGACCGGCGGTTACGTGCTGGTGGCGCTGTTCCTGGCGCCCTACCTGCGTAAATTCGGCCAGTTCACCATTCCCGACTTCCTCGGCGCCCGCTACGGCGGTCATGTGCCGCGGACCCTGGGGGTGATCGCCGCCATCATCTGCTCGTTCACCTACGTGATCGCCCAGATCTACGGCGTCGGCCTGATCACCGCGCGCTTCACCGGTCTGGAATTCGCCGTCGGGGTCTATGTCGGTCTGGCCGGCATCCTGGTGTGCTCGTTCCTGGGCGGCATGCGCGCCGTCACCTGGACCCAGGTGGCGCAGTACATCATCCTGATCGTCGCCTACATGATCCCCGTGGTCTGGCTGTCGGTGAGCATCACCGGCAACCCGATCCCGCAGATCGCCTACGGCCAGGCGCTCCAAGGTGTCACCGCCAAGGAAAAGGAACTCAACGATCCGACCACGGTCCTGGGTGCCGCCGAGGCCTCCGTGCGTGCCCTCCACAAGGAGAAGCAACTGGAGTGGGAAGGCAAGATCAAGACCCTGGATGATGCCGTGGCCGCGGGTAGCGGCGCGGCCTTCCTGGCGGAACAGAAGGCTACGGCCCAGGCCAAGCTCGACGAGCTGAAAGCCGCGCCGGAACCCGATGCCAAGAAGATCGCCGCCGCCGAGAAAGACATCAAGGAGTTCCCGGCTGACGCGGCGGCACTCAAGGCCAAGTGGAAGAAGGCCGCCGCCGGCGCCAAGGCCAAGACCGGCGCGGTCGCCGCCCACGCCACTGCCTTCGCCGGCAAGGGCGCCGAGAAGAAGCTGATGAAGGAGAATCCGGCGGCGACGCCGGAGGAGATCGCCAAGGCCAAGGCCGAGGACACCAAGGCCTCCAACACCAAGCGTCTCAACTTCATCGCCCTGGTGCTCTGCCTGATGGTCGGTACCGCCTCGTTGCCGCACATCCTGATGCGCTATTACACCACCCCCTCGGTGCGTGACGCGCGCAAGTCGGTGTTCTGGTCGCTGTTCTTCATCTTCCTGCTGTACTTCACCGCGCCCGCCCTGGCGGTCCTGGCCAAGTACGAGGTCTACCACCACCTGGTGGGCTCCAGCTTCGCCAATCTGCCCGCTTGGGTCAGCAACTGGTCGGCGGTGGACGCGACCCTGATGAAGATCGTCGACATGAACAAGGATGGCCTCATCCAGTTGGCCGAGATCACCATCGGCGGCGACCTGATCGTCCTGGCGACGCCGGAGATCGCCGGTCTGCCGTATGTCATCTCGGGCCTGGTGGCCGCCGGCGGTCTGGCCGCCGCGCTGTCCACGGCCGACGGTCTGCTGCTGACCATCGCCAATGCCCTGTCGCATGACATCTACTACAAGATGGTCGACCCGAACGCCTCGACGGTGCGCCGTCTGGCCGTGTCCAAGGGCCTGCTGCTGGTGGTGGCCTTGCTGGCGGCGTACGTGACCTCGCTGAAACCGGGCGACATCCTGTTCCTGGTGGGCGCGGCGTTCTCGCTGGCGGCCTCGGCGTTCTTCCCGTCGCTGGTTCTGGGCGTGTTCTGGAAGCGCGCCAACTACCTCGGCGCCGTCCTCGGCATGATCGCCGGTCTGGGTGTTTGCATGTACTACATGTTTATCACCTACGACTTCTTCGGTGGTGTCGCCGCCAACGAGTGGTTCGGCATCAAGCCCATCTCCGCCGGCATCTTCGGCATGCCCGCCGGCTTCCTGGGCGTGATCATCGGTTCGTTGATTTCCCCGGCGCCGTCCAAGGAAATCCAGGAGCTGGTCGACCACGTGCGCTACCCCAGCCTGCCGTCCGACATCAATACCAACGCGGCTTAAGCGTTGCTCCTGTCCTCCCGGCAACGGGGGGATGGAAATACAAACGGCCCGCTTCGGCGGGCCGTTTGTATTTCATGGCCGACGGACGCCGCCCGGTTGAATCTGACCGGAATCAAATTCACCGAGTATTGCCGCTTGCGGAAGGCGATTGCATGAGATGATGCGGCATGGATTCTTTCCGGCCGTCATCCCGATGGCACTTTCAGTGCATCCGCACACCGTTTCCGATGGAGTAGACAATGAAAAAAATGCTTCCGCTATTCGCCGCGCTGGCCTTCACGAGTTTCGTTCAGGCCGCCGATACCCCGACCACGCCGCAAGCCTGGGCCGAGAAGATGACCGATCCGACCCGCAACGCGGCCGCGTTCAAGGATCCCGCCGCGTTCACCCAATTCACCGGCGCACTGATGAACCCGGCCACCTCGATGGCCCTGATGCAGCAGGGCATGGACCCGAATGCCTATGCCCGCCTGATGTCGGGCATGATGAATCCGGCCTCGATGCAGAACTATATGCAGTTCCTCGATCCGGCGATCAGCATGAAGTGGCTGGCCGCGGGCATGGACCCCCGGTTCGCCACGGCCCTGCTCGGCCAGGGTCTGAACCCGACGAATTACATGAACTGGCTGACCCTGCCGACCAACCCGCAGCTGCTCGGCATGGGCGCGCAGATGCTCAACCCGAGCATGTATACAAACATGATGGCCGCGCCCATGAATCCGGCGATGATGAATGCCATGATGACGCCGATGAACCCGAACACCTACATGAGCTGGATGGGTACGGGCATGAATCCCGCCACCTACGCGCCCTGGGGCAACATGATGGCCATGCCGACGCTGCCCGGCCAGCCGATGGCGCTGCCGATCGATCCGGCCGCCCTGATGAAATTGCTCTCCGTCATGCCGATGCCCGCCATGCCGGCACCCGGCAAGTAAATACAGCCGCGATCGCCAACCCGACGAACCGAGAGGTCGTCGGGTTTTTTTATGGTGCTGGATCGATTTGAGATCGTCCTTCGACCCCTCGGGCGGTCGGAGGCGGCAAGGCGTCGCGATAGCGTCGGTAAAGCGCCTTCATCACGAAGGGGGGCAGCAAGGTGGTCAAGGCGATGACGATGACCAGTCCGGCATGGGTCTGAGTATCCAGAATGGCACTGGACCGCCCGAGCTCGGCGAAGATCAGACCGACCTCGCCACGCGGAATCATGGCCGTGCCGATGATCCAGCGCGTTGGCCAGGGTTCGCGGATGATCAGGGCGCCGGCCAGTTTGCCGAGGACCGCGACAAGCAGCAAGGCACCGGAGAATGTCCAGATGAAGCCGGAGCTCCAGTCGATCTCGCGCAGGTTCAGGGACAGGCCGACCATGACGAAAAAAATCGGCGTGAATAGATGCACGATGGGCTTCATCTCTTCCTCGACGCGATGCGCGAAAACGGGGTCGGCGTGGAGCGCCGCCCCGAAAGGTAGGAAGAAGCGCCTGGACAGGGCAAGCCCCGCGGCGAAACCGCCCAGCAGCTCGGGCGCGCCGACACTATGCGCCAGCCAGGCGAAGAACAGGACCAGCGACACCATCGTCGTGGGCACCAGGCCAGGCACGTCGCTGACCTTGTCGAAGCGCTTGATGACGACGGAGATGATTTTGGCGGCGGGCGCCGCCAGGATGAAGAACAGCAGAACGAACAGCAGCACCTTGCCGGTGTTGACGAGGCTGACTCCGCCCCCGATGGAAAACTCGTAGAGCAGCGCCAGCAGCACGACCCCCATCACGTCGTCGAGGACGGCGGCGCCGAGCACGATCTGCCCCTCGGTGCTGCCCTGGCGCTTGAGATCGGCGATCACCCGCACGGTGATGCCGATGCTGGTGGCGGTCAGTGTGCCGCCCACGAACAGGCTTGGCAGCAGATCGAGTCCCAGGCCCCAGCTGGCGATGCCGAAACCGAGGAGAAGCGGCAGGATGAAGCCCAGTATTGCCACCACCAGCGATTGCCCGCCCGTGCGCGCCAATCCGCGCACGTCGGTCCCCAGGCCGACCTCGAAGAGAAGCAATATGATGCCGATTTCGGCCAATAGCCGCAGGGTTTCGTCCGGGGTCAGCCAACCAAGCAGGCTGGGGCCCAATACCACACCGGCGAGCAGTTCACCGATCACCGACGGCGATTTGAGGCGCGTCGCGACTTCCGCCAGGATGCGCGCGGCGAGCAGTATCACCATGAGATGCAGCAGGAAGTCCGGCGAATTCATCGTGTCTTTCGCTATCAATCGTTCAATAGTAGGCGATATCGTCTCCGGCCGGCCACTCCGCCGGCGCGCGGCGCCACGGGCTACGTGCCGATGCCCGGTTGTGCCAAGGCCTGATATCGGGCGGGTAACCCGCACGGCTTATTCCGACCCGGTGCCGATCATCCGTTCAATCAACCTTGCCGGTTCGAGCAAGTCGTCCCCCGCAGTGTATAAGATAATCGCACCATGAACGAAAGCCATCCATCACATTTCGAAGCCCTGACCTGGCGGGTCGTCGCGGCCTATGTGGCGCTGTATGTCCTGCTCGACTGGCTGAGCTATATCCACCCGATCTACCCGCTGGCGATCACGCCATGGAATCCGCCCCCGGCCTTGAGCCTGGTGCTCTTGCTGCGTTATGGATGGCGCGCCTGGCCGGCGTTGTTCGTCGCGGCTTTCGCGGCGGAGGTCATTGTTCGGGATAACCCGCTATCGCCCATCTATGCCGCGATATCCTCGCTTTGGCTGGCTTTCGGCTATGTCGCGGTTGCCTTGCTGCTGCGCCACTTTCGCTTCGGCAATCGGTTCACCACCTTGCGCGATGCCTTCGTTTTCCTGGCGGTGATTCCGCCGACGACCTTGTTCATCGGCATGGGCTATGTCGCCGTCTATGTCTATGCCGGCATGGTCGCCCCCGGCTATTTTGTGGAGTCCTCGCTGCGCTTCTGGATCGGCGACATGATCGGGGTGATGGTTGTCGCGCCATTGCTGCTGGTTAATGGGGATCGTCTGACGGTGCGTCCGAGCCCGAACCTTTCAGCCGAAATAGGGGCGCAGGCGGCGGCTATCCTGCTGGCGCTCTGGCTTATTTTCGGTCTGGAGGCGACCGACGAGTTCAAATTTTTCTATCTCCTCTTTCTGCCCTTGAGCTGGATCGCCATTCGTCATGGCGTGGCGGGCGCGACCGTCGCGAATCTGGTCATCCAGTTGGGCTTGATAGCCGCGTTCGAATGGCGCGGACATCCCACGGCCGCCGTCCTCGAATTCCAATTCCTGATGCTGGCCCTGGCGGTGACCGGCTTGCTGCTCGGCATGGCGATGAGCGAACGGCGCCGGGCCCTGATGGCGCTCGCGGAACGCGAAGCCGCCTTGGGGCAGGCATTGCGCGCCGCCGCGGTGGGCGAGATGACCTCGGCCCTGGCCCATGAGCTGAATCAACCGCTCATGGCCATCTCGAACTATGCCCGCGCCAGTCAGCATCTGGCCGACCGTATGCCGGATTCCGCCGGCTTGTCCCAGGCGCTGGATAAATTGGTGGCCGAGGTCACGCATGCCGGAAACGTGGTCCATCGACTGCGGGAGTACTACCGCTACGGCGGGTTGCATCGGGAATGGCTCGATACCCGCCCGTTCCTCGATGCCTGCCTCGACTCGCAACGGCATCGGGCGCGCCGCCACGATATTCGACTCAATGCAAGCATCGACGAGGGCATCGAAAGACTATTGGCCGATCCGGTGCAACTGAATCTGGTCCTGCACAACCTGATCGGTAACGCCATCGAGGCGGTCTCCCCCGGGGAATCATACGTACGCGAGATCGCGGTCAATGTAACCAGGGTGGATCGAGTTACAGTACAGGTGTGCGTTTTGGACAGGGGAAGCGGCGTCGACCCGGGCATGGTCGATGAGCTGTTCTCGCCGCATGTCAGCGGCAAGTCGCAGGGCATGGGGCTCGGTTTGTCGATATGCCGTTCGTTGATCGAAGGACATGGCGGGCGTATCTGGTATGAGGCACGGCCAGGTGGCGGTGCCCGATTCTGTTTCACGTTGCCCGTTTGGGAGGATGAAAGTGGAAGCGACGGTCAGCATCGTCGATGACGATATCTCCGTACGCGACTCCTTGTCGCTGCTGCTCGGTCTGAAGGGGTTCCGAACGCTGTGTTTCGCCCGGGCCGAGGATTTTCTGGAAACGTATCGACCGGAATGGAGCGGGTGTCTGATCCTCGATATCCGCATGGCCGGCATGGACGGCCTCGCCTTGCAGCAGGAGCTGCGGTCCCGACGCATGGATCTGCCGGTGATCATACTTACGGCGCACGGCAATCTGGAGACCGCGCGCAAGGCATTCAAGGCCGGAGCGGTCGATTTTTTCGAAAAGCCGGTGGATGGGGACGTGATCATCGAGGCCGTGCGCGAGGCCCTCGCGCGGCAGGCGTCGAGTCGGCGGCATGAATCGGGCCAGGAGCGCGCCAGGGCCCTTCTGGAGCAACTCTCCGAGCGCGAGCGCCAGGTTCTCGACATGCTCGCGGATGGCAAACATACGCGGGAAATCGGTGCCGAACTGGGCATCAGTCCGCGTACCGTCGAGGTCTATAAAAACCGTCTGATGGACAAGACGGATGCCAGAAAACTGCCCGATCTCGTCCGCCTGGTCCTGGAGGCGCGCGAGAAGTAGGACGGTCGGCGAGTTCGCGTACGCTGGTTCGCGGATTTTCATGGGCGAAAGCGCGCCCTACCATGGGTCCGATACCACGTGCCCGAGCTTTTGGGCGCCATCGCAACCCGCGCCCCGGCCGACACGGGGCGAAATTTAGTAGGTTTCCTCCCGTGAACGCGCTTGCCACACCTTCCGACCGTCAGACGGATCGCCTTGTCGATGTCCTGATCAAGAGTTTCCTCGGCCACGCGCCCTCCTGGTACAAGTACACGGTTCTCGCCTTCCTGGCCGGCAACATCGTGCTTTATTTCGCCTTTGGCCCGTTGCTTACAGGCTGGGCGATCCTGGCCGAGTTCATCGTTACCCTGGCCATGGCCCTGAAATGCTACCCGCTGCAACCCGGCGGCCTTCTGGCCTTGCAAGCCGTCCTGCTCGGGTTGACGGACAGCCACACTGTTTACCGGGAGGTGGAGCACGGCTTGCCGGTGTTGCTGTTGGTGATCTTCATGGTGGCGGGCGTGCATTTCCTGCGCGAGATGCTGTTCCGGGGCATCAACCACATCCTGCTGGGCATCCGTTCACGCCTGGTACTGAACTTCGTCACGTTGGTGGTGGTTTCGGTCCTGTCGGCGTTTCTCGACGCGCTGACCATCCTCGCGGTGCTGGTGGCCGTCGCAACCGGATTCTACGAGGTGTATCACCGGGTGGTATCCACGGTGGGCTATCACGAAGACCCGGATGTTACCGATGCGTATGTCGATGAACTCCATCGCCGGGATCTCGAGGATTTCCGCGCCGTGTTGCGCAGCCTGCTGATGCATGGCGCGATCGGCACGGCCATCGGTGGCGTCTGCACCCTGGTGGGCGAGCCGGAAAATATCGTCATAGGCACGGCGGCCGGCTGGTCGTTCATGGAGTTTCTGGTGCAGGTGGCGCCGGCGACCTTGCCGACGCTCCTGGCCGGTTTTCTTACCTGTCTGGTGCTTGAGCGGATGCGTTGGTTCGGCTACGGCGTTGAGTTCCCGGCCGCCGTTCGGCAAATCCTCGAAGATGAGGACCGCAAGCTACGCGCCATGAGCACCCGCAAGGATCGCGTTTTATTGGGCGTTCAAGCGCTCGTGGCGCTGCTCATGGTGTTGAGCTTGGCGCTGCATGTCGCGGAGATCGGCCTGATCGGGCTGGCGGTGATCGTCATCGTTTCGGCGCTTTCCGGCGTGACCGACGAGCATCACATCGCGCAGGCGTTCATGCCCGGTCTGCCCTTCGCCTCATTGTTGGTGGTCTTCTATGTCATCGTCGCGATGATCGGCGATCTGCGCATGTTCACCCCGGTGATCAATTGGGCGCTTAGCCTCGAACCACAGATGCAGATCGTCATGATCTTTCTGACCAACGGCGCCTTGTCGGCGATCAGCGACAACGTCTTCGTCGCGGCCATCTATATGAACGAGCTGAAGCAGGCATTCGAGCAGGGGCTGACCAGCCGTGAACTGTTCGATGCGCAATCCGTCGCGGTGGTGCTGGGGACGGGCATCCCGAGCATGTCGACGCCGAATGGCCAGGCGGCGTTTCTGTTTCTGCTGACCTCTCAGGTGGCTCCGCTGATCCGGCTGGGCTACGTGCGCATGCTATGGATGGCCTTGCCCTATGCGGTCGTGACCTCCTTGGTGGCTGGCGCGTCGATGTTCTGGATCATTTGAGGCGAACGGGCGATGACGCACAGATTCCTGGCCGCCATTTTGACTTGCGTGACGCTGATTGGGTCCTCGGCACAGGCTGTCGAGCCGATGTGTCTGGGAGCGGCACAGTTGCGATGCGCAAGCCTGAATGCCGCTTGGCTCGATCTGCGCGACCGGGATCTCGCGGGCGCCGATTTCGGGGCGATGCTCGAAAACGCCAATTTTTCCGGAGCGACCTGCGCGGCGCCAGTTTTCATGGCGCCAAACCTGTCGGCCAATTTCATCGGCGCGGATCTGCGCGACACGGATATGGAAGCCGCCGACCTGCGCCGTGCCAGCTGGAGGGCGCCAACCTGGCGAAGTCGAAACTGCGCGCCGCCGACTTGGACATGGCTGATCTGGAATTGTCTGACCTGGCTGGCGCGGACATGTCGCGTGCAAACTTGCGTAGGGCGGACCTTCACGCGGCCGATCTGCAAGCGGCCAACCTAAGCGGGGCGATCCTGGATCGCGCCAACCTTGGGCTGGCCAACCTGAAGGGGGCGAATCTGAGTGGAGCATCGCTTCAGCGTGCCAGCCTGTCCGGCACCCGGCTGCATGGCGCTACCTGGACGGATGGCCGTTCCTGTGGCGCGACCTCACTGGGCCGTTGCCGGTGAAGGCGTGCCTGCTGGCCAACCGAGTTTGCCCAGTGGCGAGCTTGCACAGTGGCGAGTTTGCCCAGTGGGAAGGGGTGTTTGGCATGGGCGGGATTGAATAAATCTGAGCCAGATTAGATATCCGCGACATACTCGGCCAGGTCGGAGCGCTGGGCATCATGCACCAGGCGTTTCGCGGTCTGCGGCTCGACGGTCAGGCAATGCAGGATGACCTCTTTCACCTTGTCCGGCTCGTTGCTGTGGTGCCAGGCCATCCCCAGGGCATGCCAGGCGTGGCCATTCAGGGGTTGCAGTTCGGCGGACCGGGTCAGGGCCTCGGCGGCCTCGCGGTGCTTGCCCTGATGCGCCAGGGCCATGCCCATGCCGTACCACGCCCGGTCCAGCGCGGGCTTGAGCTCAACGGCCTTGTGGAAGCTCTCCAGCGCCTGGTCCAGTTGCCCTCCCTGTTGATAGGCGTAACCCAGGTTGAACCAGGTGTCGGCATGCTCGGGCTGAATCTCGACGGAGCGCCGGAACCAGGCCTGGGCTTCAGTCCATTGCTTGTCGTTGGCCAGTAGCCAGCCCAGCGTGCGCGCTGTTTCGGCGTTTTCGGGGTCGGCGCGAAAGCTTTCGCGATAGGCGGCCATGGCCTGTTTTGGCCGGTTTATCCAGACGAAAAAAGCGCCGCGCAGGCTGTAACGAATTCGGTCGAAGTTCATGGTTGGTCAATTTGCGTGAATCGGCGACATTCTCGCGGGCCTGCCGCGCCGCCACAAGTTAGAATTCGTCCCGTTCGATTCTTTATCGCTAAATATGCAATTCGATCTCCTGCTCGTATCCCTGTTGCGCGGTCTGGTCGAGGTCGCCGGTCTGGCCTTGCTGGGCCAGGGTGCCCTGGCGCTGCTTGCCGGCAAATACCGTCACCAGAACATCTTCTACAAGCTGTTCCAGATTGTCACTGCCCCCGTGGTCAAGGCGGTCCGTTACATCACACCGCGCTTTGTCATCGACGCCCATATTCCCATGCTGACGTTCTTCCTGCTCTTCTGGCTGTGGATCGTCCTGGCTATCGGCAAACGCTACTTGTGTGGTTTGCATGGCCTGGCGTGTTGAACGGGCGTCGCCCATCCATTGATCGCTTACAGGAATCGTCATGCCCGTGAATCTTTCCACCCCTGATCCCGCTTCCTTGTCCCCCGTGCCCGGCGTCGAGCTGGGCATCGCCTGCGCCGGCATCAAGAAACCCGGCCGCAAGGATGTCCTGGTGATGCGCCTGGCCGCTGGTTCGGAAGTGGTTGGCGTGTTTACCCAGAACCGCTTCTGCGCCGCCCCGGTCACGGTCTGCAAGGAACATCTGCACGATGAGGCCGGCATCCGCGCCCTGGTGGTGAACACCGGCAATGCCAACGCCGGCACCGGTGACGACGGTCTGCGCCGGGCGCGCCAGACCTGCGCTGCCCTGGCGGATGCGCTGGGCTTCAAGCCCGGGCAGATCCTGCCGTTCTCGACGGGGGTGATCCTGGAACCGCTGCCGGTCGACAAGGTGATCGCCGCCTTGCCCGCCGCCATCGCCGACCTGAAGCCGGCCAACTGGGGTGAGGCCGCCCAGGCCATCATGACTACCGATATCGTCGCCAAGGCGACCTCGCGCAAGGTGGCCATGAACGGCCAGGACTTCGTCGTCACCGGCTTCGCCAAGGGCTCGGGCATGATCCACCCGAACATGGCGACGATGCTGTCCTATATCGCCACCGATGCGCCGGTTTCCTGCGAGGCGCTTGAAGCGATCCTGCGCCATGCCGTGAACTCCTCGTTCAACTGCATCACCGTCGATGGCGATACCTCGACCAACGATTCCTGCATTCTCATTGCCACGGGCGCGACTCCGGCGCCGGTCATCATGGATGATGGCGATCCGCGCTATGGCACGCTGCGCGATGCCGTCACCGAAGTGATGGTCCAGCTTGCCCAGGCCATCGTCCGCGATGGCGAGGGCGCCACCAAATTCATGGAAATCCGCGTCGAAGGCGGCCGCGACGAGGCCGAGTGCAAGCAGATCGCCTACGCCATCGCCCGGTCGCCCCTGGTCAAGACCGCCTTCTTCGCCTCCGACCCCAACCTCGGCCGCATCCTCGCGGCGGTGGGCTACGCCGGGGTCGCCGACCTGGATGTCGACCGGATCAAGCTCTGGCTGGGGAATGTCCTGGTCGCCGAAAACGGCGGCCGCGCGCCCAGTTATCAGGAGGCCGAGGGCGCGCGTGTCATGGCCGCGCCGGAGATCAACGTGCGCGTCCACCTGGGCCGGGGCGATGCCCTCGCCACGGTCTGGACCTGCGACTTCTCCTACGATTACGTGAAGATCAACGCCGAATACCGGACATGAATGGTGACGATGGAGAAGGTTTGAGCTATCAGGTCACGCCGGAACTGGCCATCCTGATCGCCCGCGCCAACGAAATCCTGGCGCGGGTCGAGCCCTGGCTGCCGCCGGTGCCGCCGCGCATCGACTGGCAAGGCACCCTGACGTGTCGCTGGCGGCGTGGGCCGCTGCAAGGCTGGCTGCAACCGATCGAGCGCCTGAATTGCCCGCCCTGGGTGGCACTGAAGGGGATCGATGCGCAGAAGCACGCGGTGGAGCGCAACCTGCGCCAGTTCGTCGCCGGTCTGCCGGCCAACCATGTCCTCCTCACCGGCAGTCGGGGCTGCGGCAAGTCGAGCCTGATCAAGGCACTGCTGCCGCGCCTGGCGAAGAAGCGCCTGCGCATGGTCGAGGTCGACAAGGACGACCTGGTGCACCTGCCGGATATCGTCGCGCGTTTGGCCGGGCAGCCGTTCCGCTTCGTCATCTTCACCGACGATCTCTCCTTCGAGGCGGGCGATCCGGCCTACAAGCCGCTCAAGGCCGCCCTCGACGGTTCGCTGGCCGGTCTGGCCGAGAATTGCCTGATCTGCGCGACCTCGAACCGGCGCCATCTGATGCCCGAATACATGGCGGAAAATCTTGAGACGAAATACGTCGGCGCCGAGGTGCATCCCGGCGAGGGCATCGAAGAGAAGATCTCGCTCTCCGACCGTTTCGGCCTGTGGTTGAACTTCTACCTGTTCGACCAGGATCAATACCTGGCGATTGCCGAATCGTGGGTAACCGAATTGGGGGGCGCCTGGAGCGCCATGGCGCGCACCGAGGCCCTGCGATGGGCGACGCAACGTGGCGGCCGCTCCGGGCGTACGGCGCGCCAGTTCGCCAATGACTGGGCCGGTCGCCAGGGCTTGAAACGATGAAGCGCGTTGAGGTTGCCGCCGCTGTCATCGAGCGTCCGGACGGCGCCTTCCTCATGGCCAGTCGTCCCGAGGGCAAGGTCTACGCCGGCTGGTGGGAATTCCCCGGTGGCAAGGTCGAGCCGGGCGAGAGCGCGCGCCACGCGCTGGATCGCGAGTTACACGAGGAGCTGGGCATTATCGTCGGCCAGGCCTATCCCTGGATCAACCGGGCCTTCGACTATGAACACGCGCGTGTCATGCTGCGCTTTTTCCGGGTGACCGAATGGCAGGGCGAGCCGCATCCTCACGAGGGGCAGGGTGCTTTGGCCTGGGTGCATGCGCTACAACCTGAGGTCGATCCCATTCTGCCGGCCAACGGGCCAATCCTGCGCGGTTTGCAACTGCCCCTGACCTACGCCATTTCGTCGGCCACCGAGATGGGCGTGGAGCTGTTTCTGGCACGCCTGGATGTGGCACTGGCCCGCGGCTTACGCCTGCTGCAACTGCGCGAAAAGACCCTGACCCCGGCGGCTTTCTCTGCCTTGGCCGAGCAGGTGCAGGCACGTTGCATGGCGCATGGCGCGATTCTGATCATTAACTGTGACATGGCCTTGGCCGCGCGTCTCGGCGCGGGCGTGCACCTGAGCGCCGGGCAGATGCGCGCGCTGGATGCACGGCCCGAGCTACCCTGGGTGAGCGCCTCGTGTCATGACGCCGAGGAATTGGCATTGGCCGAGCGTCTCGGCGCGGATTTTGTGGTGCTCAGTCCGGTACAGCCGACGGCTTCGCATCCGGGCGCGGCGCATCTGGGGTGGCCGCGCTTCGCCGATCTGATCGCCGACTATCCCTTGCCGGTGTATGCCTTGGGCGGCCTGTCCGGCGACGACCTCGACATGGCGCGCGCTTTTGGAGCACACGGCATTGCCCTGAAAAGCGCTGCCTGGGAGGCCCGGCCGTGACCCGCGGGCAATGGCTGGCGCCCGTGGCGATCATCTTCCTGATCGCCGGTGTGGTGCTGCTCAACCATACCTACAAACAGCACGATGGCGCCGAAGTGGTGTTGCAGTGCGCCGATCTGCGCGCCGGTTGTCGCGCCATGCTCGGCGATCGCGAGGTCACCGTGGGTGTCAACGGGGAACTGAAACTACTCAAGCCGTTCGAAGTTTGGGTACGGGTCGAGGGTGTGCAAAAACTCCAGGCCAGCTTCACCATGAAGGGCATGGACATGGGCTTCAACCTTTATACTTTACGACCCGACGGCAAAGGGGCATACCAGGCGCGGATCACGTTGCCGATATGCGTCACAGGGCGCCACGACTGGTTGTTGCACCTGGATCTGGACGAGCAGCGCTTGACGGTGCCATTTGTCACCGAGTTGTAATATTACCGCCCTAGAATCACGCATCGATTTACACGTTGGGCGTCACGAGGAGTCACCATGCAAACAGAACATACTTATAAGCAGTACGATGCCGAACTTGAATCGGCCCGTGCCCAAGTGCTGGAAATGGGCGGTCTGGTGGAGGACATGGTCAACAAGGCGATCGACGCCCTGGTCTCCGGGGATGTCGCCATGGCCCAGCAAGTCATCGCCGCCGACGACAGGATCAATCAACTGGAAGTCGCGTGCGACGAGGCGTGTACCCAGATCATTGCCCGACGTCAGCCGGCCGCGGGCGATCTGCGCATGATCCTGACCATCATCCGCATCATCAACGACCTGGAGCGCATCGGCGACAAGGCGGCGAAGATTTCCCGCTTCGCGGTGCAGGTGCACGACAGCGACCGCATCACCATCCCGCGCTATAGCGAGCTGAAATACATGGCCGGCCTGTCGCTGAAAATGCTGCGCGCGTCACTTGATTCGTTCGCCCGGGTCGACACCACTTCGGCGGCTTCGGTGGCGCGTCAGGATATGGAGGTCGACGAGGAGTTCCACCTGCTGACCCGGCACCTGATCACCTACATGATGGAAGATCCGCGCACCATCTCGACCTTTATCGACCTGATGTTCGTCGCCAAGGCCATCGAGCGCATCGGCGACCACGCCAAGAACATCTCCGAACATGTGGTGTTCATGGTCAAAGGCAAGAACGTGCGTCATGCGACGATTGAGGAACTGGAGAAAGAGGCCGCGGCCTGACCCGTTTCCCTGGTTGAAAAAAGCCGGCCTCCGCCAAGCCACACTGAAACCTCGTTGATTTCCAGGGGCCGGCCAAAAGGTTCAACCCTGACCCATCCAAGCCCCGCCAGGTTCTGCCTGGTGGGGCTTTCCCTTTTATGGTGCATCTCCGGATCGCGTTCCTTGTTCTGCTTCTTGGTCGGGGGCGGACGGAAATGATGGTTCCTACCTCAGTGGCTTACTTGAGACGATTCCCTTGGTGAATCGTGGAGGCTATTTGGGGTTAAGTCACGCCACCGTTGAGGCGGTTATCCAGAAACTGGCAAACGGCCAAGTTAGGTTGTGATATAAAGGCAGAACTATTCCGGTTGACCGCATATATACTAACTAACAGGCACATATTTACCGTTTATTAAACATCATGGCTACACTCGCTTTTTCAGCGCCACACGAACTTCAGGAACTCCTGGGAGAGCGCCTGAAGCGTTTACGCCTGAGCCGCAACCTGGATCAGCGCACGACGGCGGAAAAGGCTGGCATCTCGGAAAAGGCGCTGCGCAACCTTGAAGCCGGACGCGGTTCCACCGTGGAAACCCTGCTGCGCGTCCTCAAGGCACTGGATCACCTGCAAGGCTTGGACATGCTCGCCCCCGAGGTCAGCGTCAATCCGCTCGAATTGTTACGGCAGGCCAAGCCGCCGCAACGCGTGCGCCGTCCGCGCAAGCAGAATCCAGCAGGCTAAGTCCTCATGGATACCCCCGTCATTGAAGTTCGCATCTGGGGCCAGCGCGTCGGCGCGGTGGCGCCCGATCCTCGCCTGGGCTGCTATGTCTTCGCCTACGACCCGTCCTGGCGGCGCAACGGCATCGAACTGGCCCCGCTGACCCTGCCGATCGACGACATACGGCCCAGCTTCGCCTTTCCCGAGTTGTCCGAACCGAGCTACAAACGCCTGCCCGGCCTGCTGGCCGATGCCCTGCCCGACGACTTCGGCAATGCCCTGATCGACGCCTGGATGGCTGCCCGGGGTGTCGAAAAACGCGCCATCACCACCCTCGACCGCTTGGCCTACATGGGCAAGCGTGGCATGGGCGCCCTGGAGTTCAGGCCCGCACGCGGCGCCCACCGCGAGAGCGCCGAACCGCTGGAGATGAAAGCCCTGGTGGAAGCCGCGCGTAAGGTCGTGCATGGTGACCTGTCTGGCGATGTTCAGGCCCAGGCCGCACTGGCCAACATCATCCGCGTCGGCACATCCGCTGGCGGCGCTCGTGCCAAGGCGGTGGTCGCCTGGAATCCGCAGACAGATCAGATTCGCAGCGGCCAGTTCGACGCCGCGCCGGGTTTCGAGCACTGGCTACTCAAGTTCGACGGCGTCGGCAAGGATGCCGAACTGGGCGGCAGCGCAGACTACGGTCGCATCGAATACGCCTACTACCGGATGGCCGAGGCGGCGAACATTCGCATGTCCCCCTGCCGCTTGCTGATCGAGGGCGGTTGCGCCCATTTCATGACGCGCCGTTTCGACCGTGATGTTGCCAACAGCCAGACCATCAAGCACCACGTGCAAACGCTCTGCGCCATGAGCCACCTCGACTACAAGCAGCGTGCCACCCACGCCTATGCCCAGCTTTTCATGGCCATCGCGCAACTCAAGTTGGGCGACGAGGCCAACGGCCAGGCATTTCGCCGCATGGCCTTCAACGTCATGGCCAAGAACTGCGACGACCACACCAAGAACTTCGCCTTTCGCCTGAAGCAAGGCGGTACATGGGAACTGGCACCGGCCTACGACGTGACCCACGCCTACAACCCCAAGGGTGAATGGACGTATCAACACCTCATGAGCGTCAATGGCAAATTCAGCGGCATCACCCGCACCGATCTCTTGGCCGAGGCCGACCGCTTCGGTGTCCGTCGCCCACAGGATGCGCTCAAGGATGTCCGCACCGCCCTCGACCACTGGCCCGAATTTGCCAAGCAGGCCGGGCTAGGCGAGAAAGCCACCGCCGACATCCTGGCCGACTTCGAACCGCTATGAAAACCATCCTCTCCCGCGAGCACCGCAAGATTCTGGAAACCACCGTCGCGTGTTGCTACCGGTGCCGCCAAGGCGCTGCAAGCCCTGACCGTTGGTGCCAAGGAAGCTCCGGCCCTCGCCAGCGAGCCTGAGAAAAAGCAGTGCGTCCGCCTGCGCGTCCATGGCTGGGCGCTGGGCGATCTGCTGCGCCCCGACGACACGCAAGCCATCGGCCACCTCGTCACCGAGATTGCCTACGAGCACTGGCACCGCATGCTCCTCGCGCGCTTCCTTGCCGAGAGCGATCTGCTCATGCACCCGGACGGCTACCCCGTCAGCCTCGCCGACTGCAAGGAAGACGCCGAGCGGCTCGATCCCCCCGCACGCAGCGAATGGGAAGTTGCCGGTGGAGATGCCCTACCTGCGGTTTGTCGGAAAGGATGCCGTCCCGCCAACGCCGACTTTTACCGGCCAGCCTCTGCCGCAGGCTTGACGAAACCTTTGGGGACTGGAGAGAACCCGCAGCTAGTTGGTTACATGCCAAGCTTTGCCAGGCCGCCCCTAAGATCGAAGCTCTGGCCCCCAGCACTGAAAGCAGGTAGAGGATAGGCGGGGGAAAGCCCGTCCGCTTACCCGGAAAGAACTAATTCCGGGATGCGATGCGTAACCTATTGATTGTTTGGCGCGCCCGAGACGATTCGAACGTCCGACCCCTGCCTTCGGAGGGCAGTACTCTATCCAGCTGAGCTACGGGCGCGTTGATTAAGGGATGTGCATCCAGACGGTCAGCCAAGACCGACCGACTGGTGTGGGGCGCAAGAATACCACAGCGGGCTTCCTGTCGGCAGTGGAATACCCCTATAATCGCCGGGTTTTGCAATGCTGGAGCGGGGGCTAGAACATGTCCGAACATCTTGAAGTGACAAAAACGACTCCTTTGGAGTTCGTTTATGCCTTGTTGGGTGGCCTCTTCGCCCCCGGCTTGGCCATTGTAATGATCGTCTTGCTGGCTGTCGGTATCCAGATGCGCCAGGTCGACAACGCAACGGCGTCGGAAAGCGATCAGGTCGTGCGCAACCGCATCAAGCCTTATGGCGTTTCCCTGGCGGTCGACCCCAATGTGCCCAAGGTCGAAATGACCGGTGAGCAGGTCTACAACGAAGTGTGCACGTCCTGCCATGGCTCGGGCGCGCTGCAATCGCCCAAGTTCAAGGACAGCGCGGCCTGGGGTAAGCGACTCGGCCAAGGCTACGACACCTTGCTGCTGCATGCGCTCAAAGGTATCCGCCAGATGCCCGCGCGCGGTGGCGAGCCCGACCTCACCGACATGGAAGTTGCCCGCGCCATGGTGTACATGACCAATGCCGCCGGTGCCAGTTTCGAGCCTGTCCTGGCCAAGGAACGCGTTTTGAGCGCCGCCGAACTCGCCAGGGGCCAGTCGGTATACACCGCCAAATGTGCTTCCTGTCACGACAGCGGCATGACCGGCGCCCAGAAGTTGAATGACACGGCGGCCTGGACCGGTCTGATCAAGGAAGGCAAGGACGCGCTCTACGCCGCCGCGATCAATGGCAGTTTCGGTGGCCCCGCCAAAGGCGGCGATCTGACGTTGGCCGATGCCGACGTCAAGCTCGCCGTGGATTACATGGTGGCCCAGGCCAAGACGGCCATCGACGCCGCCAAGACCGCGACAGCGAAAAAATAGCCCGGCTGGATCCGGCGTGAAGCGCGGCCATCGAGCCGCGCTTTTTTTCGTCCATATGCACCATCCTCGGCGGCCTGCCCGCGGGGTATGATCGACAGCATCGCCACCTGCCACAGTGTTGCCAAGTCATGAATCGTCGTGATTTTCTACTCGCATCCGGCGCGCTGGCACTGACAGCGCGCACTGGGTTGGCCGCGCCTTATGTTGCCGGAGCCCGGCCACGCGTCGTCATCGTCGGCGCCGGTTTCGGCGGCGCGGCCTGCGCGCGCTACCTCAAGCTCTGGGAGCCACGCGTCCACGTTACGGTCATCGAGCCCATGGACAGGTTTTACTCCTGCCCCATGTCGAACACCGTTCTGGCCGGACTGAACCGAATCGACGACATCAGCTTCCCCTATGACTACATCCGCGCCAGCGTCGACCGCTTCGTCAAGGATACGGTCAGCGGCATCGATCCGCGCAGGAAAGCGGTGACCACCGCCGGCGGCCAGAGCTTCGCTTACGACCGGCTGGTGTTGTCGGCAGGCGTGGAACTGCTCTTCGAGCAGGTGCGCGGCTACGACTCCGCGGCACAAAAGACCATCAAGCATGCCTGGAAGGCGGGGCCGGGCCAGACCGGCGTCCTGCGTCGGCAATTGGCAGCGATGCCGGATGGCGGGGTGTTCGTCCTTTCATCGCCGATGGCGCCGCTGCGTTGCCCGCCGGCGCCCTATGAACGGGTAAGTCTGATCGCCAATTACTTCAGGCGTGCGAAGCCGCGCGCCAAGATCATCATGCTCGATGGCAACCCCGACATTGCCTCGAAGAAATCACTCTTTCTGACTGCCTGGCAGAAGCATTATGGTTTTGGTGGCGACAACAGCATGATCGACTATCGGCCGAACAGCAGCCCGGCCGCCGTCGATGCCAGGACCCGGACAATCAGCACCGAATTCGAGGACGTCAAGGGTGACGTGCTCAACCTTGTGCCGCCGATGCGCGCCGCCGCGATCACCGGCCCGATTGGCGCGCGCACCGGAGACAACGGTGCCTGGTGCCCGGTCGATTACACCACCTACGAATCGACCGAAGTTCCGCACGTGCATATCCTCGGCGACTCGATTCTGTCGAACCTTTCCAAGGCCGGCGCCCTGGCGAACAACAGCGGCAAGCTCTGCGCCTCGGCGCTGATCGAGATCTTCAACGGCCGCACGCCCGACCCGGCACCGGTGGTCACCAGCACGTGTTATTCCGCCAGCACCGACCGCGAGGCCTTCCATGTCGCCACGGTATTCCGTTACGACCCGGTGAACAAAAGCATGGAAGTACAACATGGCAGTGGCGTCTCGGACGCCGCCAGCGGCAAGGAGTTCGCCTACATGCGCGGCTGGGCGCGCAACATCTGGGCCGACACCTTGGGTCTGCCGCGCGCTTACCGATTCGGCAACACGATCTGACCGGCATGGCGTCACCACATCATCCCTCAGCGCAACGCCTGGAACTGCTCGCCCCCGCGAAGACCGTCGAGATCGGTCGCGAGGCCATCCGGCACGGCGCCGACGCGGTATATATCGGCGGGCCGGCCTTCGGCGCGCGCCACAATGCCGGCAACGCCATCACCGAGATCGCCGGGCTGGTCGAGTTCGCGCACCGTTTTCACGCGAAAATCTACGTCACCCTCAACACCATCCTGCACGACGCCGAACTCGATGCCGCCTGGCAGCTGGCGCGCGACTGCTGGGAGGCCGGCGTCGATGCCCTGATCGTCCAGGACATGGCCCTGCTGGAACTGGATCTGCCGCCCATCGACCTGCACGCCTCGACGCAATGCGATATCCGCACCCCGGAGAAAGCGCGCTTTCTGGTCGATGCCGGCTTCTCGCAGATCGTTCTGGCACGTGAATTAAGCCTTGCCGAGATCGCCAGCGTCCATGCCGCCGTGCCGGCCGATGCGGTGATCGAGCACTTCATCCACGGCGCCCTGTGCGTCGCCTTTTCCGGCCAGTGCTATATCAGCCACGCCCAGACCGGGCGCAGTGCCAATCGCGGCGATTGCTCGCAAGCCTGCCGCCTGCCCTATACCTTGCAGGACGCCCGGGGGCGCGTCGTCGCCTTCGACAAACACCTGCTCTCGGTGAAGGACAACAACCAGAGTGCCAACCTCATGGCCCTGGTCGATGCCGGCGTACGCAGTTTCAAGATCGAAGGGCGTTACAAGGAGATGGGCTACGTCAAGAACATCACCGGCCATTACCGGCAACTGCTCGACGGCATCCTCGATGCCCGCCCCGATCTGGCGCCCGCCTCCAGCGGCACGACCCGCCTGCTGTTCCAGCCCGACCCGGACAAGACCTTCCATCGCGGCGCCACCGACTATTTCACGCATGGCCGGGGCGCCGACATCGGCGCCTTCGACACCCCGGCCTTCGTCGGCCTGCCGCTAGGGGCGGTGACACGCCTGGGGCCCGATTGGTTCGAACTGGAGGCCCAGGCTCCGATGGCCAACGGCGACGGCCTGACCTACCTGAACAAACGCAGCGTCGTCGGCCTCCAGGCGGACCGCGCCGAACTCGTCGGCAAGCACCAATGGCGCGTCTGGCCCAATGAAGGGCTGGCCGACTTGCCCGGCCTGAAACCCGGCGTCCAGGTCAGCCGCAACCGCGATCACGCCTGGGAACAGGCCCTGACCAAGAACTCCGCCGAACGGCGTATCGATGTCCAGGGACACTTTGCCGAGACGGCTTCCGGGTTTGAGTTTCGGCTCGAAGATAGCGATGGCATAAGCGCGCGCGCCACACTCGAATTCGGGAAACAGCCCGCGCAAAATCCGGCGCAGGCCGAGGCCAGCCTGCGCCAACAGCTCGACCGTTTTGGCAACACCGATTTCAAGCTGCGGCAACTCGATGTCGACTGGCGCCAGCCCTGGTTTGTCCCCGCCTCGGTGGCCAACAAGCTGCGTCGCGAAGCGATTGCGCAACTCGAAAGCGCACGTCTGGACGCATGCACGCGACCGCGACGCCGTCCGGAATCCGTACCGCCACCCGTGTATCCAGAGACCTCGCTGTCCTATCTGGCCAACGTCTACAACCGGGCGGCGCGTGCCTTCTACGCCCGGCACGGCGTCGCGCTCATCGACGCCGCCTACGAGGCGCACGCGGAAGCCGGGGAGGTGTCGCTGATGATCACCAAGCACTGTCTGCGCTATTCCTTCAGCCTATGCCCGAAACAGGCGAAGGGCGTCACCGGGGTGCAGGGCCAGGTGCGCGCCGAGCCCATGGTGCTGGTGAACGGCAACGAGCGCTTGAACCTGACCTTCGACTGCAAGGCCTGCGAGATGCACGTCCGGGGACGGATGAAGAAACACATCTTCAACCGCCCGGCGCCTTCGGACTTGCCGGCGGCGCCCATCGCCTTTCACCCGCGTCGGGTGTAGATCACCTGTAGGTCGGGGTGAGCAAAGCGAAGTCCGACACCTGGCAGCATAAAGTCGGACTTTGCTTTGCTCACTCCGACCTACGATTACGGCCACCTCAGCCCTTCAGCATCGCCTTCAGATTCGCCATGCGCCGCTTGCCGTCTTCCTTCGCGGCGGTCGGATCGGCGACCTCGCCGCCGCTCTTGCGCAGGTCGTCATCGCCGAGTTCGTCGAGAAAACGCGACGGTTCGCATTGCGCCCAGTCGCCGGCCTTCTTGCGCTTGCCGCACCAGGTGATGGTCAGGCTCATCCTGGCGCGGGTGATGCCGACGTACATCAGCCGGCGTTCCTCTTCCAGGCGGTCGCCTTCCAGGCATTCGCGGTGCGGCAGGATGTCCTCCTCGACGCCGGCCAGGTAGACGTGCTGGAACTCCAGACCCTTGGCGGCGTGCAGGGTGGACAGACGCACGGCGTCGACCTCGGTGTCCTCGCGGCCTTCCAGCAGGTTCATCAGGGCGACGGTCTGGGTCAGCTCGATCAGCGTCTTGCCGTCTTCCTCGCCCTTCTTCGCCAGCCAGTCGACGAAGCTCCGGACGTTCTCCCACTTGGCGCGCGCGGCGCGGTCGTCCTCGCTCTCGTAGAGCCATTCCTCGTAATGGATGGCGTTGAGCAGGTCGTTGAGGATCTCGCCGGCCGGGTCTTTCTGGGCGCGGAAATACATGCGGTTGATGAACTCGCCGAACTCGATCAGGTGTTCCAGGGGCTTGCCGTGCAGGTGTGTACTCACGCCGGTCTCGAACAAAGCCTCGAACAGGCTGACATGGCGCTCGGCGGCGTACATGCCGAGCTTTTCCAGGCTGGCCGGGCCGATGCCGCGCTTCGGCGTGGTGGCGGCGCGGATAAAGGCCGGGTCGTCGTCCTGGTTGGCGATCAGGCGCAGGTAGGCGATCAGATCCTTGATCTCGGCGCGGTCGAAGAACGACTGGCCGCCGGACAGGACATAGGGAATCTTGTTGGCGCGCAGCGCCTCCTCGAAGGGGCGCGCCTGATGGTTGCCGCGATAGAGCACGGCGAAGTCGGCGTAGCGCCCCCGGCGCTCGAACTTCAGGGCGGAGATACGCATGGCGATGCTCTCCGCCTCGGCGAGGTCGTCCTTGCAGCGGACGATCTCGATGGGTTCGCCCAGGCCCAACTCGCTCCACAGGTTCTTCTCGTGCAAACGCGGGTTATTGCGGATGACGCTGTTGGCGGCGCGCAGGATGCGCTGGCAGGAGCGGTAGTTCTGGGTCAGCGGGATGATCTTCAGGCGCGGGTAGTCCTGCCCCAGACGGCGCAGGTTCTCGACGTCGGCGCCGCGCCAGGCGTAGATCGCCTGGTCGTCGTCGCCGACGGCGGTGAAGCGGCCCATCGGCCCGGCGATCAGCTTCATCAGCGCGTACTGGGCGCCGTTGGTGTCCTGGTATTCGTCGACCAGCAGGTAGCGCAGGCGGCCCTGCCAGTAGGTCAGGGCCTCTTCGTGGGCGCGGAACAGGTCCACCGGCAGGCGGATCAGGTCGTCGAAATCCATCGCCTGATAGGCCTTCAGGGTCGCCTGGTAGCCCTTGTAGGCGATAGCCAACTGGCGCTCCTCTTCGTCCTCGGCGGCATGCATCGCGGCGTCCGGGTCGAGCAGGCCGTTCTTCCAGTTGGAAATGACCGCCGCCGCGCGGCGCAGGGTCTGCTTGTCGGTGGCCTTGATGATGTCCGAGATGATCTTCTGCGCGTCCGCCGCGTCGAGCACCGAAAACTGCGGCTTGTAGCCGATGCGTTTGGCGTCGTGGCGCAGGATGTGCAGGCCCAGCGAGTGGACGGTGGACACGGTCAGGCCGCGCGCCGCGCGTCCCTCCAGCAGACCGCCGATGCGTTCCTTCATCTCGCGCGCCGCCTTGTTGGTGAAGGTGATGGCGGCGACGTGGCGTGCGTCGAAATCGCATTCGTTGACCAGGTAGGCGATCTTGCGCGTGATCACCCGGGTCTTGCCGGAGCCGGCCCCGGCCAGGACGAGCAGCGGCCCATCGAGGTATTTCACCGCTTCGCGTTGTTGGGGATTCATATCGGCCAGCATGGGGGCGCGATTGTACCAAGGCCGTCCGGCCCGCTACACTCGGTTTATGTCCACCTATGTCATCGGCGACGTGCAGGGCTGCATGGGCGCCTTCCTCGAACTGCTCGGCGCCGTCGCCTTCGACCCGCGCCGGGACCGGCTGTGGATCACCGGCGATCTGGTCAACCGGGGCGAGGATTCCATCGGGCTGCTCAGATGGTGCATGGCGCACGATGCCCAGGTCACCGCCGTACTCGGCAATCACGATCTGCATCTGCTGGCGGTGGCCGGAGGTCATGTGCCGCCGCACCGCAAGGATACCCTGGGCGAAATCCTGGAAGCCCCCGACCGCGCCGAGGTACTCGACTGGCTGCGCCGCCGGCCCATGCTGCATCGCCAGGATGGCTGGCTGATGGTTCATGCCGGGTTGTTGCCGGCGTGGACAGCCGAGGTGGCCGAGGCATTGGCGCGCGAGTTGGAGTCGGTCTTGCGCGGCCCCGACGGCGACGCCTTTCTCGCCGATATGTACGGCAATGAACCGCGCAAATGGAAGGCCAAACATGCCGGCCAGGACCGGCTGCGTTTCATCGCCAACGTCATGACCCGGCTGCGCTATGTGCAGGACGACGGTGGCCTGGAGTTCCAGAACAAAGGTGCCCCGACAGATGCGCCGGGCGATTTGACGCCCTGGTTCGACGCGCCGAAACGCAAGAACCGCGACGTGCGCATTCTCTTCGGGCACTGGTCCACGTTGGGCCTATTGCTGCGCGACGATGTCGTTTCCCTGGATACCGGCTGCCTCTGGGGCGGCCAGCTCAGCGCGTTTCGGCTTGAAGACGGTCGGCTGTTCCAGGTTCAGTGCCAGGCGCGGCGCCAGCCAAGGCCGCCTGCATAGCCGCCTCGGCGAGGCGAGCCACCTCGCGGCGCGCCAGACCGGCGCTGGCGATGGCTGGCAGGAAGGTGATCTCGGCGACGATCTCCGGCTGCCGCAGGATTTTGCCCAGCGAAGTGCCCAGGCTCATGTCGCCGTAATACGCGGCCTCCGGATTCGGCGTTGCGTCCGCATTCAGATAGCGGATCAGCGCCGGCCAGACCAGGGCGCCCGCCTCGACGGCGGGCTGGAACAGGGACGGATAAAATGGCCGCAGGTGACTGCCATCGGTCGTTGTGCCCTCGGGAAACAGCGCCAGGCAGTCGCCGTCCCGCAGATGGCCGGCCATCAATGTGTTCATGCGCGCCGCATCGGACTTTCGGCTGCGCTCCAGAAACAGCGTGCCCGCCGATTCCGCCATCCAGCCGATCACCGGCCAGCCGCGTACCTCGGCCTTGGAGATGAAGCGCGCCGGCAGGATGCCGTGGATGAGATGAATGTCCAGCCAGGAGACGTGATTGGCGACGATCAGCGCGCCCTGGCCGCGCACTGTCGGTGGCCGACCCCGGATCACGGTGCGCACCCTCAAGACCGCGAGCAGACCCAAGGCCCAGCGTTGCACCCGGCGCCCGCGCTCGTCCGCTTCAAGCCAGGGGAACAGGAACAGAATCGTCAGCGCGCCGGAAACAACGTGCAGGGCAAAGCGGCTGAAGCGGACCATCCGGGTCAAATGTCAGGCTGCAAAAAATGCTTGGCATACGCCGGATTGAGATTCTTCATCGCCAGCAGCATGGGCAGGTCGGCGGTGTTGAAATCCGGGTCCCAGGCGGGTTCGCCGCAGACATAGGCGCCGGCGCGCAGGTAGCCCTTGATGAGTGGCGGCACGACCGGCGCGGCAACGCTATCCAGGGCGTCGAGCGGCAACGGACAACGCGGGAAAGCACGCCACTCCACCGGGCTAAGGTGCTTTTCGCGAACGTTGTGCCAGATGCCGGCGGCATTGTGGCCGCCGTCGCTCATGCCGATACTGGCGCAACCGATGAGATAGTCGTGACGGCTCTTGATCATGTATTCCGCCAGGCCGGCCCAGAGCAGGGTGATAACCCCACCGCTGCGATAGTCGGTATGGACGCAGGAACGGCCCAGCTCGACCATGCGCCCGCGCAAGTGCTGCAAGCGGGTGAGGTCGAATTCCTGGTCGCTGTAAAAGCCGCCGATACGCTGTGCGGCATCCGGGCCGAGGACGCGGTAGGTGCCGACCACTTCATCGGTGTCGCGATCGCGTACCAGTAGGTGTTCGCAATGGGCGTCGTACATATCGATGTCGAGGCCGGGTTCCGGGGTCGCCAGATGCGCCCCCATCTCCTCGGCGAACACCTTCCAGCGCAGCCGCTGGGCGGCGCGTACGTCGCCCTCGCTATCCGCCATGGCCACGTGAAACGATTTTTTGACGCGTCCTTCGGCTTGCGTGTTAGTGCGTAGCATCCTGCGTTTCCTTCCTTCCGTTCATGTGCAACGGAAGTTAAGGAAACGGGGTTACAGCGGCGTGACACCTTCATTAAAAAACGGTGACACCCTGGTCTCGCCCGTATGAAACGCATCATGCAGCGTCCTTACATTGCGTAGCCGTAGGCGTCCTTGAAATGGTCCGCCACTTCCTGGAGGCCAAAGCGGTGGTTCTGGCCGCCCCGGCTGGCGATCTTGATCGAACCGAGCAGGCCCGCCAGACGGCCCGTGGTATTCCAGTCATAGCCCTGCAACATGCCGTACATCAGACCGGCGCGATAGGCATCGCCGCAGCCGGTCGGGTCCATCACCGCGCGCGGCCTGGCCACGGGGATATCGTGTATCCGGCCGTCCGCGTAGATGCGCGAACCCTGGGCGCCGAGGGTGACGATGAGCGCCTTGACCTCGCCCGCCAGCTTCTCCAGCTTGTGGCCGGTACGCTCCTGCAGGAGTTGCGCTTCGTAGTCGTTCAGCGTGACGTAATCCGCCAGGCCGATGAAATCCTGCAACTCGACGCCGCTGAACATCGGCAGCCCCTGACCCGGGTCAAAGATGAACGGGATACCGGCCTCGTTGAACTGCCGGGCGTGTTCCATCATGCCCTGGCGTCCATCCGGAGAAACAATCCCCAGCTTGATGCCGCTGGCATCGGCAATGCAATTCTCATGCGAAACATTCATCGCTCCAGGATGGAAAGCGGTGATCTGATTGTCGTCCAGGTCGGTGGTGATGAAAGCCTGCGCGGTGTACTTGCCTTCGACCTTGCGGATATGGCTCTTGTCGATGCCCAAGCTGTCCAGGCGGTCAGCGTATGGGCCGAAATCGTCACCCACGGTCGCCATGATCACCGGCTCACCACCCAGCAGCTTCATGTTGTAGGCGATGTTGCCGGCGCAGCCGCCGTACTCGCGGCGCATATCCGGCACCAGGAACGCGACGTTGAGGATGTGGATTTTCTCGGGCAGGATGTGGTTCTTGAAATGGTCGTGGAACACCATGATGGTGTCGAACGCCATGGAGCCGCAGATCAGCGTACGCATAATGTCTTGTTCAGTCGCAGTAAAATGCTATTGTCCGACTGAGTGACTGGATTTGTCTCGCATTTCCATGCCCGGCCCCGGGAAATACGTTCAGTGAGCCAGTTCACTATGCCGGGGTTAGGCTCTGTGTTCTGATTCGGATGGCTCGAACGGAAAGAAGCGTTGCACTCCGAGGCCGCCGGCGATTGGCCCCCTGTATGTTACGCGGCCTTGACTGTCGGCCGGCAACGGTTCACACCGAACAAGACACGTCACGTGAACAAAAACCAATCAATAGGAGCAGACCATGCATATGACATCCACCATGTTGACAGCCCTGGGCGCGGCTTTGTTTGCCTCCGGGGTGTTCGGTGCCGAAGCGCCCTATTACAACCCCGCGAACGCCGCCAGCAGCACCGGCAAGACCATCGGCTACGAGCTCTACAAAACCGTCGGCTGCCCCGGACGCGGGATACTGGAAATCCCCTGCAAGGATCCCTTGCCCGCGATCCCCGTGGTGGTGAAACCCGCCGACAGCGACGGTGACGGCGTCACGGACGATGGCGACCGTTGTCCCGGCACACCGAAGGGCGCGAAAGTCGACAGCAAAGGTTGCGAACTGGATGGCGACAAAGATGCTGTCGTCGACCGCCTCGACAAGTGCCCGACCACTCCCCCCGGTCGCACCGTCAACGCGCAAGGCTGCGAGCTCGACGGCGATGGCGATGGTGTCGTGGATGCACTCGACAAGTGCCCGACCACCCCCCAGGCCGCACCGTCAACGCGCAAGGCTGCGAACTCGACGGCGATGGCGATGGTGTCGTGGACGCCCTCGACAAGTGCCCGACCACCCGCCGGGCCGCACCGTCAACGCGCAAGGCTGTGAACTCGACGGCGATGGCGATGGCGTCGTCGATGCCCTCGACAAATGCCCGACCACCCCGCCGGGACGCAAGGTCGACGCCAAGGGCTGCGAGTTGGACTCCGATGGTGACGGCATTATCGATGCCATCGACCAGTGCCCGAATACCCCCGCGGGCGATCGGGTAGACGCCAGGGGTTGCTCCTTGCCCAAGATCATCGTCTTGAAAGGCGTAACTTTCGACACCGACAATGCCACCCTGGAAAAGACCTCCATGACGACCTTGGACGAGGCTGTCGCCATTCTGAAGCGTTACCCGGGGCTGAAGGTTGAAGTGATCGGCCATACCGATAACGTCGACAGCGATGCCCACAACATGGATCTCTCCCAGCGACGTGCCAAGGCCGTCATGGACTACTTCGTCAGTCACGGCGTAGCCGCCGAACGCCTCGGCATCAAGGCTTACGGAGAAACCCAACCGACTGCGGACAATGCCACCGCAGCCGGTCGCGCCCTGAACCGTCGTGTGGAATTGCGCCCGCTGAATTAATCGCCCACATGCCCGGCCAGGGTATGACGCCTGGGCTGGATTGAAGTATCACAAGCCCCCGACACACGCCGGGGGCTTTTTTGTCTCGGCTAATCCAATGCCTTCGGCCACATCGTCAACTACAAGCCAGCGCGCAATTCCATGACCTGTTCTCGGCACCGGATACCGGGATAAGGACAGGAAATGTTTGTGGTAATTATTCCCGCGAATATAATGTAGGGATGGATACCCCCGCGATAAATGCCTCCTTGCTGAACGTCCTGCGTCGAATCCTTCGGCCACTGGCGCGTCTTCTGCTGGCCGAGGGTATCCCGCTGCAAACCGCGATCGAAATGCTGAAACAGGCCCTCGTGGACAGCGCCGAGGCGGACTTCACTTTATCGAACAAGGCACAGACGGACAGTCGGATCAGTTTGATGACCGGTGTTCACCGCAAGGATGTGAAGCGTCTGCGTGAACGCGAGACGCTCCGAAAAGAGGCACCCCCGGGGATTTCGATGGGGGCACGTCTGGTGTCGTTGTGGTTGACGCACCCCCCATTTGTCGACGAGAACGAGATGCCGGTGGCCTTGCCCAGACTGCGCAGCCAGGGGGGCGAAATCTCCTTCGAGGCCCTGGCGCAACGCATCAGCAAAGATATCCGTCCGCGCGCCGTGCTGGATGAACTGGTGCGGGTCGGCGCGGTGAGCATCGATGCCGGCGATAGGGTCACCCTGAACGCAGAAGCCTTCATCCCCAGCGCCAGCATGGAAGAGCGTCTCTACTATCTCGGCCGTGCCGTGGGCGACCATCTGGAGGCCGCCAGCCGCAACGTGACCGGGACGCCCAGGCCTTTTCTGGAGCGTATCGTCCACTACGACGCCATCCCCGAATCGGCGATAGACAGCCTGCGCATTGCCGCCGAGAAAGCGGGCATGCAGGCCCTGAAAAGTGTCAACCGCAAGGCGATGGAATCCAGCCAGGAGGAGGGAGACGCGCCAGGCCAGCGCCTGACCTTCGGTGTGTATTTCTTCAACGAGCCGGCCGGCGCCGAAAAGGTTGATTCCCGGTGATACGCCAGCGTGTCGCCTGGCTGCTGCTGGCGCTCATCCCCATTCTGGCGCAGGCGGGCAACCCCTGTGCCTTGAGTCCCCGGCAGGACGGCATCGGCGGCACGGGTCTATACCCTGTCAGCGACGGCCTGGGTGGAACCGGGCACAGCCAGGATGGCATCGGTGGTACGGGTGACAGGCAGGACGGCATCGGCGGCACCGGTGTGGAGGCGTACCGGGACGGCATCGGTGGAACCGGGATCGTCGGCATCGTCACCGGATTCGCCAGCATCTGCGTAAATGGTGTCGAGGTGGACTACGACGAGGCTACGCCCGTCACCCTCAATGGCGAGCCCGCCAACAGCTCGGTGCTTGGGGTCGGCCAGGTTGTCGCTATCACGGCCCGTCACGGCCAACAGGGATTGACCGCCAGCCAGATCGCCATTCAGCATGCCGTGGTCGGTCACGTCAGCCGGGTCGATCCGGTCAGCGGAGCCCTGGAGATCCTCGGCCAGAAAGTGGAGCCGCTCTCCGGAGCCATCCGGGATCTGGATGGCCACCCCATGGCTCCCGACCGGATCAAGCCGGGCATGCAGGTACACGTCAGCGGCCTGCGTGCACCGGATGGCCACATCCTGGCTTCACGCATCGATCCCGTCGCCAGGCCGGCCAAACCACACGTTATGGGAACCCTCAAACCCATCGCCGGCAACATGTATCGCATCGGCAATCTGGATGTCCGTCTTCCGCCCGGACAGGTCGTCCCAATAGGCAATGTCATCGCCGACATCGCCCCCGATGGCGTGGCGATCCACCGACTCAGACCCGCTGCCCAGCCTGCGGATGTCAGCCGTGTGATCATCCAGGGTGTCGTGCGGCAACAAGCTGGCAATACGGTGCAACTCGAGCAAGGGCCGGCTGTGTGGCTCAACGCCGGCACCCGCATCACGGGTGGAACACGCGATGAATTGGCCCCGGGCCGCGTTGTCATGGTCAATGCCGGCCTGAGCGCCCCGGGCACCTGGCAAGCCGAATCCGTGGAAATCCAATCCAGCCAGCAGCTATCCCGCCGCGCTGGCAAGGATGCGCCGCACCGCCGGGGAAAGACCGAAGAATCCGCAAGCCCCACGTCGCCGACACCGGATGATGCCGACGCCACCTCCGGCGAGCGTTCCGGCAACGATACGGGCAATCAGAAGCTGGACAACTCGGCCAGCGGCAACGAGGACGACACGCGGACAGACAGCGCCAACACCGTGGAACGCATCGAGCAAAACGATGCCGCCGGGGACACGGAAAAAGAGCTGACCCATCTGACAACCACGCCAAGTGGCACCCGCCGTGTTGCTGAACGTTCGGAAAAATCGGAACGATCCGGAAGATCGCACGGTGCCGAGTCATCGTCATCCAGCAAAGTGGAGAGAACGAATCGATCCGAAAAAACCGAGCGGATCGAGAAGCCCGAGAAGGCAGAAAAGTTGGAGAAGGTCGAGCGCTCCGAGAAGGCCGAGAAGCCGGAGAAGATCGAGCGGCCCGAGAAGGCCGAGAAGCTGGAGAAGGTCGAGCGGCCCGAGAAGGCCGAAAAGCTGGAGAAGGTCGAGCGGTCCGAGAAGGTCGAGAAGCTGGAGAAGGTCGAGCGGTCCGAGAAGGTCGAAAAGCTGGAGAAGGTCGAACGGTCCGAGAAGGTCGAGAAGCCGGAGAAGGTCGAGCGGATCGAGAAGGTCGAAAAACTGGAGAAGGTCGAGCGGCCCGAGAAGGTCGAAAAGCTGGAGAAGATCAAACGGCCCGAGAAGGCCGAGAAGCCGGAGAAGATCGAGCGGCTCGAGAAGGCCGAGAAGCCGGAGAAGGTCGAGCGGATCGAGAAGGTCGAAAAGCTTGAGAAGGTCGAGCGGCCCGAGAAGGCCGAAAAGCCGGAGAAAATCGAGCGGTCCGAGAAGGTGGAGAAGCCGGAGAAGATCGAGAAGCCCGAGCGTTCCAGAGATTGACTGAAGTTGACGTTTTCAAGGGGAAGTGCATGTCGGCACGGGTAGCATCACTGGCGCTGTTTTTTCTATCCACAGGCAGTTGCCATGCGGCTGATACGCTCAGCACGACCCTGGGCCTGGACTATTCGTCAGGCGAGTATGGCACCCACATCGAAACCACGATCTGGAGCCTGCCGTTTGCCGTGAAATACGAGACCGGCGCTATCACCTTCAAGGCCTCTCTGCCTTGGCTGAGTGTCAAAGCACCCGCTGGATCGAGCCTCGGCCCGGACGGCCGTCCCCTGGATGGCGGCGCAGGCGCACGGGTTACCGAGAGCGGCATGGGCGATTTGGTCACCAGCGCCACCTGGGCAGCTTACGAGAACACTGAAAGCGGCGTCGCCATCGACCTCACCGGCAAAATAAAATGGGGCACGGCGGACGCGGATAAGGGCTTGGGCACTGGCGAGAATGACATCTCGGCCCAGGCCGACATCTACAAGACCCTCGGCAAGACCGCCGTGTTTGCCACGCTCGGCTATAAGGCCTACGGCGATCCGACAGGCATCGACTTCAAGAACGTCGCCTACGGCGGACTGGGATTCATGCAGCGCCTTTCAGACCGGAGTTCCGTGGGCCTGAGCTGGGATTATCGGCCCAAGGTGACCACCGGCGGCGAGCCGACCAACGAATTGACGGCCTTCATGACGCGTAAACTGAACGACACGACGAAGATGCAGTTCTACGCCGTGAAAGGCCTCTCGGACGGCAGCCCCGACTGGGGTGGGGGATTGACGCTGTCGCACGCCTATTAAGAACGTATCCACGAATGGTTCTATGACTACGCATTCCCGCTTCCGCGGGAATGCGTGGATATTTACTGCTCTTCCTCAACCGGCTTGTAGGCCTCGGCGAGCTTGCGCTGCACATCCGGGGGCACCTGCCCGTAGTGGCTGAGTTCCAGGGTGTAGGAACCCTGACCGCCGGTGAGCGACTGGAGAAGCAACTGCGTCGAGATACTGCCCGCGGTCGGGGTATTGGCAAATACGTTGTTCTAGGCGACCGACCAGAATGCGCCGATATGCCGTGCCCGGACGGGCGCGGCCAGCAAGCCCCAGACCGATTGCCATGCCGAGTCGTGCAGGGTGTTTAAGCCGAAGACCGGCTCGCCGGTGCGCGGCGCGTGGTAGGTCCGGAACAGTCGGTACCAGAACGAGAAGACGAAGGCATCGTTGGAGTTCGTCTCCGGCATGTCCGGCGAATGGCGTCCCCGATGCATGGCGCGGCATGCTGTGGGAGGGCCGGCCTGCGCGATAAGCGAGGCACTGGCGAGCCCAGGGTCAATGCGATACGTTATGGATCACCCTGACCGTCAGTATCGGCGGGCGAGGCGGATGCCGACCATGCCGACCAGCAGCAGCATGAAGGCAAGCCCTGCCTGCGACAGCGAGGGAACCGCGACCGTATTTCCCTGCGCCAGCAAGCCATCGTCGATGTATAGATCGTCGAACTGCCCCACCAGCGTACCACCTGCCTCAACCTTGGATGGGAAAGCCACGAATTGCACACTGACGGAGCCGACGGGAGCCACCTGGACGCCGCTGTCGAGAGACACCCACGCCGCATTCGCCGCGTTCAGAGAAAGCCGTGGCTGGCTGATCGCACTGCCGGTGCAACCGGCACCATCCCACCAGCGCAATCCCACCTGGACGCTGCCGGTACGGTTCTGCCCGGTCGGAAAAAGCACCTTGCCGCCATAGGTGTAGTTGTTGCCCGCCGTGACACTGCCCGCGCACTGAGCAATGCCGGTGCCATTGCTGGCGCCCACGGAATTGTTGTCAATCCTGGCGGAGCCGGAGCCGGGTGAACCATTGGCATCCGCCGCATCGAAGCTGAGCGTCGCGCTGCCCGGATCCGATAGCGCCCAGCCTGTCGTACCGGAATTGAACCCGGGGTTTGTGAGCAGGTTGACCGCACCCGCACTGCCGCTGGCCAGTAGTACGAGGATGGCCGTGAACACCCTCGTTCCATGAAATCCGCGATTCATGATGCCTCCCTTGAGATGTTATGGGTTGACTGGAGTGTACCTCACACCCAATCAGGCACACGAGCGGGAAAAAAGCTTTCACCGCCAAGCGCCGCGTCTTCGGCGCTTGGCGGCTTACTGCTCTTCCTCAACCGGCTTGTAGGCTTCCGCCAGCTTGCGCTGCACGTCCGGGGGCACCTGCTCGTAGTGACTGAGTTCCAGGGTGTAGGAACCCTGACCGCCGGTGAGCGACTTGATGCGCGAGTGGTAGTTGTCCAGCTCGGCGAGCGGTGCCAGGCCTTCGAGCATGAGCATGCCGCCGCGCCCGGCTTCGTGGCCGAGGATCTGGCCGCGCCGTGAGGACAGGTCGCCGGAGACATCGCCGATCATGGCTTCCGGGACGGTCAGCTCGATCTTGACGATGGGTTCCAGGACGATGGGTTTGGCCTTGGCGACGGCGTCGAGGAAGGCCTTCTTGCCGGCGGCGATGAAGGCGACTTCCTTGCCGTCGACATCGTGCGACTTGCCGTCGTACACCGTGACGCGGATGTCCTGCATGGGGAAGCCGGCGATGCCGCCGTCGGTCATGCCCTGGATGACGCCCTTTTCCACGGAGGCGATGAACGGCCCGGGGATGACGCCGCCCTTGACCGCGTCGACGAACTCGAAGCCGCTGCCGCGTTCCATCGGTTCGATGCGCAGATAGACCTCGCCGAACTGACCGGCGCCGCCGGTCTGCTTCTTGTGGCGATGGTGGCCTTCGGCGTTGCCGAGGATGGTTTCCTTGTAGGGGATGGTCGGTGCGTGGGTTTCCAGATCGAGGCGGAACTGCTCGCGCATCTTCTCCAGGACCGTAGCGATATGCATCTCGCCCAGGCCGCGAATGACGACTTCGTGGGTGGTCTGGTCATGCTCGACATGCAGGCCCGGATCTTCGGCGACCAGCTTGTGCAGGACTTCGGCCAGCTTGGAGGCGTCCGCCTGCTTCTTCGGGCGCAGGGCCAGGCCGTAGACGGCGTGTGGGAAGTCGAGCGGGCGCATGTGGATATGGTCGTCCTCGGGTGCGTCGTGCAGCACCGAGTCGAAGCTGATGTCGTCGACCTTGGCGACGGCACAGATGTCGCCCGGGCCGCAGGCATCGACTTCGGACATCTGCTTGCCGAGCAGGCGGTAGAGGTGGCTGACCTTGAACGGCTTGCGCAGGTCGCCGACATACAGCTGGGCGTTCTTGTTGACCGTGCCCTGGTAGACGCGGAAGACGCTGGTCTTGCCGACATAGGGGTCCATCTCGACCTTGAATACATGCGCCAGGGCGTGTTGCGCCGGGTCGGGCTCGGAACGGAAGGGTTTCGCCTCCGCGCCTTCGCCCTTGACGAACAGCGGCGGGTTGCCTTCGGTCGGGTTGGGCAGGAGCTTGACGATGACGTCGAGCAGTTCCCTGACGCCGACGCCGGTGGCGGCGGAAACGAAGCAGACCGGCACCAGATGGCCTTCGCGTAAGGCCTGCTCGAAGGGGGCGTGCAGTTGTTCGGGAGCGACCTCGCCTTGTTCCAGGTAGATATTCATCAGGTCTTCATCGACCTCGACCACCTGGTCGACCAGGGCGCGGTGCGCGTCGGCGACCGAGGAGAAATCGGCATCGCCACCCGGGGTGAAGAAGCAGTCGGTGATCTTGCTGCCGCCGCCGGCGGGCAGGTTGATGGGCAGGCACTCACGGCCGTAGGCGGCCTGGATGTCGGCGAGCAGACCGGGCAGATCGGCGTTCGGGGCGTCAATCTTGTTGATGATGATCATGCGGCACAGCTTGCGGGCTTGCGCCCAGTGCATCATGCGGCCGGTGGTCAGTTCGATGCCCTTGCCGGCGTCGATCACCACGGCGGCGGTTTCGACGGCGTCCAGGGCGCTCATGGCCTGGCCCATGAAGTCGGGGTAGCCAGGCGTGTCGAGCAGGTGGATGCGCGTGGCGTCATGTTCCAGATGTGCCGCGGCCAGCTTGATCGAGTGGCGGTGTTCTTTTTCCAGGGGGTCGTAGTCGCACACCGTGCTGCCCCGGTCGATGCTGCCAGCGGCGGGAATCGCGCCCGAGGCGGCCAGCAGGGTTTCGATCAGGGTGGTCTTGCCGGCACCGCCGTGACCGACGAGGGCTAAAGAGCGGATGCGGGAGGGATCTGGACTGGACATGATGATTTCCGGTTGCGGGATAATCCCGCCAGTATAGGTAGCCCGGCTGAGCCGATCAATGGACACTCACGTCTGGATTGACGGTGGTGGCATCGGGCAGGCTATCATGTGCTCACAACGACACCTCGCATCGAGGAGAGACCATGCTGGCCACCATGCTGATTGTGCTGGGTTTTTTCGTACTTGCCCTGATCTACGGGGTGTTCGTCTACAACGCCCTGGTGCAGATCAAGCACAACGTCGCCAAGGCCTGGGCGAACATCGATGTACTGATGAAACAGCGCCACGACGAATTGCCCAAACTGGTGGAAACCTGCAAGCAATACAAGGAATTCGAACAAGGCACCCTGCAACGGGTGACCGAGGCGCGCGGTCAGGTGCAGGCCGCCCGCGAGAGCCACAACATTCCGGCCCTGGGCGCCGCCGAGAGCGCCTTGCGCGCCGGCCTGGGCCAGTTGTTCGCGGTGGTCGAGGCCTATCCGGAACTGCGCGCCAACGAACATTTCATGCAACTGATGCAGCGCATCACCTCGCTGGAAGAGGCCATCGCCGACCGGCGCGAGTTCTACAACGAGAGCGTCAACATCAACAACGTACGCATCGAGCAGTTTCCCGACGCCATCGTCGCCGGGCTGTACGGCTTCCGCAAGGCGCCGCTGTTGACCTTCAGCGCCGAAGAGAAAAAGGACGTCAATATCCAGACCCTGTTCGGTTGAGAGCCGCCCGGCCGTACCGTGTTTTCCGAATTGCGGCGGGGTCTGCCCCAATACCTGACCCCGGCAGGGTATCTATTGCTTCTGATTCTTGCCTTCCAATTGAACGATCGGGTGGCCTGGCTGGTGTGCCTTGGCCTGATCTCGGCCAGCAGCGCGGCCGCCTGGCTGGCCAACCTGCGCCGCTATCGCGCCATCGCCGACACGCCGACCTCGCGCATCGGCTCGGCGGCGCAGGGCTTTGTCGAACTGTGCGGGGTCGGCAGGCCTTTGCCCGGCATGAACATCGTCAGCCCGGCGCGGCAATTGCCCTGCCTGTGGTACCGCTACAAGGCCTACGAACTCCGAAACAGCGAATGGGCGCAGATCGACAGCGGCGAGAGCGACGCCGAGTTTCTGCTCGACGACGGTTCCGGCCTGTGCCTGATGCGCCCGTATGACGCCGAGGTGGTCTCCGACCGCAAGGACACTTACCGCCAGGGCGACATCAAGCACGTCGAAGAGACCCTCCTCGCGGGCGAGCGGCTCTACGCACTGGGTGGTTTTGTCAGCCGGGGCGGTAGCCGCGCTAACTTCGACGATCGGATCGAACTGGATCAGGTGCTGACCGAATGGAAGCGGGATGCCGCCGGCCTGAAGCAGCGCTTCGACCTGGATGGCAACGGCGCGGTCGATACCGCCGAGTGGTCGCTGGCGGTAAGCGCGGCGCGGCGTGAAGTGGCCCAGCGCCGCCAGGAAACCCAGGTTCAGCCGGCGATCCACAGTCTGGACACGCCGGGGCACGGCCAACCCTATCTGATTGCCAACTTTCAGCCCGAGAGCCTGGCCAGGCGCTATCGCTACTGGGCCTGGGGTCATGCCGCCATGGCATTGATCGCGGCGGTGACGCTGGCGTTCGTGCCGGGTTGATCCGTCCTGATGCGAAGGCTTGTGTCAGGCCGTGCTGGGCCTGCTCCGGCCTGGAGGCGACTCGCTGGGTAGGTTAAGGAAACGCTGAAGAATTCGTCATCGCGAGGAGCGCAGCGACGTGGCGATCCCTAGGCTGTTGATTTATCTAGTGCACTGGATTGCCGCGCTGCGCTCGCAATGACAATGAGCGAATAAATCTGCGTTTCCTCAACAGGCGTGCAGGCGCAACTGCTCGGTGTCGGCGATGCGGATGACCCGGCCGTGCATCTGGATGAAGCCTTGCTGGGCGAAGCGGCTGAGGACGCGCGAGAAGGTCTCCGGGGCCAGATTGAGGTGCGAGGCGATGGTCTGCTTGTTGGTGTTCAGTTCGACTTCGTAGCTTTCCGAGCCGTCCGGGGCCAACTGGGTCAGGTAATGGGCGACGCGCTGGGCGCTGCTGCGCTGTGTGCACGACTCGATATTGTCGATGAGGTCATGCATGCGCGTGGCCAGGTTGTTCATCATGTCGCAGCACATCCCGGGGTTTTCCAGCATGACGGCCATGAGCGCGGCGCGCGGCACGACCAGAAGGATGCTGTCGCGCGTCGCCTGCGCCGTCATCGGGTAAGGCTTGTCCAGGATCACGGCCTCTTCGCCGAAGATCTCGCCGGGGTGGGCCAGACGGACGATTTTTTCCGAGCCCTGCGTGGAGGGCAGGAACAACTTCACCTGGCCGGCGACGATGAGGTGCAACCCGGCCGGCTGGACACCTTTCTGAAACAGGACTTCATGCTTGTTGGTGCGGTATTCTCGGGTGGCTTCGGCGAGTCTGCCGATATGCTGGCCGCCGAGGCCACGGAAGATAGGCTGTCGGGAAAGTATTTCCGTGATTGAATGCCGTGTTTCCAGAATCATGGTCTCGCTCCAACTTGTTTTTTGTGTCGCTGAGCCGGCATTCTAGGAATCGAAAAGCGTGCGTAAACCAAGAGAAATAGTCGGCTATTCCTATAGGTATACCACCATGGTGGTAGTTGTCTATGTGAAACATCTATAAAAAACATTTGCTTATGAATTTAAACCGGCGCGCATCGACTACCCGTTACGCTGTGGTGGTATCCCCATTAATCTATTCCAGGCCATCGAATCAGCGGCCGCGTGACCCGATAACCGCCCGCGGCCGGGGGACGGCGGTCAAATGTCGGCTGGCTTGATGGCATCGCCGCGGTGTATTGGCGGCCTTTGAGTGAAGCCCATTCCGAATCGACCATGTCGCCTGCCGCACTGACCGAACGCCTGTATCGACGCGCCATCCTCATCAGCCTGGGTTTGGCGATGGCCACCCTGACGCTGATCGGTATCGTCGGCATGACCGCGTCCGTGGTCATCGTCGATACCGTCCGGGGCAGCGCCAGCGCCATCAACGTCTCGGGCAGCCTGCGCATGCAGAGTCATCGCATGGGTGGCCTCGCCCTGGCGGGCATGATGGAAGACACCCCCGATCGGCACGGACTCAGTCAGGCCATGGCACGCTTCGAAACCAGCCTGCATCATCCCTCGCTGCGTACCATCCAGGAACGCGAGCCGGGTAGCGACTACGCGCGCATGTACGAACAGGTCCAGGCCGACTGGGAGGAGGATCTCAAACCGCTGCTGAACGCACATGCCGACCGTGTCGCCCCGACCTCCGCCGCGCGGCACCGCGACCTGCTGGCGCGCATCGATGTCTTCGTCGGCGATATCAACCGCATGGTGGCGCAACTGGAGAACGATACCGAGGCGAAGATCGGTCTATTGCACACCCTGCTCGCCGTCGCGTTGAGTTTGACCTTCGTGGTCATGCTGGCCGTGCTCTACGGCGTCAGCAAGCGCGTCATCGTGCCGCTGAACCGCCTGGTCGACGCCGCCAATGCCATCGCCCGGGGCGATTTCTCGGCACGCGCCACGCACATTGGTCAAGACGAACTGGGCCGGGTCGGCCTGGCCTTCAACTTCATGGCGGACGAGCTCTCCAAGTTATACGGCAGTCTGGAACAGCGGGTCAGCGAAAAGACCGAGCAACTGACCCGCAGCAACCGCTCGCTGGAGTTGCTCTATCACTCGATTGCCCGGCTCTACAACGCCCCCGTCGCGCCGGAGACCTACCGCGCCATGCTCACCGACCTGGAACAGGTGCTCGGCCTGCGCTACAGCATGGCCTGCCTGCTGCCCGAACTGAAAGGGATGCCGCGCATCCTGGCGACCACCCTGGAATCCTGCCCCGGCAAGGGTTGTGCGAGAACATCGTCTGCGCCGACTGCGCCGAGCATGCCGCGTCGTGGAATCACCGCATCGCCGGCAACGTCGAGGTGCGCACCATCCCGCTCAAGGATGCGCAGCAGCAGTATGGTGTCCTGCAGGTAACGTTGCCGGTCGGCCACCAGCTCGACCCTTGGCAGGAGCAGTTGATCGAGGCCTTGTCGCAGCATATCGGCATCGCCATCGGCATCGCCCACCAGGCCGAAAAGCAACGGCGCCTGGCGCTCATGGACGAGCGCTCGGTGATCGCGCGCGAGCTGCACGACTCGCTCGCCCAGGCGCTGTCCTACATGAAGATCCAGGTGGTGTTGCTCCAGCAGGCACTCATGAACGAAGCGCAACGCGCCAACGCCGAGGCCATCCTCAAGGATTTGCGCGAAGGCATCAACGCCGCCTATCGGCAATTGCGCGAGTTGCTGGCGACCTTCCGCCTGCGCATGGAGGGCGACTTCCTGACCCTGCTGACGCGCACCACCGAGGAATTCGCCCAGCGCGGAGGTCTGCACATCAGCCTCGAACCCCGCCTGGGCAATCGGCATCTGAGCCCGAACCAGGAAATCCACGTCCTGCAGATCGTCCGGGAAGCGCTCAACAACGTCCTGCGGCATGCCGAGGCGCGGCACGCCTGGGTGACCCTGAACGCCGATCCGGATCGGACCATTACCGTGACCATCGAGGACGACGGCCTGGGCATGCCCGCGAGCACACCCGGCAGCGGCCACTATGGGCTGAGCATCATGCGCGAGCGCGCCCTGAGTCTCGATGGTGATTTACTGGTGACGCCGCGTCCGACACGCGGCACGCGGGTACGCCTGCGCTTCAACGCCGGCGACGGCACGACTCAATCCGCTTTCCAGGACAACACACCATGAACGCCCCGCGCCAGACCGTCATCCTGATCGACGACCACCCCTTGTTTCGCAAGGGCATGATCCAGCTCCTGCAAACCATTTCCGATTTCGAAGTGGTCGGCGAAGCGTCGAACGGCAAGGAGGGCATCGCCCTGGTGAAAACCGTCAAGCCCGACCTGTTGCTGCTCGATTTGAACATGAAGGACATGAGTGGTCTGGACGTGCTGAAGCAGATCAAGGCGGCGGACCTCGATACCCGCGTCGTCATGGTGACCGTCTCCGACCAGACCGAGGATCTGGTCGCCGCCTTGCGCCTGGGCGCGGACGGTTATCTGTTGAAGGACATGGAGCCCGAACAGATGGTCGACAGCCTGGCCTCGGCGGCCAAAGGCAAGATTGTCGTCTCGGACAATCTCACCCACATGCTCGCCGTCGCCCTGCGCGAACAGCGTCAGCCGCGCAGCCCGCACGAGGCCGGCCTGACCGAACAGGAACGGCGCATCGTCGAATTGATCGCCGCCGGAATGAGCAACAAGGTCATCGGCCGCGAACTCAACATCGCCGAAGGCACCGTCAAGGTCCACGTCAAACATCTGCTGCGCAAACTCGATCTGCGTTCACGGGTCGAAGCGGCGGTATGGGCGGTGGAACATCTGAACAAAGGCTGAGCCCCCGATGCCCCGGCAACGAAGGGTGTGCAGTCACGGCGCCGGATTGCTGTAGCGCAAGTGCAGGGTTTCGATCTCCGCGACGATGTCGTCCGACAGCGGTGTGTCCCACGCATCCAGGTTTTCCGTCAGCTGCGCCAGGGTCGTTGCGCCGATGATCGTGCTGGCCACGAACCAGCGCCGGTAGACGAAGGACAAGGCCAGCGTCGCCGGCGACAGCCCGTGTCGAAGCGCCAGTTGCACATACGCGGCGACCGCGGGCTGGACATTGGGCTTTTCGTAACGTTGCGCGAAGCCCTTGAACGCATTCACCCGGCCTCGCCCCGGCGGCTCGGTTTGGTATTTGCCGCTCAGGTGCCCGAAGGCCAGCGGCGAATAGGCCAGCAGCCCGACCTTTTCGCGGAAGACGATCTCCGCCAGACCAGTTTCGAAGGTCCGGTTGATCAGGTTGTAGGGGTTCTGGATCGACACCACGCGCGGCAGGCCGTATTCCCCGGCCAGGCGGAGAAACTCCATCACACCCCAGGGCGTTTCGTTGGAAATGCCAACATGGCGGACTTTGCCCGCTTCTACCTGCCCAGCCAGGGCTTCAAGTTGCGCGCGTATCGGTACATCGGTCTTTTCCTTGGCCGGGTCGAACTGGTATTGCCCGAACATCGGCACATTGCGCTCCGGCCAATGCAATTGGTAGAGATCGACGTAATCCGTTTTCAGGCGTCGCAGCGAACCCTCCAGAGCGGACTCGATGTTGTCGCGATCGAGCGCCCGCGGGCCGCCGCGCAGCCAAGCCATGGCCCGGCGCGGCCCGGCCACCTTGGTCGCCAGGATCACCTTGTCGCGTGTCTGCCGGGCGAGCCAGCGACCGACGATGGTCTCGGTCGCGAAGCAGGTCTCGGCGCGCGGCGGTACCGGGTACATCTCCGCCGTATCGATGAAGTTGACGCCGCGTTCGAAGGCGTGGTCGAGTTGCGCATGTGCCTCGGCCTCGGTGTTTTGCTGGCCGAAGGTCATGGTGCCCAGACACACCGCCGAAACCATCAAATCGCTGCTACCGAGTTGCCGATACTCCATGTCGTCCCTGCCTGGTTTCGGATGCAAGATAATGCTGCCAGCATACCCTTTGGGAGGCGCATCATGAAAACCCTGCCGAGTCTGATCGTTCTCATATCGTTGACCGCCTGTGGCGCCGAAGTCGTCGGTACCGCCGCCGTTCAGGCCGAGGCCCGCAAGCAGGAGATCGAAGCGGCCAAACAGATCGAAGCGCAATACCGCCAGCAGACTGAGCAGGCCATGCGGCAAGGCATGCAACGTCTCCAGGAGGCCGAAGGCAAGTCGCCGTAGCGTGGTGGTCGGAGCGCGCGCCATGATGGGTTTTTGCGCCGACACGCATCCGCGGCCCTTGGGAAGTCCACGCCTGGCCCACGGATATTTTTTGCGCCGGCGCTAAAGTTTTCGGGATTTTGGCCGATATAGCCTTGCTGGATCGCGCGTCCTTCGAGGCATGCCATCGCGGCGGCGATCCCGCCCCAAGGAATGTTGTCACGGCAACGCGAGGCTAAGATGCGGCAAAATTATTCTTGGCGCCAAAGGGCGTTCACCCTGGTCGAACTGATGATTGCACTGATCGTGATCGGTGCCCTGGCGGCCATTGCCATCCCCAGCTATCAGCAATACATCGAGGACACAAAAAACAAACAGGCGATCAAGGACATCGCCGAATTGTCCATGGCCATCGAGCGCTTCCACACCGAAAACGCCACCTTTCCCGGCAACCTGGCGGCACTCGGCGCCAACCTGCCGGGCAACGACCCCTGGGGTAACGCCTACCAGTATCTCGGTATCGACGTCAGCCCGCCCCCCGGCAACGGCGATGTGCGTCGCGACAAGAACATGAACCCCCTGAACAGCGATTACGACCTCTACAGCATGGGGCCGGACGGCGATACCGCCAAGCAGCTCACCGCCGCGAAGGGGCGCGACGACATCGTCCGGGCCGGCAATGGCGGCTTCATCGGCATCGCCCTGGAGCACTGACATTTGTTGCGTCCGCATCTCAACAGCACGGTCGGGCGCCGGCTATTCCTGAGTTTCCTGCTGGTGGCGCTGCTGCCCACGGGCGGTCTGGCACTGTATGCCTATCGGCAGGTCGGCGACATGCTCCTGGAAATCAACGACCGCCGGCTGAGACAGGACAGCAAGTCCTTGGGCATGGCACTGATCCAGGAGTTGAACTGGCGCGCCCATGTCCTGACCCGCCATGCCGAGCATGACGCGGGCGCCGTCGAGACGAAACCCGGCGGCGCCGGAGGGTTTTGTCGGCCTCGGCCCGTTGCCGGATAGCCAATCACTCACCCCCGCTCAGATTCACCATCTCGACCTGGGCCGGATCGTTTTCACCCTGGACCCGGCCGGCAAGGCCGGGATGCTGATCCGCCCGGGTCCGGGCGAACCCGTGCAATTCGCGCAACTGGACCTGCACGCCTTCTGGAACAACGACCAGGCCGTGGAACATTTTTGCGTCCTGGGCATGGCTTTGCAGGCGTATTTCTGTACACCCGGCATGCAGCCGCCGAAACCCGAGGCCTGGCCGGATCAGTGGGCGCGCCTGAACGCCGGCAACTTCGACTGGCGTCTCGGCAGCGAGGATTATCTGGGCGCCTTCTGGCAGGCCCGGCTGCAAGCCGCCTACGCCCATCCCGGATTCATCATTCTGGTGGCCGAGCCGAAGCAGGCGCTCTTGCGCAACTTGCGGCAGTTTCGTCTGGCGTTCTTCGCCACCGCCCTGCTGGCCTTCGGTCTGGCGCTGTTGCTGGCCTTGAGCCAGATCCGCCGGCAGATGCGCCCACTCGATCAACTGACCCAAGGCACCCGCCGTCTCGCGTCGGGCGATTTCGCGACACGGGTAAACGTCACCGGCGACGACGAATTCGGCAGCCTGGCGCAATCGTTCAACCAGATGTCCGACACCCTGCGCCACAAATTCCACATGCTGCACATGTTGGCGGAGCTGGATCGGGCCATCCTCAGCACCTCGGAGATGGACTACGTCATCCAGTCGGTGCTGGGCAACATACACGCGTCCATCCCCTGCGACAGCGCCGGAATCCTGCGTCTCGACGACCACGGCGGCGGCAGGCTGCTGGCCGCCGGCTCGCCTCAGGAAGCCACACCCGTCCAGGGACGGGATTTCCCGAATGTCGGCTGCCTCCTGCCCGAAGACACGACGCGCGCCTGGTATCGGCTGGAATTTGGCGAGGATCGCCCCGATTGCCTGCAACAGATGACCGACCAGCCGATCGAGCAGGCGCTGATCTTCCCGGTTCGGGTCAACGCGCGCATCGACAGCCTGCTTATCCTTGCCTACAGGCACCCTCCCGAGGCGCTCGACGAGATTGTCGAGGCCGGCTGCGGCCTGACCGACCGGTTGGCGGTGGCCGCGTCGAACATCGCCTGGGAAGAACGGCTGTACCACCAGGGCCACTACGACGCCCTGACCGATCTGCCCAATCGGGTACTGCTGCGCGACCGCGTCGAGCAGGCCCTGATGCGCGCCGAGCGCGAACAAACTTCGGTGGCGGTGCTGCTCATCGATCTGGATAACTTCAAGGAGATCAACGACAGCCTGGGCCATTCGGCGGGCGACCAACTGCTCGTGGAGTGCGGCCGCCGGCTCAAGGACGCGATCCGGCAAAGCGATACCGCCGCGCGTCTGGGCGGCGACGAATTCGTCCTGCTCATCCCGGACCTCGCTCGGGGCAGCGAAATCGCCATGCTCGACACCCTGGCGCGCAAGCTCAATTCGGCCCTGGCCGCGCCCATGCTCATCGCCGAGCGTCTGGTGACGACGCCGGCCAGCATCGGCATCGCCCTCTACCCGAGCAATGCGACCGGCGTCGAGGATTTGCTGAAGATGGCCGATGCCGCGATGTATGAATCCAAGCGCCACCAGCCCGGCGCATTCCGCTTCTACTCAGGCGAAATGAACGCCGAGGTGCGCGGCCATTTCGAGCTGACCCAGGATCTGCGCACGGCCATCGGCAACGACGAACTGGTGCTCTACTACCAGCCCAAGGTCTCGGCGCTGACCGGCCACATCGTCGCCGCCGAGGCCCTGGTACGCTGGAATTCGCCACGACGCGGGCTGGTGCCCCCCGGCCTGTTCGTGCCCGTGCTCGACGAGATCGGCCTGGGCAGCTGGCTGGGGGAATGGGTCATGGAGCGTGCCTGCGCGCAGATGGCCGAATGGGACCGCCTCGGCCTGCCACCCATACCGGTTTCGGTGAACATCGCCCCGCAGCAGTTCCACGAGGGCAATCTCATCGACAAGGTGAATGCGGTCTTGAGCGAATACACCTTGTCCACCGACCGGCTGGAACTTGAAATCCTCGAGGCCACGGCGGCCAACGAGTCCACCGAGATACACGCCACGCTCACCGGCCTGCGCGCCATGGGCATCGGCATCGCCCTGGACGATTTCGGCACGGGCTACACCTCGCTGGTCTACCTGACGCAACTTCCGGCCAACATTCTCAAGCTGGATCGTGCCTTCATCAGCAGCCTGACCACCGACGCCCGGCAGCGGGCCATCGTCGAGAGCATCATCGCCCTGGCCAGGGCGCTCGACTTCGTGGTGGTCGCCGAAGGCGTCGAGGAAGCGGCGCAGATGAGCCTGCTCGCCGCCATGGGCTGCCACCTGATCCAGGGCTACCTGATCAGCCGGCCGGTGCCGCCGGAGGCCTTCGCCGAACTGCTGCGCCGCAATCCGCCGGCCTCGGGAGAATAACCCTGGAACCGATCGGCGTCCGCTCGGGGAACGCTGAAGAATTCGTCATCACGCGGCGCGCGGCGACGTGGCGATCCATCGGCTGTAGATCTATTTAGTGCACTGGATTGCCGCGCTGCGCGGGGGGTGTCACTGCGAGCGCAGCGCGGCAGTCCGGGGTGTGTGGTCTGGGTTGCCTGCGGCGGGGTTGGGTTGGGCTGCCGCCCACGAAATGAACAATGAGCGAATAAATCCGCGTTTCCCTCAGGCCTGCTCACTGACCTGCACGTAGAGGCGCGCCAGATGCAGCTTGACCCGTTCCGAGGCGCGCGTGTAGTCACCCGAACGCAGTTTCTCGGTGGCACCTTCCTTGTCGCCCGCCAGACAGCAGGTCAGGACATCGCCGGCGCAAAGATGGAAGCGGGAATGTTCCATCTTCATTTCCTGGAACTCGCGTAGATTGCCGAAACGCTGGCCGCCCGGACCGTGTATCCACATGCCCAGCGGGCATTGGTCATCGCGCGAGACGATATCGACCTTCAGCTTTTCTTCGTTGTTGTCGTTGATGCAACGCTCCAGGCGAACCTTCCACTTCATGTGCGCATCGATGGCGGATTTGAAGTTGAGGCCGGCGATGACGCCGGCTTCCAGGTTATCCACCTGTGTCGGCGGGGGCACCGGCGGAATTGCCTGCGTCGCGGGCGTACCCGAATCGACGTTTTTACCGCCGGCGATTGCCTTGAACCAGTCCATCAGTCCCATCTTGTCTCCTCCAGAAGCAACGATGCGAGATACCTTCGGGAGCCTCGAAAACCACGTCATTCCGGCGCGGGCCGGAATCCGGTGCCGTGGGTTGCCGGGCGCCCCTTTAGTAATGTCCTTCGATAGTGCGTAAGGTCAACCGACGTGTCAAGAACCGGCCTCTGGAAATTTGCGCCCCAGCCCAGACATATAATCGCGTTACTTTCATACGATAGATTGCCACCATGAACCCCTTGCTCGACCTTTCCGGCCTGCCGCGCTTCAGCGATATCCGACCCGAACATGTCACTCCGGCGATCGAGCAGTTGCTCGCCGAGAACCGCGGCCTGCTGGCTACGCTGATCGCCGACGCCGCGCCCCCGACCTGGGATGGCTTCGTCGCGCCGATGGAGGATGCCAACGAACGCCTGTCTCGTGCCTGGGGCCAGGTTTCGCACCTACACTCCGTCGCCGACGCGCCGGAACTCCGCGAGGCCTACAACGCCAACCTGCCACGCATCACCGAGTATTACGCCGATCTCGGCCAGAACGAGGGCTTGTTCGGCAAGTTCAAGAGCCTGCGCGCCAGCCGGGACTTCCAATCGCTGAGCGCGCCACGCCGCAAGATCGTCGATAACGAATTGCGCGATTTCCGGCTCGGTGGCGCGGAACTGGCCGAGAACGACAAGGCCCGTTTCAAGGCCATCCAGGAAGAACTGGCTGGCCTGGGCGCCAGGTTCGAAGAGAACATTCTGGACGCCACCAACGCCTGGGTGAGATGGATCGAAGACCCCGCCGAGCTCGCCGGGGTGCCCGACGACGTCCTGCAAATGTTCCGCGAGGCCGCCCAGGCCGATGGCAAGACCGGCTACAAGCTCTCGCTGCGCGCCCCGTCCTACATGCCCATCCTGCAGTTCTGCGACAACCGCGCCCTGCGCGAAGACCTTTACCGGGCCTACTCGACGCGCGCCTCGGAATTCGGCCCCGAGACACTGGATAACACCGCGCTCATCGCGCGCATCGTCGAATTGCGTCACGAGGCGGCCCGGCTCCTGGGTTTCGCGAACTACGCCGAGGTTTCCCTGGAGCCGAAGATGGCACGCAGTCCCGCCGAGGTTCTGGATTTCCTGGAGACCCTGGGCAAGCGCGCCAAGCCCTATGCCGAGAAAGACATGGCCGAACTGCGTGCCTACGCCGCCAGCGATCTTGGCCTGGCCGACCCGCAGGCCTGGGATATCGGCTACGCCTCGGAGAAGTTGCGCGAAACGCGGTATGCCTTCTCGGAGCAGGAGGTAAAAGAATATTTCCCGGAACCCAAGGTACTCGCCGGCCTGTTCAAGCTGATCGAAACCCTCTACGGCCTGCGTATCGCCGAGGCCCGGGCGCCGGTCTGGCATGACGATGTCAAGTTCTACACCATCAGCGACGAGCAGAATCAGCCCATCGGCCAGTTCTACCTAGACCTTTACGCGCGTGAAACCAAGCGCGGCGGCGCCTGGATGGACGATGCCATTACCCGGCGCCGCAAGGACGCGGCGATACAGACCCCGGTGGCCTATCTGAACTGCAACTTCACGCGCTCCATCGGCGGCAAGCCGGCCTTGTTCACCCACGATGAAGTCATCACCCTGTTCCACGAGTGCGGCCACGGCCTGCATCACCTGCTGACCCAGGTCGAGGATCTGGGGGTGTCGGGCATCAACGGCGTCGAATGGGACGCCGTCGAGCTGCCCTCGCAGTTCATGGAAAACTTCTGCTGGGAATGGGAGGTGCTGAAACACATGACCGCCCATGTCGACACCGGCGCGCCGCTGCCGCGCGAACTGTTCGACAAGATGCTGGCGGCGAAGAACTTCCAGTCCGGCATGCAGACCGCGCGCCAGATCGAGTTCGCCCTGTTCGACATGCACCTGCACTACGACTTCGACCCGGCCTCGGGCGGCACCGCGCTGGAGCTGCTCAACGCCATCAGGCAGCGCGTCGCCGTGGTCATCCCGCCGGCGTTCAACCGCTTCCCCAACAATTTTTCGCACATCTTCGCCGGCGGCTATGCGGCGGGCTATTACAGCTACAAATGGGCCGAGGTCCTGTCCGCCGACGCCTACGCCCTGTTCGAGGAAAACGGCGTGCTGAATCCGCGCATCGGCCGGCGTTTCTGGAGCGAGATCCTCGGCGTCGGCGGCAGCCGCGACGCGATCGACTCCTTCAAGGCCTTCCGTGGCCGGGAACCGACGATCGACGCCTTGCTCAGGCATAATGGCATGGCCTGATTCGGAGACATGGAGGCCACACATGAAGCATACCCACGTCCTGCCGGCCAGCGTCCTGCTGGTGGTGGCCCACATCCTGCTGGCCTGGGCCGCGCCGGCCGCGGCGGAGATCTACCGCTGGACGGACAGTGCCGGCCGGGTGCATTTTTCCGACCAACCCCCGGACGACGTCAACCGGGTACGGCAGCTTCCCGCGCAACCTGTGCCGGACAACCCCGAGGCCGCGAAGATGCGCGAGGCCGCCAACAAGGCGCCCGTGACACTGTTCATCACCAATTGCGGCGACCCCTGCACGCAGGCGAGCGCATTGCTGCAAGGGCGGGGCGTACCGTACACCACGAAATATGTCGACCGCGACCCGGAGGCCGCCAAGTCCCTGCGCCAGCTCATCGGCCAGCTTCAGGTGCCCGTGCTGAAGATCGGCGAGAGCACCCAGAAAGGCTTCGAAAAGGTGCTCTGGAACAACCTTCTCGACCTGGCCGGCTATCCGCGTCCGAAAGGCGCCGGCGACAAGTCCGCGGCGGGCGACAAGCCCAAGGCCGGGAACTAGCGCGGTGGCCATCTCGACCGTCGAACAACTCGCCGAGGCCGTGCGCAGCTTCGGCCGGGAACGCGACTGGCACCTCTACCACAGCCCGAAGAACCTCGCCTCGGCGCTGATCGTCGAGGCCGCCGAACTGCTCGAGCCCTTCCAGTGGCTGACCCAGGAAGAAAGCCGCGACCTGCCGCCCGCCAAGAAAGAGGCGGTGCGCCAGGAGATGGCCGACGTCTTCATCTACCTGATCAGCCTGGCCAATTGCCTGGACATCGACCTGCTCAAGGCCGCCGAGGACAAGCTGGCCATCAACGCCGCGAAATATCCGGTGGAGAAGGCCAGGGGCAATGCCGCCAAATACGACGAACTGACATGAGCCACTTCAAGCATCACCTGTTTTTTTGCCTCAATACCCGCGACGACGGCGCCGCCTGCTGCACCGATCACGACGCCGAAGGCATGTTCGAATACGCCAAGAAGAAGGCCAAGAAGCTTGGCCTGCACGGCAAGGAAGGCAACTGCCGGGTGAACCGCGCCGGCTGTTTCGACCGCTGCGGCGAAGGCCCGGTCTGCGTGGTGTATCCGGATGCGGTCTGGTACACCTATGTCGACTCGGACGACATCGACGAGATCGTCGAATCGCATCTGCGCGACGGCAAGGTCGTCGAGCGGCTGAAGATCGATTGACCCCCCGCGGGCTAACCTTGCGGACGATATAGCGCATCGCCCGCAAGCGGACTCCTACGGACAACGATGAACGCACCCTTGGTGAAGCGCCACAAGATCCACGTCAAAAGCGCCGGCGAGCGCATCGAGACGGTCATCGAAGCGCCGGACGGCATGCCGCGCGGCCTGGCGCTGATCGCCCACCCGCACCCGCTGCGCGGGGGCAGCCTGGACAACAAGGTCGCCTGGTGCCTGGCGAAGGCGGCCCTGGCCAGCGGCCTGGTCGCGGTACGCCCCAACTTCCGGGGCGTCGGTGAGAGCACCGGGGCGCATGATCATGGTGTCGGCGAGACCGACGACATGCTGGCCGTCGCCGCCGTGGTCGGCGCCAACTACGGCGGACTGCCCTGGACCCTGATGGGCTTCTCCTTCGGTTGCTATGTCCAGCAGCGCGTCGCCCAGCGCATGGCGGCGCGGCAACTGATCATGGTCGGGCCGGCGGTGTCGATGTACGCATTCGCGCCGCCGGCCATTCCGACGAGCATCGTCCACGGCGCCGAGGACGAGGTGATCCCGCTGGCGACGGTACGCGCCTACGCCGAAGCGCATGCCATCCCGCTGCATATCGTCGGCGACACCGGCCACTTCTTTCATGGCAAGCTACGCGAATTGCAAACCCTGGTGGAATCCCTGTGCCTGCGCCACTCGTCCTGACCAGCCTGACCAAGCGCTATGGCGCTAGCAACGTCGTCGACGGCGTCAACCTGAGCATCGCCCCCGGAAAATGCCATGGCCTGCTCGGCCCGAACGGCGCCGGCAAGACCACCACCTTGCGTCTGGCCCTGGGCCTGACCCAGGCCGATGCCGGGACGATCCGGCTACTCGGCTACAGCATCCCCGAGCAAGCCTCCGCGGCGCGCGCCCGGATCGGCGTTGTGCCGCAGAGCGACAGTCTCGACCCGGACTTCACGGTGCGAGAGAACCTGCTCACCTATGGCCGCTATTTCGGCCTGAGCCGCGCCGAGGTCGAGCAACGCGTCCCCGGAACTGCTCGAATTCGCCGGCCTGAGCGGCAAGGCGGAGGCCCTGGTGCCGACCCTGTCGGGCGGCATGAAGCGGCGTTTGACCCTGGCGCGGGCACTGGTCAACGATCCGGAACTGATCGTCCTCGACGAACCGACCACCGGCCTCGACCCGCAGGCTCGGCATCTGGTCTGGCAGGGCCTGCGCCGCCTGACCGCGCAGGGCAAGACCCTGCTGCTGACGACGCATTTCATGGAAGAAGCGGAGCGCTTGTGCGACCGCGTCAGCATCATCGACAACGGCCGCATCATCGCCGAGGGCGCGCCGCGCGACCTGATCCGTAGCCACCTGGAAACGCATGTCCTGGAGGTGCGCGGCGAGTCCGTCGACACCTGGTTCGCGACGCATGGCGCGCGTTGCGCGCGCCACGAACGGATCGGCGACACCGTGTTCTGCTATCTGAACGATCCGGGCGCCGCGCTGGCGACCCTGGAAGGCCGTGCCGACCTCAGCGTATTGCAGCGCCCGGCGAGTCTGGAAGACTTGTTCCTGAAACTGACCGGACGCGATCTGCGCGATTAGGCGGGCAGCACTGGCGGCGTGCGCAACAGCGACTCGACGTCCGCCGCCGGCATCGGCCGGGCAAGCAGGTAGCCCTGCACGCCGTCGCAGCCGATCTCGCGCAGCAATTTCAATTGTTCGACTGTTTCGACGCCTTCGGCGATCACCTTCATATCCATTTCGTGGGCCAGGGCGACGGTGGCGCGGACGATGGCGCGGTCGCTGGCGTCCTCGACCATGTCGTGAACGAATGCCGCGTCAACCTTGAGCACGGAGATCGGCAGTTGTTTCAGGCGCGCCAGGGAAGAATGGCCCGTGCCGAAGTCATCGATGTACAAACTCACGCCCAGCGCACGGATCGTCGCCAGTTTGTCGACCACGCCGCCGGGCTGCTCCATGATGGCCGTTTCGGTAATCTCCAGGCCCAATTGTCCGGCATCGAGGCCCGTTTTCCGGATCACCTCGGACACCAGTTGCCAGAGCAGATCGCGCGACAACTGGCTGCCATCGATATTGACGCTGACGGCGACATCCAGGCCCATGGCGCGCCACGCCATCGCCTGACGCGCGGCCGCATGCATCACCCAGGCGCCGATTTCGATCATCATGCCGGCCTCCTGGGCGACCTTCAGAAACGCCCCTGGCGCCAGCAGGCCGCGCAGCGGATGCTGCCAGCGCAGGAGGACTTCAAGGGCCTGGATGCGACCGCTGGCCAGATCGATCTTGGGCTGATAGTGAAGCCGCAATTCGTCACGCTCCAAGGCACGGCGCAGCTCGACTTCCAGATTCAGGCGCTCCACCGCATCCTCGGCCAGGGCCGGGTTGAAGAAGCGGTAGGTATTGCCGCCGGCCTCTTTCGCCAGGTACATGGCGTTGTCGGCATGCTTGAGCAGGGTGATGACATCCTTGCCGTCGTCCGGATACAGACTGATGCCGATCGAGCCGCCGATGTACACCTCGTGATCGTGTACCCGGAAGACCGGTTTCAGGGCATTGATCACCTTCTCGGCGACCTGGGCGGCATCACGGCCGTCACTCAGACGTTCGATCAGGATGACGAATTCGTCGCCACCCTGTCGGCCCAGGGTATCCTCCTGCCGCAGGCACGTGGCGATGCGCTCGCCGGTATCGATCAGCAACTGGTCGCCGGCATCGTGTCCCAGGCTGTCGTTGACCTGCTTGAACCGGTCGAGATCCATGAACAGGACAGCAACGCGGTGGCTGTTGCGCGCCGATGCGGCCAGGGCGTGGCCGAGACGATCGGCGAACAAGGATCGGTTCGGCAGCCCGGTGAGGGTGTCGTGGTGCGCCATGAAATCCAAGGCGCGCCTCCTTGTCCTTGATGTCGGAGATGTCGTTGAACACGGCGACATAGCTGGTCACGCTGCCCTCGGCATCCTTGATCGCCGCGATGGACAGCCATTCCGGATAGACCGAACCATTCTTGCGCCGGTTGTAGACCTCGCCCTGCCAATGCCCGTAACGCTCGATCTCGGTCCACATCTGCTGGTAATACTCCGGCGTTTGTTGCCCGGAAGAGAGCATCCGTGGGTTCTTGCCGAGCACATCCGCTTCGCTGTAGCCGGTCAGCTGAGTGAAGGCATGGTTGATGGCGACGATGCGATTCCGCGCATCGGTGATCAGCACCCCTTCGGCGGCCTGATTGAAGGCGGCATCGCTCTGGCGCAGGCGCGCCTCGGCGGCGAGACGTTCGCGGATGTCGCTGAACAAGGTCACCACGCCGGTGATCTGGCCGAGTTCGCGGATCGGCGATGCGGTCACTTCCACCGGCAGGGTGCTGCCGTCCTTGCAGCGGAACAGTTCGCTGCCGCTTTGATGCGTGTCGCCATGCAAGGCGACCTGGAGGATTGGACAATCCGCCGCCGGCACGCTTTGTCCATTGGATTCGGCATGCAGCAGGTCATGCGCCTTCCGGCCCAGCAGTTCATCCACCTTGAAACCGAGCAGCGCCGCCGCCGCCGGGTTGGCATAGCTGATGACACCATCCCGGTCGACGACATAGATGCCCTTGCCGACGTACTGGCTGATGACACGCATCTGTTCGCGCGAGCGCAGCCAGTTCATCCCGGTAACGAGCAGCGCGGAGAGCACGAGGACACCGAACAGGTAGGCGCCGCCGAGCAGCGTGACACGACCGATCTGACTGGCATCCGGCGACTGGGTGACGATATAGGCGACCGCCGCACCTGAACGATCCCGTACCGGCATGAAATTGACCAGATAGCAGGTGCGCCAGTCCAGACACGTGTGCCTGGCGAATGCCGCGCCGCGATCCATGCCCGCCGCGGCGGCGGCATCGCGCCCCAGGGCCGCTTCGATTTGCTGCACGCTCGCCGGCACCGGCTCCGCCTGCTCGCCGTACAAGGGATGCTCCAGGTCTTCCGTGACGAACCCCGGATGCACCGTCGCCGTTGCGTACATGGAATGGAACAGGGCGAGCATGCCGGCCCGGTCCTGCCCCATATCGAGGGTGCGCAGGAGGTCGTCGCGCCTCAGGAAGAAGCGTACGGCGGTGTTCTCCGGCATGCCCGCAGTGAGAAGCTGGCGGATGGCCGAGAACGACAAACTCACCTCCATGGCGCCGATGACCGCGTCGCCGTCGACAACCGGATAGACATAACGAAAGCCATGGAAAACCCGGCCATTTTCGAACCCGGACATCGGCCGCCCGTGCTCGATGGCCGCCTTGATCAGCGGGCGGATTGCGAACAGGTTATCGCCGAACAGTTCCGGGGCATGCATGCGCAGACGCGATCGACCGTCGCGACCGATGAACTGGATCTGTCGGACGTGTTTCGTGCGCAGGGTTTCGAAGAATGGATAGAGATAGCGGTAGAGCTGTCCGCGGGCCTCGGGGACATCGCCCAGCAGATCACGGATCAACGCATAGGCGCGCCGATCGCCGACCAGCCAGCCCTGGGTGACATCGGCGAATTCGGCATACCCGGAGATGATCGCGCCATAGGCGGCTTGCGTTTGCGCCTGGCTGATAGCCAGGCGCTGTTCGGTCTGACGCCGATACGTACCGTAGACCAGCGCTCCCAGAACGATCGCGACAAGCAATACCCAAGCGATGGATTTGCGCTCGACCCTAAACATTCGGCATCACTTCCCCGGTGCTTCGGGAATTCCGCCCAGGGCATCGACGCGAGCCCGCGCCGCACTGTAGCCCGCATCGCGCGCGGCCACCGCGCCGAACCTGATGGCCTCGCCCCAGCTCGCGCGGGTCGCATCGTCGACCGTGAGCAGGGCTTGACGGATTGCCGCGCGGCGCGCCTCCGGCAAGGTGCGCGTATTGGCCACCAGGGCAAACGCGGGGTAGGGTCCGGACTCGGCGATGATATGCAGATTCAGACCGAGATACTTCTCGGCCTGACTGCGCTTCAGGCCGGCAATGTCGTAACGGCCTTGCGCCACGCCCAAGGCCGCCTTGGTGTGATTCCCGGCGTACTCGTACCGGTTGCCGTCCTTGCCCGGCGCTCGCCCGGCCGTCTTCAGCATGCTCGCCACGGCGAAATAACCGCAGGTGGACTCGGCCTGCGTCAGGCCGATGCGTTTGCCCATGATGTCCTTCAGCTTCAGGGTACGGTCGGCGCCGAAGGCAACCAGTACGCAGTCGTAATCGGCGCGGCCATCCTTCTCGCGGAACTGCACCAGGGGCTCGAAGTATTTTGCCCGTTCGGTCAATTTGATGTAGGGCAGGGGGCCCAGGATAGCCAGGTCGACCTGGCCGTCCTGCATGGCCTGGAGCATGGCGGGGTACTTCGGGAGAAAGGTCCAGCGATAGGTATCGCCGGTTTGCTTGCCGAGGTAGTCGAGCAGGGGGAGGTACTCGGCGCGCAAGGTCTTTTCATCGACCAGTGGCAACGGAGCGAAACGTATCGTCTCGGCGCGGGCCTGCGCCGATAGCAGCAGGCAGAGCAGCAACAGGCGTATCCAGGACATCTCGACCTCCAGGCAACCGACACTGGGTGGATAACGGCACCCGCGGAGGAAACTTGAGCCCCGTCAATTTCGCCGACAGCCGCCCAAGGCGGGTCGAATCGGAGATAATCCCCGCCACTGCCCATACGCGACATCGCCATTATGCGTTTTTTTCCCGTCTGGCAACGCAATTTCCTGGTCTGGAAGAAGCTGGCTGCGCCCTCCATCCTCGGCAATCTGGCCGACCCGCTGCTGTACATGCTCGGCCTGGGCTACGGCCTGGGCCAGTTTCTCGGCGAGATCCATGGCGTGCCCTACCTGACCTTTCTGGCGGCCGGTACCCTGGCGTATTCGGTGATGAACAGCGCCACCTTCGAAACCTTGTATTCCGCCTTCTCGCGCATGCACGTGCAGAAAACCTGGGACGCCATTCTCAACACACCCCTGAGCCTCACCGACGTGCTGGTCGGCGAGTGGCTCTGGGCGGCGACGAAGAGCCTGCTTTCGGGCATCGCCATCCTCGTGGTGATCTGGGTGCTGGGTCTGCACCAGTCGTTCCTGCTGACGCTCTGGTTGTTGCCGGTGATCGCCCTGACCGGCCTGTGCTTCGCCGGCCTCGGTCTGGCGGTCAACTCGGTGGCGCCCAATTACGACTTCTTTCTCTACTACTTCACCCTGGCGATCACGCCGATGGTGCTGCTCTCTGGCGTGTTCTACCCCCCGGACGCCCTGCCCGGCTGGCTTGCCATCGTCGCCTCGGCCCTGCCCCTGACCCATGCCATCGAACTGGCCCGACCGCTGGTCCTGGGGCGCCTGCCCGAGTGGCCGCTCTGGCATGGCGCCGTGCTTCTGGCCTACGGTGGCGCGGGCTTCTGGCTTGGCCTGGTCCTCACCCGTCGGCGCTTGCTGAAATAGGTCGATGCGCGCCCCGGAACTGCTCGCTCCCGCCGGCTCGCTGGAGAAGATGCGCGCCGCGTTCCGCTTCGGCGCCGATGCCGTTTACGCCGGCCAGCCGCGTTACTCGCTACGGGTGCGCAACAATGAATTCGACCTGGACAGCCTGGCCACGGGCATCGCCGAGGCACATGCGCTCGGCAGGCAGTTCTACCTCGCCTCGAACCTGCTGGCGCACAACGCCAAGCTGAAAACCTATCTCGCCGACATCGAGCCCGTCGTGGCCATGCGGCCGGATGCCCTGATCATGGCCGATCCCGGCCTGATTTACTGGGTGCGCGAACGCTGGCCGGACCTGCCGGTGCACCTCTCCGTGCAGGCTAACACCATGAACTGGGCGGCGGTGCGCTTCTGGCAGAGCCTCGGCATCCGCCGCGTCATCCTGTCACGCGAGCTGTCCATCAACGAGGTCGAGGAGATCCGCCAGCAGTGCCCGGACATGGAGATCGAGGTCTTTGTCCACGGCGCGCTTTGCATCGCCTATTCCGGGCGTTGCCTGCTGTCCGGCTACTTCAATCACCGCGACGCCAACCAGGGCAGTTGCACCAACTCCTGCCGCTGGGATTACCACGTGCATCCGGGTCAGGTGACACCCGAAGGCGCCGTCGAGGCGACCTGGCTGATCGAGGAACGCACCCGGCCCGGCGAGTTGATGCCCATCGAGGAAGACGAGCACGGCACCTATATCCTCAACTCCAAGGATCTACGCGCCGTCGAACACGTCGCCCGGCTGGTCGAGATTGGCGTCGATTCGCTGAAGATCGAAGGGCGCACGAAAAGCCTCTATTACGTCGCCCGCGCCAGCCAGGCCTACCGCCGGGCCATCGACGATGCCGTCGCCGGGCGGGCCTTCGACCCGGTGCTGATCGACGATCTGGACAGCCTGGCCAGCCGGGGCTATACCGACGGCTTCTTCGTGCGTCACAAGGATCGCGACTTCCAGAATTACCAGACCGGCATTTCGACGTTCGGCCGCAGCCAGTATGTCGGCGACATCACCGGCTGGCGCCATGGCCTGGCCGAGATACGCGTGAAAAACCGCTTCAGCGTCGGCGACCGGCTGGAGATCGTCCATCCGGACGGTAACCGGATCGTTGAATTGCGGCACATGCAAAATGCCGCCGGCGAGGCGCTGGCAACCGCCCCGGGCAGCGGCCATGTGGTCTTCATTCCACTCCCGGCGGGTCTCGATGACGGCCTGGTGGCCCGCTTCCTGGGTACGGATGCATGCTGAACCGCTTCCTGTTGCTGATCACCCCCGGGCAAAGGCGCCACCCTGCTGGCGATCAGCTTGGCGCTGACGGCCTTCATGCTGGGGTTTCTGGAGGCGCTGACGCGCGACTTCGATTCCGCCAGCCAGCATCTGCATCTGTCCCTGGGCATCGTCGCCTTGCTGATGCTATTGAAGTATTTCAGCCTGCGCGCCACGCATCGGATCGCCGACAATGCCCAGGCGCGCATCCGCGCGCACCTGCTGCGCGTCGCCCATCCCACCCCGGTCACGGCGGGAGAGCGCGAACTCACGAAAGAGGAAATCCATGTTCAGGAACGCGCCGAGATGCTTGAGCTTTCCGGACAACTGCGCAGTGCCCTGGACAGCCTGCCCCCGGAATCGCCGATGCGTCCGAAATACGAGGCCACCATGGAATGGATCGAGCGGGTGATACGCCGGGAATCCTGACCGGGACGGTTTCGCCGCTTAGTGCCCACCCCGGTAATCGACGTGACCGTCGATGATGGTGTAGCGCACCCGGCCCAGGACTTCCATGCCCAGGAAGGGGGGAGTTCTTGCCCAGGCTGGCCAGGGTTCTGGAACTCACCGTCCAGGGCTCTCCGGGGTCGAACAGGCACAGGTCGGCGGGGCCACCCACCGCAACTACTCCCGACTCGACACCGAGTATCGCCGCCGGGCGCCGGGTCACCCGATCCAATGCCTGCGACAACGTCAGCCCCGTCTCGGCGGCCCACTTCAGGGTCAAAGGCAGGAGCAGTTCGACGCCGGTGGCGCCCGGATCGGATTCCTGGAAGGGCCGCTCCTTGGCATCGTCGTCGACCGGCGCGTGGTCCGAGCAGATCGCATCGATGACGCCGTCGCGCAGGGCCTGGCGCAGGGCATCGCGGTCGCGCTGGCTGCGCAGGGGCGGTATCAGGTGGCAGTTGGCATTGAAGTCGGTGGTATCCATCTCCGAAAGATGTACGTGATGGATGCCGACGTCGCAGGTCACCGGCAGGCCGTCTTCCTTGGCCTTGCGCACCATCTCGACCGCCGCGCGACTGGACAGGCGGCACAGATGTACCCGCGCGCCGGTCTCGCGCACCAGCAACAAAATGGTTTGCAGCGCCACGGTCTCCGCCGGTACCGGAATCGACGGCAGCCCGTAGCGCGCCGAGACGATGCCATCGTGCACCACGCCATCCCTGGCCAGATGGTAATCCTGTGGGCGCAACCAGATCGGGAAGCCGAAGCTGTAGGCATATTCCATCGCCCGCAGCAGGACCAGGGTATCGATGATCGGCGCGTCGGCCTGACTGAAGGCGACGCAGCCGGCCTCGTTCAACTCGGCCATTTCGGTGAGACGCTCGCCCTGCAACTTCCAGGTCAACGCGCCAATCGGATAGACGCGCGGGCCGGGGCTGTTCTTGGCGCGGAACTTGAGCATCTCCACCAGGCCCGGCTCGTCGAGCGGCGGGTCGGTGTCGGGCGGGCAGGCCAGGGATGTAATTCCACCGACGGCGGCGGCATGCATCTCGGATTCCATGGCGCCCATGGCGACGATGCGCCCGGCGGCGATGTAGATGTCCTGAACCGCGTCGAACCCGCTGGCGGGGTCGATCACCCGACCGTTCCTGATATGGATCTTCACGAATGACTCACTCTATTCAAGCGGCGGCGGCATATTCGACTTCGACGCTGCGCGGGTTCTCCATGCGCTTGGAAGCATCGAGGATTTCCATGCCCACGACATTGCCGGAGGCATCATAATCGATGATCACGCCGGGCTTGTCCTCGTCACTTTCCTCGACGGGCGCGGAGCTTAACAGGATACGCAACACATCCACTTCGGGGTCGTAAACGACTTTCATGGCTATCTCCAGTATTTGGCGATCTTGCTGGTCCGATACACCGTCACGACAACGGGCGGCTCATCCCTGTTGACAAAGACCCTGACCAGAAATTTTCGCCCATCGGGAAATTCAATCACGGATTGTAAGGCCAGTATTCCGTCACGCTCTTCCAATCTCTGCCCCGGCGCCCGCAATACCTGGTCGACCACTTCGCGGGCAATGCCCCGGCGCGTCATTTCCGCCAGGGCGTGGCCGGAATGGCGCCACATGTTCAGTTCCCCGCCACCATGCTCATCACCGCCATGCGCACGGCGATGCCGAAGGTCACCTGTGGCAGGATCACCGAGTGCTTGCCGTCGGCGACGCCGGAGTCGATCTCGACGCCCCGGTTCATCGGCCCCGGGTGCATGACGATGGCGTCCGGCTTGGCCAGTTTCAGTTTCTCCTGGGTCAGGCCCCAGTACTTGTAGTACTCGCCCGCCGAGGGCAGCAGCGCGCCCTGCATGCGCTCGTTCTGCAGGCGCAGCATGATGATCACGTCGCAGTCCTTGAGGCCGGTTTCCATCTTGTGATGGACGTGCACGCCCATGCTGGCGACATCGCGCGGCAGCAGGGTGCTCGGCGCGACGACGCGCACCTCGGGACAGCCGAGCGTGGTCAGGGCATGGATCTGCGAGCGGGCGACGCGCGAGTGCAGCACGTCGCCGACGATGGCGACGCGCAGGTTGTGGAAGCCGCCCTTGTAGTGGCGGATGGTGAACATGTCGAGCAGGCCCTGGGTCGGGTGCGCGCAGCGGCCGTCGCCGGCGTTGACCACGGAGATGTGCGGCGCGACGTGGCGGGCTATCAGGTGCGGCGCGCCGCTGGAGGCATGGCGCACGACGAACATATCGGCCTGCATGGCCGACAGGTTGGCCACGGTGTCGAGCAGGGTCTCGCCCTTGCTGGTCGCCGAGGTGGCGATGTTCAGGTTGATGACGTCGGCGGACAGGCGCTTGGCGGCGATCTCGAAGGTGGTGCGGGTGCGCGTCGAATTTTCGAAGAACAGGTTGAACACCGCCTTGCCGCGCAGCAGCGGCACCTTCTTCACCTCGCGTTCGCCGACTGAGATGAACGACTCGGCGGTATCCAGGATCTGGGTCAGGATGCGCGCCGGCAGCCCGTCCAGGGTGAGCAGATGGCGCAGCCGGCCGTCGGCGGTTAGTTGCAGGTTGGGTGTCAATAGCGGTTTGGCGCTCATGCTTCACCCCCACGCATGCGTAAATGCAGTCCGCCGGCGTCGTCCCGTTCCAGCGAGACATGCTGGCCCGGCGCCAGACGCAGTTCCGTGCCGACGAAGTCGGCGCTGATGGGCAACTCGCGGCCACCCCGGTCGACCAGCACCGCGAGCTTGATCGCCGCGGGACGGCCGTAGTCGAACAACAGGTTCATCGCGGCGCGCACCGTGCGTCCGGTAAAGAGCACGTCGTCGATCAGGAGGATGCGCCGGCCTTCGACCTCGAACGGGATCTGCGACGGTTTCACCTCGGGATGCAGGCCGATGCGCGAGTAGTCATCGCGATAAAAGGCGATGTCCAGGACACCGCGCGGCAGGTCGACGCCCAGCCTCGCCGCCAGGGCATCCATGATCCAGACGCCGCCGGAATGGATGCCGACCAGGGCGCAGTCGGACTTGATCATGGGGGCGATCTGCCCAGCGAGGGCATCGATCAGTTCATTCGGGTTGGGTAGGTTCATGACGGCTCATATAGTCTTGAAGAATCTCCTGTGCCGCAAGGCTGTCCAGCGCTGCCTTGCGCTTGCGTCCATGGACGCCGGCCTCGTCGAGCCGGCTCTCCGCCGACACCGAGGTCAAACGTTCATCCACCAGCGCCACCGGCAAGCCGTAGCGGCCATGCAGCTGATTGGCGAAACGGCGGCAGCGCTGCGTCATTTCGTGCGCCTCGCCGTCCATCGACAGCGGCAAGCCGACCACCAGGCCGACCGGGCGCCACTCGCCGATGAGTGCGCCGATGCGCTCGAAACGCGGCGCATTGGCCTCTCCGGCGATGGTTTCCAGGGGATGCGCCAGGCGCGTCTCCCAATCGCCGACGGCGACGCCGATCCGTTTCAGGCCGAAGTCGAAGGCCAGGACCGCACCTTTCAAGCGTGACCGGCTTCTTCGGAGAGCATCGACGGATCGATGCCGAGCAGGTGCATGGCGGCAACGAAACGCGCTTCCGGCGGCAGGCCGAAGATCACCTCGGGGTCCGCGGGCACGGTGAGCCAGGCATTCTGCCTGATCTCGGCTTCGAGTTGTCCCGGCCCCCAGCCGGAGTAACCCAGGCTGATCAGTATCTGTTCCGGGCCGTTGCGCTGCGCCGTGGCTTCGAGGATGTCCTTCGAGGTGGTCAAACCGATCTGGGCATTCACTGTGAGCGTGGAATTCCACTCACCCACCGGGCGATGCAGCACGAAGCCGCGCTCGACCTGGACAGGCCCGCCGAAATACACCGGCTGGCCGCTCAATGCCACGTCTTCCATGGACAAACCGAGCTGCTCGAAAAGTTTCTCTATCGACAGCTCGATGGGTCGATTGACGACGATGCCCAACGCGCCATCCTTGCCGTGATCGCAGATATAGGTCAGGGTGCCGGCAAAATTGGGGTCGACCATGTTGGGCATGGCGATCAGGAAATGGTCGGTGAAATTGCTGTCTTCCATGGCGCGGATTGTACCCCGGCCCAAAGCGCCGCAATACCCGATTTCCGGATGGCCGTGCCAGGCCCAAGGTCTACTACAATCCGCTCTCCACTTCGACGCCCGACATGACCGCCACACTCGTCTGGTTCCGCCGCGATCTGCGCCTCGCCGACCATGCCGCCCTGGCCTATGCCCTCGACACGGGCGGCCCGGTGCATGCCGCATTCGTCTTCGACACGGACATTCTCGACACCCTGAAAGCGCGCGCCGACCGACGCGTCGAGTTCATCTGGCACAGCGTCGGCGCGCTCAAACAGGCACTGGAGCAACACGGCGGCGGTCTGTACATCCTGCACGGTCCGGCGCGCCGCCTGATTCCGGAACTGGCGCAGCGGCTGGCTGTCGGCCAGGTACATGCCAACCGCGATTACGAACCAGCCGCCCGTGCCCGCGATGCCATCGTGGCCGACGCACTGGCCGCGCAAGGTCGGGAACTCTGCCTGCACAAGGATCAGGTCGTTTTCGACACCGACGAAATCCTGACGCTCGCCGGCACCCCCTTTCATGTCTTCACCCCCTACAAGCGCGCCTGGCTGGCGCGACTCGGCGGCGAGCACCTCGCCGTGTATGACAGCGAAGCGCACTACAGCCGGCTGGCCGCCGCGCCGGATTCGGTCATGCCCGACCTGGCCGACCTGGGTTTCACGGCCAGCAACCTGGCCGAGTTGAATATTGTCCCCGGCGAGGCCGGCGCCCAAAGCCTGTGGCGGGACTTCCAGACGCGCATCGAAAACTACAAGACGTTGCGCGACTTTCCCGCGCGCAAGGGACCGTCCTATCTCTCGGTGCATCTCCGTTTCGGCACGGTCTCCATCCGCGAACTGGCGCGTCACGTCCTGGCCGACGCAGGGGAGGGCGCGCAAACCTGGCTGTCCGAACTGATCTGGCGCGAGTTTTACCAGATGCTCCTCTGGCATCACCCGGAAACCGTGGCGCGGGCCTTTCAACACCGCTTCGATGCCATTCCGTGGCCCAATCCGCCGGGCAACTTCGAGGCCTGGTGCACGGCGCGTACCGGCTACCCCCTCATCGACGCGGCCATGCGCCAACTGAACCAGACCGGCTACATGCACAACCGCCTGCGCATGATCACCGCCTCCTTCCTGGTGAAAGACCTGCATGTCGACTGGCGCCGCGGCGAACAGTATTTCGCCGCCAATCTGGTCGATTACGACCAGGCCGCCAACATCGGCGGCTGGCAGTGGAGCGCCTCGGTCGGCACCGACGCGCAACCCTGGTTCCGCATCTTCAACCCGGTGACGCAATCGGAAAAGTTCGATCCCGAGGGGGGTTTCATCCGGCGCTATCTGCCGGAACTGGCACCGCTGCCCGAGCGTTACATCCACGCTCCGTGGCGGATGCCGGAGACCGTCCAGGAACAATGCGGCGTGCGCATCGGCCGCGACTATCCGCCGCCCCGCGTCGACCATGCCGTCGCGCGTGTCGTGACCCTGGAACTGTTCAAGGCCTGCCCATGACCGCGCGCGGCGTTGCCTTGATCGCCCATCCCGATACGCCATGTCCCGAAGTCGAGACTGTCCACGTGCGCGTTGAACGGGCAGAAACCGGCGGCCTGCGCCTGAAGTACACATTGACCGGTGATCTCCAGGCCGTGCGCATCCCGCCGCCCGGCGCCGGCAAGCGGCTCGACGAACTCTGGCGTCACACCTGTTTCGAGGTTTTTCTGCTGGGCGCCGATGGCCGGAGTTATTGCGAATTCAACTTCTCGCCCGCGGGCGACTGGCAGGCCTACGACTTCCGCGCCTACCGCGACGGTGGCGATCCGGCAGCCGTCGACCCGCCCATCATCAAGCGAACCGACGCCCTCGGAAACCTGCATCTCGACATCGCCTTATCACGCACATCACTGCCTGCCGGCCAACGCCTCGGCCTATCCGCCGTCATCGAAACCGGTACGGGCGAGATCAGCTACTGGGCCTTGCGCCATGCCCCCGGCAAAGCCGACTTCCACCATACTGACGCCTTCGCGCTGGAACTGACATGATCCAATTCGGCATCGACCGCCTGCTGCACGACCCTTCGTTACGCGCCCCGCTCAAGGGCCGCCGTGTCGCCCTGCTTGCCCACCCCGCCTCGGTGACCGCCGACCTGACGCACAGCCTCGACGCCCTGGCGACACGGCCGGACATCGCCTTGAGCGCCGCCTTCGGCCCACAGCACGGCCTGCGCGGCGACAAGCAGGACAACATGATGGAGTCGCCGGACTACGTCGATCCGGTGCACGGTATCCCGGTGTTCAGCCTGTATGGCACGGTGCGCCGTCCGACCGACGCCATGATGGCCAGCTTCGATGTCCTGCTGGTCGATTTGCAGGACTTGGGCTGCCGCATCTACACCTTCATCACCACCTTGCGCTATGTCCTGGAGGCCGCCGCGAGCCACGGCAAGACGGTCTGGGTGCTGGACCGGCCCAATCCCGCCGGCCGTCCGGTCGAGGGCCTGACCCTGCTGCCGGGCTGGGAGAGCTTCGTCGGCGCCGGGCCGATGCCCATGCGCCATGGCCTGACCCTGGGCGAGCTGGGCCACTGGTTCATCCGCCAACTGAAACTGGCGCTCGACTATCGGGTCGTCGACATGACCGGCTGGGCGCCGGAAGCGGCACCCGGCCATGGCTGGCCGCTGAATGAGCGTACCTGGATCAACCCCAGCCCGAACGCGCCCAACCTGGGCATGGCGCGCTGCTATGCCGGCACGGTCATGCTCGAAGGCACGACGCTTTCCGAAGGGCGCGGCACCACCCGGCCCCTGGAGTTGTTCGGTGCCCCGGACATCGAGCCGGCGAAGATCCTGGCGCGCATGCACGCGCTCGCCCCGGACTGGCTGCGTGGCTGCCGTCTGCGCGAATGCTGGTTCGAGCCGACTTTCCACAAACATGCCGGGCAGCTCTGCGCCGGCCTCCAGATCCACGTCGAGGACGGCGGCTATGACCACGCCGCCTTCCGCCCCTGGCGTCTCATGGCGCTGGCCTTCAAGGCGCTGCGCACGCTACGACCCGACTATCCCCTGTGGCGCGATTTCGCCTACGAGTACGAACATGACCGCCTGGCCATCGATCTGATCAACGGCAGCGGGCTCTTGCGCGAATGGGTCGATGACGCCGAGGCGGCACCGGCGGATCTCGACGCCCTGGCGCATGCCGATGAGTCGGCCTGGCGGGCATCCCGCCAGGATTGTCTGATCTACCGCTGACGGTGTTTGGCGCTACACTGCGCGCAGCAGCACGATCCAGGAGGTATCGATGCAATTGGAGAAATTCGGTTTCCGTATCCGCGCGCACAATGGCGCCCTGCTTGACCACTTGGTCATTCAGGCGGCCAACGCCGACGAGGCGCGTGCCAAATTGCTGCGCATGTACCCGCAGTGCGAAGTGTTGTCGAACTGGACCGAATCCCAGGGCGCCAGCAACCCCAACAGCAAGTCCTTCGAAGACATCGCCGACCTGCTCAATCACTGACGGCGCGGGCCGGCTAGATCAAGTTTGCGGCGCGCAACTCATCGAGCAGGGCCTGATAATCCTGCGCGCCCCGACTGTCCGACTTGTAGGCGAAGACATCCTTGCCCAGCGATGGGCTCATCGCCACGGCGACATTTTCCGAGATGACCGTCTCGCAGAGATCGTCACCGACCTCCTCGCGCAACCTGCGGCGGATATCCTCGCCCATGCGCCGCCGGCGGTCGAAGCGGGTGATCAGATAGCGGCGTGGCATGCGTCGCTTCAAGACCGGTTCGAGTGCATTCAAGGCGTGATCGATCTGCTTGGCGCCTTGCAAGGACAGGTAGTCGCTGGACACCGGGATCAGCACCGAACTGGCCGCGAAGACGGCACTGAGCGACAGCACGCCGACGTACGGACAGCAGTCGATCAGGACGTGGCCGGCATAATCCGACTCCAGGGTCTCCAGGCCGATGCGCAGCCGGTTCAAGGTCGACGGCCCCTTGCCGAACAGCGAGTCGACTTTCATCAACTGGCCATGCGCCGGCAACAACTGCCCAAGGCCGGGCAACTCCTGGAGCAGTGCCCGCAAGGGCGTGGCATGGGCATACAAGGCGAAAAGGCTGGCATCCGGGGAGTCCGGCAACTTGTCGAAGATGCGCGTCAGATGCGCCTGCGGATCCATGTCGGCCAGGCAAACAGACTCCCCCGCGCGCGCCAGGGCTGCCGCCAGGTTTAGTGCCGTGGTCGTCTTGCCGACCCCGCCCTTGCAATTGAAGATCGCCAGTCGTGCCATGCCCTAGAAGTCTCCCCAGCGTAGCCATTACCACGACGATAGTGGAAAACCGCCGACTTAGCGAATGCTCGAGCCTGCGCGCCTCAACCCGGTGGCTGTGGCGTCAATACGGCCCGCACATCCGGATAACGCAAGCTGAAGCCGAGTTCGTCCTTGATGCGCCGGTTGCTCAAGCGCCGCGACTCGGCAAGAAAAGAGCGCATGGCCGGCGTTACCGCCGCCATGACTTCAGCCTTGGGCAGTCTGGGCGGGCGTGGCAGTCCGAGATGATCGGCCACCACATCGAACCAGTCGCCCATCTTCAAGCCGCTGTCGTCGACCGCGTGGTAGACCCGGCCGTGCCGGCCATGGAAGGCCGCGCACAAGGCCAGGCGGGCAAGATCTTCGGCGTGGATGTGGTTGGTGTAGATGTCCTCGTCGGACAACAGCGCCGGCAGTCCCTTGCGCACCCGCTCCTCGGGCATGCGGTCCTCGGCATAAATGCCAGGCGCGCGCAGAATGCTCAAACAGACGCCGTTGTGACGAGCCCAGGAACGCAAAGTCCGTTCGGCATCGACCCGCCGTTTGGCACGTGCATTATGCGGTCTGGCCGGTCTTGTCTCGTCGATGCGTGCTCCACCGCAATCGCCGTAAACACCGCTGGTGCTGACGTAGACCAGGCTACGCGGTAAACTTGAGCGATTTAGTACGGCAAGCAGGCGGCGCGTACGCGGATCGGTCGCACCCTCCGATCGCGGCGGCGCGAAGTGCAGGACGATATCGGCGAGACCGGCGAGACGACTCAAGCCACCCGGTTCGTCGAGATCGCCGAGGATCGGCGTGACACCGGCGGCGCGCAGCAGGCCGGCGCGCTCAGGCGAACGCAGCAGGCCGAAGACACGGGCCTTGCCGCGCAGTAGTCGGGCGGCGCGCAAACCGATATCGCCGCAGCCGACGATCAAGATTCGTAACATACTCAAGCAATCATTAAGGAATCGAAATGTCTCACCAGGTCACCATCCAGCCCAGCGGCCATCAGTTTACCGTGCAAAGCGGCGAAACCATCCTGGAAGCCGCGCTGCGCGAAAATTTCGCCCTGCCCTACGGCTGCCGTAACGGCGCCTGCGGCGCCTGTAAAGGCAAGCTACTTGAGGGCGACATCGATTACGGCACGCATCAGGAGTCGACACTGACCGGGGCCGACAAACAGCGCGGCCTGGCCCTGTTCTGCACGGCAAAGCCCCTCACCGATCTGGTCATCGAGGCCAAGGAGATCAGCGCCGCCAAGGATATCCCGGTAAAGACCCTGCCTTGCCGCGTCGAGCGCATGGAGAAACTGGCCAGCGATGTCATGGCCCTGTGGCTGAAGCTGCCCGGCAACGAACGCCTGCAATTCCTGCCCGGCCAGTACATCGACTTTCTCCTGAAGGATGGCCGGAAACGCAGTTTTTCCCTGGCCAATGCCCCCGAGGACGACAGTTTTCTGGAATTGCATATCCGTCATGTCCCGGGCGGGGCATTCACCGACCATGTCTTCAATACCATGAAGCCGAAGGAAATCATGCGCATCAACGGGCCGCTGGGCAGCTTCTTCCTGCGCGACTCCGACAAGCCGATCATCTTCCTGGCGGGCGGCACCGGCTTCGCGCCGATCAAGAGCATCCTCGAACATGCTTTCCACCACGGCCTCGAGCGACAAATGGTGTTGTACTGGGGCGCCAAGGCGCGCGCCGACCTGTATCAGGCCGAATTGCCCGAGCAATGGCGTCGAAGCCACGATAACTTCAGCTTTGTGCCGGTGCTCTCCGAGGCCGGACCGGAGGATGGCTGGCAGGGGCGCAGCGGGTTCGTGCACCAGGCCATCCTCGCCGACTTCGCCGACCTGTCCGGTTATCAGGTCTACGCATGCGGCGCGCCGCCCATGATCGACGCGGCGCGCAAGGACTTCATGGCGCGCGGCCTGCCGGAGGACGAGTTTTTCTCGGATGCCTTCGCCTACCAGTAAGTCCGGGCGGACTCAGTCCGGGGCCGGGTCGCTTGCGTTGTCGATCGGCGGCTCATCCAGTCGCCGCGCGATAGCCTGCTTGGCCACGGTCAGTTCACCGACCTCATTGCCTGCGACGCTATCGAGATAAGCACGCGCGCCCTGGGCATCGCCCAGTTCGGTGGCGGCATGCGCGGCGACCAGCGCGACCAGCGGGCTTTTGTCACTACGCCTGGCCAGGTCGGCGAGTTGCCGGGCGTGCTCATGCTGTCCCGAAAGCACGGCGGCCACCGCGCGCGAGGTGCTGTCCGCGGAGCGTGCCCGGAGGCGCCGCTCACGGCGAGCCCGTACCTCGGCGGGCAGGCGCAAGGCGACACGCAGCAGTTTGAAGACGATGTAGGTCAGGGCATACAGGCCGAAGGTGACCACCAGCGCCAGAACAAAGGACATCTCCACCCGCCAGGGCGGGAAGACGACCAGCACATAGCCCCGATCAAAGCGGGCCGCCGCCAGCACGGCGAAAATCAGCACCAGGAACAGCACGGCCCAGAAGATGGCGCGAATCATGGCACCTCGCCGCGTATGGCCTTGAGCGCCTTGAGGCTTAGCTGGATATCCATGTCCTTGTGCGCCACGGGCAAGGTCGCCAGCGTGCGCAGGTTACCTTGCAGCGTCTGGCTGAGGGCATCGTGCGTATTGAAATAGGTCGTCAGCCATTTCTCGGCGGCGGCGAGGTCGCCCCGAAAACTGGTTTCGTCACGCTGTAGCAGGCTCAAGCGCGCCGCGAGCAGACGCAGCTTCAGGTTCTGTCGCAGGAAGTAGGCCTGATTCGGTGCCAGCAGGGGCAGGTCGGGATGGTCCATGCGTCGGATGCGGATGAGTTGCTTGATCTCGCCCCAGGCATCGTCGCGCCAGCGATCCAGCCAGGACATGCCGGGTAATTGCCGCGCCGGGGGTTTCTCGATGGGCGCGGGATCGCTGTCCAGCTTGAGGGCATCGACATTCTGGATCATCGCGTCCAGGCGCGCGTTGATCCCGACCACATCGGCGGCCGGTAACAGCCGCAGCTGTGCCGCGTCCCAGGCAACCGCCTCGCGAAGTCTGGCGAATTGGGGTTTGCGCAGTGTCGCCAGGCGCGCATCGATCGACTCCAAGCCGGCGATGGCGGCTCGCACATTGCCGGCAAGGTGCAGTTGCTGCTGCGCCAGGAGCAGGCCTTGCTCGATGTCGGCGATCATGCGGTCGTCCTGGCTGCGGGCCATGTCCTGATACATGGCGGCGAGCGCCAGCTGCTGGTTCTGAGCGTCCTGGGCCTTGGTTTCAAGGGCCGCGATCCGCGCCAGCAGGTCGTCCGTGGTGGCGCGCGCCTCCTTGGCGGCACTGCGCGCCTCGCGCGCCGAAACGTCGAACTCGCCAATGCGCCGGGCGAGTTGCAACTCGATGTCGCGCAGCCGGGACTGCATCTGCCAAAAGGCAAAACCCGCAACCATGACGGCGAACAACGCCACCAGCAATGCCAGGTACGCCGGCCAGTCGTGACGCGCCTGGCCACTTCCCGCAGGCACGACGGCCTCGGGGGCGCGGGGGTCGATGCCGTCAGGTTCAGCCATGACGCGCGAAATACGCCTGCATTGCCACGACCAGACCAGCCTCATCCGGGGCCGTCTCTATCACGCGTTCGATGCCACGCGCGCGCGCCGCCGCGGCAATGCGCGGGTGGTGCACGAACATCGGCGTATGCCGCAAATACGCCGCACCGGGCTCGCCGAGCAGCGCGATCAGATTCTCCAGTATCTCGACACTGGTCACCGTCACGGCAGCGACCTCGCCCCGGCGCCAGCGCTCCAGCAGCGGTTCCGCATCGGCATCCGGCCTGACACGCCGGTAACACTCGGCATACTCGACCCGGGCGCCACGCGCCTTGAGGCCTTCCGCCAATTCGTCCCGGCCCCCGACACCCCGAACGATCAGAACATGACGCGGCGCGGGCGTCGTGAACTCAGGCAAATCGAGCAACCCGGCCGCACCCGTTTGCCGCGCCGGCACAATCACCTTTTCGATGCCGTGTCGCTGCAGGCCCTGCCAGGTACCTTGCCCGACAGCGGCGACACGACAGTCCCGCGCCCAATCGGGATCGCGCGCCGTGAACAAAGGCACAGCACGTTCGACGGCGCTGGGACTGACGAAGACGATGAGATCGAACTCAGGCAGACGGGTGATGCACGCCGTCAGTGCCGAGGCATCTTCCGGCGCGGCGATCTCGATGGTCGGGAACAGCACCGGCACTCCGCCCTGCGCCTGGACACGCGCCGCGAGCGATGCCGCCTGGGCGAGTGGCCGGGTAATCAGGATACCGACACCGGCAAGCGCGGAACTCACGGTGGCCGCGGGCTCAAGCGCCGAGTCGCCCCAGGAGATCGGCCATCAACCGATCCGCGCCTTGTCGGATCAGGGCTTCGGCAACCTCATGGCCGAGCGCCTCCGGGGCATCGATGGCACCCTCGGCCTCGGCGCGATAAAAGCGGATGCCTTCGAGGTCGGAGACGAAGCCACGCAGGAACAGTTTGCCGCGACGCTCGATGGCATAGCCGCCGATGGGTGCCTGACAGCCTCCTTGCAGTACCCGGCTCATGGCACGTTCGGCGTACACCCGGGCGGCGCTGATCGTGTCGTTGAGCGGTGCCAGCAGGGCCGCGATGTCCGGTCGGCTGGCCAGGGTCTCGATCCCGAGCGCACCCTGGCCGACGGCCGGCAGGCTGTCCTCGGGATCGATCTCGGCCTTGATGCGCTCGCCGAAGCCGAGCCGCTTCAGCCCGGCGGCGGCAAGGATGATCGCGTCGTACTGGCCTTCGTCGAGCTTGCGCAGACGGGTATTGACGTTACCGCGCAGCGTGTCGACTTCGAGGTCGGGATGATGTACCCGCAGTTGCGCCTGACGACGCAGGCTGGAAGTCCCGACACGTGCCCCCGGTGGCATCTCGGCAAGCGCGGCATAGCGATTCGAGACAAAGGCATCGCGCGGATCCTCACGTTCGGTGATGGCCGCCAGCATGAAGCCTTCGGGGAGATCCATGGGCACATCCTTGAGCGAATGGACCGCCAGATGCGCCCGTCCCTCGGACATGGCCTGCTCCAGTTCCTTGACGAACAAGCCCTTGCCACCGACCTTGGACAACGGCGAATCGAGGATCTGGTCACCTTGCGTGGTCATGCCGAGCAGTTCGACCTGCATCCCGGGGTAGAGCGCCAACAGGCGATCGCGGATATGCTCGGCCTGCCAGAGGGCCAGTTGACTCTCGCGTGTGGCGATTACCAGGCGTTCAGGGACATTTTGACTATTCTTGAAATCGGTCGCCACTGGCTACAATCCTTGCTCTGATGAATGAAATTAAACCGATGAAACAGACTCTTAGCCTACTGGTCTGGATTGTAGCATGGGCGCTGGCGCCGGCCTGGGCGGCCGAAGGCGTGCCATCCAGCCTGGATCTGCGCAAGGATGCCGCCGCGGCGCGCGGCATCAACGGCGCCGTGCTGGTCGCTTTCGTCAGCGACCAATGCGGCTACTGCGAGCGCGTCCTCAACGAATTCCTCATCCCCATGAGCCGCAACGGCGAATATCGCAACAAGGTGGTGATGCGCCGTATCGAAACCGACAGCCACAGCCGTTTGCGCGACTTCAACGGCGAGGAGACCACACCGAGCGAATTTGCCCAGGCGAACGGCATCCGCATGACGCCGACCATCCTGGTCTTCGACGAAAAGGGGCGGCGCCTCGCCAAGCCCTTGATCGGCCTGACCACGGTCGACTACTACGGTTACTACCTCGACCAGACCATCGACGGCGCCCTGGAAAAAATTCGCAAGCTCGGCAAGTAGGCGGTCTTTGGCATAATGTCGCTCTGACACTTTGAGCGGTATCGCCATGCAAGAACACACCCCCGCCGATTCCGGCGCAAAAACCTGGTCCGAACGTTTTTCCGAACCGGTCTCCGACCTGGTGAAACGCTACACCGCCTCGGTGTTTTTCGATCAGCGCCTCGCCCGGCACGACATCCTCGGCTCGCTGGCGCATGCCCGCATGCTGGCTCGCCAGGGCATCATCGGCGCCGACGACCTGCGCGCCAGCGAAGACGGCATGGCGCGGGTGCTTGCCGAAGTCGATGCCGGCACGTTTGTCTGGAACCTCGACGACGAAGACGTCCACCTGAATATCGAGAAACGTCTGACCGCCCTGATCGGCGATGCCGGCAAGCGCCTGCACACCGGCCGCTCGCGCAACGACCAGGTCGCCACCGACATCCGCCTCTGGCTGCGCGACGAGATCGATGGCATCGTCGGCCTGATCGGCGACTTCCAGCGCGCCATTCTCGACCTTGCCGGCAAGCATGCGGCCACGCCCATGCCGGGGTTCACCCATTTGCAGGTCGCGCAGCCGGTGACCTTCGGCCATCACATGATGGCCTACTTCGAGATGACCCAGCGTGACAAGGAACGCTTCCTCGATGCCCGCAAGCGCCTCAATCGCCTGCCCCTGGGCGCGGCTGCCCTGGCCGGCACGGCTTATGTCATCGACCGCGAATCCGTGGCCGCCGAGCTGGGCTTCGACGGCGTCTGCGGCAACTCGCTCGATGCCGTTTCCGACCGCGACTTCGCCATCGAATTCACCGCCGCCGCCGCGCTGCTGATGACGCATCTGTCGCGCCTGTCGGAAGAACTCATCCTCTGGATGAACCCGCGCTTCGGCTTCATCAATCTGCCCGACCGCTACTGCACCGGTTCGTCGATCATGCCGCAGAAGAAGAACCCGGACGTACCCGAGCTGGTGCGCGGCAAGACCGGCCGGGTCAACGGCCATCTGATGGCCCTGCTGACCCTGATGAAATCGCAACCGCTGGCCTACAACAAGGACAATCAGGAAGACAAGGAGCCGCTCTTCGACACCGTCGACACGGTCGTCGATACCCTGCGCATCTATGCCGATATGCTCTCCGGCCTGAACGCCAAGGACGACGGCGTGCGCCCCGAAAACATGCGCCGCGCCCTCGCCGAGGGATTCGCCACGGCCACCGATCTGGCCGATTACCTGGTGAAGAAGGGCCTGCCGTTCCGCGACGCCCACGGCATCGTCGCGCGCGCGGTGAAAGCGGCGGAGCAGCGCGGTTGCGACCTGCCGCAACTGAGTCTGGACGAACTGCGCGAGTTTTCTCCGGTCATCGAGGCCGACGTCCATGCCGTGCTGACCGTCGAAGGTTCGCTCGCCAGCCGCGCCCACACCGGCGGCACGGCGCCGGAGCAGGTGCGCGCCGCCATCGCCCGGGCGCGTGTGCTGTTGAAATAGCGCCGCGCTTGTCGCACCCTGACCTGGGATTTGCCAATGACCGAAACCGAATACCAACACCCGATGATGGTGGCCTACTGGGCCCAGCTCGATACCTGCTTCAAGCCGGTGGAAGAGGTGTTCGAGGATCTCATGGCCGAAGCCCTGGCCATCCTCACCCGCGAGGATATCTATCACTATCTCGACGCGGCGCGCGTCATCGGCAAGCTCGGCCGGGGCGTCGAGCCCATGCTCGCCTTCATGGAAGAGTGGCCCTCGGTGGTCAAGGCGCTGGGCGAAGAGGCGGTGCTGTCCGAGGTCATGGCCTTCGTCATGAAGATGCAGAAGTCGCCCAACGGCAAGGCCATCACGCCTTTCCTGCAAACCATCGCCCCGGTCGCGCGCAAGCAGCACTCGCGCGAGCAGATGCGCCACTACATCGAGATCGCCGATGATCTGATGACGCGCACCACCGGCTCCATCCACGGCCATCACACCACCTTCCCCAGCCCCGGCCTGCCCGAGTTCTTCCGGCAGGCGCCGTTCCTGTTCGGCATGCTGTCCATGGGTGGGGTGCGCAACTGGGTGGACTACGGCATCCGCAATTACCGCACGCACCCGGAACGGCAGATCGACTACTTCTCGCTGCAATCCGCCGATGCCCGCGCCGTCCTGCAACGCGAGCGTCACGGCACCCTGTTCGCCGATGTCGAGCGCAAGCTGGACCTCTACCTGCGCGGCCTCTGGCAGGACGCCGACCAGCTGGTGCCGTACTCCACCGCCTTCGACGAACTGCGCAAGCCGATTCCCTACTACGACAGGCTGGGCATCCGGGTGCCGGACGTGTTCGACAGCGAGCGTGGGGTCGCCGGCATCGACCGCTACCGCGCTGTCCTCGCCCACATGGTCGGCCACCGGCGCTGGTCGACGTCGATCATCGCGGATAACTACAGCCCGTTCCAGCGCATGGCGGTCGAGTTCTTCGAAGACTGCCGCGTCGAGAACCTGCTGATCCGCGAATACCCCGGCCTGCGCCGCATCTTCCTGGCCCTGCACCCGAAGCCGGTGGAAGGTGCCTGCGATCCGGAAACCACCTCCTGCCTGCGTCATCGCCTGACCATGATGTCACGCGCGCTGATCGATCCCGATCATCCCTACGCCGACCCGGATCTTCTGGAATTCGCCCGGCGTTTCCATGACCTGCTCGCCGCCGGCGAATCGAGCCTGCGCGAGATCGCCGACCTGGCGCTCAGCTACGTCGCCCGCACCCGGCGCCAGAGCGACCAGTTCGCCAAGGTCTGGTTCGACGACACGGTGATCGATTACCGCGACGACAACCGCCACCTGTGGCAGTACATCGAGGACAGCGACGACGAGGAATTCTTCGACGACCCGGACAAGTCGAACAAGAAGCCGTCCGAGGTCATGTCGCTGCCGCCGCGCCACTACCCCGAGTGGGACTACCACAGCCAGACCTACCGTCCCGACTGGGTCAGTCTGTACGAAAACCTGCACCCCAAGGGCAACGCCGGCGATATCGACCGCATCCTGCTCAAGCACGATGCCCTGGCCAAGCGCCTGAAGCGCATCCTCGACCTGCTCAAGCCGCAGGACAAGGTGCGCGTGCGCTACCAGGAAGAGGGCAGCGAGCTCGACCTCGACGTCGCCATCCGCTCGCTGATCGATTTCAAGGGCGGCGCCAACCCCGACCCGCGCATCAACATGAGCCACAAGACCAGCGGTCGCAACATCGCCGTGCAGTTGCTGCTCGACCTGTCCGAATCGCTCAACGAAAAGGCCTCCGGCTCCGAACAGACCATCCTCGAATTGAGCCAGGAAGCCGTCACGCTATTGGCCTGGGCGGTGGAAAAGCTGGGCGACCCGTTCGCCATCGCCGGCTTCCATTCCAACACCCGCCACGACGTGCGCTACCTGCACATCAAGGGCTACGGCGAACCGTTCGGCGACGAAGTGAAGGCGCGCATGGCCGCCATGCAGGCCGGCTGGTCCACCCGCATGGGCGCCGCCCTGCGCCACGCCGCGCACTACCTGGAAGCGCGCCCGGCCGACAAAAAACTGATGCTGATCCTCACCGACGGCCAGCCCGCCGACGTGGACGCCCACGACGAACGCCTGCTCATCGAAGACGCCCGCCGCGCCGTGCGCGAACTCGACCAGAAAGGCATCTTCACCTACTGCATCAACCTCGACCCCAAGGCGGATGAATACGTCAGCGACATCTTCGGCCACCAGTACACCGTGGTCGACAACATCCAGCGTTTGCCGGAACGACTGCCCGAACTGTTCATGGCGTTGACCAAGTAAGCATCAAGCCGCCGCCCCATGAGCCTGCTCTACACCCTGGTCAACTCCCCGCTGGATTGCCGCTTCCCCGACCTGTACCGGGAACTCGGCATCGAGGAAGAACGCTTCGACTCCGCCCGCAACCTGCACCAGGCGCTGAAACAATGGCGCCCCGACTACTTCATCGGCGAGTTCGTCTACGGCTGGGGCAACAACTACGCGGGCGCCAACGTCTCCAATCTGGACGTCACCCTGAGAACCCTCCAGCCCATCGCGCCGCAAACAAAGCTGATCATCGTCATGCGCCCAAGCGAAGAAGCGCATATCGGCAAACTGCTCGAACTGTTCAAGGTTCACGCCGTGTTGACCTACCCCATCGGCGAACCGGCCATGCGGGAGGCGTTGCAGGCTGTGGGGGGATAATGCGGAGGGGGTCCCTCGATCGGGCCGTTTTGCCTCTGAGCGGATGGATTGATCTACGAAGCAGCCGTTCGCGATCTCCGGCAGTCGGCCCGTTGCGGTAATTCACCTCGGCCTGATAGGGCGCCATTCAAGTAGCTGCTGCACTTCAAAGAGCAGTCGTTTGGTTTACTCAAACAAGTGCAATTACGAAGAAATGTTCTTCAATCCGCATCCAACTACTGCCTTGAATTTGCTCCGGTAAGGAACACGAAGCCTTTTCTGTCGATGGCATTAGGGTCGCCCTGATCGGTCTGGCCTGGCCGCTGGGCCTGTACATGGCGCACAATCCCCGGCTTCATGCGCTGGCTGAAGCCGGTGGAGAACTTGGTCTACCGCCCCCGCTACGCCTTCGCCATGCTTGCCTTCAATCCGTGATCTGCTGGCGGCCGGTGCCGACCCGGCGGTCACCTTGGCCGACGGCCGCCGCGCCGTTGATATCCTGATCGCAGGGGCCGCTGCCCGCCCGCCCGGCTACGCGACTGAAGATGAGGCAATCCTGCGCCTGCTGCGCCCATGACCCCGTGTGCTAATCCAGGGGCTCAATGATCTGGAAATGCGCCGCCTGATTTGCCCTTCGCCTGACGCGGCGGACAACCGCGCTGGTTGCTGGGCGTCTTCCTTTTCAAGCTGCAAGACGCGCCACCATGGCTTGGCCGTTCTCCCGCCCCTGGATACTGCAGTTCCGGGGATTCCCGGCGCAAATCATCAAGTTCCGTTTGGCTTCCGCGATATCTCTGTAAAATGCCCTGCCAGTTGTTCACAACCCGTGCTTCGGAGCGACAAACCATGAGAACACCATTCTATTCATCACTCCAACTGCTGGCCGCACTCGGCCTGGGAAGCTTCGCCTCACTGGCCGCCGCCGGCACCGGCGGTGCTGTGATTACCTACGGCCCCTTGATAGCTACCGCTGTACCTGCCATCAGCGGCGGCCTGCTGATCGTGCTGGCGGCACTGATGATGCTGATCGCCTTTCGCCTGATTAAGCATCGCTCCCAAGCGGGCACCAATATGGTCATAGCCGTTGTCGCTATCACCTCCCCTGGCTACAGGCGCCGGGGGGATCAAGCTGATGGCCGATGCTCATGCCGTCATTCCCGGTGCGCAAATGACTGACTCCAACGGCGGTACTCTGGGGGTTCCTTCAGGCATTTCGCGGGTGGTGAACGCTACCGAAGTGCCCCAGAAGATCATAAATATCGAGTACAGCGAAGGCTGTAGCCTGAGCAATGGCGGCTCGGTGGGCGCCTGTTCCACGACAACCGTCCTGGCAGCGCAGTCCGCCAATTACTGTGATATCGATGTCTCATGCCCACCTTCAACCTGTGCCTTGGCATGGAATCCGAATTTCTATGTTGACTTCAGTGGTAGTGATTTCGTTGATTCGGGCAATTATTGGAGTGACCCTGATTGCACTGTCGCTAACGGCAACTTGTCGCGAAAATGGGTTTTCTCACCCAGTGGGCTAGCCAATGCAACCAGCATTTGTGTCTCCAGTTTGGGCGCGGGCTTTACAGCAATTGCCTCGCATGGCCCGTTTGTTTTTGAATGCGTTCTTTGAAACCAAAGTCTTGGGAGCCTCTGAACGAAACGCCCCACCCAAGTAAAATTGGTCATGACTGACATCTGGCCCACCACGATGAAACAGACTACATTCGGCGCCCTGACCTGCACCGCCAAGAACAAGCAGACCCGGCGCGAGAAGTTTCTCGACGAGATGGAACAGATCGTTCCCTGAGCGGAACTTGAAGCGGTCATCGACCCGCCTTCCCCCAAGGCGGGTCGCCGGGATGGGTAGCCCAAGCCAATTTCGGCGATGCTGCGCGTCTATTTCATGCAGTAGTGGTAAGGCCAGTCCAATCCGGGCATGGAAGACGCACTCGACGAGATCGGATCCATGCGCCGCTTGCTGGAGAAACACCAGCTGACTGCCCAGATGATGAACGTGATCAACGACGTGCTGACCGCAAAGGCCTGCTGCTCAAGGCCAGGCACCGTTCAGGGGCGGGTGCCCCAGTGACGCACCCGAAGCTTGCCAGTTTCCAGTCGTAGCGGCCTGCGCCTTCCCGATCACGGTTGGGTGGTTGGCGCCCCACCCGGCACATCCGCCGGCTCGGCGTCCCGACCCTGTTCCATCAGGAAATCCCGAAATGCCGCCGCGACGACGGACAACTGCTTGCCCTGCGGGTGCACCAGATACCAGTGGCGCAGGATCGGGAAGCCCTGCACGTCGAGAATGGCGAATTCGCCGGAGGACCAGTCGAGGGTCAGCGAGTGTGACGACAAGACTGCCAGGCCGAGGCCGGCGGCGACGGCCTGCTTGATCGCCTCGATGCTGCCCAGTTCCATGCGCGCCTTGGGCTTCATGCCGTGGTTGGCGAAGAAGCGGTCCGAGGTGATGCGCGTCCCAGAGCCCTCTTCGCGCACCAGAAAGGGCTCGTCGGCCAGGTCGCGCGGCGGGATGGCCTTGCGCCGCGCCAGCGGGTGATCGCTGCGCGCCACGACCACCAGGGGGTTGTCCATGAACGAGGCGCTGGTGAGGGCCAGGCCCTCGGGCGGCTGACCGAGGACGTAGAGATCGTCGAGGTTGGCGTTCAGGCGTTCCAGGACACGCTCGCGGTTGGTGACCTTGAGCGAGACCTCGATACCCGGATAGCGCTGGCAAAAGCTGCCGAGCAGGCCGGGAATGAGGTATTTGGCGCCGGTGATGACCGACAGGCGCAGCGTGCCTTGCTTCAGGCCCTTGAGGTCGGCGAGTTCCATATCCAGACGCTCCAGGCGTTCGAAGATGTCGTGGCACGCCGAGGCCATCACCCGTCCGGCCTCGGTGAGATGCAGCTTCTTGCCGATCTGCTCGTAGAGCGGCGCCTCGACGGCTTCGGAGAGTTGCTTGACCTGGATCGACAGGGCCGGCGAGGTGAGGTGCAACTCCTCGGCGGCACGGGCGAAACTCATGCGCCGGGCGAGCGTATCGAAGATTTTCAGCTGATGCAGGGTGGCGTGACGCAAAGGCATGATAGTTAACCTTGGTTAATCATTATGTTAATTAAGTTCAACTTAATATAATCGTTCTGTTGCTCCAGAATTCGCCCATCCGCTGAACGTCTCGGTGGACCGAAACGAGTTTCCTACTTCAATGGCAAGGAGCAACGACATGGCCGTGAAAACCTACAACGCTGGCGTGAAGGAATATCGCCAGACCTACTGGACCCCGAATTACACGCCGCTGGATACCGACATTCTGGCCTGCTTCAAGATTACCCCGCAGCCGGGCGTGGATCGTGAGGAAGTCGCCGCCGCCGTCGCGGCCGAGTCTTCAACCGGCACCTGGACCACGGTGTGGACCGACCTGCTGACCGACCTGGACTACTACAAGGGCCGCGCCTACCGCATCGAAGACGTGCCCGGCGACGACACCTGCTTCTACGCCTTCGTGGCCTATCCCATCGACCTGTTCGAGGAGGGTTCCGTGGTCAACGTGCTGACCTCGCTGGTCGGCAACGTGTTCGGCTTCAAGGCGCTGCGCGCCCTGCGTCTGGAAGACGTGCGTTTCCCCATCGCCTACGTCAAGACCTGCGGCGGCCCGCCGGCCGGCATCCAGGTGGAACGCGACCGCATGAACAAGTACGGCCGTCCGCTGCTGGGCTGCACCATCAAGCCGAAGCTGGGTCTGTCCGCCAAGAACTACGGCCGTGCCGTTTACGAGTGTCTGCGCGGCGGTCTCGACTTCACCAAGGACGACGAGAACGTCAACTCCCAGCCCTTCATGCGCTGGCGCGACCGTTTCCAGTTCGTCCACGAAGCCACGATGAAGGCGGAACGGGAAACCGGCGAGCGCAAGGGCCACTACCTGAACGTCACCGCGCCCACCCCGGAAGAGATGTACAAGCGGGCCGAGTTCGCCAAGGAAATCGGCGCGCCGATCATCATGCACGACTACCTGACCGGCGGCCTGACGGCCAACACCGGCCTGGCCAACTGGTGTCGCGACAACGGCATGCTGCTGCACATCCACCGCGCCATGCACGCCGTGCTCGACCGCAACCCGCACCACGGCATCCACTTCCGCGTGCTGACCAAGGTGCTGCGTCTGTCCGGCGGCGACCACCTGCACTCCGGCACCGTGGTCGGCAAGCTGGAAGGCGACCGCGACGCCACCCTGGGCTGGATCGACACCATGCGCGACGAGTTCATCAAGGAAGACCGCAGCCGCGGCCTGTTCTTCGATCAGGACTGGGGTTCCATGCCCGGCGTGATCCCGGTCGCATCCGGCGGCATCCACGTCTGGCACATGCCGGCGCTGGTCAGCATCTTCGGCGACGACTCCGTGCTCCAGTTCGGTGGCGGCACGCTGGGCCACCCGTGGGGCAACGCGGCCGGTGCTGCCGCGAATCGAGTTGCTTTGGAAGCCTGTGTGGAAGCGCGCAACCAGGGTCGTCAACTGGAGAAGGAAGGCAAGGACATTCTGACCGCCGCCGCCGCGCACAGCCCGGAACTGAAGATCGCCATGGAAACCTGGAAAGAGATCAAGTTCGAGTTCGACACCGTGGACAAGCTGGACGTGGCCCACAAGTGATCTTCGTAGGGTGGGTTAGCCGCGCAGCGGCGTAACCCACCACAGCGGCGGGTTACGGCCTGCGGCCTAACCCGCCCTACACCCCCGATCCGGGGTACGGATGAATGAATTGAATCGAAAGGAAACGAAATGTCTGAAGTGATGGATTACAAAAGCCGCCTGAGCGACCCCGCCAGCCGCAAGTTCGAAACCTTCTCCTACCTGCCGGCGATGGACGCAGCCAACATCCGCAAACAGGTTGAATATCTGGTCAAGAAGGGCTGGAACCCGGCCATCGAACATACCGAGCCGGAACACCTGATGGACTCGTACTGGTATATGTGGAAACTGCCGATGTTCGGGGAGACCGACATCGACCGCATCCTGGGTGAAGCGGAAGCCTGCAAGCAGGCCAATCCGAACAACCACGTGCGGTTGATCGGTTACAACAACTTCAATCAGTCGCAGGGCGCGGCGATGGTCATCTTCCGCGGCAAGACTGTTTGATCTGATCAGCCTCCCCCCTTTTTTAAGGGGGGAAAAGGAGTTCGCCATGAGCATCGTTGACCAATACCGCATCACCCAGGAACCTTATTACCGCCCCGTCGCCGACGAGGTGGAACTCTACGAAGCCGCCTATTCGGTGCGCATGCCGATGATGCTGAAAGGCCCGACCGGCTGCGGCAAGACGCGCTTTGTCGAATACATGGCGCACAAGCTGGGCAAGCCGCTGATCACCGTCGCCTGCAACGAGGACATGACCGCCTCCGACCTGGTCGGCCGCTTTTTGTTGAGCGCCCAGGGCACCGAATGGCAGGACGGCCCGCTGGCCATTGCCGCCCGTCATGGCGCCATCTGCTATCTGGACGAAGTCGTCGAGGCGCGCCAAGACACCACCGTGGTGATCCACCCGCTCACCGACAACCGGCGCGTGCTGCCGCTGGAAAAGAAGGGCGAACTGGTGCATGCCCACCCGGATTTCCAGATCGTGATCAGCTACAACCCGGGCTATCAGAGCCTGATGAAGGACTTGAAGCAGTCGACCAAACAGCGTTTCGGTGGCCTGGACTTCACCTACCCCGACCACGCCATCGAAACCGAGATCGTCGCGCATGAATCCGGCGTCGAAGCCGGCATCGCCGGCAAACTGGTGTCGATTGCCGAACGCTCGCGCAACCTCAAAGGCCACGGTCTGGACGAAGGCCTCTCCACCCGCATGCTGATCTACGCCGGCAGCCTGATCGCCAAAGGCGTCAATCCGGTGGCCGCCTGCCGCGTGGCCCTGGTGCGGCCGATCACCGACGACCCGGACATGCGCGATGCGCTGGATGCCGCGGTGACGACGTTCTTTTGACTGTAGGGCGGGTTAGCCGCGCAGCGGCGTAACCCGCCACCTGAACGGTGGGTTACGGCCTGTCGGCCTAACCCACCCCTACAACCGAGGTGACGCACGATGTCGATCAACCTGGATGACTACGCCGAACTGCTGGAAGACCTGTCGCCGCACAGCCGGCAGGCGCTGGAAGCCAACTGGCACGACGCGACCAGGATCTTCTCGCCGCGCGGGCTGGACAACTACCTGAAGGGCGTCTCCGCGATTCGCGGCCTGGGGCGCGGCGATTCGCTGGTGGAAACCTGGATCGAGGAAGCCCCGCAAGTCGCCAAGGAAGTCGGCGAGGATGTCATCGCCGATCTGGCCACCGCCTCGCTGATGCTGGCCTCGAAAACCTCCGGCGCGGTGATCGAACTGCTGCTCGCCACCGCGCCCACTGCCGCCAACCGGCTGGCCGACGCGCAGCTGTTCCTGAATTACCTGCAATTCATCAACACGCTGATCGCCCAGGCGCCGCGCGGCGTGCGGCCGATGCTGGACAAGCTGGAAGTGCTGTTCCAGAACCTGACGCTGGGCGGCCTGCGCCGCTGGGCGCTGTGGGGCGCGCACGCGCACCGCACCAATTACGAAGAGCAGATCAAGTACTTCAGCCTGGAATCGAAAGAATCCCTGGCGATGCTGCAGAAGGAGCGCAAGGGCACACTGCTGGTCGACGTGCAGCGGCGCATCAACATGTATCTGCGCGCCTTCTGGGCGCGGGACTTCTTCATGCGCCCGACCTCCGGCGACTTTGAAAGCCGCGAAGGTTACCGCCCGTATATCGAGGATTACCTGCTGCATCTGCCGGATGCGTTCGACGATTTCACCAACGCCGAAGAGAAAATCTCCGGTCTGGAACTGTATCGCGCCACCGCCGCCCACTGCGCCGCGCATATCGTCGAAACGAAGCAGCCGATCTCCGCCGAAGCGCTGAATCCGATGCAGATGGCTGTGATCAGCGTGATCGAAGATGCCCGGGTCGAGGCGCTATCGATTCGCCGCTTCCCCGGCCTGAAGCAACTCTGGAGCAAGCTGCACACAGCGACGCCTGAAATGTCCGCCAGCGTCGGCGACTATCTGAACCGTCTCGCCCGCGCACTGCTCGATGAAACCTACCAGGACAACGACCCGTGGATCGCCGAGGCGCGCCTGCTGTTCGCCAACGCCCAGGATCGCCTGGACAGCAATCACACGTCCTGGGAAATCGGCGTGCAGTTGGCGCATCGCCTGAGCGAGAAAAAGATCGCCTTCAACCCGCGCACCGATCTGCTGACCGCGCCTTACCGCGACGACAACCGCTATTTCTGGGAATTCGAGGAATTCGATTTCAACAAGGCCGCCGGCGCCGGTTACGACAGCGTCAAACAGGTGCGCAAGTACGTCGGCGTCATGGAAATGGCCAACGAGATCGACGTCGAAACCGCCGGCGACGATGCCGAGGAAATCTGGGTGCTGGGTACTGAACTGTTCCCCTACGAAAACATCGGCGACGAGAGTAACGGCAAGAGTTTCAACGAACTCGAAGGCAAGGAGCCGGTGTCCGATCCCTTCCACTATTCGGAATGGGATTACCAGATCCAGCTCGAACGTCCGGCCTGGGCGACGGTGCTGGAAAAGCGCGCCAAATCCGGCGACCTGGCGGTCATCGACGGCATTACCGCGCAGTACAAACGCGAAATCCACCGCATGAAATTCCTGCTCGATGCCATGCAGCCGCAAGGCGTGCAGCGCATCCGCAAACTGGAGGACGGCGACGAAATCGACATCAATGCGGCGATCCAGAGCTTCACGGATATCCGCCTCGGCAACCAGCCCGACCCGCGCATCATGATGCGCAGCGTGCGCAAGACCCGTGATTTCTCGATCCTGGTGCTGCTCGATCTGTCCGAGTCGACCAACGAGAAAGTGCAGGATCAGGAGTATTCAGTCCGCGAACTGACCCAGCAGGCCTGCGTGCTGCTGGCCGACGCGATCAACAAGGTCGGCGATCCATTCGCCATCCACGGCTTCTGTTCCGACGGCCGCCACGATGTCGAGTACTACCGCTTCAAGGACTTCGACCAACACTGGGACGACACCCCCAAGGCCAAACTAGCCGGCATGACCGGCCAGCTCTCCACCCGCATGGGTGCGGCGATCCGGCATGCCGGCCATCATCTGAAACTGCAACGCTCGGCGAAGAAACTGCTGATCGTCATCACCGACGGCGAACCGGCCGACATCGACGTGCGCGACCCGCAATACCTGCGCATGGACACCAAGAAAGCGGTGGAAGAAGTCGCCAGAATCGGCGTCACAACCTATTGCATGAGCCTGGACCCGAGGGCGGATAATTACGTCTCGCGCATCTTCGGCCAGAAAAACTACATGGTCGTCGATCATGTTCAACGCCTGCCCGAGAAGCTGCCGCTGCTCTACGCCGGCCTAACCCGCTAAAGCACACCATGCAAAACACTTACGTCGGCTTAAACAATGATCACCACGGCATCACCCAACTCGGCCGCATCGTCCTCGATGGCCGGGTATTCGGCTTCATCCCGGAAACCGAGGACTGCACCGGCTGGGATCTCGGCCGCATGCAGCTGCTGATGGATAAAGTGCAGGTCGAATGGGACAAGTACGCCGGCCTGCCCAGCCGCCTGCCGCCCGACCTGCAACAACGACATACCGACACCTACGCCCGCGCCATGCAAACGGCGCGGGAAAAAGGCTGGGATCCGGAGTTGGGCGACGATGAGTGAACGGCGCGGGGATTCGGCCCTACGCGCTTCGCATGGGCAGTATATGGGCCGAGCCGGTTGGCGGGCGGCGCGCGTCGAGTAATGTCAGCGCCGCGTGGAAATCGGCCTGCAAGCGGCGTTGGGTATCGCCCCCGCCGGCTGTATAGAACAGCGCCTGATAGGCCACCGGTTCGTCCAGCGCGTCGCGCGCCTGCGGTTTGAAACCCTGCCAGGCGATTTCCACCCAGCGCTTGTACTGGCTGTCGACGAAGATGATTTCCTCGGCGTCGATCACCGCCAGATATTGCATGCCGCGTATCGGCACGAAGACGCAGCCGCGCTGGCTGTGCGCCAGGAGGATGCGCGTCAGGTTGTAGGTCGCGGCGGGCAGCGCGGAGACCTGCCGCGCCAGGGGCTGTTCGCGTTCGAAGGATTCCTGGCCGTAGTCCATGAGGTTCCCCGTCTGTCGGTACGCCACCAGTATATCCAGCTTCGCCGGGCGTCGGCGCAAGATGCCCGGCCCGCTGCCTTGCAATATCCCGCGATGGGCGCTACAAAGGCGGCTGCCTGAACCGGACGCCATCATGACCATTCCCGCCGCGCAAAAACTGCTCGAACGGCTCGCCGAAGACCTGTCTCGGGGCGACCTCGTTTTTCCGACCTCGTTCAATATCACCCTGAAAGTCCGGGATCTGCTGCGCGATCCCGATGTCAGCATCGACAAGCTCGCCAGGGTTCTGCAGAGCGAGCCGATCATCAGCACCAAGCTGCTCAAAATGGCCAACTCGGCAGCCCTTGGGCCCTCCAGTGGCACGTTGGTGAGGGATCTGAACGGCGCCATCATGCGCCTTGGCATCGAAGCGGTGAAATCCGCGGCCTTCGCCCTGGCCATCGAGCAGCTATCGCGCTCGAAGCACATGTCCGCGCATACCGCCTTGTCGTCGAATATCTGGGAGCATTCCATCCTGGTGGCGGCGATCGCACGGCAACTCAGCCGCCGCTTGAAACGGGGCAAGCCGGACGAGGCCTTCTTCGCCGGGCTGGTGCACGATATCGGTGCTTTCTATCTGCTCTATTACGCCTGCCAGGATCCGGATCTTTCGGGCGAGCCGCAGGCGATGCTCGACCTGATGATCAACTGGCACGACGGTATCGGCCATGCCTTGCTCGATGCCCTGGGCCAGCAGTCGGACGAACTGCTCATGGCGGTGCAGGATCACGAGTCGACCGATCCCATCGCCCTGGTTAACGGCCTGGGTGAAATTCTGCGTATCGCCAATACCCTGGCGAACCGTTCGGTTTCATGGCATACCCCCGCGGACGACCTGGCCCTGCCGGAATATCTGCTCGACGCGGACGCCGTGCGGGAAGTGCTTGAAGCCAGTCAGGAAGATGTCGCTGAATTGCGCTCAACCCTGACGCTCTGAAGGGTGCTTCGGATTTGCCGCGGCGGTTCGCGCGGCCTTGACGCCACGTGTGAAACCCCGCTAAATCGCGCTAAGGAAACGCTGATTTATTCGCGAGTTAATAGCGAGCGCAGCGCGGCAATCCAGTGCGCTATATAAATCAACAGTCTAGGGGTCGCCACGTCGCCGCGCTCCTCGCGATGACGAATTCTTGAGTGTGTCCCTAATCGAATGGAGGCGTCCCGCCATGCAGCAAAATTCGTTTTCTCGCATCGCCTTGAGCGTGCTCGGCCTGATCGAACATGCCGGCCTGGCGGTCATCACCATCGCCACCGTGATCGCCATGGTCGGCGAGGTCAATGTCATGATCAGCAGCGGCGCGGTGACGCTGGCCGACTTGCTGCTGCTCTTTCTGTATCTGGAGATACTGGCGATGGTCGGGCTGTATTACCAGTCGGGCAAACTGCCGGTGCGTTTCCCCGTCTATATCGCCGTCGTCGCCCTGGCGCGCTACATGGTGCTGGATATGAAGAGCATGGACGAATGGCGCCTGCTTGGCGTCGCCGCGGGCATCATGCTCCTGGCGCTGGCGGTCCTGGCCATCCGCTATGGCCATGCGCGTTTCCCGTATTCGGATGGCGAATAGGCGCGCCGAATAGCGCGCCTGCCCGGTCGGGTCCGGTTCAGCCGGCCTTGACCACCATCACCGGGCATTGCGCCTGGATCACCACCTGCTGCGAAACACTGCCCATCAGGATGCGGTCGAGGCCGGTACGGCCGTGGCTGCCGACGACGATCAGGTCGCAGTCGTTGTCCCTGGCCGCCTGGACGATGGCATCGGCGACCTTGCCTTCGACGACCGCGCTATCGGCGGGCACGCCCTCATGGCGCAGCAGATCGCGCACCCGGTCGGCCAGCGGCTTGACCATGTCGCACTTCAGGTCGTCGCTGGCGCACACCGCCAGCACGGTGAGCGGCAGGCCGCAATGCTTCGCCAGCATGCCGGCGGCCACGGCGGCGGCGTCGGCATGGCGCGAGCCATCCACGGCCACTAGGATACCGCGCTCCCAGATGCCGCTGTCCTTGGGCACCACCAGCACGCTGCAATGCACATGGCCGACGACACGCGCCGCCGCCTCGCCCAGCATCAAACGCTCCAGCCAATGCACGCCACGCCGACCCATGATCACCAGATCGGCCTGGCTTTCCTCGGCCTGGGCGGCGATCTCGCGTACCGGCTCGTCGCCATAGCGCAACACCGGCGCACAGTTGACGCAGGCGGTGCCGGCCTGTGCCTCGACCTGTTTCAGGACATCCTGCCCAGCCTGTTCCGCCTCGTCGACCGCACTCGGGTTGAACATGGCGTAACCCGGATAGGTCGGCGCCATGTGCATCACCGTAAGCTGGCTGCCGCATTGGCTGGCCATGTTGAGGGCGACGCGCACCGCGCCGGTGCTGATATCGGTGCCGTCGGTGGCCAGGACGATGTTCTCGAAGCGGGCCAGTGGGGATAGTTGATCGGACACGTAAATCTCCTCGTTATCGATGAAATCGGACTGCTGATCATGAGGATAGGCAATAAAGCGTTCCCCCGCCAGAGCGATTCGCGGGCTTGCCCTGCGATGGGGCTGTCGTTACCCTGACGGGCAAACAAACCAGGGATGGATATGCCCAAGACGCACAGCCCCATGCAGGCCGCTACGCCGTTGCCGGAAAGCCGGTCGGCATGACGCCGCAAGCGTTCATCGCCAAGTGGCACGACAATCCGCTTTCCGAACGGGCCGGCGCGCAAACCTATTTCAACGACCTGTGCGACCTGCTCGGCGTCGACAAACCCAACGATCCGGACAGCTACTGCTTCGAGCGCGGCGCGGCACGCACCGGCGCCGGTCACGGCTGGGCCGATGTCTGGAAGCGCGGCTGCTTCGCCTGGGAGAACAAGGCCCCAGGCAAGGACCTAGCGACGGCCCTGAAGCAGTTGATGACCTACGCCCTGGCGCTGGACAACCCGCCACTGCTGGTGGTGTCGGACCGCGAAATCATCCAGATCCACAGCCATTTCACCGGCACGCCGTCCGAAGCCCACACCATCCGGCTGGCCGACATCGGTCTGCCGGACAACCTCGCCAAATTGCGCGCCCTGTTCGACGACCCGAACCGCTTCCGCCCCGCGCGCACCACCTACGCCGTCACCGAAGAAGCCGCCGGGCGCATGGGCGCCGTCGCCAAACGCCTCGCCGAGCGCGGCCACCAGCCGCAAGCCGTGGCGCACTTCCTGATCCAGTGCGTCTTCTGCATGTTCGCCGAGGACGCCCGCATTCTCCCGGAAAAGCTCTTCGAGACCGTCCTCGACAAATCCAACCCCGACGGCGCCAAGGCCCAGGCGCGGCTCACCCTGCTGTTCGACGCCATGAAGGGCGGCGGTGCCTTTGGTGCAGACGACATCCCCTGGTTCAACGGCGGCCTGTTCAAGCGCGTCGCCGTCCCCGCCCTGGACACCGCCGACGTCGTCGAACTGCTCGGCGCGGCGCGCATGAACTGGAGCGCCATCGAGCCGGCCATCCTCGGTACCCTGTTCGAGCGCGGCCTCAACCCCGACATGCGCAGCCAGCTCGGTGCACATTACACCGACCCGGAAACCATCATGAAGCTGGTCGATCCGGTGATCGTCGAACCCCTGGAACGCGAATGGGCCGAGACCCGCGCCCGGATCGAAACCCTCGCGCCTAGCTTCGGCTATGTCGGCGGCAAGACCAGCAAACGCGCCAACGCCGAACGCCAGGAAGGCCAGAACCTGTTCAACGCCTACCTTGAACGACTGAAAAACTACCGCGTTCTCGACCCCGCCTGCGGCTCGGGCAACTTCCTCTACCTTGCCCTGAAGTCGCTGAAAGACCTGGAGCACAAGGCCAACCTCGAAGCCGAAGCCCTCGGTCTGCACCGCGAGGTCGGCATCGAATGCAGCCCGGCCAACGTCCTCGGTATCGAACTCAACCCCTACGCCGCCGAACTGGCGCGCGTCACCGTCTGGATCGGCGAAATCCAGTGGATGCTGGCGCACGGCTACCGCTACCGCGAGCGCCCCATCCTCGCGCCCCTCGACCATATCGAACAACGTGACGCCGTCCTCAACCTGGACGGCAGCGAAGCCGACTGGCCGGCCTGCGACGCCATTGTCGGCAACCCGCCGTTTCTGGGCGACAAGAAGATGCGCGGCGAACTCGGCGACACCTATGTCGAAGCCCTGCGCAAGCGATTCGAAGGTCGCGTTCCGGGCGGCGCCGATCTGGTGACCTACTGGTTCGAAAAGGCGCGCGCGCGGATTGAGGCGGGCCAGTGTCAGCGCGCTGGGCTGGTCGCCACCAACAGCATTCGGGGTGGCGCCAGCCGTAAGGTGCTGGAACGGATAGTCGCTGGCCCCGGCATTTTCGAGGCATGGGGTGATGAACCCTGGATTAACAACGGTGCTGCGGTCCGTGTATCACTGGTTGCGTTCGGCCGGAGCGGCTCGAAGCAACTGAATGGGGAACCAGTCAATGCCATTCATTCTGACTTGACTGCTGTAGAAGGTGCCAACCTGATTGCTGCGAGGCGACTATCTGAAAACCTGGGAGTTTGTTTTGAAGGTATCAAGAAATATGGTGCCTTCGATGTCCCTGGCGCCACCGCGCGGACATGGCTTTGTGCGCCAACGAATCCGAACGGAAAATTGAATGCCGAAGTTCTGCGCCCGTGGATCAATGCAACCGACGTGGTCCGTAACAACTCCGACACTTGGGTGATCGACTTTACTGGCCTAAGCGATAGAGAGTCTGCTCTATACGAAGCCCCATACGAGCATGTGCTGCAACATGTCAAACCCAGCCGAGCCAGCGACCGCAACGCAAAAACTCGTGAGCAGTGGTGGCTTTTTGAGCGGCCTCGCCAAGAAATGCGCAAGGCCATTGCCTCGCTGCCGCGCTATATCGTGACGCCCGTTGTCGCAAAACACAGGTTGTTTGCATGGCGTTCGGCCCCAACACTGGCCATGAACTTGTTGGACGTCATCGTCCGCTCCGACGACGCCACCTTTGGCATCCTGCATTCCCGTTTCCACGAACTTTGGTCGCTGCGTTTGGGCACCAGCCTGGAAGATCGGCCACGCTACACCCCCACCACCACCTTCGAAACCTTCCCCTTCCCCGCCGGCCTGACACCGCGCGACACCGCCGCGCCCACGGGCCACGCCGCGCCGCCCTGCATGGCGGGCAGCATCGTCGCCGAGAACATCGCCGCCGCCGCCCGGCGCCTCAACGAACTGCGCGAGGCCTGGCTCAATCCGCCCGAGTGGGTCGACTGGATGTGCACTCCCGAGGAAGAACGCGCCGGCTTCCCCGCCCGTCCGGTCGCCAAACCCGGTCACGAAGCCGACTTGAAGAAGCGCACCCTCACCAACCTCTACAACCAGCGCCCGGCCTGGCTCGACCACGCCCATCGCGCCCTCGACCTGGCCGTCGCCGCCGCCTACGGCTGGACCGACTACACGGCGGACATGGTCGACACGGAAATCCTCAAGCGCCTCCTGGCGCTGAATCTGGAGCGGTCCGCTACCCGCTGATATTCCCCCCTTTGCAAAGGGGGAAGTGCCTTCGTTGAAGGCTCGATTCGAGTTCAACTCGCTTAAAGTAGTGCCATTGGGGGCAGGGGGGTTCGACGGCACGCGGAGATCTGGATTTGAACGGGTATCAAGCCGCCTTGATCGAGTCGAGGCTGGCCTTGGCCGAACAGGGCGCGTTCGCCAGTCGGGAGCGCGTCAAAGCCGCTTTCGCCCGTTGAGGTGTAGATGTCGATGCGGATTGAATGGCCGAGTGTTTTCACGAAGTGATCGCTTGCCTTTTACCTTCCGCCGTATAAGATAGTAATTGATTACTATCTTATAGAGCCGATTATGGATGCTCAAGCAAGACACCTTCCGGCGGACGAACGTCGGGCGATCACGGTCGAGGCGGTGATCGCACTGGCGGGTGCGCAAAACCCCAGCGAGATCACGACGGCGGCCATCGCCAAGCACATGCATCTGACGCAGGGGGCACTGTTCCGGCACTTCCCCAACAAGGATGCGATCTGGGAGGCGGTGATGGCGTGGGTGAGCGAACGTCTCTTGAGTCGGATTGACCGCGCCGCCGAAGCCTTCGATTCTCCCTTGGCGGCGATGGAGGCGATGTTCATGAGTCATGTCGAGTTCGTCGCGGAACATCCCGGCGTGCCGCGAATGCTGTTTGGCGAACTTCAGCGCGCCGAATCGACACCGGCGAAACGTATGGCGCAGACCCTGATTCAGCGTTACGGGGAACGCCTGCATCGCTTGATCGAGCAAGGCAAGGCGCACGGCGAGCTATTGCCGAGCTTGGATAACGAAGCGGCGGCGATCTTGTTCATTGGCACGATCCAGGGGCTGGTCATGCAATCCCTCCTGGCCGGGGACGTGGACCGCCTGCGTCGCGATGCGCCGAGGGTGTTCGGCGTTTATCGGCGTGGCATCGGGAGCAGGCCATGAAATCATTGCCAATTCAACGCCGCACTCTGGGTCTGCTGGCGGTCATCGTGCCGTTGTTGGCGCTGTTCGTTTATGTCGGTCTGCGCTCCGGCCCGCTGGCCCCGGTGGCCGTCACCGTCGTCAAGGTGGAAGCACGCGCCGTGGCGCCGGCGCTGTTTGGCATCGGCACGGTCGAGGCGCGCTATACCTACAAAATCGGTCCGACCTATGCCGGCAGGATCAAGCGTCTGGATGTGCATGTCGGCGATGCGGTCAAGGCGGGACAAGTGCTCGGCGAGAGCGACCCGGTGGACCTGGATGACCGGGTACGCTCGCAGGAGTCGGCGTCCAAGCGAGCCATGGCGGGCTTGCGCGAGGCTGAAGCCCGGCAGGGGTATGCCCTGATGCAGGCGCGCCGGTACGAAAAATTGCAGGGCGCGCACTGGGTCAGCGAGGAATTCGCGGCGACCAAGCGGCAGGAATTGCAGATCGCCGAGGCGGTGCTCTCGGCCGCCAGGGAAGACATGGCGCGCGCCCTTTCCGACCGCGATGCGCTGGTGACGCAGCGCAACAATTTGCGTTTGGTGGCCCCGGTGGACGGCGTGGTTGCGGTCCGCGATGCCGACCCCGGTACCACGGTTGTCGCCGGCCAGGCGATCCTGGAAATCATCGATCCCAAGACCTTGTGGCTGAATGTGCGCTTCGATCAGCTCGGCGCGAACAATCTCGCCGCCGGGCTGCCGGCGCACCTCGTTTTGCGCTCGCGCGCCGGGCAGGCACTGCCGGGCAAGGTGCTGCGCATCGAGCCGATGGCCGATACAGTGACCGAGGAAACCCTGGCGAAGGTGGCCTTCGATACACTGCCTCTGCCCTTGCCGCCGGTCGGCGAACTGGCCGAGGTGACGGTCGATTTGCCGGCGCTGCCGGCCATGCCGGTCGTTCCCAATGCGGCCATCCGGCGCCAGGGGGAGCAGTCGGGCGTCTGGCGCCTGGTCGACGGCCAACTGAACTTCGTGGCAATCAAACAGGGCGCGTCGGACCTGAACGGTTTTGTGCAAGTGCGCGATGGCCTCAAGGCAGGCGATCGTGTGGTTCTGTACAGCGAGAAGGCGCTGACCGCGCGCAGCCGGTTTCACATAGTCGAGCGCATCGCCGGGATATCGAAATGATCAGCCTGGCCGGCCGGGACATTCTCCATGCCTGGGGCAAGTTCGTGTTCACGGGCGTCGGGCTGGGCCTGCTCATCGGCGTCACCCTGGTCATGGCCGGGGTGTATCGGGGCATGGTCGATGACGGCCGCGCGCTGCTCGACAACAGCGGCGCCGATCTCTGGGTGGTGCAACAGGATACGCTGGGCCCATATGCCGAGTCGTCGAGCCTGAATGACGATGTCTATCGGACACTGCTCGCCATGCCAGGCATCGCCCAGGCCGCCAATGTGACCTACCTGACGATGCAGGTGCGCAAGGAGGCGAGCGACGTGCGCGCCATGGTGGTCGGTATCGCCCCGGGCCCATTGGGCTCGACGCCGGGGTGGCCGCCGTATCTCGTGGCGGGGCGCCAGATCGCGCGGGCGCACTACGAGGCGGTTGCCGATATCGCCAGCGGCTTCAGGTTGGGCGATAGTCTGAGAATTCGCCGCAACCAGTACACCGTCGTCGGCCTGACTCGACGCATGGTGTCCTCGAGCGGCGATCCGATGGTCTTCATTCCGCTCAAGGATGCCCAGGAGGCCCAATTCCTCAAAGGCAACGATGCCATCTGGCAGAGCCGTCGGCGCACCGAAGCCAATCCGGCCTTCAATCGGCCCGGCGTGCCGGGTTTGCTCGATGCCGTGATCGCTTCGCAAAGTGCCAATGCCTTCGTCAATGCCGTGCTGGTGACGCTGAAACCGGGGCAGGCGCCCGACGCGGCGGCCGAATCGATTCGGCGCTGGAAGCGCCTGACGGTCTATACCCGGGCGCAGATGGAAGGCATCCTGGTCGGCAAGCTGATTGCCACATCGTCGAAACAGATCAGCATGTTTCTGGTCATCCTGGCGGTCGTCAGCGCGGCCATCGTCGCGTTCATCATCTACACGCTGACCATGGACAAGATTCGCGAGATTGCCGTGTTGAAGCTGATCGGCACGCGCAATCGCACGATTGCCGGGATGATCATGCAGCAAGCGGTTGCCCTCGGCGTCATCGGCTTCGTGGTCGGCAAGATCACCGCCACCTTCGCGGCGCCGATGTTTCCGAAGTATGTACTGCTCATGCCACTGGATACCGTACTGGGTTTTTTCGCCGTCCTGACGATTTGCGTGCTGGCCAGTCTCATCGCCATCCGTATGGCGCTCAAGGTCGATCCGGCCGAAGCAATTGGGGGCTGAAATGAGCGGCCATGGCATACGCATCGAAGGACTGAAAAAACGCTACGGCTCGGGCGATACGGCGGTCGAAGCCTTGAAGAGGGTCGACATGCAGGTTGCGCCGGGCGAGGTCGTCGGCCTGATCGGGCCCTCGGGTTCGGGTAAAAGCACCTTGCTGAAATGCCTGGGGGCGGTGATCGACCCAACCGCCGGGCGCATGACTCTGGGCGATGAAACGATCTACGAAGACGGCTGGAAGGTGCGTGATCTGCGCGCCTTGCGGCGCGACAAGATCGGCTTCGTTTTCCAGGCACCGTATCTGATTCCCTTTCTCGACGTGACCGATAACGTCGCCCTGCTGCCCATGCTCGCCGGCGTTGCCAACAGCGAAGCGCGCCAGCGCGCCCTCGATCTATTGACCGCGCTCGACGTTCAGCACCGAGCCAAAGCCATGCCTTCGAGGTTATCCGGCGGCGAGCAGCAGCGCGTCGCCATCGCCCGGGGACTGGTTAACCGACCGCCGGTGATTCTCGCCGACGAACCGACCGCGCCACTTGATTCGGAGCGCGCCATGGCGGTCATACGCATCCTCAACGAAATGGCCCGCAAGTATGAAACGGCGATCATCGTCGTCACCCATGATGAAAAAATCATCCCGACCTTCAAACGCATCTATCACATCCGCGACGGCGTGACTCACGAAGAAACCGGTGAAGGCCGGGCATTCGCATGAACCGGAATGGGCACGTGCATCCGACCCCCTTGGGCGGTACCCGGCGTGCTGAAAAATACGCTGGAGGACCGATTTACCTTGGCCGCAGGTGTTGCCGTATCCAGTCGGCCAAGGCGGCTTCGTCGAGGTCGCCGGCGGCGAGGGCGAGCATGGTCGTGACGCACTCCAGATCGTCGGCGATGAGTTCGTGACGATTCAACGCCAAGAATAACTCGATGCACACGAACGCCGTCCGCTTGTTGCCATCGATGAATGGATGATTACGAGCGATGCCGAAGCCATAGGCTGCGGCGCAATCTTCAATGCCGGGGTCGTCATAGGCGGCGAGATTGACGGGCCGCGCAAGCGCCGACTCCAGCAGTCCTTCGTCCCGCACCCCGGGTGAGCCGCCATGCTCGCGCAACTGCGCATCATGGATGGCCCAGGCAACCGGCTTTTCTATCCAGACAAAACTCATTTCGCCAGTTCACGAAGGACGTGACGACGACGCTGCATGATCTCTTCGGCGAGTCCCATTTGTTCTGAGAATTCGGGGTCGAAGGGTGTCACCCTGAAGCCATCCGGCGCTTCGGTGAGATACACCGACTGGCCCTTCTCCAGCTTCATGTTGGCGAGCACTTCCTTGGGCAGGATGACGCCGACGGAATTGCCGATCTGGGTGAGTTTCAGGGTGTAATGCATGGCAGGCTCCGTAAACGTGTTATTACGATTGTTATAATACGCCGAGTGTGACGAAGTAACCAAGTGACACCGCCCACCTGCCTCTTGCCTCTTGAATTGCGCTCCCGGTCGCCGACCCTCATCCCCGCTGCGGCTGCCCTTTGCTTGCAACCGCCGTCTTGGCGATCAGCACCGGCCATTTACCGGCGCCGATCAATCGGTCTGTCGGGCTGTTGGGCAGCAGACGATTCAGGCCGCCCTGGCGTTTGCCGAGGACGACCAGGTCGGCGCCGATGGCCTGCGCCAGCGAGGCCAGCGCCTGGGCCGGGGCGCCCTGGACCACGTCGACCTCGGCGGCGACGCCGTCCAGACGCAGGCTGGCGATGGCTTCGGCGGCGAGGGACTCGATAACCTGGGCGGATTTGTCGCCCTCCTTGGCGACGATGCCGAGGGTGATCGGCAGGTTGGCGGCCTTGGCCAGTATCGCGGCGATCTCCAGGGCGGCGACCGACGAGGGATTGGCGTCGTAGCCGACCAGGATGCGCCGCTGCCATATCTCCGCGCCCTTGGGGACAACGAGCACGTGGCAGGGAGTTTCGTCGATGATGCGCGCGGCGTGGACCCCGACCATGCGCTCGGCGAAGCCTTTCGGTGGCGTCCGGCCGATGATGAGCAACTGGGCGTCGGTCTGGCGCGCAGCGCCGGTGACCGCCTTGGTCGGGTCGGTGCCTTCGATCACCACGTCTTCGCAACGGACATCCCTGGCCAGCGCCACGTCGTGCACCAGGGACAGGCGCAAGGCGGCGCGCTCGGGCTCGGCGCCGGGCTGCACCATGGTCATGACATCGAGCGCCACGCCCAGCTGCCGCGCCAGGTCGACCGCCACCGAGCGCGGCGCCTGGCTGTATTCGGAGCCGTCCGTGGCGAACATCAGGCGCAGCCGGCGCAGGCCGTCGGGGAGCACCTCGCCATGGCATTCCTTGAAGATGCGCGTCTTGCAGGTGCGGCAGATGGCCGGGTCGAGGGTCCAGTAGAGCGCCCCGGTGATGTTCGATTTGACCGGAAAGAAGCCGCCCTCGCCTATGTCCTTGAGGTATTCGCCGTGGCGCAGGAAGTCGCGCACCGAATCCTTCAGGCGCCAGAAATACAGGCCGCCGCCGAGACGCCGGCGGCGCCGGGCTTCCTGGGCGAGCATCTCGGCGCCGGCAACATCGACGAAGTTGATGGCCGGCGCGGCGACGACCACCGTCTTGTGCATGGGGTTGTCTTCGTCGATCTGCTGCAAGGCGCGCTGCACATGATCGACCGCGCCGAAGTAGAGCGAGCCGTGCAGGCGCACGAAGCGTATCTGCGGGCATTCCGGGCGGCCTTTGGGGTTCTCGAAGTACAGCGCGCCAGGCTCGCCTTCCGGCACCACCGGCTCCAGTTCCGGGCGCGAACTGCGATACAGATAGATGATCAGCGACAGCAGCACGCCCGCGAAGATGCCTTCTTCCAGGTTGATCAGCGTGCCGATCAGGGTCACCCAGAGGATGGCGGTCTCGGGCCGACTGGTCTTCCAGATGGCGCCGATGTGATGAAAATCGATCAGCCCCCAGGCGACCAGGAACAGGATGCCGGCCATCGCCGCGTTCGGCAGATAGGCGGCGAGCGGTGCCACCAGGAGCAGGATGAGGATCAGGAAGACCGAGGCGAAGACCGTGGCCAGGGGCGTGCGCGCCCCCGATTCGTAGTTGACGCCACTGCGGTTGAACGAGCCGCTTGACGCGAAGGCCGAGAAAAAGCTGCCAAGCAGGTTCGACAGGCCCTGGCCGACGAATTCCTGGTTGCCGTCGATGCGCTGTTCCGAGCGCGTCGAAATGGCCCGCGAGATCGATACCGCCTCGGTCAGCGCCAGCATGGTGATGACCAGGGCCGGCATGGCGACCTGACCCAGGGCGCTCAGCGAAAAGTCGGGCAGCGAAACCGGCGGCAGGCCGGCGGGCAGGGCGCCGACGGTCTTGATGTCGGTAATGTCCTGACCGATGAGGCTGTTGAGTGCGGCGGCGACCAGACTGCCGACGATCATGGCGGCGATCATGTACGGGAATTTCGGGATGAATTTTTTCGCGAGTATCCCGGCAACCAGGGTCACCGCGCCGACCGCCGCGACATAGGGGTTGATCCGGTCGAACTGTAGCCAGAACTGGTGCAGGATTTCGTGGAACGGCACGCCGCGCGGGATGGCCAGGCCAAAGAAGTTCTTGATCTGGCTGGCAGCGATGAGCACGGCGGCGCCTGCCGTGAAGCCGATGACCACGGTATGCGAGATGAAATTGACCAGGGTGCCCATGCGCGCCAGGCCGAGAATGAGCTGATACAGGCCGACCAGAAAGGTGAGCGTCAACGCCAGCTGGATATATTCGACGCTGCCGGGCTCGGCGAGGTTGTGCAGCGCCGCGAACAAGGCGATGGAAATAGCCGTGGTCGGACCGGAGACGAGATGCCAGGACGAGCCGAACAGGGCGGCGATGACCGCCGGCACCATCGCCGCGTAAAGGCCGTACTCCGGCGGCAGGCCGGCGATGGTGGCAAAGGCGACGCCCTGCGGCAGGACGATCATGGCGCCGGTCAGGCCGGCCATGGCGTCGTCCTTCAGGCTGGCCTTATTGACCAGCGGCCACCAGAGTTTGTAGGGGGTGAACACCTGAAGCCAGGCGGGTAGGGCGCGCGTCGATGCCATGGGAATGAAACGGAAAGGGACCGACCGATTCTACGCCCGGTCGGTCCCTGTTTGTGACTCAGGCGGCGCGGCTAGTTCGCGCGCGGCCTTTTCGCGGTTACTTGCGTTCGGTGTCGATCACCAGCTTGATGTTCTTGCTGCCCACCTTGACCTTGGCCACGGTGCCTTCCAGATCGCCGGCCGCCCCCTTGGGATCGCCGGACTTGGCGACGCGCGCGGTCAGCGAGACTTCCTTGAAGTTGGAGAGCTTGTTGTCCGGGTTCATGGCCATGGCGTCGCTGAGCTCGAACTCCAGGGGGAATTTGCCGGCATTCGAGCGGATCGCCGCGACCGGCGGGCCGCCCGCCGCGGAACGCGCGAACAGGAATACGACGTCGTTTGCCGAGACCCTGGCTTTCAGGGCGGGGGCGATTTCGACATGGCCATGGACGACGGCGCCGGCCGCCGCCGCCGGTTTTTCGCCCGCGGTCGGATCGCTCAGGTTATCCATGCCGGTCATGCCGCTCATGGCCATGCGGTTGGCCTCTTTCTGTGCCTGGGCGATGTCCTGGGCATAGGGCGATTCCGCCGGCACCAGCTTGAGCAGGCGCTTGAAGTAGTAGGCGGCCTTGGCGTAACCCTTATCCTGGAAGGCGCTGATACCGGCCAGTTCCAGACCCTTGATGTCCTCCGGATCCTTTTCCAGGGCCTGCAGCACCAACTGGATCGGCTTGCCTTGCAGGACGCGGTTGTTGGTGATCGCCAGGGCCTCGGCGTAGCCGGTCATGATGGACGGTGTGTCGGGCTTGAGGGCGTAGGCTTTTTCATAGGCCTGCAGGGCCTCGGGCCAGTGCCCGACGGCGGCATAGGTCTTGGCGAGGATGGCCCAGGCCTCGGCGTTGTTGGGATCGGTCTTGGTCTTTTCCTCGACCTGCTGAATCATCTTCATGATGTCATGCTGGCCTTGTGCCTCGGGGTTCATGGCGGGGTTGGCCTGGGCCTCGGCGATGGCGGTCAGGGCGGTCGGATTGCCCATGACGAAGTACAGCCCGAAGGCGGCGGCGGGCAGAATTCCGGCCAGCGCATAGCCGAGCTTGCGTCCGCCGGTCTGCTCCGGTGCCTTTTCCTGGGCATCCTGGGCCAGGGCATCTTCGGCAAGACGACCCTCCAGCTCCACTTTGCTGGTCTGGTACTGATCTTCCGAAAGCAGACCGTTGGCGCGGTCCGCCGCCAGTTCCTTCATCTGGTCGCGATACACGGCAATGTTGATGTCACGCCGGGCGGCCTTGGCGACCCGGGCTTTCTTGCGCAGCAACGGCGGCAGGACGAAGGCCAGGGCGATGGCGACGCAAGCGGCGGCGGCACCCCAGAACAGGGTGACGCTCCAGAAGGGGTTCAACGAATTCATAGGGCTTATTTCTCATCCAGTAATTTTGCGGCGGCGGCGAGTTGCTTCTCGTCGACCGGGGTATCTTGCATGGTGCGGCGGCGTTTCATGGTCTGGAACCAGACCGCGCCACCGACCAGCAGGAACAAGAGCGGACCCAGCCAGAGCAGGTAGGTGACCGGCTTGAATGGCGGGCGGTAGAGCACGAAATCGCCGTAGCGTTCGGTGAGATATTCGATGACCTGCTTGTCGTCCTTGCCCGCCTTCATCTGGGTGCGAATCTCGCGGCGCAAGTCCTCGGCCAGTTCGGCATGCGAACCGGCCAGGGACTCGTTCTGGCAGACCAGGCAGCGCAGATCCTCGGCGAGGTTGGTCAGGCGCTGCTCGATCACCGGGTCTTCGGCATTCAGCGTGGCCTCGCCGGCCAGCGCCGGGAGCGACAGGGCGCAGACCGCCAGCGCGGCGAAAAAGAGTTTCTTCATGCCCCCAGCTCCTTCAGTTTCGGCTCGAATTTTTCTTTCCAGACATCCGGGTCGATCGGCCCGATGTGCTTCATGCGGACGATGCCCGCCTTGTCGATGACATAGGTTTCCGGCGTGCCCGTGACCCCGTAATCGATGCCGACCTTGCCGCTCAGGTCGTCGGGCACAAAGGCATAGGGGCTGCCGGCCTGGGCCAGCAGGGCCTCGGCTTCACGGTCCTTGTCCTTCCAGTTCAAGCCGACGATGGGCACCGGCTGCGACTGAGCCAAACCCATGAGTACCGGGTGTTCCTGGCGGCAGGAGACGCACCAGGGCGCCCAGACATTCAGCACCCAGACCTTGCCCTGCATGTCGGCCGGGCTGAAGGTCTTCTCGGCGCTGCCCACGACAGGTAGCGTGAAGGCCGGCGCGGCCTTGCCGATGAACGGCGACGGCACCTCGCGCGGATTGAGGAACAGGCCCTTGGCGAAAAAGCCGACCAGGACGGCGAAGACGATCAGGGGTATCCAGCGTTTCATGGTCAGGCTCCTTGGGCGGCGGCGCCGGCGGGCGCCTCCGATTTTTTCACGGCGATGCGATAGCGCCGATCCGAAGCGGCCATGAAGCCGCCGATGACCATGAGCAAGGCGCCCAGCCACAGCCAGTTGATGAACGGCTTGTGGAAGATGCGCACGGCCCAGGTCTTGGCGTCCTCGTCGAGCGGCTCGCCCAGGGCGACATAGACGTCACGGAAGAAGTTCGGGTGGATGTCGGCCTCGGTCATGGGCATGCCGGATGCGTTGTAGATGCGCTTCTCGGGATGCAGCACGAACAGTTGCTTGCCCTCCTTGCTGACCTCGACCGTGCCCTTGGCGACGCGATAATTGGGGCCCGGCTCTTCCGTGGTGCCCTGGAAGGTGAAGGTATAGCCGGCCAGCGAGGTGTGATCGCCAACCTTCATGCGCACGTCGATTTCCTGCTGGTAGTTGGCCACCAGGGTGATGCCGGCGACGCCCCAGGCCATGCCCAGATGCGCCAGCTGCATGCCCCAGTAGCCGCGCGGCAGGTTGGCCAGGCGACCGCTGTGCTTCAGGCGCTCGCGGAAACCGATCAGGACCGTCAGCAGTATCCAGGCCGACAGGGTGAAACCGAGCGTCGCCCAAGGGTTGAAGCCTTTCAGGGTCAGTGGCAGCAGCAGGCCGGTGGCGACCGAGATCGCCAGCGCCCATTTCAGGCGCGCCACCATGTCCGGCAGGCTGTCGCCCTTCCAGCGCGCCAGCGGGCCGACGCCCATCAGGAACAGCGCCGGCGCCATGACCGGCACGAACACCGCATTGAAATACGGCGGGCCAACGGAGATCTTGCCCATGCCCAGGGCGTCCATCAGCAGGGGATACAGGGTGCCGAGCAGCACCGAGCCCATGGCGGCGAGCAGGACGACGTTGTTGGCCAGCAGCATGGCCTCGCGCGAGAACCAGGTGAACGGACCGCCGGTGAGCATCTTCGGCGCGCGCCAGGCGTACAGGGTCAGCGAACCGCCGATGACCACGGCCAGGAAGGCGAGGATGAAGGCGCCGCGCGCCGGGTCGGTGGCAAAGGCATGCACCGAGGAGAGCACCCCGGAACGCACCAGGAAGGTGCCGAGCAGCGACAGCGAGAAGGCGGTCAGGGCGAGCAGCACGGTCCAGGCCTTGAAGGCGCCGCGTTTTTCCGTGACCGCCAGGGAATGGATCAGCGCCGTACCGGCCAGCCAGGGCATGAACGAGGCGTTCTCGGTCGGGTCCCAGAACCACCAGCCGCCCCAGCCCAGCTCGCGGTAGGCCCACCAGCTGCCGAGAGCGATGCCGAAGGTCAGGAAGGCCCAGGCCACCGTGGTCCAGGGGCGCGACCAGCGCGCCCAGGCGGCGTCGAGTTTGCCGGAAATCAACGCAGCGATGGCGAAGGCGAAGGCCACGGCGAAGCCGACGTAGCCCATGTAAAGCATCGGCGGATGGATGATCATGCCCCAGTCCTGGAGCAGCGGATTCATGTCGCGGCCGTCGGCGGCGGCGGGCAGGAGGCGGTCGAACGGATTGGAAGTCACCAGCAGGAAGGCCAGGAAGCCGACCGAGATCAGCCCCATGACGCCGATGACGCGCGCCACCATATCGTCGGGCAGATGCCGCGAGAACACCGATACCGCGGTGGTCCAGAAGCCCAGCATCAGCACCCAGAGCAGCAGCGAGCCTTCATGCGAGCCCCAGGTGGCGGTGATCCGGTAGACCTCCGGCAGTTGCGAAAACGAATTGCGCGCGACGTTTTCGACCGAGAAATCGTTGGTCAGAAACGAATAGGTCAGGCAGGCATAGGCGATGGCCACGAAGACGAACTGCCCTTGAGCCGCGGGACGCGCCAGAGCCATCAGGGCGGTGTTGCCGCGCTGCGCGCCGATCAGGGGCAGGATGCCCTGGATGAGCGCCAGCAGCAGGGCGACGATCAGAACGAAGTGGCCAAGTTCCGGAATCATATGCGTACTCCTCTTTCTTCCTTCGGCGCCTTACCGTATCGGTGATTGGGCCGTAATGATTATTGGGTCAGGATGATTACTGAGACAGCGTCGCCTGGGCCTTCTGCGCCTGTTCCAGGGCCTGGGCGGCCTCGGGCGGCATGTAATTCTCGTCGTGCTTGGCGAGCACCTGGGTGGCCATGAACATGCCGCCCTCGCCCAGCTTGCCCTCGGCGACGACGCCCTTGCCTTCCTTGAACAGGTCTGGAAGGATGCCCTTGTAAGTCACCGGAATGGTCTTTGCCGTGTCGGTAACCAAGAAGCGCACCGTCAGGCCATCGGGATCGCGCTTGACGCTGTCGGCCTCGACCAGGCCGCCGATACGGAAGGCCCGGTCCTTGGGCGCCTCGCCGGCGATGACCTGGGTCGGCGAAAAGAAAAATACCAGGTTGTCCTGGAAGGCATTCAATACCAGGGCGGCGATGACCCCCAGGCCGGCGACGCCCAGACCGATGGCGAGCAGTTTCTTGTGACGCGACTTCATTGTTTCTCCCACGTTTGCATGCGTTTCAGGCGCTTCAGCGTTTCGCTTTGGCCGCGCCGCAGCAGCACGATTTCCAGTACCACACCCACCAGGACGGCGCCATACGAACCCCAGACATAGAGGCCGTAGCCGCCCATGGCGACGAATTCATTCCAGCTTGCCCAGATCATGACCGCGCCTCCAGGAGTTTCTTGACCCATTCGGTCTGACGTTCCCGTTCCAGAATGATGCCGCGCACCCGGTAGAGCGCCACGGCAATGCTGTAGAACCAGGCGGCGATGGCCATCACCAGCATGCCCCAGAGCATGAGGCTGGCCATGCTCGGCGCCTTGGTCATGCTGATGGACGCGCCCTGATGCAAAGTGTTCCACCATTTCACGGAAAAATAGATGATCGGCACGTTGATCGCGCCAACCAGGATCAGCAGCGCGCCGGCCTTGTCGCCGCGCCGGCGGTCGTCGATGGCGGCCCACAGGGCCATGATGCCGACGTACAGGAAGAACAGGATGAGCGCCGAGGTCAGGCGCGCGTCCCAGACCCACCAGGCGCCCCACATGGGTTTGCCCCAGAAGGCGCCGGTCCAAAGGGAGAGAAAGGCGAACAGGGCGCCGGTCGGCGCCAGGGCGCGCGACATCATGAACGACAGGCGGGTATTCCAGGCCAGACCGATGGCCGACCAGAAGGCCATGACCATGTAGATGAACATGGACATCCAGGCGGCGGGCACGTGGATGAAGATGACCCGGTAGGCCTCGCCCTGCTGGAAATCGGTCGGCGCCAGGAAGAAAGCGATATACAGACCGATCAGGGTGAGGATGCCGGCGCTCCAGCCGAACCAGGGCACCAGCTTGCCGGCCAGACCATAGAAGGTCGCGGGTGAAGAATATTTGAACCAGGCGATGGACATGTCTATTCGATGGATACTTTAAGGGCCGAGGCCGCCACCCAGGGCGCGACCATCAGGGTGAGCACCAGGAACGCGGCGAGCAGCGACAGGTGGGCGGAATAACCGATGCCGGAGAGCGCCCCGTCGACGGCGCCGGCGCCGAAGATCAGGGCGGGAACATACAGGGGCAGGATCAACAAAGTCAACAGCACGCCGCCACCGCGCAAGCCCAGCGTCAGGGCCGCGCCGATGCTGCCGAGCAGGGACAGGATCGGCGTACCGATCAACAGGGAAATCACCAGAACGCCGATGGCCTCGGCGGGCAGTGAAAACTGCACGCCGAGCAGCGGCGTGATCAGCAGCAGCGGGATGCCGTAGATGCACCAGTGCGCCAGGGCCTTGCCCAGGGTCACCAGCACGGTGGGCTCGGGAGACAGCAGCATCTGTTCCAGACTGCCGTCGCGGTAATCCTCGGCGAACAGGCGCGGCAACGACAGCAGCGACGCCAGGAGAGCGGCCACCCAGACCACGCCGGGACCGACCATGCGCAGCACCTCAGGTTCCGGACCGATGCCCAGCGGGAACATGCTGACCACCATGACGAAGAAGAATTGCGAGGTCAGCCAATCGCCTCGGCGCCGGGCGGCCAGCAACATGTCGCGGCGGATCACCGTCCAGAGGAAGCGCAGGGGCGAGAAGGAATCATTCTCGCGGGTCGGATCGTAGTGCGTCGCCAGGGCCGTCATCCGTTCACTGACCCCCGGGTGCGGCGGAAAGTTCACCCACCATCAAAGGAACGATATCGACACCATCGAGTGCCAGCGGCTGGTGCGTGGTCATGACCACCATACCGCCCTGGGCGACATGCTGACAGAGCAGGGTCTCGACCAGGGCGACGCCATGCACGTCCAGGCCGGTCAACGGCTCGTCGAGTATCCAAAGCAAGGCGCCGGCGACCACCAAGCCTGACAAGGCCACGCGGCGCCGCTGACCGAAGGACAGGACGCGCGCCGGCAGGTCGAGGCAACGCTCCAGGCCCATCCGCTTCAGGGTCTCCAGGGCATGTGCCTCGTCCAGGGGGCGGTCGGCGATGGCCGCCGCCATGCGCAGGTTTTCCAGAGGCGTCAGGTCGTCCTTGACGCCATTGACGTGGCCGACATAGGTCATTTCACGGTGGTAGACGTCCCGTGTGCGGCGGATCGGATCGCCGCGCCAGCGCACCTCGCCATCCAGCGGGCTGGACAGGCCGCACAACAGGCGCAGCAGACTGGTCTTGCCACGACCGTTGCCGCCCCGAACCAGCAGCAGTTGTCCGACGTTCAACTCGAAGTCCAACCCCGTGAACAGGGTACGCTCGCCGCGCGCGCAGGCGAGGTCGTGGACAGTCAGTTTTGCGGGGGTTTCGGGCATGGGGGTGGATTATCGCTGATTCCCTCTGGCAGCGGGATATTCGAGTCGTGCTCGCCAGATTCGCTTGATGTGCATCAATCGAAATGTTTCGACCTTTCATAAATAGGAAAAGCCGGCCCTGGGGCCGGCTTTTCAGGGGCGATCAGCGCTTATTTGGCGGCGACCGCGGCAGCCTTCAGCTTGGCGATCTCTTCCTTCATCAGCTTGATGCCGGCCTGCGAGGCATCGATGGAGCGGGTCAGCGACTCGCGCGCATCGACCGGGTTGTGGAAGCCGTCGGAGTTCTCGGCGGTCCACCATTCCCAGTACAGGTTGGCGTCATACTGGTTGTCGTAGGCCTTCTCCAGGGCGGCGGCGGGGACGCCGGCTTCCTTGCCCTTGACGATCCAGTCGATCAGCTCGGCGAGCCAGAATTCAGCCTTGGCCATCTTGCCGCGGATGTAACCCTGGATGGCTTCCATGTGGTACTTGGCGTCATCCTCGGTCCATTCCTTGTGGCACGTCAGACAGGCGGCCTTCAGGTTGTAGCGCGGCGACATTTGTTGGTGATTGGTGGTCACCTTGCCGTTCGCGGCCTTCTTCTTGGTCATGTGGCAGTCTTTGCACTCGACGCCGGCACGCTCGTGCTTGGAACCCCAGTAGGTTTCCATTTCCGGGTGCTGGATCTTCGGCAACAGGGCACCGGTGCTGGCGTGCTTGAAGTCCTTGAACTTGTTCTGAACCGCCATCTTGTCCTTGTAACCGAACACGTTGGTCCAGGTGAACAGGTTGGTGCGCGGGTCGGACATCTTCACGTAATACGGCTTGGCGGGATCGGAACAGTCGAAGCCGGGGCCGCAGTTGTATTCGACGTGGCACTGGGCGCACATCAGGTTGGAGTCGGCCTTGCTCAGCAGACCAATGGCGCGGAAGTCCTTGCCGTCACGCTGGAAAGTAACCTTGGTCATCTTCACTTGCTCGGATTTCACCTTGTCCTGCGGATAGGTGCCTTCCTTGCGGTCGACGACGGCCTGGATCAGCGCGTCACGCACGACACGCGGACCGGCGGAGTGCGGGTCGTGGCACATGAAGCAGTTCAGTGCATGATTCACGCCACGAGCGAACTCGACCGGCTTGGAACTACGGTTCCATTTGGCCTTGGGATCTTCGTCGCCCATGTACTTCCAGTCGAGGATGTGATCCTGCGTCTTGCAGTTCATGCAGACGGGGTTCACGGCGGTGGCGACCTGGCGCATGAAGGGCTTCTGGTCGCTGGAGGCGGGATCCTTGTCGACAACCAGATTCCAGGCGCTGTTGGCGGCTAGCTCGGCCTTGTTGACATAGGTCCAATCCTTGAGTTGCACGCGGCCACCAAAGGCACGGTCGACAACCCACTGGTCCACCAGCATGAAGGCATGCGAACGCGGCTCGTTATGCTCCTTGGTGAAGCCGTAGCCTTCCATGAGCTTGTCGAACAGCGGTGAGCGGCTCTTGGTGGTTGCCTTCTCGACGCGTGCCTTGGACTCCAGATTGGTCTGGACGAAGCTGTTGTACTGCTCGACGTGACACGTCGCACAAGCACGGTGGTCGACGATGGTCTTGGGCCGTGTGCCCATTTCCTTGTTCTTCGCCGTCTTCAGGTGATCTTCGGCCTCATGGCAGTGCGCGCAGTTGACGCTCGCATGCCGGCCACCCGTGTGGAATTCCTCGATGTTGTCGTGACAGGAGTAACACTTCTTGGCCTCGACGGGCTTGATCGGGTCCGATTTCGCGGGTGCGGCGGGCGGCAGTTGCGGTCGGGGAATATCCACGGCCGCCTGCACACCAAAGGCGAACAGCGCGGCGGCCAAGCCGCTTGCCATTCGTCCCCACATGCTTGCTTTACTCATCATTTTTCTCCTTTGAGTTTTTCATCTTGGCGGCCCGGCGCGCGGGCCGACCGTTCTATGCGTCGGATCGGTTGTGCGCGTCTGTCATAGGCCCCCTTTTTCAACTTGCTCGGGTTGATGCATCGAATCGCAATCAGGCAAAAGCATCCGCCATGATGTTCTTGAACCAGCCGATGCAGTACTCGGACTCCAGCTTGCGCTGCATCTTCAGAGCGGATTCGTCGGCCATATTCACCGGGCTGATGCCGCCTGCCTTGGTGTCATAGACCAGCTTGCCTTCCTTGGCCCGGTAGATATGCACCACCGAGAAGCCCCAGTCGGTTTCCGCGATGCTGTAGCAGGTGTTGACGAAGAAGGGCTCGGGCGCGGGGACGCCATTGATCTTGGCAATGATGGCGCCGACCGCGACCTTGGCCTGGGTGTTGGCCATGTGCGCGGACTTGGGCGCGCCATACACCGGCAACTCGCCGTGAACGGTGGAGTCGCCGACGACGTAGATGTCCTTGTGTACGGTCGACTCCATGGTCAGCATGTCGACGCTGCACCAGCCCTTGTCGTTGGTCAGACCGGTACTTTTTGCGATCATGCCGGCATGGTGCGGCGGGATGATGTTGACCACGTCGCCCTTGTAGTCGTTGAAATCGCTCGACGCGGTATTGGTCTTGGCGTCGAACTTGACCACCTTGCCGCCAGCGGCGCCGGCGACCCATTCGATCATGCCGGGGTAATGCCTCTTCCAGGCCTGCTCGAACAAGCCTTTCTTTGAGAAGGAGTCGTTGGCGTCGGCGATGATCACCTTGGATTTGTTCATGCCATGGTGCTTGAAGTAGTTGGCCACCTGGGAGGCGCGCTCGTAGGGGCCGGGGGGGCAGCGGAACGGGCCGGGGGGAACGGTGATGACGAAGGTCTGGCCGTCCTTCATGCCTTCCAGTTGCTTCTTCAGGGCCAGGGTCTGGGGACCGGCCTTGTAGGCATGCGGGTGGGTGGTGTTGGCGAGGGCTTCGCTGTAACCCTCGATGCCGGCGTAGTTGAAGTCGATGCCGGGGGAAAGCACCAGGAAGTCGTACTTGAGGCTGGTGCCACTCTTCAGCTTGACCGACTTGCTCGCGGGGTCGACCGCCGTGGCGTCGTCGAAGACGACATTGACGCCGCGTTTCATGAGGCCGTCATAGCCGGCGAGGAGGCCCTCATACTTGCCGTGGCCGCTGATCACTTCATTGGAAAGCGGACAGGAGACAAACTGCTTGTTGCGCTCGACCAGAGTGACGTCCAGGCCGGCGTCCATCATTTTCAGATATTTGGCTGCGGTAGCGCCGCCGAAGCCGCCGCCGACAACGACGAGGCGGGCCTTGCCGCTGCCGCTCTTGCCACCGGAGGGGGCAGCGCAGGCGGCCAGGGGAACGATAACCGAGGTGCTGGCGACGGTCTTGATGAAATCGCGACGATTGAAGCTCATGCAATTCTCCTTATTTGGGCTGTGCGGCGTAGAACTCGGCGACTGCGGCAACATCCTCGTCGGCCAGCTTCTTCGCGTTGTTGCGCATCTTTTTGTGAGGCATCTTGACCGCATCGTTGCGGTACTTCATGAGCTCCAGCTCCAGATACTGCGCCCATTGACCATTCAGCTTCGGCGTTTCCGCATCGTCCGGCTCGCCGCCCGTCGCGCCATGGCAGGTTTCGCAGCGGTCGGTGGCCTCTTTGCCCTTGGCCATGATCTTGTCGTCGGCCTTCTGCACCGTAGGAACATAAGGCAGCTTGGAATAGTAGGTAGCCAGGGCCGACAGCTCCGCCTCGGTATAGCCCTTGAAGTGGCGTCCCATGGTGGCGGAATAGCGCTCATCGGTCTTCCATTGCAACATGACGTTCTTCAGATGGGCTTCGGGCAGACCGCCAATGCTGGGCATGGACGGGCCGACGGATACGCCGTTGACGCCATGGCAGGCATTACAGGTACGGGCCAGATCCTCGGTGGGGCCGGCCAAAGCGATGCCGGTGAAAGCCATACCGGCAAGCGCGACTGCGATGTGCAGCTTCATGTTCATTATCTCCTCCAGTTAAGGAAAATGCAGGCGGCCAGGGGAAACAGTTCCCCCGATTAACCGCATGGGGCGGATAGTACTGATGGCCTAGGCGAAAAATCCTTGATGGCTATCAAATTTTTCGCCGGTAACACGGCTGAAAGGCTAGGTGGATTGGGGCTTGGCGGGAAGTCGTGCGACCACGGACAGGCACAGCCCGGGCGAGTTGCCACTCCCGACGATATACCGGCGGTTTCGCAACGGACCCACCCGGCGCCATGCCACCGGCATGGCTATTTCAAGTCGCGGCTCAGACCGGTGGTGCGCTGCGACGGCTGGCCAAGGCGCCGTTGGCACCCCGTTCCAGCCATTGGCGGATGCGGTTGGCATCGCCGATGCGGGACATCTTGCCCCAGGAGTCGAGCAAAACGATGATCACCTTGCGTTCGGCGATCCTCGCCTGCATGACCAGGCAATGCCCGGCTTCATCGATGTAGCCCGTCTTGGACACACCGATGTCCCATTGGCCGGTCCGGGTCAGCGCATTGGTGTTATAGAACGCCAGGTTGCGCTGCGCCGGGATCGACACCCGGCGCGTCTTGCCGCGTTCCCGGATGCGTACGATGCGCTGGCCAGGCACGGTCACGCCGTAACTGCCGGTCGAAGTGATCTGCCGGACCAGCGGGTAGCGCGAGGCGGCGTCGACCAGATGCGCCAGGTCGGCGGCGGTGGATCGGTTGCTGCTGGAGAGGCCGGTCCCGTCAACGTAGAAGGTGTTGTTCATGCCCAGTGAGGCGGCTTTGCGGTTCATGGCCGCGACAAAGGCTTCGCGCCCGCCGGGATAGGCGCGAGACAGGGCCGCCGCCGCGCGGTTCTCGGAAGCGATCAAAGCCAGGTTGAGCAATTCGCCGCGCGTCAGGGTCGCGCCCAGCGGCAGGCGGGAGCCCGTACCCTTGAGGTGATCGACGTCCTGCATGCCGATGTTCAGCTCTTCGTCCAGGGGCAGGCCCGCGTCCAGTGTAACCAGGGCGGTCATGAGTTTGGTGATCGAGGCGATGGGGGCGCTGGCGTTGGAATTCTTGGCGTACAGGGCCTCGCCGGTTTTCTGGTCGATGACCAGGGCGGCGGCGGAGCGCAATTCCAGTTCACCGCCAGTGAGGGCGTCGCCATAATCCAGGCGCATGGTGCTGGGCGATGTCCTTGTCTCCTGCGCCTCGGTGTGGCGCGCGATGCGACTGGAGACGCCGGCATGTCGGGCTTTAAGACGTCCGGTGCCGGCGCGTGCCATTTGCTTGTTTTTCTTTGCCGAGGCGATTCGCTGGGTGTGCTTGCCATGCTTCGTCTGGGCGAAGGCCTTGCTCTTTTTGGCCTTGACGAGCTTCTTGGCCTGCTTGGTCTTGGCGAGCCTGACTTTGGACGCTTTGCTGGATTTGCTTATTTTCGTGGCATGTGGCTTGTGGCCATGCTTGGCGTGTCGTTTGGCTCCGGCTTCGGCGACCGGCCCCAACAGCATCAAGGCAAACACCAACACCCCGACAATAAATCGTTTCATGCGCAAGCTCCGGTGACCAAGGCGTTATTCTCTATATATCACAAGCATTTGCCAATACAAGTTTACAAATTACTTCAGTGAGCGCCCGGTGTTGCCAGGCGCCGCCTTTCAAGGGGCCCGCCGTCCCCCCAGCAAGCCTTCCAGATTCTTCATCACGTCGGCCGGCAACAGGATGGTCTTGCTGCCTGGGGCGCTGGCCATTTCCTTCATCGAGGCGATGTATTTCTCACCGAGGATGAACATGGCAGGCAGCTCTTTTTCGGGGATGGCGGCGGCAATGCGCCGGATGGCCTCGGCGGAGGCCTCGGCCATGCGCACCTGCGCCTCGGCATCGCGCTTGGCGGATTCAAGGCGGGCTTCGGCCTCCAGGATGGCGGCCTGCTTATCGCCTTCGGCCTTGGTCACGGTGGCTTTCCGTTCGCGCTCGGCGGCGGCTTGCAGTTCCATCGATTTCTGCATGGTCGGCGACGGCGAGATGTCCTGAATCTCGACCGATTTGAGGGTCAACCCCCAGTCGGCGACATCGTCGGCGATCGACTCCTTCAACTTGGCCTTGATCTGGTCGCGGCTGGACAAGGCCGCATCCAGCTCCATGGCACCGATGATCGAGCGCAGCGTCGTCTGCACCAGATTCATCACGGCGAGCTGGAAGTTGGTGACGCCGTACACCGCGCTCTGCGTGTCGGTCACCTTGACGAAGGCGATGGCGTTGGTCACCAGCACGGCGTTGTCGCGGGTGATGACTTCCTGCTGCGGGATGTCCAGGATCAGATCCTTGGTGGTCACCTTGTAGGCCAGGTTGTCGATGTAGGGAATCAGCACGTGCAGTCCGGGCATCAGGGTCTTGAGGTACTTGCCGAGGCGTTCGACCACCCACTCCTCGCCCTGCGGAACGATGCGCACGCCCTTCCAGAGGGTGACAAACAGAAAAACGATTAATGCGACCGATACGATTTCACCGCCCATGATGCTGTCTCCTAGATTTTTTCGACTTTAAGGGTTTGTCCGAATACGTCGACGACCTTGGCCTTGACGCCTGCCTCGATCGGCGCATCCGCCACCACCGGCCAGCGGTCGGCGCCGAGTACCGGGCGCTGGAACAGGATCTCGCCATTGCCGGTATCGGTGATCGGTCGGGTCATCAGGCCGGTGATGCCGATCACGCCTTCCTTGGCCTGGCCGGCACTGGTGCGGTTCGGATTCTTGAACCATTTCAGCCAGATGCCCATCATCGCCATGGAACTCACCGCCCAGAGCACGAGCTGTAACGCGAAGCTCGGTGCCGCGACCAGCATGGCCACCCCCACCAGCAGCGCGCCCAAGCCGAACCAGATCAGGAAAAACGTGGGTACCGTCATTTCCAGCCCCACCAGCACCATTCCCAGCACCAACCAATGCCACCAGGCTAGTTCCATTTTGTCTCCTCGCCGCCGCGTACTTCCAAGCTGCGGATTCTGCCATTCAATGACCGCTGACGGGAATCTTGCCGATCTTTATGCGCCATTCCCTGGGCCCGCTTTCGTGCACCGACTCGCCACGGCTATCCACCGCCACGGTCACGGGCATGTCAACGACATCGAACTCGTAGATCGCTTCCATGCCCAATTCCACAAACCCAAGGACGCGCGCCGCCTTGATCGCCTTGGATACCAGATAGGCCGCGCCGCCGACGGCAATGCAATAGACGCCGCCGTGCTGCTTGATGGACGCAATCGCTTCCGGGCCGCGTTCCGATTTGCCGACCATGCCCAGCAGGCCGACCGGGCCGAGCATCAGATCGGTGAACTTGTCCATGCGCGTCGCCGTGGTCGGGCCGGCGGGGCCGACCGCCTCGTCGCGCACCGGATCGACCGGACCGACGTAGTAGATGAACTTGTTGTGGAAATCGACCGGTAGCGGTTCGCCCCGAGCCATGAGGTCGGCGATCCGCTTGTGCGCGGCATCGCGGCCGGTGAGCAGCTTGCCGGTGAGCAGCAGGCGCTCGCCCGCCTTCCAGGTCGCGGTGTCGGCCTTGGTCAGGGTGTCCAGGTTGACCCGGCGCGCTCCGGCGGGGCCGTCCCAGGCGATCTCCGGCCACTCGGAGAGCGCCGGCGGCGCGAAGCTCGCCGGACCGCTGCCGTCCAGGGTGAAATGCAAATGGCGCGTCGCGGCGCAGTTGGGGATTAGGCCGACCGGCAGCGAGGCGGCGTGCGTCGGGTAATCGAGGATCTTCACGTCGAGCACCGTGGTCAGGCCGCCCAGGCCCTGCGCGCCGATGCCCAGGGCGTTCACCTTGTCGTAGAGCTCCAGGCGCAACTCCTCGACGCGGCTGCCTGGCCCGCGCGCCAACAGTTCATGGATATCCACCGGCCCCATGAGGGCTTCCTTGGCCAGCAGCAAGGCTTTTTCCGGGGTGCCGCCGATACCGATGCCGAGGATGCCCGGCGGACACCAGCCGGCGCCCATCTCGGGCAGGACCGAAAGCACCCAGTCGACGATGCTGTCGCTCGGATTGAGTACCGTGAAATGGGCCTTGTTCTCCGAACCGCCGCCCTTGGCCGCGACCGTCACGTCCACCTTGTCGCCGGGAACCATCTCGACGTGCACCACCGCCGGGGTGTTGTCGCGGGTGTTCTTGCGCGTGCCCGCGGGGTCGGCGAGCACCGAGGCGCGCAGGGGGTTGTCCGGATGGGTATAGGCGCGGCGCACGCCTTCATCGACCATCGCTTGCAGGGTCATGCCGGGCTCGAAACGCGCCTCCATGCCGACCTTGAGGAAGACCACGGCCATGCCGGTGTCCTGACACAGCGGCCGGTGGCCCTCGGCGGCCATGCGCGAATTGATGAGGATCTGCGCCAGGGCATCCTTCGCCGCCGGCGACTGCTCGCGGTCGTAGGCCGCCTTCATGGCGCGCACGAAATCGAGCGGATGGAAATAGGAGATGTACTGGAAGGCATCGGCGATGGACTGGATGAAATCTTCCTGGCGTATCTGGCTCATGGCGTGTCCTCAGGGTGCCGAAGTGGCGCGTTGGCGCGCAGTGTACAGCGTTTTTGGTAGGAGCTGGCTTGCCGGCGATAGACGCAAATATCGCCGGCAAGCCGGCACCTACAGGATGGGCGGCGCGATCTTCCCGGGGCGGGCGAGCGGCAGACGCAGGCGGAAGACGGCGCCACCCTTGGGCACGTTCTCGGCGGTCAGTTCGCCGCCGTGGCGCTCCACAATGCCGTAGCTGATCGCCAGGCCCAGCCCGGTCCCCTTGCCCACGGGCTTGGTGGTGAAGAAGGGCTCGAAGACATGGGCCAGCGCCTCTGGCCCGATGCCCGGGCCGTTGTCCTGGAAGGTCACCTCGACGGTCTCGCCGCGCCGCTGAGCGTGGATACGCAACAACGGCTGCGCCTCTCCGGCGGTGGCATCCAGGGCGTTCTGCACCAGATTCATGACCACCTGCTGCATCTGGCCGGGCGACCCCTGGACATTGATGCCCTCCGGAAGATCGAACTCGACCCGAAAGCGCTCATTGGCGGTCTTGCTGACCCAGTGCACCGCGCGTTCGATAACGTCGGTCAGGTTGTAGGGCTGGTTCTGGTCACGGTCGACGGCTGAAAAACGCTTCAGGTTGTCGACGATGTCGCGGGTGCGCTCGGCCCCTCGACGGTGCCGTCGATGAGCGAAGGCAGATCGTCGAGGATGCGGTCGATGCGCATCGTCTTGCGCATCGCGTCGAGTGCGTCCGGGGGCCGGCCGCCATGCAGCGCACCGATGTATTCGCCGAGGCGCGCGGCATAGCGCTGCAAGGCATGGACATTGCCCAGGACGAAGCTGATCGGATTGTTCAGTTCGTGCGCCACCCCCGCGACCAGCCGGCCCAGCGAGGCCATCTTCTCGGAATGCAGCAACTGCTGCTGGGTGCGCTTCAGATCCTCATGCGCCTCGTGCAGGGCCTGATAGGCGCGGCGCAGTTCGCCCACCGGCCGGCCGGTGACCACCATGCCCACCTGCGCGCCGGCGTGGTTGAAACGCGGCGTGCAATTCAGCGACACGGGGACGGCGCTGCCATCCGCCGCCGTCAGGTAGAGCTCGCAGTCGTGCAGGCTTTGTCCCGTGTGTCCCTGGAACAGGTGCCGCGAGGTGCTTCGCGAGGTTTCGTCGGCAAACAGGTCGAACAGGCGATGGCCCACCAGGGCATCGGGCTGGCGACCGGTGAATTCGACGATGGCCCGGTTCACCTCCTGGATCGTGCCGTCGCGGTCGCACACCAGGAGGATGTCGGACATCGACGACAGCACCGACAGGACGAAGCCCTGGGCCTCTTCCAGTGCCGCATTTTTTTCCTCCAGGGCGACTTCGTATTGCAGCAGATCGTTGTAGACCTCGTCCATCTTCTGGATCACCTCGATCCAGACGTCCTCGCCCAGGCCCGGTGGACTCTCGCCCACGGCTAGGCCGCGCAGGTGATCCAGCGACGGCGGCGTCGGCAGGGCGTCGAGTCTGGCCTCGGTATCGTGCCTGGTGGTCATGGTCAATGCACCGTGCAGACCATGCACGGGTCGAAGGAACGCACCACGTGCTGCACAGGACCGGGGTGGTTTCATCGGCGGGCACCGGCAAGCCGATCAGGGCCTGTTCGAGGGCGCCGGGGATGTCGGCGGCGTCGCGCGGCGAGAAATTCCATGTGGTCGGGGCGATGATCTGGTAGCCGGCGATGCGCCCCTGGCGGATTTCCAGCCAGTGCCCCAGGCTGCCGCGTGCCGCCTCGGTCAGGCCATGGGACTGACCCGCGTCCGGTAATTCGAAGGCGTGGCACCAGGACTCGCCCGGCCTCAGTCGTTGCGCCCAGGCTTCCATGGCCGGCAGGATGCTGGCGAGCTCCAGCATCCGGGCCAACACCCGAGCCGTGACGCTGCCGCCATGCCGCGCCACGAGGTCGCGTACCAGGGGCTGGCCGGCGACCATCTGACGTGCCAGCGCCCCGGTTTCCATCACCTGGCCGGCGTAACGTGGCGCCTTGCACCAGGTGTAGGCATTGGCCTTGTCGGGCTGTGGTTGGGTCAGACCCGCGGCGGGCGGGCGGGTTTCGCCGGCCATCCAGGCATGGCTGACATCCTCGACGATGGCGCCCGGATCGAGTTCGGCGACACCTCCATCCCAGCGTCCGGCCGGGAAGACATGGTCCTCGGGCGTCTCGTAGGCGCCGAAACTGAGGAAACGGTCGGTGGCCCGGCCGAGGCGTTCCAGGCCCAGCTCGGCGGCGGCTTCAAGGAACAGGGCCAGATCGCCGCCACGCCCGGCACGCCAGCGGTCCAGGGCATCGAGGTCGGCCAGCTCGGCGACCGCCTCCAGCCGGTCGCCGAAGGTGTGGCGTTCCAGGAAACGCCGGAAATCGCGCAGCAGGGCGATGAGCTGCAGTACCTCGGCCTGTTGCAGGGGCTTGGCGCTGCCCCCCGGTTGCAGCGACAGGGTGTGCGGCCATTTGCCGGCCATCAGGCCCATCAGGTGCATGAAGGCGGCGCGCGCCGGCAGCACGTCGGCGCTGGCCGTGCCGGTGGTCGCGGCAAAGCGTGCCGCCAGGCGTGCGTGCCATGGGCGGGAGGCATAGGTCGGCCGGGCAAAATCCGGCATGAAGAACAGGTAGAAATGCGACAGGTGATCGGCCAGGTTCTCGCCGGCGGTGACCAGGCATTCCGCCAGACGGCCATTGTCCGGCGGCACGATGCCGGTCAGGCCGCGCAGTGCCAGAGCGGCGGCGTGCGACTGCGCCACCGAGCAGATGCCGCAGATGCGCGGCACGATCACCAGGGAATCCAAGGGCGCCTTGCCCGGCAGCATCTCCTCGAAACCGCGATACAGCGGCGAATTGACATAGGCGGCGGCGACCCGGCCGTCGTCGATCTCCAGACGGACTTCGAGATCGCCTTCGACGCGGTTGAAGGGGCCGAGGAGGCGGGTGGTCATGGTTTATGCGCCTTAAACAGGCTAGGTCGTGCGGAAGCGTTGAATGAACGCCTTCCCCCTTTGCAAAGGGGGAGTGAGGGGGATTTGGCGGCGTTGGCATGTATCGATGCCCTAGAAATCCCTGATAAAGCCCCTACCCTTCGGTACCCCGCCCCCCCTTTTGCAAAGGGGGGAGTATTTGGCGTCGCACAATGCCCCAGTCGATTCACTTCAGCCCCGTCTTGCGGATCGTCGGCGTGATCACGTCGTGGTCGGCGACGGCATTTTCCCGCACCCGTTTCGGTGTCGCCGATTTCGACAAGGCCGCCAGTGCGACGAACCAGGCCTTGGGCATGTCCGAGGGCAGACCGATGGGGATGCCGGCGACCTTGGGCGTTTCGGCGAAGGGGTGGCCCGGTTCCTCGAAGCGCGGCTCGGTACAGGCGATGCAGGCATAGCCGCCGCGCAGGCAGGAACCGCTGCCGTTCCACAGGCGCGTGTTGCAGTCGGCGTGCGCCTGGGTGCCCTTGCAGCCCATGTTCTCCATCATGCAGCCCTGGTCGGAAGGCCGGTGCGCGCTGGCCTTGAATTCATAGAACTCGTTGCGCGGACAGCCGTGGTGCACCAGATGGTCGGCATACAGGCGCGGCCTGTGGAGTGCGTCGAGATCGTCGGCGGCGAAACGGCCAAGGCCGAGGGCCAGCAGGGTGTCGAGCACCCAGCCGGGGTGCGTCGGGCAGCCGGCAACGTTGACCACCGGCAGGCCGCCGCCGGCGCGGAACGCCTGGCCGAGCAGACCGCCCGCCAGGTTGCCGTCGTATTGCAGCCCCACGGCACCGCCGGGATTCGGGCCGCTGGCGCTGATGCCGCCCCAGGCGGCGCAACTGCCGATGGCCAGGACATGCCGGGCATGGGCGGCCAGATTCTTGACCCAGGCCATCATCGGCTGGCCGGTGCCGGAGAGCATATGGAAGCGGCCGGTGCCGTTCGGCCCGGTCATGATTGCTCCCTCGACGCAGAGGATGTCCAGACGTTCGCGGCCCTCGGCGCAGGCCCTGAGGATATCCAGCACCTCGGGGCCGGTCTCGACGCTCAGGCTGGGGTGCCAGAGCAGGCGGATGCCGGCGTCGGCGAGGCGGTCGAAGAGTTGCGGCGCCTCGGCGTTGAGCAGCGAGAGGGTGCAGCCGCCGCAGCCGCCGGATTGCAGCCAGAGGAGGTTGAGGGGGTCAGTGGCCATGGCCGCGCTCCGGCGTTATGGAAACGCTGTTAAATCCCCCCTCTCCCCCCTTTTGCAAAGGGGGGAACCATGCTGCCTTGGGACTGCGCGAACGCCCCCCCCTTTGCAAAAGGGGGGCTGGGGGGGATTTCTCCAGCGGTAGCATGATGCAAAGGGATTCATTCATCCCCGATCTCCCCCCGCCCCGGCCGGCCCTTGCCGCGCACCGGCACGTTCATGCCCAGGCGCGCCAGCTTGTTGCGCAGCCCAAGGCGCGACAGGCCCAGCTCCTGGGCGGCGCGGCTGACATTGCCGCGATGCCGGGACAGGGTTTCGCTCAGCAGTTTCGCCTCCAGGGCGTCGACATGGTCGCGCAGTCCGGCGCCGGCCTCCGGGGTCAATATATCGGCGAGGCCGGCGTGACGGATGTGCGGGGCGAGCGCCTCGGCGTTCAGCATGTTGCCGTCGGACAGCACAAGCATCCGGCGGATCTCGTTCTGCAGTTCGCGGACGTTGCCGGGCCAGGCGTAGGCCGACAGGCTGTCCAGCACACCGGGGCCGAAGCCCTTGACCACGCGACCGAGAGCGGCACCGTCCTTGTCGAGGATGGCCCTGGCCAGCAGCGGGATATCCATGGGCCGCTCGCGCAGGGCGGGCAGGCGCAGCGGCACTGTGGCCAGGCGGTAGAACAGATCCTCGCGGAAACGCCCGGCCTTCACCTCGGCCTCCAGATCGCGGTTGGTGGCGGCGATGATGCGCACATCCACTGACACCGAACGGTTGTTGCCCAGAGGCCGGAACTCGCCCTCCTGCAGTACCCGAAGCAGCTTCACCTGAAAGGCCGGCGAAGTCTCGCCGATCTCGTCCAGGAACAGCGTGCCGCCATGCGCCTGCTGGAACAGGCCGGTGCGGTCCTCGTAGGCGCCGGTATAGGCGCCCTTTTTGTGGCCGAACAATTCCGATTCCAGCAGGGTGTCGGGCAGGGCGCCGCAATTCTCGACGACGAAGGGTTTGTCGGAACGCGGGCTGGCGTAATGGATGGCGCGCGCCAGCAGCTCCTTGCCGGTGCCGGATTCACCGGTCAGCAGGATGGAGATATCGAATCCGGCAGCTCGTGTCACCATTTCGCAGAGTCGACTCAGCGGGCTGTCGGCGGCGCGGACGATGTTGGCCAGATCGAAGGCCTGCTTCACCCGCGCCCGCGTCGCCTCCACCTGGCGGCGCAGGGCCGGCTCGGCGGTGCGCAGCTCCAGGGCCAGGCGGCGGTTCTCCTGTTCCAGGCGCTGCAACTCGGCGGCGCGCTTCAGGGTCAGCAGCAACTGATCCGGATGCCAGGGCTTGAGCAGGTACTGATAGATGCCCGCCTCGTTGATGCCGGCGATGATGTCCTCGCTGTCGGTGTAGCCGGAGATGATGATGCGCACCGTCTCGGGCCAGAGCTCGCGCACCTGCTTGAGGACCTCGACGCCGCTCACCTCGGGCATGCGCTGGTCGGTCAGGACGATGTGCACGGTCTCGCGTTCCATGACCGCCCGCGCCTCGGCGGCGCTCGACGCGGTATGCACTTCGAAGTCCTCCTCCAGGGTACGGCGCAGGGCCTCCTGCGAGCGGACCTCGTCGTCGACGACCAGGACGGTGGGGAGGCCGATGGTCACGATCAAATCACCTCTGGCTTGGCAAGCGCCGAAGAAATCCCCCCTGTCCCCCCTTTGCAAAGGGGGGAACCCTACGATCGGCGCTAGCGGCGCCCCCCCCTTTCGTAAAGGGGGGCTGGGGGGGATTTGACTGAGCTTGCATCATGGCACGGTATCCTCCGGCACGACCCACCCCAACTCCCGGTGCCTGGCCAGATGCCTCGGCGTCCAGGAATGCGGCGTCCGGTCGACGAAATGATGGCGCGCCACGTGGTAGCTCGGGTCGAAGCCGTAGAAGTTGCGCTGCATGTGCTTGAGTTCCTCGGCCCGATAGCCGGCCAGGGGCTTGGTCAGTTCGTCGGCGGCGCGTTGCGCGCGTTTGGCTGCCAGGATTTCAGCGTAATCGGTGCTCTCGGAGAGATTGTCGGCACGTTGTATCGCCCGGGTCAGGAAATCGCCCGGATCGGCCCCGAAATGGGCGTCGATGAAGCCGAGTGACTTGGCTTCGGCCACGCCCATGGGCAGACGATGGCGCATGATCTCCGCTGCCTTGTCCGCGCCGACGCGCCTCGGCAGCAGATAGGTCCAGTACTCCGAGCCATACAGATTGCCCATGTTCTTGTAATGCGGATTGAGGATGACGCCGTCGCGCGCCCAGACGCGATCCGCCGCCAGGGCGAGGAAAGCGCCGCCGGCGCCGGCATTGCCTTGCAGGGCGGCGACGGTGAGGTGGCTGTCGGTCTCGATGATCGCCTGACAAAGGTCGTCCATGGCGTTGATGTTGCGCCAGGATTCGTCCGGCGGCGAGTCCGCCGCCTCGATGCGTTTCAGGTCCAGGCCGTTGCTGAAGAAGTCGGCACTTCCGGCCAGGACGATGACTTTCGTGGGTCGTTGCCGCGCTTCTTGGTAGGCAACGCGCAGCCGTTCGCAGGCCGCCGTGCCGATCGCGCCGTTGTAGAAATCGAAGTGCAGGATGCCGACCGCGCCGCGCTCCTCGTAGCGGATCACGCCATCGTCATCGGCAAGGACAGGCAGCTCGGTCGCCTCGGGAAAGGTCACGGCCACCGGCAGCTTGATGCCGCCCGGCCGCTTCGCATGACCAATCCAGACCGCTCCGTCGACGGTGGCGCGCACCACGCCATCGCCGACGCGGCCCAGCAGCGCGCCGGGCGTACCCAGGCCCGGAAAGGCGCGGGCATCATGGATATGACAAGCCTGGCCGAAGAGCGTGTCGGCGACACCGGGGAAACCGTCCGCCGCGTGGACCTTGCGCAGCACCGTGGCCGTGTCGTCGCGCGCCCAGGCGATGGCCCGGTCGGACTGTGACATCAGCGGCTGCATGGGCTGCACGGGAACGGCCTGAGGTGTCCAGGTTCCGGCTCGATAGTCCGGCAGGCGCTCGATGGCCGCCTTTACCGCCCGCACCGCCGCCTCGGTTACCTCGTTGCGGTACAGGCTGGATTTCTTCGCGGCCGGCATGGCGAAGGTCTCCGCCGCCCACACCGGTCCGGCGTCCATCTCCGCCTCGGCCTGGAGCACAGTCACGCCCCATTCCGCGACGCCATTTATGATCGCCCAGTCCAGGGCCGACGGTCCCCGGTCGCCGACGATGCCGGGGTGAACGATCAGGCAAATATGCTCGCGCCAGATAACCTCGGGGATCGCCCGGCGCAGGTAGGGCGCCAGGATGAGGTGGGGCTTGAACAGGGCTACGGCTTCGACCGTGACGCTGTCGTTGATATCGAACTCGATGGAAATCTCATGGCCTTGGGCGGTGAGTTCCACATAAAGCCGCTGCGTCAGGCTATTGAAGGCGTGGGTGAGGAAGAGGATGCGCATGGGTTACTTCCGAACGCCTGTTGGACCGGACGCACCGTCAAATCCGCCCTGTCCCCCCTTTTGCAAAGGGGGGAACCCTTCGTTACACACCTGCGGTTCTCCCTCTTCTCGCGAAGAGTGGGGCGCTTCGTTCAGCGCCAGCGGATCTCCCCCTTTGCAAAAGGGGGGCTGGGGGGGGATTTCGCCGCCGTGGCTTCACGCACCGCGCTGAATATCACCTCCAGCACCGCCTCCGTTTCGGTAAGCATTTGCCTATCGTCGAAGCGCAGCACCCGCAGTCCTTGCGACTGTAACCAGGCATCCCGAAGTCTGTCGGCATGCCGCTGTCCAGGGTCATTGCTGTGCTGACTGCCATCCAACTCGATCACCAGTTTTACCTTGGGCAAATAGAAATCGACGATGTACTTCCCTAGTGGCTTCTGTCGATAACAGCGCGTGCCGAGCTGGTCATGGCGTAAATGGAACCACAAGCGTTGCTCCGCCTCGGTCATCCGTTGGCGCAAGGTTCTGGCGAAGGTCGCGTTCCGCTCAACGTAAGTCAGCATCTCAACATATCCTCGGCAGCTGTTCGCCCGACAGCCAATCCACCATGCGCCGGCCGCCGAACCGGGTCTTCATCTGCACGAAGCCGTTGGCGTCCTCCACCACCTTGCCGATCACGGCGGCCTGTTGTCCAAGCGGATGGGCGCGCATGGCGGCGAGGAGGTATGTCGGCGTCCTCGGCGGCGCAGATGGCGATGAGTTTGCCTTCGTTGGCGATGTTCAGCGGGTCCAGTCCCAGCAACTCGCAGGCCGCGTCGACTTCCGGCTTCACCGGGATCGCCGCCTCTTCCAGGTGGATGCCGACACCGGATTGGTGGGCGATCTCGTTGATGGTCGCCGCCAGGCCGCCGCGCGTCGGATCGCGCATGACTTTGATCTTTGCGCCGCTGGCGAGCATGGCGGCGGTGAGGCCATTGAGTGACGCCGTGTCGGAGAGAATGGGCGCGTCGAAGGACAGGTTTTCGCGCTTCGACATGATCGCCGTGCCATGGTCGCCCACCGTGCCGGAGACCAGCAGGACGTCGCCGGGCCGGGCCAGGTCGCCGGAAAGATGCACGCCGTCGGGCAGGAAGCCGATGCCGGTGGTGGTGATGAAGACGCCGTCGCCCTTACCTTGCTCGACGACTTTGGTGTCGCCGGCGACCAGCTTCACGCCGGCCTCGTTGGCCGCCCTGGCCATGGATTCGACGATGCGCGCCAGGTCGGCGAGGGGGAAGCCTTCTTCGAGGATGAAGCCGGCGGTGAGGTAGAGCGGCGTCGCGCCCATGACCGCGACATCGTTCACCGTGCCATGCACCGACAGGCCGCCGATGTCGCCGCCCGGGAAGAAGAGCGGCGAAACCACGTGGCTGTCGGTGGAGACCACCAGCTTGCCTTGCCCGAGCGGTAGGCAGGTGCCGTCGTTGCCCTGGGCCAGGTATTCGTTGCCGAGGTGTCTGGCGAACAGGTCGGTGATCAGTTGCACCATGGCCCGGCCGCCGCCGCCGTGGCTCATGTCGACGCGGCCGTGCTTGATGTCCAGGGGGCGGGCGTAGCCTTTCTTCACTTCACCGCTCATGGCGTGGATTCCTCGAAGTCTTTGTGGCGCCCGTAGGTGTAATGGGCGGCGCAGGCGCCCTCGCTGGAGACCATGCATGAACCCATGGGCGACTCTGGCGTACACACCGTACCGAATATCTTGCAGTCGGTGGGCTTTTTCACGCCGCGCAGGATGGCGCCGCATTCGCAGGCCTTGTTGTCCGGGACCGGCTGGTATTCCAGGTGGTAGCGCCGCTCGGCGTCGAACTCGGCGTACTTCTCGCGGATGCGCAGGGCGGAATACGGCACCTCGCCCAGGCCGCGCCATTCGAAGCTGCGGCGTAGCTCGAACACCTCGGAGACCAGGTTCTGGGCCTTCTCGTTGCCCTCCGGGGTCACGGCACGGGTGAACTCGTTCTCCACCGTCGCCCGACCCTCATTGACCTGGCGCACCAGCATGAGGATGGCCTGCATCACGTCCAGGGGCTCGAAGCCGGCGATGACCACCGGCTTGCGGTATTCCTCGGCGAAAAATTCGTAGGGCCGGCTGCCGATGACCGTGGAGACGTGCGCCGGGCCGATGAAGCCATCCAGGGGCACCGTGCCCAGCTCGCGCACCTCGGGCGATTCGAGAATGTTCATGATCGCCGAGGGGGTGAGCACGTGGCAGCACAGGACGCTGAAGTTATTCAGGCCTTCGGCCTCGGCCATCTTGATGGCGACGGCGGTCGGCGGCGTGGTGGTCTCGAAGCCGATGGCGAAGAACACCACCTCTTTTTCCGAGTTGTCGCGGGCGATCTTCAGGGCATCGGTGACGGCGTAGACCATGCGGATGTCGCCACCGCGCGCTTTCGCCTTCATCAGCGACAGGCCGTTCGAGGCCGGCACGCGCACCGTGTCGGCATAGGTGCAGAGGATGACGCCCCGCTCCAGTGCCAGCTTGATGGCCAGGTCGATGCGGCCGATGGGCAACACGCACACCGGGCAGCCGGGGCCGTGGATCATGCGCACGTTCTCGGGCAGCAGGTCGGGTACGCCGTAGCGCGAGATGGCATGCGTGTGGCCGCCGCAGAACTCCATGAAGTTGTAGCGGCGGTCGGGGCGGACCTCGGCGGCGATGGCCCTGGCAAGTCCCTGGGCGACCTCGCCGTCGCGGAATTCGTCGACGTATTTCATCGCGCGATCCTTGTTGATCTGGCCTCGAATGCCATGACATCCCCCTTTGCAAAAGGGGGAATGAGGGGGATTTCTACGGCGTGCTCCTGATCCAGATGCCGCAAAATCCCCCCTGCCCCCCTTTTCCAACGGGTGGGAAACCCAGTCTCGACATAGCGCCGATTCACAAAGCCTCCGACATCAGCCCGGCCTCGGCCATCAGGGCGAGGGTCTTTTCGGCCTCCTCCGGATCGAGCCGGGTCAGCGCGTAGCCGACGTGGATGATGACGAAATCGCCGATGGCGACATCTTCCACCAAGGCCAGGGAAACATCCTTGCGGACACCACCGAGGTCTACGATGGCCTGGTCGTTGTCGTTGATTTCCACCACACGGGCGGGGATGGCGAGACACATGGCGTAAGTCCTCTCAGGAGATATGTTGCATTGCAACCCAAGCCTGCCCCAAAGACAAGCCGCCATCGTTCGGGGGCACCTGGCGGGCTTCCAGGACAGCGATGCCGGCGTCGCTCAGATGCCGGCGCAATTGCCGGCTCAGGATATGGTTCAGGAAGCAGCCGCCGCCGAAGGCCACGGTCTTCAGACCGTTGTCGCGAGCAGCACGCAGCGTCCATTCCGCCAGACCCCGGGCCAAGGTCGCGTGGAACAGGGCGGCGCCGCGCGCAGCGTCGGCTTCGTCGGCCAGACGCGCCAGCAGGGGCATCAGGTCGAGCCGGCCGGACTCGTCCAACCGGTAGCCATCGTCCATGGCCACCACGTCGCCGGCCGCTTCGGCCAATCCTTCCAGCAGCATCGCCGCCTGCCCCTCATAGGACATGACCTGGCGCGCGCCGAGCAGCCCCGCCGCCGCGTCGAACCAGCGGCCCAGGCTGGTGGTCGGCGGGCAATGCAGATTGCGTTCCAGCAATTGATGCAATTGCGGCGCCGCCGGCTGGCCGGAAAAGCGTCGGGCGATCTCGTCGCCCCGGCCCATCGTGTACAAGGCCGCCGCCGCCATGCGCCAGGGCTCCTTGGCCGCCTTGTCGCCGCCGGGTAGCGGCAATGGCGCAAGATGATTCAGGCGGGTGAATTCGTGACCCTCGACGCGCAGCAACTCGCCGCCCCAGGCGCTACCGTCATCGCCCAGGCCGACGCCGTCCAGGGCCATGCCCAGGATGGGTTCGGTGACGCCATGCTCCGCCGCCACGGCGGCGATGTGGGCGTGGTGGTGCTGCACCGCCATGGCCGGCACGTCCCAGCGTCCGGCCAGTTCGAGGGCATGGCGCGAGCTGAAGAAATCCGGGTGCAGGTCGTGGGCCACGGCCTCGGGGCGCACTTGCAGGATGTCGAGCAGATGCCCGGTCACCTCCATGAGCATGCCGCAGGTGGCCGCGTTGTCCAGGCCGCCGATGTGCTGCGAGACGAAGGCCTCGTCGCCGCGCGTGACGCAGATCGTATTCTTGAGATAACCGCCCAGGGCCAGGACGGACGGGCCGGAACGCGGCAGGCGGATGGCGCGCGGGGTGTAACCGCGGGCGCGGCGGATGAACTGGATAGCAGGATGGGAGACGCCGCTAAATCCCTCCTGTCCTCCCTTTAATAAAGGGAGGGACCCTTCGCTACGCGCTGGCGGCTCTCCCCCCTTTGAAAAGGGGGGGGTGGGGTACCGAAGGGTAGGGGCTTTATCAGGGATTTCGCCTACGTTGCGCACCACGGAATCGTCGCACCTCACGACGATATCCCGGTCGTGCAGCAACACCGCGTCGGCGATGCCGGCCAGGCGCTCGACGGCCTCGTCGTTGCCGATCACCAGCGGCTCGCCACCTGGGTTGGCGCTGGTCATCACCAACACCAGCTCCTGGTCTTGCGTCATCCAGCCTGTGCCGGCAGGCTGGCCGAGGGCTTCGTGAAAGATCAGCCAGTGCAGCGGCGTGTAGGGCAGCATGACGCCCAGCCACGCCAGGCCGGGGGCGATGTCCGGGAAGGCGGCGTCGGCAGCGGGCTTCTTGCGCAGCAGGACGATGGGCCGTTCCGGGGATTGCAACAGCGCCGCTTCGGCCGCGTCGATCTCGACGTAATCGCGTATGGACGAGAGGTTCGCGGCCATCACCGCGAAGGGTTTTTCCTCACGGTTCTTGCGTTCGCGCAAGGTTCGCACGGTTTCAGCGTTGCGCGCATCGCAGGCCAGATGGAAGCCGCCCAGGCCCTTGATGGCGATGATTTCGCCGGCACGCAGGCGGTCAAGGGTGTCGGCGATGGGGTCGGTCAGGCCTATGTAGGAGCGAGCTTGCTCGCGATCAACCACCGCCGAATCGCGAGCAAGCTCGCTCCTACATGGTGGGAGCGGCTCCAACCATAGTTTCGGCCCGCACACCGGACACGCCGTCGGTTCGGCATGAAAGCGCCGGTCGCCGGGATCGCGATATTCCCGCGCGCAGTCCGGGCATAGGGGAAACGCCGCCATGCTGGTCTGGGCCCGGTCATAGGGCAGGCCGCGGGTCAGGGTGTAGCGCGGGCCGCAGTGGGTGCAGTTGATGAAGGCGTAGCGCCAGCGCCGGTCGGCGGGATCGAACATCTCCGCCAGGCAATCCGGGCAGACGGCGGTGTCGTGGCCGATCATGGTCGCGGCGGTACCGGCGCCGCTTTCGGTGATGCTGAACTCGTTGAATTCACGGCTTGTCGGCGCGTCGTCCCAATTCAATTCACGCACCTGGGCCAGGGGCGGGATTTCCTTGGGCAGGCGGCGGGTGAAGGCGTCGACCTGATCCGGTTCGCCTTCCACCAGGATTTCCACGCCGGCGGCGTCGTTGCGTACCCAGCCGGCGAGGTTCAGTTCACGCGCGAGGTGCCAGACGTAGGGCCGGAAGCCGACGCCCTGGACGATACCGGTGATGCGCAGGCGACGTTGCACCCCGTAGCCTGGATGCAGCGAAGCGGAATCCGGGAGCCTGGACTCCTCGGTTTCCCGGATTGCGCTTTGCTCCATCCGGGCTACTCGCTACTCATCTGACCATCTCGGGGCGCCGAGCCTACAGGGCTCACAGTTGTACTCCGACCCGCCGCAATAGGGGCAGTAATGCGAAGTAACTACCCATGGTCGATGCGATCGAAATTCCGAGACTGAGCCAAAAATTCCAGCCCAGCCTGAGCAGAATGGGTAATAGAAGAAACAAAACCAGCGAAGGCAGCACCAGCCAAAAAATCTGGCTTGAAAGTTCGGCGATTCGTGATGGCTCCGAACCCTCGATGTGGAGCCAGACAAACGCCAGCAACGATGTAAGGGGCAAGGCAGCCATAAGCGCGGCAAATCCGGAGCTTCTCTTGGCGATTTCCGAGATGGCCACAATGATCAGCGCGGAGAGAATCACCTTGTGCGCGTAATAAAACATATGGCTAGCCCTGGCTGTTCGCCAACTTCGCTTCCAGCTCGGCGATGCGCTTCCGCAGCAGATCGACATTCTGCTGGCGCGCCGACTTGGCCTGACCCAACCCCGCCATCAGCCACCCCAACCACTCTTCCATCCCGGCCCCGCTGGTCGCCGAAAGCTGCATGACCTCCAGCTTCGGATTCACCCGATGGGCGTATTCCACGCACTTGGCCACGTCGAAATTCAGGTAGGGCAGCAGATCCACCTTGTTGAGGATCATCAGGTCGGCGGCGTTGAACATGTCCGGGTACTTGAGGGGTTTGTCCTCGCCTTCGGTCACCGAGAGGATGACCACCTTGTGGGCTTCGCCCAGGTCGAAGGCGGCGGGGCAGACGAGATTGCCGACATTTTCGATCATCAGCAGGCTGTCGTCGGGCAGGGTCAGGCGTTCCAGGGCGTGGCCGACCATGTGGGCGTCCAGGTGGCAGCCCTTGCCGGTGTTGACCTGGATGGCCGGTGCCCCTGTTGCACGAATCCGGTCGGCGTCGTGACTGGTCTGCTGGTCGCCTTCGACAACCGCGACCGGGGCCTGGCCTTTGAGCATCTCGATGGTTTTCACCAACAAGGTCGTTTTGCCCGAGCCGGGGCTGGAGACGAGGTTGACGGCAAAGATGCCGTGCTCGGCGAAGTGTTTGCGGTTGCCGTCGGCGTAGGCGTTGTTCTTGCCGAGGATGTCCTGTTCGATCCGGACCATGCGTTCCTGGCTGAGGCCGGGGGCGTGGGCATGCGCCGGGCCGAGGCCGTAGTGCAGGTCGCCCGTATGTTGGTGATAGTGCATATGATCGTGCGGTGCGCCGGTGGCATGCAGCGTGTCATGACCATGCTCGTGCGCCGCGCTGTCGTCGTGCAGGTGGTCGTGACCGTGCTCATGCCCGGTGTGGCTGTGCTCGTGCACGTGGGCATGCTCGTGGCCGTGGCTGTGTGGGTGCGGATGGCTGTGCGTCACGCCGTCGGCGTGCGTATGTTCGTGGGCATGCTCATGGGCATGGTCGTGACCATGCTCATGGGCGTGGGGGTGGGCGTGATCATGAGGATGCTCATGATCGTGGCCTTCGATCCGGGTTTCGCCCTGGCCGCAGCCGCAAACGGTACACATGGTCATAACTCCTTACTTCGAAAAGAAATCGCGCGGACGATCACCGGCTCATCGCGGGCAAGCCCGCTCCTACAAAGGTTATTCGACCAACAAATCCTTGACCCGCATCTCGGTGCCGCCGGTGGCCTGCACCTGATAGCCGCCGCAGCGCGGGCAGGGGTCGTACAAGGCGTCCAGCGCCACGCTGACGCCGCATTGCATGCACCAGCCGGTGCCGGGAACACGTTCCAGCTCGACCCGTGCGCCCTCGGCAACGCTGCCATTCAGCACCACATCCATGCAGAAGCTCAGCGCTTCGATTTCAACCCCGGACAGGGCGCCGATTTCCAGGCGCACTTCCTTGACCCTGGCGAAGCCCTGCTTGCGCGCCGTGTCTTCGACGATCTCAAGGATACTCTCGGCAAGGGACATTTCGTGCATGGTCAGGGCTTTTCCAGGGTGATGCCATAGTCGACACAGGGATCGAGGGAAAGTGCGATCTGGCGCGCGGCGGCGTGGAGTTCGGCGTCGGCGGGCAGGCTGACCAAGGCCTCGGCCAGCGGGCCGGCGGGATGAAAATTCCACTCCGTGGGGGCGATGATACGGTATTGCTCGACCTTGCCGTCGACCAGGCGCACCAGGTGCAGCAACAGGCCGCGCGAGGTCTCGACGCCGGCGACGCCGATCTGATCGGGCAAGGTCCAGGCGCGTAATACCGTCGTTTCGGCGCTGCGCAGCCAGGCAGGCAAAAGGGCCAGTTCCAGCAAGCGTGCCAGCATGCGCGCGCCGACACCGCGTCCGCGCTGTGCCAGCCACTGTCGCACCGGCGTGTGCGCCTGGCGGCGGGCCAGGGCGCCGGTCTCGGCGGGCCGGCGCTGGCCGTCCGCGGCGGGCCACTCGGGACGGGCGCAAAACGCCGGGGTCTCCAGGGCCTGGGCCGCCAGCCACTGGATGCCGTTCTTGTGTAGTCCGTCCACGGCGGGAAGCAGCGGGACATGGCTGATGCCGATATCCGCGCCTTGCCCAAGCTCGTCGAACAAGGCGGCGGTCGGGGTACCACGCCCGTTTGCCCAGGCGTCGAAGCCGGGCAAGGCGGCTTCGACGCTGAAACGCGCCAGCCAATTCGCTACGGGCTCGCCCAGAAGCGGTCCGGCGAGGACGGTTTCGAGGGTGTCGGCAAGCACCAGGGCATTGTCGCCGGCGCGGCGCAGCGCCAGCAGCAACGCCGGATCGGCGGCCCGCCCCTGTCGCGATGGCCAGTCCAGGAGCAGGCGCCAGGCGTGTTCCTGGGCCATCTCGGCGAGGATCTTGCGTTGCCTGGACAAGGTGGTATCGGTACTTGCGGATTCCCCCAGTGCCGCCGCGCAGGCGGCCTCGGCGGCGATACGCTGGGCACGACCGCAGAGGGTGAAGAGCATTCCGGCGAGGTCCGCCGCCTCGGCGGGGGTGCGACCGGCCATGAGCCGCTGCGCGACCTGCGGGCGCGATGAAACGATGCGCGCTTCAGGCGCCTCGTCGCCATGACGGACGAGACTGATGTCGATGCGGCCTTCCAGGCTGGAACTCATGACGGTATTGAATCAATCAAGGCCGGGGATCTTTCGGTAACAGCGCCGCGAAGAATCCGCGCCGGCTCAGCGGCTGTTCCAGGCGCGCCGCCAATCCGCTTGGAGGCGGCACCTCGGGTGTGGCGACCGGGGTCTCGGCTTCCGGTGTGAAGAGGGTTTCCAGCACCGATTCGGCGACCGCCTGTGCGCTTTCCATGGCGCCGAACTGACTCATGGGCGAGACCAGGGAACTGGTCCAGTAGGCCCCCAGCGCGGCTTCGTGCGCCGAGAGGAATTCGTATTCGCCCGAGGGCAATGGCCGCACGCGGCGCGTGCCGCTACCCAGGTCGGCGGCTTCGTCCGGTGCATCCGGCAGGCAGATCAGGTTCATGAACCAGGGGGTGATCAGGACGCCGTACCAGCCGTCGCGCCAATGCCGAAAGCCCACCGCCGCCACCGACAATGCGGGATTCAGGATGGGCAGGCCGGCCATGCGTGTCGCGGCGATGTCCTTGAAGACCACTTCGAGGCGCGTGACGGGTGAATCGGGTACCGCGGTTTCAGTCATCCAGAACCATGAATTGGCTACGTTCGCCGTCGCAATTCGGACAGCGCCAATGGGCCGGCAGGTCGGCGAAGGGCGTGCCCGGGGCGACCTGCCAAACCGGGTCGCCTTCGGCCGGGTCGTAGACATGCCAGCAGATCTTGCATTCTAACCGGGCGTCGGGCTGGATGCGCTCGACATCGCCGAGGAAGGAACCCTCGAAGGTGGCTGTCATCCGATCCATTCCAGGACTTCGGCGAGACGTTCGCGGCTGTCTTCGAGATCTTCCGCCGCCGCGCGGGCGACCGAGGGGACTTCGGTGACCTCGATGGTGTTGAGGATCAGGGCGTCCTGTGAATTGAAGAACTGTACCCACCAGACGCGCGCCATGCCGGTGGCGGTGATGCGGCAATTGCCGTAGCCGCGCGACAGGATGCTCACCCCGCCGCGACCCAGCGCGGCATCCAGCCAGGCCGCGTCTTCCGGGGAGAAGGGCAGCAGGGACAAATTGATGACATGCGTTTCGTCGACAACGCCCGCCGCCATGCGGTCGGCGATCTCGGCGAGCAGCGCCGGCGCGTTGATGACGCCGGGTTCGGCGGGTGGCGGCAGCGCTTCGGCGCGCCGGCCGCGCCCCGAGGCGAGGCGGATGGCATTGGGGATGTCGGCGATCTCGATGCGGTCGCTCAACAGGGTATTCGCGGTATCGAACTGGCGCACGCGCCAGACCCCGGCGTAGACGCTCTCCTGGATCAGCACGCTGCCGGCGTTGCCGCTGACGTTGGCGCTGACCTCGCCTTCGCCGAGTGCCTGGTTGACCAGGCGCAGATCGGCTTCGCCGAGATCCATGAGGTCGTAGCTCGGGTGCGCCTTGCCGGCGTCGATGCGGTAGCCGGTCAGGCCATCCAGCACCCTGGCCAGCAACGACCGGGCCGAGACCAGTTCGCCGAGTTGCTCGGGCTCGGGCAGGATGGGCGGCCGGTAGGTATGCATGCCGCTGGGCAGCGGCAGATAGTCGAGCAGTTCCGATTCTTCCTGGGAACCCGGGCCGAGGGCAACAACGGGGATGGCGAACGGTTTCATGGTGGGCTCCTCAATGGCAATGGTTGGCGGCTTCGCTGGCAACGGCGATGCCGATGGAAGGTGGCCGGCCGGCGGGGGCGTCGAGCAGTTGCGCGAAGCGCTGCACATACACCGACCAGTCCTGCATGCCCGATATCGTCCCGACGTATTGCCCATCGCGCAAGAACAGCAGGCTGGGCCAACGCTGGATGCCGTAGCCGACTTGCAGCGCCGGCTCCAGGGCGCGGTCGGCGACGACCATGCGGAAACGCTCCGGGAACAGCTTGAGCATTTCCGGCAGGACCACGGCGACATCCAGGCACTCCGGGTATTGCACCGGATCGCCGCCGCAGAACAGGACGGTCATGCCCGGCTCGGCGAGCAAGCGCTCCAAGGCGTCGACGGCCTGGGCCGGGCGGCCACTGAGTTCGATCAGACGGGCAACCAGGGGATGGCAGGCATTCATGTGTGTGCTCCTCTCAGGTGTTCGGGTAGTTGTGGCGTTCGATCGGCCAGGTCGGCGAAATACGCGGACAGGTCGGTTTCACCATCCAGCGCGGCCTCCAGGGCGTCCAGGGCATCGTTGATGCGTGCCGCGCCGGCGGCGTCGATCACCTCGCGCGCGGCGTCGATGAAGGCCAGCAGCCAGGTGCCCGGCGGCTGCGCGCCAACCAGGGCAAGGTCTAGCCAGCGCTCGCTGCCCCGGCCCGCGCAGCGGGCCATCAGGCCGTTGCATTCGATGATGCGCATGGGGATGCCGATGCACATCAGGCGGCCCCGGATGCGTCGTTAAATCCCCCCCTGCCCCCCTTTTTCAAAGGGGGGAGAGCCGCCGGCATGTAACGAAGTGTTCCCCCCTTTGCAAAAGGGGGGACAGGGGGGATTTCCTCGGACGTCGCATTCTCCGCGGCCCCAACAAACCGCCCATCCCCCCACCGGCATGCCGTCTCGGCGTCCGGTCTCCCGGCTTCGTAGGTCGCCAGGGCGAGGCTGTCCAGGGTGATGCGTTCCTCGGGGCCGGGTGCTGTCGGGCGGGGCTCGGGGCGGGCCAGCCAGGTGCCCAGGAAGCGGACAGCGGTTTCCACGGCGACCGGCAGCTTGTCCTTGACCACATCGCTCAGGCTGCCGCCATAGTCCTCCAGCACCTCGGGCTGCATGCCGATCAGGACCACCTTTTCCGGCTGCCAGCCGCGCAGGGCGGCGATGGCAAGAACTTCCTGGAAGCCGGTCTGGTGCAGGCTCATCTTCTTGGCGCCCATGAAGGCGGGTACCTCCCCGTCCTGGACGATCTTCAGGGTGCCGGGGCGCAGGCCGTAGTCGACCGCGTCGAGGATCAGCAATTTCTTGCAGGCTTCGACGAAAGGCAGCAGGTACAGGCCCTGGGTGCCGCCGTCGAGCAGCCGCACGCCCGGCCCAAAGCGCCAGCCGGCGTGCAGGGTTTCCAGGGCGCGGATGCCGAAGCCCTCGTCGGCCCAGAGCAGGTTGCCGATGCCGAGGATCAGGGTGTCGCAGGCGTACTCCAGTTGCGGGTCTGTTACGGGGGCCGTTACAGGCGGGGCGTAGGCAATGGCATTCGGCATATTCGGTTCCTTATCGTTGCGGGCGACGCAGCTGGCGCCAGGCGGCGTGCAGGTCGAAGCTGGCTTGCCAGGCGGTCCAGAGCCAGGGGTCGGTGCGGAAGTGCACGGCCAGACGCAGGGCGGTATCGGGCGTGATGCCGCGCCGGCCGTTGAGGAGTTCGTTGAGGCGTCGACGGGAAATGCCGAGTCGGCGCGCCAGCTCGCCCTGAGTCATCCCGGACGGGGCCAGGAAGCGGCTTTGCAGCATGTGCCCGGGATGGGGCGGTGTGCGTCCGGACAGGCCGGGCGGCGGCGCGAAAAAATGACGGGCGACCGGACCGGTGCGGTCCGGTGCGCCGTCGAACATCGCCGCGAAGGAGCGATTGGAGGAGTTCATTTCAAGGCTTGTCGTCTTTGCCGAGGTTGCTGGTTCAAGGTTTGTCATCCTTGAACAAACGCCAGCCGGAGAGCATGGTCGACACCATGCTCTGGCGCGACATGATGTCCTCGCGAATGGCGGCGTAGATGTGCAGCATGACGAACAGGACGATGACCCACAGGCCGACGTGATGCCAGGTATGCACGTCCTGGCTCTGGCCGAACAGGGGGATCACCCAGGAGGTGAACAGGGTATGCGCCCAGCTGCCCGCCTGCGCGCCTTCGCCGTAGAGCGCGAAGCCGGTGACGATCATGAACACGCTGGCGCTCAGGAACAGCACGAACATGGATAACTGCGCCAGCGGGTTGTGGCCGACATATTTCTTCGGGTCGGGTTCCAGGAACAGATACCAGCGCAGTTCGAACAGCACCTCCTTCCACCAGGTCCGGTTGAACAGCGGCAGGATGAACAGCTGGCGCGCATGGTTGTTGCCGACAACCGCCCAGTAGATGCGGCCGAGAAAACCGATCAGCAGGACATAGCCGGCACTGAAATGGGCGAAACGGATATAGCCCATGAGAAAGTTTTCGCTGGCCTCGCCGGGCTGGCTGGGCAGCGGGCTGGCGATGAAGTAACCGGTGAACGCCAGCACCGTGATCGCCAGGGCATTGACCCAGTGCCACAAGCGCACCGGGGCTTCGTAGACATATACCGCGCGGACGTGGCGGCCATGTGCCGCCGCTTCCTGCATGTCTTGTGCTGAGAGCATTTTGTTGTCTCCTGGTTAAGCGATGGCGGGGTGGCGAGCGGTGGTTAAATCCCCCCCAGCCCCTCTTTTACAAAGGGGGGAGCAAACCCGCGCCGCCCTTTGCCGGAGGGTTCCCCCCTTAGAAAAAGGGGGGACAGGGGGGATTTTCAGGCCGTCACTTACACACCACCGCATGACAAGCATGATTAGCGCACCCGCACCTTGGTCAGTTCCGCCCCGTCCGGCGCCATGACGTGCGTCGAACACGCCAGGCAGGGGTCGAAGCTGTGCAGGGTGCGCAGGATCTCCAGGGGCTGGTCGGCCTTGGCCACCGGGGTGTTCATCAGGCTGGCCTCGAAGGCGCCGATCTGGCCCTTGGTGTCGCGCGGACTGCCGTTCCAAGTGGTCGGCACGACACACTGGTAGTTGTCGATGCGCGTGTCCTTGATGCGTATCCAGTGCGCCAGGGCGCCGCGCGGCGCCTCGGTGAAGCCGACGCCCTTGGCCTCGGCGGGCCAGGTCGACGGTTCCCACTTGTCGATGTTGGCGGTCGCCAGATCGCCGGCCTTCAGGTTGGCCATCAACTTGTCCTGGAAGTAGCGCATCTTGTGCGCCGCCCAGGAGGCCTCCAGGCCGCGCGCGGCGGTGCGTCCCAGCGTCGAGAACAGCGCGGTGAGCGGCAGGTCGAGCTTCTTCAGGACCATGTCGACCGGTTCCTTGAACTCGGGGTTCTTCTGCACGTAGCCGATGATGTAGCGCGACAGCGGGCCGACTTCCATGGCGTGTCCCTTCCAGCGCGGCGCCTTGATCCAGGAATACTTGCCGCCCTCGTCGATCTGCTCGATGTTGGTGCTGCTGCCCTTGGCGTTCTTGCCCAGCTCGTAATGGGGCACGGTTTCACCATCCCAGGGGTGCAAGCCCTTGCCTGCGGCGCCACCCTCGTACTTGAACCAGGAGTGGTCGACGAACTCCTGCACCTGGTTGGGGTCGCGCAGGTCGACCTCATGCACCTTGGACAGATCGCCGTTGATGATGGCGCCGCGCGGCAGCAGCAGGTTGCTGGCCGAATAATCATTGGCCTTGTCCGGGATGTCGCCGTAGGACAGCACGCTCTTCGAGGACAGGCCGCCGCCGTGGGTCCAGTCCTTGTAGAAGCTGGCGATGGCCAGCAGGTCGGGGATGTAGACGTTGTCGATGAAGTCGATGGTGCGGTCGATGATGTAGGACACCAGGTTCAGGCGTTCCATGTTGATCGCGCCCACCGCGCCGGTGTCGTGGATGTTGATGGCGCACGGCACGCCGCCGACCAGCCAGTTTGGGTGCGGGTTCTTGCCGCCGTAGATGGTGTGGATCTTGACGATGTCCTTCTGGAAATCGAGGGCCTCCAGATAGTGCGTCACCGCCATCAGGTTGGCTTCCGGCGGCAGCTTGTAGGCCGGGTTGCCCCAGTAGCCGTTCATGAACGGGCCGAGCTGGCCGGATTCGACGAACTTCTTCAGGCGGTTCTGGATGTCGCGGAAATAACCCGGCGACGACAGCGGCCAGGAGGAGATGCTCTGCGCCAGTTCCGAGGTCTTTTTCGGATCGGCGGACAGGGCCGAAACCACATCCACCCAGTCCAGGGCGTGCAGGTGATAGAAGTGCACCAGGTGGTCGTGCGCCTGCAGCGTCAACTGCATGATGTTGCGGATGCTGTTGGCGTTCTCGGGAATCTTGATCGCCAGGGCATCCTCGACGGCGCGCACGCTGGTCAGCGCATGGGTGCCGGTACAGACGCCGCAGATGCGTTCGGTGAAGGCCCAGGCATCGCGCGGGTCGCGGCCCTTGAGGATGACTTCCAGGCCGCGCCACATGGTGCCGGTGGACACCGCGTTGCGGATGACGTTGTTGGCGTCGAGATTGACCTCGACGCGCATGTGGCCCTCGATGCGGGTCACCGGATCGACCACGACGCGCTTGCCGGAGTTGTCGAGCTTGAATCCTTGGGTTTCGTAGGCTGCCATTTTTCTCTACCTCACTCGTCTTGGCCGGGCTTGTTGCGGGATTGTCGGGTCTGCTTGATGGCGCTCACCGCGGCATGCGCCACGACCGCCGCGCCCACGACACCGGCGGTGCCCATGCCGATCTTGTCGGCGTTCGACTCGACGCCAAAGGCGTTGATATCGGTGACCCGGTCGTAGAAACCGCCCTTGTCCCAGAATCCGTCCTCGGAGCAGCCGATGCAGCCGTGGCCGGACTGGATCGGGAAGGACACGCCGCCGTTCCAGCGCACCGTCGAGCAGGCGTTGTAGGTGGTCGGCCCCTTGCAGCCCATCTTGTACAGGCAATAGCCCTTGCGCGAACCCTCGTCGTCCCAGGCTTCGGCGAACTGGCCGGCGTCGAAGTGTGGCCGGCGATAGCATTTGTCGTGGATGCGCTGGCCGTAGAACATCTTCGGCCGGCCCTGGCGGTCGAGTTCGGGAATACGGTCGAAGGTGAGCATGTAGGTGATCACCCCAGTCATCACCTCGGCGATGGGCGGGCAGCCCGGCACTTTGATGATCGGCTTGTCGGTGATGACCTTGTGCACCGGCGTGGCCTGGGTGGGGTTCGGCTTGGCCGCCTGCACGCAGCCCCAGGAGGCGCAGGAGCCCCAGGAGATGATCGCCTTGCAGTCCTTGGCTACATGCTTCAACTGGTCCAGGAAGGGCTTGCCGCCGATGATGCAGGACATGCCTTCCTGGTTAAGGGGCGGGTTGCCCTCGACCGCCAGGATGTAATTGCCCTTGTACTTGGTCATCACTTCTTCAAGGATCGCCTCGGCCTGATGCCCGGCGGCGGTCATGATGGTGTCGTCGTAATCGAGCGAGATCATCGACAGCACCGCGTCCTTGGCCAGCGGATGGCCGGAACGGATGAAGGATTCGGAGCAGCAGGTGCATTCCAGGCCATGCAGCCAGAGCACCGGCGTGCGCGGCTTGGTCTCCATGGCGTGGGCGATTTTCGGGACAAAGCTCGGACCGAGGCCCAGCGAAGCAGCGGTCAGGCTGCAGAATTTGAGGAAGCTGCGGCGGGTGATCCCCTGTCGCCGCATCACCTCGTAAAAGGTCTCCACCATGGTGCGTCTCCTGTTGGACTTGTCGTGAATGCCGATCGAGCGGGTTCGACCGGTGCTTCGGGACTAGTCATCACAAGAAACGTGCCAGGGTGCGAAATTCTTCCCGGCTTATATGAAACAGAGGGTTACAGCAGAGTGATGGTTCGCGTCAAGATTTAATATGTAAATATTAAATACAAATAATCGTAATAAATGTTTTATTTATTGACACGAGTACTCCGGAAGCCTCAGCCGGACTGAAGTGCGTTTCGGGGTCGGGACGGCGGCCACGCAGTAAGCATGGCGGGACAGCCGACCCTCGGACGAGCCCCGGAGAAGATTACAGCCACCAAGGCGGGCAGACCCACCCTATAACCCATGCCGATCTCCGCCTCGGGTCCGCTCAAGCACAGTCACACAAGGCTGTTTTTGGATTTATTGACACAGTATGACTAGTCATCGGAGATTTGCGGCACGCCCTCCATGCCGCAACTTGGCGCGCTGAGGGGCTGGCCGGTATACAGGCAGGACAGCAGATTGCGCAGCATGGCATGCCGATAACGCAGATCGCGCGCCAGTTGCGCCGCGAGAAGATACTGGAAACGGCAACCGATGTCGGAATGCGGCTGGTACAGCAGCATATAGGCGGAGAACGGCAGACTCGCCACCCTGGCCCCTTTCTCGGCGACACAACTGGCCACGGCAGGCTTGCCGTCGGAGAGCGACAGCAAGCCGAAAAAATCACCGGGCTCCAGTATCCGCAAGGTGTGATTGCGGCCCGTCGGTCCGTAATGGCTGACCTTCACCGCGCCCTTCAGCAAAAGATGCAATTCCTTGGCCAGCTTGTCCTGGCAGACGAAAATGTGGCCGTCTTCGTAATCCTCGACGCGCATCGCCGCGACGATATGTTCGGCATCTTCTTCGCTCAGATATTCGGCGCCGGGCAGGGTGCGGACAAAGTTCTTCAGCAGCATCAGTGTGTCCCGAGTAGTTTGCGGAAGAAGTCGATGACGCCGCGCTCGTGCGCCGCGCGTGCCGGCGAGGGCAGCGACAGATTGCCGAGCATGAACAATTGGCCGTCGGCGTCGACCACCGGGTTATGCACCGTGGCGCGCAAGCGGTGGATCAGCATGGTCACCAGCACATGCGTCAGGCGACAGGCGGCCTCGGGCGTGGCGCGCGCGATCGCCCCGAATTCGGCGAAGCCCAGGCGCATCAGGCGGACATCGGTTTCCGCCGTCACCGTCGAACACGAAATATGGCTGCCGCTGAAATAGGCGACTTCGCCGATCCAGTTGCCGGCATCCATGGTGCCCAGATGGATGGCATGTCCGGCGACCTCCACGGATAGCCCGACACGCCCCTCGATCAGCAGGTACAAGGCCGACACCGACGCCTGGTCGCGCAGCAAGACCTCGCCGCGCGGCAGTTCCTGCAAGCTCACATGATCGAGAAACATCGCCGCATGTTCCTTGCCGATCTGATCGGCAAGCACGCTGGCGAAATCCTGCAAGGCCGGCATCCTGACTCCTTAAAAGGAATTGTTATGCTTCGTTATAGCTTACGCGAGCTGGATAGCCGATCCCGCCTGCTCGCTGGCGCAACGGCTCAAGGCCGCGAACAACTCCTCGCCATTGCGCGTGTCGCGCCATGTCTGGCCATCCCAGCGATAGTGAAAACCGCCGCTGCGCGCCGCCACCCAGATCTCCTGCGTCGCGGACTGGCGATTGACGATGATCTTCGTGCCATCATCGAACTCGATCTCCAGCACACCCCCGGCGGCCAGCTCGAAATCGAGACCCGCATCGATGCCGTCAAGGGCGCTTTCCAGACGCTCGAAGAAGGCGTCCGCCAGTGACTTGTACTCGCTCTCGGTCATGCCCGATTCCCCTGCGTGATAGACTTGCCGGCATCATATTATCCGCAAACGTCATGCGCTCACTGATTATCCTGACCGCCCTGTTCATGCTGCTTTCCGGCTGCGGAAAGAAAGGCAATCTGTATCTGCCAAGCCCGGCCGAGCCGGCCCGATCGACGTCCGGTGCGACACCGACCCCTTCCAGCAAATGAACTTCTTTTCGCGCATCGATGGCAGACTTTACTGCGAAGCCGTCCCCCTCGACGTTGTCGCCCATCGCTACGACACACCCTGTTACGTCTATTCCGGCGCGGCGCTCGACACCGCTTACCATGCCTACGACAACGCCTTGGCCGGGCATCCTCACCGGGTCTGCTATGCGGTCAAGGCGAACTCCAGCCTGGCCGTCCTGAACCGATTCGCGCGCCTGGGCGCCGGCTTCGACATCGTCTCGGGTGGTGAGTTGGCCCGCGTCCTCGCCGCGGGCGGCGACCCCGGCAAGGTGCTGTTTTCCGGCGTCGGCAAGACCGAAGCGGAGATGCGCGCGGCGCTGGAAGCCGGCATCCACTGCTTCAACGTCGAATCGGAAAGCGAGCTCTCCCGTCTCGATGGCGTTGCCGGCGCCTTGGGCAAGATCGCGCCCATCAGCCTGCGCGTCAACCCGGATGTCGATGCCGGCACGCATCCCTACATCTCCACCGGCCTCAAGGACAACAAGTTCGGCATTGCTCACGACCAGGCGCTACGTGTCTATCGCCAGGCCGCGACGCGGGCCAATATCCGAATCGTCGGCATCGATTGCCACATCGGCTCGCAACTCACCGAGGTCGCGCCCTTCGCCGAAGCCTTGGACAAGATACTCGGCTTGGTCGACCAGCTCGCTAGCGAGGGCGTTGTCCTGGAGCACATCGACATGGGTGGCGGCATCGGCATCCGCTATCGTGATGAAGTGCCGCCCGAGTTCGCCGAGTACGCGCACACCCTCCTGCAAAGGCTCGCGGGCCGGCCACAGACACTGATCATCGAACCGGGCCGCTCATTGGTTGGCAACGCCGGCGTACTGCTCACGCGCGTTGAATACCTCAAGCATGGCGAATGCAAGGATTTCGCCATCGTCGATGCCGCCATGAACGATCTCATGCGTCCAGCCTTGTACGAGGCCTGGCACGATATCCAGCCGGCAGTCGAGCGCGACGGAGTGCCCAGGCTTTACCAGATCGTCGGCCCGGTCTGCGAAAGCGGCGATTTTCTCGGCCATGACCGCGCCTTGTGCCTTGAGGAAAACGACCTGCTGGCCATTCTCTCGACGGGCGCATATGGCATGAGCATGAGTTCCAACTACAACACCCGAACCCGTGCCGCCGAGGTGCTGGTGGATGGCTCGACCTACCGCTTGGTCAGAGAGCGCGAGCGTATCGAGCAACTCTTCGAAAACGAATCCGTCCCTGAATAGCAACATGTCTTTCATAAAACCGTAAAAACCCGCGTGGGGGCTTGCGTTTCGGGCTTTTTTTTGTTCTAGAATTACGCAGCGCGTTGTTTCGCGTCAAGCCGCTGGAGGGATGCGGCGAAAGGCCTTTCCCATATAACTGCAAAGGAGTGAGATATGCCCGCTGCAAAACCTGCCGCAAAAGCCGCTGCCGCGAAAAAACCCGCTGCACCTAAAGCCGTCGCCAAGCCTGCCGTGAAAAAAGCGGCCGCGCCTAAAGCGGCTGCCGCCAAGCCCGCCGCGAAGAAGGTTGCGGCTCCCAAGGCAGCCGCCGCCAAGCCCGTTGTAAAAAAAGCCGCTGCCCCCAAGGCCGCCGTCGCCAAGCCCGCCGCCGTGAAGAAAGCGGCCGCGCCCAAGGCCGCCGCCAAGCCTGCCGCGAAGGCCGCTCCGAAAAAAGCCGCGGCTCCCAAGGCGTCCGATGCCAAACCCGCCGCCGTGAAGAAAGCGGCTGCGCCCAAGGCCGCTGCCAAGGCCAGCCGCGAAGGCCGCTCCGAAAAAAAGCAGTGGCTCCCAAGGCGGCCGCTGCCAAGCCCGCCGCCGTGAAGAAAGCGGCCGCGCCCAAGGCCGCTGCCAAGCCCGTCGCGAAGGCCGCTCCGAAAAAAGCCGCCGCGAAAAAAGCCTGATACCCACCAGCCCCAAGGCTGGTCGCAAGCGCTTCCACCCTCCGAGTCAGGAGTTGGTCGAAGCGCTTTTTTCTCGCCCGTTGATTTCGCTTGAAGGGGTTATCAAGGTACGTATCGTTGTCGCAAGGAACGCGACCGCCGCATCGATATTGCGTGCGGCAGGCGTACTCAATTCCTCGCCCAGTTCAAAACGATATCCGCGTATCGCCATGATGTACGCGGTCGGTGGCGCACATTCAAAGTGCGCCCTATAGGCACCGAGCAAGGCCTCTGGCGACATGCTGTGGGTAGTGAACCCGGAGCCTTCCGAGGCGCATGCCGCGGAGAAAGCGTAAGGCTCGACGCAATTCACCGAGGCATCGGCAAAGATGACCGCATCGCGGCCATGTAGGTCCAGCACATACTCGACCTGCAACTGAAAATCCGTGAGCAGTTCCACGCCTGGAATATCGCGTTCGGCGAGTCGATCAATGAGTAACGGCCCGAGCGCGTCGTCGCCCCGGCTGGGGTTGCCGATACCGATAACCAGGATGTTCAACGGCAGCCTTACGCAGCCCGGCTCAGGGCGTCGATGCGAGTCCCTTCGGCATCGACCAATTCCAGCTCCAGCGGCATCTTGCCCAGGGCGTGCGTGGCGCAGGACAGGCAGGGATCGAAGGCACGCACGGCGACTTCGATGTGGTTCAGCAGGCCTTCCGTCAATTGGCGGCCGTCGAGGTACTGCTCGGCGACCCGGCGTATGGCCTCGTTCATGGCCTGATTGTTGTGGGTCGTCGAGACGATCAGATTGGCACGCACCACCAGATCGTTTTCGTCGACGCGATAGTGGTGGATCAATGTGCCGCGTGGCGCCTCGATCATGCCAACGCCGCGTTCCTGGCGTTCTCCCTGAACCAGCAGGTCGGAGCCGAGCAGGTCGTCGTCGTGCAGCAGTTCCTTGATCATTTCGGCGGCGTGCAGCATCTCGATCATGCGCGCCCAGTGGTAAGCCAGGGTCGCGCCGGTCGCCCGACCGTTGTCGAAGGCGATGAAATCGCGGCGCTCGTGATCGGCCAGCGGTGTGTCGATGAAGTCGCATTGCGTGACGCGCGTCAGCGGGCCGACGCGGTACCAGCCATCTTCGGGGCCGAGGCTGCGGAAGAAGGGGAATTTCATGTAGGACCAGGCCTTCACGTCCTCGAAGATGTAATCCCAGTAGTGGCTGTACTCGACATGGTCGAACAGGGTCTTGCCGTCCTTGTCGCGGGCACGCAGGCCACCGTGGTACAAATCCATGGCGCCATCGGCTCGGACCAGACTCAGGTTATGGGCAGCGAAACGGCCGAAGGCGTTGTATTCCTCCAGGTTCTGCTCGAACAAACGGCGCGCCAGATGTACCGCATCGCGCGACCAGCCGATCATCTGATAGACGTCTTTCAGCAGGATATCCCGCTCGTCCTTGTCCAGATTCTTGTTGACGCCGCCTGGCACGGCGCTGGTGCCGTGCACCCGCTTGCCGGCGGTGACGCGAATGACCTCCTGGCCGAATTTGCGCAGCAGAATGCCTTGGCGGGCAATCTCGGGATACGCCGCGGCCACGCCGACAATGTTGCGCCGGGCCACGTCGGAGCCGAATCCGAACAACAGATCGGGCGACGACAGGTGGAAGAAGTGGAGCGCGTGCGATTGCAGTATCTGGCCGTAATGCATGAGCCGGCGCAGCTTCTCGGCGGTCGGCGTCAGGTGCGTTGCGCCGACCACCTGATCGAGCGCCTTGGCGGCGGCGAGGTGATGGCTCACCGGGCAGATGCCGCACAGGCGTTGCACCATGACCGGCACTTCCCAATACGGCCGGCCCTGTATGAATTTTTCGAAGCCCCGGAATTCGACGATGTGCAGACGCGCCTGACGCACGTGATCGTCCTCGTCGAGCAGCAGCGTCACCTTGCCATGTCCCTCGACGCGCGAGATCGGCTCGATGGCGACGCGACGCAGTTTCTCCGGGTGTTCCGCGGTTTCTAGATGGCTAATCATGGTCTCAGTCGTATTTGATCAGACCATGCCCCAGGGTCGGCGTGCGCCCGGCGAGCAGGTCGGTGAGGAATTTCCAGATGGCGTCGCCGGACGGCGGGCAACCGGGGATGAAGTAATCGACCTTGACCACTTCGTGCAGCGGATGCACCTTGTCCAGCGGCAAGGGTAGCTCCGGATCGTTGGGGATCAGGCCTTGCTCCAGGCTGATCTCGGTCTGATAAACCTCGCGCAGGCACGCGCCAAGATCGAGGTGGTTGCGCTGTGCCGGCAGGCCGCCGGTGACGGCGCAGGCGCCGATGGCAACGAGTATCTTGCAGTTCTTCCGAAACTCGCGCAGCACGTGGACGTTCTCGGCGTTGCAGATACCACCCTCGACGATGCCGATGTCACACGGCCCGCAATGCTTGATGTCGGTGAGCGGCGAACGGTCGAACTCGATGTGCTCAAGTAAGGTGAACAAGCGCTCGTCGATATCCAGCAGCGACATGTGGCAGCCGAAGCAACCGGCCAGGGAGGTCGTCGCAACCCGCAATTTATTCTTCACCGCCGCCGTCATTTCGCACCCTCCTCGCAGGCACCACAACCGGAGCGATGATTGCCAGGGCGGGGAGCATCGTCGAGTGCCTGGGCGCTGATTGGCCGGGCATCGTAACGGCGTGCGCCGATCGGCTGCGCGAAGCCGACCCGTTTTTTCAGGATGACGCCAACCGGACAGACCTCGACCGCCTTGTCGCCGAGAGCGACATCGGTATCGGCCAACCGCCCCGAAACGGCGTTGACGACCAGATGCTTGTCGAGGCCGCGCCCGGACAGGGCGAAAACGCATTTTTCGTCGACCTCGCAGGAGGCCCGCACGCACAGCTCGCAGAGGATGCAGCGATTGAAATCGAGGAGCAGATCAGGATGCGAGGCATCCACCGGCCGATCTGGGAAGAAGTGCCTGAAACCGGCGGTCATCACGCCCAAGTCATAGCCCAGGGCTTGCAGCATGCAGTTGCCGCTCTTCTCGCACGAGGGGCAGAAATGATTGCCCTCGGCGAACAGCATCTGCACCAGGGTGCGGCGCAAGTCGTTCATCTCTTCCGTGTCGCTTTCGACCGCCATGCCGGCGCGAGCCGGCAGCGTACAGGAAGCGGCGGCGCGACCGTCGGCCTTCACCGTGCAGACCTTGCAACTGCCATGCGGCTTGAATTCGGGGTGATAGCACAGATGCGGGATGTAGCGCCCGGCGCTGAGTGCCGCCTGGATCACCGTCTGACCCTCGGCGAAGGGAACCTCGTCGCCGTCCAGGCGGAATGTATGCGTCTCGCTCATGTCGGCGTCTCCGTACGCAGGTGGGCACCCTCGTCGTCGCGGCCTGTCATCTGCCGAGCAACGGCCAGGGCGCCGTCGAGATCGAAGGCCGGCTCGAAATCGAGCGACTTGAGGCGCCGCTCATAGGCCGGCCGGAAGCGCTTCAAGGTATCCAGTGTCGGATTGCAGGCGGTATGCCCTAGACCGCAATGCGCCGACATACCCAATACCTTGTCGAGACGCTCGATTTCGCGCAGGTCATACGGCGTGCCGTGGCCGGCGTGGATCTTGTCCATGATATTGCGCAGCATCGCCGTGCCCACCCGGCAGGGTGTGCAAAAGCCGCAGCTCTCATGAGCGAAGAAGTGCGCATAGTTGCGTGCTACCTCGAACATGTCGCGGCTTTGATCGAAGACCGTGAAGGCACCCGCGGTGGGCAGATCCTCGAAGGCGATGCGCCGGTCGAACTCGTCGACCCCGATGCAGACGCCCGACGGGCCGCTGATCTGTACCGCCTGGGGATCGACCGCGCCGCAATCCTCCAGCACCTGACGCACCGTCACCCCGAAGGGGTATTCGTAAATGCCAGGTCGAGCGCAATCGCCGGCCACGGACAGAAGCTTGCTGCCCGCCGACTTCGCGGTGCCGACAGCGCGGTACCCGTCCGCGCCGTGCCGGGCGATCAGCGCGGCGGCGCAGAAGGTCTCGACGTTGTTTACGGTCGTCGGGCGCTGCAGGTAGCCATTCGTTACCGGATACGGAGGCCGGTTGCGCGGCACGCCGCGCTTGCCTTCCAGGGATTCGATCAGCGCCGATTCCTCGCCGCAGACATAGGCGCCGGCACCGAGATGGATGCGGATATCGAAGTCGAAGCCGGGCACCCCGAGGATAGCTTTGCCGAGCAAGCCACTGCGACGCCTTGCGTCGAGCACGGCCTCCAGTTTCTCCAGAAGAAAACGGTATTCGCCGCGCAAGTAAAGAAAGCCCTCGCCGGCACCGATGGCGTAGGCGCACACGGTCATGCCGTCAAACACCAGATCGGCAAAACTGTTCAGCAGAACACGATCCTTGAAGGTGCCCGGCTCGCCCTCGTCGGCGTTGCACACCACGTAACGCTGTTGGCCGGCGGCATCGCGACAGGCCTGCCATTTCACCCCGGTGGTAAAACCCGCGCCACCCCGGCCACGCAGGTTGGCACGCTTGATCTCGTCGAGCACGGCCTGCGGTCCGGTCGCATTGCCAGGCACCGCCTCACGCCAGGAACGCGCATTGGCGGCGGTTTCGCGCTGCGGCGAATCGCCGAAATCAAGGGCTGCGCGGATGGCCTCGCCAGGCTGTAGTGCCTGGCCGAGGATCAGGTCGCGGCGGTGGATATTGTCGACGATCGCGAACAGCTGGATCGGCCACTCGGATTCGGGGATCTGGGCAAGTATCAGTTCACACAGCTGGTCGATGCGCTCGCGGCTGAGATTGCCGATCGCCCGGCCATTGACCAGCATGCCCGGCCCCTGGTCGCACAGCCCGGTGCAGGAGGTGGTATCGATAGAAATCAGGCCATCCTCGGAAACATGGCCGCGTTCCAGCCAGAGCCGCTCGCACATGTAGGCGAGCAGATCCTGGCTACCTTGCATGCGGTCGGTGACGTTGTCCGAGAAGAGCACCCGGTAACGGCCCCAGGGGCGCTCGGAGAGAAAGGCGTAAAACCCGGCGACGCCCCGTACCCGAGCGATCGGGACATCAAGCTCCAAGGCAATCGTCGCTATCGTTTCGGAGGGGAGGTGCTGATACGCCTCCTGAACCGCCCTGAGAATTTGCAACAATGCGGCGGGTTCACGCCCGTGCTCCCGCAAGATCGATTTCAGCGTGGGGTCGTGCAGCGTCGGGGTAGTCATGCGCGGTCAGCTTTTATGATACTGAATTCAGTCTACTCGCTGTTTGCGAATAGTAAATGACAAGCGCGTCTCAGCCTCTCAGGTGTGATGCTGCCTGACGCAGATCCTCCGGGGTGTTGATATTCAGGAAGGCCCAGGGCGGCTCTTCGAAGCGCGCCTCGGTATGCGCATGACGTGCCTGCCAGGCCTGCACGCGACGCTCCCCAGCCTTGAGCCAGCCGGTCAGATCCGCGACGAGTGTCCGGTGCAGCAGCATGACGGCATAGTGTATGCGCATGGCGTCGCTGGCCCGTACCAGCGGCACCGCCGCCGTCCGACCCCGCTCCAGCATCCGTTCGGCCAGGGTTTCAGGCAGAAACGGGATGTCGCAAGGCACCACGAGCAGCCAGTCATGGCGCGCCTGCCCAGCTCCGGCAAGGATACCCGCCAGGGCCCGGGATAGCCGGATTCACCATCCGGCACGACAGGCCAGCCATAGTCCGCATAGACGTCAAGATTACGGTTGGCGCTGATGAGTATCTCGTCCACCTGGCCTGCGAGTCTTTCCAGGACATGGGCGATCAGCCGCTTGCCGTCCAGTTCGACCAGGCCCTTGTCGAGGCCACCCAGGCGCTGCGCCTGACCACCCGCGAGGATGATGGCGCTGACCGGCTCAGCCTGGCGCAACGGCGTAAAGGCTGTAGACATCGCGCTTCTGGCGTGGCCGTGCACCGCTCCAGAGCAGTCGCAGCGGCTTGCCGTCCAGTTCCAGCAAGGCGGGTGCGCCGGTCACCAGCCAATAGGCGCAGGAACCCCCGGGACGGTAGCGCTCCGGCAGGTGGTAGCGCAGCATCGCGGCGACATCCGGCGCTACCTGGGCGTGCAGGCAAGCGTCCCCGGGCAGTTGCGCGGCCATGGCATGCAGCATCGGGCGATAGCCCCAACCGGCATCGGCCCAGTCGCGGTACAACGAGAACATGAGTATCCAGGAGAGGGTCATGCCGGTCGCCCAGACCAGTACCGGACGAACCTTGGCGCGTGGAAAGAGCGGGATGGCCACGAGCCAGAACAGCGTCGCGACCCCCGCGATGATGAGCGTCGTCGCGCCGACGCTGCCCGGGGCATAGTTGGGCGTCAGCCTGGCCATATGGGCCGCGGCCTTGCTGGGCCAACCCCAGTCGATGGCCAGGTAGTAAACCCAGAACAGCAGCGCGAAAAACACAAAGGTCAGGACGCCGAACCAGTACAAGGCCTGGGCCGCGCCACGTTTCAGGCTGACCAGGCCCTTCGCGGCGAGCAGGGAGAGGGGTGCCAGCAGCAGCACCAGGCCGCCTTCTCGGGAATAGGCTGGCCAATGTGCCCACAGCAGCAAAACCACGGACGCCACCAGGACCGGATGTAGCGTGAATTCGCGCGCCAGACGGCGATGGTCATGCCAGACCGCCCAGAGCGCCAGGGGCCAGACCGGCCAGGCGACCCAGGCGAGGTCGGCGAGCAACGCGCCGGTACCGCGCAGGTTGTTGATGAAGCCCAGGCTCATTCGCCACCAGGAAAACGCGCTGGCGGCGTACAGCGCCTCCAGCAAGGCGATGACCAGCAAGGTAATCGCGACGGCCGCAAGCAGTGCCTGGCGCAGGCTGCGCGTACGCCACTCGCGTGACAGCATGCTCACCAGGACGATCAACAGGCCGGCGGCAAGATCCAGCCAACCCCGGAACAACGCCAGACATATCAAGGCCGCGCTCAGGATCAGCGTACCCCGCATGAAGCTTTCGCGGGCCTCGCTGAGTCCAAGCAGCAACAGGGCATAGCCCATCAGCATCGCCGTTTCCGGCAGCAGGGCATGGGCGCGCAGCATCAATCCCAGGCAGCCAACCAGTGCCAGGACCGCTGCCGCCTCGTGCCCAGGCCCGAATAAAGAACGCGCCGCCAGACCCGTGAACAGGAACGCCAGCAATGCAAACAGGCCGCTGACGACGCGCGCGCCATCCTGCAAATCGAACCAGGGGGCCAGGTAAGCGGCGGAGAGGTCCGCCGCCAAGGTGTATATCGGTGCCGAGCCGTTGGCGAAAAGATCCGCCTGCGCATGCCAGTCGAGCAAGCCATTCAGGACGATGGCTTCGTCGGCTTTCCAGGCGTCGCGCCCGGTGAGTCCATACAGTGCCCAGACGACCAGGAGCAGCCCCAGCCAGATCAATTGCTTGCGATTCAGCGGGTGCATTGCCGGTCAATCGCCCCTGATCGGGATATGCGGGCGGGAACAAAAAGGCAGCGCGAAGCTGCCTTTTTCAGGAAAGCACCAAAAATCACTTCAGGCCGTACTTCTGGCGGAACTTCTCGACGCGACCGGCGGTGTCGACGATCTTCTGCTTGCCGGTGTAGAAGGGGTGGCAGGAGGAGCAGACTTCGACGTGCAGATCCTTGCTCATGGTGGAGCGGGTCTTGAAGGTGCTGCCGCAGCTGCAAGCCACGTTGATTTCTTTGTATTCGGGGTGAATGGCGGTCTTCATCGCACTGTCTTTCAAAACGAGCCGGAAAGGGGCGTGATTATCCACAATAAGCACTTGTCAGGCAAGCACTTTCAGCAGCTGTACCCGCTTAACGCAGATCCGCCAGCAAAGCATCGAGCATCCGCGCCGTCTGGGGGCCATAGCCGCCCCCAAACAGATTGAAATGGTTGATCACATGATACAGGTTGTACAGCTCGCGACGAACGGTATAGCCGGCATCCAGCGGCCAGGACTCGCGATAGGCCGAGTAGAAGTCGGGGGCGAAGCCGCCGAACAGCTCGGTCATGGCGAGATCGGCTTCCCGGTCGCCGTAGTACACCGCCGGGTCGAACACGACGGGCCGGCCATCGCTATAGGCGGCATTGCCACTCCAGAGGTCGCCATGCAGCAGGCACGGCATCGGTCGATAGCCGGGGAAAAGACCCGCGAGATTCGCCGCCAAAAGCTCGCCGCGATCCACCACATGGCGGCCAATGCCGTTACTCGCGGCCAGCTGCAACTGATGCAGCAAGCGCCGGTCGCGCCAGAAGTCGATCCAGTCGTCGCCGGCTTGATTGGGTTGCGGCGTGGCGCCGATGGTATTGTCGATATGCCAGCCGAAACGTGCCGCGCGGTGCCTGTGCAATCCCGCCAGCGTCTGGCCGAAACCCGCCGCATCGCCTTGCCCGGTGAGCGTGAGATATTCCATGACCAACCAGGACTCACCCGCGTCCGAACCGGTGCACAAAGGCGCGGGCACCCTGAACGTGGCCGATGCGCGTATCTCGTCCAGTCCGGCCGCTTCGGCCTGGAACATCGCCAGGTGATTGGCGCGATTCAGCTTGACGAACCAGAGCGTGCCATCGCTTCCGGTCAGCACATACGCACGATTGATGCAGCCGCCCCCCGACTCGGAGCGCGCGACGATCTGGAATGGGCCTCCGGTAGCCTTGGCGATAGCGTCAGCGATACCGTCCCAGAGGGACATGCCGATCAGACCAGACTTTTAGGCGCGCGCGACTCGCCAGCGGCTTCCAGGCGTTGCAGATACGCCTGCCAGTAGGCCGCCTGATGGACGCCCAGGTCGTACAGGTAGTCCCAGGAGTAGATCCCTGAATCGTGCTTGTCGGAGAACACCAGCACGACCGCATAGTGCCCGACCGGCTCGATGTGGGTGATATCGACATCGCGCTTGCCGACCTGCAGTACTTCCTGCCCGGGGCCATGGCCTCGCACTTCCGCAGAGGGCGAAAACACGCGCAGGTACTCATAGGGCAATTCGCAGCGCACGCCGTCGTCGAAGGCAATCTCCATGTAGCGCGACTGCTGGTGCAGCTTGATCTCGGTCGGGATAGGTGTTTTCGGGGATAGTCCGCCCATCAGGGTTCCTTTTCGGGTATGTCAGTAAATGCTGATAGTGTGCCAGCAGTGCGCATGGCCGGGCAATAGTTTAGTTTATTGCTTGGGTATTTGCGCGCATGGCAATCGGCTAAACTATGCGTATCCGCTCAGGAGTCAACCCCGTGGCACTCTTTTCCTCGAAACCCAAAACGGCACCGGCAAGTACGCCGGCAGGGCACGCTCCGCCCGAGGCCAAGCCGAGGGAATCGACGATCCAGTTCAGTGAAATCGGTCGACAACTGCCGCCCTGGATCGAGGAAGCCGTGATCCTCTATGCCACGGGTAAAACCGGCGAAGCCACGGCGGCGTTGAACCGTCACATCCTGGACCATCCCGGCGAGCGCGACATGGCGCCTTGGCTGATGCTAGTCGATATCCACGAGGCGAACCACCATCAGGAGCATTTCGAAGATCTCGCCCTCGATTTCGCCGTCAAATTCGAGCGCTCGCCACCGGTATGGGCACCCATCGTCGACAATGCGGCAAGTAAGCCCGGAGAAACGCTGAAGTTCCAGTTCGGCCAGACATTCAGCGCCATCGACAAGGCCCGCATGCAGCATTTCCTCCTGGAGGCCAACAACGCGGCCGCAGTCTGCCTGGATGTCAGTCAGACCCCGGCACCGCCGCCGGCCTATGCGCGTGACCTCCTTGCCTGCATACAGCAAGTACGCAGGATGGACAAAGCCATCCAACTCATCGGCGGACCGGCCTTCATCGTCCGCCTGAATTCCGCCTGTAGCGGCGATCGCGGCGACGAATCCGGATGGCTGCTCCTCCTGGCCCTGGAAGAATTGATGGGTGATGCCAACGGCTTCGAGGCCATCGCCCTGGCCTATGCCATACGCTTCGAGATCTCGCCGCCCTCCTATGTCGCGCCGAAAGCGCTGCCCGTGGCCGCCAAACCGAATGCCGAAACCAATGAAAGCGCCGACACCTTCAAGCTGGACGGCCTTATCGGTCCAAAAGCCGGCAGTCAATTCCAGGCGCTGGAGGTGTTTGCCGCGGGCCGCGCACGCATCGAGGTCGATCTGGCGCGCGTCACGCGCATCGATTTCGCCGCCACCGGCCAGGTGCTCGACACCCTGATACGCCTCAGGGAACGGGGCTGCCGGATCACGCTCAAGGACTGCAACGCGCTGGTCCTGGCATTGCTGCAAATGATCGGTGCCGACCAATACGCCACCCTGCTCCAGCGCAAGAGAACCTGAACATGTCCAGCACGCAACACCTCCCTGAAGTCTTCCACGGCACGACGATCCTCTCGGTGCGACGCGGCCCGTCGGTCGCCATCGGCGGCGACGGTCAGGTCACACTGGGCAGCATCGTCATCAAATCGACGGCGCGCAAGGTCCGGCGCCTCTATCAGGAACGCATCCTGGCGGGATTCGCCGGCGGCACGGCGGATGCCTTTACGCTCTTCGAACGCTTCGAGGCCAAGCTGGAAAAGCATCAGGGCAACCTGGTGCGCAGCGCCGTCGAACTCGCCAAGGACTGGCGCACCGACCGCATCCTGCGCCGACTCGAAGCCATGCTCGCGGTGGCCGACCGCGAGGCCTCGCTGATCATCACCGGCGCCGGCGATGTCCTGGAGCCGGAATACGGCATCGCCGCCATCGGCAGCGGCGGCGCCTATGCTCAAGCGGCGGCTCGTGCCCTGCTCGAACACACCGAGATGGCCCCGGAAGTCATCGTCCGCGAGGCACTGACGGTCGCCAGTGATCTCTGCATCTATACCAACCGGAATTTCACGATAGAAACATTGTGAGCAAGTACCAACCGGCCTCATTCCCGCACAGGGCGTTTCATCAGCTTTCTCTGTAACGTGCGTCGATGCATCTTCAAGGCACGCGCCGTCGCCGAGATATTGCCGTCGTGCTCGGTCAAAACCTTCTGGATATGCTCCCACTCCAGCCGGTCGACGCTCATCGGTTCCTCGGGCAACGCCACCTCGATATCGCCCACCACACGGCCCAGAGCCGCGAGGATCTCGTCGGTATCGGCAGGCTTCGGCAGGTAATGCGTCGCGCCTAGCTTGATCGCCTCCACCGCGGTGGCGATGCTGGCGTAACCGGTTAGCAACACGATCTGCATCGTCGGATTGAGCGCTTTCAAAGGCTGGATCAGGGCCAGGCCCGAGTTCTCGCCAAGCTTCAAATCGAGCACGGCGGCATCGGGGATCTCCGCCACCGCCAAGGCGATGGCCCTCTTCGCTTCAGCCGCCGTGTCGACCCGATAGCCACGCCGTCGCAGCGCTGTTGCCAGGGCACCGGCAAACACCGGATCATCCTCAACCACCAGGATATGCCAGGGGGCCGTCATGCCGACACCGTGCTCAATGCCGCCAGGGGCAGACGCACGCCGACCTCCAGACCACCGCCCTGACGGGGCGAAATGTGCAAGTCGCCACCAAATCGCTCCAGCGCGGCGCGCGCCAACCTCAAGCCGACCCCCCAGCCAGCCGATTGCCCGTTCTCGGCAGCCAAGCCCGGACCGCGATCCAGTACCGCAAGACTCAGCCAGCGTTCATCCCACCGGGCATGCAATTCAATCCCGGCGGGCGAGGCACGCGCGGCGTTGTTGAGCAGGTTGGCCAGGACCGACACCAGCATGGGGTCGTCACGCACCCGTGGTCCGGGGCATGCGCCATCGAGTGCCAGCGAAGCCTGGACACCCGGCCACATCAAACGCCAGTGGTCGAGCAGGTCGGCAAGCCAGTCGTCCAGCGACCGCCAGGCGGCATCGTGGTCGGCCGAGGCGCCGGCAACGGTCGCCAGGCGCCCAAGCACGGCTCGCATGCGCTCCGCCTGGCCACGCATCAGGCGCAAGGGCGGTGTCAGCGCTTCATCACCGGCATACTCGTGTTCCAACTCGTTCAGGCACACCGACAACACAGACAGCGGTGTCGCCAGATCGTGCGCCGCCGAGGCGGCCTGCATCCCCAGCGCGAAAAGCTGCTCGTCGCGCAGGGACTTCTCGCGCGCCTGCGCCAATTCAGCGTCGCGTCGCCGTAAAGCTCCCGACAGGGTGGCGACGAAGGCCGATACCAGGGCAGCGGTGAACAGGAAGTTCAACCACATGCCGCCAAGATGCAGATCGATGGCCGTCTGGCTATCGACCTCCAGGATCAGCGGCAGGTAGTAGCGCGCCAGCAGGGAGTACAACACGGCCACCCAGAACGTCATCGCCCAGGCGTAACGCGCGGGGATGGTTACCGCACAGAGTATCAAGGGCAGCAACAACAGGGAGATGAACGGGTTGGCATAGCCGCCGCTGAAATAGACCAGAGCGGCCAGGGCGGCGGCATCCGCGGCCAGTTGCAGAAACAGTTCCAAGGCACTGCCCGCCCCCTGCCGCACATGCAGGTAGGCTGCACCGTTGAGCAAGGAATGCAGTGCCGCCACGGCGAGCATCGGCGCCATCGGGCAGCTTGATGCTGAATACCAGCGGCACCAGGAAGATCACCGCCACCTCGCTGGCGATCATCAGTGTGCGTGCCAACAGGAGACGTCGGAGCGTCTCGATGGGTACCGCGCGATCGTCGTCGGAAATCCTCGTGGCCATACGCGATTTTAACAGCCGGACCGGGCCGGCCAGCCTCGCCGCGCCGCTTATAACCTGCGACAATTTGCCACAGGCTCGAATCACCCTTGAGCCTTATCCTATATTGCTATTTCGTCTCTGAAAGTCCCGCATGAACTCGAAACATTTCCTGGCCTTGCTCGCCATGTTGAGCTGCACGCCGCTGTTCGCCGACACAGTCAAGGTCGATAACGCTTGGGCTCGTGCCACCGCGCCCGGAGAACCTGTCGCGGGGGCCTTCATGGATCTGGTCGCCGATACCGACCTGACCTTGGTGAGCGCGACCAGCACGGCATCGAAAAGCGTCGAACTGCACACCATGGCCATGGACAAGGGGGTCATGATCATGCGTCAGGTCAAGAAGATCAGCCTGCCCAAGGGCAAAACGGTCAACCTGCAACCGGGCGGTCTGCACATCATGCTGATCGACCTGAACGCCCCCCTCCAGGCGGATCAGAAAACGCAGGTTACCTTGACCGTCAAGAACCGGAAGGGCAAAACCAGCGAGGTGGTCGTCGAGGTGCCGGTGCGCGCCATGACGGAGATGGCCGGGCATCATCACTGAACACGACGACTGCGCCACGCACAAAAAAACGGCAGAGGCCCAAGCCCCACTGACCTTGTTGATTTCTGTGGGCTAACCAGCCAAGCCACGTTTCAATCCCAAGTCCTGCCAGGGACATGGGTCCATGCCAACGACAAAGACCAAAGAGGGCTCTGATATCCGGCCTGTTGGTGCAGGCGGACACTCGACCCGGCTGACCGCCGGGATCGGAATTTAGAGGCAGGGAGCATGGCCATCACCCAGACCATGGCTGCAAATATCTTCAATGCTGGGTAAGGCCAGCCCCTTCCTGCCGGTTCGATATTTGTCGATTGTTGGAGAAATACTTTCAGGGGCAGGAGATGAAAAGACGCTTGAGATACTACGTTCTGAGCAATGCGGCACAACCTGTAGGATCGCCAGTTGGCTGTGCCATGATTATTTGTAGCCTAGCTACTGTTGTCATGATTACGGGCTGTACTACCCGGCAAGCCTATATCACTGGCCAGGAATGGCAGCGTAATCAGTGCAACCGGATTGTCGACAATGTGGAACGTAGTTGCTGCATCGAGCAGTCGAACATGTCCTACGAGGACTACAAGCGCCAGGCAGAGGGCCTTAAGAAATAGCACAGAGCGGTGTCACCGAACCTATGCCGATCTTCCTCCGGTTTCGCCTCAGCAGGTTCACCCGAGGTACCCAGAGGTTAAAAACCATCTCACGAAAGTTTGATGGCTCGCTTGGGCAACCAGTACTCCGAGACCAGAATCTCAATGTTCGCCTGCCAACGGCTACCTGAGTCCAAGCCAAGGCCGAGTCAGAAATAGTCATCCATGAACTGCGCCCTACCTATGCCTCCACCCAGGCCCAGATGGGCGTGGATCTGCTATTCCATATCCAATCTACTCAGGCATGCCGATACACGCATCACCTTCAGGCGCTATTCCCACTTGTGCGATCAAACACTCAAACAAGCCGTCACCAAACTTCCGGCGTTTGGCCATCAACCTGACGCCAAGGTTATTTCAATTCGTAGCAACAAAACGGCAGCAGCCAAGTACAAAAATAGACTTAATATTGATAAATATTTACCCATGGACTAAATTGAGTGCACGCTTTGTGTACATCAACATACCCTAGGAGAGAGTCATGCCAGCCCTGGTACGCGCCGCACCGGCAAGCGCACCGCCGTCTAATCGGGCAATGTCCGCAGCCGGCCTGCGCGCCTTTTTCAATATCGCCCAAGCCTGGAACCTGAATGGCGACGAGCAGATGGTGCTGCTCGGAGCGCCCCCCAGGTCCACCTTCTTCAAATGGAAATCTTCGCCTGAGGCCGCCGACCTGAAGCGCGACACCCTGGAGCGCCTGTCTTACATTTTGGGCATCTACAAGGCCCTGCAAATCCTGCTGCTCGACCCGACAGCCGCTGACGCCTGGGTCAAGAAACCCAACTCCGCGCCCCTGTTCGGGGGCAAGAGCGCGCTTGACCGCATGTTGGGCGGCAATATCGGGGACCTCTTGGCCGTACGTCAGTATCTGGATGCCCGACGGGGGGGCTGGGCTTGACCTATCCCAGAGTCGACCTGGACTGGAATCCTGCGTACCGGGTCATCCCATCGCGGTTTCCCACCGTGGGACTGTTTGAGCGTGTCGCCAGCCCTGAGGACTTCGACGCACTGTATGCTCTGGAAGCCATGACCAACGACCGAATCCGCGACGAAGTTGGCGAAATCAGTCTGGTTCCTGTGGAAGAGCGCCTATTCGGGAATGGCAGAAGCCCGATCATGGCGGCTTTCACCCACCTGAACCCGCAAGGTAGCCGCTTCAGCGACGGCACCTATGGTGTGTTTTACTGCGCCCACGACAGGGTGACCGCCATCGAGGAAACCAGTTACCACCAAGCCTTGTTCATGGGGGCCACACAGGAAGCGCCTATGCGACTGCAAATGCGGCTGTACTCGGTCGAGGCGAAAGGCGAAGTCATCGATTTGCGCGCAGCCAGCACCGAGAACCCCCGCATTGTCGATCCAAACGACTACTCCCATCCCCAGAGCATTGGTCGCAAGTTGCGGAACGAGGGGGAGGCCGGAATTCTGTATCCATCCGTTCGACATGAAGGCGGCGAATGCCTTGCTGCCCTTAGAACAACAATACTTAGAAACTGTCTGCATTCGGCTTATCTGGAATACAACTGGAATGGCCGGGCAATCGATGCCGTGTTCGAGGTCTCGCAGCTTCTTTAGGAAAATCGATTGCCCCCCTTCGTCTCTCGCGATCATGCGATCCAGGCAGCAATCTTTGCGAACACATATGCGATGATGCGCATGGAAGCCGTATACAACCAGGGACCAGGAAAAAGAACACATGATTGCCAAGGCTGTCAGGAGGAGAACAGGGGGCTTTAGGTGAACAAGAAAGGTCTCACCGAAGCCGATATCCGCACCAAGTTCATCACCCCCGCCATCGTCGGCGTGAACGGTGAAAAGTGGGACTTGCTGACCCAGCTTCGCGAGGAAATCTACTTCACCAAGGGTCGCGTCATCGTCCGTGGGAAAGCCGTGCGACGTGGTGAAGCAAAGAAGGCCGACTACCTTCTGTACTACAAGCCCAACATGCCCATCGCGGTTATTGAGGCCAAGGACAACAACCACGCTGTCGGCGCCGGCATGCAGCAGGCACTCGAATACGCAGAAATCCTCGACGTTCCATTTGCCTACAGCTCCAACGGCGATGCCTTCCTGGAACACGACCGCTCCAGCCGAAACGGCGTAGTCGAGCGTGAAATCCCGCTCGACCAGTTCCCATCGCCGGAAGAACTCTGGGCACGCTACCGTAAGGTCAAGGGTTACAACGACGAACAGGAAAGCGTCGCCACACAGGACTATTACGACGACGGCTCGGGCAAAACACCCCGTTACTACCAGCTCGTCGCCATCAACCGGACTGTCGAGGCGATCGTCCAGGGCGACAACCGCCTCCTGCTGGTTATGGCAACCGGCACCGGCAAAACCTACACCGCCTTTCAGATCATCTGGCGACTGTGGAAATCGGGCGCCAAGAAACGCATTCTTTTCCTGGTTGACCGCAACATCCTCGCCGACCAGACCAAGACCAACGACTTCAAGCCGTTCGGCCAGGCGATGACCAAGATCACCAACCGCTCGGTCGACAAGTCTTATGAGATTTACCTGTCGCTCTACCAGGCGGTGACCGGCACGGAAGAAGAACGCAATATCTACAAGCAGTTCTCGTCCGATTTTTTCGACCTCATCATCGTCGATGAGTGTCACCGGGGCAGTGCCGCCGAAGACGCTGCCTGGCACGAAGTGCTCACCTATTTCGCCACGGCCACCCAGATCGGCCTCACCGCCACGCCCAAGGAAACCAAGGATGTCTCCAACATCCATTACTTTGGCGATCCGATCTACACCTACTCGCTCAAGCAAGGCATTGCCGATGGCTTTCTGGCCCCCTACAAGGTGGTGCGCATTGGCCTGGACAAGGATCTTGACGGCTGGCGGCCGGAGAAGGGCAAGCTGGACAAGTACGGCCACGAAATTGAAGACCGGGAATACAACGAGTCCGACTACGACCGCAACCTGATCCTGGAAAAGCGCACCACGGTTGTCGCCGCCAAGATCACGGAATTCCTCAAGGCCACCGACCGCTTCGCCAAGACCATTGTCTTCTGCGAAAACATCGATCACGCCGAGCGCATGCGCCAGGCCCTGGTCAACGCCAATGCCGACCTCGCTGCCGCCAACAAGCGTTACGTCATGCGCATCACCGGGGATAACGACGAAGGCAAAGCCCAACTCGACAACTTCATCGACCCGGAATCCACCTTCCCGGTCATCGCCACCACCTCGCAACTGATGTCTACCGGCGTCGATGCCCAGACCTGTCACCTGATCGTCCTCGATAAGCGCATCAACTCCATGACCGAGTTCAAGCAGATCATCGGCCGGGGCACCCGCATCAACGAGGACTACAACAAGTTCTTCTTCACCATCATGGATTTCAAGCGGGCCACGGCGCTGTTTGCCGACCCGACCTTCGATGGTGACCCGGTGCTGATATACGAACCCGGGCCCGACCAAACCCCAGTCCCGCCCGACGAACCACGGGATGTCGGCATTGATGCTGAAGGTCTGGTCTACGACCCCATTGGCGCATATGAACCGCCGGTCGCGGGTGAGCCGCCCAAGAAATACTACGTGGATGATGTTGAGGTCATTGTTGCCACCGAGCGTGTCCAATATCTCGACGAACACGGCAAGCTCATCACCGAATCCCTGAAGGATTTTTCCCGCAAGGCCGTACGCCAGGCCTACACCTCGCTCAATGCTTTCCTCAATGCTTGGAATGATGCTGAGCGGAAGCTGGCGATCATTGAAGAGTTGGCCAGCCAAGGGGTTTTCCTGGACGAACTCGCCGAGCAGGTAGGCCGCGATTACGACGCCTTCGACCTGGTCTGCCACGTCGTTTTCGACCAGCCGCCACTCACACGCCGGGAACGCGCCGAGCAGGTCCGCAAACGCCATGTCTTTGCCAAATACGGCAATCAGACCCGAGCCGTGCTCGATGCCCTGCTGGAGAAGTACGCCGACGGCGGCATCAAGAGCGTCGAATCCCTGGAAATCCTCAAGGTCGATCCGCTCACCGCCTTCGGCACGCCGGTGGAAATCGTCAAATTATTCGGCGGCAAGGAACGCTACCAGGCCGCCATTCGCGAACTCGAAACCGAACTCTACGAAGCCGCCTGACCATGGCCAAACCCAAGAAAACCACCATCGAGGTGCGGGGAACGGAAGTCTCCGTCTTGAGTAATGAAGAGGGCGATTTCATCTCCCTCACCGATATGCTCAAAGCCAAGGACGGCGACTTTTTCATCTCCGACTGGCTCAGAAACCGGAATACCGTGGAGTTTCTCGGCATCTGGGAATCGGTCCACAACCCTGCTTTTAATTACGGCGAATTCGCCGTAATTAAAAGCCAGGCGGGCCTCAACAGCTACAAGCTCAGCGTCAAGGAATGGGTCGAGAAAACCGGTGCCATCGGCTTGAGGGCCAGCACCGGCCGATATGGCGGCACCTATGCCCACCAGGACATCGCCTTCGAGTTCGGTATGTGGATCAGTCCGGAATTCAAGATTTACCTCATCAAGGAATTCCAGCGCCTGAAAGACGACGAAAACCGCCGCCTTTCACTCTCCTGGAACCTCAACCGCACCCTCTCCAAGCTCAACTACCGCATCCACACCGATGCCATCAAGGCCAACCTCATTCCCGCAGCTGTCACTCCGGCCCAGGCCGCCGTCACCTACGCCAACGAAGCTGACTTGCTCAACGTCGCTCTATTCGGTCTCACCGCAAAGCAGTGGCGCGGCGCCAATCCCAAGCTCGAAGGCAACATGCGCGAATACGCCAGCATCGAGCAATTGCTTGTCCTCGCCAACATTGAAGCCATGAACGCCGAGTTCATCCACATGGCTTTGCCCCAGGGCGAACGCCTGACCAAACTCAACGCCATCGCCATCCGGCAGATGCAGGTGCTCACCGCTGGAAACGCCGCGAGCCAGCTACTCGCCCCCAGCAAAAAATCGAAATAAGCCATGCCCAACGTCTCCAACATCGTCAAATCCATCCAGGACATCATGCGCAAGGACGCCGGCACCTACGGCGACGCCCAGCGCCTGGAACAGCTCGGCTGGATGTTCTTCCTGAAAATCTTCGACGACCGGGAAAAGGAACTCGAACTCCTGCGCGACAACTACAAGTCGCCGCTCCCCAAGCACCTGCGTTGGACCCACTGGGCCACGGACGAGGAGGGCATCACCGGCGAGGCCCTGCTCGACTTCGTCAACATCACCCTGCTGCCCCGGCTGAAGGCCCTGCCCGGCGGCGCCGACAAGATCGCCGGCCTGATCCGCATGGCCTTCGAGGATGCCAACAACTACATGAAGAACGGCACCCTGATGCGCCAGGTCATCAACAAGATCAACGGCATCGACTTCAACGCCTCCGACGACCGCCACATGTTCGGCGACATCTACGAAAAAATTCTCAAGGACCTGCAATCCGCCGGCAACGCGGGCGAGTTCTACACCCCGCGCGCCGTCACTCAGTTCATCGTCGAACAGGTCGATCCCCGACTCGGCGAAACCCTTCTCGACCCCGCCTGCGGCACCGGCGGCTTCCTCACCTGCGCCATCGAACACCTGCGCCGCCAGGCCAAAACCGAGGCCGACGAGCAGACCCTTCAGGACTGCTTCTCTGGCATCGAAAAGAAACACCTGCCCCACGTGCTGTGCATGACCAACCTTATGCTCCACGGCATCGACGTGCCATCCAACGTCCGTCACGACAACACCCTGGCCCGCCCCCTGCGCGACTGGTCGCCCCGGGAGCGGGTCGACGTCATCGTCACCAACCCGCCCTTCGGCGGCATGGAAGAAGACGGCATCGAAGCCAACTTCCCGGCCGAATTCCGCACCCGGGAAACCGCCGACTTGTTCCTCGTGCTGCTGATGAAAATCCTCAAGCCGGGCGGCCGCGCCGGCCTGGTGCTGCCCGACGGCACCCTGTTTGGCGAAGGCGTGAAGACCCGCATCAAGGAAGCCCTGCTCAGCGACTGCAACCTGCACACCATCGTCCGGCTGCCCAACGGCGTGTTCAACCCCTACACCGGCATCCGCACCAACCTGCTGTTCTTCACCAAGGGCCAGCCCACCACCGAGGTCTGGTACTACGAGCACCCCTATCCCACCGGCGCCAAGTCCTACAACAAGGGCAAGCCCATCCGCATCGAAGAATTCGAGCCGGAACGCGCCTGGTGGGGAGATGAAACGAAAGGCTTCGCCGGCCGGGTGGAAAACGAACAGGCCTGGCGCGTCCCCATCGAAACCATCAAAGCCGGCAACTACAACCTGGACCTGAAGAACCCGCACCGCCCGGACGAAGGCCCCGGCGACGTGGACCACCTGCTGCCGGAATACGAAAGGCTGCTGGCCCAGATCGCGGAAACCCGCGCCGCGCTGAAGCGGGAACTGCACCACGCCCTCACCAGCCGAGCCGGAACCGACGCATGAGGCTGGAGACGTTTTTCGAGAAGTTCGGGCTGTTCGCGGATGCGCCGGGGGCGGTAGCGAAGATGCGGGAGTTGGTGCTGGACTTGGCGGTATCGGGGCGTCTAATTCCACCTAAAACCAAGTGGCCGAAACGTTCCCTAAAATCGCTGGCGACCAAGATCGGCAGCGGGGCCACGCCAGCGGGTGGACGCGAATCCTACTTTAGCGAGGGCATCCCGCTGATTCGTTCGATGAACGTTCACTTCCGTGGATTTGACCGAGCCGGGCTTGTCTTCTTGAGCGATGAGCAGGCAAGTCAGCTTTCAAATGTCGTAGTCCAACCCCTTGACGTTCTGTTGAACATAACGGGGGCATCCATCGGTCGTGTGACAACCGCACCTTCTGAGATGGCAGGGGCCAGGGTCAACCAGCACGTAACAATCATTCGTCCAATCCCGGACTTGCTTCCGATGTTTCTCACGATTTTCTTGGCCAGTCCTTCGGTACAACTAATGATCGATGAGATTCAGGTTGGAGCAACCAGGCAAGCCCTGACCAAAGGCATGATTGAGCAGTTTGAGATTCCGCTACCCAGCCTCGCCGAGCAAAAGCGCATCGTGGCGAAGATGGATGAGTTGATGGCCTTGTGTGATCGGCTGGAGGCGCAGCAGCAGGAACGCGACAACCGCCACGCCGCACTCGCCCGCGCTTCCCTCACCCGCTTCGCCGAAGCCCCCACCCCGGCCAACCTCGACTTCCTTTTCCACCAGTCCTACCCCATCAACCCTGCCGACCTGCGCAAGGCCATCCTCAGCCTCGCGGTGCAAGGCAAGCTCGTCCCGCAAGACCGGAATGACAAGCCGGCCGCTGAGCTGATTAAACGAAGAGCGCCCAAGGAATCGGACAGCGGTGACCAACTAAGAGCCACTGGTAATTCCGCATGGCCTATCGACCACGAGGAAATACCCTGTGAGCTGCCTGCCAGTTGGGAATGGTGCCGTCTTGGGGCGCTCAACCCAAACTTCCAGAATGGGGCATCCAGTCGGGGGGATAGCGGTGGCATTCCAGTAGTCGTGTTACGACTTGCCGATGTCGTAGACCGGCGCATCAGTCTGGAGAACACAAGGGAACTCGCCATAGCGCCAAACCAAATCGCAAAGTATTCGCTGCAAGACGGGGACATCCTAATCACACGCGTCAATGGGAGCGCAGACATCGTCGGCCGGTTTGTTCGTGTTGAGTCCGATCTCGATGCCATCTACTGCGACCATTTCATACGCATGCGTGTCGTTGCTGATCTTGCCGACCCTCGATTCATCGAACTCCTTGGCGCGACAGCGCTTGTACGCGACCAGGTAGCGAGCCTGTTCATTACGACTGCCGGGCAGAAGACCGTCAATCAAGGGCATATTAGTTCTTTGCTAATTGCTGTCCCGCCCCTCGCTGAACAACGCCGCATCGTCGCCAAGGTCGATAAACTCATGGCCCTGGTGGACCAGTTGGAAACCCAGCTCACCGCCTCCCGCGCCATCGCCGAAAAACTCATGGAAGCCGTGGTTTCTGAACTTGAGAGGAACAACGATGTTGGCCAGCATGAACGCGTGGCGAGGAGAACCGTAACCCAGGAGACGAAGGTGATGGCCGCATGAGTATTGGTCTTGAGGATCCCAATGGGTATCGCGTTGCCGAGTTGCGCGAAGTCAAAGTCCATGGGCTGCCAGGCATAGGCTCTTATACCTTGGTCCTGATGCTGCACTTCATGGCAACGCAGCCAAGAGCAGCGAGCACACTCCGCAATGTCTCGGTCAGGCTTGAGTGGGGCGGCAATGAACAACGAATGATTGGCGTGGCGCAGCCAGATGGCCAAGTAACGCAAATCCATCAACATTCGACCCATATTCCGATTCGCTTCCGCATCCCCCTCTCAGCAGTTCAGATCGAGAGCATCGAAAATCGTCGCAACGGCGGGAACTTCAAGCTGGCGCTGTGGTTCATGTGCGACGTCGAACAAGCCGACAAATCCCAGAGCAAGAGCGACAGGTACGAATTCGAGGTGCGCCAGCAGGATTGGATCGATGCATTGGAACGCATGGAATATCGTAAAACCATGCTGTTCGAACTCCCCGTGCCGAGTGCGGACGCCCCCGTCGGTGAGTTGGTGGCCAAGGCCCAGGCCTTCCTGCACAAAGGCGACTACGACCAGGCCGTAACGCTTTGTCGCCAGGCGATAGAGAAAATTGAAGGGTTGGCGGGCGACAAGTCCGCCGCAGGCCAAGCGGTGAAAAATATCGTGCTGCCCGCGAAGACATGGATACGACGGAGCGCTTGTTATTTCTGCGTGAGGCATTGAAGAACGCTACGCATCTGGCCGTCCATCACAGTCCGAATCATTGTGGGTTCAGCCGTGACCAGACCAAGGCAATCCTCGGCGCTACCATCTCGCTGCTTGGTCTATCCATGCCGACGATTCAGGAGACGTAGCCCCTTTCTTCGTAGATGTGCACCCTTTGATTAAGGAGTGACCTTTGCCCATCCAACATGCCATCTGGAAAGTCGGGGACAAGCCCGAACCCCTTTCCGCCAGCCAGCTCGCCAGCGAACAGAAGCTGGAAGAGATGATCGTGCGCGACCCGCGCATCCTCTCCAGCGAGTGGCTACTGATCGGGCGGCAGGAAGTCACCAGCCACGGCGGCCGCATCGACCTGCTGGCTATTGCCCCCGATGGTTCCCTGGTACTGATCGAACTCAAACGGGACCGCACACCCCGGGAGATCATCTCCCAAGCCCTGGACTATGCCTCCTGGGTCGAACAGTTAAGCCCGGACAAGATTGCGCAGATTTACCAGCGCTTCTCGAATGGTGGCACGCGGACTCTGAGGTGATGGTGTCGCCAGAAAACAAAAAAGGCCACCGCAATGGGTGACCTAAGTGTTTGATTTTGTTCTGGTGGCCAGGGGCGGAATCGAACCGTCGACACGCGGATTTTCAATCCGCTGCTCTACCAACTGAGCTACCTGGCCACTTACTGATTGTTCTTTACAATTGCTCGCGTAAAGAGTCGCGCATTTAATCTTGAAATCGCCCTTACGTCAAGCCGCAGCCAGCCTTGCACAGGGTCAAAGTGCCGGCGTCATTCAATTCAGGGCCGATGCCAGCTTGCGTCGATATTGCGGAACCAATGGGTCGGCGCCGAGCATGTTGAACACGGAAAGCAGTGTTTTGCGCGCGGCTTCGTCGTTCCAGGCGCGATCGCGCTGGAGAATCTCCAGCAACTCGTCCATGCCTTCGGCGTAGCGCCGCGAGGCGATGAGCAGATTCGCCAATTGCAGGCGGCTGTCCAAATTCGCGGGGTCCGCCGCGATGGTCGCACGCAGGCCGGCTTCGTCGCCGGCGGTCTGACCACCCAGGGCAAAGCCGGCCTTGGCGATCAACTGTGCGACACGGTCTTCCATGCGGGTGAGCGGCGCCAGGCTGTCGAGCAGGCGTTGGGCTCCCTCGGCCTGGCCTTGCTCCAGGAGGATGTCGGCGGCTTCGATGCGAATCGTCTCGTTGTTGGCGTCGATCTTGGAGGCTTCCCCCAGGGTTTCCAGGGCGCCGTCAAGATCGCCTGCGTCGCGGAGCGTCCCGGCGCGGATCAACAGTTCGTCGGCGGGCGAAGGGATGTTGCGCTCGATGAACTCGCGTACCTGGGCTTCCGGGAGCGCGCCGGAAAATTCGTCGACCAGGACGCCGTTGAAGATGGCCTTGACGTTGGGGATGCCGCGTACGCCGAACTGGCTGGCGAGTTCCTGGTTTTGCTCGGTGTTGATCTTGGCCAGGATGAAGCGGCCGGCGTATTCCTCGGCGAGTTTTTCCAGGATGGGTTTCAGGGCTTTGCAGGGGCCGCACCATTCGGCCCAGAAATCGGCGACCACGAGAGTGGTCATGGAGGTTTCGATGACCAGCTTCTGGAAATTGGATTGATCGACGTCGTAGGCAAACGGGTTCATGCTGGGGTGCTCGTCAATATTTGTAACCCTTTATACATCGGGGCGAAGCCATGTTTTTCAATCCTGAAGGCCTATCCGGGGCCCGTTCGTGATGCGTTTCATCAAGGGTGCGGCCTACGTTGTCGCCGTGCTTGGCGCACTGGCCGTCTGGGTGGCGTTCGCCGAGCGGAGCGCGGCCGAGGACGCCGGGGCCTTGTGTGGCGCCATCCAGGTGGGTATGCCCGCCGAGGAGGCGCGGCGTCTGGTCGAGCTGGCGGCGGGTGTGGCGCGGCGTATCGATACCCCTCAAGGCGTCCTGGTGGTGTTCACCGGTGCGTTTCCTTACAGCCGGTATACCTGTCAGGTGGATATGGCCGAGCGGGTCAGCGCGACCCGTCTCGGCTATGTCGATTAGCCTTTGGCGATGCGCTTGGCCAGCTTGGCGGCTTTGCCCGTGTAGCTGGCCGGGGTCATCGCTAGCAGTTCCTTCCTGGCCGCCGCCGGGATCGCCAGACCGTCGATGAACTTGGCCATGCGCGCGGCGGTGATGCGCTTGCCGCGGGTCAGCTTCTTCAACTGTTCGTAGGGTTTTTCCAGGCCGTAGCGGCGCATCACCGTCTGGATCGGTTCGGCGAGGACTTCCCAGTTGTTGTCGAGATCCTCAGCCAGGCGGGCCGGGTTGGCTTCCAGCTTGTTCAGGCCGCGCAGCAGGCTTTCGTAACCGAGCAGGGCGTAGCCGAGGGCACTGCCCATATTTCTGAGCACCGTCGAGTCGGTCAGGTCGCGTTGCATGCGCGAGATCGGCAGCTTCTCGGACAGGTGGCGCAGCAGGGCGTTGGCGAGACCAAGGTTGCCTTCTGAATTCTCAAAGTCGATCGGGTTGACCTTGTGCGGCATGGTCGAGGAGCCGACCTCGCCCTCCTTGGTCTTCTGCTTGAAGTAGCCGAGCGAGATATAGGTCCAGACGTCGCGGTCGAGGTCGACGAGGATGGTGTTGATGCGCGCGCAGGCGTCGTACAGCTCGGCCATGTAATCGTGCGGCTCGATCTGGATGGTGTAGGGGTTGAACGTCAGGCCCAGGCCGGTGACGAAGCGCTCGGCGAAGCGCTCCCAGTCGAGCTTGGGATAGGCGGCCAGGTGGGCGTTGTAGTTGCCCACGGCGCCGTTGATCTTGCCCAGGCACTCGACCTCGGCTAGGCGCTGCATGCCCCGGCGCAGGCGGTAGACCACGTTGGCGATCTCCTTGCCCAGGGTGGTCGGCGTCGCCGGCTGGCCATGGGTACGCGCCAGCATGGGCAGGTCGGCCAGGTCGACCGCCAGTTCGGTCAGCGTGCGCTCGACCTGCTTCAAGGCCGGCAGCAGCACGTTGGCGCGGGCGTCGCGCAGCATCAGGGCGTGCGACAGGTTGTTGATGTCCTCGGAGGTGCAGGCGAAGTGGATGAACTCGGACACCCGGGTGACCTCGGCGTTGCCGGCGGTCTTGTCTTTCAGGAAGTATTCGACCGCCTTGACGTCGTGGTTGGTGACCTTCTCGTGCGTCTTCACCGCCTCGGCATCGGCGAGCGAGAAATCGGCGGCGATGGCGTCGAGCGCCTTCAGGGTGGCGGCCGAGAAGGCCGGGACTTCCTTGATGCTTGTTTCGGCGGCGAGGGCCTTGAGCCACTCGATCTCGACCAGGACACGGTATTTGATCAGGCCGAACTCGCTGAAGTAGGGCGCCAGCTTGGTGCCGCTGCGGCGGTAGCGACCATCCAGGGGAGACAGGGCGGTGAGGCTGTTCAATTCCATTTGAGTTCCTTGGGCATTTTCAGGCGCGGGGCCAGGGTGATCTGATTACGAACGGATTTCAGCCGGCCCAGGGTCAGGATTTCGCGGGTTTCGGTAGCCTGTGGGCGGGTCATAGGGCGCGGCGGTCGAGATAGGCCTGGGCGACGGTCATGGCGTCGACATGCTCCAGTTCGCCGCCGGCCGGCAGGCCCCGGGCGATGCGCGTCACCTTGAGGCCCTTGGCCTTGAGCCGTTCGCTGACATAGTGGGCGGTGGCTTCGCCTTCGACGGTGAAGTTGGTCGCCAGGACCACTTCCTCGGTCATGCCGTCCTGGGCGCGACGCAACAGCTTGTCCAGGCCGATCTCCTTGGGACCAAGGCCATCCAGGGGCGACAGTCGGCCCATCAGGACGAAATACAGGCCTTTGTAGGCGTGCGTCTCTTCCATTCGGTTCAGGTCGGCGGGCATTTCCACCACGCAGAGCTGGCGCGCATCGCGCCGAGGGTTGGCGCACAGCTCGCACACCGGCGTTTCGCTGTAGTTGTTGCAGCGCTCGCAAGGATGCAATTGCTCCAGGGCTTGGCCGAGACTCGCCGCCAGGCGCGCCGCGCCCGAGCGCTCGCGTTGCAGCAGATGGTAGGCCATGCGCGCCGCCGACTTCGGCCCGACGCCGGGCAGGACGCGCAGGGCGTCGATCAGGGTGGCGAGGACGGAAGGGGTCATTACAGGCAAAAGATGCGAGGTTCAAGGACCAAGCGCGGCCCCTTGAAGCGTGTCTCTTGCATCGTCTGGCTTAGAACGGGAACTTCATCCCCGGCGGCAGTGGCATGCCGGCGGTGACCGAGGACATCTTTTCCTGGGTGGTGCTGTCGATGCGCCGGACGGCATCGTTGACGGCGGCGGCGATCAGGTCTTCGAGCATTTCCTTGTCGTCGCTCATCAGCGACGGATCGATGGTGACGCGCTTGACGTCGTGCTTGCCGGTCATCAGCACCTTGACCATGCCGGCGCCGGACTGGCCCTCGACTTCCATTTCCGCAAGTTGCGCCTGGGCCTTTTGCAGATTCTCCTGCATCTGCTGGGCCTGTTTCATCAGGTTGCCGATACCGCCTTTGATCATGGTCGAGTCCTCATTGCTGTAAGGGTTGGATGTCCGAAATGGTGGCGCCGCCTTGCTCGATCATCGCCTGGACGAAGGGGTCGGCATAGATCGACGCTTCGGCTTCGCTTTGCCGCGAAGCCTTGGCGCGCGCGGTGATCTCCGCCGGCGAGTCGCCTTGGGTGCGGCCCAGTTCAATGTCGACGCGGGTCTCGCTGCCGAGTTGCTCGCGTATGGCCAGGCGCAGCTTGTCGCCGAAGCCGTCGAGCAGGCCTTTATGCGCTTCGGGCAGGCGCAGGCCGAGCACGCCAGGAGCGTGACTGGTGAGTTCGCACAGCGAAGCCAGTTGTTTCACCGCGCCGTTGAGACGCCGGGTGAGGCCGAACCAGTCGCCGTCGAAGCCCCCATCAGCGGCTGTGCCGGGTGGCGGGCTGTTTGGGACAGGGGCGGGACGGGGCGCCTCTGACTCAGGGGCGCGCGGCGTCTCGACGGGTGCCGTTGCGGCGGGCTTGGGCGCGCTGGCCAAGGCTGTGCGCGGTGCCGAGGTGAGTGGCGGCGGCGTGTTTCCCCTTGCCGGTTTGTCGTTCCCCGTCACGGGGGTGGCGCTATCCGGCGCGAAGGCGAGCATGCGCAGCAGGGTCATGGAAAAGCCGGCATATTCGTCCGGCGCCCATTCCAGGTCGCGCCGGCCCAGGCTGGCGATCTGGTAATAGAGTTGCAGGGTTTCGGCATCGATGCTTTGCGCCAGGGCAAACAGGCGCTCACGTTCCGGCACGTCTTCGCCGACCGCGTCGGGCACCGCGCGGGCCAGGGCCATGTGGTGCAGCAGCAGGGCCAGGTCTTGCAGGGCGGCGTCGAAGGACAGCCCTCGGGAGGCAATGTTTTCCGCCTCGCGCATCAAGCGCGTGCCGTCGTTCTCGGCCAGGGCTTCAAGCAGCGGGAACAGATAGCCCTGGTCGACCGTGCCGAGCATGTCGCGGGTATCCGCCTCGCGTATCGACCCGCTGCCGTAAGCAATGGCTTGGTCGGTCAGCGACAAGGCATCACGCATGCTGCCCGACGCGGCGCGTGCCAGCAGACTCAGTGCGCCGGCATCGAAGGGCACGCCTTCGCTGTCGAGGATGGTGCGCAGGTGTTCGACCACCCGGCTGGGCGGCATCTGCTTCAGGTTGAATTGCAGGCAGCGCGACAGCACCGTCACCGGCACCTTTTGCGGGTCGGTGGTGGCGAGGATGAAGACGACGTGCGCCGGAGGTTCCTCGAGGGTCTTCAACATGGCGTTGAAGGCGCTCTTCGAAAGCATGTGCACTTCGTCGATGATGTAGATCTTGTAGCGCCCGGCGGTCGGCGCGTATTGGGCGTTCTCCAGCACCTCGCGCATGTTGTCGACGCCGGTGTACGAGGCGGCGTCGATCTCGATCAGGTCGACGAAGCGGCCCCCTTCGATCTGCTTGCAGGCGGAACATTCGCCGCAGGGCGTGGCGGTGACGCCAGTCTCGCAGTTCAGGCACTTGGCGAGGATGCGCGCCAGGGTGGTCTTGCCGCAGCCGCGCGTGCCGGTGAACAGATAGGCGTGATGCAGCCGGCCCTGGGTCAGGGCGTTGGATAGCGCCCGAACGACATGCTCCTGACCGATCAGCTGGTCGAAGCCGCGTGGGCGCCATTTGCGCGCGAGTACCTGGTGGCTCATCGGGGGGGGCGTCGGAGGGAGCGGGGCGCGAGGCACGGAAGCCATATCGCTGTGTGTCGCCTCAAGCCGTTCTCCTCACGCCTTTGAAATGGGAGGTGGCGAGCCCGACCCCCGGCACTGGTATCGACCGCTGTGGCTGCTTCCTTCCGGACCTGACCAGGTTCACGGCTTAGCCATGCGGGGAGGCCCGCCACGGCGCATTTTACCCTGAATCGGCAATTCCGCCGAATCCTGTCGCGCCAGGCCATGTAGGTCATGTAGGTCGGACTGAGCCGGAGGCGATGTCCGATATCACGCCAAGCCACATGTCGGACATCGCTGCGCTCAGTCCGACCTACTGGTCGTCGTCGGGGCAGGCGACGCGACGCGCCCGGACGGCGTCGGCCAGGCCGCGCAGCAGGGGCTCGGTGTCTTCCAACGAGATGCAGGCGTCGGTGATCGACTGGCCGTATTCCAGCGGCTTGCCCGGACACAGATCCTGGCGTCCGGCTTTCAGGTGGCTCTCGATCATGACGCCGGTGACACGCCGGTCGCCGCCACGCAACTGGGTCATGACGTCCTGGCCAACCTCGATTTGCCGCTGGTACTGCTTGCTCGAATTGGCATGCGACAGGTCGATCATCACCTGCTGGCGCAGCCCGGCGGCCGCCAGTTCGCCGCAGGCGGCGTTGACGCTTGCGGCATCGTAGTTGGGCTTCTTGCCGCCGCGCAGGATGACGTGGCAATCCTCGTTGCCGGCGGTCTTGAATACCGCGACATGTCCGGACTTGGTGATCGACACGAAGTGGTGTCGGGCCGCCGCCGCCTTGATGGCATCGACGGCGATGCGCAGATTGCCATCCGTGCCGTTCTTGAAGCCCACCGGGCAGGACAGCCCGGAGGCCAGCTGCCGATGCGACTGCGACTCGGTGGTGCGCGCGCCGATGGCGCCCCAGGCGATCAGGTCGGCGATATATTGCGGCGAGATCAGGTCGAGGAATTCCGTGCCGCAGGGCAGGCCCAACTCGTTGATCTCCAGGAGGATCTTGCGCGCCAGGCGCAGGCCTTCGTTGATGTCGAAGCTTTCGTTCAGGTGCGGGTCGTTGATCAACCCCTTCCAGCCCACCGTGGTACGCGGCTTCTCGAAATAGACGCGCATGACGATGATCAGGTCATGGGCCAGTTCATCGGCCAGGACTTTCAACCGGCGGGCATAATCCAGGGCCGCCGCGGGGTCATGGATGGAACAGGGTCCGACTACGGCCACCAGCCGGTCGTCGGCGCCGCGCAGTACGTCGTGGATGCCGGAACGAGCTTCGAACGTGGTCTTCAGGACCGTGTCGGATGCCTTCAGTTCGCGCATGATCTGCATGGGCGCCAGGACTTCGTCGCCTTGCTCGATCCGTGTATCGTCAGTGCGGTATCCCGCCATCGTGCTCTCCTTGCAATGTGCCCGCCCCGAAACGAAAAAACCGCCAGAGGGCTGGCGGTTTTCGGGGAATCTGCGATTCAGCTCGCGTTACTTCCTCCCGACCGCCAGCGGCGTGGGATAAAAGCTAAAGAAGTAAGCATGTTGCTGAGTCATGGTGGGGCCATGCTATCAGAGGGGGATGCTGCGCTGCAAGGAGAAGACTTTGATTTTTGTGTGTTGATCGTGTGGGTGGTGTTTGATTGGTCGTGGCGGCTGTGTTGCTCCCCCTTAGAGAAAAGTGGGAACAAAATAAGGTTACTGTGTCCCGCCAACCGTCAAGCCGTCGATCCGCAAGGTCGGCTGGCCGACACCGACCGGTACGCTTTGGCCTTCCTTGCCGCAGGTTCCCACGCCCGGATCGAGTTTCATGTCGTTACCGATCATGGAGACGCGGGTGAGGACATCCGGGCCATTGCCGATCAGGGTGGCACCTTTCACCGGGTAAGTCAGCTTGCCGTCTTCGATCATCCAGGCCTCGGCGGCCGAGAAGACGAATTTGCCGCTGGTGATATCGACCTGGCCGCCACCGAAATTGACCGCGTAGAGGCCGTTTTTCACCGAGGCGATGATATCCTGGGGGTCGCGCTCGCCAGCCAGCATGTAGGTGTTGGTCATGCGCGGCATGGGCAGGTGGGCGAAGGATTCCCGCCGGGCGTTGCCGGTCGGCGCCATGCCCATCAGCCGGGCGTTCAGGCTGTCCTGCATGTAGCCCTTGAGGATGCCGTCCTCGATCAGGGTGGTGCATTGCGTCGGTGTGCCTTCGTCGTCGACGTTGAGCGAGCCGCGCCGGTCCGGGATCGTGCCGTCGTCGACGACGGTGACGCCCCTGGCGGCGACACGCTGGCCGATGCGGCCGGAGAAGGCCGAGGAGCCCTTGCGGTTGAAGTCGCCTTCGAGGCCGTGGCCGATGGCTTCGTGCAGCAGGATGCCGGGCCAGCCGGAGCCGAGCACGACGGTCATGCTGCCCGCCGGAGCGGGTTTGGCATCCAGGTTGGTGAGGGCCTGATGCACAGCTTTTTCGGCGTAGTCCTGGAGCGTGGCATCGCTGAAATAGCCATAGTTGAAACGGCCGCCGCCACCGGCGCTGCCTTGTTCGCGGCGACCGTCCTGTTCGACGATGACCTGCAGCGAGACGCGCACCAGGGGCCGGATGTCGGCGGCGATGCGGCCGTCGAGGCGGGCGATGTAGATGACTTCGTATTCGCCGGCAAGGCTGGCCATGACCTGGCTGACGCGCGGGTCGAGGCCGCGGGCGTAGTCTTCCAGACGGTGCAGCAGGGCCACCTTGGCCGCCTCGTCGAGCGAGGCGAGCGGGTCGAGCGGCCGGTACAGGTCGCGCCCCGGGCTGTGCTTGATGCGGCGCGCGATGGCGGATTGTCCGGCGCGGGCGATGGAACGGGCCGTGGTCGAGGCCTGGCGGATGGCGTCGAGGGAGATGTCGTCGGAATAGGCAAAGGCGGTTTTTTCACCGCTGACGGCGCGCACGCCGACGCCCTGGTCGATATTGAAGCTGCCCGATTTGACCTGGCCTTCTTCCAGGCTCCAGGCCTCGGAGCGGGTGTACTGGAAATACAGGTCGGCATCGTCAAGCGCGTGTTCGGCGAGTAGACCGAAGGCCTGGTCCAGGTGACCGGCGTTGAGGCCGTTGGCCTGAAGCAACAGCGAATCGGCGGCGGCGAGGTGGGTATCGGCGGAAGGGGCGTTCATTCGGCGGGGTAAACGTGCAGGTTGATGCGGCTGGCGCAGTCCAGGGAGCGGTGGCCGAGGGCCGGCAGGCTGGTTCGCAGGCTTTTTTGATAGTCGGCGTTGATGCCGGCGACGACCACGCCCGAGCCGCGCGGCAGGCGGTCGAGGATGTTGCCCCAGGGATCGACGATCATGCTGTCGCCGTGCGTCTCGCGCCCGGAAAGGTGGTAGCCGCCCTGGGCCGGGGCGATGACGTAGGCCAGATTCTCGATGGCACGGGCACGGATCAGGGTTTCGAAGTGCGCCTTGCCCGTGGTGGCGGTGAAGGCCGCCGGGACGATGATGAGGTTGACATCGCCCATGGCGCGGTAGAGTTCCGGGAAGCGCAGGTCGTAGCAGATCGACAGACCGATGCGCCCGAACGGCGATTCGACGACGACGACTTCGTGGCCCGGCTTGATGGTGGTTTCTTCACGGTAGTGCTCGTTGCCGAGGTCGAGGCCGAACAGGTGGATCTTGTCGTAGCGGGCGACTTGTTTGCCTTTGTCGTCGTAGACCAGGCAGGAGTTGTAGACCTTGCGGGCGTTGCCGCACTCCAGCGGTACCGAGCCGCCAATCAGCCAGATGTGGTGTTTTTCGCCTGGGCGGCGAGAAACTTCTGGATGGGCCCCTTGCCGGCTTCTTCGCGCACATGCAGCTTGTCGCTGTCCTTGACGCCCATGATGGCGAAGTTTTCCGGCAGCGCCACCAGTTTGGCGCCGGAATCGACGGCGATCTGGATGAGGCGTTGGGCTTCGGCCAGATTGGCGGCGACGTTGGGGCCGGAGGCCATCTGAATGGCGGCGACGCGAACCACGCCGGAGTGATCGGGCAGGCTCTTGGCGATGGTATGGCCGCGATGCTTGGCGAAGCTGGAGCTGGGTTTGCGCGTCACGAAGCTTTCCGATGCAGGGTTGTCATGTTCGAAAGGTACACAATTGCGGGGGTCGCGGGCAAGTCACGGCGCCAAACTCATGGCAGGAGCGATTCCGCCGCGGGCGTTGGCGGACGTGCGAGCTTGCTCACCAGGGGATCGCTCCATGTGCCTTTGATCAGGTATTCAAAGGTGGCTGCCTTACCCATCGGGTTTTGCAGGATTTTGGTGGCCACCAGCGTGCCGACACCGACCACGGGGCCGCCCAGGATCGCGCCAGCAACGGCCAGGCTGTCATCCAGCCTGGGCTGGATAGTGATGCGCAAATCCTGTTCTTCCTTGCCCAGGTCGATCTTGCCTTTCATGTGGACGACGGCGGAAGGGCCTTTGATGACCAGGTCCGGCAGATAGGCGACGCCGCGCGCCAGATGTACGTCACCTTCGATGCTGTCGAAGGAGAAGCCTTCGGAAAAGACGTCGCGGAAATCGAGGACGATGCGCCTTGGCAGGGCTTGCAGGCTGAGGATGCCGATGAGCCGGCCGGCACCGGGGTTGAGCTGGCTGAACCGGCCACTCTTCATGCGCAACTTCAGGCGTCCATCCAGGCCGGCGGCGGCGAAGTCCTCCGGACGCCCGAGCCAGCTGAGCGTGCCGCTGAGGTTCGCGGCACCGCCCTTGATGCCCTCGGTAATGCCCAGACGGTCGAGCAGCTTGCCGGCGTTTTCCGTATCCAGCTGGATGTCGAAGTGCGTCGGTAGCCGGTGCGATGCCGAAACCCAGCCTTCGCCCTTGAGACGACCGTCGGGGTTGCTGAGCACCAGATTGCGGGTACGCAGTCCTGTGCGCTCCGCCTCCATCAGGATGTTCAGCTGGCCCAGGTCCATGTCGTTGATCGAAAATCCCTGGGTATTGATCTCCAGGATTCGCGGTAACTCGGTGGGTGCCTCGTCGCCTTCCGCGGGCGTCGCGACGCGGTCCTGACTTGGAATGGCCAGCTTCTGGAAATGCCCGGAGATACGTTTTCCGGGAAGGCCGCCCGCCTCGCCGTAGATGATCTCGCCGACGATTTCCTTGCCATTGACGTCGAGTTTCCAACCCTTCGGGATCGGCGTTGCCTTGATGCGCGTGTCATGGAAGGTCCGGTTGAATGCGTGTAGTTCGCTGATGCCGACATTGGCGTTGCGCAGGGTCAAGCCGGCACTGGCACCGGAGGTTTGGCCGATGTCGAGCGCCTGCCAGGCATCGAGGTCAAATCGGCGCAGCGATCCTTGAATGCTGATACCCGGATCGCGCGGCAACGATGCGGGCGAGCCACCGCCAAAATAGACTACCGCGTGGGGTTCGCCGCCAGGGACGGCGACCACCTTGGCGGAGAGAATCTGGCCATATTGCAGGCTGTAGATGTTCGTGCTGTCCTGCCCCGCACTGCTGGTCAGAACCAGGGGCAGGCTCTGCTCGGCGCTCTTGTTGAGTGGCGCGGGCAGCCGCAGGGCCATCCCGGTGAGGTCGGACTTGATCTTCAGGGTGGTTTGCTGGGCTTTCAGGCCGACTTCGGCTTCATAGGCCGTCGTGCCACTGATATGCCGCGCCACTCCGGCGGGCAGCCATTCCTTGAGTGCGTTGGCGCTGACTTGCCCGGTCAGGCCGACCTTGACCCGTCCCCCCGTTTCGCTGGCGACCTGCAGACGCGCGGGCTGGCCAAACACCTGTGTGCTGATGCCGCTGCCCCGCAGCAGGTTTTCGGTGAAGGACAGTGTGCCATTGACCTGTGTGAGGATTGGCAGATCCTTGCCCGGCTGGAGGGTGTTGTCGATGATGCGGTAATCACCGCGCACCGCCGCATCCTCGATATTGCGCAGTGGCAGATGCAGGTGCAATTGCAGCACCCCCTGGCCATCAGTTTTCAGACGTTCGGTAAAGTGGCCAGTGTGTTCGAGCACCGGGCTTTGGCGGATAAATTCCAGAAAAGCGGGCGTAGGTCCCTTTGCCTGGCCGTCGATGAGCAATATTTCCTCGTCACTGGAATGCAGGTCGGGGATGACCGCGGTGACCGGCCCCAAGGCGACGCCGAGTATTTTCGCTGTCGGCGCCGTGATATGCATGCCCAGCCCCTTGAATATGACCTCGCCATTGATGCCGTTGATCTCCGGCCAATCCGGGGCGTACTTCAAGCGGGCATCCTGGGCCTTGATGGTGACCTGGAATTCGCCGCCGCCTTTATCGTAGGGAAAACGGTCGACCGGACCTTTGAGCACCAGTCGGGTATCCGGCGACGTGCCGCCGATCAGGCTGACCTTGAGCCAGTTATAGGCATTGTCGCCGACCTGCTTCGGCAGATAGCGCCAGACCGCATTGCCCGCGCCTCGCGTAAGGTGGGCCTGAATGTCCAGCTGGGGCTCCGCTCCGGATGGAGTTCGATGCTGCCCTGGGTGGTCGCGTCCAGGTCGGCATTGGTGAGGCGCGTCTCACCGATCTTCAGGCGCAGGCCCGTGTCGGAGAGGCGTTCCCAGACCAGGTCCGTGGCGAAGTCGTTGAAGCTCAGGGGATGACGAAAGACGCGATCGAGTTGCAGGTCCAGACGGCGCGCGTTGAATTGCGCTTCCCCGCCCGACCCCGTGGCGACAATGCGACCATTCAGTCCGGCAAAGCCGGGAAAGGCCGCCTGTCCGATCATGCCGGCGTCGACGAAGCTTGCCGTCAGACGGTATTTCCTGGCGCTCTCCCACTCGAGTTCGGCATTTTCTATGTAGCCCTGCGGACGGTGCGTATCCAGCCAGTCGTGCATCGGCTTGGGCATCGGGATGGCCGCGGAGAGCGCGGTCAGGGCTTCGATGCGCAATTTCTCCGCCCGGGCCCCGGTCAGGGTCAGTTTGCCATCCGGCGCGATCCGGGTCTGGACGCGCACACTGGTCGGTTCCATGGACCGGCCGCCAACCGGGGTAAAGCTCAGGCCGTGCGCCAGCACGGTATGCAGATCGCGGTTCCTGGACCAGCCGAGGCGCCCCGAAACCGCGCTGAAGACCATGTCCGGGTGGTCCTGCGCCAGCGAGACCGCGACATTGTTGAGCCGGACATCGCCGGTCAGGCCGGTGATCTGGCCTTTGTTCAAGTCGAGCCAGAAGCGGACGTCGCCCTGGCCCTGGCGCACCTGCTCCTGCGCCCAGGGAGCCCAACGGTTCAAGGCGTGTACCGAGGCACCGTCGGCGCGCAGATAAACCCGTCCGTTCCAGCCTTGCGGTTGCTGTAGCGATGCGCCGAACAACTCGGCACGTATGTCCAGATCGCGCACCGAGTCCCGAGGCGGTTGCGCGGTCACTCCCAACTGGTGTTTGTCGCCCCGGTTGCGCAGGATCAGATTGACTTTGTTCAGGACCAGCGGCGGCGCGCCGATCAAATCGTCTTGCCATGACAGGATGCCGTCTGAGACTAGGACATAGCGCTGGCGCAGCAGCCAATCCGGGAATGGGCTGCGCGGCCCCGGCTTGTTTACCGGAATGTCGGCGACATAGATCGTGCCGCTTGAATCGCGGCGGACTTCCAGGGTGGGTTCATACAAGGCCAGGCTGGTCAGACGCGCATCCCAGACGAAGAGACTCAGCCAGGATAATGTGGCATCCACCCGCGACAGGCTCAGTGGCGCGTCGGGCCCGGTTTGTTGCAGGCGCACCTGACGCAGGCTGAAGCGTGGGTTCAGGCCCCACCAGTCGGCCTCGATACTGCCGATACGCAGTGGAATGCCGATGGCATTCCCGGCCAGCGCTTCGATATCCGCTTTGTACTGGCCGACATTGGGCATGATGACCATGCGCAGATAGAGCGCCGCGCCGGAGATGGCGATTACCACCGCGGCGGCCGTATAAACGGCATAGTGCAGCAGGCGCTTGGTGAGTGTCGGCATGGGCGAGGGTCTAGTCTGAACCTGGCGCAAACAATGCCACGCGGACTTTCGGAAAGATAGTGATCTGGATCAATACGGCGCTGTCTTGCTCAATGCACCGGCGATACCCGGCTCGTCCAACCCGAAATAATCGCTCTCTCCGAAGGCGACCACCCCGCCGGCCATCTCATACCAAGCATGGCCACCGCACCAAACTGGCAGGTCGTAACTGCCTTGCAGGCAGCGCGCCAGACAATACAGGCGTTCAGGGGTATAGATCAGATTGTAGGCTGTGCCGCGATCATGCAGGTGCTCAATGTGCAACCAGGCATCCAAGGCATTGCTGAATACGGTACAGCTCGCCGGATACACCAACTCCCCGCCGTTGTGGCGCCAAATGGATGACTCGATGGGCAAGGGCGCGGTGCGCATGTAGGTCTGAAAGTGGAGGTGGTTCACCGAGGCGTAGGCGCCGTAACTGTTGTAGCTCAGACCGAAACCCGGCAGGTACGTTCCCAATTCGCGCGCCGTGTGCCAGGCATGGAGATGCAGTTCCTGGACGAGACGCTGCGGATGTTCACTTTCCGGCTCGGGGACCAGCAGGCCATGCCAGGGGGCGAACGGAAATTTGTTGTACAGCAACCGGCACGGACGGCGTAGCAACACGCCCTGCCAGAGCACTTCCTTCTGGAGGAAGGGTTTGTTGAAGTGAAAGCCCGCCGGGTTGAACGCCGGCGGCATCACCCCGGCCGCCTTCACGCCGCTGGCGCGCGCCGGGCGCAAGGCGCGCATGGGGGTGTACTGCATCTCCCACGGTCCGGCGTGGCGATATTCGGTGGGCCGGATTGCATCCAGTCCCATGGCCATCAACTTGAGGAAGACCACCAGATCATCCTCGGGATAGGCCGGATTGCCGCCCATCCGGAGCATGCCGCGCACTTCGCCGGACAAGGCCTCGAATCGCTCGGAGATCGCCGCCCGCAGTCCAGGCCAGATATCCCCATCGAAACTGGCGTTGGCCAGCACCAGGATGAACGTGCCCAGGCCAGGCTCGGCCAGTTGCCGTTCCAGGCCGGCGATGAATGTGTCGCGCAGGGCCTGGGGAGACCCGAAAACCTCAGGCAGATTCATTCCGGCGTATAGGCGAGATTCGGCGCCAGCCATTTCTCGGCTTCGGCCAGGCTCCAGCCCTTGCGCCTGGCGTAGTCGGCGACCTGGTCGCGGTCGATCTTGGCGACGGCGAAGTAGCGTGCTTCCGGGTGGCTGAAATAGAAGCCGGACACCGAGGCCATGGGCAGCATGGCGTAGTTTTCGGTAAGCGTTACGCCGATGTTTTCCGGGACCTTGAGCAGCTCGAACAGCGGGCCTTTTTCGGAGTGCTCCGGGCAGGCCGGGTAGCCGGGGGCCGGGCGGATGCCGCGATAGTCCTCGGCAATCAGTTGCTCGTTGGTGAGCGCTTCGTCACTGGCATAGCCCCAGAACTCGGTGCGTACCCGCTGGTGCATGCGTTCCGCGAAGGCCTCAGCGAGTCGGTCGCAGAGGGCCTTGAAGAGGATGGCCGAGTAGTCGTCGTGGGTAGCTTCGAACTGCTTCACCTTGTCGGACTCGCGGATGCCGGCGGTGACCACGAAGGCGCCGATGTAATCGGCGACGCCGCTGGCCTTCGGCGCGATGAAGTCGGCCAGGCACCCGTTGGGCTGCCCTTCGGGCCGGGGCATCTGCTGGCGCAGGTTGTGCCAGGTCATGCCCGGCTGGCCCGCGACCTGAATCTCGATATCGTCGTCGCCGACCGTGTTGGCCGGGAACAGGCCGACCACGGCGCGTGCCTCGATCCAGTTCTCGGCGATTATCCGCGCCAGCATCGCCTGGGCATCGGCGAACAGCTTACGCGCCTCCTCGCCGACCACGGCGTCATCGAGGATCTTCGGATAGCGGCCATGCAGTTCCCAGGACTGGAAAAAGGGCGTCCAGTCGATGCAGGCGGCCAGATCGGCGAGGTCGTAGTTCTCGAAGACCTGCACGCCCAGTGTCTTGGGCACGGGGGGGGCGTAGCTGGCCCAATCCGTCTTCAGTTTGTTGGCGCGGGCTTCGGCGAGGCTGATGCGCTTGCTCTCGCCGCGCTGCGCCAGGTGGCGCGCGCGTACCTCGATGTAGTCGGCCTTGATCTTCGCCACGTAGTCGGCGGCGAGGTCGTCGGAGAGCAGATTGGAGCAGACGCCGACGGCGCGCGAGGCGTCTTTCACGTACACCGTGGTGCCGTCGTAATGCGGTGCGATCTTCACCGCCGTATGGGCGATGGAAGTAGTGGCGCCGCCGATCAGCAGCGGCTGGGTCATGCCCAGGCGCTGCATCTCCCTGGCGATGTGGCTCATCTCTTCCAGCGACGGTGTGATGAGGCCGGACAGGCCGATGATGTCGACGTTCTGTTCGCGCGCCGTGGTCAGGATTTTGTCGGCCGGGCACATGACGCCCAAATCGATGACCTCGTAATTGTTGCAACCGAGGACCACGCCGACGATGTTCTTGCCGATATCGTGGACGTCTCCCTTGACCGTCGCCATGAGGATCTTGCCCTTGGCGCGAGCGCCTTCCGACTTGGTGGCCTCGATGTAGGGCAGCAGGTAAGCCACCGCCTGTTTCATGACGCGCGCCGACTTGACCACCTGCGGCAGGAACATCTTGCCGGCGCCGAACAGGTCGCCGACGACGTTCATACCGTCCATCAGCGGGCCTTCGATGACCTTCACCGGGTGGTCGAATTTCTGGCGGGCTTCCTCCGTGTCTTCGGTGATGAAGGCGGTGATGCCTTTCACCAGCGCATGCGCCAGGCGTTTTTCCACCGGCTGGTCGCGCCAGGCCAAATCTTCCACCTGCTCCTTGGCCGAACCTTTGACGGTGTTGGCGAATTCCACCAGACGGTCACCGGCATCGACGCGCCGGTTGAGCACGACATCCTCGACGCGCAGGCGCAATTCGTTGGGAATGGTGTCGTAGACCCCCAACTGGCCGGCGTTGACGATGCCCATGTCCATGCCCGCCTGGATGGCGTGATACAGGAACACGGTGTGGATCGCCTCGCGCACCGGCTCATTGCCCCGGAACGAGAACGAGACGTTCGAGACGCCACCGGAGACGTGGGCATGAGGCAGGTTCTTGCGGATCCAGCGGGTCGCCTCGATGAAGTCGACGGCGTAGTTGGCGTGTTCCTCGATGCCGGTGGCGATAGCGAAGATGTTCGGGTCGAAGATGATGTCTTCCGCCGGGAAGCCGACCTGTTCGGTGAGTAACTTATAGGCTCGGCTACAGATCTCGGTCTTGCGGGCGTAGGTATCGGCCTGGCCGGCCTCGTCGAAGGCCATGACGATCACCGCCGCGCCGTAGCGCCGGGCGAGGCGCGCCTTGGCGAGGAAATCGGCCTCGCCTTCCTTCATGGAGATTGAGTTGATGATGGGTTTGCCTTGGACGCACTTCAGACCGGCTTCGATGACGCTCCATTTCGACGAGTCGATCATGATCGGCACGCGGGCGATGTCCGGCTCCGAAGCCACCAGATGCAGGAAGCGCGCCATGGCCGCCTCGCCGTCGAGCATGCCCTCGTCCATGTTGACGTCGATCACCTGGGCGCCGGCCTCGACCTGTTGCAAAGCGATGGCCAGGGCGTCGTCGTAATTACCGTCGATGATCAGGCGTTTGAATTTGGCCGAGCCGGTGACGTTGGTGCGCTCGCCGACGTTGACGAACAAGGAGTCGGCGCCGACGTTGAACGGCTCCAGGCCGGACAGGCGCAAGGCCGGTGCGAGTTCCGGAATGGCGCGGGGTGAGCAGTCACTCACGGCTTCGGCGATGGCCCGGATATGCTCCGGCGAGGTGCCGCAGCAACCGCCGACGATGTTCAGCAGACCGGATTGCGCCCACTCGCGGATCTGCTCGGCCATCTGCGCGCCGGTCTCGTCGTAGCCGCCGAAGGTATTCGGCAGACCGGCGTTGGGGTGCGCCGAGACCAGGCAGTCGGCCTTGTGCGCCAATTCATCGATATGCTGGCGCAATTCCTTGGCGCCCAGGGCGCAGTTGAAACCGAAGGAAAAACAATCGGCGTGGCGCAGCGAATTCCAGAAGGCCTCGGCGGTCTGGCCGGAGAGCGTCCGACCGGAGGCATCGGTGATGGTGCCGGAGATCATCACCGGTCGGGTCTCGCCGGTGTCGTCGAAATACTTCTTCACCGCGAACACCGCCGCCTTGGCGTTGAGCGTGTCGAACACCGTCTCGATCAGGATCAGGTCGGCGCCGCCCTTGACCAGACCATCGGTCGCCTCGTAGTACGTGGTGACCAACTGGTCGAAGGTGACATTGCGGAAGCCGGGATCGTTGACATCCGGCGACAAGGTTGCGGTGCGCGAGGTCGGTCCCGAGGACGCCGGCCACGAAGCGCGGTTTGTCCGGCGTCGAGTACCGGTCGGCAACCTCCCGCGCCAGCTTAGCCCCGGTGTGGTTGATCTCCCAGACCAGTGCCTCCATGCCATAGTCGGCCACGGAGATACTGTTGGCGTTGAAGGTGCAGGTCTCCAGAATGTCGGCCCCGGCGGCCAGATACTGGCCGTGGATCTCGCGGATCACCTCGGGTTTGGTGAGCACCAGCAGGTCGTTGTTGCCCTTCAGGTCCGACGGCCAGTCGGCGAAGCGCGTGCCGCGATAATCCGCCTCGGCCAGGCCGTAGCGTTGGATCATGGTGCCCATGGCGCCATCCAGGATGAGGATGCGGCGGGTGGCGATGGCGCGGAGTTCGGCGGTACGGTCGGGCATGGGGACGTGAGCGGGTATGCAAGACCGATCATGATAAAGAGTTGCGTATTCTTTAGGCAAACCGCGTCAAGGATGCGGGCTATCCATGAACCGGTAACAATTAGTACTAAAGTAAGTGCAGGCTAGGCCGATATGCATAGAATACCGATGAATTCAGATTGGTTTCGCACGATGAGAAGTCCGGAAAATCGATACATATCCGTCAGCCCCGACGAAACACGAGGAATCTCCGGGAAAGCCATGGCGTTTCTCGAGGAGAACGGCTTGGCCCCGCATCCGGTCAATTACCTGGTGGCTTTCGAGTACGTGCTTGGCGAAGACCGCGAGCTGATGCAGGAGATGAACGCCCACATCGAGCGTCGTCTCGGCTGGGACGATGCCTTGATGGGCGGGCTCTTCGAACGCTTCATCGAGTCGCGGCGCGAAGACCTCTATGCCGGAGTCTCCACGGATCTGATGGACCTGCTGGCCAACCTCCTGGGCCAGGTCCAGGATACTCGCACGAGCATGGCCGACTATCACAAGACCCTGGCCCAGAAGCAGGGCGGCCTGAAAAATAGGCCTTCCGCCGAGGCCTTGCACGCCATCGTCAACGATCTGATGTCGGCGACGCACGATGTCGTGGTCAGTTCCGGGTCTTTGCAGGAGCGGCTCGATTCGACCCAGCGCGAAGCCGAGACGCTGCGCCACCAGCTTGAGGAAATCAAACGCGAGGCCGAGTACGATGCGCTCACCGGGGCACTCAACCGGAAGGCACTGGAGCGCATTCTGGGTAGCCTGCACCAGGATGCGGGCAACGGCGGCAAGCCGTATTGTCTGCTGCTGGCGGACGTCGATCATTTCAAGCATTTCAACGATACCTATGGCCATCTGCTGGGCGACGAGGTGCTGAAGCGTGTCGTCCAGGTGCTGCACCAACAGGTCAAGGGAGGGGATTTCGTCGCGCGCTACGGCGGCGAGGAATTCCTGATCATGCTCCCCGGGACGCCCGTCAAGGGCGGCCTGGTCCTGGCGGAAGCGATACGTCACGCGGTCGAGCAGATTGTCCTGGTGCGGCGCAGTACCAAGGAACGTCTTTCCAAAGTCACCATATCATTGGGCGTGGGCGGTTATCGCGCCGATGAAGACAAGCTCGCCCTGCTCGAACGCGTCGACGCGGCGCTCTATCGTGCCAAGCGGGAAGGGCGGAACCGTGTCACTCAGGCGGACTAAGGGCAATTGGCGCGGGACCGATAAATAATTCTGTTGCATGCATAAATCCAATGAATATAATCCGGACATAGCGATTACTGACCGGATCATGTTCATCCTCAAGCCTCAACTCCTGCCGCGCCGATGTCGATGTCCCTGGGATCACTGTCTCGATTGATCGAGCTAGTCGACCCGTCGGGTCGACCCCCTTCGGAATATGAGTATGCGATATAGGAGATGGCCATGCAGCACCTGACGCCCAGGGAAACCTTCGATTTTCTTCAGAGCCACACGGACGCGGTTTTCATTGATTGCCGCTCCGAGTGGGAATTTCTCTTTGTCGGCCATCCGGTCGGCGCGTTGTTGATCCCCTGGTACGAAGGCGAGAATTGGGATCTCAACCCGCGCTTTCTCGGCGAAGTGCGTATCGCGGCATCGCACCATCGGCCGGTGGTGCTGATTTGCCGCTCCGGAAACCGCTCGCGCGAAGCGGGCGAATTTCTGGAGCAGCATGGTTTCGCCGATGTCTACAACGTGAAATACGGGTTTGAGGGCGAGCTCGACGAAACCCACCACCGCTCCACAATGAACGGCTGGCGTTTCGACGATCTGCCTTGGGAGCAGTGCTGACCGAGGAGTGCTACGTCAGCGGGTTGTGTCCGGCAAGAACCGCGCACTTTCGGAAAGCCACAAAACATATAAGGGCGAGAACAGAGATGTTCTCGCCCTTTATGTTGAGCTGTAGTGTGAGCCGGTCAATGCTTGCCGGTACTGCCGAAGCCGCCCTCGCCCCGATGGCTGTCGCTGAATTCCTCGACCAGATTGAACGTAGCCTGCACCACCGGGACGATGACCATCTGGGCGATGCGCTCGAAGGGCTGGATGGTGAAGGCCTCCTTGCCGCGATTCCACATCGACACCATCAACTGACCCTGGTAGTCGGAGTCGATCAGCCCAACCAGATTACCCAGCACCACACCATGCTTGTGCCCCAGGCCGGAGCGTGGCAGCAGCATCGCCGCGTAGCCCGGATCGGCCAGGTGGATGGCCATGCCGGTGGGAATGAGTTGTGTCTCGCCGGGGTTGAGGATCACGGCGCCGTCCAGGCAGGCGCGCAGGTCCAGGCCGGCGCTGCCCGGCGTGGCGTAGTGCGGGAGTTGTTCGGCGATGCGCGGGTCGAGGATCTTCAGATCGATATGCATAGGGGTGGCGTGGTCGTTGCGGGTCAGGGGCGCCGGGCGTTGTAGAGCCGGGCAATGTGTTCGATCAGGCGGCGTGCCTGGGTGCGCTTGTCGGCCTGTTCCAGGACATGGCGGCCAGCGTCGTCGAGCAGGATCAGTTGCACCGAGTCGCTGCCGATGGCCTCCTTGACGTCGTTGGCGACGATCAGCGGCAGGTGTTTGCGCTTGCGTTTCAGCTCGGCGTATTCCTCCAGATTCTCGCTCTCGGCGGCAAAGCCGACGCAGAACGGTGGGGCGGCCTTCGCGGTCACGTTGGCGAGAATGTCCGGGTTGGGCGCCAACTCCAGGGTAAGGATGTGTGCGTCCTTCTTGATCTTGTTTTCCGAGGGGTTGAGCACGTAGTAATCGGCGACGGCGGCGACGGCGATGAAGATATCCGCCTCGCCGATGCGCACCTCCACCGCTTCGAGCATCTGCTGGGCGCTGACCACGTGTTGCACCTGGGCACCTTCGGGCGTTGCCATGCCCGTCGGTCCGGTCACCAGAGTCACTTCGGCGCCCGCTTCCAGGGCGGCGCGCGCCAAGGCATAACCCATCTTGCCCGAACTGCGGTTGGTGATGCCGCGTACCGCGTCGATGGCCTCGTAGGTCGGGCCGGCAGTCATCAGTACCTTGACTCCTTTGAGGCGCTTGGGTTGGAAATACGCCTCCAGATCATCGACCAGATGCTCCGGTTCCAGCATGCGCCCGAAACCCGTTTCGCCGCAGGCCTGTTCGCCGGAGGCCGGGCCGAGCATGGCAATTTCATCCTCGGCCAGTCGTGCCAGGTTGCGCTGCGTCGCCGGGCTTTCCCACATCTGTCGGTTCATGGCCGGTGCCGCCAGCAGTGGGCAGTCGCGTGCCAGGCAAAGGGTGGTGAGCAGGTCGTCGGCACGCCCCTGGGCCAGCTTGGCCAGGAAGTCGGCCGAGGCCGGGGCAACCAGGATGGCGTCGGCACCCCTGGAAAGGTCGATGTGCGCCATGCCGTTGTCGACGCGCTCGTCCCAGAGGTCGGCGAATACCGGGTGGCCGGTGATCGCCTGGAAGGTAGCCGCGCCGATGAAGTGGCTCGCTGCCTGGGTCATCACCACCTGCACGTCCAGGCCGCGCTTGACCAGCAGACGTGCCAGTTCGGCGGCCTTGTAGGCGGCGACCCCGCCGGTGATACCCAGGACGATGCGCTTCAGACCCGTCGATTTGTGTTCCATGAGCCCGTCTTTGGTAGTTGCGTCCACGGATTGTAGATCAGTCACCGGCGTAGATCAGCCATCGACGTAGACCCACTCCAGGCACGGCGTTAACGCCTGGGTGGAAAAGGCGCGGCAATATCCTGCCAATATTGTCGGGTATTACGGCATAATCGCCGCCCATGTCCGCCGCCTTCATCGCCGAATTGCGCCGAGCGCTGCCCGAACACGTCCTGTTGGTCGAGGCTGAGGACTTGCGCCCTTACGAGTGCGACGGACTTGCAGCGTATAAACAGTTGCCGCTGGCGGTGTGTTTGCCGGAGAGCCTGGAGCAAACCCGCGCACTATTGCGGCTCTGTCGCCAGCATCATGTCCCCGTCGTCGCCCGTGGCGCCGGCACGGGCCTGTCGGGCGGCGCCCTGCCCCTGGCCGAGGGCGTGGTGCTCTCCCTGGCGCGTTTCAACCGCATCCTGGAGATCGATCCGGACAACCGACTGGCCCGTGTCCAGCCCGGTGTGCGCAACCTGGCCATCTCCGAGGCCGCCGCGCCGCTCAATCTTTACTACGCCCCTGACCCGTCGTCGCAGATCGCCTGTTCCATCGGCGGCAACGTCGCGGAAAATTCCGGCGGTGTGCATTGCCTGAAATACGGCCTGACAGTGCATAACGTGTTGGCCCTCAAGGTGTTGACGATGGACGGCGAACTGCTCGACATCGGCCTGGCCGCGCCGGACAGCCCGGGCTACGACCTGCTCGCCCTGATGACGGGCTCGGAAGGCCTGCTCGGTATCGTCGTCGAGGTGACTGTCAAGCTACTGCCCAGGCCGGAGCGTGCTCAATTGGTCCTGGCCGCTTTCGCCTCGGTCGAGGCGGCAGGCGCGGCGGTGGCGCGCATCATCGGTGCCGGTATCCTGCCCGCCGGGCTGGAGATGATGGACAACCTGTCAATCAGGGCCGCCGAGGATTTCGTCCACGCGGGTTATCCGGTCGACGCCGCCGCCATCCTGTTGTGCGAACTGGACGGCGCCAACGCCGAGGTTTCGGAGCAGATCATGGCCGTGCGCCGCGTTCTGCTCGACGCTGGCGCCACCGAGGTGCGCAGCGCCGAGGACGAGGCGCAACGCCTGAAGTTCTGGGCCGGGCGCAAAGGCGCCTTCCCCGCGGTCGGGCGCATTTCGCCGGATTATTACTGCATGGACGGCACCATCCCGCGCCAGCATCTGGCCCGGGTGCTGGCGCGCATCGGCGAGCTGTCGACACAGTACGACCTGCGTGTCGCCAACGTCTTCCACGCCGGCGACGGCAACCTGCATCCGCTGATCCTCTTCGACGCCAACCGGGAAGGCGAACAGGCGCGTGCCGAGGCCCTCGGCGCGGACATTCTGCGTCTGTGCGTCGAGGTCGGCGGCACCATTACCGGCGAGCATGGCGTCGGTGTCGAAAAGCTCGACGCGGCTTGCAGTCAGTTCAATGCCGCCGAGCTGGCCCAGTTCCATGCCGTCAAGGCCGCCTTCGACCCGGACGGCCTGCTCAACCCTGGCAAGGCCGTGCCTACCCTGCACCGCTGCGCCGAGATGGGCCGCATGCACGTCAGCGGTGGCGCGCTGCCCTTCCCCGAGCTGCCGAGGTTCTAGTGGAACGAGAACTGATCGAGCGCGTCCAGCAGGCTGTCGCCGAAAAGCGACCGCTCTGTATTCGCGGCGGCGCGACGAAGGCCTTCTATGGCCGGCACTGCGTGGGCGAACTGCTCGAATTGTCGGGGCATCGCGGCATCGTCGCCTACGAACCGTCGGAACTGGTGATTACCGTGCGCGCCGGCACACCGCTTGCCGAGGTCGACACCGTGTTGGCCGAGCATGGCCAGATGTTCCCCTTCGAGCCGCCGCGGTTCGGCGCCGAGGCAACGGTTGGCGGCATGGTCGCGGCGGGTCTCTCCGGACCGCGCCGCCCCTGGGGTGGCGCGGTGCGCGATGCCGTACTCGGGGTGAGGCTGCTGAACGGGCGCGGCGAGGTGCTGCGCCTCGGTGGCCAGGTAATGAAGAACGTCGCCGGTTACGACCTGGCGCGCCTGATGGCCGGCGCCCTGGGGACGCTCGGAGTGTTGCTGGAGGTCTCTCTGAAGGTGCTGCCACGCCCCGTCGAGGAACGTACCCTGGCCTTCGAGCTCGATGCCGCCGAGGCGGCGCGTCGTGTGATCGACTGGGGGCGCCAGCCACTGCCGCTCAGTGCCACCCTGTATGCCGAGGGCCGGTTGCAGGTGCGCTTGTCGGGCGGCGGCCAATGTCTGGCGACCGCGCGCGCGGCGCTGGGTGGCGAGGAAGTCGGCAACGCTATCTGGCCGTCGTTGCGCGAACAGGATTTGCCATTTTTCCAGACCGGCGCGCCGCTCTGGCGCATTGCCCTGCCGCCCGCCGCGCCAGACCTGCACCTGCCCGGCGAAACGCTGGTTGAATGGGGCGGGGCGTTACGCTGGCTGCGCGGCGAGGCTGTCGCCGAGCGGGTGCACCAGCGCGCTGCGCTGCTCGGTGGTCATGCCACCCTGTTCAAGGGCGGTGATGCCAACGCCGAGGTCTTCCAGCCCATGCCGCCTGCCATGCGGGCCCTGCAGCGTCGAGTGAAGCAGGCGCTCGACCCGCTGGGCATCTTCAATCCCGGCCGGATCTACGCAGAGCTCTGATGCAGACAAATCTCGCCGCATTCATCCGCGATACGGCCGATGGCCGGGAGGCCGAGGCGATACTGCGCAGCTGCGTGCATTGCGGCTTCTGCAACGCCACCTGTCCAACCTACCAAATCCTGGGCGACGAGCTGGACGGTCCGCGCGGGCGCATCTACCTGATCAAGCAAATGCTGGAGGGGCGGCCGGTGACCGCCCGCACCCGCCAGCACCTGGATCGCTGTCTGACCTGCCGCAATTGCGAGACGACTTGTCCCTCTGGCGTGCGCTACGGTCGCCTGATCGATATCGGCCGGCAACTGGTCGATCGTCTGGCGCCGCGCCCCGTTATGGAACGGCTGCTGCGCGCCGGCCTGCGCCGCACTCTGGCCACGCGGGCCGTGTTCCAGCCCCTGCTCAGACTTGGCCAAGGTGTGCGCGGCTTGCTGCCGAGCGCGTTGCGCGCGCACATACCGACCCCGCTCAACGCCGGCGTACGACCCGACACGACCCATCCGCGCCGCATGCTCGTCCTCGAAGGCTGCGTCCAACCGGGCCTCGCCCCCGAGACCAACGCCGCCGCCGCGCGCGTTCTGGACCGGCTGGGTATCCAGCTCATCGCCGCCCCCGAGGCAGGCTGTTGCGGCGCGATCGACCAGCACCTGGGTGATGCCGATGCGGCGCGCAGCGCGATGCGCCGCAACATCGATGCCTGGTGGCCGCATATCCAGGCCGGCGCCGAGACTATCGTCATGACCGCCAGCGGGTGCGGTAGCCTGGTCAAGGAGTACGGCCATCATCTGCGCGATGACCCGGTCTATGCGGCCAAGGCAGCGCGGGTCTCGGAACTGACTGAAGATCTGGGAGAAGTCCTGGCGCGCGAGGATCTCACCCCGTTGCGCCCTGGCAAACCCAGACGCATCGTCTTCCACCCGCCCTGCAGCCTGCAACACGGCCAGAAGCTGCATGGCGTGATCGAATCCATACTCGCCGGCTTGGGTCACGAGTTGCTGCCGGTCGGCGAGGCGCATTTGTGTTGTGGTTCCGCCGGCACTTACGCGTTGTTGCAGCCGGAGCTGTCTGGTCAGCTTCGGGAGCGCAAATTGTCCAATCTGCTGGCACGCGGCCCTGAGCTGATTGCCACGGCCAATATTGGCTGTCAGAGCCACCTCGCGGCCAAGAGTACCGTGCCGGTGGTGCATTGGATCAGTTTGTTGGAGGGCGAATCTTCGTCTTGAGACGACCAACTCTGGTTTAATGTCCGCATAAAAGAACATAACCGGGAGGTATGCATGGCCATCACCGATTGGCCCGAAGGCGAGCGGCCACGCGAAAAAACTGTTGTCGCGCGGCGCCGATTCCCTGTCCGATGCCGAATTGCTGGCAATATTTCTGCGGGTTGGCGTGCGCGGCAAAAGTGCGGTCGATCTGGCGCGCGAGCTGCTGGGCCATTTTGGCAATCTGACGCGGCTGTTCGCCGCCAGCCGGGACGAATGTGTTGCCGTCCATGGTTTGGGCGACGCCAAGTACGCTCAGCTCCAGGCCGTCTTGGAGATGTCGCGGCGCGCCCTGAGCGAGGCCATGCAGGAGCGGGATACCCTGGCGTCGCCCGCGGCGGTTCGGGATTTTCTGCGACTGCGCTTGGGCGGCCTGGCCCATGAGGTTTTCATGGGCGTGTTTCTCGATGCACAGAATCGGGTGGTGCATAGCGAGGAGCTGTTTCGCGGCACCCTCACCCAGACCAGTGTGTATCCGCGCGAGGTGGTCAAGCGCGCCTTGGCGCACAATGCCGCCGGCATCATTCTGGCGCACAACCATCCTTCCGGAGTCGCCGAGGCCTCACAGTCCGACCGCTGGCTGACGGATCAGCTCAGGCAGGCGCTGGCGCTGGTCGACGTCAAGGTTCTGGATCATTTCATCGTCGCCGGCAATCATTCCGTTTCTTTTGCCGAACGAGGATGGCTTTGACGCATCCGGAAAAACTATGATATAAATCGCTTCTTTATCTGACTCGATTTCCAGGGGTAGTCATGGCCCGTGTGTGCAAAGTAACCGGCAAGAAGCCGATGGTGGGTAACAACGTCTCCCACGCCAATAACAGAACCAAGCGTCGCTTCCTGCCGAACCTGCAGTCGCGTCGCTTCTGGGTCGAGAGCGAAAACCGCTGGGTGCGCATGCGCGTCAGCAACGCCGCTCTGCGTCTGATCGACAAGCTGGGTATCGAGCCCGTGCTGGCCGATCTGCGTGCCCGCGGCGAACGCGTCTGAGGAGCATGAATCATGGCTAAAGGCGGACGCGAAAAGATCAAACTGGAATCCACGGCGGGTACGGGGCATTTCTATACCACGACCAAGAACAAGAAGACCATGCCGGAAAAGATGAACATCAAGAAGTTCGACCCGGTCGCGCGCAAGCACGTCGACTATAAGGAAACCAAGCTGAAGTAACCCTTCGGCAAGGTTCTTAAAACCCCGCTCAGGCGGGGTTTTTCATTGGTGCGCCACACGCTTGTCGCATTGTGCCGAGCGCTGCAAAGTTGCCAAATCGCGGCTCAAATGGGACACTCCAAGTCCACCCATTGCAATCTGGTCATGCGCGAACGCCTTTTCATCACCATCTCGGATGAGCGCAATCTGCGCCAGTACTCGGTCAACCGTTTCGTCGGCCGGTTGCTGGTCTATGCCTTGTCGGGCCATACCCTGCTGTTCGTGGTCGGTCTTGCCGGCCTGGGCTGGATGGCGAGCGAATATGACACCCTGCAATTTGCCCGTGATTCGCTGGCAACGACTCTGCGCCATGAAACGGCTGCAACCCAGCGCCAGCAGGAGGCCGCCCAGGCCGAGGTGGTAAAGCTGCAGCGCATGATCCAGGATAAGCGCGAGCAACTGAACATCATCAGCCAGGTGGCGGATGCCGGCCCGGCGAAGATCAGCTTTTCGGTGCCGCGTTTTTCCAGCGAAACCCGCCTGAATGCCGCCGATGTCGAATTGTTCGAGCGCGCCTTGCCTTCCGGTCCGCCCATGGTGGGCCAGGCGGTAACCAGTGGTTTCGGCAACCGCATTCATCCCATTTACCAGCGGCCATTTTTCCACTATGGCATCGATTTCGAGGCTCCGGAGAACACGCCCGTGACCGCTACCGCCGACGGTGTGGTCGAGTATGTCCGGGAAAGCAGTAGTGGCTATGGGCGATTGATTACGCTGCGCCATGCCCAGGATTTCCGGACGGCGTACGCCCATTTGCAGGAACCCTTGGTCTTGCCCGGCCAGGTGGTGCGCAAGGGTGATGTCATCGCTCTTTCGGGTAATACCGGCACCTCGACCGGCCCGCACCTGCATTACGAAATCCTGTATCAGGGCAATCCGGTCAATCCTTATCCATTCATCGCCATGGCGGCCGCGCCAGCGCCCGTCCAGGAAGCCAGGAGCACATCATGGGTCTCTTCGATCGCATCCCGAATACCGTAGGCGAGCGGACTGATAAAACGGTCATCGCCAAGGGCACCCGCATCGTCGGTCGTTTCGACCTTGAAGTGCTCTTGATGATCGACGGCGACGTCGAGGGTGAAATTGTCTCTAGCTCCGACGTTTCCGTGGGCAACAACGGCCACTTCAAGGGTGAGTTGCGCGCCCGGAAGGTGATCGTCAGCGGCAAGGCCGAAGGCACGATTGCCTGTGAACGTCTGGAAATCCTCAGCAGCGGCACGGTAACCGCCACGGCGGAAGTGCGCGACATGACCATCGAGCCGGGTGGCCGCTTCTTCGGCCAGAGCCGTGAGGCGGCGGCGACTCCGACTGAAAAAAGTCAGGCCATCAAAGCGAACCGGGGCACACCCGGTCCGGCGGCCAATCAGGCGTAACAGCGTCGTTTTTTGGGGTTGGGCTGCCCGCCAAGCGCAGCACGCGTTGTGGATAGGGTATTTCGATGCCCTCAAGCCGGAAGGCATCCCAGATAGCCCAATTCAGCTCGGAGCGCAGCAGGCGTTCGCCTTCATCGGGCGTGTCGAGCCAGACGGCCAGTTCCATATCGATGCCACTTTCACCAAAGGACTTCAGGAGGACGGCCGGTCCAGGCTGTTTCAGAACCTTGACATGCTTGTCGGCGGCGGCCAGCATTAATTGGCGTACCTTGTCGAGGTCGCTGCCATAGGCCACCTGGATAGGCAGGAAGATACGGTTGTCCTTGTCGGTGAGGCTGTGGTTGATCACCGGCGAGGTGATCATGGTCTCGTTGGGCAGGATGGTTTCGGTGCCGTCCAGGTCGCGCAGCAGGGTGTAACGCGTGGCGATCTGCGTGACTTGGCCGTAGCGGCCGCTGACTTCCACCATGTCACCGATACGTACGGAGTTTTCCAGCAACAGGGTGAAGCCCGAGACGTAGTTGCTGGCGATCTTCTGCAGGCCAAGTCCCAGGCCGACGCCAAGGGCGCCGCCGAATACCGACAGGACCGTGATGTCGATGCCCACCAGGGGCAGGGCGATCAATATCGCTACCAGTAGCAGCAGCGACTGGACGATCTTGCTCAGGGCAACGCGCAGGTTCAGGTTCAGCGCGCCCGAGGCATTCAGCCGGTTCTCGAACAGGCGTCCCAGTGATAGGGCGCCGAGCAGGGTGACGACGATCGTGATGACCCCAAGCAAGGCGGTGTACAGGGAGATGTGTTGCTTGCCGAGGCTGAAACCGATGGCGTCCAGGGCGCCGATCACGCGATTGAGATAACCGGCGATATGCAGTGCCACCAGTCCCCAGATCAGCCAGGAAACAACACGCTCGACGGCGCGCAAGTTCGGCCCGGGGTTGAACAGGCTGCGCAGGAAAAAAAAGCAAAGCTGGATGGCGAACATGGACAGCAACAGTGGCACGGCCAGATTAAGCAGGTGGATGCTCTGCCAGGAGGCGACGATGGGGCGCACCACCAGAACCAGTATCAGGGCGGTTAGCGGCACCAGAAAACGTTTCCACTCGTCGGCCTGCCAGGTCTCGATCACCTTTTCGGGGAGTCTTTGCTCAAGCTGACGCGCGCTCAGCCAGCCGATGGCGACGGCGATCAGAATGACTACCCCCTGCACCAATAGTATGGTGTTGGACAGGTCGGACAGTAAGGCGTCGACCAAGTTATGGGCGACTGGCGTGGCGGCTGGCATGGGCTTTATTTTCGCACGGGCACGGCGTGGGCGTGATGCCGCTGCCAGTCGGCGGCGTAGCCTTCGGCCAGAGCCGGGTTGCCGCGCAGTATGAGTAAATTTTCGGCGTTACGGTATTGCGCCGAGTGAGTGAAATTGTAACTGCCGGTGATCACGATCGCATCGGCCTGGCCGGCGTCGATCACAATCGTCTTGTTATGCGCGGCGGCATGCTGGCCATCCAGATAGACAGGCACATCACGCTGGGCCAGCCAGTCGATCAGGCTGGTTTCGACCCGTCCGGCCTGCTCCATGTCGGCGATCACCCGGATATCGATGCCACGCCGCCGGGCGTTGGCCAGGGCTTCGGCAATGGCGCGGTGAGTGAAGGTATAGGCCTGCACCAAGATCTGCTGCCGGGCTTGGCCGATGGCCTCGACAATCAGCGCGCCGGCATCATCGCTGGGTGAAAACGCCAATGTCGCCGTGCCTTGGAGCGGCAGGGTCGGGGCCGCGAATGCAGGCAGCCAGAGCCCGAATAGGAGCCATCTAGCCGATTTCAGGCGCATCGCTCCAGCACGGCGGCGAAGAAGCCATCGGTCTGGTGGTGCGCCGGGTCGAGCTTGAGAAACTCGCCGGTGTCCAGGGCGATGCCGAGTTGCTTGAGTATCCCGTTAGCGGGGTTGAGCCGGAATTCCGGGTGCCTGACAAGAAACCCGGCAATCTGCGCCTCGTTCTCTTCTGTCAGCAGGCTGCATGTGGCGTATACCAGATGGCCACCGGCCTTGACCAGGCGGGCCGAGGAATCCAGGATCGCCGCCTGCTTGGCGACCATCTCGCCGATGGATTCCGGCGTCTGGCGCCACTTCAGATCGGGGTTGCGGCGCAGCGTGCCGAGGCCTGAGCAGGGCGCGTCGACCAGCACCCGGTCGAACTTGCCGGCCAGACGTTTGATCTTCTGATCGCGCTCGTTGGCGATCAGTTGCGGATGGACGTTGGACAGACCGGAGCGTGCCAGGCGCGGCTTCAGATTGGCCAGGCGCTTTTCGGCGACATCGAAGGCGTACAGTCGGCCGGTGTTGCGCATCATTGCACCGAGCAGCAGGGTCTTGCCGCCGGCGCCGGCGCAGAAATCGCAGACCATCTCGCCACGCTTGGCGCCGGTCAGCAAGGCGAGCAACTGACTGCCTTCGTCCTGCACTTCGATATGTCCCTGGGTGAACAGGGCATTGCGGTTCAGTGCCGGCTTGGTATCGAGGCGCAGGCCCAATGGTGAATAAGGCGTGGCCACGGCGTCGATGCCATCCCTGGCAAGCGAGGCCATGGCCGCGTCGCGGTCTGTCGCCAGCGGGTTGATACGCAGGTCGAGGGGTGCCGATTGGTTCAACGCGGCCATCAATGCCGGTAGCGTTTCGCCCCGTTCCGCCGTGAGCCGCGCATGCAGCCAGTCCGGCAGGTCAAGCCGCGCGGCCTCGGGGAGTTCGGTGAGATCTTCTGCCTTCACCTGCTTCAGCCAATCGGATTCGTCACCCCGTGCCAGGCCTTCGAATTCGCGCAGATTGTGGCCGCCGAAGCGGGCCAGCCAGGCCAGCAGCAGGCGGCGCGGCTCGCGTCCGCCGGCCAGATGTTCGAGGGTGCGTAGACGGCGGATGATGCCGTAGGCACTTTCGGCGATGAAGGCACGGTCGCGTGCGCCGAGTTTATCTTTCTCGCGAAAGAAGGCGGATAGCACGGCATCGGCGGGACGCTCGAAGGTCAACAGGCGGTGCAGGACGTAGGCGGTTTCGGAGAGGAGAGCTGAATTCATGGGCGTTGTGAGGCACGGGCAATCCATGGTCGACCGTGCTATGGAGACAGGGCTCAATCATAGAGGAATGCGCCGAAATAGGTAGATCGACTTGCTTGCGGCGTCGCATCTCAAAAGGTGCGGGACTCAGGACGACTTACTTACGTGAATTGTGCAATGCAATACCAGCAGGTATCATCGTTGCTACCAGGGTTGTCGTGGCATAAGTACGGTATTCTGCGTACGTGAAATATGCAGTGCTCGAATAAAGGGGAATTTAGTATGGAAGCGTCGCATAGCATCGTGGTTGCCAAGCATCTGCTGCTGGTGCTCGGCATCATTCTTTCGGTCGGCACTTTTACCAGCCTGGCCGCGCGCTTCATGAAAGTGCCCGATGTCGTCCTGTTCCTGGTGGTGGGGATGCTGATCGGCCCGTCGGTCATCGGTCTGGTGGACATCAAGGCCGACTCGGTGGTCAACCAGATCATTCTGACCTTCGGTTCCTGCTACATCCTCTTCGACGGTGGCGCGACGATGCGTCTCAAGGTATTGAAGGACGTCTGGATCACGATCGTCGTCATCTCGACCATAGGCCTGATCATCACCACCCTGATTACAGGCCTGGCGGCCCACTATGTCCTTGGTTTGCCGATTATCATCGCCATGCTGCTGGCCGCGACCATTGCCTCGACCGACCCGGCGACCCTGGTGCCGGTATTTCGTCAGGTGAAAGTGCGGGAGCGCGTCGCCCAGACCGTCATGAGCGAGTCGGCCTTCAACGATGCCATGGGTGCCATCGTTACCTTCACCATCCTGGGCATCGCCATGGGGCAGAGCGAATTTTCCGCCGGGATGGCCTTCGGTGAATTGCTCTGGGAAGCCAGCCTGGGCATGCTCGCGGGCGCCGTGCTCGGCTATCTGGCCGTGTTGCTCATCGCCCACGAGCACTTCGCCTTCCTTGAGGAATACTCGCCACTGGTGTCGCTGATGATGGTGATCGGCGCTTATATGACCGCCGACGGCGTCAACGCCTCGGGTTTCATGGCGGTGTTCGTGTTCGGCATCATGCTCGGCAACAAGGAATTCTTCGGCTTCAAGATGGAGCCAGGCGAAGAAGAAAAACTCGAAGACTTCGTCATGACCACCGCCTTGATCATGCGCATGTTCATCTTCATCCTGCTCGGCACCCAGGTGAATTTCGAGCTGATGAACCAGTATCTGGTCGGCGGTGTCATCGTCGTCACCATCTTCATGCTGGTGGCGCGTCCGGTCACCGTCTTTCTCTGCGCCTTGCCGGATCGGCGCGCGAAGTGGACGACCAAGGAACTCTTGTTCATGTGCTGGACGCGCGAGACCGGGGTTATCCCGGGCGCGCTGGCCGGCCTGCTGGTCGGCATGAAGGCGCCGGGCGCGGAGATCATCGCCTCGGTGACATTCATCGCCATCCTCATGACCATCCTCATTCAGGCCACCACGACCAAATGGCTGGCCGGAAAGCTTGATCTGCTTGAGGAGTAGCCCGGCCGCGGGTAGGCGAACGGGCCGGGGGGTCAACCGGCCGCGAGCAGATCCTGCGCCGAGCCGGTCACGGCGAGGACGGCCGGGTGGCTGATCCGGCGCTCGCCGGTGATGGCGTAGAAGGCTTCGTGGACCGTTTCGGTGCGGCCCACCAGGTGCACGCCCTGGTGTCGTCGCATTTCTTCGGCCAGGGTCGCCGGTGCCGGAAAAAACCCGCCGCCGGCTTGGCCGAAGGCGCGCATCAGGGCATCGTCATCGAACTCACCGGCGATACGCGGCGCCAGATGCTGGCTTTCCAGCCAGCGTTCGATCTGACCGCGCACCGTCGAGTCATCCCCAGGTAATAGCATTGGCGCGCTATCCAGGCATTCCGGAAAACCGATGCCCGTTTCGATCAGCCGGGGATGTGCGAAAAAGGCGATCTCGCTTTCGCCCAGCTTATGGCTGTAGCCGCGCACATTGATGTTGGCCGGAATGGGGCGGTCGGCGATGACCATGTCGAGGCGGTGCAAAGCCAGTTCGGCAAGCAGACGATCCAGTTTGCCTTCACGGCAGATCATGCGCAGTCCCGGCACCCGCCGCCCGGCGGGTTCCAGCAGGCGATAGGCGATGGCCTTCGGGACGACATCGGTGATGCCGACCCGGAAAGGTAATGACGGCTGCGCCCGCTTGCTTTCCAGCGCGGCGCGCAACTCGTCGCCCAAGGCGAAAATTTCGTCGGCGTAGCCGAGCGCCAGGCGGCCGGCTTCGGTCATTTCCAGGCCGCGCCCGGAGGGCTTGAACAGCGTCGAGCCCAGATCCTGTTCGAGTAGTTTGATCTGCGCGCTGATGGTCTGCGGCGTCAGATGCAGGCGCTCGCCGGCACGGGCGACCCCACCGCTGCGGGCGACGGTCCAGAAGTAGTGGAGGTGCTTGAAGTTCATGCTGTGAATAATCGTAATAATCGAATTGTATGACAACTATATTCGACTTTATTTGATTATTCAGGTCGCCTAAGATGCCCTTATCGTTATTCAGGAGTCCGCCATGAAGCGTATCGTCCTTTTTCTGGCTACCAACCTCGCCATCGTCCTGGTCCTCTCCATCACCATGCGTCTGCTGGGTGTCGAGCCTTATCTCAATGCCAACGGCCTCAACCTCCAGGCCTTGCTGATCTTTGCGGCGGTCATGGGCTTTGGCGGTTCATTCATCTCCCTGGCGATGTCCAAGTGGATGGCCAAAAAGTCGGTGGGCGCCCAGGTCATCACCGACCCGCGCACTCAGGAGGAACTCTGGCTGGTGCAGACCGTGGCTCGCCAGGCCCAAGCCGCGGGCATCAAGATGCCGGAAGTGGCGATCTTCGATTCGCCGGAGGTCAACGCCTTTGCCACCGGCATGACTAGAAACAGCTCGCTGGTCGCCGTCTCCACCGGTTTGCTGCGCGGCATGACCAAGGAAGAGGCCGAAGCCGTGCTTGGCCACGAGATTTCGCACGCGGCCAACGGCGACATGGTCACCATGGCGCTGATCCAGGGCGTGGTGAATACCTTCGTCATGTTCTTCTCGCGGGTCATCGGTTACGTCGTCGACAAGGTCGTTTTCAAGACCGAGCGTGGTACCGGACCGGCCTTCTTTGTCACCATGATCGTCGCCGAACTGGTGCTGGGCATCCTTGCCTCGATCATCGTCATGTGGTTCTCGCGACAGCGCGAGTTCCGTGCCGACCGGGGCGGCGCCAGTCTGGCCGGTCGTCAGGCCATGATCAACGCCTTGAAACGCTTGCAGGCGCAGCATGACCCCCAGCCCCTGCCGGAAAAGATGGCGGCCTTCGGCATCAGCGGCGCCAGGTCCGGCGGCCTCAAGGCGTTGTTCATGACCCACCCGCCCCTGGAAGATCGCATCGCCGCATTGCAGGCCGAGAACCAGGGCGTGCGCGGCTAAATGTCGATCAGCGGCCTGGTCACGCCGGTCTTCTGGGTCGGCTTCATTGCCTTCGTGGTGGCCATGCTGGCCCTGGATCTGTTTGTCCTGGGCGGCAAACGCGCGCACAAGGTATCGGTGAAAGAGGCCTTGGGCTGGACCCTGGCCTGGGTGACGCTGGCGCTGGCCTTTTGCGGACTTCTGTGGGGTTGGCTCGACGGTGTCGCCGGTCGTGAGATGGCCAACACCAAGGCGCTGGAATTCCTGACGGGCTACCTGATCGAGTTGTCCCTCTCCGTGGACAATATCTTCGTCTTCATCATGATCTTCGGCTTCTTTGCCGTCCCGGCCGAGTACCAGCACCGGGTGCTGATCTACGGCGTGCTTGGCGCCATCGTCATGCGTGCGACGATGATCCTCGCCGGCGCCTGGCTGGTAGCGCAGTTCCACTGGGTGCTATACCTGTTCGGGCTGTTCCTGGTGATTACCGGATTCAAGATGCTGATCTTCGCCGAGAAGAAGAGCGAGTTCGGCAAGAATCCGATTCTGAAATGGCTGCGCAGGTATTTGCCGATCACCAAGGAGTTCCATGGCGAGCGCTTTACCGTCACTCAGGACGGCAAGCACATGTTCACGCCCATGCTTCTGGTGCTGGCGCTGATCGAGACTTCCGACGTGGTCTTTGCCGTCGACAGCATCCCGGCCATCTTCGCGGTGACCACCGACCCCTTCATCGTCTTCACCTCGAACATCTTCGCCATCCTGGGCCTGCGCTCGATGTACTTCCTGCTGGCCGACCTGAACGGCCGCTTCCACCTGCTGAAATACGGCCTGGCCTTTGTTCTGGTCTTCGTTGGCAGCAAGATGCTCTTCGCCGATTTTTACAAAGTGCCCATCGGCCTGGCGCTGGGTGTGGTCGCCCTGATTCTGCTTACCTCCGTTGCCGCCAGCCTGGCGGCGACACGTAAACGACATGCCAGGAAACCTGCGGAAAACCTATGAAACAGTTTGAAAACACCCTGGAAAGACTCATCTTCGGCAGCCGCTGGCTGCTCGCCCCGTTCTATCTCGGCCTGGTGCTTGCCTTGGCCTTGTTGTTGGTGCAATTCGTCAAGGAATTCATCCACTTCGTCCCCTTGGTTTTCAATGCCGAAGGTAGCGACGTCATTATCGGTCTACTGTCGCTGATCGATGTCGTGATGGTGGCCAATCTGCTGATCATCATCGTCTTCGCCGGTTACGAGAACTTCGTCTCCCAGATCGACACGGGTGACCACGAAGATCGGCCCTCCTGGATGGGACATGTCGGTTTCGCCGAGCTAAAGATGAAGCTGATCGGTTCGATCGTCGCCATCTCCGGTATCGAACTGCTCAAGGCCTTCATGCATGTGGAGTCCATGACCAACGAACAACTGGGCTGGAAGGTGGGCATCCACATGACCTTCGTCGTCTCGGGCGTGCTGTTCGCGGTGATGGACCGGATCGCCGCCGGGAAAAAGCCGGCGCATGCCGACGTTGACCACTGAACGCAAGCCACACGAATAACCGGAGGATACCTATGTCGAATTTGCCCGCACTGCGTCGCCTACTGGCGATTTGCCTGTTGCCCGTGGCGCTCGCTGCCTGCGCACCGAGCAGCGCCGGGCCGGAACTCGGCGCGCCCGAGGCACATCGCCGCGCCCAGGCCGGCGAGCTGATCCTGATCGACATTCGCCGTCCCGAGGAATGGCGCCAGACCGGCGTCGCCCAAGGCGCGGCGCGCATCGATATGCGCCGGCCCGATTTCGCCGATGCCGTACTACGTCAGGTCGACGGCAAGTTCGACGCGCCCATCGGCATCATCTGCCGTACCGGCAATCGCACCACGCAGATGCAGAAGGCCATGCTCGACGCGGGCTTCACCCAGGTCTACAACATCCGCGAAGGCATGGCCGGCAGCGCCGCCGGGCCGGGCTGGCTCCGGCAGGGACTTCCGGTGGAGCGCTGCGCGAACTGCTGACGCGCGTGGGCTAGATTCGCGCTGCTTTATGGATAGGCGGCCGCCACGGCCCCATCCACCAGTTCTTTCAGAGGCTCGTAACCGAAACTCGGCAGAGGCTTGCCGTTTACGAAAAACTCCGGAGTCTTGGTAACGTTCAGGCTGCGCGCGTCGTCCAGGTTCTGTGCGATCGCTTGCGCCGTCTCGGGCGCGTTCATGTCGGCCTTGAGTCGTTCCAGGTCCAAGCCGAGCCCTTCGATATGTCGCCAGGCGCGTTCGGGCCGGGCGACATGATGTTCCACCCAGTCGTCCTGCGCGGCCAGCAGCGCCTCCAAGGCTTCCCAGTGCTTGCCTTGTTTTGCCGCCGCCAGGAGCAAGGCCACGACCTGGTCGGAGTTTTCATGGAACGGGGTATAGCGCAACACCACCTGAATCCGACCGGGGTTGGCGGCCATCAGATCCTGGACGAAGGGATAGAAGTTCTTGCAGGTTTCACAGGCGGGGTCGAGAAACTCGACGATCCGCACCTTGGCCTCGCTCGGCCCCTTGGCCGGCGCATGCTCGCGGACCAGCCCGGAACGGTTTTGCTCGGCGAGTTGTTCGGCCTGCTCGGCTTTTTCCGCTTTGAAGAAAAGCGTGCCGGCCAAGAAGGCCAGCAACAGGATGACGCCGGCGGCGATGAACAATGCCTTTTTCATTTGGATACCTTGTAGTGGATCAGTAACAGCAGGGCGACGATGCTCGAAAACGCCAGAACCGAGAGCATCGGCAGGGTCAGGAAGCCGAACCAGACCACTTGCTCCAGCGAGCACGGCACGCCTTGGCTACAGGGCGCGACGCGCTCCGGGATCAGGCCGCTGGCGACGCCCCAATGGAACAGGGCGAGCAGCCAGCCGGCAAGCGCCAGCGGCAGGGCGTAGCGCAGGACGCGGCGGTCGAACGGAAACAGTCCGGCGGCCAGGATCAGGACCAGTGGGAACATGGCGATGCGCTGGTACCAGCATAGTACGCAGGGCGTGTAGCCCATCACCTCGCCGAGGAACAGGGCACACAGGGTGGCGATGCTGGCGATCAGCCAGGCCATGAAAAGCAGGTGCCACCCGGGGTTCTGGGGAGGCTCGGAAGGGATCGTGGTCATCGCGGGGCGCATTTTATCGGGATGGGAAGGGTTTGGGTGAGCGGATGCAACTTTTGACGCCTTGCTCGGCGATGGCGCGACCTCGTGTGCTTGGACGCGCACGGGAAGCACCCCAGGGCCGGCGCGGCGCTGCCGGCACCCAAACAGACCAGACACAACCCATCCTGGCGTCGTGCGGTCGAAACGCGCTCATCCGCTCCGCGTCGAACCTAGTGGCCGGTCGTGCCGAACCAGAAGCCGATGTTCTTGCCGAGAAACTCGTCGTAACGCATGTAGTGCGTGCCATCGCAGGAGAAGGTGAGGCTGATCATGCCGTTGAACAGGTTGATCGAGGCCATGCGCAGATAGATGTTCTCGTCGGCCATGCGCAGGGCGCGCAGGGTGTCGAGGATGCGCGGCACGTCCTCGATGGGCAGCATGGCATCCTCGGGATATGGGTGTGGCGGGTACACCAGGCAGATATCCGGATCGCTCAGCGCTTCTTGGTCGAGGATGCGGTAGCGATAGGGGTCGTCGACCGTCCAGAGGGTGACCTGGCTGCTGGAGAAGTGGACCAGGCACTGGAAGACGCCGCGCTCGGTGAACAATTCTTCGAGTATCGATAGGGCCTTGCCCAGATCACGGTCCATCAAGCTTTCGACCCGGCACTGATACATCACCGAGCCGCGTATCGCCGGGTCGCCTTTCACCTGGCGCCAATGGCCGGGTTCTTCATAACGCGCCGGGGGCGCGGGCAGGTCGCGCAGGTCGAAATCGGCGCCCAGATAGCCCAGGGTCTGGCCGTCCTTGCGGACGATCTGCAAGGCGGTCAGCGACGGCCGCTGTTTCATCTGGCTGATGTAGGCGTCCGAGAGCAGGAAGCCCCAGATCGGCACCGCCTCCTTCATGTAGGGTCGATGCGAGCGGTCGCGGCCGTATTGTTCGATCATCAGCCCGTCGGGACCGACGTTGTCGCAGATCTGGATGCCATCGGTACCGACGCAATAGAGATAGGTGCAGTGCGGGATGCCGGCGTAGCCATCGAGCAGGATCGCGTCCAGGGCCTCGCGTTCACCCCAGGCCGGCGCGCAGAGTTCGGCGAGACGCTCCAAGGGCTCGCGCAGCAACTGCCCGAGATGCTCGCGCTGTAGATAGATACTGTCTTTCCACGAAAGCTGCATTGGGATTCGGCCAGCGATTTCGACGTGCCGAGTATAGCCGGCGTTCAAGTATTCAATGCGATCCCC
>JADJCP010000005.1 GCA_016703155.1 Hydrogenophilales bacterium
TAGTCATCTCCCGTTGATTTGCGGTCGCCCGGACAGTCACGATCATCCGCGCGCACGTGCTCAAATCCTGAGCCTATTTATCCGGCCAAGAGAAGTATTCACTCCGTTCGGACTGAGCCTGTCGAAGTCCATGAACCCTTCGACAAGCTCAGGGCGAGCGGACTTCAAACATATTCAGGCCGAATCAATAAGAGAGGCGCCCACCTGAATTTGTGGTGCCAAGGAAGGACGGGCAAACACGGTCGAACAGCCTTCGGTTTATTGGTAACCCTGTCAGGCGCAGCCGTGCGTCATGCAACACACGCGATCAGACAATGACACGTGGTGAGTAGCTTCAGGAAAACGCTTCTTCAGCGTAACGAGTAGCACGCGCCGCGATGGCGCAGAGTTCCGGAGCATCGGCGGCCAGCGCATTGATGAAGCGCGCTCTTCCGGCGTCGTTCGGGTCGTACTCATGGGCGCCCAGATTGCGCAAAACCCGCATGGCCCGCCATTGCTCCGCGCTGGCCAGGATGCCGATCTTTTCCATGCGGGCGAAGACACGATTCATGTCCGATGCATCCTCGCCCGAAAGCACAGCGATTTCCCGAAACACGCCACTCAGAAGGTCCTGCAATTTGCCGAATCGTTCGACCAGCGCGGAGACCGACTCAAGCGAGATCGGATCGAGCATCTCAAGACTGGCCAATGGGTAAGCCAGGCGGCTCAGGCTGAATTCAAGATGACCGGAAAGTCGCCCGACGACGGCCAGCTTTTCTGCCAGCAAGGCGCGACGTTCGGCCAGAACCTGCTCACCCCGTGTCATTGCAGACGTTCACCGGTCAGACGGGCGATGCGGTGAATGGGGCGGTCGCGGTCCTCGGCATCCTTCACCAGCAGATCGACCGGCAAGTGCAGCGCCTCTTCCAATGCCGCCAGCGCGAAGGCGCGCTGATGATAGTCGACGGTCAAGGGCGTTTCCACGAACACGTCGACATCGCCGCCACGCGCCATGTCGTCAGTGCGCGAACCGTAGACATAGACGGCCGACTGCGTACCGAAAAAACGGCATACGGTCGATTGCAGCAAGATGAGGGATTCCGGGCTAAGTCTCATGCAGTGCATCCTAGCCAGCGCGGGCCGGGGAATCAAGGTCACCCAAGCCAGCCGCCTTCCGTGGCGCGCGCCCGGCCGAGGGCGACCAGGGTATCGAGCAATTGCGGCAGGCGCTTTTTCCACGGACCTTTGCCGGTGAAGCGCGCCGCGAGGTCGGCTTCCGGACAGCGGCGCGGCGGCTTCGGACAGGACGCGGGCGACGGCGGCGACCTGTTCGGGCAGGCTGGCCGGCCAGGGCTGGCGTTCGGTGGACGCCGACTTGGCGGCGGGTTTGCCGGTGGTCGTGGTTTGAAATTCGGGAAATTCCCCGGATTCCGCCGCCGGGGCGGCGACATCCGGGCGACTCGGGTTCTGGAATTCCGGGCGCAGCCAGCGCGCCTGGCCGGCGGCTTCCTCGCGGCGGCGTTCGGCGTTAAGGGCGACCAAGCGTTCGAGCAGGGCGTCGGTGTCGATACCCGCTCCCCCAGAGTGGGCGGGGAGCAGGTCGGACCAGCCGTAGGCGTCGAGGACGGCGGCGTCGAGTTCGTCGTGGAGTTGTTTCAGCACCGACACCAGGCCCTGTTCGTGGATCGTCTTGTCTTTGGCGTTGAGTGTTTCGCCAGCGCGCAACTTGTCTAGGACGTTGTACATCCCGGTCAGGGTCAGGTCCGGGTGGACGGCCTGCTGGCGCTTGCGGTGGGCGTCGAGTTCCTCGGCCAGGGCGCGGATACGAGCTTGCTGGTTGGGGGTGGCAGCGGGGAAAGGGAAGGGGTCGAAGCAGCGGGTTTTGTTGTAGCGAGGATCGTTGCCCATGCCAAGCCGGCCGCCGGCGGCGAGCGCCCAGACGACGTGAACGCGAGAGGACAGCACACCAAGATGGAAGGCATCGGCCAAAGCGATGCAGACCAGCATGTTATCGGGGGCGATTTCGGCGTCGAGGAACTGGAAGGTGCGGTGCTTGGCGGTTTCGACGGTGGCGATGTAACGGGGCAGCTCCGCAAGAGCCTTGCGCAGTTCGGGGCGTGGTTTGCCGTGCAGCCACCAAGATCGGGCGTAAGCGGCTCCGTCGGTGCTATGCGCCTTGGCATCGCGTTCAGGTTTGACACGTTCGAGCACCCATTGATAGGTCGCCGGGTAGCGGCTACGCGCTTCGTCGGCGGTCAGGCCGTAGAGGTCGATAACCAGTGCGCCGCGCGGCCGGTCAGTCAGATCTTTGCCGTTGCGGTAGGGGCGAATGCGGTCGCAGGGTTGCAGGCGGGCGGCTTCGTCGGGCGTGACAATGAAACCGGCGCCGATCAGCTGGAGGCCGCGAGTCCCCAAGCGCTCATTCGCCCGCAGCGACTTGGCGCCGACGACATCGGCGCCGATGCTCAGGTCGGCGTGGATGCGGCCGGTTTTCTCGGTAAGTTCGATGTGCACGGCATCGCCTTCGGCGCCGCCTTCGCCAACGACGGTTTGCAGCGTTCCCGGTGCATCGCCGGGCTGGCCGACGGTCATGGCGATGCGCACGGCGGCGCCGCTGGCGGCGTCGACCCACGGGTGGTCGGGGATGGCCCAGGCGAGGGAGAGCGGCGGCTGGGCGTTGAGGTGGTGTTCGAGGACGCGGCGGTTGAAGGTTTGCTTGAGGCTGTTGGTGGTGATGAAGCCGAAGCGTTGGGCTTCGCCACGGCGCGTCAGGTCGGCGGCGTGGTGCCACCAGAACATGACGAAATCGGCGGATTCCGGGACGACCGGACAGGCGGCGCGCAGGGCTTCGGTGTAGCCGTCGCCGAGTGACTGGCGCATGGACGAGGCGCCGATGAAGGGCGGATTTCCCACCACGTAGTCCGCCGCCGGCCACTCGGCAGGGCGTGGATTCTTGTAGCGTTCCAGCGGTACGCGGGCGTTTTCGTCCGGGACGTGTTCGCCGGTGACGGGATGCAGCTTGGTAGTCTTGCCGTCCCAGCGACTGACCGGGACGCCGTGTTCATCGGTGACGTAGTCCATGCCGTCGTGGGCGAGGACGGCGTCGCGGCATTCGATGTTGTGGAAGTCGCGCAGGATGGGGCTGGGCGGCAGGCCGGCGCCGCGCGTGCGGAAGTGCCATTGCAGGTAGCCGATCCAGAGGACCATTTCGGCGATGGCGGCGGCGCGCGGGTTGATTTCGATGCCCAGGAACTGGTGCGGGTCGACGCTCAGGCCTTCGAGTTCCAGGCGGCCACGAGCGTCGCCCATCTGCGCCAGGGCGTTGAGGACTTCGCCTTCCAAACGCTTCATGTGTTCCAAAGCGACGTAGAGGAAGTTTCCGGAGCCGCAGGCGGGGTCGAGGACGCGCACTTGGCAGAGGCGGTGGTGATAGGCGTGCAATTCGGCGCGCGCGGCGTCGAATTTGCCTTCGTTGGCGAGCAGCAGGGCGGCGGCCTGAGTGTTCTGCCATTCGGCGCGCAGGGGTTCGATGACCGTCGGCAGGACCAGGCGTTCGACATAGGCGCGCGGCGTGTAGTGGGCACCCAGGCTGTGGCGTTCGTCCTTGTCCAGGGCGCGTTCCAGCAGGGTGCCGAAGATGGCCGGTTCGACCTCGCTCCAGTCGGCGCGGGCGGCTTCGAGCAGCAGGTCGATCTGGGCGCGGTCGAGGGGCAGGACTTCGGGGGTCTTGAACAGCTTGCCGTTGAAGCGCGGCAACTGGGCGCGGATGGCGACGGAGAATTCGCCGCTGTCCATGGCCCGCCAGAGTTCGGCGACCAGGGGGACGAACTGCCCGGTGTCGTCGCGCAGGCTTTTCAGCAGGCCGGTGAAGGCGCCGACACCGTCGCTCTTGGGCAGCAGGCCGACGTCTTCGGCGAACATGGAGAACAGGCAGCGCGACAGGAAACCGGCGACCGCCTCGGGGTGGTACCGGCCTTCCAGCGATTGGGCGACGCGCGCCAGACGCACGGCGATTTCACGGGTGGCGCGGGCGGTGCGCCGGGTCGGGTCGAGCGCCAGCGGGTCTTGCCAGATGGCGGCGAGGCGGGAGCGAATCGCGGCGTCGCGCAGATCATCGAGGCGGATGCGGTGGCTGCGCGGATCGGGGAACGGCGTGTAGGTGGCGCCGCTGCGACTGAATTCGGCGTAGACCTCGATGACGTGGCCGACGTCGACGACGAGCAGGAAGGGCGGCCGGCCCTCCTCGGCGGGCAGGGCGCGGGCGTAGCCTTCGGCCTGGGCGCGGGCGCGCAGCAGGGCGTCGTCGAAGCCCTTGGTTTCGGCGTCGGCCTTGATCTTCTTGGCTTCGAGGACGAAGGCGCCGCGCCGGTAGCAGTCGATGAAACCGTTGGAGGTGCTGCCGTCGCCATGCGCGAAGGTGACGCGGCGCTCGAAGACGTAGCCGTTGTCGCGCGCGTCGTCGCCGGCCGGTTCGGTTCGCGGCACGTCGAGCAGCGCGCACAGCGCGCTGACGAAGAGCTGGTAGTTGGCGCGCTCGGTACCGCCGGCGGCCTGCCAGCGGGCGATGAAGGCGTCGAGCTGCACCGGGTCGATGTTGTTCTGGGTCATGGCGTGTGGTTCTCTCCCTGGCGCGAGTATGCCCGATGGCCGGGGTGACGTGCCAGTTCGCAGGCGCCTGCGTAACCTCATAGGTCGGACTGAGCCGAAGGGGATGTCCGACATCACGTCGCCCCCCCAACGTCGGACATCGCGGCGCTCAGTCCAACCCAAGGGACGATCGAACAACCACAGGCAACCGCCACGGCCTGACTCATAGAGGTAAGCCCCCGGCTCTGCCGGGGGACTCACCAAGGTTTGGCCTATGCGGCGGCCGTATCGTGATATCGGCTGCGAAGGTTGTTCCCCCGTTTGTAAAAGGGGGGGTAGGGGGGATTTCTAGGGTGGTTGGTTATGCGAAGGCCGCTAAATCCCCCTCAATCCCCCTTTTTCAAAGGGGGAAGCGGCTTGGGTGAGGCGTGACCGATGATTGGTTTTCGGCGCCTTTGAGGCGCTCACAATCTAAAGCCACCGGCTGTGCCGGTGGTATCTGACTTATTACATCAAAGCGCCAGCCTCAGTTGGTGACCCAACCGAAGGGTTGCTTCCACATGCCGCCGGTGATGCCGTCGTGATCGACAGTGACGACACCGGTTTCGACGAATTTAGGATAGACACCCCGGCCTTGCAGCAGGATGGGGCGGGTCGATCCGTCCGGCAGTTTGGCGATGCCGGTCAGTTCATAGTTGGCCGGCGGCAGATCGTTGAGATCGTCATTCGTGGTGATGTCCTTGGGCCGCCAATTGCGCACAACGGTGATCGGCGCCAGTTCGCGACCGTCGATGCTCTTGCTGGTGGGCTTGAGCGTAAAAATGAGCTGGGTGCCTTCGGGCAGGACGGCCGGGGCCTTGTTGGTATCCGAGCGCCAGGTCTGGAAGCGCATGCCGATGCTCATGCCATGCCAATGCGTGGCATTGTTGGGATTGGCTTGCGCGCCGTAGGTTTCGCGTTGGCCGGTGGGTTTCCAGACGAAATCCTGGACGATGCCATCCGCGGCCTCCTGGCTCTTGTTCCAATGCTTGCCGACCGGAACCAGAGGGAGGCTGTATTCCTTGTCACCGAACTTGACCTTGATCGAACTGAGCTGATTGAACCGGTACTGGCCGGGCACGAGTTTCTGCTTGTAGCCGCCGTTCCTGACGATGGGCGAGTAGCTGATGTTGACGCCCGCCTCGCTGATGCCGGTCATGCTGAGGCTGTAGTCCTGGATGTCGCCGGTGATCGGCTGGCCGCCTTCAAAGCTGACACGACCGATGGTATAGCCCGGCTTCGGAGCCAGATCGGCTGACAGCGCGGAATGGCCACTGGCGGACAGGACAAACGCCAGGGAATAAAGCAGTGTAGCGATTATTTTCATGGCGCCCTCAAGGTGGGTGGTGACAACGGCCAGCACTTCGACCACGATTGAGTGTAGTTGATTACGCTCCGGCCAAGCCTACATATTCGTTGGCGCTGGCGAAGGCATGCGTCATCCCGGTCGGCCGTTATTTCAGATCGCAGACCGTGCCGTAATAGCCGCCGCGCCGGGACGACAGGCCGATCTTTCTCGGGCCGAGGACGCCGCCGTAATAGCCTTCCCAGGGACCGGAGCGAAATTCGATCTTGTGGGTTTTTGGGTCGTGGCGGTATTCACCGGTCTTGCCGTTGCGGTCGGCGTATTGCGAGTCGCTCTTGATCACCAGTTGCAGCGTCCCGGCGATACCGCCCGCCGCCGTGCAGGCGTACGTCCCCCGGGTCAGCGAGTCGACGCCCGCCCCCGGCGCGGGGTCGCTGCCCTCGGGACTCAGCATCCAGGCCAGGTAATATTTGACCGAGCCATCGGCCAACTGAACCCGGCAATCCGCGCCGCGCGCTTCCACCACGGTGCCGCCGCGATTCTGCCGGTCGATGACCCGCGCGCCAAGCTGACAGGCGCCGCTCCCCTTCGCTGCCGGCGCCGCGGCGGCGGGAAGCGGGCCGATCAGGCCCAGCGAAACAGCCAGGCCCATGATTGATGCGCGCGCGCCGCGTTGCCAGTTGCCGATGATCGCCATGTCTCGTCTCCTTTTATGGACAGTGGATAGTACCGGTCCCGCGGGCAGGATGTCGGTTCGTGGATGGATCGTTGCGCGATTTAAACGTCGCGTCGGGCTTCGCACGCTCAGTCCGACCTACGGGGCAGGCAGGTGGTCGCACACGCGTGACCAATCGAAACACGGCCCGGGATCGGTCTTGCGGCCGGGGGCGATGTCGGCATGGCCGGCGATATCGGTGATCGGATAGGCACGCCGCAGTTTGCCGATGAGTGCGCCGAGGCGGCGGTATTGCGCCTGGGTGAAGGGTCGGTCGTCGCTGCCTTCGAGTTCGATGCCGATGGAGAAGTCGTTGCAGCGCTCGCGGCCTTGCCAATTGGACACGCCGGCATGCCAGGCACGCGCGCCGCAGGGGACGAACTGGATCAGCTCGCCGCGCCGGCGGATGAGAAAGTGCGCCGAGACGCGCAGGTGGGCAATGCCCGAATAGTAGGGATGCGCCGCCGGGTCGAGGCGATTGGTGAACAGGTCGGCGATGCCGTCGCCGCCGAATTGCCCCGGCGGCAGGCTGATGTTGTGGATGACGACGAGGCTGATCGCCTCTCCCCCGGGACGGGCATCGCAATTCGGCGAGACGATACGCCGGGCGCCCTCCAGCCAGCCAAGGGCATCGAACGCCCGCCGACTCACGGCTCGTCCTCCGGCGGCTTGGCCAGGGCCACGTCGATCGCACGTCTCAAGGTCGTGGGCGTGACCTCGCAAGCGAGGCGGGCATGGAACCGCCCCGCGCGATACAGAAACAGATCGGGCAGATGGAAGATGTCGAAGGCCCTGGCCAAACCGGGGGACTGCTGGACATCGACATGGAACAACATCGCGTCTACCGGCACGGCGGCCGGCAACAGCGCTTCGACACGGCGGCAGGTGCCGCAGTCCGGGCTGGAAAAGAGGACCAGCCCCAGCCCCTGGGTCGCGGCGAGACGCGGGTGGTAGTCGTGTTCGCGGAGGCTCTGGAAGACAGGCGGGATCATATGGGTATGGTATCGGACAATGTTCAGGCCAGGGGCTGGTAGAATGCGCGCCACGTTTTCAAAAGGTGTCCCATGCTGGCTCTCGAACTACTCCTGTTTCTCGTCGTCATCCTTATCGCTGCCGAAGTCTTCGTCAACGCGCTGGAGCATCTGGGCGAAAAACTGGGCATTTCGGAAGGGGTTACCGGGTCGATCTTCGCGGCGGTCGGCACCGCCCTGCCGGAGACCATCGTACCCCTGCTAGCGATCTTTGGCGGCACCCAGAACCAGCAGCTCAACGAGGAAATCGGCGTCGGCGCCATCCTCGGCGCACCGCTGATGCTGTCGACATTGTCCATTTTCCTGATGGCCTTGTCGGTCTGGAAACGGCGCGGCAGCCAGGGACATCTCATGCCCGAACGCACCGGCCTGACGCGCGACCTGAATTTCTTCCTGGCCGCCTTTGCGCTTTCCTGCGTCGCCCTGTTCGTACCCCACGAGACCGCCGGCATCCGCGCCAGCATCGCCTTCGTCATGGTACTGATCTATTTCTTCTACATCATGCTGACCCTGAAGGCCTCGGCCAAGCTGGTCAGCGACGGCCACGCCACCGAGGCGGACGACCCCATGTTCCTGACGAAAATCGGCCTGCCCACCAACTGGATCACGATATTCCTGCAACTGGGCATGGGTCTGTCCCTGCTGGTGATCGGCGCCAAGGGCTTCATCCACGGTATCGAGCAGGCGGCGCCGCTACTGGGTATATCGGCGCTGATTCTGTCCTTGTTGATCGTCCCGATCGCCACGGAACTGCCCGAGAAGGTGAATTCGATCCTCTGGATCCGCAAAGGCAAGGACACCCTGGCCTTCGGCAACATCACCGGCGCCATGGTGTTCCAGGGCACGTTGCTGCCCGCCATCGGCATCCTGCTGACCCCCTGGATTCCACAAAAAGAGGTGCTGGCCGGGGTGATCGTCACCCTGATCGCCGCCGCATGGTTGCGCTACATGCTGTCGCGCGGCCAGTTGCGGGTGTGGATGCTGGGGGTCAACGGCGCCTTGTACGTCACCTATCTGGCCGTGGCCCTGCTGTAGTCGACGACAATTAGATCACCCGTTTTCGGGCTTTTTTGGATTTACCCCTAAAGTTTCCAGGTTTTTCTCCGTTAAGTGGTCTATCCCATTTGGGGTGCGGAGGAGACATGAAAAACCCGAATATCAAGCCCACGACAGTGGAAAAGGTAATGCGCGAGGACGATTTCATCGTCTCGAAGACCGACCTGAAGGGCCGCATCACCTACGGCAACCGGATATTCATCGAGTATTCAGGCTATTCCGCGAGCGAACTGCTCGGCGCCCAGCACAACATCATCCGCCACCCGGATATGCCGCGCGCCGTGTTCAAACTGCTCTGGGACACCATCCAGGCGCGCCAGGAGTGCTTTGCCTACGTCAAGAACATGGCCAAGGACGGCAGCTTTTATTGGGTCTTCGCCAATATCACGCCATCGTTCGACGCCAGCGGCAATCCGCTCGGCTACTACTCGGTGCGGCGTAAACCCAAGGCCAGCGCCGTCAAGACCATGAGCGACCTGTACCGCGCCATGCTCGACGCCGAGGCCCGCGCCGGCGCGCGCGACGCCATGGCCGCCTCGGGCAAGCTGCTTACCGATCTCCTCCAGGAGAAGGGCGTCAGCTACGAAGAACTCATCCTGTCCATCTAGGCAACGGGGGCGCTTACCATGAACACTTCGTTACCTTTCAAGCTATCCACCCCTGTCCTGGGCCTCTGGCTGCTGTTCCTGCTGACCGTACTGCCGCATGGCCTTACGCAGGGTTTCAGCACCATATTGCTGGTCGGCGTGCTGCTGGGCACGGGCTTCGCGTTCTATTCCTACCTGAAGGCGCAGAAACTGCTTGCCCCCTTGCCGGAACTGGAGCGGGTCAGTCAGCGTATCAGCGACGGCCAGTTCGATGACCGCATCACCAACATCGACGACAGCAACCCCATCGGTCTGCTCTGCTGGCGCGTCAACGACATGCTCGATCAGCTCGAAGCCTACTTCCGCGAGGTCGAGACTTCGTTCAAATACCACAGCGACGGCAAGTATTTCCGCAAGGCCCATTCCGCCGGCCTGCACGGGTTCTTCCACAGCAACCTGGACAAGGTCAACCTCTCGCTGGACAGCATCGCCGAGCAATCGCGCCTGCAGTTACGCAAGCATCTGATCTCTTCGGTGCACCATCTGAATACCAATAACCTGCTCAGCAATCTGGGCAGCAACCAGCAAGATCTGATCAAGATCACCAGCGAGATGCATCAGGTGCTGGATCGTGCCGCGCATACCCAGGAAGTCGCCCAGGAGAGCCGCGCGTCCGTGAGCTCCGCCGTGGAACAGCTGTCCGGGGTCACCGGCCGGGTGAACCATGTCAGCGCCGCCGTGGTCAAGCTGAACGCGCGCAGCGAGGAGATCAGTGTCGCCGTCAACCTGATCACCACCATCGCCAACCAGACCAATCTGCTGGCCTTGAATGCCGCCATCGAAGCCGCCCGCGCCGGCGAACAGGGGCGCGGCTTCGCCGTGGTCGCCGACGAGGTGCGCAAGCTGGCGGAGAACACCAAGAACGCCTCGGAAACCATCGGCCGCGTCATGCTCGATTTGCAAACCGAGGCGGCGACCATGATGAAAGAAGCCGAGGAGATGCGCGACATCACCTCGGTGACACAAAACTATATCCGCGACATGGCCGACAAATTCAGCCATTTCGCCGACTCCGCGGAGGAAACCAAGACACGCATGGGCCTGGCCCATGACCCGAGTTTCTCGACCCTGGTGAAACTGGACCACGTCATCTACAAGCAGCGCGCCTACATCACCCTGGAAAAAGGCGCGACTTCGGACGAGGCCAAGGCGGTCGAGGTGGACCATCACAACTGCCGTCTGGGCAAGTGGTACGAAACCGGCGACGGCAAGACACTGTTCGGCGCCATGCCGTCGTTCGGCACCTTGCTCGAGCCCCACTCGCGCGTGCATGGCAAGGTCCATGAATTGATGCACCACATCGCCTCGGGCTGGGAGCAAAACCTGGAGGTGCAGAGTGAAATGCTCGGCTGCTTCCAGGCGATGGAAGAGGCCAGCCGGGGCGTCATGACCATCATCGACCAACTGGTGGTCGAGAAGCACAAGCAGGCGGGCTGATCAGTCCTTGTCCAGGCCGAGGCGGTCGACCCGGTAACGCAGGCTGCGGAAGGTAACGCCGAGTTTGCGCGCGGCGGCGGTCTTGTTGCCGCGCGTCGCCTCCAGGGCTTTCTGGATGGCTTCGCGCTCGACCTTGTCGAGATAATCCTGCAACGGCAAGTCACCGGTGTCACCGCCCGTTTCGGCCACCGATGGTCGGGGTTGCAGGCAAAGATCATCGGCGCCGATGGCCGCGCCGTCACCCAGGGCACAGGCGCGCTCCAGGATGTTTTCCAGTTCGCGGACATTACCCGGGAAGGAATATTTCTGGAGTGCCGCCATGGCCGCCTCGGAGATGTCCGGCAGCACCGCGCCGGTCTCGCGCATCAGCCGCCCGGCGATATGCCGGGCCAGATGCGGAATGTCCTCGCGCCGCTCGCACAACGGCGGCATGCGCATCTCGATGACGTTCAGCCGATAGAACAAATCCTGGCGGAAGCGCCCCTCGGCGACCGCCTGGCCAAGATCCTGGTGCGACGCGCTGATCAGGCGCACATCGACCGGATCTTCGCTGACGTCGCCGACCCGACGCAACTGACGTTCCCGGATGGCGCAGCAGTTTGACCGCATCCCCATGGGCAACTCGGCAACCTCGTCGAGGAACAACGTACCGCCGCTGGCGGCCCTGGAAGAAGCCTTCGCGATCCGTGTTGGCGCCGGTGAAAGCGCCTTTGCGATAGCCGAAGAATTCACTTTCCATCAAGGCCTCGGGCAAGGCGCCGCAGTTCACCGCGACGAACGGCCGGGTGGCGCGCCCACCCTGGTTGTGGATCAGACGCGCCGCCACCTCCTTGCCGGTGCCGGAAGCTCCGGAAATGAATACCGGCGCCTGGCTGCGCGCCAGCTTGTCGATCAGCGCGCGGATATGGCTCATGGCCGGCGAATCGCCGATCAGACGCAACTCGCCCGGGGCGGCACTGCCCGGCTCCGGCACCTTCAGCGCCGTCTTTACCAGGGCCCGCAACTGTTCCAGCGACACCGGTTTGGAGAGATAGTCGAAGGCCCCGGCCTTGAGAGCGGCGACCGCATTTTCGGCTGAGCCGAAGGCGGTGATCACGGCCACGGGCAGGTGCGGCCAGTCCTGGGCGATACGCCGGACGATATCGAGTCCGTTGCCGTCGGGCAGACGCATATCGGTCAGGCAAAGTTCGTATTGGCCCGCCGTCAGACGCGCCAGAGCGGACTCGACGGTGGTCGCGCGATCGACGTTCAGCCCCATGCGCGCCAGGGTGATCTCCACCAGGTCGAGCAAGTCCGGTTCGTCGTCGATGATGAGTATGGTCGGTGCGGTCATGTGTCGCAGGTCAGTCGGAACAGCGCGCCTTCGTCCCGTGCCAGGCAGCTTAGCTGGGCCTGGTTCGCTTCGGCGAGTTCGCGGGCGATATGCAATCCCAGGCCGGTGCCCCGGCTGTCCGTGGTAAAGAAGGGCTCGAACAACCGCGCGACCAGGTCCGGCGCGATAGGCGCGCCGTCATTGTAAACCTCGACGAGGCATTTCTCGCCAACTTGCCTGGCGCCGATGCGAATGCTGCCCGGCGCGCGCGAACAATGCCGCAGGCCGTTGCGCAACAGGTTCCAGAGGATCTGGTGCAAGTGGGTACGGTCGAATGCCGCCACCACGCCGCCTTCGATTTCACCTTCGATCAAACCATCCGGGAGACGCTCGCACCCCTGGAATTCATCCAGGAAATCGGCGAGGAAGGCAGCCAGCACGATCGGTTCGCGCACCAGCCGATCGCGCCGGTTGAGCAGCAGCACATCCTCGACCATGCGGTTCAGGCGCGCGACGTTATCCTCGATGATGCGTGTCAGACGGCTGGCCGGACCGTCGCGCGGCACGTCCTCGGCAAGCAGTTGCGCGGCATGTCCGACCGCGGAGAGCGGATTGCGGATTTCATGGGCCAGATTGGCGGTGAGCCGGCCCAGGGCGGCCAGTTTGAGTTTCTGTGCTTCTTGTTCCAGTTCCGACAGGTCTTCAAGGACGATCACTGCACCCTCGCGGCGTTCCGCATCCAGTTCGATGAGCCGGGCCCGGAAGTGGCGCCCTTGCGGGCTTTTGAACAGGGTATCGAGGTTAGGATCGCGGCGCTTCCGGCAGCCAGAAGCTCCGCCAGCCTGGGCGAGCAGTGCCGCAAGTCGGCATGCGGCGCGACGCCACAATCCAGCCAGACCGAGGCCTGGCCGTTGGACTGGAGCAGGCGGTCCTGGCCGTCGACCACCACCACGCCATAGGGCAGATCCTGGATGACCCGGGCATTGACCTTCTCCAAATTGGCGGCCTCTTGTTCCTTGACCCCGGCCAGTTCGGCGGCAGCCAGGGTGCCGCGCGCCAGGACATGCGACAGGCTGGCCACCATGAAGAAACCGACCGCCAGCAAACCGGCCTGCACGAAGCCCTGCGCACCACCGGCCCCGGTCCAGGTGGCGAAGCCCTGTTCGAACAACAGGGCGAGGGTCGCCGCCGCGGGGATCAGCAACATCACCCGGGTACGGGCATGCAGCCCGGCGGCGGCCATGTAGACCATGACCAACAACGCCAGCCCGGTGTCCTTGCCGCCACCGAGATGCATCAGAACGATGAGTACCGCGCTCTCCAGCAATAACTGGCCCTGCAACTGCTGCTCGAAACCGGGATGGCGCTCGCGCGGCATGTATCCGATCGGCCGGGTCGCCGCGGCGTAGGCCAGGCTGATGACGAGGAAGCTCCCGAGATGCTCGCGACTTAGCCATGAGAGCCGGTCGGCGAACAGGGCGGAGAGGATGAAAAAGGCGGCAAGGTAAAGCCGAAAGCCGTTGAGATGCTTCAGCGAACGCCAGAAGCTCT
>JADJCP010000006.1 GCA_016703155.1 Hydrogenophilales bacterium
TCGTCGCCACAGGCGACACCGCCCTTTTTACCGCGCGTAACACATTCGAAGAGGCTGCGCTCCGTCGTTTCGACCCGATAATGTCGGCCATGCACGGCCGTGACCCGCCCTTCCAGGTGGCTGCCACCGGCCCGCGCCTGCGTGGTCACAGATCGAACAGGGCGTCGATCTTCGCGGCGCAGATAAAGTCGGACTCGGACAGGCCGTTGATGGCATGAGTGATGTATTCGACACGACAGGTGTTGTAGCCGACGCCGAGGTCGGGATGGTGTCCCTGCTGATGCGAAACCCAGGCGACCGCGTTGACGAAGGTCATGGTGATGTAGTGATCGGCAAACTTGAAGTCACGGCGCAGTTTGCCGTCGATCACTTGCCATTTCGCAGTAGCCCAGGAATGCTTGTTGATCTCGTCTGCCGAAAGAGGCGGGATGCCGCCTTCGCAAGGTTTGCATTTGCCTTTGGCCAGACCACAGAAGGTATCGCTCATCGAAGTCTCACTTGAATTTGTAGAAGGTCTTGTTCAAATACGCGCCCAGATTCAGCTCGTCTTCTGGAAATAGGTTCAGGCCGAGCATGGCATTGCAGGTTCCAATACGTTGCGCGAGTTGATCGGCACTTTTTACCTTCCTGTCGACGCGTGTATAGATTTTCGCGCCGTCGCCATTGAATTTGTCGGCATGGCAGCCATTGCAACTCTGTGTATGCAGTTTGCCTCCGGTCTCGGCGTTGCCTTTGGCGAAAGGCGCAGCCTGAGCACCCGTGGCAAGCAGGAAAGACAGAATCAGGATAATTTGTCGCATGGGATGGCTCCTTTCAAATCAGGTACGCAGCGCCTGCGGGCGCTTATGCAGGTAGGTCTCAAGCCGACCGATCCGCTCACTTGCCTTCGGATGGCTGTCGTAGAACAGAGAATAAACCGGATCCGGGGTGAGTGTGGCAGCATTGTCCCGATACAACTTTACCAGTGCGGCTATGAGATGGGCGGGATGCGCCTGGTCGGCCGCGAAGGCATCAGCCTCGAACTCGTGCTTGCGGGAATAATGGCTCATCAGCGGTGTCAGAGGGAAGGTGAAAACCGGCAGCACAAGGAAGAACAGGGCGAGCGCGCTGGCATTGCTGGTCATCTCGACGCCCAGGCCACTGTAAAACCAGGGCATGTCTTTTGCCCAAGCAAGGAAATATAGCAGCACCAGACTCAGACCGAACATCAGGGCAATGCGCTTGGCGATATGGCGTCGCTTGTAATGCCCGAGCTCGTGAGCAAGAACGGCTTCGGTTTGCTCGGCAGAAAGCTGCTCAAGCAGTGTATCGAAGAAGAATGCGCTTGGCCTTGCCCAGGCCGGTGAAATAGGCATTGCCATGGGCGCTGCGGCGCGAGCCGTCCATGATGTAGACGCCTTGGCTCTGAAAGCCTGTGCGACGTAGCAGCTCTTCGATTCGACTTCTTAGCGACAGATCCTGCAACGGGTTGAATTTGTTGAAAAGCGGCGCGATGAACGTTGGATAGATCGCCAGGACGAGCAGGTTGAACGCCATCCAGGCTAACCAGACCCAAAGCCACCAGTGCTCACCCATGCCGGCCATGAGCCAGAGCGTGAGCATGATCAAGGGTGTGCCAATGGCCAGGCCGAGCAGGCTTTCTTTACCAAGATCGACAAAAAAACCGCTCAGTGTTTGGCGATTGAACCCGAACCGGGCCTCGACACCGAATTGACGGTAGATCGACAGGGGGACTTCGACGATGCCCGACAAAGCCATCATCCCGAGCAGCAGCAGCGTGCCGGCAAACAAAGGAGCGTCTGTGGTATCGCCCGCCAGACGGTTGAGCCAGTTCAAACCGCCGCCCAAGGTAAACCACCAGAGCAGACCGCCCTCGATCGCCAGATGCAGCAGGCCAAGACGGGTCTTGGCCAGGGTGTAATGCGCCGCCTTGGTGTGCTGCTCGTGACTGATGACCTCGGCGAACGCCGGGGGCAGGGCGTCGCGGTGCAAAAAAACATGGCGCATCTGGCGCAGGGCCAACCAGAACTTGAGACCAAAAGTGACGATGAAGGCGGCCAGAAAAATGTTCGTGAATGAAACCATGGGTCGAGTCGAGGTGATCTCAGAATAGTCGTGGAGAGTTTTCCGATGGGGCGGTTCCCGATGCTTGAGCCCCACGTATTTTGGGGTTGGCAACCGCGATGACGCAGCCGCGACGATTATGCCACAATCAGCGTTTTTCACCGTTGGGCTGGCGCGTCCCCGAGCCAGACTAGCGACACCGCCAAGGAACGTCTATGCCGCAAAACGAGAGCCACCTGGTCTGGATCGATATGGAGATGTCAGGGCTGGAGCCGGATCGGGATCGCATCCTGGAAGTCGCCCTGGTGGTGACCGACAAGGATCTCAACCTGGTCGCCGAAGGTCCTGTCCTCGTGGTGCATCAACCCGACGCGGTGCTCGATGCCATGGACAACTGGAACAAAGGTACCCACGGCAAGTCCGGACTGATCGACAAGGTCAAGGCGTCGACGCTTGATGACGCCGAGGTCGAGACGCGGATGATCGCTTTCATGAAAGAGCATGTACCGGCGCGCACCTCGCCGATGTGCGGCAATTCCATCTGCCAGGATCGGCGCTTCATGGCGCGTTACATGCCGAAGTTGGAGGCCTATTTCCACTACCGTAATCTGGACGTTTCGACCTTCAAGGAACTCGCCAGGCGCTGGAAGCCGGCCATCATGGACGGCTTCAAGAAACAGAACAACCATACGGCCTTGTCCGACATCATCGAGTCGATCGATGAACTGAAGTACTACCGCCAACACTTCATCAAACTTGACTGAGTCGAGCTGCCACGTGCGACTCAGTGTCGAGAGATAAAAGGGAACAACGCATGAAACCGGGCACCCATTTCTATGTCGAGGTCAATCCACGCTTGCCGCGCCGCCTGGTGCGTTTGCAGGAATTGTCGGAAAACCTGTGGTACAGCTGGGACCGGTCGACCCGCACCCTGTTCGCGCGGCTCCATCCCGGACTGTGGGATGCGGTCGGCCACAATCCCAAGGCGTTCCTGAAGCGCGTCGACGAAGAACGGCTGATCGAGGCCGCCGAGGATCATATCTTCGTCGGCAGCTACAACCGGGTACTGTCCGCCTTCGATACCTACATGAGCGAGCCGCTCAGCCGGGACTCCGGGGTGGAGATGCGGGAAGGTGAACTGATTGCCTATTTCTGCGCCGAGTTCGGTTTTCACGAGGGGTTCCCGATCTACTCCGGCGGTCTGGGTATTCTTGCCGGCGACCACTGCAAAGCGGCTTCGGACCTGCGTCTGCCGTTCATCGCCGTCGGCCTGTTGTATCGCCAGGGCTATTTTTTTCAGCGCATCGACAACGACGGGCACCAGATCGCCACCTATACCGACTCCGATTTCGACGATTTGCCGATCTATCCGGCGCAGCGCGACGACGGTAGTGAAGTCCACGTCAGCATCGAGATGGCCAACCGCACGGTGATCGCCAAGGTCTGGGAAGCGCGCATCGGCCATGTCAAACAATACCTTCTGGATACCGATCTGCCGGAAAACTCCACCGAGGATCGCGATATTACCCACCAGCTCTATGGCGGCGACCGGCGTACGCGCATCCAGCAGGAGATCGTCCTCGGCGTCGGTGGCGTGCGCGCCCTCCAGGAGATGGGTATCCAGCCGAGTGCCTACCATATCAACGAAGGCCACGCCGCCTTCCTGGTGCTGGAGCGCGTCCGGCGCAAGGTCAAGCAGGGCTTGCCGTTCCACGCCGCGCTGGAAGTGGTGGCCGCGAACACCGTGTTCACGACGCATACCCCGGTGCCGGCGGGACATGACCACTTCAGCGAGGAAATGATCTGGGAATACTTCGGCCGCTGCTGCACCGACATCGGTATGCCGCGCGATGAGTTCATGCGCATGGGCGGTGCCGTGCATGGCCAGGAGTTCAATATGACCAAGCTGGCACTGAATGGCTCGCGGCACCACAACGGCGTGTCGCGAATCCACGGCAGCGTTTCATCGCAAATCTGCGCCGACATGTGGCCGGAGATCAGTCCGGACGAGTCGCCCATGGACTACATCACCAACGGCGTCCATGTGGCGAGCTTCCTGGCCCAGGAATGGGTCGACCTGTTCGACAACAAGCTCGGCTACGAGTGGCGCCGGCGCCTGTGCGACGTCGACTTCTGGCGCAAGATCGAGAACATCCCGGATCACCATTTCTGGGCCGTGCATCAGGCGCTGAAGACTCAGATGCTGCATACCCTGAGACATCGGGTAACCCAGCAGCATCTGCGCAATCACGGCTCGGAGGCGCACTTGGAGCGCATGCTCAAGCACGCCAACGCCCTCGATCCGAACACCCTGATCATCGGTTTTGCCCGGCGTTTCGCCACGTATAAGCGGGCCGCCCTGCTTTTCGAAAACATGGATTGGATGCGCCAGATCATCGGCGATGCCAATCGGCCGGTGCTGTTCATCTTCGCCGGCAAGGCCCACCCGGCCGACAGGCCAGGCCAGGATCTGATCCGGCGCATTCATGAAATCTCCCGCTCGCCCGAGTTCGAAGGCAAACTACTTCTCGTCGAAGGCTACGATCTGGGACTGAGCCGGCGCTTGGTCTCGGGTTGCGATGTCTGGCTGAACAATCCGATCTACCCGCTCGAGGCCTCGGGTACCTCGGGCATGAAGGCCGCCATGAACGGCATCATCAACCTGTCGGTCACCGACGGTTGGTGGGACGAGGGCTACGACGGCACGAACGGCTGGGCGATCAAGCCGGCCCCGGGATACTTCGACGAAGCACGGCGCAACCGCGAGGATAGTCAGTCGCTCTACGAGCTATTGCAGGATCAGGTCATTCCCATGTATTACCGGCGTAATGAACTGGGCTTCTCGCCCGATTGGGTGCGCATGGCCAAGCGGTCCATCGCCAGTCTGCTGCCGCGCTTCAACTCCATCCGCATGGTCACCGAGTACGTCGACAAGTTCTACCTGCCCGCGAGCCGTAGCTGGCAACGCTACGCCGATAACGATTATGCCGGCGCGCGCACGCTGGCGGACTGGAAAGGCAAGGTACGCCAAGCCTGGGATGGGGTCAGTATCCGCCGTCTGGATGAGCCGGTGCGGCGTATCGGCTATGGGCAGGCGATGGAATTCAAGGTGGCGCTGAATTTGAACGGTTTGGGCGCCGGAGGATGTTCGCGTCGAATTGATCATGGGCCGGGCTTCGAAACAGGGACAGGACAAGGAACTCAAGGCCGTGCCCTTCAAAGCCAGGCGCGCCCTGGGAACCGAGCACCAGTTTGCCTTGGCTCTGGCCCCGGAACTCTGTGGTCGATTGCTGTACCGTATACGGGTGTATCCGCACAACGAACTGCTGACCCATCCATTCGAAACCGGCCTGATGCGCTGGTTGTGAGCTTGCTGACCCGGGGCCGGGGATGGGTCCCCGGGGGGCTACAAGACGAGCGAATCATAGAGTCCAGCGTAGGCGCTGGCGCTCTTTTCCCAACTGTAATCCTTGCCCATCGCCGCGCTGATCATGCGACGCATGGCCGTTTTGTCGGCAAAGGTGTCCAGGGCGCGCTGCACGGCGTGCCATAACGCGTGTGGCGCGGCTTCGTGGAATACAAAGCCGGTCACGCCATCCTCGACCGTGTCCTTCAGTCCGCCGGTGGCGTGGACGATGGGCAGGCTGCCATAGCGCTGGCTATACATCTGATTCAAACCGCACGGCTCGAAGCGCGAGGGCATCAGGAAGAAATCGACGCCGGCCTCGATGCGGTGCGACAGGCCTTCGTCGTAGCCGATGGTCGCCGAGACGCTCCCGGGATGGCTGGCGGCCAGGCCGCGGAAGGCATTCTCCAGGAGCGCGTCGCCGGTACCGAGCAGCGCAATCTGGCTACCTTGCGCGAGCAGGTTCTCGGCGATCTGAAGTATCCAGTCCAGACCTTTCTGGTGTGTCAGACGCGAGATGATGCCGAACAGCGGCGCCTCGGCTTTTGGATCCAGGTTGAGATCCGCCTGGAGTACCTGCTTGCAGCGCTTCTTGCCCGCCGGCCCGCGCTGCGAGAATTTGTGCGGCAGATGCGGGTCGCTCGCCGGATCCCAGTCGGTGGTGTCGATGCCGTTGAGGATGCCGGTCAGGTGCGCCTGACGGTCGGTAAGCAAACCCTGCATACCCATGCCGTTGAGCGGCTGCTGGATTTCCAGGGCGTACGACGGGCTGACCGTGGTGATCCAGTCGGCGTAGAACAAGCCCGCCTTGAGGAAAGAGAGGTTGCCGTAATACTCGACGCCTTCGATGCCGAAGCTGGCCGCCGGCAAGCCCAGCGGTTCGACCATGTCGGGCGGGAAAATACCCTGGTAGGCGAGGTTATGGATGGTCACCAGGCTGGCCGCGCCGCCGCCGCCGAAGCGTAGATAGGCCGGGGCCAGGGCGGTCTGCCAGTCGTGGCAATGCATGATGTCCGGATGCCAATCCAGCGGCGAGGTCGGTCCGGAAAGCAACGCGGCGACCCGCGATAGCAGCGCGAAGCGCCAGGCACTGTCGGGATAGTCCTTGCCGTGCGTGTCCTGGTAGGGACCGCCCGGGCGCAGGTAATGCCACGGGTAGTCCACCACATAGACCGGTGTACCGGAGCCCGGCATGGTGGCTTCAAGCAAGCGCACGATGCCATAACCGGGAATGTGCTCGAAATGCGCGACCTCGCGGGGGTTGATCACGCCGTCGATGACGTTATGGTAGCCAGGCAACAATAACCGGCAGTCGACGCCGAGGGATCTAAGCGCCCCGGGTAGGGCACCGGAGACGTCCGCCAGGCCCCCCGTTTTGATCAGCGGGCGAGCCTCGGAGGTGGCGAACAGGACGGATATGGGGCGCTTCATGGGATCTCCCGAGTCAATGCCCGAATTATAGCGCTCCAAAAATAAGCCGCGGCTAATGCAGTCCGCCGCCTGGACATCTCAGGGCTTCAGGTAAACAAAGCCTTCCTTGGCCTGGAGTTTGCCAATCTCGGCAACGCCGGAAGGTACGACCTTGGCTTCCATGATCACGGCTTCGTCCGTCAGATTGCGGCCTTTGAGGGTATTGCGGCAGACGCGAAAATCGACGCCGCGGTCACGTAGACCGGCGACCTGGGGTTGGAAGGCGCCTTTGTCGTCCTTGGCATCGTTCAGCAAAAAATCGATACCCTTGCCATGGGTGACTACGACGATCTTGGCGTCTGGGGCGGCGTTGATGTGGTTGTCGGCATTGCGCATGGCGATGCGGGCGTTGCTGGAGTCGTTGATGTGGTAGACCACCTTTTCCTGAGGTTCCTCGGCAGCCTTCCGCGCGACAGGGTTGGCCGCGGATTTTGCGGGTTCGGCGGCGAGGGCCGGGGCAGCGATCAGGCAGGTGCTCAGCAAGGCGTAATACAGAAAGGTCGGCTTCATAGTCACTCCATCGGGTACGTTGGTTGATCTCGGCAATGCCGCGCGCGATAGGCGGCATCGGAACTGCGGCTTGCAGTTTGCTACCCTGTCGGCAATATTGCAGTGGTACAAAGCAGCTAGCGCATGTTGCATACGCATCGGATTTCCACCGCAACCCTGGGTGGACAACCCGAGCACTCGAAAAGGATGGCCATGTTCGATCAGGATAAACCGCTACCGCCCTGCAACTTCGTCATCTTCGGCGCCACCGGCAACCTGGCTGGAAAGAAATTGTTGCCGGCGTTGTTTCGTCTGGAGTTGTCGGGACGTTTGCCCGAAGGCCTGAACTTCATCGCTTTCGCTCGGCGCGACTGGGACGATGCCGCGTGGCAGGCGCACATGCGCCAGATTCTCGATACCCCGGGGCCGGAACTGGAGCGCTTCATGGCCCGCTTCGATTATCTGCGCGGCGAACTCCACGATCCGGCGGCTTATGCCGAGCTGAAAGAGGCCCTGGCCAAACCCAAGCTCGGGGTCTGTTCCAACGTGGTGTTCTACCTGGCGATCAAGCCCGACGACTTCCCGGCGGTGATCAGGCATCTCGACGGCGCCGGGCTTTCCAGGCCGCGCGGTTTGCATCGCATCGTCGTCGAAAAGCCCTTCGGCCAGGATCTGGAGACGGCCCAGGCCCTCAACCAGTTGCTGCATCGCCATTTCGACGAGGAGCAGGTGTTCCGCATCGACCATTATCTGGGCAAGGAGACCGTGCAGAACCTGCTGGTCTTCCGCTTCGCCAACACCCTCATCGAGCCGCTCTGGAACCGCAATTACATCGACCATGTGCAGATCACCGTTGCCGAAGAGGCCGGTATCGAACTGCGCGCCGATTACTACGATAAGGCCGGAGCCCTGCGCGACATGGTGCAGAACCACCTGCTGCAACTGCTTACCCTGGTCGCCATGGAGCCGCCGCCGTCACTCGATGCCGATGCCCTGCGCGATGAAAAGGTCAAGGTATTGCGGTCGGTACGGCCGATCCCGGTCAATGCCGTGAGCGCACAGGCACTCAGGGCGCAATATCGTGCCGGGCCGGGCTTGTCGGGCTACCAGGATGAACCGGGCGTGTCGCCCGGCTCGGTCACCGAGACCTATGCCGCCGCCAGGTTCTACATCGACAACTGGCGCTGGCGTGGCGTGCCCTTTTACCTGCGCACCGGCAAGCGATTGAACGACACCGTGTCGATGATCGCCATCCGCTTTCGCCATCCGCCGCAGCAGTTGTTCCGGGAGACCGCGCTGGAAAGCATCGCCCCCAACTGGATCGTCCTGTCGCTCCAGCCCGAGGAGTCGATGCACATGGAGATCCACGCCAAGCAGCCGGGTCTGGGCATGGATACCCGGGTGTTGCGTCTGAATGCCTGTTTCCGCGATGCCCGTGATCAGCCGCTGGATGCCTACGAGACCCTGTTGCTCGATGTCATCGAGGGTGACCGTACCCTGTTCATCCGCTTCGACGAAGTGGAATGGGCCTGGCGCGTGGTCGATCCCATCCTTCGGCAATGGAGCCAGGAACGCGACTTCATCGCGTCCTATCCGGCGGGCAGTTGGGGGCCGCCCGAGGCCGAGCGCTTGTTCGACGGCATCGATACGCACTGGCGCAACAGCGTCGAACCCGCCTAGGTCAGCCTGTCAAAGCCAAGATAACAAACCTCGAAGTGGCTTTTGCCACAGCGCAGGAACGCCTTGAAATCCCAGTCGCCTGTCATCAAGAGATGGCGGTGTTCTGGTTTGAAGACATAGGCCCAAGTTTCAGCCGTATGGCCGCCCGATAGTTCTACCTGCACCAGGGTGCGCGCATACATCTCGCCTTCGAAGGCATCCAGTCGAGGCCAGGCAGACTCCGGCAGGTCGAGGTAGAGCAGGCCGTCAACGCGCGCGTTGCCTGCTGGCTGGATGCCCGGGTATGTCGCGTCGCGCACGGGGTGGCGGCTGAACCCGGGCAAGGTGGCCGGCACGCTTCTCAAATCAACCGCACACACCCGCGACATGATGTCGGCGCACATGAGCGAGCCGTAGGTGAAACAGTGTCTGGACATGGCGTGCGAGATTGATCTGTCGCGTCGTCGTGGCGCGGGTGTTCAGTGCATCGACTGTGGCACCGGTTCGCCTCCGGCCATGCCTGCCATGAATTCGCGGACGATTTCGGCCTTGAACTGACTGGCGGTCTTCTGGGCGTCGCGAATCAGCGACTTGATGAAGACCTCGCCGCTGTTGGCCGCCAGGGCATTGCGTTCGTCTGGGTCGGCGAAGCTCGGGTAGAACATGCGCCGGCGTCCCGCCGGGTCGAACCACCAGGCGTTTTTCGCGGCGTATTCATAGCCGAAGGGCAGCAGGGCGGCGGCGAATTCCGGGCCATCGGGATAGCCTTCGGCGCCTGCCTTGCGGCCGATGAAGCCCGCTTCGGCGAGGCGTTCGATGCAGCGCGCGGCATCGCGCAAATGGATGTGGGCGATATAGAGGTAATGGCTGCGGCGCAGGGTCCATGCGACGCTGCCCTCACTGTCCTCTTCGCGCGCGGGCATATCGGCGGCAGGGGTGCCGAGGGCATTGACGTGGTGCATCACCAGGCCGACCGGATGGGTCAGCATCGTCGGGTTACGGCCTTCCAGGTAGTTGACGATGCTGTACGCGAGGCGCAGGTAGGCATCGACGCCGGTCTTGATCGAGGCGTCGGTCTGCAGGCGTTTGTGCAGGTTGAACAGGTCCATGAGCCGGTCGGCGGCCACGGGCATGACCAGGCTCAGCAGATGGCCGTCCGGGAAATCGCCACCGACGGCATCCTCCTCGCGGTGCGGGAAGACGCGCAGGTTGTAGGCCGGTTCCAGGCGCTCGCCGAGTTTGGCCAGCCAGGCGCCGGGGTGGATGTTCTGGATGCTCTGGCCGAGTTCGGAGAAGCGTTCGGCGGTGATCAGCGTCACCAGTTCATCGCCGGCATAGGCCATCTCCAGCGACGACAGATGTTCGGCGTAGCGATAGCGCGCGAAATGACCCTCGGCGTCATGCCACTCGGCGCTCCAGCCTTTTTTCTGGGTCTTGAATGACTCCGGCGCCAGATCGCCGAGGAAAAAGCGGCTGGGCAGGTCGGCGGCCGATTTCACGTCCGCCGGCGCTGCTACGGGAATGTGCGCGGGCCGCGAGATGGCGGGCAGGGGTAACAGCTTGGGAAAAACGGGTGCGGTGTCGGCCATGGTGGTACTCGGTTGCAATGAACCGAGCATATGGGGATAGCCCCACCGGGATCAACCCCGCGCCGGACAGGGAGACCCGGCGCGGGGTTGCAAGGTTTACGCCCGGGTTGCCGAAATGCGGGTCCGCGCCAGATACAGCGCTACCCAGCCCAGGGCCAGATAGAGGGCGGTGCTGCCCAGATACGGCGGCAGATATTTCAGGACGCTGGCGGCGTAGTCCATGGCCGACATGTCGCCGAAATAACCGGAGAAAGCCCAGAAACTCAGGTTGGCCACGCTGAAGGCGGTGAGTACGGCGGGCGCGCCGACGCCGGCCAGACGCAACGGCGGCAGCGCCGGGGTCCGGGCCAGGAAACGGCCGGCCAGCCACATCACGCCGTAGGACGCCACCAGGCCGCCATAGGCGGGAGTCAGGCACCAGCCGGCTTCGACGGCGGATTTGGCCAGGAAGACGTCGATGCCGAAGGCGGTGACCGCGTAGGCGGCGAAGCAGCGCGCGCCGCCCAGCCACAGGCCGCCCATCAGGAACACGGCCAGCGAGGCGTCCGGCAGGCTGACCGCCGTGCCGAAATGGCCGACACGGGTGATCGCCAGCAGAGCGAGCAGGGCGAAGAATACTGAGGGTCGTTTCGAGAAGGTCATTGCGGGTTCCTCATGCGCGGGGCGAAGTCAGCAGAATGGATGGCATTGTAGATGGATGTCTTCATGGCGTGTAGGCCAGGCCGAGATAGAGCGCCCGGCCATCGGCGGGGTACTCGCTCGCCAGGTATTCGAAGCCGGTCGTGGCGTAGTGCTCGTCGGTCAGATTGCGACCGGCGAGGCGCACCTGCCAGGGGCCGTTTTCCCAGGTCGCGGCCAGGTCGAAGGTGGTGTGGCCCGCCAGGCGCGGGCTGCTGTTGTCGGTGTCGCTGCCGTAATACTGACTACTCGCCCAGTTGACGGCGCCATCGACGCGCCAGGCGGGCGTCGCCTGCCAGGCCAGTGCCAGGCGAGCTTTATGCCGGGGCACCAGCGGCAGGGTTTTGCCCCGGTCCGGACCTGCGGCGAACTCGGCATCGCTCAAGGCATAACCACCGGTCAGGGTGAGGTCGTCGTCGAGAAGATAGCGACCGTCCAGGGTCAGGCCCGTGTGCCGGGTGTGTTGCAGGTTTTCGTTGCGTCCGTCGTAGGTATTCCAATCGCCATCCGGGTTGGCGTTGTAGGCGATTTCGTCCTTCAGGCTCTGCCGGTAAAGCGTCGCTTGCAGGCGACCGCGCCGGCTCGTCCAGTCGGCGCCGATCTCGGAACTGGTGCCGTGCTCGGGGCGCAAGGGCACGCCCAAGCCGGTGAAGGTGGTCAGTTCGTCGCTTCGGGCGAAGCGGAAGACCTGGCCATGGCGGGCGAAAACTCGCGGGCCGCCCGGGTATTGATGGCTCAGGCCGATGTCCCAGGCATTGCGCGCCTGATCGTTGTCCAGGTCGGGGCTGGCGGTGCGGGTCGCGGCCTGATCCACCCACTGGCGCCGGGCGCCGACGGTGAGCGTGGTGGCCGGCTTCAGGCGCAGGCTGGTCTGGGCGTAGACGGCATGGCTGTCCTGGTTCAGGTCGAGCCGGGTCGTGCCGAAATAGTCACGGCTGGAGCTGAAGTCGGTGCGGTAGAGATCGATGCCGACGACGCTGTCGGCGCCGACCCCGAACAGGCTGTGGACGAGATTGATGCGCGGCGTCAGCGACCAGGTGGCGTAGTCGTTTTCGACCTGGCTGGTGGCCAGGAAGCCGCCACCCATGTCGTAGCTCAGCGTGCTGTCGAGACGGCTGGACTCGTAGCCGAGTTCGGCCTTGATGGTCATGTTCGCCGCCGGCTTCAGGACGATGCCCGGCCGGATATGCCAGGTGTCGCGTTCGGAACGGCCCTGGCCGTTGCCGGCGACGGACGCCTTGGGGTTGGCCTCGGCTTGCGCCAGGGTCAGGTAGCCGGGCAGATCGGCCTTCAGATCGCCCAGGCCGAAATCGACGAAGGCCTCGACCTTGCCGGGCGCGCTGGCGATGCGTCCGCCCAGGCTGGCGCTGCGGTTTTCGTTGTGCTGACGATAACCCTTGGCGCGGGAGGCCGCGAGGTCCAGGCGAGCGTTCAGCGCGCCGCTGTCGATACCGATGCCGCCGTGCGCCTGCAAGGTGCCGAAACTGCCGGTTTGCAGGGTCAGCCTGGTGTCCCCGGCATGGCCGCCGGTGACGATGTTGACCACGGCGCCGACGGCGTTGTCGCCATAGAGCACGTTGCCGCTGCCGTGCTGTACCTCGATGCGCTCGATCCGCGACAGCGGCACGGCGGCCCAGAAATCGACCGCGTGCGAGTCCGGGGCGTTCAGGCGGCGGCCGTCGAGCAGTACCAGAACATGGCTGTTGCCGGTCTCGCCATAGCCGCGGGCATCGAGCTCGATCGATGCCGGGCTGCCCCCGGAGAGGCTGCGCACGCTCAGGCCGGCGCTCTGCTCGAGGATATCCGGCAGTGTCAGGGCGCCGCTCGCCTCGATCTCCCGGCGCGAGATGACCCGAACCTGGGCCGGCTGGGCGATGCGCTCCTGGGTGAAGCGCTTGGCGGTGACGGTGATCTCGTCAAGCACGAAGACCGGCTCGGCGGCAGCCCGGGCGACGCCGCAAGGCGTCATGAAATAGGGGATGAAGGCCAGGGCGGCGGCCAATGGGGTGGTACGCATGGAAACTCCTTTTCCGCAAACCCACCGTTTGCGATGGTTATGGGGTGACGAAGGGGAAAAGATGCGCGCGAGAACGACCGCGCCGACCACATCCCCGTGGCGTCGGGCTCTTCGGCAGGCCGGTCTCCGGGCTGGCGCATGAGGCGGCTTGTCTTCCCGGACTAATCCTGTCCAGTGACTGATGAAACCGCCGTAAAGCGCTTACCGTTGCGGGGGCAGCACAGGCATCGCACCTGTTTCCCGATTCTCCCGTTGACCTGTTGGTCTCCGGGCACCTTGCCGAAGCTGGATGTTAACACCTTGCCGACCGCCGGATCGACGCGCCGGCCGCGCTGCCCTGATATTGGTCAAGTGGCGGCGACGTCATCCCCATTTTGTTTACCGGATCGTTTGATCTCGTACATGCGGGCGTCAGCGGTCTGCAGCAGGGTGTCCATGTTGTCGCCGTCCTCGGGGAAAACGGCCAGGCCGATGCTGCATCCGGGGTAGAGGGTGAGGTCGCCGAGTGGCACGGGTTTCTGGATGTTCTCCAGGATGTCGTGCTTCATCTTGTCGATCTGGTCCGCCTCGCCCATGCCCAGGAGGATCAGGGCGAATTCGTCGCCACCCAGCCGGGCGACGGTGTCGGTTGCACGTACCGACGCCAGCAGGCGTCCGGCGACGATCTGTAGCAGGCTGTCGCCGACGGCGTGCCCATATTGGTCGTTGACGGGCTTGAATCGGTCCAGGTCGACATAGAGGACCACGGCCTTGAACTGTTCCTGTCGGGCGTGCGTCACGGCTTCCTGCAGGCGGTGGTAGAACAGGCTGCGGTTGGGCAGACCCGTGAGCGGGTCGTGGGTGGCCTCGTGTTGCAACTGCGTGCCGGTTTTCTCCAGGGCATCCATCTGTTCGCAGATGGTGCGCGCGTATTTGCCCATCTGGCGATAGGTGAACACGGCGATGCTGCCGGCCAGCAGCATGAGCAGCACGCCCATCGCCAGGTCTACCGTGATGGCCCGGTGCGTCGCCTGGCGCGTCTCGTCAAGCGAGCGCTGGATCTGGTCGCGCTCGTGGCGCTGGAGTTTGCCGACGGTGTCGATGAATTTCAGGTTATACGGGCGCAGCGTCGTGGCGATCATTTCCCGTGCTTCGGCGACCCGGTCGTGACTGGCCAGATCACTGATGGCTTCGTGCAGATCGATGATGTCCTTGACCAGCAGGTCCTGCATGCGCAGGTTTTCCACCTCGAAGGCATCCAGACCCAGAGCACGCAGATCGTTGCGCGCCTTGCCGACTTCGTAGCCCGACTTGATGTATTGCTGAAAATGTTCGTCCCGTTCGAAGGCGTCGTCCACCATGACCTGGTAGACCAGGCTGTTGTGGCGGTTGTAAGTGGCCTCCACCAGGTCGGTGGCCAGCTGGATCTTGCGGTTGCGCAGTTCGACGATGTCGCGCATCCGGTCTTCCTGGTCCTTCATGTGACGGACCGCGTTGTTGGTCAGCACAGCCATGAGTCCGATGAGGATGGCGAAGCCGGCCAGGAGCAGGCGGGACATCTTCTTCGGTAGCCGCTGTGAGATCGCCGGGTCGGCCATGGTGGCTGGCATTTTCAGTGTGATCGCGAGAGGATAGGCACAATGTCCGAAAAATACCATACAAAATGAAAGGGTTACTCTTGGAGCATGATTTCTACACCGTGGTGCCGGCCCGCTACGCCTCCACCCGCCTGCCCGGCAAGCCGCTCGCCGACATCGCCGGCAAACCCATGATCGCCTGGGTCGCCGAGCGGGCGCGTGCCAGCGGCGCCACCCAGGTCTGGATCGCCACCGATCACGAGGCTGTCGCCGAGGCGGCCCGCGCCCATGGGCTGAGTGTCTGCATGACCTCGCCCGAATGCGCCTCGGGGACCGACCGGCTGGCCGAGGTGGCGACGCAATTGGGCCTGGACGACGCGGCTGTGGTGGTCAACGTCCAGGGCGACGAACCACTCATCGAGCCCGAACTGATCCGCGCCACGGCGCTACTGCTGCATGGCAGGCCCGAGGCGGTCATGGCCACGGTCTGTCATCCCCTGCACGATATCGCCGAGGTCATGAACCCGAATATCGTCAAGGTCGTGCTCGACAAGACGGGCCACGCCCTGTATTTCTCGCGCGCCGCGATTCCCTGGGCGCGCGATGCCTGGGCCGCCGGGGGGTATTGAAACCTTCAAGGCAATCAATAACCTCAACTTATAAATGAATTGAAAAAATTGTCTGTCATTATCGGGTGGCCTTGACTACCCTTGCGGGCTGATTATTTAACCCTGTTGTTCAACTCAAGCTCTTGTGTAACGAGCTGTTTTTTCGAGGTTTTCCCCATGCGTATGATTCTTCTCGGCGGCCCCGGCGCGGGCAAAGGTACCCAGGCCAACTACATCAAGGAACGTTACGGCATTCCGCAGATTTCCACGGGTGACATGCTGCGCGCCGCGGTGAAGGCCGGTACCGAAATGGGTCTGGCCGCCAAGAAGATCATGGACGCGGGTGGTCTGGTTTCCGACGAGATCATCATCGGCCTGGTCAAGGACCGCATCCAGGAAGCCGATTGCGCCAAGGGTTTCCTGTTCGACGGCTTCCCGCGCACCATCCCCCAGGCGGATGCCATGAAGGCCGCCGGCGTGCCGATCGACGCCGTGGTCGAGATCGACGTGCCCGATGCCGAGATCATCAAGCGCATGTCCGGTCGTCGCGTCCACGTCGCCTCGGGCCGCACCTACCATGTCGTCTTCAATCCGCCCAAGGTCGAAGGCAGGGACGACGTGACCGGCGAGGCGCTGATCCAGCGCGACGACGACAAGGAAGAGACCGTCAGGAAGCGCCTCGACATCTACCATGCCCAGACCGAGCCGCTGGTCAAGTACTACGGCGACTGGGGCAAGAGTGGTGAAACCGGCGCGCCGAAGTATTTCAAGGTGGCTGGCGTCGGCTCCGTCGACGGCATCCGCGACGCCTGCTTCGCCGCCCTGGACTCGGTCAAGAAGTAATGTCGATTCCGGCGTTCACGGCCGCCGACATGAATCTGGTGCACGTGGCGCTGCGCGAGCGCTTCGGGCATGAGATCCCGGTGGACGACGTGGAGACCGAGATACGCCTGAACCCGGCGGATCGCGAACTGACCGTCTGTCCCGCGCTGTACTGGGAAGAGGATGGCTGCCGGTTCGTGGTCTCCAAGACCGGCGGCAATACCTTCCGCAGCATGTTCTTCTGGTCGGTGAAAGACCGTTTTTCGACCGGCAGGGAAGAATACGACAACCTTGGCGATTGCCTGGTAATGACGCTGAAAATGCAGGAAGAAGCCGCGCGGCTGAGGAACGAAGAGACCGGCGCCAAGGGTTCCGGCGCCACCTGATACGAATATCAAGCGCGAGCCGGTCTCGCGCTTTTTTTTGCTTATAGTCATAGGAGTCTAGCCATGGCCAGGAAAAAGAATGCCTTTTATGCTCAATCCGGCGGTGTGACCGCTGTCATCAACGCTTCCGCCTGCGGCGTCATCGAGACCGCGCGCAAGCACTCCGACGTCATCGGCAAGGTCTATGCCGGCCGCAACGGCATCATTGGCGCGCTGACCGAGGAACTGATCGACACCAGCAAGGAATCCGATGCCGCCATCGCCGCGCTGCGTTCCACCCCGTCGGGTGCCTTCGGCTCCTGCCGCTTCAAGCTGAAGTCGCTGGAAGCCAACAAGCGCGAATACGCGCGCCTGATCGAAGTTTTCAAGGCCCACAATATCGGCTATTTCTTCTACAACGGTGGCGGCGACTCGGCAGACACCTGCTACAAGGTGAGCCAGTTGTCCGAGGCCATGGGCTATCCCATCCAGGCCATCCACGTGCCCAAGACCGTGGACAACGACCTGCCCATCACCGACTGCTGCCCCGGCTTCGGCTCGGTCGCCAAGTACATTGCCGTGTCCACCCTGGAAGCCTCCTATGACGTGCGCTCCATGGCCAAGACCTCCACGAAGATCTTCGTGGTCGAGGTGATGGGCCGGCACGCCGGCTGGATCGCCGCCGCCGGCGGTCTGGTCGCCGACCAGGGTATCCCCGTGGTCATCCTGTTCCCGGAGATCGAATTCAACCAGAAGAAATTCCTGGCCGCCGTCGATGCCAAGGTCAAGGAACACGGCTATTGCACCATCGTCGTGTCGGAAGGTTGCCACTACCCGGACGGCAAGTTCCTGGCCGAGCAGGGCACCCGCGACGCCTTCGGCCATGCTCAATTGGGTGGCGCCGCCCCGGTGGTCGCCAACATGATCAAGGACGCGCTGGGCCACAAGTTCCACTGGGCCGTGGCCGACTATCTGCAACGCGCCGCGCGTCACATCGCCTCGAAGACCGACGTCAAGCAGGCCTACGAACTGGGCAGGAAGGCCGTCGAGCTCGCCGTCAAGGGCCACAACTCGGTCATGCCGACCATCGTCCGGCTGTCCGACATCCCCTACAAATACAAGCTGGGTTACGCCGAGCTGAAGGATGTCGCCAACGTCGAGAAGTTCATGCCGCGCGACTTCATCAGCAAGGATGGTTACGGTATCACCGCCAAGTGCCGCAACTACCTGACCGGCCTGATCCAGGGCGAGGACTATCCGAAGTACGCGGGTGGCCTGCCGGTCTACGTAACCATGAAGAACGCCACGGTGGCCAAGAAGCTGCCCGAGTTCAAGCTTTAACAAAACCAGGGGCGCTTCGGCGCCCTTGCTAATGGTCAAACCCATGACACTGGATCGCGCACGACAATTACTGAAGGTGCAGGCGGACTTCGGCGGTTTCTACAACTCGAACTCCGCCAAGTTGATCCTCTCCGAGGTACAGAAGGAGCATGGTCAAGCGGCTGTGGACGGGTTGATCGTTGAATTGGGACTGGACGTTATTTTTGGATTCCAGCCGGGCACGCGCTTCGAGGGCGGCCTGGCGCTGGGACGCGAATATTGAAGCTGGACCGGCAGCGGTCGGTTGGGATTTCATTAAGGGGAAGGCGGTCGGCGACGATTGCCTTGGATGTTTTTCTAGGAGGAAGTGATGAGTGAAGGCTTGATGTTTGCCCTGGTAGCCGCGGTACTGGCTTTGTTGTATGGAGCCATGTCCATCAAATGGATCGTCGCCTTGCCCACCGGCAACGACCGAATGCGGGAAATCGCCGCCGCCGTGCAGGAGGGCGCACAGGCCTACCTGAATCGGCAATACACCACCATCGGTATCGTTGGCGCCATTCTGCTGGTAGCCATCGCCGCCACGCTCGGCATGCAGACCGCCATCGGTTTCGCCCTGGGCGCCATCCTCTCCGGTCTCACCGGCTACATCGGCATGCACGTCTCGGTGCGCGCCAATATCCGCACCGCCGAAGCCGCCAGTCAGGGCCTCAACGCCGCGCTGAACGTCGCCTTCAAGGGCGGCGCCATCACCGGCCTGCTGGTCGTCGGCCTGGGCCTGCTGGGCGTCGCCGGCTACTACGCCGTGCTCACCCTGATGTTGGGCGCCAGCACCGAGGAAGCCACCCATGCCCTGGTCGGCCTGGCCTTCGGCAGTTCGCTGATCTCCATCTTCGCCCGACTCGGCGGCGGCATCTTCACCAAGGGCGCCGACGTCGGCGCCGACCTGGTGGGCAAGGTCGAAGCCGGCATCCCCGAGGACGATCCGCGCAACCCGGCGGTGATCGCCGATAACGTCGGCGACAACGTCGGCGACTGCGCCGGCATGGCCGCCGACCTGTTCGAAACCTACGCCGTGACCATCATCGCCACCATGCTGCTGGGCGGCCTGCTGATCACCGGCTCGCCCGAAGCGGTGATCTACCCGCTGGTGCTGGGCGGCTTCGCCATCATCGCCTCCATCGTCGGCACCTACTTCGTCAAGGCGCGTGAAGGCGGCAAGATCATGAACGCCCTGTATCGCGGCCTGATCGTCTCCGGTGGCCTCGCCGCCGTCGCCTTCTACCCCATCACCAACTGGATGATGGGCGAGGGCGTGATGATCGATGGCAGCTTGGTGACCTCGTTGAACCTGTACCTCTCGACCCTGATCGGTCTGCTGCTCACCGCCGCCATGGTGGTCATCACCGAGTACTACACCGCCACCGAATACGCCCCGGTACGCCACATCGCCGCGGCCTCCGCCACCGGCCACGGCACCAACGTCATCGCTGGCTTGGGCGTATCGATGAAGTCCACCGCCGCGCCCGTGCTCGCTGTCTGCGCCGCCATCTGGGCCGCCTATGACCTGGCTGGCCTGTATGGCATCGCCATCGCCGCCACCTCGATGCTGTCGATGGCCGGTATCGTCGTCGCCCTCGACGCCTACGGCCCGATCACCGACAACGCCGGCGGCATCGCCGAAATGGCCGGTCTGGACGAGAAGATCCGCAACATCACCGACCCGCTCGACGCCGTCGGCAACACCACCAAGGCGGTCACCAAGGGTTACGCCATCGGTTCCGCCGGTCTGGCCTCGCTGGTGCTGTTCGCCGACTACACCCACGCGATCAACGCCAAGGCACTCCTGAACGATCCGCTTGCTCAGGCCATGGCCTTCGATCTGTCCAACCATATGGTCATCATCGGCCTGTTCATCGGCGGCATGGTGCCCTACCTGTTCGGCGCCATGGGCATGGAAGCCGTCGGTCGCGCCGCCGGTTCGGTGGTGGTTGAGGTGCGCCGCCAGTTCAAGGAAATCCCCGGCATCCTGGAAGGCACGGGCAAGCCGGAATATGGCACCTGCGTCGACATGCTGACCAAGGCTGCCATCAAGGAGATGGTCGTGCCGTCACTCCTGCCGGTCGCCGTGCCCCTGCTGGTCGGCCTCATCCTCGGCCCGCAGGCCTTGGGCGGCGTCCTGGTCGGCGCCATCATCACCGGTATCTTCGTCGCCATCTCCATGACCACCGGCGGCGGCGCCTGGGATAACGCCAAGAAGTACATCGAGGAAGGCACCCACGGCGGCAAGGGCAGCATGGCCCACAAGGCGGCCGTCACCGGCGACACCGTCGGCGACCCCTACAAGGACACCGCCGGCCCGGCCGTCAACCCGCTGATCAAGATCATCAACATCGTGGCCCTGCTGATCGTCCCGCTGATCGTTTGATACCCTGAAGTTTCAGTTCTGAAACGGGCCGGCTTGCCGGTCCGTTTGTTTTGATGGGTGAGTGCGCGCTGTGAAACTGAACGCTCAAGCGCCTAATCCGCACTGATCGGAAATTACGCTTCAGTGCACCCGCCGATGGCGGCCCCGCCAGAGGCACGAAATCAGCGCAAGCCGAATACTCGCTATTGAACTTCACGAGTGGGCGCTTCCCCGTGTGATGGCCATGAATCTAGACATTCACCTTCACCTGATTACAGCCGTTCAGGAATGACCGCTCCGTAGGGCATCGTGTGAGTGCTACCGATCCGTTGCAGCCACACGCCTTGCGCAAACCCTATGGCCGCATACTGACCACAAAGCTACCGTCAAGAGAAACCAGCGACCACTCAGAAGATCGGTCATCTCGGATAATGGCTATTCAACTGGTATATCGCCGGACGTCAATCGACTAGACTCTCTTATTCGTCGTAATGTCCCATCTTTACAAATGCATATTTCGCTTCTCGATCCTGGACTAAGGGTTGTAGCAGGGCATCACTTTGACCTTGACCTGCGTATCGTCAGAGCACTCACCCGTTGTGGTCATGAGGTCACGGTCCACGGCCACCTCCAGCCACATCCGTCACTGGTCGCAATGGCGGAGCAGGTGGGTATGACTATTCATCAGACCTTCCGGATTAACCCCTATTCCTCGCCTGGCCAGACTTCTTCATCTCCGGAGACCTACCGGGCACTTGGACTGGCCACTGCGCAAGATCTTATGGCGGTTGCCGAAACGGATCTATGGCTATGGCCGACGCTATCGCCTTACCAACTTGCGGCGGCGGCCCACCATGGCGGCTCTGTCCGGCAAATTGGTGGCGTCTGGTGGACGCCCCGTAAATCTCATCCGATGGGGGCCGCGAGTTGGGCCGCGTCAGCAGAAAAATTGGCGGGTACGCCACACCGCATCGTGGTCGGGGCCTATGACGAACTGCTTTGTCAGGGCTACCGGGATTTTTCGCCCAGGCTGGATGTAGTTTGCCTGCCCTGTCCTCACGATGGCACAGCCAACACACGCCGTCCAAGTACGCTGAATAGGGTCGGGTTCTTTGGTCACCAGCGCCCAAATCGTGGTATCGATTTGATTCCTGAGTTGGTTGCCGCGTTATTATCCAAAGGGTACGAGGTGGTGGTACAGGACAGCAGCGGCAACGTGAAACGCAATCGGGACGACCCCCGAATCAGAGTGATCGAATACATTGAGGACTTTCCGGCTGAATTGGCCCAATGCGATATCGTGATCTGGCCGTCGCATTGGGAGACCTACACGGACAGTTTGTCAGGAGTGGTAAGCGAATCCATCGCAACAGGCGTGCCTGTCATCGTGCCTTCCGGCTGTATCCCGGCGAAAATCGCTGCTCGCTACGGATGTGGCGTTTTTATCACGACCATTCCAGTGCTGCCATACTGGATGCCGTAGCCGAGGCCGCGCGCGGGTTTCCAAACTTGCGTGCCCGCGCCCATGAGGCCGCTATCGCATGGCACAATCAAAATGGCACTGACCACCTGGCAGCGTGGATAGAACATCAAGCGGGAGCAATCGCATGAAATCAGCACTTGTTTGCGGTGCGGGTGGCTTCATCGGCCACCATCTGGTCAGCCGCTTGAAAGACGAAGGGATGTGGGTATGCGGTGTCGATATCAAGCCACCGGAGTTCTCCGCCAGTCGCGCGGACGAATTCAAGCTGGTCGATCTGCGTGATCCGACCGCGACCTACAAATGCTTGGACCGTGATTTCGACGAGGTCTATCAACTTGCCGCCGACATGGGCGGTGCTGGCTATGTATTTACAGGCGAGAATTGCGCCGCGGTAATGCACAACTCGGCGCTGATCAACATCAACGTTGTCGATGCCTGCCGCCAGGCCGGCGTTGGACGGGTATTCTTTTCATCCTCCGCCTGTGTCTACCCCCTGTACAACCAGCAGGACCCGCAAAACCCAACCTGCGCCGAAGCGACTGTTTACCCCGCGTTGCCCGACAGCGAATACGGCTGGGAAAAATTGTTCGCCGAACGCCTCTATCTGACCTATGCCCGAAATTACGGCATGACCTGCCGCATCGCTCGCTACCACAACATCTTCGGTCCCGAAGGGACGTGGCAAGGCGGCCGTGAAAAGGCTCCGGCAGCCCTCTGCCGCAAGGTCGCCATGGCCGAGGACGGCGGCGAAATCGAGATCTGGGGCGACGGCGAGCAGACGCGCAGTTTCCTCTATATTGATGAATGCCTTGAAGCCACCCTGCGTTTGATGCGGTCTGACTGCGATGAGCCGCTCAACATCGGCTCCGATGAAATGATTTCGATCGACGGCCTGGCGCAGGCAATCGCGCACATCGCCGGCAAGAAACTCTCGTTACACCATATTGCCGGTCCCACCGGCGTACGCGGGCGTACCTCCGACAACCGGTTGATACGAGAGACCCTGGGCTGGGCGCCGTCGGCCCGGTTGAACGAAGGACTGAAGTCGACCTATCGCTGGATTGCCGAACAGGTGGCAGCAACTGGCCAAGCTTGAAGACCACAAAATTGAAGAATGGCAGGGGCATGAGTCAAATCATCAACTGCGAATGCATACGGTGCACCAAGGATCTCTAATCAAAGTTCGAGGAAACGGACGTTCGACCTGAAAGTCCGGGGCATTGATCAGAATAGGTAGATTGGCCGATACGCAAGCATCCCGGAAATAGCGGCGCGCGGCAGCAACATGATCGGGTACCCAGCATTGAGGTGCCCGAAATATCGGAACCACTACGTCCGCTTATGGCCGGGAGCACCGGGAGCACTCATTGGGACAGATCGCGGGTAAGCCGACATTCGAGAAAATTCCGAGCGCGTTCTCAGCAGCGGCTCAGACCGAACCGCGGAGGCAACTTGCCATCGGAGCCAATGGCCGCTCGTGGTTCAATACCGAAGTGGCGACTGAATTTCACAAGCGAGGCACGGCCATCCCGCGCTGTCGGCAAAAAACAAGCCGGTATAAGCAATCGGCTTATACCGGCCCGCTTGTGCTCCCGGATTTCAGGAGCACCTGAATTTTGTGTGCTTAGTCCTTGCCGTCGTCGATGGTGTGGCCAAGGCTGTCGGCGATTTTTTTCAGCACGTTGCGTTGTGCGTGGAGCCGATCCCGCATCGATTTACGATCGGTGTCGGCGATCTCCAAACCCAGATCGGACGAGTAGTCTTCAATCACTTCCAGAAGGACTGCCTTTTCCTCAGCAGTCAGGTCGACATGCAGCATGTTGTTTCCTTTGTCAGATTGGTTGATGAGAGAGTGCTAGGCGAATTATCGCCTATTTGTGGCGAAATCGCGCGGGGTTAACGTGGCTGGCGCGCCTATCGTGGCGCGCCAGCCGTTCCGACTCGCGGGCTCAGACGAACAAGGGCGCCAGGACCAGGGCGACCACGGACATGAGCTTGATGAGGATGTTCATGGCCGGGCCGGAGGTGTCCTTGAAGGGGTCGCCGACGGTGTCGCCGACCACCGCCGCCTTGTGGGCGTCGGAGCCCTTTTTGTGGCCTTCCAGTTTGCCCGCCTCGATGTATTTCTTGGCGTTGTCCCAGGCGCCGCCGGCATTGGCCATCATGATGGCCAGTGAAACGCCGACGATGGTGGCGCCGGCCAGCGCCCCGCCCAGGGCGGCCGGGCCGAGGGTGAAGCCGATCAGCGGTGGCACGATCAGGGCCACCAGGCCCGGCGCGATCATCTTGCGCTGGGCGGCATAGGTGGCGATGGTGACGCAACGCTTGTAGTCGGCCTTGACGCCGGGCTTGCCTTCCAGCAGACCGGGAATCTCGCGGAACTGGCGGCGCACTTCTTCCACCATGGCGAAAGCGGCCTGGCCGACGGCGGTCATGGTCAGCGCGGCGACCAGGAACGGCACCAGACCGCCGATGAAGGTACCGATGACGACATGCACATCGAGCAGATCGAGATTCATCGGCGGCAGACCTTTCTCTGCCAGCTTGACGTTTACCGTGGTGGTGAAGGCGGCGTACAGGGCCAGGGCGGTGAGCGCGGCGGAACCGATGGCGAAACCCTTGCCCATCGCGGCGGTGGTGTTGCCGAGGGAATCCAGGGTGTCGGTGATCTTGCGCACCTCCGGGCCGGCGCCGGACATCTCGGCGATGCCGCCGGCGTTGTCGGCGATCGGGCCGTAGGCGTCCACGCTCATGATCAGGCCGATGGTGCCGAGCATGCCCAGGGCGGCGATGGCGATGCCGTAGAGGGCCATGCCCTCGGGCACGACCGAGGTGGCCACGCCCATCGACACACAGATCAACAGCACCGGCGCGATGGTCGATTCCATGCCCACCGCCAGGCCCTTGATCATTACCGTGGCGGGGCCGGTCTTGGCGTTTTCGGCGATCTCCATCACCGGCTTGGCCGAAGTGTAGTACTCGGTCACCAGGCCGATGGCGATGCCGCCCAGGGTGCCGGCGGTCACCGCCCAGAAGATGCCGGTATCCAGTCCGAGGATGCCGCACAGGAAATAGGTGAACACCAGGAACAGGCCGGCGGCGACGAAACTGGAGAAGCGCAGGGCCGCCGCCGGGTTCATCTTTTCGAACACCTTGATCGAGGCGATGCCGAGCAGGGAAGCCACCAGACCGCCGACCACGGCGAGCAGCGGGAACAGCATGGCCTGCTGCTTCAGTTCCGGGGGGAAGGCGATGGCCAGGATGATCGCGGAGATGATGGCGCCGACATAGGACTCGAACAGGTCGGCGCCCATGCCGGCGACGTCGCCGACGTTGTCGCCGACGTTATCGGCGATCACCGCCGGATTGCGCGGGTCGTCCTCGGGAATACCGGCTTCCACCTTGCCGACCAGGTCGGCGCCGACGTCCGCGCTCTTGGTGTAGATGCCGCCGCCGACGCGGGCGAACAGGGCGATGGACGAGGCGCCCATCGAGAAACCGGAGATATAGTTGGGATCGACGTTGGCCCAGAGCATGAACATCACGCCGACACCCAGCACGCCGAGACTCGCCACCGACAGGCCCATCACCGAGCCGCCGAAGAAGGCCACCACCAGGGCCTTGTCCTGGCCGTGGGTGCGCGCCGCCTCGGTGGTGCGCACATTGGCCAGCACCGCCGCGTTCATGCCGAACCAGCCGGCCAGCATCGAGCAGGCGCCGCCGAAGATATAGGCGGCGGCGGTCTGCCAGTTGATGAAGAAACCCAGGATGAGGAACAGCGTGGCCATGAAGCCGGCGACGATCTTATATTCCGATGTCAGGAAGGTCATCGCGCCTTCATGGATGGCTTCGGCGATCTCGCGCATCTTGTCGTTGCCGGTGGGCTGTTTTTTCAGGTAACCGAAGATGAGAAACGCCACCACCAGACCGAACACACCCATGCCGGGTGCCCATATCACCAACTGATTCATATCGTGCTCCATAGTTGTTCGCCCGAAGACCGGAGGCTTGCCAAGCCAAATGGCGATATTACAGAAACGCAAGGCCGCAGGGTTTGACGCAGCTCATGAACGACGTGAACGGCGCCCAGAGAGGATCATATGTTTGCAGATCTGCTTGTCAACTTTAGAGTGGGATTATTACGGAGCTTCGGGCTTTGAAAATACGTTCGGTGGCATCCCCAAAGACCTGTTTGATACTCCGGGCCGATTGTATATTCCGCAACATGCGGCATGACCGAGGCGCTCATCAGTCGCCCTGAAACACGGAATGCGTTTTAGGCTTGTTAGAATATATCGTAATGCTGATAGACACATCCGTCCCCCGCGACATGAAAGGATAATCCATGAAAATCAAACTCTTCGCCGTTACCCTGGCGCTTGCCGCCAGCCCCGCGTTTGCCGCGATGGGCACCACGGACATCCCGACTTTCGCGGGCCAGGCCGCCGCCGCCGAGGCCGCCAAGAACGCCACGCCCCAGTCCCCGGAGCAGTGGCTGGCGCGCATGACCGATTTCACCCGCAACATGTCGGCGTTCAGGGATCCCCGTGTTTTCGTGCCCTGGTCAAATGCCGTCACCGAGCCGAATTTCTACCTGGCCATGGCCAATGGCATGATGGACCCGGGCGGCTGGCTCAATATGATGAACAGCGCGGCGCATCCGGATGCGGTACGCAATCTGGTGCAACTCCTCGATCCCAACGTCACCATCAAATGGATCAACGCCAGTGCCGACCCGGCCTTCTATACCGCGGTGCTGACCCAGTTGTCCGATCCGGGCAAGCTGATGCGCTGGGGCATGATGCCGCTCGACCCCAAGCTCTGGGATCTGACCCTGAGCATGTTCAATCCGAATACCTATATCCGCTGGCCGATGGCCGCGCTCGATCCGCGCGCCTGGAACCTGATGGGCAACATGGCCAACCCGGCGCTCTATACCGGCATGGCCGGCGCGCTGGTCAACGCCCAGCCCGGGCCCAACACCGCAAGCAGCTGGTTGAGCTGGCGGCCGGCTCCCGTGGTGCAAGGCGCCGGCAGCTTCTCGATGTGGGATCCGGTGGCCATGCTGGGTAATCTATCCAACTGGATTCCCGGCGTCAGCAGCCTGCCGTCGCCCAGCCTGCCGAATATCGGCTTGCCGACGTTTTCGGCGCCCAAGGCGACCGGCGCGGTCGCCGCGCCCACGGCCTCGGTAGCTAACGCGGGTGGTAACGGTGCGGCCTCGACGCCGGCTGCCACGGCCGCCACCGCACCCGCCACCGCCGCACCCGCTACCGCCGCACCCGCTACCGTTGTCGCGTCGGCCCAGTCAGCCGCTCCGGCGCAGACACAAGTGGCCGCGAACAAGGTGGTGCTGGCCGGCGATACCCTGTTCAAGTCGGGCAAATCGGGCATCAAGGACTTGACCAAGGACGGCAAGGCGCGCCTGGACGAGCTGGCCGCCAGGATCAAGGCGGTGGGCGCGATCGATCAGATCAAAATCGTCGGCCATGCCGACATCATGGGCAAGGCGGCGGCGAACAAGAGGCTGTCCGAGTCCCGTGCCCGTTCGGTCAAGTCCTATCTCATCGCCAAAGGCGTCAAGCCGGGCGTCATTCTGACCAGTGGCGTGGGTGATACGCAGCCGGTGGCCCAATGCGACATGGCGCAACCGAAGGCACAACTGATCGAGTGTCTGGCGCCCAACCGTCGGGTTGAGGTCGAGATCAGCGCCAGGAACTGATACAAGCGCATCGTTCCGGGGGAAGCACCGCCTAAGGACGGCGCTTCCCCCGGCTGCCGTCAGCCGCCGCCTCGGGAGCTTTCCAGGCAGCATCATGCCTGACGGTGTTATCCTTACAGGCATCGAGTCTGTATGGTTTCCTCATGTTCATAAACTTGGGTCGGCTGGTGTGCCGAACCCCGTGGCGCGTTGTTATCGGCGCGGCGATGCTGGTCTTCCTGTCCGCGCTGTACGGCATGGATGTCATGGAGCGCCTGACCCTGGCCCCGGGCTGGGACGTTCCGGGTAGCGGCTCGGCGGAGGCGGTCAACCGTTTCAAGGAGCAGGCGGGCGTCGACGAAACGCCGGTCATCGTCCTGTACAGCCCCAAGCCAGGCAGTGGCGGGCATGTCGACAGCCCGGAGACGCGCGCCGCCATCGAGCAATCGCTAGCCGCTGTTTCCGCGAACCCCGACGTACGCCAGGTCATCAGCTATTACAGCAGCGGCGATGTCCGCTTCCGTTCCAGGGACGGTCGCGTGACCTATGCCATCGTTCAGTTGGCGCGTGCCGAAGACGAAGGCATCGGCGCCTACACGCGACTGCGCAAGCAACTGCAAAGCGACCGGATCGAGGTGCGTCTGGGCGGTGAATTGCCGACCTATGTCGACACCCGGGCACAGCTGGAGCGCGATCTGCGCAAGGCGGAATGGATCAGTTTCGTCGCCTTGGCCGTGCTTCTGGTGTGGGTCTTCGGCTCGGCGGTGGCCGCCGTCCTGCCGCTGATCGTCGGCGGCATCACCATGATCGTCAGCGTTGCCCTGCTGAAACTGGCGACCAATTTCATGGACATCACCGTCTATGCCGCCAACGTCGTCTCGATGCTGGGACTGGGTCTGGCGATCGACTACGCCCTGTTCATCATTTCGCGCTTCCGCGAGGAACAGCAGGCCGAATCGGCCATGACCACCGAGAGCGTCTGCAGAACCCTGATCACCGCCGGCCGGACCGTAGCCTTCAGCGGCCTGACGGTCGCCGCCAGTCTGTTTTGCCTGGCCTTCCTGCCACAGCGTTTTTTCCAGAACATGGGCCTGGCCGGGGGCATCTCCGTGGTCGCGGCGATGCTCACCGCCATCGTCGTCCTGCCGGCGATCCTTGCCCTGCTGGGCAACCGGGTGAACTACTGGGCCTTGCCGGTTCTCGCCCGGCGGGCCCAGCAGCAGGCCCATGGCGGCGGCTGGTGGTATCACTTCAGCCATTTCGTCATGCGCCATCCTTACAGCGTGATCCTTGGCACGCTCGCCCTGCTGCTGGCGATGGGCTATCCGGCCCTGGGCATGAAGCTCGGCCAGCCGGACGCGCTGGCCCTGCCGAAGTACGCGGAAAGCCGGGTGGTCCAGGAGACCCTCAATGCGCACTTTTCCACCTCCGACCTGAGCCCGTTGCTGATCGCCATCCGCGCCGACGCCGAGGTCACGGCACCCGAGTCGGTCGCCGGCATCCATGCCTTGACCAAGCAGATACAGGCGCTGCCCGGGGTGACCCGGATTGCCGGCATGGCCAGTCTCGATGACGCCCTGACACTGGAAGACTATCAGATGCTCTACCAGAATCCGGGCCAGTTCCCGGTGGCCGCGGAGGCGCTGGCGAACCATGCACGCGGCAAGCTGACGCGCCTGGTGGTGTTCTACTCTTTCCCGCCCAAGGCCCCCGAGGCGCAAAATCTGGTCGAGCAGATCCGGGCCATCGCCAGGCCGTCCGGCATCGAGGAAGTCCACGTCGGCGGTTATCCGGCGTTCTATCTCGATTACCTCGACTCCTTACGGAAGTGGGTGCCGGTGACCATGCTGGCCATCGTCGGCATCATCTTCGTCTTGCTGTTCCTGATGCTGGGAAGTTTGATGTTGCCGCTCAAGGTCGTGCTCACCAGCCTGCTCTCGCTTTCGGCGACCTTTGGCGTTCTGGTGCTCATCTTCCAGTACGGCTATCTATCGGAGTTTCTCGGCTTCACGCCGGCGGGCGCGCTCGACGGCACCGTCCTGGTATTGATCTTCGCCAGCGCCTTTGGCCTATCCATCGACTATGAAGTTTTTCTGCTTTCCCGGGTCAAGGAGATGTGCGACTCTACCAGCGACAGCCTTCAGGCCGTCGCCGCCGGGGTGCAGCGCAGCGGGCCGATCATCACCAATGCCGCGCTGCTGATTGGCATCGTCCTGTCCGCATTTGCCATGGGCGAAGTGGTTTTCATGAAGCAGATCGGCCTGGGTTTGCTGATGGCCGTGGTGGTTGATGCCACCATCGTGCGCATGTTGCTGGTACCCTCGACCATGCGCTTGCTCGGCAGGCTCAACTGGTGGGCGCCCAAGCCGTTGCTTCGGATCTATGAACGCTTCAACCTTTCGGAAATCGAATCGATAAGCAGGGATCGACATGACTAGACTGACACACCTCGCGCCCCGCCTGCTGGCCGCCATGAGCCTTGGCGCACTGGCCCTCGGCGCGCAAGCCGACCTGACGTTGATCGGACGCAGCAGTGTCTCCGCGCTGGGTTCGGCGACCTCCGGCCAGGAGGCGCTGATGCTCAAGGACAAGCTGATGCGTCGCGACGTCCTGGATCGCGGTCGTGCCTACAGTTACCTGTTCGATTTGTCGATGCGCCGGGTCAGTGTCATCGACCATGGTCTGCGTCAGGCCGAAGTGCATCTGCTCGACGATAGCAAAGCGTCCGCGGTCAAGGCTGTCAAGGCAGGCTTCAAGATGGATCTGGAAAAGACCGGCCGGCAGCATGCCTTGCGCCACTGGAAATGTCTGGAACACAGCTTGCAGGTCACCATGCCCGCGGAAATCGGCGGCGAGCAGGCGCTCTTCCAGCTTTCGGGAACGGTCTGGCTGGCCAAGGACACGCCGGAGCAGAAGCAGATGGACAACTTCCGCAGTGTCGCGGCCTCCCCGGAGTTCCTGGTAGGCTTGCCGGCCGTCAGCAAAATCACCGAGGACCAGGCCTTGGGCGTCGGTGAAACACTGCGCCGCCTGAGCACACTGGGTGCCATGTGCGCCCTCGATCTTCAAAGCCGCTACGAAGGCACCGGGCGTATGGCCATGTTGTCGCAACGGGTGCCGACGCGCGTCAGCCTGACCTACGACACCTTCAAGAACGACACGCTGGACGAAAAGGCCTTCGGCATCCCGGCTGGCTATCGGACGATAGACAAGACGCCGGCGACTTCGGCGGCGGATCCGGCTGCGCAAAAAGCCGCCTCGGCCAAGCCGGCGGCGAACAAGCCGAAATAACCGGGCGCGCCAGGCGGCGGGCGCTCAGTCGTCCGAGGCTGACCCGACCCGCTGCCAGGAATTCTCGTTCAGGGCGACTTCATGGCGCGCCCACTCCGCGAAAGCCGCCAGCGGGCAGTGCCCGGCCTTGCGCCGGCAGACCCCGGCCATGCCCTTGAAGGTCAGCATGGTCGCGCCACTCGCCGGGTCGGTTTCGATCGACGTCACCAGCCGCACCCCCCAGGATCGACCGTAGGCACCGTTGCTGAAATAGGCGCCGGGACGAATGTCCAGTGTCTCGCTCATGAGGTGATGTGCCGGTAGATGTCGGCGACCTTCAAGGGGAGCTGGCGGACGTCGTCGAGAATGATGTAGCGCGCCGCGCCGTACATGTGCGGCAGGTAGTCGCGCGCTTCCTTGTCGAGGGTGATGCAGAAGGGCCGCACCCCCTGCCGTTTGGCTTCGAGCAGGGCCATGCGCGTGTCCTCGATGCCGTAGGCACCGCGATAGGCGTCGAAATAGTCGTCGGGCCGACCGTCCGAGAGGGTCACCAGTACCTTGGTGCGCGCCTCGATATCCCCCAGCAACTTGGTCAGGTGGCGGATGGCAAAGCCCATGCGCGTGTATTCCTGTGGCTGGATGCCGCTGATGCGTGCCCGGACGACATCGTTGTAGGCCTCCTCGAAGGTCTTCACCCGGAACAGTTCGCAGCGCTTGCGGGTGATGCCCGAGAAACCATAGATCGCGTAGCGGTCGCCAAGACGTTCCAGGGCCTCGCAGAGCAGCAGCAGCGCCTCGCGTTCGGCATCGTTGATCCAGCCGCGCGTCGAGCCGGACATGTCGACCATGAAGATCACGGCGATATTGCGTTCGGCGCGGTGCTGGCGGAGGAAGAGTCGCTGGCTCATCTCGCGACCGTCGCGGGCATCGGCGAGGGCCTCGACCAGAGCGTCGATATCGACATCGTCGCCGTGTTCCTGGCGCTTCAGCAGACGGTTCTCGTCGCGCATCGCCTCGAAGGCCTTGCGCAGGTGGCGGATCAGGCCGCCATGCTTCTCCAGGGTGGCGCGCGGGAAGTCGTCGAATACCGGCGGCACCGGCTTTTCGCGCATCACGCACCAGTTCTTGCGATAGTGTTGCCGGCCCATGTCCCATTCCGGGTACAGCAACGCGCCCTTTTCGTGATAGGCGCCTTGCCAGACCGCATCCGGGTCTTCGGGTTGCTCCCGATAGCGGCTGGCGTCGTACTCGCCATCGCCGGCCGGGACCAGATATTCAGGCGGGATGTCGCCGAAATCGAGCCAGACCGAGGCGAGCAATTGTTTTACGTCCGGGGGCGGGGCGATGGGCATGCCGTCCAGGGTCACCTCGAAATCCAGTTGGCCGGCCTCGTCGCGGGGCTCGACCGTAAAGCCGCGCTCTGGCGTATCTTCCGTGCCTGGGTCGGCGTGACGCTTCTGGGCATGCTCGGCCGCGAGTTCGGCGAGCTTGATGCGCAGCCGGGCCTTCTCGGTATCGAGGCGTGCCGCGCGGCAGGCGGCGACGGCCTCCGGTCGCAGTTCGCCGGCATAGCACCAGGGCGGGAAATCGCTGAGTGCGCAGGCCTCGTCGAGCAGCGCCAGACTGGTCTCGATCGTGCTGTCGGCGGCAATCATACGGGCTTCGATACCGGCCCAGCCGGGCGGCAGGGTATTGCCGCTCGCCGCCCGCAGCCGGGCCATCTCGCGCCCCAGGCCGGGCAGTTCGTGTTCGATGCGCGCCGATAGACGCAGCGTCTCCAGGCCGAGCAGCTGATTCAAGGCGCGCTCCGGCTGGGCGTAACCGGCACACGCGGCGCGCAGGTCGACGCGCAGGGTGCCGAAGCGGGTCTGCGCCCAGAGAAAGGCAATGCAGGCCTTGGCCAGCTTGAAGTTGTCCGCCGCCTCGGCCATTTCCGCCAGGATCGCCGGCAGGAACAAGCGCTCGCCGTCGGTATGGATCGACTCGCCCTGATCCAGCTTCAATGCCCGCCCCGACAAGCCGCGCACGAAATTGCCCAGCACCGGCGCGACATCCTCGAACAGCGCCCCCGCGGCATGATGCCGCCGGGTGCGCACGAAATCGCCGGTGCGCTCGGCCACCGCCAGGGCGGCATACATGCCGGCGCGGTCATAGGTGTCGCACAACCGCACCGCCCAGGCCTCGATGGCGCGCCGATCGAGGCGGTTGAGCATGTCCGGGGCGCGCTTGGCAAAGTGAAAGGCCAGGGTGATATGCGTCGTGGCGATGCGCTTGATCCAGTCGAGGACGAACGCCTGGTCTTCGCGTGTCAGCCGGCACAAGGCGCGTGCCACCGGACCGACCTGGTGGAAGGTGAATTCCGTCTCCAGACAGCGGTCGAGATGGGCCTCGATCTCGACGCGGCTCAGGGGTGCCTCGGTCACTAGAACACCGAAGACGACAACTCCCGCATCGCCGCGAGCATGTCGGCGTCGTCGGTGACGGCCTGGGCGATGGCGCTCTGGCAGGCGATGACCGGGTCGATACCGCCGGTGATGAGCTTGCCGGCATGGACCAGCAGGCGGGTCGAGGCGCCTTCGTCGAGGCCGCTGCCTTTCAGGTTGCGGGTCATCTGGGCGAAGCGCACCAGTTTGTCGGCGAGCGCCGGCTCGACCCCGGACTCGTTGGCGACGATCTTGCGTTCCAGAGCCGCGACCGGGTAGTCGAACTCCAGGGCGACAAACCGCTGTCGGGTCGACTGCTTCAAGTCCTTGAGCACACTCTGGTAGCCCGGGTTGTAGGAAATCGCCAGACAGAAATCGTCCGAGGCTTCCAGCAACTGGCCGAGTTTTTCCATGGGCAGGGTACGCCGGTCGTCGGCGAGGGGATGGATGACCACCATGGTGTCCTTGCGCGCTTCGACAATTTCATCGAGGTAGCAGATGCCGCCGACGCGCACGGCGCGGGTCAGCGGGCCGTCGACCCAGGTCGTCTCGCCGCCCTTCACCAGATAGCGCCCGACCAGGTCCGAGGCGGTCAGGTCGTCGTGGCAGGACACGGTGATCAGCGGCCGTTTCAGGCGCCAGGCCATGTGCTCCATGAAGCGCGTCTTGCCGCAGCCGGTCGGGCCTTTCAGCAGAATGGGCAGCTTGTTGGCGTAGGCGGCTTCGAAGATGGCGATCTCGTTGCCGACGGCTTCGTAATAGGGTTCCTTGCGGATGTAGTGTTCTTCCGGGATGAGACTGTGCGCGTCCAACGGGTTTTCCTGCAGGCTGGGAGAGGTTGAATTATCCTCGAAAAAGCCGATATGCCGTCCCTATGCGCATCGTGGTTGATCTGCGTAGGGCGCAATAACCGAAGGGCATTGCGCCAACGACCTTTCGGTGTGCACCCGGCGTTTGAACATCCTTGGTGGATTACGCTTCGCTAATCCACCCTACGCGGTTCCCCACGCCCACCCGGCATGGGGGTGGCGGTCAATCGGGACAAACCAAACCGTTGGCTTCAGGGCTGCCGGCCCAATCGGCGGGATACGTCCCGGCGGCGACGAGGCGATGGAAGGTGGAATACGGCCAATCGGCGACACTGGCGACATGGCCGTGCTTCACCGGGTTGTAATGCAGATAATCCATGTGCGCCGTGAAGTCACGCTCGTCGCGGATCAGGTGTTCCCAATAGCGCCGTTGCCAGATACCGCGTTCACCCCGGGCCTGGCGCACCGCCGAGCGTTGTTCGGTATTGGGCAGGCGCTTGGAGAATCCGGCCTTGATGAGGCGCCAGCGCAGCGCGAAGTCGGCATCGCCGGGCGGCAACTCGATGACGCAATGCAGGTGATCGGGCATCACGACCCAGCCATGGATGCTGAATCGATGAGCCTGCCGCACTTGGCGCACGCTGTCGCGCAACAGGTCGATTTGTCGCACGAGAAGATCGTTGCCATGCCGGTGCAGGGCATTGACCGTGAAAAAGTAGGTGCCGCCGGGATGCCAGGCGCGTCGGTAATCGGGCATGGCGGGATGATGGCGGGGGCGGGAAGGCGGCGCAATGCCCTTTGGTTATTGCGCCCTACGGGCTGTGCGCGTCCACGTGGTGACCTTGGTTTGTTGCAGCGATTCCAGAATTATCTCCGAAAAAGCTTGTATGCCGACCTTGAGCGCAGCATGGTTGACCTGCGTAGGGCGCAATAACCGAAGGGCATTGCGCCATCCAACCTTTGGCATCGCGCCGGGTGGTTAACCTCTTTGGCGGATTACGCTTCGCTAATCCGCCCTACGCCGTTCCTCACGCCCACCCGATATGGGCGATGGCGGTCAAGCAGGGCAAACCAGATCGTTGCCTCGCCGCCGCAGGGCATTGACCGTGAAGAAGTAGGTGCCGCCGGGATGCCAGGCGCGTCGGTAGTCGGGCATGGCGGGATGATGGCGGGGGCGGGAAGGCGGTGCAATGCCCTTCGGTTATTGCGCCCGACGATGCCGATGACCTGGCACGGGCTTGCAAGACGTGGATGAAAGTGGCTAGATGGCGCTATGCCGTGCCGCACAATATTTAAGGATCGCCGCGTGATACCCCGTCAATTCAGATTCATCCTCGCCCTGGCCATCGGTGCCGGTCTGTTATCCGCCTGCCGTGAAGAGCAGCAGGCCGCGCCGCCGGTACCGCCCTCGGTGCTGGTGCAGCCGGCCGCGCCGGCCGATGCCACCGGGCTTTCGATTTATGCCGGCGAGGTCCGTGCCCGGCATGAGGCCGATCTGGGCTTCCGTGTCGGTGGCAAGATCGTTGCCCGCCTGGCCGATGTCGGTGCCCAGGTGCAGGCGGGTCAGGCGCTGGCGCGTCTCGATGCCACCGATCTGCAATTGAACGTCGCCGCCGTACGTGCCCAGGCAAGCGCGGCGGAGAGCGATCTGGCTTTGGCCAGGGCCGATGTCGAGCGCTACACTGCCCTGGCGGCGCAGAAATTCGTCAGTCAGGCCGTGCTCGATGCCAAGACCACGGCTGCGAAAGCCGCCGCCGCGCGTCTGGATCAGGCCCGCGCGCAATTGTCGGTGAGCGGCAATCAGGCGGGTTACAGCACCCTGACGAGTGACCGGGCCGGCGTGGTCACGGCGGTGTTGGCCGAGGCCGGGCAGGTGGTTGCCGCCGGCCAGCCGGTGATGCGCGTTGCCCGGCCCGAGGAGAAGGAAATCCTGCTCTACGTGCCGGAAGGGCGCCTCGCCGAACTGCGCGCGGCACGCGCGCTGATGGTCAATTTTCCGGCACAGCCGGGCCTCAAGTTGCGTGCCGCCTTGCGTGAGCTGGCCCCCGCCGCCGACCCGGCGACACGCACCTACGCGGCGCGCATCCGACTGCTGGAGAGTGATCCGGTGTTGCAACTGGGCATGACCGCGCAGGTGGCCCTGGCTTCGGCGCCTGCCGGCACTGGCATCAAGGTGCCGCTCGCGGCGGTGATCGAACGCGGCCAGGGGCCGGAGGTCTGGGTGGTGGTTCAGGGCAAGGCGCAGCGTCGACCGGTCAAGGTCGATGCCTTTCTCGAGGATGGCGCCATCCTGGCCAGCGGTGTCGCCGCCGGGGAGTCGGTGGTGGCCGTCGGGGCGCACAAGTTGGTCGCCGGGCAGGCGGTGCGACCGTTGCCCTTGCAGAACCTCGGCAAGTAAGCCATGACCGGCTTCAATCTTTCCGATTGGGCGCTGCGCCATCGTGCCCTGATGGGCTATTTCATGGTGCTGCTGGCCTTGCTGGGCGTCTACGGCTATCGGCAACTGGGCCAGGCGGAAGATCCGGCGTTTACTTTCAAACTCATGCTGGTGCGTACCTATTGGTCGGGGGCTTCGGCCCAGGAAGTGGCCGAGCAGGTGACCGACCGCATCGAGAAGAAACTCCAGGAGGTGCCTTACGTCGACCGGCTGACCAGCTTCTCGCGTCCCGGCGAGTCCACCGTGCTCTTTCTGGCGCGCGACGACACGCCGCCCGCGGCGATGCCCGACGTCTTCTATCAGGTACGCAAGAAGATCGGCGACATCCGCCAGACCTTGCCGAGCACGGTCCGTGGCCCGTACTTCAACGACGAGTTCGGCGACGTCTTTGGCAATATCTATGCCCTGACCGGCAAGGGCTTGAGCTATGCCCAGCGGAAAGAGTATGCCGAGGACATCCGCGACCAGCTGCTGCGCGTCAAGGACGTCGCCAAGGTGGAGCTCTACGGCGTCCAGGACGAACGCATCCACATCGACATCGCCAACGCCCGCCTGGCGACCCTGGGGGTCGACTTGAACAGCCTTGCCCAGGCCCTCGCCCAGCAAAACGCGGTGGCCGAGAGCGGTTTCTTCGAGACCGGCGCGGAGCGCATCTATGTGCGCGCCAGCGGCCCCTTCGATACCGTGGAGGCGGTGCGCGACACGGTCGTCCGGGTGAACGGCCGCAACTTTCGCATCGGCGATATCGCCAGGGTGACGCGCGGCTTCGCCGACCCGCCGCAGCCGGCGATGCGCTTCATGGGCCAGCCGGCCATCGGCATCGGCGTTTCCATGGTCAAGGGGGGCGACATCATCCAGCTGGGCGACGACCTGCATGCCCGCGCGGCGGAATTGCAGCAGGGCCTGCCGCTCGGCGTGGAATTGAACCAGGTGGCCAACCAGCCCCTGGTGGTGAAGAAGTCGATCCGCGCCTTCGTCCAGTCCCTGGCCGAGGCGGTTGCCATCGTCCTGCTGGTCAGCTTCATCAGCCTGGGTTTCCGGCCCGGCCTGGTGGTCGCCCTGACCATCCCGCTGGTTCTGGCGGTGACTTTTTTCATGATGTGGCAGACCGGTACCGGCCTGCATAAAGTGTCGCTGGGCGCCTTGATACTTGCCCTGGGCCTGTTGGTCGACGATGCCATCATCGCCGTCGAGATGATGTGGGTGAAGATGGAACAGGGCTGGGAACGCACCCGCGCCGCTTCCTTCGCCTACACCAGTACGGCCGGGCCGATGCTCGCCGGCACGCTGGTCACCGTGGCCGGTTTTCTGCCCATCGCCACGGCCAAGTCCGCGGTGGGCGAATACGCTTTCGCCTTTTTCTCGGTGAACGTCACGGCGCTGCTGCTGTCCTGGGTGGCGGCGGTGCTGGTGGTGCCCTATCTCGGCTTCAAACTGCTGCCCGATCCGCACGCGCCACGCAAGGCGTCGCGCTTCGCCGATCTGCGCCACGGCTTCATGCGGCGTCTGGGCTTCGCCGCCGAACGACCCACCGGCGAGGTCGAAGAGGGCGGTCACGACGTTTACGACACCGCCTTCTACCATCGCCTGCGGCGCATCGTCGACGGCTGCGTCACGCACCGCTGGATCGTCATCGTCGCTACCCTGGCGCTCTTCGTCCTGGCGGTGAATGGCATGAAGATCGTCCAGAAGCAGTTCTTCCCGGCGTCGATTCGCACCGAACTGGTGGTCGATCTGCGCTTGCCGCAAGGCGCCTCGCTGAAGGCTGTCGATGCCGAGGTGCGCAAACTGGAAGGGCTGCTGCGCCAGGATACGGACATCGAACATTTCACCGCCTATGTCGGCTGGGGTTCGCCGCGTTTCTATCTGAGCCTGGACCAGCAGTTGCCGGCGGCCAACTTCGCCCAGTTCATGCTCATGACCCAGGATGTCGAGGCCCGCGAACAGGTACGCGCGCGCCTCATCAAACTCTTCGAGCAGGACTTCCATGGGCTGCGCGGCGCCGTCTTCCGCATCGAGAACGGCCCGCCGGTGGGCTTTCCGGTACAGTTCCGCATCTCCGGCGAGGACATCCCGACGCTGCGTAAACTGGCCCACGAGATCGCCGACGTCATGCGCAAGAATGCTCAGGTCTCGAACGTGCAATTCGACTGGGACGAGCAATCGAAGATCGTCCGCGTCAGGATCGACCAGGACAAGGCGCGTCTGCTGGGCATCAGCAGCCAGGAACTGGCAACCTTCGTCAACACCGCCGTCAACGGCTACGCCGTCACCACCTACCGCGAGGCCGACCGCATGATCGACGTCGAGCTGCGCGGCGACGTCGCCGAGCGCAGCCATCTGGCGCAACTGGCCAACCTGGCGGTGACCACGCGCGCCGGCAAGAGCGTGCCGTTAAGCCAGCTTGCCAGCATCGAATATGCCTTCGAGCCCGGCATGATGTGGCGCCGCAACCGGCTGCCGACGATCACCGTGCGCGCCAACGTCTACGGCCAGGGTGTCGAAGCGGCGACGGTGACGGCGCAGATCGCCCCCGAACTCGAATCGATCCGCGCCCGGCTGCCGGCGGGCTTCCGGCTCGAATCCGGCGGCTCGGTGGAAGAGTCGGGCAAGGCCCAGGGCTCGGTATTTGCTGGCGTGCCCTTGTTCATCGCCGCGGTGCTGACGGTATTGATGCTGCAATTGCAGAACTTCTCGCGCGTCGTCATGGTGGTCCTCACCGCGCCGCTCGGCATCATCGGCGTCGCCGCCTTCCTGCTCCTGTTCGGCAAGCCCTTCGGCTTCATGGCCCTGCTCGGGGTGATCGCCATGCTCGGCATGATCATGCGCAACTCGGTGATTTTGATCGACCAGATCGACCAGGACATCGCCGCCGGCAAGAGCGAATGGGAGGCCATCGTCGGTTCGGCCGTGCGCCGCTTCCGGCCCATCGTCCTGACGGCCCTGGCGGCGGTGCTGGCGATGATCCCGCTGTCGCGCAATGTCTTCTTCGGGCCGATGGCGGTGAGCATCATGGGCGGCCTGATCTTCGCCACCGCCCTGACCATGCTGTTCCTGCCGGCGTTGTACGCGGCCTGGAATCAGGGTGCGGCGTTAGGGTGATGCCGACCCCCGCCGAATACCAACGCTTCAACCGCGTCCGCTGGACGATCTACGCCATTCTGGTCATCTCCTACATGATGGCTTTCTTCCACCGCATGGCACCCGGCGTGGTGGCGGCCGACTTGATGCAGGCCTTCCAGACCTCGGGCGCGGCGCTGGGTTCGCTGGCGGCGATGTATTACTACGTCTACACCGCCATGCAGATACCCGCCGGTGTGCTCGCCGACACCCTCGGGCCGCGCGTCAGCGCCGGGGCGGGGTCGGTGGTGGCGGGCGTCGGTTCCATCCTGTTCGGCATGGCCGACGATTTCGCGGCGGCTTCGGTCGGGCGCCTGCTCGTCGGGCTGGGCGTCTCGGTGGTGTTCGTCGGCCTGATGCGTTCGAACACGGTCTGGTTCAGCGAGCGGCGCTACGGCCTGGTGAGCGGCCTGACGCTGTTTCTCGGCAACCTGGGTTCGATTCTCGCCGCCGGCCCGTTGGCGGCGCTGCTCGGCTTTTATTCCTGGCGCGCGGTATTCGTCGCCGCCGGATTGATCTCGCTGGTGCTGGGCGTGCTCACCTTCTGGAAAGTGCGCAGCCGACCGGAGGCGGCGGGTTTTCCGTCGGTACGCGCCATGGAAGGCCAGGCCGATCACGCCGAGAGCAAGCGCCACTGGTGGCACGACATGACCGCCGTGCTCGGCAACACGCGGGTCTGGCCGGGATTCTTCATCAACCTCGGCATCACCGGCAGCCTGCTGGCCTTTGCCGGTCTCTGGGGCGTGCCGCTGATGCGCGACGTGCATGGCCTGACGCGCGGCGAGGCATCGCTCTATACCACGGCGACTCTGGTCGGTTTCGCCCTGGCGGCCTTTTTCATGGGTGGTTTTTCCGACCGTATCGGTCGGCGCAAGCCGGTGATCCTCGGTGCCGGACTCTTGTCCTGCGCCAGTTGGCTAGCCTTGCTGGTGCTGCCCTGGCAGCCGGGCTGGTCGGGATTTGCCTTGTATGCGGCGTTGGGCCTGTCCGCCGGCGGCTTTGTGGTGACCTACGCTGCGGCCAAGGAGTGGGCGCCGCCGGCCAGCGCCGGCATGGCCATCGCCCTGGTCAACACCGGCCTGTTTCTCGGCGCGGCGATCATGCAGCCCTTGTTCGGCTGGGCCATGGACCTGACCTGGAACGGTGCCATGCTGGACGGGGCGCGCGTCTACGCCATGGCCGACTATCGCAACGGTCTGCTGGCCTCGCTCGGCTTCACGCTGTTGGCCGTGTTCGGCAGCCTGTTCCTGCGCGAGACGCATTGCCGTAATCAGACGCTGCTTTAATCGCCGCAACGTGACAGCGGCATGATGCATGGCGTTACATAGGCGGTGCTTGATCAGGGCGTCGGCCAAGGTGGCCTCCCCCTTTTTCAAAGGGGGGAGAGGATGCCTTTTCGTTACGGAGAATTGTTGGAGGAATGATGGCATTCGGCCTTTACATCATCGGCGATGAGATTCTCTCCGGGAAACGCCAGGACAAGCACTTCGCGCGCGTCCGCGAGATCCTCGCGGCGCGCGGCCTGGGCCTGGACTGGGTGCTCTACCTGGGCGACGACCGGGCGCGGCATGCCGAGGCGCTGCGCCATTCCTTCGCGACGGAGGACATCGTCTTCAGTTGCGGCGGTATCGGTGCCACGCCGGACGACCATACCCGCCAGGCGGTGGCCGAAGCCTTGAACCGGCCTCTGCTGGCGCACCCGGAGGCGCAGGCGCTGATCGCCGAGCGCAGCCGCGAGGTGGGGCTGCCGCTGACGCCGGGACGTCTGGAGATGGGGGTGTTTCCCGAGGGCGCGAGCCTCATTCCGAATCCGGTGAATCGCATTGCCGGCTTTGCCCTCCGTCGGCACTGGTTCGTGCCGGGTTTTCCGGAGATGGCCTGGCCGATGATCGAGTGGGTGCTGGATACGCACTACGCGCATCTGTTCAATACCCGACCGAGCGGCGAGCTTTCGATGATCGTCCATGGCCTGGCCGAGGCGACGCTGACGCCGCTGATGCTGGAAATCGAAGCGGCTTATCCGGGCCTGAAGGTATTCAGCCTGCCGCATCTGACGCCGGATGTCGTCGCCGTTTACGAGATAGAATTGGGCGTCAAAGGCGACCCGGATCATCTGAACGCGGCTTTCGCGCGTCTTCGCGACGGCGCCCTGGCGCTCGACGGGCGGGTGGACAAGGCATAATGCGCAAATTACCCAAAGGATGCCAACGATGTTGAAACTACTCTATCTTCTGCATGTGTTCGCCACCGTCGTCTGGGTGGGCGGCATGTTCTTCGCGCACTTCGTGTTGCGTCCCGTGGCCGTGGCCCAGTTGCCGCCGCCGCAGCGCCTGCCGTTCTGGGTCGGCATCTTCAAGCGCTTTTTCCCCTGGGTCTGGGTATGCGTCATCGGCCTGCTGCTGACCGGCCAGGCCATGATCCTGCAAATGGGCGGCATGGGCGCGGTCGGCATGCAGGTGCACATCATGGTGGCCATCGGCTACGTCATGGCGGGCATCTTCGCGTATCTCTACTTCGAGCCCTATGCCAGTCTGAAGCGGGCCGTGGCGGCCCAGGACTGGCCGGCGGGCGGCGCCGCCCAGGACCGGATACGCAAGCTGGTGGTCACCAACCTGACCCTGGGACTGCTGAACATCGCCCTGGTGTTCGTCCTGCCCGTGCTGCTCTGATACGGCTCAGAGTCCCGGAGTCAGCCACTTCTCCGGGTCGATGGCCCAGGCATCGAAGGCCTCGTGGCCGACGACGCGGTCCCGACAGTCCGGGGCGGCCAGATCGAGGTGCTCGGGCTTCAGGTAGTGCTGCCCCTTGCTGTTGTAGACCACCAGGATATGTGGCTGCATCAGCTTATCCGCGTGCTGTTCCAGGACGATGCCGAGGCGGCCGCTTTCCAGTCGCACCAGCGAACCTGTCGGGTAGATGCCGACGGTCTTGATATACAGCTTCACCATCTCCGGATCGAAGTGGTGCGAACTCCATTCGAGTAGCTTGCCCAGGGCCTCGGTCGGCGGCATGCCTTTCTTGTAGACCCGCTCCGAGGTCAGGGCGTCATAGACATCGACGATGGCGCCCATCTTGCCGTACAGCGAAATCTCGTCGCCCTTCAGGCCGTTCGGGTAGCCGCTGCCGTCGTGGCGCTCGTGGTGCTGTCCGGCGACGTCGAGCATGATCTGGGTGATCCCCGGTGTGTGTTGCAGGATGATGATGCTCTGCACCACATGCGACTGCATCTTGCCAAATTCGGCTTCGGTCAGCTTCGCCGGCTTGTTGAGTATCTCGTCCGGTACCTTGGCCTTGCCGACATCGTGCAGCAGGGCGCCCATGGCGATCTCCTTGATGATCGGCCGGTCGAGCTTCAGGCCGCGCGCGAAGGCGATCATCAGGGCGCACACCGAGACCGAGTGCTGGAAGGTGTAGTTGTCGTGGTCCTTCAGGTGGGCCAGGGGGAGCAGGGCGTCCGGGCTGCTGAAGATCGAATCCACCATGTTTTCGACCAGCGGCTCGACCTTTTCCATTTCGATCTGCTTGCCCAGGCGGATATCGCGCACCATGTCCTGGACGATCAGATTGGCCTCGCTTTGCAACTGTCTGGCGCGCTGGAACTCGCGCTCGCGCGAGACGCGCGGGATTGGCTTCTCCGCCTCCCTGGCGATGGCCTGCAACTGCGCGCCGATCGCTTCCCGCACCTGGGCCTGCGGAATCGCGTCGGCCACGTCGGCACCGCGTTCGGTATCGATGTACAGCTCATGGATGCCCAGGCTACGGATCTTGGCGATCTCCGCGCCGGACTTCACCGGGAACTGGCTGTTAAGAAACGGGTGTTCCATCCAGCCGCAATTCAGGTCGTGCACGAACATGCCGGTCTGCAACTGTTCGACCTTGATTTTCTTGACCCCCGGCTGTCACCGGACTTGTCGTGCTTCATGTATCGCCTTCGGTACCGATCACGCCGACAACATAACCAGCCGCCGCCAGCAAGGCAACTGTACTTTAGTCGCCCCTGCAATTCATTTAAATCGTGACAGGAAGGGCAAATGGCAGGGTATTCAGCGACGAGGTGTAATGAGATACGCCGAGTAGCCTGACCTGTGGGCACAGCGATAGGACAAGCCTTGGGATGAGGAAAGCGCTCATCAAACGGCGACCAGACAGGGGAAACAAGGATGTTGGCGGAGTGGACGGGACTCGAACCCGCGACCCCCGGCGTGACAGGCCGGTATTCTAACCAACTGAACTACCACTCCAGTACTGCGTTTGCGGCTGATTGCTCAGCCTTTACAACTTGGCGCGCTCGGCAGGATTCGAACCCACGACCCCCTGGTTCGTAGCCAGGTACTCTATCCAACTGAGCTACGAGCGCTTGAAAGAGGGGCGGATTATATAGAACTCCGACCGTTTCGCAAAGGCTGTTCGCCATATTCTGGCGGAGACGGAGAGATTCGAACTCTCGGTACAGGTTTTTGCCCGTACTCTCCCTTAGCAGGGGAGTGCCTTAAGCCTCTCGGCCACGTCTCCAACTCTTTAACCCGGCGAGCCGGGTCAAGAGGCCGGCAAGGATACCCGCGCGGCCCCTAAAATGCAATCCGGACGCTCAGGCGCTCGCCGGTGCCTTTTCCAGTTCGAAGACCTGGTGCAGGGTGCGCACGGCGAGTTCCATGTACTTGTCGTCGACCACGACGGAGATCTTGATTTCCGAGGTGGAGATCATCTGCAGGTTGATGTTCTCGGCGGCGAGGGCCTTGAACATCTTGCTGGCGACGCCGGCGTGGGTACGCATGCCGACGCCGACGACGGAGACCTTGGCGATCTTGTCGTCGCCGCGCACGTCACGGGCGCCGATCTCGTTCTTGACCTCGTCGAGCACCGCCAGGGCCTTCTTCATTTCGCCACGGTGGACGGTGAAGGAGAAGTCGGTGGTGCCGTCGACACCGACGTTCTGGACGATCATGTCGACGTCGATATTGGCGTCGGCGATCTTGCCGAGGATGTTTCCGGCGATGCCGGGCTTGTCGGGCACGCCGAGGATGGTGAGCTTGGCTTCGTCGCGATTGAAGGCGATGCCGGAGATGATGGCTTGTTCCATGGAGTCTTCCTCGAAAGTGATGAGGTGCCTTCGCCTTCGTCGTCGAAGCTGGAAAGCACGCGCAGTTTGACCTTGTATTTGCCGGCGAATTCGACCGAGCGGATTTGCAGCACCTTGGAGCCTAGACTGGCCAGCTCAAGCATCTCTTCGAAAGTGATGGTGTCGAGTTTGCGGGCATCCGGGACGACACGCGGGTCGGTGGTGTAGACGCCGTCGACATCGGTGTAGATCTGACATTCGTCGGCATGCAGCGCGGCGGCGAGGGCGACGCCGGTGGTGTCCGAGCCGCCGCGACCGAGGGTGGTGATGTTGCCTTCCGGGTCGATGCCCTGGAAGCCGGCGACGACGACGACATGGCCGCTGTCCAGCGCGGCGCGCATGGCCTTGTCGTCGATGTGCTCGATGCGTGCCTTGGTGTGGGCGACATCGGTGAGGATGGGTACCTGCCAGCCGGTGAAGCTCTTTGCCTTCAGTCCCAGGTCGTGCAGGGCGATGGCCAGGAGGCCGATGGTGACTTGTTCGCCGGTGGAGATGAGCACGTCCAGCTCGCGCGGGTCGGGCTCTTTCTGGATTTCCCTGGCCAGGGCGATCAGCCGGTTGGTCTCGCCGGACATGGCGGAGAGGACCACGACGACCTGGTGTCCCATCATCTTGAATTTGGCGACGCGTTCCGCCACGTTGCGGATGCGCTCGATGCTGCCCACCGAGGTGCCGCCGTATTTCTGCACAATGAGTGCCATGATTTCCTTCAAACGCTTGAAAAAACGTGCATTTTACAGGAGACACCGCTTCCGTGGCATAGCCCGGCGAACTTGAAACTTTCCAGGATCGCCCGTAGTCTTACAGCTGTTTTCATCAACAAGGATCGCATACACATGCAACCTCAAATCGACGTCACTGGTTACAACGCCTCCACGACCGCGGGCGTAGCGACCAACACGGTTCTGCGCAACACCTACATGCTGCTGGGCCTGACCATGATTCCGACGGTGATCGGCGCCTTCGTCGGCATGAGCATCAACTTCGGCTTCATGGCCGCGCACCCGATCCTGTATTCCCTGGGCGCCTTCGCCGTCATGATGGGTATGTTCTTCGGCATCTCCGCCGCCCGCAATAGCGGTCTCGGCGTCGTCCTGCTGCTGGTGCTGACCGGCTTCATGGGCGTGATGCTCGGGCCGATCCTGCAAGTCGCTTTGGGCCTGTCGAATGGCGGTCAGATCGTCGGACTCGCGGCGGGTGGTACCGGGACGATCTTCCTGGTGCTGGCGGCGATCGGCAGCAATGCCAAGCGCGATTTCAGCTTCATGGGCAAGTTCCTGATGATCGGTCTGGTGCTGCTCATCCTGGCCTCCATCGCCAACCTGTTCTTCCAGGTGCCGGCCATGGCGCTGACCCTGTCGGCGATCTCGGTGCTGCTGTTCTCGGGGTTCATCCTGTACGACGTCAACCGCATCGTTCAGGGCGGCGAGACTAACTACATCATGGCGACGCTGGCGCTGTATCTGGATATCTACAACCTGTTCGTCAACCTCTTGCAGTTGTTGATGTCCTTCATGGGCGAGCGCGACTAAGCGGCCATCTCCGCCGAAAAAAGGCGACTTCGGTCGCCTTTTTTGTGTCCGGGCGGGCGTTGCGGCATGGTATGGTTTTAGTTATATCAGGAGGGTTGTTCATGCGCGCGCTCATGCTGTCCATTCTGCTGGCCCTGAGCTGTCCTGGCCTGGCACAGGATGTCGTTTTGTCGACCGGGCAAAGCCTGTATCTGCCGATCTATTCACATTTGCTTTACGGCAATGCCAACCTCGGCGGCAAGCCGGGGCGCTACCCGCTTTCGGCTTTGGTGAGTCTGCGCAATACCGATCCGCGCCAGGCTATCCGCATTGTCTCGGCGCGCTATTACGATACCGCCGGCAAGCCCTTGCGCGAGTATTTTCCCAAGCCGGCACTGCTGCCGCCCCTGGGTACCCTGGAGCTGTTCCTGGAACGCAACGACATGAGCGGCGGCTCGGGCGCCAACTTCATCATCGCCTGGCAGGCCGACAAGCCGGCCAATGCGCCCATCGTCGAGGCCGTGCATGCCGACATCACCGGCAACCGGACCTTGTCGTTCGTCACCTCCGCGCGCGTCATCAAATAAGCGCATGAGCCTCGCCGATTCCGTCATTCGTTTTGCCTACTGGCTGGACGCTTCGGCGGCCTATGCGGGCTTCAAGGCATTTTTCTATGACCTGCTGATCGAACCGCGCTCGCGACGACGTGCCTGGTTCGATATCGGCATGATCCTGCTCATCCTGGCCAGCGTCTTCCTGCTGATCTATCGGGTGCACCACGAGCTGAGCGGTTACGCCGAGATGTTCGAATCGTTGGTGTTGATCGTCCTCGCCAGCGAGTATTTCCTGCGCATGTGGTTGCATTGCGCCTGCCGCAAGATACTCATCGAACATTACGAGCACGCCGAACTGGTCGGCATGCGCTTCCGCCTCATGCCGGCGCTCTGGGCCGTGCTCAAGGGCAAGTTGACCTACATGACCCGGCCGATGGCGATCATCGATCTGCTCGCCATCCTGCCCAGCTATCGCCCGTTGGGCTTCATGCGGCTCTTCCTGTTGTTCCGGCTGCTCAAGCTTTTCCGCTATGCGCGCAGCCTGAGCGCCTTCGGCAAGGTGGTCGTCGAGAAACGCTTCGAGCTCTACACCCTGTCGATCTTCGTCGGCGCGGTGGTGCTCATCTCCAGCATCGCCGTCTACCTGTTCGAGGCCGGGGTGCCGGGCGCCTCGGTGCAGACGCTCATGGATGCGGTGTACTGGGCGGTGATCACGGTCACCACGGTGGGCTATGGCGATGTCACGCCGCTCACCGTCGAGGGCCGGGTCGTCGCCATGATCCTGGTATTCGCCGGCATCGGCGTGGTGTCCTTCGCCACCTCCATCGTCGTCATGGCCTTCCACGAAAAGATGCGCGAACTGCACGACAACCGTGTCTTTTCCGATGTCGAGCGGCTCTCCGAGGTCACCATCGTCTGCGGCTACGGGCGCATCGGCCAGGTGGTCGCGGAGCGTCTCGCCGAGGCCGGCGAGCCTTTCGTGGTCATCGACAAGGACGATGCCGCCGTCGCCCGGGCGCGCCGCCGCGAGTTTCTCGCCGTGTCCGGCGATGCCTCGGATGGCGCCATGCTGACCAACCTGCGCCTGGGCAAGCAGTCGACGCGCATCCTTTGCCTGACCCACGACGACGTCAAGAACGTTTACATCACCCTCACCGCGCGTCAGTTTTCGCGCGACGTGCTGATCATCTCGCGCGCCAACAAGCCCGAGACGGTGCGTAAGCTGCTGCACGCCGGCGCCAACCATGTGATTCGGCCCTACGAGGTGGTGGCGCGCATGGCGGCGGAGTTCATCGGCCAGCCGGTGGCTATCGACGCCCTGCACGAGGTGGTCACCGGCAGCAAGGGCATCCATCTCGAACCCCTGCCGGTTTTGCCTGGCGGCGCGCTGGATGGCCTCTGCATCGGCGAGATCGATTTTGCCATGCGCAACCTGCTGCTCTTCGGGGTCATCCGCGCCCGGCCGGCGATCCATGTCGAGGAGGGCGCGCATTATCCGATGTCCGGAAAACGTTTCTTTTTCAACCCGCGCGCGGATTTCAAGCTCCAGGCCCACGATGTCCTGGTACTGATCGGTTACGACGTCAGCCTGAGCCATTTCCGCCGGCACGAAGGCGCGGCGGCACGAGGCTGGCGGAGGGCGCGCGCATGAAGCACGGCAAGCTGGCGGTGTTCGGTTGCAACGGTCTGGCCCTCGACGTGGCGCGCCGGCTGGAGCAGTCGGACCACTATTTCATCATGATCGACATGGATGAAGGCCGCGTCCACGAGGCTCGGGAGGAAGGCTTTCGCGCCGAGCGCCTGGATTACACCGACGACGAGGCGCTGCGCAAGCTGGGCCTGGGGAGCGATATCGACGGTGTGTTCTGTTTGTTGGATGAGGATTCGGAAAACGTCTTTCTGGCGATCACGGCCCGCGCCATCGATCCCAGGCTGCGCATCGTCGCCATCTGCCGCGAGCCCGAGGCCAGTTCCAAGCTGCTCGCGGCCGGCGCCGACAAGGTGGTCGACCCCTATGCCATCAGCGGCGCGCGTGCCTATGATCTGATCGCCCGGCCGGATGTCGTCGAACTGCTGGAGGAGACTGTCTTTGGCCAGCAGGACTTGAATATCGCCGAGATCACCATCCCGCCGAGTTCGTGGGTGCATGGCGTGCGTCTCTCGGAAGTCCGCAAGCGCATGACCCAGAACATCCTCCTGCTGGGCGTCGTCGATGCCGAACATGGTCAGGATCTCATCTTTTCGACGCGCAACATCGACCACAACCTCGATGTCGGCGACATCCTCGTGGTGATCGGTGCGCGCGAACAGGTGCGCGCGTTCCGCGCCATGATCCACGCGGAGATTCAGCCCGGCTAACCGGCTCTGTGGCCTGTTTCATAGTCCGGCAGACGCCCCGCGCGTTACCTTCCCGACACGTTGCAATTCTCTGACCAGCGAACAACGTTGCTGGCAAATTCTGTGTCATCGGGAGTCAAAATGGGGTTTATGAATCTATTTCGCGGCAAGGCCAAGGCCGATGGGGTGCGTATCGCCGATAGAGCGATCTATGCCGCCGCCGCGCTCAAGGAACTGGACATCGATAACGCCGTCGTTGCCCATGAAAACTGGAGCCTGCGCTTGCAGGCGTATGTGCGCGGCAAATCGAGCGAGGTGTTCGACCCGGCCGTGGTCTGCTCCGACAAACACTGCGACTTGGGCAAATGGATACAGGGTCACGGTCGCGAACAGTTCGAATATGTGCCGGCATTCGAGGAACTGGTCAGCTACCACAAGAGCTTCCATTACCACGCCTCGAACATCGTCACCTTGCACCAGATGGGCGAAACCGCCAAAGCGGAGAAAGTCCTCGACGGCAAGTTCAAGGACTTGTCGTGGCGCGTGGTAAATGCCTTGAACGAGCTGCGGCGCGAGGTTCAGCGCTTCTGAGTCAGCCCCGCTCGAACAGGGCGATGCTCTCGACGTGCGCGGTATGCGGGAACATGTTGGCGACGCCGGCCAGCTTCAGGCGATAGCCTTTCTGATTCACCAGCACGGCGGCATCGCGCGCCAGCGTCGCCGGGCTGCACGACACGTAGACGATGCGCGACGGGCCGCTGCCATCCTCGGGCAATGCTTTCACCAGTTCGATGGCGCCGTCGCGCGGCGGGTCGATCAGCCATTTGTCGAACTGGCCGAGTGCCGCCAATACCGGCGCCTCCATCTGAAACAAGTCCATGACCTGATAGCGGGTACGTTCCGCCAGACCGTTCAGCCGGGCATTCTCGATGGCACGAGCGATCAGTCCGGAAGAGCCTTCGATACCCAGGACATCGGCGCCGCGCCGGGCGATGGGCAGGGTGAAGTTGCCCAGACCGCAGAAGAAATCGGCGATGCGCTCGCCCGGCTTCGGGTCGAGCATATGCACGGCGCGGCGCACCAGCATGCGGTTGACGTCGTGGTTCACCTGGGTGAACTCGGTCGGCCGGAAGGGCATGGTCAGGCCGAACTCGGGCAGCGTGTAGGCCAGCGTCGGGCCGTCCAGCGGGTAGAACGGCTGGGCGGTGTCCGGGCCTTTGGTCTGCAACCAGATCTGTACCTCGTGGCTATCGGCGAAGGCTTTGACGCGGACTTCATCCTCGGGCGACAGTGCGTCGAGAATACGCAGCACCAGCACGGCGACGCTGTCGCCCATGGCGAACTCGATCTGCGGCAGACGGTCGCGGATCGACAGGCCTTCGATCAGCGTGCGCAGTTCCGGCAGCAGGGCGCTGATCTTCGGTGGCAGCACCTCGCAACCGCGCATGTCGGCGACGAAGCTGCTCTTGCGTTCGTGGAAGCCGACCAGCATGCCGCCCTTCTTCAGCACATAGCGCACCGAGAGCCGGGCCTTGCGCCGGTAGCCCCAGGTCGGCCCGTGGATCGGCGCCAGCATGGCCTCGGGCTTGAGCTTGGCGATGTGGTCGAAGCAATCCTCCAGGACGCGCTGCTTGGCCGCCACCTGGGCCGCTTCGTGCATGTGCTGGTGGGTGCAGCCGCCGCAGATGCCGAACCAGGCGCAGCCGGGCTTCACCCGGAACGGGCTTGCCTTGAGGAGCTGTGTGATGTGCGCCTGCTCGTAGCTCTCTTTCCTGCGGTAGGTGGAATGGATGACCCGCTCGCCGGGCAGCGCGCCCTCGATGAAAACCACCTTGCCGTCGTGATGCGCGACGCCCCGGCCTTCGTGGTCGAGGGATTCAATCAACAGTCCCGGCTTCATGCCTGCCACGCCTCCAGGAACTGCCGCCAGTGCGGTGCCTCGATGCCGGCCAGGGTATCGCGCACCAGGGCGATCTCGCGTTCGTATGCGGCATGGCCAAGGTGGCCGCGCATCAACTGGTGGCGCAGAAAAACCAGATGGGTGTTGACCACATCCGTCTCGCAATAATCGCGGATCTCGGCGCTCTTGCCCGCCTGCCAGGCATTCCAGACCTGGCTGCCGTCCATGCCCAGCTTGCCGGGAAAGCCGAGCAGCTTGGCGAAGTCATCCAGGCCGATGCTGGCGCGCGGCTGGTACATCGCCAGCAGATCCATCAGGTCCAGATGCCGGTTGTGATAGCGGCTGATGTAGTTGTTCCACTTGAAATCCTTGTCGTCCTCGCCCAGATCCCAATAGCGCGGCGCGGTGACCTTGTGCAGCATGCCCCGGTAGTGCAGCACCGGCAGATCGAAGCCGCCGCCGTTCCAGGAGATGATCTGCGGCGTGTACTTCTCGATACCGTCGAAAAAGCGCTGGATGATCTGGCCTTCGTCGGCATCCGGTTCGGATAGCGAGAACACCTTGAAGCTGTCGCCCGTTCTCAGCGCGCAGGAAATGGTGACAACGCGATGAAGGTGCAGCGGCAGAAAGTCCGAGCCACCGGTCTGCTGGCGCCGCAGCAGCAAGGCCATCTCGCCGACTTCGGCGTCGGGCATGTCGGGCTCCACGGCATAGAGACGGCGCAGGCCGGCGATGTCCGGGATGGTTTCGATATCGAAGACGAGCGTGGGTGCCATGAGATCCGCAAGCGCGAAAAAAGATGGATTTTACCCTGATCGACCGGACCGACGACCCGCGAGGAACAGGAAAAAACCGGCACATGAAGCCGCGTGCCGAAAACCCATCGCCTTCACGCTCCGATGCCGCTTCCGTAGGCTGGATTGCAGTGCTGACGTGATGCTGGGTCTGACGGCCGGTATAGGGATTGGTGCAGAGTGACTTCGACGGAAAGACGAACTGCCAACCCCACTCGTAGCCGGCGCTCGGATACTTCTTCGCCAAGGCAAAAGGTAACGCTACCTCACCCAGGCCGGCGGCAAGGTCGGCCTCATGCAGGTGTTTGGCCCGCTCAAGGAGGACACGGAGCGGATCGACGATGCGGGCTGGCCGCAGCGTGACGCGATCCTTCCCACCCTTGTCATCGCGCACGAGCACCTGGCGGCCTTCAAAACCCACATCCTTGACCCGGAGCCCAAGGCCTTCGGAGAGGCGCATGCCAGAACCATAAAGAAGCGTTACCATTCGCCAGCGGGTGCCCTCCAGCATGTCGAGCAGAGATCTGACCTCGCCCTGGGCGAGCACCGTCGGCAGCCGTTGAGGACGTTTGGCACGGGTCAGACCGTCCAGCCACGGCAAATTGATATCCAAGACTTCCCGGTAGAGGAAGCGCAGGGCGGCCAATGCCTGATTTTGAGTCGACGCGGAAACCTGCCCAACGGTTGCACGTTGGTTAAGAAATGCGGTTACGTGGTTTGCGCCAAACTCGGCGGGGTAACGTTTGCCATGGAAGAGAATGTAGCGCTTGATCCAGTGCGAGTACGACTGCTCGGTGCGCAGGCTGCAATGTTTGCGACGAATGGTATCCCGCACCTGATCAAGCAAGCGAGGACGAAGAGGTCGAGAAGCCTGATGAAGCGTAAGCATAGGGAGTCTCCATGAAATGTCCGGTTTGCCCCGAATATTCATAAGCCGGGGAGACTCTACTTGTTGTTTTTATTGTCTTATTTTCAACTTGGCAGCAAAGTGTCGCGTTACAAAGCGACATTTCGGTCGCCTAAAGCTTGTTGGGCATCACGAGACGTATGAACGCACTCATTTCATGGCTGGCTGCCGCACCGCAGGGCGCCATCGCAATCCTGACAGCCGCTCTAGCTGCGGTTGTTGCTTTGCTGGTTGCAGTTCTCACTCAATGGATTTTGAGCCGGAGGTCAAGGACAGAACTTCTCACCAAGAAACTTGAAGAGCTTTACTTGGTGCTGAATGAAGTATCTGCACATAGCGTTAAAAGGTTTGAAGAAGCCCTCCCTCTTGTATCGGCCACACCATTCACCAAACCATCTATCACGGGTGGCTCAGTCGAGCGGCATGGCCTCGATCTTCACAAGAAGATCGTGATGTATGTCCGCCTATACTTCCCCAAACTTTTTGCGGCACATCAAGAGGTTTTTCGTTGCAACAGCAGCTTGAACATGCTCATCTACGAAGCGGAAACAGGCCCACCCCTTTCAGAAGAGCGTTTGGTTTCGCTAAGCGGTGCCTACCGCGACGCAGTTGCTGCCATGGAAGAGGAACTCATCCGAAACCGGAGCATTTTGGTTAAGGACTATCTGCTCCCAGTAAGGTACAGGCGTGAGGCAATTAAACGCACCCAATCCCCAAGAGTGACGAGCGATGCCCAATCCACCATTCCATCAGGCGCTGCGCGATAAAGCCGCGCAGCGCCGGTGAATTCAAACCTTGGGCGTCTCAGTAATGAAAACGCAATTGAGCAATCAAAAGGTCATCATCTTCGACGCGGTACACCATGCGGTGCTCATCGGTTATGCGGCGTGACCAAAATCCTGATAGTGCGTGTTTCAATGATTCCGGCTTTCCGATGCCAGAGAAGGGTTCGCGTTGGGTTTCCCGAATCAGCTTGTTGATCCGTTCAACCATGCGTTTATCTTGTTTTTGCCAGTAAAGATAATCTTCCCATGCCTCATCCGCGAAAATCAGCTTCACTCTGCCAGCTTCCGCTCAACGCCCTTCCCGGCGTTCAGTTGCGCGGCCGCCGAGAGAATACGCTTGGCGTTTGCGGGCGTGCGCAAGAGATAGGCGGTTTCCTCAAGGGCTTTGTAGTCTTCGAGCGAAAGCATCACCACGGCTTGGTCGCCGTTGCGGGTGATAATCAAGGCTTCGTGATCGTCACAAACCCGATCCATGGTGCTGGCGAGATTTGCGCGAACGGCTGTGTAGGTCATTGCATCCATGAGGGCCCTCCAAATATGTACGCGTTACTGTACATAACAAATCGTCGGTTGTCCCGCAAAAATGTTCGGACACGACGCCCAGCGCATCATTCGAGCGGACCTGCGCGAAAAGCCGCGCCGTCCGCTCAATTCAAACATTAGGCCGACATCCGAACATGCGAGAGGAGAATCATGAGCAGAGTCTTCGTCAACATTGGGCTTAGCCTCGATGGCTACATGGCGCCGGAAGGAATGACCATGGGCAAGCCTGAGTACAAGAACTGGGGCGCCAAGTGGGGCGCGCTGATGGCCTGGATCGTCAATCAACAGTACTTCCGCGAGAACCTCAAGCTCGGACCAGGGGGAGAGACCGGTCCGGTCAATGACCTGGTTCGCAGCACCACGGAGCGCATCGGCGCCAACATCATGGGCAAGCGAATGTTCGACCAAGGCGAGCGCGCCTGGCCAGAGGAGGCTCCGTTTCACACACCGGTATACGTGCTTACCCATGAGAAACGCGAACCCTGGGTGCGCCCTGGTGGGACGACCTTTTACTTCATCAATGACGGGCCGGAGCGTGCCCTGGAACTGGCTCGGGAATCCGCAGGCAGTCGTGATATTCGAATCGCGGGTGGGGCGGATGTGATCCAGCAGTACCTGAACCTGGGTGTCGTCGACGAGCTGGAGATCGCCTTGGCACCGGTGATTTTCGGCGGCGGGCGGCGACTCTTCGAGAACCTGCGCGAGCCCGGGCCGCAGTTTCACATTGACAGGGTTCTTGATGGTCCAGCCGCTACACACTTGCGTTATGTGCGTCGGTGAGGTCGGCCAACCCGGCATTCGAGAGGGACTGCGCAAAAGCGGCGCAGACCCTTGCCTATAACGTTGGGCTGCACACTCGCTCCATGCCCCCATCAATCGTCAAAGGAAATAGCGCCATGGCCAAGTACCTGATCTCCTTCCCCAGCGCTGCGATGGTCGTGCCCGACGGCGAGTGGGAGGCGGTGGGCCGCGACGCGCACGCCGTGATCGACGAGGCGAAAGCCGCCGGCGTCTACGTCTTCGGCGGCGGCATCGACGAAGGCGTGCCGCCCGTACTCGTCGCAGCCGACGGCGCAGTCGCCGAGGGCGGCTACCCATGGGCGCCCCCGATTGACGGCGGCTTCACCGTGCTCGAACTCCCCTCGCGTGAAGAAGCCGTCGCGTGGGCCGCGCGCATCGCTAAGGCCTGTCGTTGTGATCAAGAACTACGTGTCTTCCAGTTCGACCCGCAGTCCTGATGGCCGCATGGAAATGGCGCAGAAAGTCCAATAATCGGACAGGTAAATCCATGATCTGTATCGGTTTCCAGGCGTCGCCACGGAAGCCGGGCGAGACCCGCTATGATTCGGTCATGGATACCCGCTGGCATGGCACCGTGAACGAGACCGCCTGGATCGAGGCGGCGCTGGCCTATATCGCCGGCGCCGAAGCCGAGGCGCTGGCGGCGCGCGGTGTCTTTCATGTCGTGCTCGCCGGGGGCGATACGCCGAGACGGGTCTATGAGGCATTGGCCACCGAGCGCCACGATTGGGAACGCTGGCAGATCTGGTTCGGCGACGAGCGCTGCCTGCCGCCCGAGCACGCCGAGCGCAACAGTCAGATGGCTTGGCGCAGCCTGCTCGGGCGTGTCGCCATCCCTGGTACGAATATTCACGTCATACCGGCGGAACTCGGCGCCGCGAAGGCAGCCGAAGGCTATGCTGTAAACATACGTGATGTAGGGTTTTTCGATCTGGTGTTGCTCGGGTTGGGCGAGGATGGGCATACGGCCAGTCTGTTTCCCGGGCGTGACTGGGGCGATGAATCCGACACGGAGGTGATTGCGGTATTCGATGCGCCCAAGCCGCCCGCCGAGCGAGTCAGCCTGTCGGCACGTCGGCTGAGCCGTTCGCGGCACGTGCTGTTTCTGGTAAGCGGCGCGGGTAAGCGCGCGGCGTTGTCGGCATGGCGGGCCGGGGCGCCAATCCCAGCGGCGGCGATCCAGCCGCTGGCGGGTGTGGATGTATTGATGACTCGGGACGCGGTCCCGCTGGATGAATAATTCGGGACGCTGTCCCTCAAGGAGAACAACGATGAGGCAAAAGACTTTGGCGGTAGTGATGATGGGCCTGGCCACGGCGGCCTGGGCGGTGGACGAGCAATCCGCGCAGCAGAGCCAGCAGACCGCCCTGGCGGTGACCATCTACAACAGCGATCTGGCGCTGGTGAAGGATGCCCGCAAGACCAAATTGCGCAGCGGCGAGAATCGCCTGGCCTGGCGTGAAGTCTCGGCGCGCATCCAGCCGGAAACGGCCTTGTTGCGCACGACCAGCGGCCCGGGTCTGGAACTGCTGGAGCAGAATTTCGATTTCGATCTGCTGACGCCGCAGAAGATGCTGGAAAAATCCGTCGGCGAGATGATCCGGGTGATCAAGACCAACCCCATGACGGGTGTCGAATCGACGGAATACGCCACGGTCCTGGCCGCCAACAGCGGCTTCGTACTGAGGTATAACGATCGGGTCGAGACCAATATTCCGGCCAACGCCCGTCTGGCCTACGGTGTCGTGCCGCCCGGCCTGCGCGACCGGCCGACCCTGAGCCTGCAATTCAACGCCCAGAAGGGCGGCGACCAGGACGTGGAATTGTCCTATCTCACCGGCGGCCTGGGCTGGAAGGCCGATTACGTCGCCGAACTGACCGGCAAGGAAGACAGTCTGGACCTGAACGGCTGGGTCACCCTGACCAACACCAGCGGCACGTCCTATCCCAAAGCCCAGCTGCAATTGATTGCCGGTGACGTCAATCGTGCCGCGCCGGAATACAAGGTGGCCCGCCCGCAGATGCGCGACATGGTGATGATGGCCGCCGCCGCGCCAATGCAGGAAGAGTCGCTGTTCGAGTATCACCTCTATACCCTGAACCGCCCGACCACCATCGAAAACAACCAGACCAAGCAGGTGGCGTTGCTCTCCGCCACGAAAGTCCCGGTGGCCAAGGAATACCTGCTGCGCGGCTCGGAGTATTACTACCAGGGCCAGTACGGCGACCTGGGCCAGAAGTTGAAGGCCGGCGTGTTCATGGAGTTCGACAACAAGGGCGGCAACCTGGGCATTCCACTGCCCAAGGGCGTGGTGCGCGTCTACAAGAAAGATGCGGCCGGGCGTGCCCAGTTCATCGGCGAGGACCGTATCGACCACACCGCCAAGGGTGAAAAGCTGCGCCTGAAACTGGGCGAGGCCTTCGACATCAATGCCGACAAGAAACAGACCGATTACCAGAAAGTCGCCAATTACGGGCGCTCGGGCGGCGTCTACGAGACCGCCTATCAACTGGAGATTCGTAACGCCAAGAAGGACGCGATCAAGGTGAAGGTCATCGAACCCATGCCGGGCGACTGGCAGATGACCGCCGAGAGCCTGCCGCATAACAAGGAGTCGGCGCACACGGCGGTTTGGGTCGTGCCCGTGCCGGCGGAGGGCAAGACGCTGCTGACCTGGCGGGCACGGATCAAGTATTGATCGCGTGCCGTTGTTGCATGCGCCTCCCGAAACTCGGCGGGAGGTGCGTGTTCGAACGGATGGCCTTCAGGTGTTACTGGATGCCGACCTTGCGCGCCGCATCGAGAAGTTTGGCTTTTTTGTGGGAAGCACAGTGTTCGACCAGTCTTCCCGTGTAGTTCTCCAGGCTCTTCCAGTCGAGCAGGGTGTCGCCGGAAATGCCGCTCAGGTAGCCATCGATCCATAGCAGGACGGATGCGGTGGCATCTTCATCGGCGGTGACGATTTCCTCGATGAACTCACCGCAGGTGATGCGGCTGAAATCGACGTTTTCGGTCCTGGAATGTTTTGCGGCTTGTGCGGGCAGGGTGAGCATCAAGGCACAAAGCAGTAGGCTGGTACGGGTAATCATGTCGTGTCTCCGGTCAAGAATGGGTGAGGCGGTTTTCCCAATTAAGGAAACGCCGATTTATTCGCTTATTGTCATTGCGAGCGAAGCGCGGCAATCCAGTGCACTAAATAAATCAACAGCCTATGGATCGCCACGTCGCTCCGCTCCTCGCGATGACGAATTCTTCAGCGTTTCCTTAAGCTGGGTCCGTGCGCCATCCGGGGCAGGAAATACTAGCGCAATCAGGATGGGTTGTGCCGGGCTTGATCCGGATTCTGTCGGATGCCCTCCGCGGGGCCGGTTACCTGACTATTGTTGCCGGGGCTGCCCCGCGCAGGCCTGCCAGTCCAGGGCAGGCAAATCGATAAAGGCCTGCTTGATGCGCTCGCCCCACAGCTTGCGCAGCTCCGAGAAGAAGGGATGGCTGGCGTCGATGCTGACCCGGTTTTCGGCGCGCAGGCTGTCGCGGCGATAACACAGCAAGTCGAGCGGCAGACCCACGGAGAGGTTCGATTTCAGGGTCGAATCCATGGAGATCAAGGCGCATTTCGCGGCGTCGGTGAGGCTGCTTTGCCAGTTGAAGATGCGGTCGATGATGGGCTTGCCGTACTTCGATTCACCGATCTGAAAATAGGGCGTTTCCGGGGTTGCCTCGATGAAGTTGCCTGCCGCGTAGATGCTGAACAGGCGCGGCATCTCGCCGACGATCTGCCCGGCGAGGATGAAGCTGGCATTGAATTCGATGCCGAAGGCGCTCAGCGCGGCGGCGTCGCGCCCGTGCGCCGCACGGATGCAGTCGCCGACATGGCGGGCTACCTCGAACATGTTCGCCTCGGTGTAGAGACTGGCGCCGTCGCTGTCCAGCCGCTCGCGAATCAGACTGACCACGGCCTGGGTGATCGCCAGATTTCCCGCCGACAACAAAACCAGCATGCGCTCGCCCGGCTTCTCGAAGATGTTCATCTTGCGGAAAGTATTGACCTGATCGACACCGGCATTGGTACGGGTGTCGGAGAGCAGCACCAGTCCGGCGTCCATGAGCATGCCTACGCAATATGTCATCGTCAGTCCTGAATCGGGCCGGGCACGCCGGCGTGGTGGCAAAAAAACCGCGCCTGGTGGCGCGGCATGAAATGGAGGAGCACTACACAGGCCGCAACGCATACAAGTATGTGGCAACGGACTGCAATTACAAAGCATGCAAGCCGTGTGCCACTCGCAACTTCCTGTTTTTCAATGGTCAGCGCCGGGGTTGCGCACCCGCATGCACCAGAACAGTGTGCCGGCATGGCCCGGGCACCATGGCCGTGCATGGATATCGGGCGCGGCCTCGGGCTACCGCTGGAAAAGCCCATGGTAGCGGGCACTTTGAGGCGTTTTCGCTATGCACCATGAGCTGGCACGTCGCATGCTAGATGTGGCTATAGCCCACTCCGATAGCGCGTACACGGCGCATGTAGTGGTGACACGAGCGATAACGTCGAGAACAAGACCATGGCAAGTCAATGCAGCGATTATGAAACTGGTGAATTCTTCGATGAATTGATCGATGCCTCTGGACAGCCGAGAGCGGCGGCACGCGCGCTCTGCGATTATCTCGGCCGGCTCGGCCCGGAAGAACTGGAGGCACGGCGCGGTGCCGTCGATGCCGCCATCATGGCCATGGGCATCACCTTCACGGTGTACAGCGACGCCGGCAATATCGACCGGGCCTGGCCTTTCGACGTCATCCCCCGGGTGATGGCGCGCAAGGAATGGGAGCGCATCGAGGCGGGCCTGAAGCAGCGCCTGACGGCCCTGAACCTGTTCATCAACGATCTCTACAACGAGCAGCGCATCGTCAAGGACGGCGTCTTCCCCCTGGAAGTCCTGGAGGGCTCGCGCAACTTCCGGCCGCAATGCGTTGGAATCACGCCGCCGTTCGGGGTCTGGGCGCATGTCTGCGGCACCGACTTGGTACGCGATGGCGACGGCACGGTCTATGTCCTGGAAGACAACCTGCGCGTGCCGTCGGGCGTGTCGTACATGCTGGAAAACCGCCAGTTGATGAAGCGCCTGTTTCCCGAGCTGTTCCAGGCCAGCATCATCCTGCCGGTCGACGATTACCCGATGCGCCTGCACGATACCCTGGCGGCGCTTTCGCCGCGCACCGGCAAGCGCCCGGTGATCTGCGTGCTGACGCCGGGCATCTACAACTCGGCGTACTTCGAGCATAGCTATCTGGCCCAGAAGATGGGCGCCATCCTGGTGGAAGGCAGCGATCTGGTGGTCGGGGAGGACGACTGCGTCTACATGAAAACGATCAGCGGCCTGCGTCGGGTCGACGTGATCTACCGGCGCATCGACGACGATTTCATCGATCCGGAAGTGTTCCGGGCGGATTCGGCGCTCGGCGTGCGCGGCCTGATCCGCGCCTGGAAGGCCGGCAATGTCGGCATCGCCAACGCCCCCGGCGCCGGGGTGGCCGACGACAAGGTGGTCTATGCCTTCGTGCCGAAGATCATCAAGTATTACCTCGACGAGGAGCCGATCATCCCCAACGTGCCCAGCTACCTGTGCATGTATGAGGACGAGCGCAACTATGTCCTGGCCAACCTCGACAAACTGGTGGTCAAGCCGGCCAACGAGTCGGGCGGTTACGGCATGCTCATCGGGCCGCGCTCCACCGAGGCCGAGCGCGCCCAGTTCGCCGAATTGATCCAGGCCAATCCGCGCAACTACATGGCCCAGCCGACGCTGGCGCTGTCCACCGCGCCGACCGTGGTGGGCGATCATCTGGAGCCGCGCCATCTCGACCTGAGGCCGTTCGTGTTGCAGTCGGACAAGCTCTATGCCACCACCGGGGGCCTCACCCGCGTCGCCATGAAGGCCGGCTCGCTGGTGGTGAATTCGTCGCAGGGCGGCGGCTCGAAGGACACCTGGATCGTCGATACGGAGGAAGACTGATGCTCTCGCGAGTCGCCGAAAGTCTGTACTGGATGGCGCGCTATCTGGAGCGCGCCGAAAACACCGCGCGTCTGATCAATAGCACCACCCAGACCATCCTCGATCTGCCGCGCGGTGCCTCGTTCGGCTGGGACGGCCTGCTGCGCGTCGCCGGCCTGGATAAACTCTACGGCGAGCACTACGGGCAGCCGAACGAAGACGACATCATGCGTTTCCTGATCGCCGACGAGCGCAACCCCAGTTCGATCGTCTCCTGCATCCACATCGCTCGCGAGAACACCCGCACCTTCCGCGAGGTGCTGCCCATGGAGATCTGGGAGCGCATCAACAGCCTGTATCTCTACGCCCAGCAGCAGGCGCCGCTGGCACTCAACGGTCGGGGCAAGCGCTACGAAGTGCTGAACGGCATCATCGAGCGGCGCCAGTCGGTGATCGGCCTGCTGATCGGCTCGATGAGCCAGGATCTGGCCTACCAGTTCATCAAGCTGGGCCGCAACATCGAGCGCGCCGACATGACGACGCGCATCGTCGACGTCAATTCGGCGGTGCGCCTGCCGGACGATGCGCCGGGCGTCGAGGCGCTGCGCGAGCGGCTCTGGATGAACACGCTGAATGCCCTGTCGGCCTATCAGATGTACCGCCAGCATGTCGGCGTGCATGTCAACGGTTCCGACGTCGTGCGCTTCCTGCTCGCCGACGCGCACTTCCCGCGCACCTTGCAGCATTGCCTGGCCGAGATCGAGAGTTGTCTCACCGAGCTGGGGCGCTACGAGGCGCCCATGGGGGTGGCGCGAATGGCTTGGCGGCGCCTTGAGTCGATACGTTACGACAACGTCGACGGCAGCGCCCTGCACGACGTGCTCGATCACCTGCAATCCGATCTGGGCGCCCTGCACGCGGCCATCACCCAGCAATACTTCACCTTGCACCAGCAGCAGGCCGCCGGTGACATGGAATCGCAAAGCCAATGAACACCTCGCAATCCCTAGCCTTCCCGCGTTACGGCGACAAGCAGAATTCGGCCTTCTTCGAGGACTATCTGGGCGAACTGATGGCCGAGCGCGACCGCTCCGGCCTGACTGGCCTGATCCGCCAGATTGACGCCCTGATGATTACGGTCGAGCCGGGCCATTCCAATGCCTACGTCGCCGAACTCTGTCTGATGACGCCCTATCACTATCTGGTGACCCTGGAGTCGGAGACCCATTACAGCCACGTCCTGCGCATCGACATGGACTCGCCCGACATCCTGGTGCGCGAGGTCAAGGACGGCGCGGCGCGCGGTATCTTCCGCAGTCTTAACGAGGTCTATCCGGTGGGGGCGCAAAAGCCCAACTCGCGCTACATGGGCGAGGTCTTCCGGGTGGCAAACCTGCATGCCGTGGTCGAACTGCAAAAGGCGCGCGACATCCGTTTCTTCAACCAGGATCAGGTGCGCAAGCTGGAACTGCCGGGCAACATGGCCGTGGTCAAACCCAGCCCCTACACGCACAACATCGTCGCCTACTGGGAGCGTCCCGAGTCCGACATCCGCGTCTACGCCCTCGGCTTGTCGAGCATCCGCGCCGATGTCCAGGCTGCGTACGAGGGCGCCAAGGAAACCCGCGCCCGGCTGGGGCTGGATGCATTGCTGCTGCCCATCGACCACCTGGCGACGCGCGTCTACAGCCAGAACCGCGAAGCCGCCATACTCGAATACCTGACCCTGTCGAGCTACTACTACTGGGGTTCCTACGACATCGCCGACCAGAACTCGTCGACCAACGTCACCAAGAGCGTGCACTTCGAGAACGAGCTGGAGTCGCCGGCCAAGGTCTTCACCGCCGCCAACTATCCCTATTTCGTCAATCACCTGCTCAAGCTGCCGTCGCCCACCGAGGCCTTCGTGCGCAACTATGGTCCGCGCCTGCACCACATCGCCGTCGCCGTTGCCGACGGTCGCACTGGCGACCGGGCGAACATCGATTACGTCGTCGAGGCGCTGCGCGATTGCGGCCAGGACTTCCTGCTCGACGTGATCGGCAGCGAGGAGGAGGGCCTCAAGCAGATCTTCTCCAGCGCCTCGGAATACTCCAGCCTGATCATCGAATACGTACAGCGCTTCGGCGATTTCCAGGGCTTCTTCACCAAGGGCAACGTCGCCCGCCTGACCCACGCCGCCGGCGTCGAGGAAGGCCTGCGAGCCATGGATGAGGCCGCGCGCAATGTCGTCGCGGCGGCCTGAACGTCAGAGATCGGGCACGGGGTACGAGAACGTCGGGAGCATCCGTGCGTTCCAGTCCGCCGGTCGTCCGATGTGTCATCGTCCTGACCCAGGCGTCTGTTACCATCGCGCGCCGTGACCCAACCGAAACGAGATTGACCGATGTCCGAACTTAGAGAATATCCCTACGGCAAGCTGGATCTGAAAGATGCGCACAGCATCGCCGGCGGCTCCAATGCCCTGCTCATGGCCATGCAGGAATACGCCGAGGCCGGGATGGAGGCCGACCCCGAAGCCGGCAAGCAGGCCAAGAAGGGTGTCGACCTGGGCGATGCCTTGCTCGACATGGCGCGTATGCTCATCTCGCGCGGCGTATTTTCCAAGGAACGGCACCTCAGCGAGATCCTCATCTACAGCGCCGCCATCGCCGACGGCTGCGAGGTCTGCGCCCTGACGCACATCGATGGCGCAATCCGCGCGCATGCCCCGGAGGAAATCATCGACACCGTCCAGGCCATCGCGCTCTACATCCGCGCCCAGGCCGACGACGATACCTACCTGTTGTTCGATGCCTACACCAAGCACTGGCAGCGCTTCGAGGAGTGGCCGCATCTGACCAGCGATCGCGTCTCGAACCTGAAGTTCTATAACCTCATTGCCCTGTTGATGAGCATGGTCGTGCGCAAGCGCCGGCTGGTGCGTTTGCATACTCAAGAACTGCTCACCAAAAGCCGGGTAACCCCCCAGGAGATCCTTGAGATTATCGGTATTGCCCAGGTGATGGGCGGCTTCCCGGCGCGTTGGGAAGCCGTGCATATTTACGACGTGGCACTCGAATTGCAGTCGCGCGGCGTGTTGCCGCCAGACTTTGTCGCGGTCCTTGAATCGATACCCCAGGCACGCGTCTAGGACGATGCGACTGTGCAGGGGGCCTGCGTGGCGCCGGACAGCGTCTAGAGGTTTTGCGGAGATGCGGCGGTTTTACGCTATCATTGCCCGCACTGAGCCGTAGTATTTCAATAATTTCAGTAAGGAACATCATGCCCGAAGTGAAAGCCACCACGACCAAGCGAGCCACCAAGAAAGTGGACGCCGCTGCCGATACCGCCAAGCCGAAGAAGGCCGCTACGGCGCCCAAGACTGCAAGCAAGACGCCAGCCGCCAGCAAGGCGCCGGTTGCCAAGCCTGTTGCCGCCAAGACTGTGACGAAGAAGGCCGCCGTGCCAGCGCAAGCCTCGAGCGCAGCACCCGCTGCCGCCAAGCCCAAGAAGGCCGCACCTGCGGCTAAGGCTGCCAGCCCGGCCAAAGTTCCCGCCAAGACGACACCGGTCGCTGCGAAGCCCAAGAAGGCCGCACCTGCGGCCAAGGCTGCCAGCCCGGCCAAAGCGCCCGCCAAGAAGCTGGTCGCAAAACCCGCGGCGCCTTCCCCGGAAGAGCGCCAGCGCTGGGTTGCCACGGCGGCCTACCATCGTGCCGAGAAGCGCGGCTTCGCCCCGGGCTACGATATGCAGGACTGGTTGGACGCGGAAGCCGAGATCGCCGAACTGGTCGGCAAGGCCTGATCGAGTCGGTTCGCGGTGTTCCATGGGACGGCGGCATGACGTGTCGCCGGTTCTGGTGCGTCGAGCCGGAAGCGAAGTTCGCGTGACTTGGCGTTTATCCTGCCGGCAGCTTGCGAGGTTGCGCATCGATAGTGGCATGGCCGGAGTCGTCAGCGTTGCTCCAGACGAGGTGTACCGGCCCGGTATGCCGGTGACTCGTTACACCCGTTGGCTTTCTGCGCGTCGCACGATGGGATTGAGCGAGCGCTGCCTGTGCTCGGCGATGCGGCGCGGTCTAGGTGGGTGCTTTTGATTTCCTGCCCGGGCTGGCCGGCGGAATATAGCCCGCGACCCGACAGAGCATTCCTTCTATCTTCTTGTCGTCGATATACCGGGTCGTGCGGCACATGATGACTTCACCCCGCGCGGCCAGTTCGGTGACGTAACGGCATACGTTTTCAAGCGAGATCCCAGTCCCGGCAGCGATTTCGGCATCGAGACGCTCGCCATGGTCTTTCAGGTATTGCAGGATTTCTTGCAAATCAATCACTCCTCATGCTGGCCAGTAAAGCGCCCTGTCTTGAGACAGACGAAATTTTCGCCTAATTCAATAGTTTGCGCGTTTTGGCGGATTAAAGCTGCCTATTTCTTGTGGTTTTCCATGGAAGGGCCAGGAATATCGCGCGGGATGGCCATCCCACGCGGCGCCGCGAGTTGAAAAACCTCACCTGGTGGCCGTCGCCTGCGGCTCAGGCGACAAAACGCCCGCGCAGGTATTCAATGATATCGCCGGACTCATACATCCAACGGCTCGTGCCGTCGGCATCGACGATACGCAGGCACGGCACTGCCGTCCGCCCGCCCTCCTGAAGCAGTGCCTCACGGTGGCTGGCGTCGTTTTGCGCATCGCGCAGTTCGATGTTCAGCGACAGGCGGCGCATCTCCTGGCGGACCTTGATGCAGAACGGGCAGGTTTTGAACTGGTACAGGGCCAGGCTGCGCAACTGCTGGTCGACGGCCTGCTGTGCCTCGGCCGAGCGCACCAGCCCGGCCGGCGCGGTCAGTTTCTCCTGGAGCAGCAAGATCGGGCCGAGGATGACGCGCAAGGTCTTGAAGAAGGTTCTGAACAGCCATTTCATGGGCGAATCTCCGGGGGTATCTAGCGTCGGCTGGGTTTGAAGGGTTTGCGCTGCGGCGTGGTCGGCTTCGGGCGCCTCTGAATGCTGGCGTTGGCGCGCGAGGTGGTTTCGTCGGACACATCGCCGGGGATCTCCAGAATGCGTACTTTCACCGTCTTGCCCTTGATCTTGCCGTCGGCGAGGCGGCGCTGCGCTTCGTGGGCGATCTCACGGGCCACGGCGACATAGGTGGTGGTCTCGCCGACATGGATCTTGCCGATCTGCTCGGCACCGAAGCCGGCCTCGCCGGTGAGGGCGCCGACGACATCGCCCGGGCGGATCTTTTCCTTGCGGCCGCCGAGGATCTGCAAGGTGACCATGGGCGGTCGCAGCGGCTTGGCGCTTGCCGGGGTGAGGTCGGCGAGCGGATGCCATTCGACTTCGCTGCCGACTTCACGGGCGATCTCGGCGACGCGCGGCATCTGGTTCGGGCTGGCCAGGCTGAGCGCCCAGCCGTCCTGGTCGGCGCGTCCGGTACGGCCGATGCGGTGGATGTAGATCTCCGGGTCGGGCGTGACATCGACGTTGATCACGGCTTCGAGCTGGGCGATGTCCAGGCCGCGCGCGGCGACGTCGGTGGCGACCAGCACCGAGCAACTACGGTTGGCGAACTGGATCAGCACCTGATCGCGTTCGCGCTGCTCCAGTTCGCCGTGCAGCGCCAGTGCATGGAAGCCCTGATCACGCAAGACCTGCAACAGATCGCGGCATTGCTGGCGGGTGTTGCAGAAGGCCAGGCTGCTCACCGGCCGGTAATGGTTCAGAAGGGCGGCGACGGCCTGCAGGCGCTCGGCATTGGTCGAGACTTCGTAGAAGCGCTGGCGGATCTTGTCGCTGGCGTGGCGTTCGAGCAGCTTCACTTCCTTGGGTTGGCGCAGGAACTGCTTGGCCAGCTTGCCGATGCCGTCCGGGAAGGTCGCCGAGAACAGCAGGGTCTGGCGCTTTTTCGGGCATTGCTTGGCGACATGGACGATGTCGTCGTAGAAGCCCATGTCGAGCATCCGGTCGGCCTCGTCGAGCACCAGTGTGTTCAAGGCGGTCAGGCTCAGGCTGGCGCGTTGCAGGTGATCCATGATGCGTCCGGGGGTGCCGACGACGATGTGCGCGCCATGTTCCAGGCTGGCGCGCTGCGGGCGCATGGTGCTGCCGCCGACCAGTGAGAGGATCTTCACGTTGTCCTCGGCGCGCGCCAGGCGGCGCAGTTCCTGGGTGACCTGGTCGGCGAGTTCGCGGGTCGGGCAGAGCACCATCGCCTGCACCTCGAAGCGGCGCACGTCGAGGTTCTTCAGCAGCGGCAGGCCGAAGGCCGCGGTCTTGCCGCTGCCGGTCTTCGCCTGGGCGATCAGGTCGTGCCCGGCCAGGGTCAGCGGCAGGCTGGCGGCCTGGATCGGCGTCATGGTGAGGTAGCCGAGCTGGCGTAGATTCTCCAGCGCAGCCGGTGCCAAGCGGAGGCTTTCGAAAGACGTGGTGTTCGACATACCCGGTGCTTTGGCGTCGACGGTAGGGGAGTGAGGCTGGCGATCGGACATACCGGATTATAAAGGGTGAAGCGGGTGCGCAGCGGCTCATCCTTTGTTGCGGTAAGTCAGGGTTGTTCGCAGGGGATATCGCTTCAGCGTGGTTTCGGCGGGCCGGGCTTTCTGCGACCATTACGGCTCGTGAAACTTTGCCATAGCCCATGAGCACCAACCTGATCACCTACGACCATGGCATTCATGTCCTGGATGCCGAATATGTCCGCCATGGCCTGGCCGCCATACACCTGATGGTCCAGTCAGGGCATGCCGTGATTGTCGATACCGGTACGAATCGATCCGTACCGCGCGTCATGGCCGAGCTGGCTGGTCTGGGCATCGCTCCCGAAGCTGTCGACTATGTCATTGCCACCCACGTCCACCTCGACCATGCCGGTGCCGCCGGTGCCCTGCTGCACGCCTGCCCCGAGGCCCGGATGGTGGTGCACCCAAAGGGGGCCCGGCACATGATCGACCCGGCGAAATTGACCCAGGGCACGATCGCCGTTTATGGCGAGGCGCCTTTCCGCGAGCTTTATGGCGAAATCGTCGCCTGCCCGGCGGAGCGCGTCATCGAGGCCGACGACGGCTTCGAGTTGGACTTTCATGGCCGCACGTTGCGTTTCATCGATACCCCGGGTCACGCCAGGCACCATTTCTGCATTCATGACAGCGCCAGCAATGGCATCTTCACGGGCGATACCTTCGGCATTTCGTACCGCGATTTCGACGTCGACGGCCGGCCTTTCATTTTCCCGACCAGTACCCCGGTGCAATTCGAGCCCGAGGCGCTGCATACCTCGGTGGATCGTCTCATGGCCTTGCGGCCGGACGCGGCGTATCTGACCCATTTCGGCAAGGTCACCGGCCTGGCAACCCTGGCCGCCGACCTGCATGAGTTGATCGACGCCTATGTCGATCTGACCCGTGCCGCCCCGGGGACCGGTGCGGCACGCCATGCCTGGCTGAAGGAGGCGATCGCCGGGCTGCTCCTGAAGCGCCTGCGGGCCCATGGTTGTAGCCTGGGCGAGCCGGAGGTACGTGCTTTGCTGGTCAACGATATCGAACTCAATGCCCAGGGCCTGCTGGTCTGGTGGGACCGGGCAAAGCAAGGCGGCGGCCACTCCGCCGGATAAACGATCCAAGGGGTAATGACGATGACGACAATGATTACGCTGCGCGGCGCGCTGAGCGGTTTGACCCTGACTCTGGCGGCGCTGCTTGCGCCGGCCAGCCATTCGGCCGAGGTGGCTGGCATCCCGTTCGACGAACAGATGAAACTGGGGGATGCGCCGCTGGTGCTGAATGGCACGGGCGTACGCAGCAAATTCATGTTCAAGGTCTATGCCCTGGGGCTTTACCTGCCGCGCAAGGCCGCCGACGCGGCCCAGGTCATCGCCCAGCCCGGGCCGAAACGTATCCGCATCGTCACGTTGCGCGATGTCGGCGCCGAGATGTTCCTGGAAGGGCTGACCAAAGGTATCGAAAAGAACCACAGTGCCGCTGAACTGGCGGCGTTGAAGGTGCGCCTGGAGGCGTTTTCGGCAACCCTCAAGGGGCTGGGCGAACTGGCCAAGGGCAGCGTGGTGACCCTGGATCTGTTGCCCGGTGGCGCGACTCAACTTAGTGCCAACGGTGCCCCGCTTGGCAAGGCGATCACCGGTGAGGACTTCTATCAGGCGCTGCTACGTATCTGGCTGGGCGGCAACCCGGCGCAGGATAGCCTGAAGGCCGGGATGCTGGGACGCTGAGAATGCCCTGGGCGCGACGTCGCGCCCCAGGGGATGGATAAGGCGAGGCTGTTCAGCCTGGCTTAGTACTTGTAGGCGTTGCCTTTGTAGAATTTCTTCCAGGTGTTGGTGACCATGCCGTCGTCTTTCACCCGCTGGTATTCGCCGTTGCCGTTATCGACGACGCGCGTGCAGCGCTCGGATTCGCTGGGAAACTGGGTGCAGAAATTGCCGTTATCGACGATCTTCCAGGTGCCCTGGCGGCGCTTGCCGTTTTCCAGAACCTGGACCAGTTTGCCATCCAGGGCGTAATAGGCCGTGTAGTTCTTGCCGAGGGCGTCGGCGAAACCGGCGGCGGAGTTGCCGGCGATCAGGGTCTTCGCCTGGTCAGCGGTCAGTGGGCCGCCAGCCAGGGCTACTCCGCTCAGGGCGGTTCCGGACAGTGCCAGCAAGCACGACAGTAACAAATACTTCATCTAAATCTCCTCGGTTGTGCGGCATGGACATGGGCGATGCCGTTCCGCCCTTGAATCCGGGTAGGGGGCACCATGCCCCCTGTGTTCTCTCAGGCGCCCTGCATGCTTGGCGTACGCATCTGTTGGCTGGCCGGCTCCAGTTGCAGTCGGGTGACCAACTTGATCAGGGTACGCAGGGTCAGCAACTGAACCAGGAAGAAGGGCAGCAGGAACAGATAGTGGGGCAGGGTCCACATCGAGAACATCATGTTGCCGAGCAGGCCGAACCTGACCACGAACAGCCCGAACACCGGAAAGGCGACGCCAGGGCAGACCAGAGCGTAGGTGGTGGCCTGGGTCTTGTCGCCGTGGATGAAGTCCTGGAAATAATTGAGCCGCTTCATCACCACGTAGCCGATCATGCCGAAGATGAGCTGCACCGAGAAGATGGCGATCAGCACCGCGTAGGTCTCGGCGGAACTGATGTGGCCACCGAGTGCCTCGCCCATGCCATGCGAGGTGCGCATGAAGGTGATGCCCAGGAGCGTCGTGATCGGGATCATCAGCCAGAGGCTGGGCGCCGCTTCGACGCGGATGCCGTGGGTCAGCATGCTGTGGAAGCCGATGACCAGCATGACGATCATCAGCAGCGCCGCCGAGGTGGCGAAGAAGGCCGACAGGGCAATGGCCAGCGCCACGACTTCGCGCACATGGCTCATGGCCGCCGGGGCGGCCAGTCCGACGGCGATCATCGACAGGGCGAAGATCGACACCATCGGCGCCAGGCTGTTGTTCTGTTCGAAGCTGTAGCCCTTGTGCAGCAGCATGCGTACGAAATAGTCGCCGAGGATGCGCATCGCATACACGCCGATGGCAAGGAAGGCGAGCATGGCGAACGGGAACAGATATTCGATCACCTCCCAGAGTCCTGGCACCAGCAGCGAGCCGGTGACGAAGAGCATGTTGACGGTCATGGCCATGGTCAGCGGTACGACCATGAGGCTGATCTCGGCGCTGGAATTGCGCAGTGTGGCGTAGGCCTCGGTCTTCTTGAAGGCGGCAAACTCGCGCGTGTTCCAATACATCAGTGAAAAATGCATGATCGCCAGGGCAAAGACCACGAACAGACAAGCCGACACCCAGAAGGCCTTCATGCTGGGCTCGCCGGTCAGGATGGGCCAGAGCTGGTCGAAGGAAATGATGCCGCTCTCGTGCGGCAGCATGAAATTCAGATACAGGAAAAACGATATCGACAGACCGCCGGAGCCGAGCGCCCCCAGGTGGTACATCGGGCTGTATTTTTCGCCTAGATTCTTGCGGATCATTGTTGTCTCCTCACAAAACGTATTGCGCCTTCTCACGGGGTTGGGCCCCGATTGTTAGTGTCCTGCTGGCGCGGATCCCGACGGCGGGGTAATTCACCGTCGGGGCGATAGACCGGGCGCTACATCGCCCGGAGTCCTTCAAGCAAAGGTGTCGGCCCAGATGTGGTCGAACCAGGTTTTGTTGTACTCGAAGTTGATCTCGTCGCTGTCCTCGGAGGCGCCGCCGCCAGGTTGGCGGATGTAGGCCTCCTTGTCCGGGTCGTAGCGCATCACCACGGCAATCGGGCCGGAGGTGTGGTCCGACGTCGCCGAATAGCTGGTACTGCCGATAATGGGATACGAGTTCGGCTCGCGGTCGTTGTACATCTCGACCAGCGCGGCGGCGCAAATCTTCGCCTGATTGTTGGAGACGTGCGCCGACTTGGGCATGTTCGAGGCCACCGAGTCACCCAGGACATGCACGAACGGTACTTTCGGCGATTCGTAGGTAATGCCGTTCACCGGGCACCAGACGCCTGCCGAGTCGGCGCGTACCCCGGCGAGCTTGCAGATTGCGCCGGCGCGCTGCTTCGGGACGATGTTGATGACATCGGCCTTGACGTCCTCGAACTCGCTGGTGACGATCATGCTCTTGTGATCGACTTTGGTCACCAGGTTGTAGGGACGATGGTCGATCATCCCGGCGTAGTACTTCTTCCAGGCCTTCTTGAACATGGGCCCTTTGGAAACCACGTCGAAATGGCCGTCGAGCATGATGATCTTCGACTTCGGCTTATGCTGTTTGAAGTAGTGCGCCACCATGCAGGCGCGCTCGTAGGGGCCCGAGACGCAACGGCCCGGAGGCGGCGGGCTGGCGATGACGAAGACGCCGCCATCGGGCATCGCTTCAAGCTGCTTTTTCAGCAGTGTTGCCTGCGAAGTGGCCAGGGTCGGCCCCTGCTTCCAGGCATGCAGTACCTTGCCGGCGGCCTCGCCTTCGGCATAGCCCTCGATCAGGTCGGTCATGAACTCGATGCCGGGTGCCAGGACCAGACGGTCGTAGGCAATCTTCTTGCCGTCCTTGGTCGTCACCGAGCGCTTGTCGGTATCGACGCCGATGACGGTGTCATGCACCATGTTGATGCCGTAGCCCGGCAGATTCTTGTAGCTTTGCACCGTCTCTTCCATGGTGCGCAGGCCGCCCAGCACCCAGTTGGTCATCGGGCAGGAGAAATACTGGGCGTTCGATTCGATCAGGGTGACCTTGATCGTGGGATCCCACATGCGGATGTACTTGGCACAGGTGGCGCCGCCGAAGCCGGCACCGACGATGACGATGTGGGGTCTCCCGGAGGATGGTTTGGCGTGTGCCGAAGCCGAGGCCAGGGCGCCGGCCAGACTGGCGCCGGCGAATTTCAGAAAATCGCGTCGCTGCATGGTCATGATTCGTCTCCCGGGGTTATTTGATTGAAGCGAAGAACTCGCCGAGCGCTTCGTATTCGGAGTCGGTGTACCCCATGGCGTATTTCTTCATGACGGTGGTTTCGCGCTTGCCTGCCTTGAAGTCTTTCATGGCGGTGACGAGATAGGCTTTGTCCTGGCCGGCCAGTGCGGGTATGGCGCCACTGCTTTTGCCGTTAGGACCGTGGCAGATGTAGCAGGTGGCAGCGATGGTCTTGGTGTGTGCGACGCAGACGCTGGCGGGGTTTTCCCAGCCGGCGATGAGACAGACCGGTTTGTCTTCAGCTTGTGCGGATACGGCAAAGAGCATGCCGCAGAAAATAAGAAATACTGATGCCTTCACGTGCATTGTCCCCTCCTTGCAGGAGTCTTATTAGTCATGCGTGCGCCCATGGCGCTACGCCTCTACCCGTAAGTCATCTACCGACGACTTAGTACGTCAAGACTAAAGAGCTGGGTCTGCCGAGAAAAATAAACCTTGGATTCTCTTGATCATGATCAAAAAAACCTATGGCTGACAGGGTTCCTTGGTTTCGCGCAGGGTACTGATCTGAGCCAGCTTGAGGCCGTTTTCGACCAGGATATGGGCGCCGTCGACCTGAATAAGCCCCTGTTTTTGAAGGAAGCCGAGCATGCGAGAAAAGGTTTCCTGGGTGAGTCCAAGCTTGGCGGCAATGTCCTGCTTGCGTGCCGGTAGAGAAAACTTGTAGGAAATCATGTCTTTTTCCGGTTGTTGCTGCATCAGGAAGCAGGCAACACGCTGAACGCTGGAGCGCTGGGCGCAGATTTCGGTGTCGCGCAGGTTGTCCATCAGGCGTCGGGCAATGATTTCCATCGTCTGCTGGGCGATCGATTGGTCGCGCGTCAGTTCGCGCCGGAACAGATGCGCGTCGATGGCCAAAAGATGGCTGTCGCGACCGGCGACGGCGTGGTATGGACAGGCTTCGTTAAGTACCAGGCAGGCCTCGCCAAGGCTTTCGCCGGGGCCGACCAAGGCGACTACCCGCTCCATGTCGTTGGGCAAGGGGATGAACAGACGGACCAGGCCGCTCACCAGGACGTACAACTGTTCGAGATTTTCGCCTTTGTGAGCGAGACGTTCATTCTTGTTGACCGTGACCAGCTTGGTCCCGGCCGACAGGCGTTCCATGCTTTCGGCCTGCCAGTTCTGGAAGAATCCCATGCGGCTCATGGTGTCGACATAGCGCGTCGTCGCAGCGGGCAGGCGAATCATGCCGGCCTCCCGTTCAAGCCGTGCCCCAGATCGCCGCGTATTGATTCGATGCGCGGCGCGGCGGCCCGGTGGTATGCCGATGCCGACCGTGTGCGTCGCCCCGGATCTCGAGTGCGTCCCATAGTCCTGTCTCCTACGCCGTTGTCGTTTGATTATTCGGATAGGTCGAAGGCTTGATGACGCTGCCGGAGCCGACAGGGTAAACACTCTGTCCGGCCCTTTGGATGAACCATATTCAACTTATCCGAATATAAGAATATTCTTATCTTAAATTCGGGTCAACAGCTTTTTCTATGACTTGATAAAAAACCTGGTGGGTTCGGGGAGAGACTCCCCGGGAGGGGGGTCTCTCCGTATGCACAAGTAGCGCAATCAATCGTAGTTCGTCACAGATTGATTCGCTGGGCGGAAACCAACCACGCAATTGCGGCAATTGTTGAATAGAAAAAAATACGGGCGCCAGGGGCGCCCGTATTCATCGAAAAAACAACTCAGAAAGTCCCGCCCGGCACCCTTACCCAGCCTTCCATCAACACCCGCGCGCTGCGGCTCATGATAGCTTTTTTCACCACCCATGCGCCATTAACCAAAGTGGCCTCCGCCCCCACCCGTAACGTGCCGGAGGGGTGACCGAAACGTACGGCACTGCGGGTACCGCCTCCGGCGGCGAGGTTGACCAGGGTGCCGGGGATGGCGGCGGCGGTGCCGATGGCCACCGCGGCGGTGCCCATCATGGCGTGATGCAGTTTGCCCATGGAGAGGGCGCGCACCAGCAGGTCGATGTCCTGGGCGGCCACCGGCTTGCCGCTGGAGGAGACGTAGTCGGCGGGCGGCGCGACGAAGGCAATTTTTGGGGTGTGCTGGCGCTTGGTGGCTTCGCCGAGGTTCTTGATCAGTCCCATGCGCAACGCGCCGTGGGCACGGAGGTTCTCGAACATGGCCAGGGCCTTGGCGTCGCCGTTGATGGCGTCCTGCAATTCGGTGCCGGTATAGCCGATGGCGTCGGCGTCGACGAAGATGGTGGGTATGCCGGCGTTGATCAGGGTGGCCTTGAGTGCGCACAGTCCGGGCACGACCAGATCGTCGACCAGATTCCCGGTGGGGAACATGGCGCCGCCGCCTTCGCCTTCGCCCTCGTCGGCGGGATCAAGAAATTCCAGTTGTACCTCGGCGGCGGGGAAGGTCACCCCGTCCAGCTCGAAATCGCCGGTTTCCTGGACTTGCCCGTCGACCATGGGCACGTGGGCGATGATGGTCTTGCCGATGTTGGCCTGCCAGATGCGCACCGTCGCCATGCCATGGCTGGGAATGCGGCTGGCATCCACCAACCCGGCCTGGATGGCGAAGGGCCCCACGGCTGAGGACAGATTGCCGCAATTGCCGCTCCAGTCGACGAAGGCCTTGTCGATGGACACCTGGCCGAACAGGTAATCCACGTCGTGCTCGGGCTTGCTGCTCATCGACAGGATCACCGTCTTGCTGGTGCTCGAGGTTGCGCCGCCCATGCCGTCGATCTGCTTGCCGTAGGGGTCGGGGCTGCCAATCACCCGCAGCAGCAGGGCGTCGCGCGCCGCCCCCGGTACCTGGGCGGCGGCGGGCAGATCCTGCAGGCGGAAGAACACGCCTTTGCTGGTGCCGCCGCGCATGTAGGTGGCGGGGACTTTGACTTGGGGAAGATGGGCCATCGCGTCAGTCTCCTAGGCAGCCTGGGTGGACTCGAGGAAATCCTGGGCAAAGCGTTGCAGCACGCCACCGGCCTCGTAGATCGAGACTTCCTCGGCGGTGTCGAGGCGGCAGGTCACCGGCACCTCGACGCACTCGCCGTTCTTGCGGTGGATCACCAGGGTGAGGTCGGTGCGCGGTTTGCGTTCGCCGATGACGTCGTAGGTTTCCGTGCCGTCGATGTTCAGGGTCAGGCGGTTGGTGCCCGGCTTGAATTCCAATGGCAACACGCCCATGCCGATGAGGTTGGTGCGATGGATGCGCTCGAAGCCCTCGGCGGCGATGGCTTCCACGCCCGCCAGACGCACGCCCTTGGCGGCCCAGTCGCGCGAGGAGCCCTGGCCGTAATCGGCCCCGGCGATGATGATGAGCGGCTGCCTGCGCGCCATGTAGGTCTCGATGGCTTCCCACATGCGCATCACCTTGCCGTCCGGCTCGACGCGGGCCAGCGAGCCCTGCTTGACCTGGCCGTCGATCACGGCCATTTCGTTGATCAGCTTGGGATTGGCGAAGGTGGCGCGCTGGGCGGTGAGATGGTCGCCGCGGTGGGTGGCGTAGGAGTTGAAGTCCTCTTCGGGCAGGCCCATCTTCGCCAGATACTCGCCCGCCGCGCTGTTGGCCATGATGGCGTTGGAGGGCGACAGGTGGTCGGTGGTGATGTTGTCGCCCAGCACCGCCAGCGGCCGCATGGCTTTAAGCGTGCGCGGATAGGCGGCCAGCGCGCCGGCCCCTCGGTATCCCAGTAGGGCGGACGGCGGATATAGGTCGATTGCGGGCGCCAGTCGTAGAGCGGGCTCGAGGCCTCCGTCACCGTGCCCAGGTCGAACATGGGGGTGTAGATCTGGCGGAACTGCTCCGGCTTCACGCTGGCGGCGACGATGGCGTCGATTTCCGCGTCGCTCGGCCAGATGTCCTTGAGGGTGACCGGCTGGCCGTCCGTGCCCGTGCCCAAGGCATCCTTTTCGATGTCGAAGCGCATCGTGCCGGCAATGGCATAGGCCACCACCAGCGGCGGCGATGCCAGGAAGGCCTGTTTGGCGTAAGGGTGGATGCGCCCGTCGAAGTTGCGGTTGCCCGACAGGACGGCGGTGGCGTTGAGGGCGCGGTCGATGATTTCCTGCTGAATCTTCGGGTCGAGCGCGCCGGACATGCCGTTGCACGTGGTGCAGGCGAAGCCGACGATACCGAAACCGAGTTTTTCCAGTTCGGGCAGCAGCCCGGCTTCCTTGAGGTATAGCTCGGCCACCTTGGAGCCGGGAGCAAAGGAGGATTTGACCCAGGGCTTGCGCACCAGGCCGAGCCGGTTGGCCTTGCGCGCCAGCAGGCCGGCGGCGACGACGTTGCGCGGGTTGCTGGTGTTGGTGCAACTGGTGATGGCGGCGATGATCACCGCGCCGTCCGGCAACAGGCCCTGGGCCTCTTCCGCCCTGGCCTTGTCCAGGTCCACGGCGATGCCGCGCTCGGCCAGGGCCGAGGTGGGCAGGCGTTTGTGGGGATTGGAGGGCCCCGCCATGTTGCGTTCCACGCTGGACAGATCGAACGACAGCACCCGCTCGTACTCCGCCTTGGCCAGGCTGTCGGCCCACAGGCCGGCGGTCCTGGCGTAGTGCTCCACCAGGGCCACCTGCTCGGGTTCGCGTCCGGTGAGCTTGAGGTAATCGATGGTCTGCGGGTCGATGTAGAACATGGCTGCGGTGGCGCCGTATTCCGGGCACATGTTGGAGATGGTGGCGCGGTCGCCGATGGACAGGCCCGCCGCGCCCTCGCCGAAGAATTCGACCCAGGCGCCCACCACGCGCTCCTTGCGCAGGAACTCGGTGAGGGCCAGGACGATGTCGGTGGCGGTGATGCCGGGCTGGCGCTTGCCGGTCAGCTTGACGCCGACGATGTCGGGCAGGCGCATCATGGAAGCGCGGCCCAGCATGACGGTTTCCGCCTCCAGTCCGCCGACGCCGACGGCGATGACGCCCAGGGCGTCGACGTGGGGCGTATGGCTGTCGGTGCCGACGCAGGTATCGGGGAAAGCGATTTTTTTACCCAAACCATCGTCGCGAACCTGAATGACCGGCGACATCTTCTCCAGATTGATCTGGTGCATGATGCCGTTGCCCGCCGGAATCACGTCGACGTTCTTGAAGGCGGTCTTGGTCCACTCGATGAAGTGGAAGCGGTCCTCGTTGCGGCGGTCCTCGATGGCGCGGTTCTTGGCGAAGGCCTCCGGATCGTCGCCGCCGCATTCCACCGCCAGGGAGTGATCGACGATCAACTGGGTGGGTACAACTGGATTCACTTGGGCCGGGTCGCCGCCTTTATCGGCAATGGCGTCGCGCAGGCCGGCCAGATCCACCAGGGCGGTCTGTCCGAGGATGTCGTGGCACACCACGCGGGCGGGGAACCAGGGGAAGTCCAGATCGCGCTTGCGTTCGATGAGCTGCCGGAGAGCGTCGGCGAGCATGGCCGGGTCGCAGCGACGTACCAGATTCTCCGCCAGGACGCGCGAGGTGTAGGGCAGCGTGTCGTAGGCGCCGGGCTGAAGGGCCTCGACGGCGGCGCGGGCGTCGAAATAATCCAGGTTGGCGCCCGCCAGAGGCTTGCGATAAGCGGTGTTCATGCCTGTCACTTGTGTCTCTTTCCGTTTAGCGCTCGGCGATGGGCACGTAGGCGCGCTCGTCGGGGCCGACGTATTCGGCGTTCGGGCGGATGATCTTGTTGTCGATGCGCTGTTCGATGAGGTGCGCCGCCCAGCCGGTGGTGCGCGAGATGACGAAGATGGGCGTGAACATTGGCGTCGGCACCCCCATCATGTGGTAGCTGGACGCACTGTACCAATCCAGGTTGGGGAACATCTTCTTGATCTCCCACATCACCGATTCGATGCGGTCGGAGATGTTGTACAGGTTCATGTTGCCGCCGGCCTCGCAGAGCCGCTTCGAGACCGCCTTGATGGCGACGTTGCGCGGGTCGCCGATGGTGTAGACCGGGTGACCGAAACCGATGACGATCTCCTTGCTGGCGACGCGCTGGCGGATGTCCTGCTCGGCATGGTCGGGGTCGCGGTAGCGGGCGATGATCTCCATGGCGGCCTCGTTGGCGCCGCCGTGCTTCGGGCCGCGCAGGGCACCGATCGCCCCGGTGATGCAGGAATAGAAGTCGGACAGGGTGCCGGAGATGACCCGGGCGGTGAAGGTCGAGGCGTTGAATTCGTGCTCGGCGTAAAGGATGAGCGACACGTCCAGGGCGCGCCGGGTCAGCTCGTCCGGCTTCTTGCCGTGCAGAACGTGCAGGAAGTGACCGGCGACCGTGTCGTCGTCGGTTTCCAGTTCGACGCGCTTGCCGCTGTTGGCGTAATGCCACCAGTAGAGCAGCATGGAGCCGAAGCAGGAGACCAGCCGGTCGGCCAGGTCGCGCGCGCCCTCGACCGGGTGGCCGTGCGTCTCGCGCTCGATCGTGCCGAGCATGGAGCAGCCGGTGCGCATCACGTCCATCGGGTGGGCGTCGGCGGGGATCTGTTCCAGCACCGTCTTCAGCGCGGCGGGCAGGCCGCGCAGGCCGGCGAGTTTCTTCTTGTAGGCGTCGAGCTGGGTTTGGGTGGGCAGTTCGCCGTGGACCAGCAGGTAGGCGACTTCTTCGAAGGTCGATTTCTCGGCCAGTTCCAGGATGTCGTAGCCGCGGTAGTGCAGGTCGTTGCCGCTGTGGCCGACGGTGCAGACCGCCGTGGTGCCGGCGTTAACGCCGGACAGGGCGACGGATTTCTTTTTCGGTTTTTCCTGGATCGTCTCGCTCATCGTTGTCTCCAAATCAAGTCCGGGGCATCGGGTCTTTATACCCCGCCCTTTGAAAAAAAGGGGGGGTGAGGGGGATTTGACGGCAGTGGGACTGGATGACACCGCTAAATCCCCCTGGCCCCCCTTCGCAAAAGGGGGGAATCAAGCATCACTTCTCCTGCGCGAACAGCGCGTCGAGTTTCTTTTCGAAATCGTGGTAGCCAAGAGTGTCGTACAAATCCATGCGCGTCTGCATCAGGTCGACGACGTTCTTCTGGGTGCCGTCGCGGCGCACCGCCTCGTAGACCTTCAGTGCCGCCAGATTCATGGCCCGGAAGGCGGAAAGCGGATACAGGACGATGGACACGTCGGCGCCGCGCAGTTCGTCGACAGTGTACAGCGGCGTCGAACCGAATTCGGTGATGTTGGCCAGCACCGGCACCTTCACCGCTTCGACGAATTGCTTGTACATGGCCAGATCGGTCATGGCCTCGGGGAAGATCATGTCGGCGCCCGCCTCGACGCAGGCACAGGCGCGGTCGATGGCCGATTGCAGGCCCTCGACGGCGAGCGCGTCGGTACGCGCCATGATGACGAAGTCGGCGTCGGTCTTGGCGTCGACGGCGGCCTTCACCCGGTCGACCATCTCCGCCTGTGCGACGATGGCCTTGCCGGGCCGGTGGCCGCAGCGCTTGGCGAGCACCTGATCCTCGATGTGGATGGCGCCGGCGCCGTACTTGATCATCGACTTGACGGTGCGGGCGATGTTGAAGGCGCCGCCGAAGCCGGTGTCGACGTCTACCAGGACGGGCAGGTCGGTGGCGTCGGTGATGCGGCGTACGTCGGTGAGCACGTCATCGAGGGTGGATATGCCCAGGTCGGGCAGGCCCAGCGAGCCGGCCGCGACGCCACCACCGGAGATGTACAGGGCCTTGTAGCCGACCCGTTCGGCCATCTTGGCGTGGTAGGCGTTGATGGCACCGATCACCTGCAAGGGTTGCTCGTTGGCGACGGCGGCGCGGAAGCGGGCGCCGGCTGAGGTCTGGGGCATGATCGTCTCCTGTGTGGTATCCCGCGCCGCGCGGGCAGGTGATTTTCCTGTCGACGGGCGGAACGCAAATTCTGGTGGGATCTTGTCCCTCCCCCGCTCAAGGGGGGAGAGTGCGAGAGAGGAACAATACCCGATAGGCTAGCTGCAAGGCACGTGCCAAGCCTTTGCGCTCTGTAAATGATTGATTCAATGGGGCGTCTAGGCAGGCTTGGAAGGATGTGTTTCAATATTGAAACAATAACCGTTTCAATATTGAACATCATGGTGCAGCGCAAACCGCGCATCTGGCTGATCGGCTTCAGCCTGGCGCATTATCTCCCCGAGGTACTCGCGGACTACAGTGCGCGCGCCGACGTGCGCGTGCTCAACCGCTTGTTCGACGCGGCCCTGGATGAGGCGCGCCAACTGGTCGAATCGGCGGAGGCCGATGTCTTCATCGCTGCCGGTGCCAACGGTGCCTGGTTGCGCGACCGGCTCAGCGCGCCCGTGGTGCAGATCCAGGTCTCCGGCTTCGATATCCTGCATGCCCTGCAGGCGGCGCGCGCCGTGTCGGAGCGCATTGCCCTGTTTGGCTACCAGGCAGTGCGCGCCGAGTTGGAAGAGGTCAAGGCGCTGCTGAATGTCCAGGTCGAGCAGGTCCAGTACAGCACCCCGGAAGATACCGAGGCCGGCATACGCGCGCTCGCCGGGCGCGGTTACCAGGTGGTGGTCGGTTCCAGCATGGTTTGCCGCCTGGCCCGCGAGGCGGGGATGGCGGCGGTGTTCCTCTATTCCGCGCAATCGGTGCGCCGTGCCTTGGATGATGCCATCGAGATCGCCCGGGTCGCGGGTCTGGAACAGGCCCGCCACGCCTGGCTGGACGCCGGCCTGAAGGCCCTGGACGAGGCCGTCGTGGCGGTCGACGCCGAGGAGCACATCCGCTCGCTCAACCCCGCCTGCGCCCGGCTGCTCGGCGTCGTGCCGGAGCGGGCCATGGGCCGGTCGCTGAGCCAATTGAATGCGCAACTCTCGCTGGCCGGGGTGCTCGCCAGCGGCGAAGCCGATACCGAGCGGGTTGTCGGCCTGGAAGGCCGGACCTGGCTGGTCAATCGGGTGCCCATTCTGGAAGGCGACCTGTGCACCGGCGCCGTCCTGGCGGCGCGCGAGGCCGGCGCCATCCAGCGTGCCGACCGCAGTCTGCGCATCCAGGCGCGGCCGCGCCAGTTCAGCGCCCGGCACCGGCTCGACGATATTCTCGGCGCCAGTCCGGCGATGCGTCAGGCGCTCTCCGCCGCCCGGCATTACGCCGGTGTCGATGCCACCGTGCTGATTACCGGTGAGTCCGGTACCGGCAAGGAACTCTTCGCGCAAGGCATGCACAATGCCGGCCGGCGCGCGCATGCGCCCTTCGTCGCCATCAATTGTGCCGCCGTTGCCGAAAGCCTGCTGGAGTCGGAATTGTTCGGCTATGAGGAGGGCGCCTTCACCGGCGCCCGCAAGGGCGGCAAGACCGGTCTTATCGAAAGCGCCCACACCGGCACGCTGTTTCTCGATGAAATCGGCGAATTGCCGTCCGCGCTGCAAGCCAAACTGTTGCGCGTCCTGCAGGAGCGCGAAGTGCTGCGTGTCGGCGCCACCGAGCCGACGCCAGTCGATGTGCGCATCATCGCCGCCACCCATCGGGACCTGCGCCAGGCGATCGCCGACGGTCGTTTTCGGGAGGATCTGTTCTACCGGCTGAATATCCTCGCCCTGCGGCTGCCGCCTCTGCGCGAACGCCCCGACGATCTCCCGGCGCTCGCCGCGCGTTTCGCCCGGGCTGCGCTGGCGCGTCTCGGCGCCAGCGGACGTCCGGAGGGCTTGATCGAGGCCCTGTTGCCGCGCCTGGCCGCCTATGCCTGGCCCGGCAATATCCGCGAACTGGAAAATCTGGTCGAGCGTGCCGCCGTGTTCGCCAGCGCGACGGCCGATGGCCGCCTCGATGCAACGACCTTGAACACCATTGCCCCGGAGTTGAACGCTCCGCCGGAGGTGGCGCCCGCGCCGATGCGCCACGCCGGACGCGCTGCGGAGCGCGAGCAGATCCGCCGTGTCCTCGCCGAATGCGCCGGGGATCGTGTCGCGGCGGCGCGCAAATTGGGCATCAGCCGGACGACGCTTTGGCGCAGACTTGGCGAAGATTGAATACCTTACAGGCGGATCATGGAACGCTACATCACTACCCCGGAGGGTCTGAGCCTCTGGAGCGAATCCTTCGGCGACCCCGAGGCCCCCTGCATCCTCCTTGTCATGGGGGCGCTCAATCAGGGCATCTTCTGGCCGGACGGCTTTTGCGCGCGACTTGCCTCGGCGGGATATCACGTCGTCCGATACGACCATCGCGATACTGGCTTATCGTCCAAGGTCCAGTACCTACGCACGCCCTATGATCTGGCGGCCATGGCGCGCGACGCCGTCGCGGTCCTGGACGGCTACGGTATCGCCACTGCCTGCATCGTCGGTTTGTCCATGGGCGGCTACATCGCCCAGATACTCGCCATCGAGCACCGCGCCCGCATCGAGTCCCTGGTGCTGATCTCCACCTCGGCGGATCACCGGCCTTACATGGCGGCGACCCTGGGGCAGAGCACGGCCTGGTTCAGCCTGCCGGGCCCCGAACCGGCACTGATCGACTATATCCACGCCACCCTGGCGCGTCCGCCGCGCAATCCGGACGAGGCCATGGCCAACCTGTTGGCCGGTTGGCGCGTCACCTACGATGGCAGCCGGCCGTTTCCCGGCGAGCAGGTGGCGCGGGCCCTGCATCTGGCCGCCGAGCGCTGCCCGGATCAAAGCGCAAGCTACCAGCACGCCCTGGCCGTGGCGGCGTCCCCAGATCGTCTGGAGGCGGTCAAGCGCATCGCCGTACCGACTTTGGTGATCCATGGCCGTCACGATACCTGTCTGCCGCTGGCGCATGGCGACTATCTGGCCAGTCGCATCCCCGGAGCGCGCTTGCTCGTGCTCGATATGGGGCATTCGTTCATGTGGTCGTGGGACGATGAAATAGCCTCGGCCATAGAACAGGCGATACGTTAGCTGAGGGGATAGCTCGCATATAGCCGTCGGACAGCTGACCTCAAGTGCAAGCTGGCAGAAGAAAGCGCCCATCAAGGGCGCTTTCGCAATTTCGGTGCCTTACTCGATGCCGCGCACTTTCCGGTAGCCGTATACGAAAACCTGCGCCGCGATTACAAAAAGTATCAAACCCAATGCCAAACCAGAAACCCAACCCATGACTGACTCCTATGAAAAGTTAGGTCTCGCTCCATGCCCGCCATGAAATATTAGCGTTTTCTTATGGTTGCATTGTGCCCCGGAAAAGGGGGGGCAGCCAAGCGAATCAATGGCGATGGTTGCGCTTGTTTGTTCTGGTGAGGCCAATTAGTCACAGCCAAAAAAGAAAAAGCCCGGACGGGTCAACGTCCGGGCTTAGAGGGTGGGCCCCGTCAGTGCATCGTGTTGTAGCCGATCATCACCAGGGTCAGGAGCATGAAGCCGGCCAGGATGAGCAACGCCGAGAGGATGGTGGCTAGGCTTTCCACCGTGCGGGTGGGACGCTTCACCAGATACTTCTCCAATTCGCCGGCAGCCACCAAGCGGTCGTATTCCTGGGTGTGCTCGTACTTGAATTCTTCCAGCGGTACGGCACCGGTGAAGATGGTGGTGCTCAAGGGGAATTTCTCCGGACGGAAGTGGACGTTGAAGAAGTGCACCGAGAACAGGAAGACGGTGGCCAGCAAGGCTTCCTCGGCGTGGATGATGGTCGCCAGATTGAACACCCAGCCCGGCAGGAACTGCGAGGTCAGGGTCGGGTTGAACATCATCGCACCGGACAGGCCGATGGCCATGGCGCCCCAGAACGGCGCCCAGTAGTCGAACTTCTGCCAGTAGGTCCAGCGCTCGAACTTGGGCCGCGAGGTAAAGCCGAGGAACCACTTGTACATGCGGACGATGTCCTTCAGATCCTGCCAGTTGGGGATCATCGAGGTGGGCCCGAACCAGCGGAAGGTCTTGCGCGTCTTCCAGATGTTGAACATCGCGAAGCCGACGTGACTGAGGAACACGGTGACCCAGATGACCGCCGCCGTGCGATGCACGACGCCTTCCCAGATCGGCCCGCCGAGCAGGGTCATGACGGCCTTGGCCCAGTCGGTATGCGAGAACAGCAGCGTGGTGCCGGTGATGACCAGGACCATGGTACTCATCGCGAAGAGCACGTGGATCCAGCGCCAGATCGGGCTGAAGCGGCGGAAGAACACGGCGTCCGGATGCTCGACGTCTTCCCGGTGGCCGCAGCCCTTCAGGTGGTCCATCAGCTCGCGGTAGAACCAGAGGAGTACGTGGGTCCAGAAGAACAGCATGACGCCATAGATCAGGTACTCCATGAACTTGCTGACGATGAACATGTCCGGGTACTTCTCGAAGTTCGAGGCATCGCCGTGGGCATGGAAGGTCAGGAAGCCCTTGTCCGCGTTCTTGTGGCAGGTGTTGCAGGTCTTCAGGCGGTTGTTGACGTGGATGGTCGAGGTCGGGTCATCGACGTTCTTGATGTTGTGGCCGCCATGGCAGTCGTAGCACTTGGCGGTGTTGGTGTAGCCGAGCTTGTTCACCTGGCCGTGGTAGGACTTGAAGTACGTCTCCCGCGCCTTTTCATGGCAGTTGCCGCAGTTCTTGGTGATCGTCAGCTTCATCGGATCGCCCTTGGCGGAACTGATGCTGTGCGTGCTGTGACAATCGGAACAGACCGCGCTCTTGGTGTCCTTCTTCTCCAGCAGCGCCTTGCCGTGCATCGAGGCCTTGTATTCATCCAGCTGCTTTTCGTGGCAGCGACCGCAGACCTCCGGGTTCTTCATGCGATGTTCGGCGCGTTGCAGGCTGCCCAGGGTGCCGATGTTGTGGGCATCGTGGCAGTCGTAACAGGTGGCGTTGATCTTGGAGATGTCTTTCTTGTTCGGCTGGGCGTGGATGGAGTTCAGATAACCTTCCATCTGTTCGACGACGATGCCGAGGCGTTTGTACTGGGGGTCGCTGCGCTCTTTTTGCGCGGCCAGTTTCTGCTTGTGGCATTCGATGCAGCCGATGCTCTTCGGCAAGGGCTTCTGGTGGGGTAGCTTGACGACGTTGTTGTGGCAACCGTTGCAGGGCTGCTTGGCATGCACGCTGTGGTCGAACTGTTGAGTATCTATGAACAGGTTGATCTTGGTGCCATCGGGATGAACCCGGGTTTTTTCAAGTGGGTCGGCGTGGCAGCGAAGACAGCGGTGGTTGCTGATATCCGCTTGCGGCACTTGAGCGGCGGACGGCGCCGCCAGCGCTAGCGTGATCCCGGGATTTTCGGCCAGGGTGATCGGGGCAAGCAAAGCGCTGAATACAGCTACCGCCGCCCCGGCAAACAACTGCCAGGCACTTCTTGTCATTTATGTGTCTCCTCGTTGACCCTGTTGGCGATGCTCGAGGAGAGACTGGTTTCTCCTCGGGAATTGCGCTGCCTTTGGTTGCATCAAGCCGCAATAAAGCAGTACGTATTTACCAATGGCTGACGTAGACTACGTAGTTATCAGGGGTAATTCAACAACTTGTGCTGTCAAGTTCGCCCCTTGCCTGCAATATCTTGTTGTTTTCTGGCTTGACTTTAGTCAATAGTGTTCGTGCAAGGCATTGTGAAGTGTCCTGTGTGACTCGGTCCGAACTTGTATTTTCGAGGTGATGTATCGGTAGATCGTGATTCTTAATGGCGCGGATGGGATGGCTCCGCGCCTTCATTTCCCTTAAAACATGGAGGAGACAATGCGTAAGGGAATATTGGCTTTGGCCCTGTGCTGGTGGGCCAGTTCGGCCATGGCCGTGGGTAATATCGACGTCCTGGCACGTACCTGCAACAACTGTCATGGTTTGAACGGCGTCAGCGCCGGTACTACGATGCCGTCGATCGGTGGCTTGCCCAGAGGGTACCTGAGCAAGATCATGAAGGAATGGAAGTACGACAAACGCGTCGCGGCGACCATGAACCGCATCGTCAAAGGCCTGAGCGACGATGAGATCGATGCCCTGGCTACCTACTTCGCGCGAAAGCCGTGGGTTCCCGTGCCGCAGAAAACCAGCGCCGCCACGTACGCCAAGGGCAAGGCGACAATCACCGAAAACTGCGAGGACTGTCACGGCGCGACCGGCAACGATCCCGACGAGGGTGCGCCGCGCATCAACGGCCAGTGGGCGGAATACATGGCTCTGGAGCTGGAAAAGTATCGGGAGGAGGAATTCCTGATGCCGCACCGGAAGATGAAAAAGACCGTGCGCAAGCTCAAGGAGAGCGAGGTCTACCCCGTCTCCGAGTATTACGGCGCCCAGAACCAGTGAACGAGGTGACAGACATGACCCAAGCATTTGATCGCCGCGCCTTTATCAAGGCCATCGCCGGCGCCTCGTCCGCGTCCATCCTGACCATCCCCAGCGCCCATGCCGCCAAGACCAAGGCACGCGTCGTCGTCGTCGGTGGCGGCTACGGCGGTGCCACCGCCGCCAAGTATCTGCGCGTCATGGACCCGGGTATCGAAGTCACGCTCATCGAGCGCGAGACGCTCTATACCTCCTGCCCGCTATCCAACGAGGTCATCTCCGGCGAGCGCGACATCAAGACGTTGCAAGTGGGCTACAAAGGTCTGCTGAAGCGTGGCGTCAACGTTGTGCACGATGAAGTCGTCAACATCGATCCCGCCAAGAAGATCGTTGCCACGGCGGGCGGCAAGAGCTTCGACTACGACGCGCTGATCCTCTCGCCAGGAGTCGACTTCAACTTCGGTACCGTTGAAGGCTATAACGAACAGTTGGCGCAGACAAAGCTGCACCACGCCTGGAAGGCCGGTCCCCAGACCCTGCTGCTCAAGAAGCAGCTTGAAGCCATGCCCGATGGCGGCACCTTCATCATCGCCGTGCCCAAGGGACCGTTCCGCTGCCCGCCTGGCCCCTATGAGCGCGCCGCTCAGGTGGCCATGTATTGCAAGCACCACGGCAAGGCCAAATCCAAGGTGCTGATCCTCGACTCGAACGACTCGTTCTCGAAAAAGCCCCTGTTCGAGCAGGCCTGGAAGGAACTGTACGGCTATGGCCAAGGCGGCATGATCGAATGGGTGGCCGCCGCCAACGACGGCACGCTCAAGCGGGTCGATGCCGAGAAGATGATGTGTTTCACCGATTTCGGCGAATACAAGGGTGATGTCATCAACATCATTCCGCCGCACCATGCCGGCAAGGTGGCCAAGAATCTTGGCCTGGCCACTTTCAAGAACCTGTGGTGCGAGGTGAAACCGGAAAACATGGAATCGAAGAGCCAGAAGGACATCTACGTCATCGGCGATGCCTGCGTTGGTGGCGAACTGGCCACCAACAACGGCTTCCCGAAGTCGGCGCACATGGCCATGTCGCAGGCCAAGGTGGTGGTCGCTTCACTGGTCGCCAAATTCAACGGCTTGCCGCCGCCCGAGCCGATCTACACCAACACCTGTTACAGCGTGGTTGCCCACGATTGGGGTTTCTCCGTGGTTCACCTGTATCGCGTCGATAACGGCCAGTGGGTCTATATCAAGAACGGTAGCGGCATCTCGCCAGTGACCCTGGGTACGAAGGAAGCGCCCAAGCCGGTGCCGCGCATGTACCGCAAACTGGAGGCGGAGTACGCCGACGGTTGGTTACGAAATGTCATGTCGGACGCGTTTCTTTGAGCAACGGTTTGTCGGGAGGGGGCATGTATCGACGTGCAGGTCTGGCAATGGCCGTGCTGGCGATGACGGTCGGCGGCGTGGCGCATGCCCAGGCAAGCAAGGACAAGAAGTCCTCGGTCAAGCTGCCCGTGGCGCAAGCCTGGATCGATGTGGCGACGTATTCCGGGATGGGCATGCCGTCGATGGCTGGTGGCGGAAGCCCCATGGCGATGCTGGATGGACTCTTTGGCGGTGGCGGCAGCCGTAATACCTTCGGCAATACGATGACCGGCACGGCTGGGCGTTGGGTCGATGTCACGTTGTTTACGCGCAATAACCCGAACCTGGAAGAGGCTAGCCAGACCGTGCCGGAGGGCAGCAAACTGGCGCCATCCCTGAGACTGGTATCGCCCAAGATCCAGAAATCACCGCCGTCCCAGGATGACGAGGTGGTCCGCGAGGATTTCGAACCGCCCAAGGGCAAGATCTACCTGTACTGGGGCTGTGGCGATACGGCTCGACCCGGTCAACCAAGGGTTTTGGATATGTCCAAGGCGGGCATGGAGGACTTCCAGAAATTCTTCGTCGGGCGCCGTGCCACCCAACGTGGCGCACACCTGGCCACCGGCCGTCCGGCGTGGCCCAACGAGCAGGACGCGCGCATGGTGCCGGATGGCGCCAGCCTGGTGGGTGAACATGCATTCAAGGGGCAAGGTGTACCTGACGGTTTCAGGTTCAACCTGGGCGCGCCCCAGGACCTCATGATGCCGATCGAACTGCGTCAGCGCGACATGGGCGGTGCGACCGCCCTGGAGTGGAAGGGCATCCCGACGGCGCGGGCCTATTTCATCTCGGCCATGGGTGCGCGCGGCGGCAAGGAGACTGAAATGGTCTTCTGGTCTTCCAGCGAGTTGCCCGATACGGGGACCGGGCTGGTGGATTACCAGACCAACCCGGCGGTGGATCGCTGGCTGAAGGAAAAAGTGCTGCTCGCGCCCGAGGCGCGCAATTGCAGCGTGCCCAAGGGTGTCTTCACCGGCGAGGGCGCCATGCTGCGCATGATCGCCTACGGTTCCGAGCTCAACCTGGTTCATCCGCCCCGGCCGGCCGATCCGAAGGCCGCCTGGGAGCCGCAGTGGGCGACCAAGGTCCGGGTGAAATCCGTGGCGAACGCCATGCTTGGCATGGATATGGCGGACATGATGAAAAAAAGCAGCTCGGAGTCGTCCGGGCGCGATTACTCCAGCCTGTCGTCGGATCGGAGCCGGCGTGATAAAGCGGAAAGCGGCGGCATGGACGGCATCGGCCAGGGACTGAACAAGCTCAAGGGCCTGTTCGGCTTCTGATCTCCAGAACCCCACAGCAAGGCACTGTGGGGTCACCTGGGTCGGCTCAACCTGCAACAGGGGCCGCGCGTTCAGCCCTGGAACGCCCCGGGCGAGATCAGGTAGTCGATCTCCTCGGGGCGGCTGGGGCGACCCAGGATGGTGTTGCGATGCGGAAAACGGCCGAAGCGGCGGACGATATCGCGGTGGTGTTCGGCGAAGCGCAGGTTGTCGGCCAGACCGGCCTGGCTAAACAAAGCGACACATAAATCCTGGTCGGCCAGGTCCTCGCTGTGCATCAGCGGCATGTACAGGAATTGCAGCCGATCCTTGGCGATATGCGCGTCGTGGCCTTGCGCGAGCGCCTGTTTGGCGACGGCGATGGCCCGCGCCTCGGTCGAGAACGCCTCGGGTCGGCCGCGATACATATTCAGTGGCAACTGATCCAGGATGATGACCAGTGCCAGCGCGCCGTCCGGCGTTGCCGCCCAGTCGTCGAGCTCGCCCGCCTTGGCCCGGCGCCACAGCCCTTCGAAGCGTTGGCGTAACTCTTGGTCAATTTCCGGCGTCGAGTTGAACCAGGCCGGGCGCATGGCCGGCGAGTGCCAGAAATCGAGCAGGTCTTGCCAGGGGGCGGGCATGCGATCAGCCTATGCTGCTAAAAAACGCCTGTTCCGCCTCGGCGGGCAGCTTGAGCCCGGTGACATGTGCCTTCTGCAGCACTTCCCAGTAATAGCGGTAGGTGGCGCGGTCGTGCAGTTCGCCGGCGTGCTGGATCGGTCCCCAGTCGGCCTTCTGCGCCGCGAGCAGGATGGCGGCACCGGTTTCGACCTCGGAGTAGTCCGGCTTCATGGCATCGACGATGGGCTGGATCTGGGTCGGGTAAATGCTCCACTGGCGCAGGAAGCCGAACTCCATGCGTGCCCGGCGCGCGTCGGCGTAGGCGGCGTAGGGGTTCTTCAGGTCGAGGGTGACGTTGTGCGCCGGCACGACGCCGTGGGCCAGCGCGGCGGCGACCACCTCGCCCTTGGCGCGCGCCAGCAGGCGGTGTTCGAACTGGCCGGGGCTGCGCATGGCCGAGGCGGGGATGGCGCCATGGTGGCCGGAGACGAAATCCATCAGGCCGAAGTCGAGCACCTGGATCCAGGGCAGGGCGGCGATGGCGTGCACGTCGCGCAGGGCGCCGTGGGTTTCGATGAGCACGTGGATGGGAATCTCGCGGGCGATGCCGTGCGCTTTCGCGACCTGCTGGATGGTGCCGATCATCTCGGCGACCTGGGCGACGGCCGTCGACTTGGGAATCGTGATGTAGGCCAGCCGGTTGCCGGCGCCGCCGACCAGGATGTCGACGTCCTGCTTCCAGTGGCCATGGCTGTAGTCATGCACCCGGGCGCCGGCCATGCCGTGCTGGTTGGCCTCGGAATTGACCAGCCGGACGATCATCTCGGCGTGTTCCTTTTCTCGTCCGGCGGGGGCGCCGTCCTCGCAGTCGCAGGTGATGTCGAAGATCGGCCCGAGCTTGTCCTGGAGTTCCAGGGCCTTGAGGATCAGCCTCTCGCTGCCGGCGAAGTGCTCGCAGGCGGGGATGGCCGGGAAGGGCTTTTCGCCGGCGAACAGGGCTTGGTTGGGGTGGACTGACATGAGGTCTCCTACGGGTGTTCTATGGATTAGGGCGGCAGGGCGATAACTTGAGCACGGCGTCTTGGCCTCCCCCTTTGTAAAAGGGGGAATGAGGGGGATTTAACGGCGGTTGATTAAGTGGGGCCTCAGAAATCCCCCCCAGCCCCCCTTTTTCAAAGGGGGGAGCAATGTGGTGCGTAATTTCCGGGGGTGCCTCACGGCGCTTGACCGGTCGATCATGCCGGACTCCCTCGCGGCATCAACACGGTGTAATCCAGATCCAGCACCACGTTCGGATGATGCTTCTGCCTGCCCTCGACTTCGACCATCACCTCGGCCAGGTCTTCCGGGCGCATATTCTTCAGGCCGACCAGGCGCAGGCGCAGGGCGCCGACATCGTCGCGACCGGGCAGGGCCCATGTCTCGATGACCTCGCTGCGCGCGTAGAGGGTGTCGCCGGCGAGCGTGGGGTTGGCGTGCTGGCCGGCGTTGATGGCGACGATCAGCAGGGCGTTTTCCAGGCCTTCGAAGCTCAGGGCGCGGCACACCGAGATGACGTGGCCGCCGTAGACCAGGCGCTGCTTGAACGGCGAGCCGGCCATCATGTGCGCATCGAAGTGCAGGCGGGCATTGTTCTGGTACAGGCGTGTGGCGAAGGTGTGGTCGCTCTCGTCCAGAGTCATGCCGGCCGGGTGGTCGATGCGTTCGCCGGCGGCGTAGTCATCCCAGAGCCAGGGGCCGCCGGTGAGGCGGGTCTCGAAATCCCGGCAATCCAGGCCGGATGGCAGGCTGAGGCGCTCGGGCTTGACGTAGGTGGGCAGTTCAGGGACCACCGGCGTCGGAGCCGGGTGGCTGGCGTCGCGCTTGTGCACCATCACCCAACGGATCCAGGTGAGTACTTCTTCGCCGTTCTGGTTCAGGGCGGTCGAGCGCACCCAGACGACGCCGCTCTTGCCGGTGCTGTTCTCTTTCAGGCCGATCACCGTCGACTCGGCGGACAGCGTGTCGCCGGGATAGACCGGTTTCAGGAAGCGTACGTCGGCGTAACCCAGGTTGGCGACGGCATTGAGCGAGATGTCGTTGACCGTCTTGCCGAAGGCTAGGTGAAAGGCCAGCAGATCGTCCAGGGGCCGGTCGCGGAAGCCCAGGGCGTGGGCCGCCGGCCTCGACGAGGCGACCAGGTGGCGGTCGCCGGTGAGGGCGATGTACAGGCTCTGGTCGGCCTCGCTGACGGTGCGCGGCGTGGCGTGCACCAGGGTCTGGCCCAGGGAGAAGTCTTCGAAGAAATTACCGGAGTGTGTCTTGCTCATGTTCGCCTCATGCCTCGCCGGACCAGCATTGCTGGATCATGTCATGAATCATCAGGGTCCGCTTGGCTGCCTCCATGTGCATCGCTTCGACCAGTCGGCCGTCGATGACGGCGACGCCGCTGCCGGCACGATTGGCTTCGGCCAGGGCCTCGATGATGCGGCGGGCGCGGGCGACGCTGTCCGGGCGTGGCGTGAAGGCGTCGTTGGCGTAGGCGATCTGGTCCGGGTGGATCAGCGACTTGCCGTCGAAGCCCAGGTCGCGCGCCATGCGGCAGGCGTATTCGAACGACTTCATATCCTTCAGGTCGAGGTGGATGCCGTCGACGATGGCGAGGTCGTGCGCCCGCGCCGCGAGTATGCAGTGCGACAGACTGTGCAGCATCGGCAGGCGTTCCAGGGTGATACGCGCGTGCATCTCGTTGGTCAGGTCGGAGGTACCCATGACGACGCAGGCGATGCGTTCCGAAGCCCCGGCGATCTCTTCGGCACGCAGCACGCCCAGCGGACTTTCGATCTGCACCATCACCGGCAGGTGTGCGCCACCGGCGGCATCCATGGCGCGCAGGGCCGCTTCGACATCGGCGCGGCTCTCGACGCGCGGCAGTTGTACAGCGTCGATATCGCTGCGGCAGACGGCTGTGAGGTCGTCCTGGCCCCAGACGCTGTCCAGCTTGTTGATGCGCACGACCCTCTCGCGGCAGCCGAACTGGCCTTGTTCCAGGGCGGCGGTGAGGTTGTTGCGGGCTTCGCTCTTGCGCTCGGGCAGGACCGAGTCCTCAAGATCGAAGATCAGGGTGTCGACCGCCAGGCGGCGGCCCTTGTCGAGAAAGCGCGGCACGCAGCAGGGGACGTAAAGCAACGAGCGGCGGGGGCGGTAGTGGGGGCGCATGTCAGTTCGAACGCTGAGTGGCGATGCTGGGGTGGAGTTGCTTGCGGATGATCTTGCCGTTCTTGGTGCGCGGGAAATCCGGCACCAGATAGACGATCTTCGGCGCCTTGTAACCGGCCAGATGGTCCTTGCCGAAGGCCGCCAGTGCGTCGGCGCTGACGCTCGAACCGGGCTGGAGGATGACATAGGCGACCACCAGTACCTTGTCGCCGGAGAGTTCCTCGCCGGTGGCGGCGCAGTCGGCGACCTCGGGGTGGGTCTTCATCACCCGTTCGATTTCGTGTGGCGAAACGCGGTAACCAAACGAATTGATGATGTCGTCCTTGCGCCCCAGGAACCAGAGATAGCCGTCCGCGTCCAGGCGGGCGTAGTCGCCGGTGAGGAACCAGTTGCCCTTGAACACCTTGGCGGTCTCTTCGGGCAGGTTCCAGTACTGCACGAACAGGCCCGGGTCGTCATTGGGGATGCAGATCATGCCTTCTTCGCCGGCCGGGACTTCTTCCAGCGTTTCCGGGTCGAGCAGGCGGACGCCGTGGCCGGGCTGCGGGAAGCCGGCGGAGCCGGGGCGGATCGGCCGCAGCTTGTTTTCCGACAGATAGTAGGAGATCTCCGACATGCCCACGGCTTCGTAGATCTCGACGCCGAAGCGGTCCTTCCACAGGCCGAGCATCTCGTCCGAAAGGTGCTCGCCGGCGCTCATGCAGTGGCGCAGGCTGGGCACGTCGGCCGCGCCGGATTCGGTCTTCTGGATGATCTGCCGGTAGATGGTCGGCACGCCGATGAAGATCGTCGCCTGGTGCTTGGCCATCAGCCTGATCCAGCCGGCGGCGTCGTTCTTGCCTTCGTGGACGATCACCGTCTTGCCGCGATAGAGCGGGTCCATCAGGCCCGAGCCGAGGACGTAGGTCCAGTTGAACTTGCCGGAGTGCAGGATGCGGTCGCCGGCGAGTCCATTCGCGTCCGGGGGCGAAAAGTCGAACCAGAACTGTGCCGCCGGCTGGCGGCCGACCATCGCCCGGTGGGCGTGCAGCACGCCCTTGGGGTAGCCCGTGGTGCCCGAGGTATAGACCAGGTAGGCCGGGTCCTGGGCGCGGCTCCTGTGCGGCTGGGAGTAGCTGTCGATCTTGGCCAGTTCGGCGTCCAGATCGAGGACGTTCAGGCGCGCCACGGCGATGACTTCGCCGGGACCGGTAAGCAGCACGTGGCGCAGGCCATCCAGCCCGGCCAGCTTGTCGTGCAGTCCGGCCCACATGGCCTTGTCGGTGACCAGCACCGTGGCGCCGGAGTCCTTGGCCAGATAGACCACCTCGTCGGCGGTCAGCAGGGTGGAGGTTGGGACGGCGATGGCGCCGCGCTTCATGGCGCCAAAGAAAGCCGTCGGATAGGCCAGGGAATTGGGCAGACGGATCAGCACCCGGTCTTCCAGGCGTACGTCCAGGTAGCGCAGTAACTGCGCGAAACGGCTGGTGGCAATGGCCAGTTCGCGGTAGCTGGCGGTCGAGGTGCCGAGCGTGTCATCCTCGACGATCATCGCTACCTGGTCGGCGACCGGGGTATCCATGTGTGCGTCGGTGCAGGCGACGCCGATGTTGAAATACTCCGGGACCTCCCAGGTCCATTCGGGGAAGGGGGCAAAGGACATGGCGGGGTTCTCCAGATGGATGGGGGATTCGGGGGCGTTCATAGGATGACTCCGTACGGCCAGTTTTCTCGGATAACCTGCGCCGGCAGCATGCCCAGTACGCTCAGGGCGAACTGGGTGTCGTCGTCGGTCAGGGCGCGCAGTGCGTGGGCGCGCAGCAGGACTTGCAGGGCCTTGCCGAACATCGGCGGGTCGAGCATCTCGCCCTCGAACTTGATGGCACCGCCGTGCAGGGCGTCGGCCTCGACGGCGGCCTGGAGGATGCGGATGTTGCGGGTGATCTCGGTGGGCGAGGGCGTGTAGGCCACCTTGCACAGGTGGATGTGGCTGGGATGGATAACCTGCTTGCCGGTCAGGCCCAGGGCCGCCTCTTCGCAGGCGTGCCGGAAGACGATGCGCGATTCCTCGTCGCCATGCAGGTCCAGCCAGCGGCGGATGTCGTGCGGCTCAAGAATCTTCTCGGGCATGGTCGATTCGCCGATCAGCACCTCGACGCCGCCGATGACACCCTTACCGGCGATGCGCGCCTCGAACAGGATCTGGTTGAGGAAGAACTTCAGCTCCTCGGTCCAGTGCTGCGGCGTGATGTGGATGCCCATGGCCTTGGAGAAGTCGTGGATGCCGAAGACCACATGCTTCACCGTCGAATAGGCCATGATCTCGGGCGCCACCTTGAGCGACTTGGGATGCTCGATGATCGGCTGGATGGTGATGCCGCCGCCGTTCATGCCGGCCAGCACCGCCGACAGATCGCGGATCTCGGCGGCGCCGTAGGCCTCGCCGGCCTTGGCGAGCATGACCACGTCGATGTGCTCGGCCAGGTCGCGCACCATCTGCATGTCTTTTTCGTACTCCTCGGTGCGGAACGGGTTGATGCGCACCGCCACGGCGATGTCGTCGCGTTGCAGGCCGGGCAGTTCCTGACGCAACAGGTCGCGCGACAGGGCCTTCTGGCGGCAGCCGTCTTCCAGGTCGAAGAGCAGGGTCTGGGCGTGGCAGTTACGGGCATGCTTCTGGAAGCGCAGCGCCGCCGCGTCGAGGTCCTCGTAGATGCCCAGGGCCGGCGCATACTTCACCGGCGGGTAGTAGAGCTGGATGCCGGGCCAATAATCGCCCAGCACCGCACTGGTAATCGCCATCGTCAACTCCATCCATCTCTGCCGGCACTCGACAATCGCCGGCGATCGTTTATCGTGTCCGTCAAGATCGGATAACCCGGATGACGTAACGTCTATTTCCGATCAATCTAGTCGAGATTTCTTTCTTGCACTGCACAAATATTTCAAGGTGAAGAATTGAAGAATTCAATGAAGGCTTTGCGAGTCATTAGTGCTGATGGGGTTATTGGCTGCTGTATCGAGTCGCTGCCGGTGCCCGTGGCCGGCACCGGCGAGGTGCTGATCCGGTGCCAATGGTCGAGCGTCAACTACAAGGACGCCCTCGCGGCCACCGGCGCGGGCAAGATCATGAAGTCCCTGCCGATGACCGGCGGCGTCGATGTCGCCGGTAGCGTCGCGGCGAGCGGCGACGCGCGTTTCAAGACTGGCGACGCGGTGCTGGTGACCGGCTATGGCCTGGGGTGGAACAGGACGGCGGCTTCGCGGACTATGTACGCGTCCCGGCGGATTGGGTGGTGCCTTTGCCCGAGGGCCTGAGCGACTTTCAGGCGATGGCCCTGGGTACGGCGGGCTTTACCGCCGGTCTGGCGGTGATGCGGATGGAGCAGATGGGCCTGGTTCCGGGGGCCGGGCCGGTGCTGGTCAGTGGCGCCACAGGCGGCGTCGGCAGTCTGGCCGTGGACATGCTCGCCGGGCGGGGTTATGAGGTGGTGGCGCTCTCCGGCAAGTCGGAGCAGTCGGAGTACCTGGCCAGCCTGGGCGCGGCGCGGGTCATTGACCGCAAGACGCTGGAACTGGGCACGCGGCCGCTGGAGAAGGCGCAGTGGGCTGGCGCCGTCGATACCGTCGGCGGTGCCTTGCTCGGCTGGATGACGCGCAGCATGGCCTATCGCGGCGTCATCGCCGCCTGTGGTCTGGCCGGTGGCGTTGAATTGAACACTACGGTGATGCCCTTCATCCTGCGCGGTGTCAGCCTGCTCGGCATTGACTCGGTGGCCTGTCCGATGGCCGAGCGTCTGGCGGTCTGGCGGCGTTTGGCGACGGACCTGAAGCCGCGTCATCTGGACACCGGTATCGCCCGTACGGTTAAACTGGATGCCCTGCCCGGCGTATTCCAGGGCTTCCTGGACGGCACGGGGACCGGGCGGACGGTCGTGGATTTAGCGTAGGTCGGACTGACGCAGGAAGTCCGACGAGGGAGAGCGTCGGACATCGCTACGCTCAGTCCGACCTACGTGCGACGTGAGATTTTGGCGTGGTGCCTCTGGGGAGAGGGCCGCCGCGGTTGAGTGATATGCCGGTTAAACCGGATCGAGGAGACACAAAAAATGGGCAAGTACGCGGATTTCTATCGCCGTTCGATAGACGACAAAGCCGGCTTCTGGGCCGAACAGGCGCAACTCATCGACTGGCAGACGCCCTTCGAGCAGGTGCTTGACGACAGCAAATTGCCGTTCGCGCGCTGGTTCGTCGGCGGCAGGACCAACCTCTGTTACAACGCCGTCGACCGGCACCTGAAAGACCGCGCCGAGCAGAAGGCGATCACCTATCTGTCGACCGAGACCGGCAAGGCCGGCAGCTATACCTTCCGCGAGCTGCACGCCGAGGTGAACCATGTCGCCGCCATGCTCATGGATCTGGGCGTGGCCAAGGGCGACCGGGTGATCATCTACATGCCCATGGTGCCCGAGGCGGTGTTCGCCATGCTCGCCTGCACGCGCATCGGCGCCATCCATTCCGTGGTTTTCGGCGGTTTCGCGGCGCACAGTCTGGCGACGCGCATCGACGACGCCTTGCCTAAGGTGCTGATCACCGCCGACGCCGGCATGCGCGGCGGCAAGCAGATCGATTACAAGCCGCTGGTCGACGAGGCCCTGAGCCTGGCGCAAAACCCGCCGAAAAAGTCTTGCTGTTCAAGCGCGGTCTGGACGAGGACATGGCCTGGAACCCGGCGCGCGACGTCGACTGGGACACCCTGCGCGCCAGGCACATGGATGCGAACGTCGAGCCGGTCTGGCTGGAGTCCACCGACCCGTCGTACATCCTCTACACCTCGGGCACCACCGGCAAACCCAAGGGCGTGCAGCGCGACACCGGCGGCTATGCCGTGGCCCTGGCCGCGTCGATGAAGCATATCTACACCGGCCAGGCCGGCGAGACCATGTTCACCTCCAGCGACATCGGTTGGGTGGTCGGGCACAGCTACATCGTCTACGGCCCGCTGATTGCCGGCATGACGACCATCATCTACGAAGGCCTGCCGATCCGCCCCGATCCGGGCATCTGGTGGAAGATCGTCCAGGACAACCAGGTGAACATCATGTTCACCTCGCCGACCGCCGTGCGTGTGCTCAAGAAACAACCGCCGGAATATCTGACCAAGTACGACGTCTCCAGCCTGCGCAGCCTGTATCTCGCCGGTGAGCCGCTCGACGAGCCGACGGCGCGCTGGATCGCCGATGCCCTCAAGGTCAACATCATCGACAACTACTGGCAGACCGAGACCGGCTGGCCGATCCTCTCCAGTGTCCCGGCCATCGAGGATTCGCCGCGTAAGTTCGGCTCGCCCGGCTTCGCCGTCTACGGCTTCGACCTGAAGCTGCTCGACGAGCGCACCGGCCTGGAAGTCGGTACCAGCGAGAAGGGCGTACTCACCGCCGTGCCGCCGCTGCCGCCGGGTTGTCTCACCACCGTCTGGGGCGACGACAAACGCTTCGTCAACACCTACTTCTCCAACTTCGAGAACGCTTTGGTCTACTCCAGCTTCGACTGGGCGACCCAGGACGCCGACGGTTACTACTTCATCCTCGGGCGCACCGACGACGTCATCAACGTCGCCGGTCACCGCCTGGGGACGCGCGAGATCGAAGAGGCGGTGTCGGCGCACCCGAACGTCGCCGAGGTCGCCGTGGTTGGCGTCCACGACGAGGTCAAGGGCCAGGCGGTCATGGCCTTCGCCGTGGTCAAGGACGCCAGCCGCGTCGCCACCCCCGAGGCCGTCGCGGCCATGGAAAAGGAAGTGATGGCGACAGTGGACAAGGAGCTCGGCGCCATCGCCCGGCCGGCGCGCGTCTGCTTCGTCACCCTGCTGCCCAAGACGCGTTCCGGAAAACTGCTGCGTCGCTCCATCCAGGCCCTCGCCGAAGGCCGCGAGGCCGGCGACCTGACCACCCTCGACGACCCCTCGGCCCTCGAACAGATCAAGGCCGCCGTGGCTTCATGGAAAGCCGGCAAGTAGGCATGGCGTCGGGCAGCGCCGCACGGTGCGCGCTTCTGTGCATCCTCGCCGGCCTGTTGCCCACGCCAGCCGCCATCGCCGGCTGGGTGCTGGTCGCCGAGGGCGACTGTATCGGCCCGCAACTCCAGGGCGGCGCCCGCAAGGAACCGGATGAAGCGCTCTGCACCCGCGAACTCGCCGGCAAGACCGCGCTGTGCTTCCCTCAGTCCTGCAACCCCGGCTGCCAGTACATCGACCTGCCGACAGGGCAATGCCTGCCGGGCGCCGATACAGGATTGATCTATACCTGCGTGCCGGAGACAGCGCGCTAGCTATAGCGCATGCGTCGGACTTCGCTTTCGGCACACTTCGACCTACACACCCGCGACATCGCCATCGACATAAAACCAGCGCCCGTTTTCCCTGACGAAGCGGCTGGTTTCCTGCATACGAAAGGCGCGCCCGTTCACCTTGTAGCGCGCCACGAATTCGACGACGGCATGGTCGGCGTCGATCGGCTCGTAGCGTTTCACCTCCAGCCCGAGCCACTTCGGACGCGGTTCGGAGTCGAGGTCGAGACTGGCCGGTCGGCTGCTGGCATGCCAGGTACTCAATAGGTAGGCTGCGTCGCCCAGGACGTATGCGCTGTAACGCGAGCGCATCAGAGCCTGGGCGTCGGGCGCCGGGGCGCCGCCGTGATATGCACCGCAGCAGGCGGGATAGCCGTACGGCAGGCCGCAGGGGCAGGGATTCAACCGGGCGGTCATCTAGCCGCTCCCCGGGTCGGACGGCAAGCCTGCCGGACAGGGCGACAGGGGCAGTCGGCACGCCTTGCCAGACACGTTTCGATCGCGTCATGCGCGCTGGCGGCGGGCATCGCGCAGTCCTTCAACGCCCCGCGCATTTCCTGATCAGTATCCGCTCGCCGCAGTCGATCTCGTTCTGCGCGCATTGCACCCAGGCACGGTTTTCGGCGATGAAACACTGGGTATAGGTGCCGTCGGCGCCGGGCGGGCAGATCTTCGCGCGCGCCTTGGCCTCGTCGATGCAGGCGCCATAGGCTTTGCCGCACTCGCTGTCCGTGCCCAGGGTCTTGGTATAGAGACTGCTCGAAGCGGGATCTTGCGCCCGGTTATGGGCACGCAGCTCGGCGATCCGGACGCGGTGCCTTTCGAAGCAGGCGGCGCCCGCGGCGTCGAGGCCCGGGGTGTTCCGGTCGTGCGCCGGCGGCGGACGCGGACGGGGCAGCGGCTGGGCCGCCAATTCCTGTATGCGGTTCCAGATGTGCCGGGTTACCTGGCGTTCGGTCCAGAGCTTGGTGTGCGCGCGCAGGCCGAAGACGTCGACCCAGATCGCCGCATTGGTGACGCCGATGTTTTTCGCGCCTTCGAGGTTATGCGAGTAGGCCGACACCGGGTCATTGGTGTCGTAAAAATTGGTCCAGTTTTTCACCAGCTTGGGGCGCCCGGGCGATACGTCGACGCCTAACTGATCCAGTGTCCCCGCGACCCGGGCGCCTTCGGCGCGACCCAGGGGTGAGCCCAAGGTAACCCATTCGTCGATCGAAACGCCGTTCAGATCCAGTGGCTTGATGTGGTTGTCGTTCACCGCCAGTTCCCGCGAATTCCCTCCCGCCGTGCCGCCGTCGAGCGCCAGTTTGGTGACCACCGTCCCCCAGGAGTGGGATACCACGACGATCCTCCTGTCGGGATTATCCCGGGTGATGTCCGTGATCTGGCGCTGCACTTCGAGAGCCCAGTCGCCGGCCTTGCGGGCGAAGTCCTTGTACGATTCGGGGGTGTCGCGACCTTCGTAGCGGAAGGTGATCTCTTTCACCTCGGTTCCGTAGGCGTTGGCAACTTCCCCGGACCAGCCATCGGCGCGGTTGCCGCCTCCCAGGCCGTGCACGACGATGACCAGCGGATCCTTGGCCAGGGCGGGCAGCGCGATGGCGATGAGCAACAGGAAGGCAAATCGCGAAACGCGTGCGCTCAAGACAGTTCTCCTCTCGTAACCAGAAGCCATGCGACCCGCGGACGAAACAGCGTCCGCAACCCTGCGTTCAACTCAAATGCCGCGCAATGCTGCTCCGGATGATATCGGTCAGTTGATCCTCGCCGCCGCGCGCGGAATCCGGCGCGGCGGGCAGGAACTCCACGGTGATGCGTGTCAGCGGGCGCGGCAGGCCGTTGCGGCGCATCGCCTTCCAGGCACCGCTGATGGCGACAGGGATCACCGGGACGTTCATCTCCAGAGCCAGCTTGGCGAAGGCGGGCCTGAATTCACCGAGCTGGCCGTCCGCCGAGCGGGTGCCTTCGGGGAAGATCATCAGGTTGCCGTCCTGGCGCAGGGCCTGGGCGAGCTTGCGCAGGGATAATCCGACGTCCCGACCGACCTCGACGACGATGACGTTGCTATGTTCGGCCAGCCAGGTCAGCACACCCGCCTTCACATGCTTCCGTTTGGCATAGTAATAGGTGCGGCGCAGCAGGGCATTATCGAGAAACATGGAGACGAACAGGCCGTCGAGATAGGACTGGTGGTTGACGGCGAGGATGCATGGACCCCGCGCCGGGATGTTTTCGATGCCCTTGGCTTCGATGCGGAACAGCGCCCGGGCGAGCAGACCGAGGCCGGTGTTGAGGAAGGGATGGATCCAGGATGAGCGCGGCAGATCCGGAGGTTGGGCGTCGGTCGGCTGGAGCATCGACCCCCAATGGCCGGCGTCTTCGTGGAAGAAAATACGCTTGGCGTCGGCGTGACGCGCCAGGGCGATGACGGTCGGACAGTCCTGGAAGATGTTTTCCGGCAGGCGGATGCCGAAGGTCTTCTCGACGAACACCAGCACCGAAACCAGGGCCAGGGAGTCGAGGGCCAGATCCATCTCCCAATGCGAGTCTGGCCGGACGCGCCGGCATTCCAGGTCGGTGCGCAGAAACCGCTCGAAGGCGGCGTAGGCGGGGCCGAGCGCTTCGGATACCGCCGCCGGGGCATCGGGCTCCGCGCCAGTACCCAGGGCGAGGGCGGGAAGTTCATGGCGTTTCAACTTGCCGAGGCGCGTCTTGGGCAAGTCGCCGGTGACGATGCTCAGCCGGGTGATCTTCTTGGCGGCGGATACAAGACGGTTATAGGGTTCCAGCAATTTCCAGCGGAAGTGCTCGGTCTGCGCCGCGCTGTCGTCGCCGCATAAGCCGGGCACCGGCTGGATCAGGACATGCAGGTGATCGTCGTTGAAAGTGACGGCCAGGTCGCGGATGTCGCCGGACATGCCGGCGAGTTTCGCCTCGATCTCGGCGGGCTGCACCTTCTTGCCGTTGGCCAGGACGATGATCTCCTTCCTGCGCCCGGTGATGAACAGGAACTCGTCCTTGTCGAGATAGCCCAGGTCGCCGGTATGCAGCCAGCCATCGTGGATCGCCTCGGCGGTGGCTTCGGGGTTGCGCCAGTAGCCGGGGAAGACGTGCGGGCCGCGCACCAGGACTTCGCCGTCCTCGATACGCACCGAACCGGGCAGGCAGGGGTTGCCGCAGGCACCGAGGCGGGTGTTGCCGGGACGCGGGAAGGTGATCATCGGCGCGCATTCGGTCATGCCGTAGCCTTCCATGACCTCGAAACCGATGATGCTCAGGTCGCGCGCCACGTCCCGGTCGAGCGGCGCACCGCCCGAGACCAGTTGGCGCAGTTCGCCGCCGAACTTCTTCTGCGCCGGGAACAGGATGCGGCGCGAGAAACCGGGCCGGCCGATCGCCGCCGAGAGCCGGTACAACAGGCGCCCGACCGGCGAGGCGCGCAGGCCGTCCATGATCGCCTTGCGTATCAGCGCGTACAAACGAGGCACGCCGACCATGATCGTCGCACGGTGGCGGCGGATGGTGGCGACCATCTCGGCGGGGTCCAGGGAATGCGCCATGATGATGCTGCCCCCGGCATAGAGCGGCGCGACGAAACAACCCAGCAAGGGCAGGATGTGATGCGCCGGCAGGAGGGCGAAGACGCGGCTTTCCGGCGTGTAGATGGGCACGCGGTCGCAGACCGACTCCAGGTTGATCAGCAGATTGCGGAAGGTGAGCATCACCCCCTTGGGCGCGCCGGTGGTCCCCGAGGTGTAGAGGATGGCCGCGAGGCTGTCGAGCGGGCCGGATTCCAGGGCCTTGGCATCCGGCGTGCCGGCGGGACGTCCGGGGAACTCGGCGGCATCGAAGACGACGACGCGGGGCCTCAGTGCCGGCTGGCCGGCCAGGGCTTTGTCGACGTTGGGCCGGGTCTTCTCCGAGCAGTAGATGATCTCGGGTTCGGTTTGTCCGACGATATAGGCCAGTTCGTCGGCCGGTGCCATGCTGTCCACCGGCACGACGATGCCCCGTTGGCGCCAGATGGCATGGAGGGCCAACAGCCACTCGGGACGGTTCTCCGAATGGATGACCGCGCGCGCCTCGGCGGATACTGGAACGCTCGCGGCGACCGACGCGGAACGCACCAGCAACGCGTTGTAGGAAATCTGCTCGTCTTTCCAGTAGATGGCGGTCTTGGCGTGCGGCTGCAGGAGGCTATAGGTGTTCGCGGTTTCGGCGGCGGGCGTCATGTCCATGGCTTGGGCTATGTCTATGAAGGAAATATACCCTCAACTGCTTTCATAGGGCGGGTTGTCTGACATGAAACTCGCGTAATGTACTTGCCTCCGGAAGGTCGTTATATTTGTATGGCCGGGGGATTACCCATTCTTCGGTAGCGCCTAGTAAGTGCTCTCGTAGTAGTTGTCGTTGTAATCGAAGCGGCTTAGTAGGCGTTTGAGAATATGGGCCGGTAGTTATGTCGGGTGGCATCCCCATTGTTTCATTGTCTAATCTCGAAAAAATATGTGGGCCGTGAACATGAGTCATAATGCCTGTGGTTTGGTCGCACTCGGTGTGTGCAATTCTCGCCTATATGGTTGCGCGCATCTATCACATCTACAGGGATCCCAGCGTCGGCGAGTTGGCGTGCGATAACTGTCCCCGAGAAGCCAGTGCCAACAACAAATCTACTATCCATGAATTAGTAATATTTGAGCCTCATAGTAGCTCAGTTTGTTGGCTTTGATAAATGCGGATGTAAAGCGTTCGCCGAGATATGCTGGGTATCTGTATGGCTGATAGCGTGCGCCTTCTTGGGGGGGTAACGTGCCGACTTCTTGGGATACTCGGTCCAGGACATGGAATAGTTGACTGGCGTAATGGTCGAAGATGCTCCTTTTACACAGGAGCATATTGCCAATGAAGAATCGCCGTTCAAGGTCTAGTGAATGAGCTTTACGGCCATATAGCAAATCCAAGTTCGCGATGAAAGATTCCCATTCGACGACACCATGAGAAGTTTTGTAGGTATGCTCGACCGAGTGGGGCTCAAATATTGCCCTGGGTACAATCACGTCATAACGATCAAGTAATGCGTGCACCAACCGTAATTGTTCCGGGTGTTCCAGTATGGTTCTGGTCTTGTCGTCGAAAGGTGCATGCAATATTGCATGATTCGTGGCGACGGGGATGAAATTGAAATACCTGCGATAATGACAAAGTCCGGCGATATCGGTTTTTCCGTTTTTCCATATCCAATAAGTTCCGGTAAGTTCGCAATAATATTTATTCAGATGGGATATGTTGTCGTCCTGATTGTCTATGACACCCTCTTGACCCAACTCCGCTCCGCCGAGCGCGAGCGGTTTGTATAGCGGACTGTTCGGAAAAGTGGCTGGTTTATGCGCTGCGATGTAAATAGGCATGGTGATTAAGGAAGCTTTGAACGAATAACGCCTCAATATATTACACGGGTAATGACGAACTCGCTGCTTGGGACATGGCCGGCGACCAATGTGATCGAACCTTGTGTATGTGGGCAGGACCGCGCCGGCCAGTATAAACACGTATTTCCAAGGGGGTGATCATGCGTCAGCAACTCTTGAAATGGGTAATAGTCTTGCTCTACCGCTTGCCGGCGGAGTATCTGCGTTCTGTCGGTTTACAGGGTGGATGGCAACCTTGCGCTGAATGCCGATAGCAGGGCTTGAAAATTGTCCAATTGAATTCGCGCTAACGCACATGTGGTTTTTGACGAGAGAACAGCCAAGGAGGCGCTTATATCGACACCTCCCTAAGGCGGGTGTCTGAAATTAGCCACGGCCACTGCGCTATCAGGCTTGGATGCCGTACTGACAGCCCGCATGCAGAGGGCATTCCCCGCAGCGGGGCCGGGGTCGGCAGGTGGTTTTGCCGAGTTGCACGATGAGCGCGTGGTATTCGTTGTAAAGCGGCGTTTCGCCCGGCAGGTTTTCCTGGAAGCGGGCGCGGATATCGGCATAGCGTTCGTCGCCTTCGATCAGCCCGATGCGACCGAAGATGCGCCGGGTGTAGGCGTCGACGACGAAGCTGGGCAGGTCGAGGGCGTAGAGCAGGATCGAATCGGCGGTTTCCTCGCCGACGCCATGGACCGCGAGCAACCGGCGCCGTAATTCCGGCAGGGGCGCTTGGTCCGCGAGCCGTTCCGGAGCAGCGAGGACGTCCTCCTCGGCCAGATACCGGCATAAGGATTTCAGCCGGCGCGCCTTGACGTTGAAACAGCCCGCGGGCCGGATCAACCCGGCCAATGCCGTGTCCGGCACGTCGAGGATGTGCTCGCCGCCGAGCATCCCGGCCGCCTTGAGGTTGGCAATGGCCCGCTCGACATTGCTCCAGGCGGTGTTTTGGGTGAGGATGGCACCTGCCATGATCTCGAATGGCGTCTCGCCGGGCCACCAGTGCTGCCGGCCATGGCATTCGAATAGACGGTGATAGGTGTTCAACCAGGCGTTGGGCATGGCGTACATTCAGTTGTAGCGAAGTGCGACTTTAGCGGAGGCAGGCATGAAACTCACCTTCCACGGCGCGGCCCACGAGGTCACCGGCTCGTGCTACCGCATCGACAGCCAGGGGCTGTCGTTCCTGGTGGATTGCGGCATGTTCCAGGGCGGCCGATCGGCGGATCAGAAAAACCGCGAGTTCCCGGTCTTCAATCCCGAAGAGATCGACTTCGTCCTCCTCACCCACGCGCATATCGACCATTCCGGGCTGTTGCCGCGCCTCGCGGTCATGGGGTTTCGCGGGCCGGTGTATTGCACCCGGGCGACCGCCGACCTGCTCGAAGTGCTGCTGCTCGATTCCGCGCACATCCAGGAAAAGGAGGCCGAGTGGGCCAATCTGGCCAAGCGCAAGAAACGCGGCACGCTGAAGACGGAACAGGCACCGCTCTATACCGTCAACCAGGCGCGCGAGTTCCTGAAACGATTGATACCCGTCGAGTACGCCGCGGCTACCGATGTGACCGAGCGGGTGCGCGTCTGCTTCCGGGATGCCGGGCACATCCTGGGCTCGGCGATCATCGAGGTCTGGTTGACCGAGGGTGGAAAAAAGCCGACCAAGCTGGTGTTTTCCGGCGATCTCGGCCAGCCCGGGCGGCCGCTCATGGAAGACCCCCAGACAGTGGCCGAGGCGGATATCCTCCTGGTCGAATCGACTTATGGTAACCGCCTGCACAAGGGCATGGCCGAGACCATCGAGGAACTGGTGCATGCCGTCAACGATACCGTGGTGCGCAAGAAGGGCAATGTCGTCATCCCGGCGTTCGCCGTCGGCCGGACACAGGAAATCCTCTACCTGCTTGTCGACCTGATCCGCAAGGAACGCATCCCCCGGAATACGGCCATATTCGTCGATTCGCCCATGGCAACCAAGGCGACTGACCTGACCTTGAAACACTGGCGTCTGCTCGACTCGGAGTCGAAGGAACTGCTCGAATGGAGCCGGGAGAACAAACATGAACTGCCCTACATCCGCTTCACCGAGACACCCGAGGATTCCATGGCGATCAACAAGATTCGCCAGGGGGCGATCATCATTTCCGCCTCGGGCATGTGTGATGCCGGCCGCATCAAGCATCATCTCAGGCACAACCTGCCGCGTGCCGAGTGCACGGTGATCATCGCCGGTTTCCAGGCCGCCGGCTCGCTGGGGCGGCGCCTGGTCGACAAGATGAGCACGGTGCGCCTGTTTCAGGAGACGATACCGGTGCGTGCCGATGTCTATACCCTGGGCGGCCTGTCGGCGCATGCCGACCGCGATGCCGTGCTCGGCTGGCTGGGTCATATCGTCAAGGCGCCGAAGCGCACCTTTGTCGTGCACGGCGAAGGCGAAACGGCGGATGGCTTTGGCGCGAACATCCGCCAGCGTTTCGGCTGGCGGGTGGATGTGCCGGAGCCGGGCGAGGCGTTCGAACTCTAGCGCGCCGGTTCGAGCGTGAAGTAGGTGCCCAGCGCTTGCCGGATCTCCGGGAGCGTCACATGGCGCATGAACGGCACACCCGGCATCATCTGGTTATGCAGGCAGGTCAGGGCGCGGATCTGCGGCTGCCTGTCGGAATGCAGGCGGAATTCGGTGAGGTAATAGATGTGGCTGGGGCCGGCGTCGTCGTCGAAGCCGACGCGCTGGAAACCTGGCCGGTGGTGCCAGCGCGGCTCCAAGCCGGACTGATACGGCCACACCGGCATGCCGGCGAAGGTCTGGACGCGGCGCTGGATGTCGGTGATTCGCAGGCTGTCGGGCTCCACCCGCTGCGTCGCGGCGTTTACGGTATCCAGTTCGAAGATGCAGTGCGGGTCTTCCTCATGTACCCCGTTGCGGGCGACGGGGTGGCCGTATTGCAGGCGCACGGTGGCGGCGTCCGGCGGGATCTCGATGGCTTGATTGAGGGACAGTCGGGCACCACCGGGATAAGCATAGTAGGGGCTCTCGGGCGGATACTCGCGGGTATGGCCGCAACCGAGCAGGGTCGTGGCCAGCAGTGCGTAGAGGATCGGTTTCATCATGGGCCTTCCAGGTTGGATTGTCCTTTGGATCACTATCCAGGCTCAGGGTTTCAGTGCGTCAATGATCCAGGCAACACACAGTCGCGGCAAGGAATGAATGACATGATCGAAGCATCCGAAAAACTACGCATCGATAAATGGCTCTGGGCGGCGCGCTTCTTCAAGACGCGCAGTCTCGCGGCTCAGGCGGTCGACGCCGGGCGGGTCAAATTGGCGGGCGAACGCATCAAGCCGAGCAAGGAAATCAAGCCGGGCGACCGATTGCGGATCCATATCGGCGAATTCGACTGGGATATCGAGGTGCTTGGTGTGTCGGCGCATCGCGGCCCCGCGGAACAGGCACGACAACTTTATCTGGAGGACGCAGCCAGTCAGGCACGACGTCGGGCCCTGGTGGATGAACGCCGCCTGATGGCCAATCCCGCGGCGGAGTTGAAAGGGCGTCCGACGAAGCGGGACCGACGTCTCATCCATCGATTTACCGGCGAGAGCTGATTGCCTATGATCCAGCCTCCGCAAACCTGTGCGAAAAGTGTCCATTGACTGACGTGCAAGATCATCCCGACGCCCGGATACTCACTGAACAAGTAGCCTTGCTGTATCGCCATCAGCCGCTGTCTCTCGGCATGGTGGCGGCCCTGGCGGGACTCATCGGGTTCTATCTGGCAAGCCGCGACTCGGGGATGGTGCTGGCCATGACCCTCTGGTTCGGCGGCATGGTCGCGGTCGTCCTCGGCCGGGCCTGGCTGGGGGCGCGCTTCGGCGCGAAGACCGGCCCGTCAGGCCCGGCCGCGGGGGTCTGGATGCGGCGACTGCGCCTCGGCGTGGCCTTGACCGGTATCGGCTGGGGTGTCCTGTCACCGCTGGTTCTGCCGCATGCGCCATTGGAGTCGGCGGTCTTCGTGATGCTGGTGCTGGCCGGCATCGGCGCCGGCGCGGTACCGGTGTTGTCGCCCGCGCGCCAACTGTTCGGCCTCTATGCCGTGCTGATCTTCGCGCCGCTCATCCTCACCCTGTTTTATCTCGGCGGGACGTTTCACACCACATTTGCGCTGATCACCATGATGTTCGTGCTCCTGCTGGCACGCAGCGCCAGCATCATGCACGATACCCTGGCCGAATCGTTGCACCAGCGTTTCGCCAAGGAGGCCGCCCTGGAACAGGCCGACCACGCCTTGGCCGTGTCGGCGGAAGTCAACCGCAAGCTGGTGGAAGAGGTCGCTCAACGCAAGCTCGCCGAAGCCGAACTGTCCATGGCGCGCAGCGCCGCCGAGGCGGCCAATCGCGCCAAGAGCCTGTTCCTGGCGCACATGAGTCACGAGATGCGTACCCCCATGAACGGCATCCTGGGCATGGCCGAATTGGCGCTCGAAACCCAGCTGGACGACGAGCAGAAAGATTACCTTCAGACCATCCATGACTCGGCGCAACGCCTGCACAACGCCATCAGCGGCGTATTGCAATATGTCAACCTGGAAGCTGGCCAGGCTCGGCTGCACCCGGTCACGGTGTCGACGGCGGCATTACTGTCCGCCGGCCTTGAAGAGCTGCGTCCGGACGCCAAGGCCAAGTCGCTGACATTGGTGGCCGATGTTGCCGACGATGTGCCGCCGGAGATCGTCGTCGACGCCGTGCTGTTGCGGCAGGCCCTGCGGGTATTGCTCGATAACGCCATCAAGTTCACCCGTGCCGGTGGCGTCAAGGTGCGTCTGGAACGCCATGCCGCGCATGACGCGGGCAGTCGTCTGCATCTTCTCGTCGAGGACACCGGCATTGGCATCGCTCGCGACAAGCTGGAGACCTTGTTCGCCGCCTTCAATCAAATCGATGCCGGGTATGCGCGCGGCTACGAAGGCCTGGGCCTCGGCCTGGCCCTTTGCGCACGCATCGCCAGCGCCCTGTCGGGAAAGATCTGGGCAGAGAGTGCGCCAGACAAAGGCAGTTGTTTCCATTTTGTATTCAGCTATGAGGCAGCATGAGTAACTACGATGTGATCGTTATCGGCGGCGGGGTCAGTGGCCTGGTCTTCGCGGAGCACGCTTCGGCGCAAGGGCGCCGGGTCCTGGTCCTGGAAAAGGCCGGCCGGGTTGGCGGGTGTCTCGATTCCTGGGAGGCCGCACCGGGTTTCTTCGTCGAGATGGCGGCGCATACCGCCTACAACTCGTACGGGGATCTGTTGCGCATCCTGGAGCAACGTGGCCGCCTGGACGAGCTTTTGCGGCGGGAAAAACTCGGTTATCACTTCCTCAAGCAGGGCGGCCTGCAATCGCCCATGGCCCGGCTGAGTTTCCCGCAGCTGCTGCTGCGCCTGCCGTTCGGCCTGTTCAAGGACAAGACCGGCGCCAGCCTGCGCGACTACTACGGCGCCCTGCTCGGACCGGCCAACTATGCGCGTGTCCTCGGGCCGGCGTTTGCCGCGGTCTTGTCGCAGCCCTGCGATGACTTTCCGGCGCAATGGCTGTTCCGGCGCAAGCCACGCCTGAAAGCGGCGCCCAGAAAATACTCCTGGGCGAGTGGCCTGCAAGGACTGCTCGCGGCGGTTGTCCAGGACGCGTCCTTCGAGGTGCGCGCCGCAACCGAGGCGCGCGCGATTACTCGTTCAGGCGAGGACTATGCGGTCGATCTCGGCGGCGAGATACTGACCTGCGGCTGTCTCGCCATGGCGACGCCGCCCGATGCCGCCGCCGCGCTGCTGGCCGGGGTGCATGCCGGTACCGCGCGGATTCTCGAGCAATTCCCGATGGCCGATATCGAGTCTGTCGCGGTCACCCTGGCCAGGGATAAAACCCGATTGCCGCCTCTGGCTGGTCTGATCGGCGTCGACGATGCTTTCTACTCGGTAGTCAGCCGCGATCCTGTGCCGCACGAAACGCTACGCGCCTTCACTTTCCACTTCAGGCCGGGACGTTACTCCACCGACGCCAAGTTGCGGCGCATGGCGGAGGTGCTCGGCTGCGCGCCCGGCGATTTCGCGGCGCGGCATGAGCGCATCAGCCGCCTGCCTTCGCTGGACACCCGTCATCCCGCCCTGGCGGCGAAGCTCGATGCCGAATGCGCCGGCCGGAACCTGGCCCTGATCGGCAATTACTTCCAGGGCATGTCCATCGGCGACTGCGCCGAGCGCGCCGTCGAAGAGGCGCAACGTCTGTTTTCGCAAGGAGTACACGCATGAAACGCGTACTGGTTCCCCTGGCCCCGGGTTTTGAAGATCTCGAAGCGGTCACCATCACCGACCTGCTGCGCCGTGCCGGCATCGAGGTGGTCAGCGCCGGCCTGCACCCCGGCCTGATCGAGGGTGCGCGCGGTACGCGCGTGCAGCCCGACGCGATGCTCGACGACGTGCTCGACCGGCCGTTCGACATGATCGTCCTGCCGGGTGGCATGCCGGGCTCCGAGCATTTGAAGAACGACCGCCGGATTCAGGCATTGCTCAGGCGCATGGCCGATGCGGGCAACTACACCGCCGCCATCTGCGCCGCGCCCATGGCGCTTGCCGAGGCGGGACTGCTCGACGGTCGTCACGCCACCAGTTATCCCGGTGTCGTCGATCGCTTGGCGCCGGCCGGCTGTCGCTATTCGACCGACGCCGTGGTTGTGGACGGCACGGTGGTGACCTCGCGCGGGCCTGGGACCGCCATGGACTTCGCCCTGACCTTGATCGATCTCCTGGTCGGTCGCGCCCAGCGCGATCAGGTCGAAGCCGGATTGGTCCGCTAAGCCGGTACAGAATGCATAGCGCTGCGCGTCTGCTCGTCACCCTGGCGATCGGCCTGACCCTGGCGGCCGCTGCCTGGGGCGCCACGGGGCGAATATCGACCCTGTCGGCGACGACGCAGACGCTGAACCTGCGGCATGTGGTCGATATCCTCGATGACCCGAGTGGAACGCTCGACATCGCGGCGGTTCGTGACCGCGCTTTTGCCATGGTGCCCGCCGGCCAGGGCGAGGCGATCAATCTCGGCTACCGCAAGGGCGCGTTGTGGCTGCGTTTTGCGCTGGCGCCCGAGCGCGCGGCGCCGGCGGACTGGTTGCTGGAGGTGGCTTACCCGTCGCTCGACCGGGTCGATCTTTACCTGCCAGGCCCGGGTGGCATGCAAGTTCTCGGCGCCGGCGATTTGCAACCGCGTGTCCGGAGCTATCCGCACCATCACCTGGTGTTCCCGGTACGCCTGACGCCCGGTACCGAGCAGGTGGTGTACCTGAGGGTGGAAACCACCGGCAACATGACCGTACCGCTGACCCTCTGGCAGGTTGACGCCCTGGCGCGCGAAGACCGCCGCGTCTATGTCCGGCACGCCTTGTATTTCGGTGCCCTGCTGGCCTTGCTGCTGTATAACCTGCTGCTCTACCTGTCGGTGCGCGACCCGCTGTATCTGCTCTATGTCGGCATGGTCGCGGGCATGGGCATCGGCCAGTTGTCCCTGAACGGCTTCGGCAATCTCTGGCTGTGGCCGGATAGCGCTCCCTGGGGGCACTGGGCACTGCCCTGGGGCTTTGCCTTTTGCGGCCTGGCGGGCGCCATGTTCACCCGGCGATTTCTCGACACGGCACATTACGCGCCGCGTCTGGATCGGGCGATCCTGGCGACGCTGGCGTCATTCGCCTTGCTTGCCAGCGCCGGACCTCTGCTGCCGTATACCTGGTTCGCGATCGGCGTCAGCCTGACCGGGCTGATCTTCTCGATCCTCGCGGTCATCGTCGGGGTCAAGACCTTCCTGGCGGGCAGCCCCGGGGCGCGCTATTTCCTGCTGGCCTGGACCATCCTGCTCGTCGGGGTGGGCAGCATGGCGGCGCGCAACCTCGGCTGGCTGCCGTCCAACTGGCTGACCCTGAATCTGATGCAGATCGGTTCGGCCCTGGAGATGCTGCTGCTGTCTTTCGCGCTGGCGGACCGGATCAACATCTTGCAACGCGACAAGACCCTGGCCCAGAGCGACGCCATGCAAGCCAAGGAACAACTGGTCGCCACCCTGCGGCGCAGCGAGACCGAGCTGGAAGACCGGGTGCGCCAGCGCACCGAGGCCTTGACCCAGGCCTGCGAAAAATTGCGCGAGAGCGAAGAAAGGATGCGCACGCTGGCCACGCACGACCCGCTTACCGGTCTGGCCAACCGGCAACTGCTCGACGAGGAAATGGATCACGCCCTGGCGCGTGCCCAGCGTGCCGGTACCCGGCTGGGCGTGGCTTTCATCGACCTGGACGGCTTCAAGGCGGTCAATGACCGGCATGGCCACGAGGTCGGCGACCAGGTCCTGATCTCGGTTGCCGAGCGGCTTTGCTGCCAGGTGCGCGCCGGTGATATCGTCGCCCGTCTGGGGGGCGACGAGTTTGTCTGGTCCTGGAAAACGTCGGTACGCGCGCCGATCTCGAGCGGCGCACCCAGTTGATCCAGGGTGCGCTGAGGTTTCCACTGCCCCTGGCCGAGGGCGCGTTGCCGGTCTCGGGCAGCATCGGTACCAGCCTGTTTCCGGAAGATGGCGCCAGCGCCGGCGAATTGCTGCGCCACGCCGACGTGGCCATGTACCGGCAGAAACAACAGCCTGCCTAGACGCCGGGCGGACTTCATTGCCCTCGGGGGCCGCGCCCCGCCATACTATGACCATGCTCCCGCGTCTTTCCCTAGCCCAGGCTGGCCATGTATTGAGCCTGCCCTTGTCACGCATGCTCATGTTGTCATTGGCCCTGCATATGGCGCTGATCATGTTGATCCAGCCGCGACCGGGCAGCGCCATCCCCTACAGCCAAACCATCCGCGCGCGCATTGTCGCCGCCACGCCCGCCGCCAGCGAGGCCGAGCCGGTTCCCGAACAGCGCATCCCCGACGACCTGCTGGCGGCGCTCGACACCTTGGCCCCGCCGAACCCCGAGGCCGTGCCGGTCCGCGTTCCGGAGCCGCCGTCCGAGTCGCCCGCCGAAACCAGGGTCGCGGCGGAGCCGGTGCCGGCAATACCGTCAGCGCACGCGCCCGATCCGGACCTGAACCCTTCGCGTTTGCCGGCGCGCGAATCTCCGGACCTCTTGCCCAGCGTTCCGGTGATGCTCGACACCACCTGGTACAACGCGCGCCAACTCGATGTTCAGCCCAAGGCGCGCTACGGCATCGAACCCGCGTATCCGGAAGACGCGCGCCGCGCGGGCATCGTCGGCACGGTGACACTGCTGATGCGTATCGACGAGCTTGGTGAGGTGAAAGAGGTCACGGTCGAATCGGCGACGCCGCCGGGGGTATTCGATGCCTCCGCGAAGCAAGCCTTCGCGTCGGCGCGCTTTGCCCCGGCACGGCTGGCGGGGCAGGCGGTGCGCGCCGAGATACGCATACGGGTGACATACACGCTCAACGACTGAGCACCGGGTCGTTCAGGCGTAGGTATCGATGTTCTGGCCGAGGTGTGCCGGGTTGACGGCCGCCTGCTGGGCCGCTTGCGCCAACAGTGCGACCATCTGCTGCTGGCTTTGCGCGGCCATCTTAATGGCCAGCACGCTGATCTGATCCTGATACGCGGTCTGATTCGACGCCAATGCCGAGGCGATGCCTTCCATGACGGCCCCCGAGAACGATTACGCTTGCACTATAGGCCGTTCTTGCGAACGCTGCCATTGCCCAGGTCTTTCGGCAGCAGCAGCCACATCCGGCCGGTCTGTTTCATGGCGCCGGCCTTGCTGCCGGCGGTGTCGCCGAAGCCCCAGAAGAAGTCGGCGCGGACATTGCCTTTGATGGCGCTGCCCGTGTCCTGGGCCATGACCAGACGTTGCATGGGGGTGCTCGCGTTCGGCTGGATCGTTGCCAGCCAGACCGGCGCGCCCAGGGGAATGGCGCGCGGATCGACGGCGATGCTGCGTTCCGGGGTGAGCGGCACCCCCTGCGAGCCGATGGGTCCGTCACCCAGATTGGGTAGCTCGCGGAAGAAGACAAAGCTGGGGTTGATCTGGAGCAGACGTGGCAGTTTGTCTGGATTGCGCGTCCCCCAGTCCTTGATACCCTGCATCGACGCCTTGTCCAGGGTCAGCTCGCCCTGTTCCACCAGCCATTTGCCGATTGATTTGTAGGGGTGACCGTTCTGGTCGGCATAGCCGATGCGCATGAGTTCGCCGTTCTCCATCTGGATGCGCCCGGAGCCTTGCACCTGCAGGAAGAAGAGTTCGACGGGATCGGCGACCCAGGCAATTTCGCGGCCTTTGAGCGGCGTCTTGCCGGTTTCGATATCGGCCCGGCTGTAATAGGGCACGATCTTGTTGCCCTGGAGTCGGCCGCGCAGGCGCAGGTGTTTCAACTCCGGATAGAGTTCGGTGAGGTCGACGATCAGCAGGTCGTCGGGAGGCGCCAGCAGCGGATACGGATAGGTCGGCGAGGGTGTCCTGCTGCCGCGCAAGAGCGGTTCGTAGTAGCCGGTGACCAGACCCTCCGGACCGCCTTCGGCCTGGTTGACCTGGTAAGGCTGGAAACGCTGTTCGAAGAAGGCGCGGAGTTTGCCGGCGTCGACCGGGAGTTGGCGTGCCTCGTCGCACAGGGCTTGCCAGGCGCGCTGTTTCTGCAGGGTCTGACAGGAACGCAGCCAGGCCGGCCAGGCCAGCACCAGATTATCGTTTTTCCAGCCTGGCAAATCCTTCCAGGGGGCGGCTTGCAGCCAGGGATAGTTGCTGGCGGCCTGGAGCCCGGAGGCTGTCTCGACGGCCGAGCTGGTCGCGGGGGTGGGTACAAGTGTGGGCGCTGGCGCTGGCGCTGGCGCTGAGGCTGGTTCTGGGGCTGGTTCTGGGGCTGGGGCGGGTGTGGCGGGTGTGCTGGCCGGTGGATTGGCCAGCGGTGCGGCCGGTTCCGGAGCCGCTGGCACCTCGCTGGCTGGCGCCGTCGGCGGCGCCGGGACGTGGACAGCCGGCTCGGGGCAAGGGGCCGGTGGCACAGGCTCCGCTGGCGAGGCTGCCACTGGTGGAGGGGGGGGCGGGGAACTCGGTTGGACCGGGGTCTCCGGCCCAGGCAGGGTGACGCAGCCGGCCAGCAGCCCCACCGCGATCAGGGCGACAAAGGTACGCATCGTGCTTAGTGCAATACCCTGGGCACGCTCAGCGTGAATTCCGGAATATCCGCTTCAAAAGCCTCGCCGTCTTCGGCGACCATCTGGTAAGAGCCGCGCATCACGCCCATGGGGGTCGTCAGGGCGGTGCCGCTGGTGTATTCGAAGTGCTCGCCGGGTTTCAGCATGGGCTGTTCGCCGACCACGCCCAGACCGCGCACCTCCTGGGTCTGGTTCTGGGCGTCGACGATGATCCAGTGCCGGGAGATGAGCTGCGCCGGCACGGTACCGGTGTTGGCGATATTGATGGTGTAGGCGAAGACATAACGTCCGGCCACTTCGTCGGATTGTTCCAGGATGTAGGTGGCCACCGGGGTCACGGTGATCTGGTATTTCCTGCTTTCCGCCATGGTTTTTAGTGTCGGGTATCGAGTGTTGGGGCATTCGACACGAATTCCCCCGACCTGTCCAGCCCGAGGCCAAACGGGTAAAATCCATGCTCTTTATTTTCTAGCCAGGGAAGTTCGCCATGTCGCAATTCCGTATCGCCCCGTCCATCCTCTCCGCCAACTTCGCCAAGCTGGGCGAGGAAGTCGACAACGTGCTGGCCGCCGGCGCCGACATCGTTCACTTCGACGTGATGGACAACCACTACGTGCCCAATCTGACCATTGGCCCGCTGGTCTGCGAGGCCCTGCGCAAACATGGCGTCACCGCCCCCATCGACGTACACCTGATGGTCAAGCCGGTGGATCGCATCATCCCCGACTTCGCCAAGGCCGGCGCCACCTACATCACCTTCCACCCGGAAGCCTCGGAGCACATCGACCGCACGATCGGCCTGATCAAGGAATCGGGTTGCAAGGCGGGCCTGGTGTTCAACCCGGCGACGCCGCTGGATGTCCTGGAGTACACCCTGGACAAGCTCGACATGGTCCTGCTGATGTCGGTGAACCCCGGCTTCGGTGGCCAGAAATTCATTCCCTACGTCCTCGACAAGGCCCGCAAGGTGCGTCAGATGATCAACGAGCGCGGCCTGAACGTCAGCCTGGAGATCGATGGTGGCGTCGGCCCCGGCAACATCCTGGAAGTGGCCAAGGCGGGTGTCGATACCTTCGTCGCCGGCTCGGCGGTGTTCGGTGCCGGCAAGGACAGCGACCCGCAACGCTACAACAGCATCATCGCGGCGCTGCGCGCGGAATTGGCCAAGGCGTGAGTTTCATCACTGTAGGAGCCGGCTTGCCCGCGATGCAGCGTTGATCGCCGGCAAGCCGGCTCCTACAGCAAAAGAACGGATGTCATGAACTTCCCGCTCCCCATCAAAGCCGTCGTCATCGACCTCGACGGTACGCTTCTCGACACAGCCCCCGATCTGGCCGATGCCGCCATCGCTATGGCCGCCGATCTGGGGCTGCCGGCGATCACCCTTGAAGAGGTGAAGACCTACATCGGCAACGGCGTTTCGCGTCTGGTGAAACGGGTGCTGACCCGCGACATGCATGCCGACCCAGCGCCCGAGCTGTTCGCCAAGGCGCTGCCGATCTATGAGAAACACTATGCCGAAGGCGTGTCGCGCAAGAGCCGGCCGTTTCCCGGGGTGGTCGACGGCCTGCAAGCGATGTTCGAGACCGGTTATCGCCTGGCCTGCATCACCAACAAGGCCGAGCGTTTCACCGTGCCCTTGCTCAAGGACACCGGGCTGATCGACTTTTTCGAATTGATCCTTTCGGGCGATTCCCTGCCCGAGAAGAAACCTTCGCCGCTGCCACTGCTGCACGCCTGCCAGGTGTTTGGCGTCGAGCCGGACGAACTGCTGCTGATCGGCGATTCCCTGAACGATACCCAGGCGGCACGCGCCGCCGGCTGTCCGGTGTTCTGCGTGCCCTACGGCTACAACCGGGGCCGGCCGGTGGCCGAACTGAACCTCGATGCCGTCGTGCCATCACTGGCCGAGGCGGCGAAACTGATCGTCAAGAAATGAAGCGCGTGGCATTCCTGGACAAGCGATGGCGATAGGGTATTGCCTATCCAATGCGCCGCCGTTCCCGCGCAAGCGGGGATGACGTAACCCACGCCAGCCTCCAAGGAATACCGATGTTCAACGAAGAAAAATTCAACGATCTGGCCCGCCAGGGCTACAACCGCATCCCGGTCATCAAGCAACTGCCGGCCGACCTGGATACGCCGCTATCCATCTACCTGAAGCTCGCCAACCAGCCTTATACCTACCTGCTCGAATCGGTGGTCGGCGGCGAGCGCTTCGGGCGCTATTCCTTCATCGGCCTGCCGGCGCGCACGGTGTTGCGCGTCCACGGCCACTTCGCCAGCGTCGAGACGAATGGCCTGCCGGTCGAGCAGTGCGACTGCGCCGACCCCCTCGTCTTCGTCGAGAACTTTCTGGGCCGCTACAAGGCCGCGCCGGTACCCGGTATGCCGCGTTTTCCCGGCGGCCTGTGCGGTTACTTCGGTTACGACACGGTGCGTTACATCGAGAAAAAGCTCGCCGCGACGCACAAGCCCGATGCCATCAACACCCCGGACATACTGCTGATGCTTACCGACGAGCTGGCGGTGGTCGACAATCTGTCCGGACGCATCACCCTCATTGTCTACGCCGACCCGCTGCAAGACCTGGGCCTACATCAAGGCACAGCAACGCCTGAGCGAGCTGGCCAAGCAACTGTACCGTCCGGCGGTGCCGCCCAAGGACGTCCAGGCCGGTCCGGACGCGGCCGTTTCGGAGTTTGGCGAAGCGGCCTTCAAAGCAGCCGTGGAGCGCGCCAAGCGCTACATCTTCGACGGCGACATCATGCAGGTGGTGCTGTCGCAGCGGATGAGCCAGCCATTCACGGCGCACCCGCTGTCACTCTATCGCGCGCTGCGTGGCCTGAACCCTTCTCCCTACATGTACTACTACGACATGGGGGGCTTCCAGGTGGTCGGCTCGTCACCGGAAATCCTGGTGCGCCTCGAAGGCGAGACCGTCACGGTGCGCCCCATCGCCGGCACCCGGCCGCGCGGCGCGACAAGGGAAGACGATCTGCGCCTGGAGCAGGAGCTGCTGGCCGATCCGAAGGAACGCGCCGAACACGTCCAGCTCATGGACCTGGGCCGCAACGACGCCGGCCGCGTCGCTCAGGTCGGCAGCGTCAAGGTCACCGAAAACATGAGCATCGAACGCTACTCGCACGTCATGCACATCGTCTCCAACGTCGAGGGCAAGCTCAAGCCCGGCCTGAGCGCCATGGATGTGTTGCGGGCCACCTTCCCGGCGGGCACGGTCTCGGGCGCGCCGAAGATCCGCGCCATGGAGATCATCGACGAACTGGAGCCCAGCAAGCGCGGCGTCTATGCCGGCGCGGTCGGTTATGTCGGCTTCAACGGCGACATGGATGTCGCCATCGCCATTCGTACCGCCGTGGTCAAGGATCAGATGCTCTACGTCCAGGCCGGTGCCGGGATTGTCGCCGATTCGGTACCCGAGAATGAATGGACCGAGACCCGTAACAAGGCGCGCGCCGTGCTACGTGCCGCTGAACTGGCTCAGGTGGGATTGGCGACGGATTAGTCAGCAAGCCCCGGCGTAAAACTATCTATATGATAATATTGACGAATTAATTTCAGACCGATTGGAGAAGACCATGAAAAAACTACCCTTGGCCAGCCTGGCCGCCGCCATTCTGATTGCCACCCCGGCCTTCGCCCAGCAACCCGCGCCGCAGCAATATCCCTACACGAACCCGTACCTCATGCCCTATGCGAACAACTACGCGGCGGCGAACGCCAATCCGCTGGCCGCCATCGACCCGCGGATCATCGATGCCATCCGCAAGGCGATCGCCATGGCCCAGAGTGCCGCCGAGGCCGCCGCGAGCAAGGCTCTCGATAGTGCCGCCAAGGCCAATGCGGCCGCGGACGTGGCCAGCGCCAGTGCCAAGACCGTGACGGAACTCAGCCAGAAAGCGGCGCAGGGCATGGCCGATTTCGCCAAGGTCGCCGCGCAGAGCCGGGAAGCGGGCACGCAAGCGGGCGCGGCGACGCAGAAGGCCGAAGCCGCTACCCTCCAGGCCGCCGAGGCCGCCTCGCTCGCCTCCAGCGCCGCCGCGAAGGCCGCCGAGGTGGCCGGAAAAGTCGGTGAGACGACACAGAAAGCCGCCGACGCGGTCGCCAAGGCGGACGCTGCCGCCGCCAAGGCCAATGCCAGCGCGGATCGGGCCAACGATATCGCCGGCAAGTCGGTCTTGGGCATGGCGGAATTCACCAAGTCCATTGCCCAGGTAAAAGACGCCGGTGCCAAGTCCAGCGAAGCCACCATCAAGGCGGCGGAAGCCGTCAGCCGTGCCGAAAACGCTACCGGCAAGGCCGAGGCCGCGGTTGCCAAGGTCGCTGAATTCTCCACCCGGGCGTCCATGGGCATGGCGGAATTCGCCAAGTCCGCCAACAAGGTCGCCGATATCGGCGTGCGCGCCGAAAAATCGGCGAGCCTCGCGGACATGGCCGCGGCCAAGGCCAACGAGGTCGTGGCGCGCGCCGAGGCGATGATGAAGCAGGCCAAGGAGATGCTGGCCAAGGCCGAGGAGAATCTCAGAGTGGCCGCGAAAGCCGCTGAAGACGCCGCGAATGCCGCGGCCAAAGCCGAAGCCGTGAAGAAAACCGCCGGCCTTGCCCCGGCGGCGGCCGCGCCGGCCAAGGCTCCGGACGTCGCACCCGGCAAGCCCCAGGTTGCCGCGGCACCCGCCAAGAGCCCGGCGGCTGCGTCGAAAACGGTCGTAGCGGCGCCTGCCAAGGCACCTGCTGCGGCCAAAAAAGCGGCACCGCCGGTCGCCAAAAAGACCGGCGCAGCGGCCACCAAAGCCGCCCCGGCCGCCACCCCTGGCAAGCAGACCAAGCCGGGCCGTGCCTTCACGTCATCCGGGAAATAGCCTGGGGGCGGCCTGGGCCGCCCGGTTCGTGTCGGACACGATCGGCCGGCTCTGGCGTCAGGGGGCGTGGCAGGGCGAGATGTGGAACCGGCAAAATCTTATGCAGAAGTGGTCCACTGGACCACGCTCAACGCGGCTCGTGACGCCGACGGCGGTCTTGGCCCCGACGTCGGTACACTCTCGACATCGGCGATCACAAGCGCAGTGAGCTGTGTTTGCGTGGGCATGGCCGAACGCGACACGCTCATCACCGGCGCTGGCCAACCGGAATCGCTTCACTAATCGTCTGAACGATGCCTTGGCGCATCGGTCGTGTGCCAGACGGTTGAGCAAATCGTCGAGAAAATATCCCTAAGGAAACGCGGATTTATTCGCCAATTGTTCATTGCGAGCGCAGCGCGGCAATCCAGTGCGCTATATAAATCAACAGCCTATGGATCGCCACGTCGCTGCGCTCCTCGCGGATGACGAATTCTTCGGCGCGTCCCTAAAGTTTTCCGGGCATCGTGCCGATATACAGCTAGGCGCCAGCCCTGGCATCGCAGAGCATTCCGAGCCAGGCAGAACCGCTGCTGAGGTGTTGCGCCATGCCGATGAAGCGATGTACCTCGACGGGGAACCGCCCAAGAAAGCTCGCCACACCGTTCGATCCTGACCCGTCGGGCGCCCGCCCGGTGTGGTGTTTGTACTGACGGATTGGAAATATGGACCCGAAAAAACTAGAACGACTTAAAGCGCTTTCACTGTTGTACGTGGAAGACGATCTGGCAACGCGCGAGGAGTTGGCGCAAATTCTGGAAATCTGGCTGGGCCGGGTACAGATCGCCAGCAATGGTCAGGAGGGCCTGGAAATCTTTACGGGCTCGCCACAGCGTCCTGACATCGTCCTCACCGACATCCAGATGCCGGTGCTCAACGGCCTGTCGATGAGCGCGGAGATCCGCCGCCAGGTGCCCGACCAGCCGATTATCGTGCTCAGCGCCTACAACGACATGGAATACCTGTTCCGGGCGATCGACATCGGTATCACCAATTACATCACCAAGCCGGTCAGTGTCGAGCGCCTTCTCGGCAAACTGGCGGACCTCGCCGAAAACCTGATCGCAGTCCGGGAGCAGCGGCGCGACCGCCGCCTGCTTGAGCAGTACCGCATGCTGGTCGACGAGAGCGCCATCGTCACCAAGCTCGACCCGCGCGGCCGCATCATCTATGCCAACGACAAATTTGCTGAACTCAGCGGTTACACCAGTGAGGAACTGATCGGCCGGGATGTCCGCGAGATACGCCATCCCGAGCAATCCCAGGAGCTCTCCGGTTCGATCTGGAACGCCCTGCTCAGGGGCCAGAAGTGGGGCGGAATCATCAAGAACCAGTCACGCGACGGCCGGATGTATGTCGTCGAAAGCAGTCTGGTGCCCATCGTCAACGAAAACGACGAGGTCGAGGAAGTGGTTTGCCTGGATGTCGATATCACCGACATCTTCCTGAATTACGAAACCCTGGTAGAAGCGCTCAGCCGCAGCGAGCACTCCCTGCAGGAACAGCGTCACTTCCTCTCCGAATACAAGCGTGCCCTGGAACTGGGTACCTGCATTTGCGTCACCGACGCCGATGGCCGCATCGTCAGCGCGAATCGCCAGTTCGCCGCCGTGCTCGGCTATCCGGCTCCGGAACTGCGTGACCGGCAGCTGGCCGAGATCGCCCCGGAGTGCGAAGAAAAATGCTTCCTGGAGCTTGGCAAGGGCGGCGACGGCCATTGCAGCCGCGTCGTCACGCTCAGCCACAAGGACGGCACGGAGATGGTCTTCAGCGTCGTCTTCGTCGCCGTGCACGATCTTGGTGGCAAGGTGGATTCCGTCATCCTGGTGTGCCAGGACATCACCGAGTCGTTGCGGCTGACGCGCGCCTTGCTGGAAACCCAGCGGGAACTGTTGTTCGTCATGGGCGAAGTGGTGGAGAACCGCAGCCATGACACCGGCCAGCATGTCAAACGCGTTGCCGAAATATCCCGGATGCTGGCCCTGCAGCACGGCCTCGATCAGGAGCACGCGGAGATGATCAAGGTCTCGGCGCCGATGCACGACATTGGCAAGGTGGGTATTCCCGATGCCATCCTGCACAAGCCGGGCAAGCTCGACGCCGACGAGTTCGAGGTGATGAAGACGCATTCGGCCTTGGGCTTCGGCATCCTCAAGGATCTCGACCGGCCACTCGTGCAGCTTGCCGCGCGCATCGCCCACGAACACCACGAACGCTATGACGGCACCGGCTATCCACGCGGCCTGCAAGCCGAGGAAATCTCCATCGAGGGCCGTATCGTCGCCATCGCCGACGTCTTCGATGCCCTCTGCCACGCACGCGTCTACAAGGCAGCCTGGGATGACGTCGAGGTTCGACACTATTTCGAAGCGCAGCGCGGCCGGCAGTTCGACCCGGGCTTGGTCGACCTGCTTTTCGCTAATTGGGATGACCTCATTGCCATCCGCCAGCGCTACCAGGATTCTTGATCAACACAATGGAGAACAACACCATGACCCAAACCACTGCTGCCATCCTCGTGGCCGCGGGCCTCTATGGATTCGCCGGCCTGACGTTCGGCGCCGGGCCCGGGCATGACCAACTGACCCTGGAGCAGAGTCTGCGCATCGCCCTGCAAAATCACCGTTCCGCGCAGGTCTCGCAGGCCGCGCTGGAGATGGCCGAGGCCCAGTACCGGCAGGCCATGGCGGCGTTCGGTCCCAGGCTCGGACTGGAGGCCGGAATACAGCGAGCCGACGAGGACCGCACGTTTACCTTCCAGGGCATCGTCACCACGCCCACCATGAACCTGCCCCTCGGGCCGGGTGGCATGCCTATTCCCATTCCTGGCCAGCCCCTGCCGATCAATCTCGACGTCAAGCTGTATGACCGTGATGTCGCCACGTTGGGTATGAACCTGAGCTATCCGCTCTACACCGGCGGCAAGAAGGAGGCCATCGCCGGCATGGCCATGAAGGGTGTCGAGATCGCCCGCGAAGACAAGCGCAAGACCGATCTGGAGATCGTCCGCGAGGTGCAGCGCTACTACAACGGCGCCCAGTTCGCCGCGAAGATGGAGCAGCTCGCCAGCGATACGCTGGAGCGTTTCCAGGCTCTGGAGGATCTGACCGACCGCCTTTACCAGAATGCCTCGCTGAAGGTGAAAAAGACCGACTACCTGCGTAGCAAGACGACCACGGCCATGACCCGGTCGATCCTTCAGGAGGCCAAATACGCCAGCACGCTGACCAAGGAGGCGCTCGCCAACGCCATGGGCTTGCCGGTGAACAGCCCGCTGAGTTTGGCCTCCGAGGGGGCACTGCCGGGATTCGACGGCGCCTTGGAAGGCCTGGTCGCCGACGCCATGAAGTTCAATCCCGACAAGCAGCGCCTGGAACTGGCCGTGCAGGCCGTGGACCACAGGATCGACGAAGCGAAAAGCGGCCATAAGCCCATGGTGGGCCTGGAGGCATCGGTTTACAAAGTCTGGAACGACTATAAGGGCGGTCTGTTCAATAGCGATAACCGCGACGGCTGGACGCTCGGGATCGGCGTCAAATGGGATCTGTTCGACAGCGGCCTGACCCGGGCCGGCGTCGACGCCGCGCATGCCGGCAAGATGAAGCTGGAAGCGCAGCGGGTGCTGCTCGACAATGGCCTGGCATTGCAGATCAAGGACGATTTCCTGCGTATCCAGCGTTCCCGGGCCCAGGTCGGCGATAGCGGCAAGGCACGCGAATACGCCGAGGAAAACCGCAAACTGCATGTGCGCGCCTACCAGGAAGAAATGGTCGAGACCAAGGACGTCATCGAATCCCAGATCGTCGAGACCTTCGCCGCCGCCAACCTGTACCGCGCCGAACACGACCTGCGCGCCGCCCTGGCCGATCTCGATTACCGCGTCGGCAAAGGGCTGCGGCAGGCTCAGCCCTGACGGTCATGCGCGCCTGCCCGCGGGGGCTGAGCCGGGTGCTCGCCCTCTGCTTGTTACTGATTCCGGGCCTTGCCACGGTCCGCGCGGAGCCGCTGCCGCCGGTATCGATCGGCTTTTATACGCCGGTCATACGCGATATCCCACGCAAGGACGTCGAAGTCTCGCTACGTTTCTGGATCGAGGAATTGGCGCGCTCCTTGAACCTGACCTACACCCCGGTCCGGTTTTACGACCACATCGAGGCCTTGAAGCGGGATATCGACGCGGGCAAGATCAATTTTCTCGTGGCGAATTCCATGGGCGTGGTCCAGCATTTTTCCCTGGGCGAACTGGGCGATGGCTTCTCCGGCTATAAGAACATCCCCGACCACCTGATCCTGATCGTCCGTCGCGACGCGGGCATTCATGGCCTTGCCGACCTGGCCGGCAAGCGCATCGGCCTGCTCGACGGCGATGAGCTTTCCAATATCTACCTGGAAACCCTGCTGATGAAGACCTGGGGCAAACCGGACTGGAACCGGCTCGGGCCGGTCAGCCGCGAGCAGCGTTCCAGCAAACTGGCGCACCGCCTGTTCTTCGGCCAGGCGGATGCCGCGCTGATCTATCGCAGCGGCTACGAAGCCGTCCTGGCGCTCAACCCGCAGGTCGCCCAGCGTCTGCATGTGCTGGAGGAGCATACCTTCCGGATCAGGTCGCCGCACATCGGCTTGTTTTCGGCGCGGGTGCGCCCGGAGCATCGCGAGGCGATCACCCAGGCGGCATTGAAACTCAACGACTCGGCTCGCGGCCGACAGGTCATGCAAATCTACCTGGCCGACAGCATGGTGCGAACTAAGGTCGACGAGCTGGAACCCTTCCGGGAATTGCTGACGACCTATCGCGCACTGAGGGCGCGCGCCGACGCCCAAACGGAGAAGAAGGGCGGCGGGAAATGATCTGCCGCGGGCTCCGGCTGCTGGCGCTGGCGTTCGGGATAGCGACCTCTGTGTCGGCGGCCCCGCCCAGCAACGAAACCTTGCGTGTCGCGGCCAATCTGGGTGCCCTGCGCGATGCCAGCCAGACCGATGTCGAGGTATCGCTGAAGGTATGGGCGGAGGAGTTGATGCGCATCCTTGAGGTGCCGGCGGAGATGCTGTTCTATCGGGCCATGCCGGAGATACGCCGCGACTTCGATGCCGGTCGGGTCAACTTCGTTATCGCCGATGGCCTGGATCTGCTGCGCCATTTCGGCCCGAACGACCTGGCCGATGGCTTCGGCGGCCGCTCGTCCAACGAGGATAAGCTGTTCCTGCTGGTGCGCAAGGGCGCCGGCATTCGCCAGTCACGCGATCTGGCCGGCAAGCGCGTGGCTCTGTTGAGCAACAACGCCGTTTCCGATCTCTGGCTGGACACCTGCTGTCTGCGCGTTTTCCAGAAGAGCTGCGCCAAGGCCGGGGTGGTCGTCAGCAAGGAAAACCGCAGCCAGCAACTGGTGCTGAAGCTGTTTTTCGACAAGGCCGACGCCGCGCTGGTACGTGGTTATGCCTATGATCTGGCGCTGGAACTGAATCCACAGATTCGTGCCCGCACCGATATCCTGGAGCAGATTTCCCTATACCCAGGCGCCCTAGGCCTGTTCGGTCGCCAGGTCAGCCCGGCTTTCCGCGAATATATCATTGCCAAGGTGCCGCAACTTCACGATCAGGCGCGCGGTCGCCAACTCCTCGAAGTCATGCAGACCGAGCGGGTGGGGCGGGTACCACATAGCCTGCTGGACCCGATCCGCGAACTGGTGCGTGAGAATGAAACCCTGAGCCGCCGCTATGTCGCGGAGGGCGGGCGAAAATGACGCGCTGGCGACGTATTTCGATTCTGGCCTGGATGGGTCTGTGGAGCCTGTGCAATGGCTTTCCGGCAGGCGCCCAGGGCGAGGTGGCGCGCATCGGCTTCAACGTCAAGATCGCCCGCGATCTCAACCGCGGCGACGTGCAGGCGGCGCTTAGTCTGTGGGGCGAGGAGCTGAGCAAGAAGTTCGGCGTGCCCACCGAGATGCTCTACTACGACGATATGCTCAGTCTGAGGCGCGACCTGGACGCGGGCAAGGTTAATTTTGTCATTGCCGCCGGCATGGATTTCGCGCGCCATTTCAAGCCCGGCGAACTGACGGACGGCTTCCGGGGCGCAATACAGAACGACCATACCCTCTTGCTGCTGACCCGTCGGGATGCCGGCATTGGCAGCCTGAAAGGCCTCGCGGGCAAGCGCGTCGCCCTGCTCAAGGACGACGAATTGTCCGAGGTCTATCTGGAAACTCTGTGCCTGGGCCAGTACCGGCGCCCCTGCAAACAGGTGTTCGGCGCCATCGAGGCGGTGGCCAACAGCAACCAGTTGATCATGCGTCTGGTATTCGGCAAGGCCGACGCGGTGCTGAGCAAGCGCATAGGCTACGAAACCGCGCGCGAACTCAACCCTCAGATTGGCAATGTTGCCGTGGAGCTGACGCGGTTTCCCTTGAAGAGCAGCTATTACGGTCTATACAGCCGCAAGGTGAGTCCCGCGTTCCAGGAACGCAGTTTGAAGCGCACACCGGAGATGCATAAGGATATACGGGGCCGTCAGGTTCTGGAGGTGTTCAAGATAGACCGCCTGGAACTGGCTAACGCGGATGAGCTGCGACCGTTCTACGAGCTGCTCGCGGAGTACGATACCTTGCGCGCGGGGGTGCCGGCGAAGCGGGTGGATCGATGACCGGCCTCGGCCGCGCCTTGCTTGGCTGGCTGCTGGCGCTCGAATCGGCGCTTCTGGCTTGGCCAGCCGATGCCGAAGAAACCGTGCGCCTGGGCTCCTACACGCTGCGGCGCGAGTGGTCGCGCGCCGAGGTGCGCGGCACCTATGAACTCTGGGCGCAGGAACTGGCGCGCAAGTTCCGTATCCCGGTGACGATCACGCAATACGAAGATGTCGGCGAGCTGCGCCGCGATTTCCTGTCAGGCAAGATCAACGGCATCAATACCGACGCCATGACCTTCGTGCGCAATTTCAGGCTTGAAGAGCTCGCCGAGGGCTATAGGACCGTCATGAAAGGCGGCTGGAACCTGAAGCTGTATGCCGGCCGGGAGGCGCCGATACGCAACTTCGCCGATCTCGCCGGCAAGCGCATCGCGGTGCTCGAAGAGAACGATGTCGGCGACCTCTATCTGGAAACGCTTTGCCTGCGCCACCACGCGCTCCCCTGCAAGGATGTTTTCGCCGACATCCAACGGACCACGACCAATAATCAGGCGCTGCTGCGGGTGTTTTTCGGCAAGGCCGATCTGGCCCTGGTGCATGGCTACGGCTACGAGGTGGCCGTGGAGATGAACCCGAAGCTGGCACCGTCGCTTCGGCAGATCGACGAACATCCCATTCCCAGTCTGTATTACGCCTTTTACAGCGCCAAATCGGATAAGGCGCTGCGCGAGCACACCCTGCGCATCATACCGAGCATACACACCTATCCGCGTGGCCGACAGTTGCTGGATATTTTCAAGATGGAGCGACTTGAGCTGGCCGAGCCGTCCGAGCTGAAACCCTTCCAGCAACTGGACAGGGACTATCGGGAACTCAAGGCCAGGGCTTTGCGCGGCGGAGGGCGTAAATGACGCATTGCTTCAGGCGCGCCCTCGGCTTCCTGCCAGTCGGCCTGTTGAGCTTCGCTTGCTGGGCGGCCCAAGGTCCGGAGCCCTTGAACATGGGCTTCTATCTGCCGGGCATTCGCGATGCCAATCTGGCCGACGTCAAGGTCAGCCTGCAACTGTGGGCCGAGGAAGTCGGCAAACCCTACAAGCTGCAAGCCAAGGCCCTGACCTACGACGACATGCCGACCCTCTACCGCGATGTCGTCCAGCACCGGGTGAGCATCGTCATCGCGCCGGGCATGGAATTGGCCGAGACCTTCAGCCCCGATGAGCTCGTCGAGGGTTTCGCCGGGCGGCGTCATGGCACCGATGAAGGCATGGCGCTGATCGTCCCGAGAAACAGCCCGGTCCATAAATTCGCCGATCTGCGCGGCAAGCGGCTGCTGCGCCTGGCCAACGACCGGCTGGCGGAGACCTTCCTGGAGGTGCAATGCCGACATCAGTTGGCGCTGGCCTGCCGGGAACTGTTTTCCATGAGCGAGGAAAAGCGCGATATCCAGCCCATACATAAGGTGTTTTTCGGTCAGGCCGATGCCGCCCTGGTAAGTCTGAGCGCCCTGTATGCCGCCAGCGAGCTGAACCCGCAGGTAGCCGAGCGGTTGCGTATTGTGCTCGACTGGAAGACCCGGGCCCTCTCCTTCGGCATGATGACCGTCTACAGCACGCCCGATTTTCGCGACCTGGTCCTGCGCGCCGCCATGCAGGCCTCGAAAACGGTGCGCGGCAAGCAAATTCTTGAGTTGTTCAAGACCGACTATATGGACCGGGTGAACAAGTCCGACCTGGAGCCCTACTGGCACTTGCGGCGTGAGCATCAGGAGCTGGTCAATACGAAAGCAGCGAGGAAAAAATGAACAGGCTATGGCATCTTCCCCGATGGTTGCCGAAGAATCGCATGTTCCTGCGGGTATTCGGCGTCTTCGGAAGTCTGTTGCTGTCCTTGACCGTGCTCTATGGCGTATTGATCATTCCACTGCAACGCGATTCCTTGTTGAAAGTGCTCTATTCGCAGGCGACCACGGTGTCGCGCTCGATTATTCAGGCCAGCTCGGATGCGATGCTTACCGATGATTTCGGTTTCATCGTCGAGCACAACCTGCAAGTGCTGCGGAACAACCAGAGCATCCAGTCGGTGCTGATCGTGCCCAGGCGCGGCACGGCGATGCGCATCGCGCCATCGGGCTGGGAAATGCTGGAGACCGACACGGTCCGGCTCAAGCCGGCCGACTTCGATGTCGAGTCCTACGGCATCATCCAGACAACGGGCGGCACCTCCCGGTATCGCTACACCGCGCCGATCCGCTTCAGCGGGGTCAGTTGGGGGGCGATACGCATCGATTTCGATACCAGCGAATACGAAGCCAACATTGCCCAGATGTATCGCCAGTTGCTGACCATCTCGGGGCTGTCGGTACTGGTGATCCTGCCTATCGGCTATTTCTTCGCGCTCTGGTTGACCCGGCCGATCGCGACGATCAGCGCGGCTGCCTCGCGCGTTGCGCAAGGCGATCTCGACGCACAGGTGGAGATCGACCGTAACGACGAAATCGGCCAGCTATCGCGCAGCTTCAATCAGATGGTGGCGGCGCTGGCGGAAAACCGGCTGCGTCTGGAGAACGTCAACCTCGATCTCGAGATCAAGGTCGCGGAGCGCACCCAGGCCCTGGACGAGTTGAACCGCACCCTGGATCAGCGGGTGCGCGACGAGATCGCCAAACGCAAGGAACAGGAACAACTGCTGATCCATCAGTCGCGCCTCGCCGCCATGGGCGAGATGATCGGCGCCATCGCCCACCAGTGGCGGCAACCGCTCAACGCGCTGAGCCTGGTGTTGCAGAACATCGGTATGCAATTCCAGGTGGGCCGGCTCACCGAAGAGTCGATGACCCGCCTGCAAGAGAAGGGCGAAGCCATGGTGATGCGCATGTCCACCACCATCGACGACTTCCGCAATTTCTTCAAACCCAACAAACACGCCGAGAATTTCAATCTGCTGGTCGCTTTGCATGGCGCCACCGACATCCTCGAAGGTGTGTTTCGCAACCACAACATCGTCGTCAATATCGACTGCGACCCGAGTATCGAGGTCTACGGTTATGTCGGCGAGTTCTCCCAGGTGGTGCTGAACATCCTCGGTAACGCCAAGGATGCGCTGCTGATCTCCGGCCAGGTCGCGCCGGTGATCCGGGTTCGCGTCGAGGCCAGTCCTGGCACTATCGTCATCCGTTTCGAGGACAATGGCGGCGGCATGGATGAAACCACACTGCACAAGATCTTCGAGCCCTATTTCACCACCAAGGAAGAGGGCAAGGGCACCGGCATCGGCCTGTACATGTCGAAGATGATCATCGAGAACAGCATGCATGGGCGTCTCGAAGCCGCCACCATCAAAGGTGGCGCGATCTTCAGCGTCACCCTGCCCAGGCAGGCACCGAAGCAAGACGCTTGATCCCGCCGCAACCGCGCAGGCAGGGTCGTGGTGTCGTGGGGTTCCGCCCAGACGGGAACTCGGTGAAAATGCCGGTTCACGCCACATCGAATACCCTGGGATTGCGCAACCATGCTTCTAATGATCGACAACTACGACAGCTTCACCTACAACCTGGTGCAGTATTTCGGCGAACTGGGCGAGGAGGTCGTGGTCAAGCGCAATGACGAGATCGACGTCGCCGGTATCGCCGCGTTGCGCCCGGACCGCATCGTCATCTCGCCGGGGCCGTGCACGCCCACCGAGGCGGGCATCTCGGTGCCGACCATCAACGAATTCGCCGGGAAGATTCCCCTGCTGGGTGTCTGCCTCGGCCACCAGAGTATCGGTCAGGCCTTCGGCGGTCGGATCGTCCATGCCAAGCAGCTCATGCACGGCAAGACCTCGGCGATCCACCATGCCGACAAGGGCGTCTTCCGGGGCCTGCCGAATCCCTTCACGGCGACGCGCTATCACTCGTTGGTGATCGAGCGCGAGTCGCTTCCGGAGTGTCTGGAGATCACCGCCTGGACCGACGACGGCGAGATCATGGGCGTGCGCCACAAGACCCTGGAGGTCGAGGGGGTGCAATTCCACCCCGAGTCGGTGCTCACCGAGCACGGCCATGCCTTGTTGAAGAACTTCCTCACGGAGACCCGCTGATGACCCCGCAAGCCGCTTTAGCCCGCCTGATCGAGCATCGTGAGATCTTCCACGACGAGATGCTGGCGCTGATGCGCCAGATCATGGCCGGCGAGATGAGCCCGGTGATGATCGCCGCGCTGATTACCGGTTTACGCGTGAAAAAGGAAAGCATCGGCGAAATCACCGCCGCCGCGATGGTGATGCGCGAACTGTCGACCAAAGTGCCGGTTGCCGACACGGACGCATCTGGTCGACACCTGCGGCACCGGCGGCGATACCGCGCACACCTTCAACATCTCCACCGCCGCCGCCTTCGTCGCCGCCGGCGCCGGGGCGCGCGTCGCCAAGCACGGCGGCCGCTCGGTGTCGTCCAAGTCGGGCAGCGCCGATGTCCTGGAGGCCTTGGGCGTGAACATCAACCTGGCGCCGGAGCAGGTGGCGCGCGCCATCGACCAAGTTGGCCTGGGTTTCATGTTCGCGCCCAATTTCCATGGCGCCATGAAGCACGCCGCGCCGGTGCGCAGGGAACTGGGCGTGCGCACCCTGTTCAATATCCTCGGCCCGCTGACCAACCCGGCGGGCGCGCCGAACCAGGTCATGGGCGTATTCCACCCCGATCTGGTGGGCATCCAGGCGCGTGTCCTGCAACGCCTCGGCAGCACGCGGGCGCTGATCGTCTTCGGCCGCGAGGGTCTGGACGAAATCTCCATCGCCGGCGAGACCCTGGTGGGTGAGCTGCGCGACGGCGAGGTGCGCGAATACAGTGTCCGACCGGAGCAGTTCGGCATGAGTACGCACGACATCGCCGCCCTGAAGGTGGCCACCGTCGAGGAATCCCGCGACCGCGTCCGCAAGGCCCTGGGCAATCAGGCCGGCCCGGAACGCGACATCGTCGCCTTGAACGCCGGCGCGGCGATCTACGCCGCCGGCATCGCCGACACGCTGGAAGAGGGCGTCGAACGCGCCCGCGAATCGATGGCCTCGGGTGCGGCCAAGGCGAAGCTGGAATCTCTGGTCGCGTTCAAGGCATAGCGTCGTAGGGAACGCAGATTTATTCGCTCATTGTCATTGCAAGCGAAGCGCGGCAATCCAGTGCACCCTATAAATCGACAGCCTTGGGATCGCCACGTCGCTGCGCGCCTAACGATGACGAATTCTTCAGCGTTTCCGTAGGTGCCGCGAACTGTGCTCTCGACCCGTGGTGGCTACGGGTTCGAGTGCGCCGCTTGATCATCCCGCAGCATCCTGAACAACTCCCGGCTGGATTTCGGCGGTTTGCCCAGTTCGGCTTCCTTGCGGGCATTGCGGATCAATTGGCGCAGTTGCTGGGCGTCTGCGCCGGGGTGGCGCGCCAGCCATTCGGTGATGGCGTTATCGTCGGCGAGGAGGCGTTCGCGCCAGCGCTCCAGGGCGTGGAATTCGGCCTTGGCGGCATTCGATTCGCCACGGATTTCCGCAAGCTGTTCGGCGATGGCGTCGGCATCGACGCCGCGCATGATCTTGCCGATGTATTGCAATTGCCGGCGCGTGGCGCCATGCGCGGTGATGCGCTGGGCTTCGAGCACCGCGGTACGCAGGTTTTCGGGCAGATCCAGCTTCATCAGCCGCTCTTTCGATAGCTCGACCAGATCCTTGCCCATGTCCTGGAGCGATTCCATTTCACGCTTGCGCTGGCTTTTGCTCTTGAGCTCGCTGTCGTCTTCTTCGATGTTCGGGTCCATGTCCGCGCGGGTTGGTATGCGAAGGTTGGTATCATAGCGCCTCTTGCCACTTCGCCCGACGCCCCACCGTGTCCGATAACGCCTTTTCCTATACCGACGACTCCCTGCGCGCCATCGCTGCCCAGGTTCTGGAACTTGCCCGCGCCGGTGGCGCCACGGCCTCGGATGTCGAGGTCTCGGAGGGCTTCGGCCAGACTGTCGGGGTGCGCAAGGGCGAGGTCGAGACCATCGAATTCAACAAGGACAAGGGCGTCGGCGTGACGGTCTACCTGGGTCAGCGGCGCGGCCATGCCTCGACCTCGGATTTTTCCACCGACGCCTTGGGACGCACCGTCGACAAGGCCCTGGCCATCGCCCGCTTTACCGCCGAGGACGATTGCGCCGGGCTGGCCGACGCCGACCGGCTGGCGACCGCGCAATCCGATCTGCAATTGCACTTCCCCTGGGCGATCAGCGTCGACCAGGCCATGGAACTGGCGCGCGCCTGCGAGGCGGCGGCGCTGGCCGTCGATGCGCGCATCAGCAACACCGAGGGCGCCAGTACCAGCACCCAGCAGTCGCAATTTGTCTTCGCCAATTCCCTCGGCTTCATGGGCGGCTACCCGACCTCGCGCCATTCGGTCTCCTGCGCGGTGATCGCCGAAGAGCACGGCGCCATGCAGCGCGATTACTGGTACACCACGGCGCGTGCCGGCACCGACCTGGACCCGGTGGAAGTGGTTGGCCGGCGCGCCGGCGAGCGCACCGTGCGTCGCTTGAATGCGCGCAAGCTGGATACCCGGCAATGCCCGGTGCTGTTCGAGGCACCCATTGCCACGGGGCTGATCGCCAGCTACGTCTCGGCGGTCTCGGGGGGGCATCTGTATCGCAAGTCCAGCTTCCTCCTCGACAGTCTGGGCAGCCAGGTCTTCCCGTCATTCGTGCAGATCCAGGAACGGCCCTTCCTGATCAAGGGCCTGGCCAGCGCGCCCTTCGACAGCGAAGGCGTCGCCACGCAGGATCGCGATGCGGTCAAGGACGGCATCGTTCAGGGTTATTTTCTGTCGACCTACAGCGCCCGCAAGCTGAAGATGCCGACCACCGGCAACGCCGGCGGCAACCACAACCTGATCATCCCGAGCACCGGCGAAGATTTCGAAGGGCTGTTGCGCAAGATGGGTACCGGTCTGCTGGTTACCGAAATGCTCGGCCACGGCACCAACATGGTCACCGGCGACTACTCGCGCGGCGCCGCCGGCTTCTGGGTGGAAAACGGCGTCATCGCCTACCCGGTCGAGGAGATCACCATCGCCGGCAATCTCAAGGACATGTTCCGGGGCATTGTCGCCATCGGCAGCGATATCGAAGTGCGCGGCTCGCGCCAGGTCGGGTCGATCCTCATCGACAACTTGACGGTGGCGGGGAATTGAGTCGAAGCCGTTGCCAACATGACTTCCCCCTTTGCAAAAGGGGGAATGAGGGGGATTTAACGGCGGTGGCAATCCAAATGCCTAAGAAATCCCTGATGAAGCCCCTACCCTACGGTACCCTAACCCCACTTTGCAAAGGGGGGAATGGCACGGTGCGGTCGTTGTGAATATGTTCTCCAGTCTCCTGCCCATCGCCCGCGCCATCGACCGCCTCAACGAAACGGTCGGCCGCGCCGTGACCTGGCTGGTGCTGGCGGCGGTGCTCATCTCGGCGGGCAACGCGCTGATGCGTTACGGCATGAACATGAGTTCCAACGCCTGGCTGGAGATCCAGTGGTATCTGTTCTCGCTGATCTTCATGCTCGGCGCCGGCTATACCCTGAAGCACAACGGCCATGTGCGCATCGACATCCTTTACGGGCGTTTTTCAGCGCGCACCCAGGCGCTGGTCGATCTGGCTGGAAATCTGTTGTTCCTGTTGCCCATGGCAGCGCTGATCGGCTGGCTTAGCTGGGCCGGCTTCCATGAGTCGTACAGCATCGGCGAAACCTCGCCGGATGCCGGTGGCCTGCTGCGCTGGCCGGTCAAGCTGGCCATTCCGCTCGGCTTCCTGCTGCTGGCGCTACAGGGTATCGCCGAGGCGATCAAGCGTGCCGCCTTTCTGGTTGATGGCATCCCGCTGGAAGGCCAGCAGGCCGAGGAGATCGACTGATGGCCTTCGAGTGGATGGCGCCGCTGATGTTCCTGGGGCTGGTGGCATTTCTGCTGCTGGGCTATCCGGTGGCGTTTTCCCTGGCGGCCAACGGTCTGCTGTTTGCCTTTCTCGGCATCCAGATGGGCTTCTTCGAGTTCAGTCTCATGCAAGCCCTGCCGGAGCGCATCTTCGGCATCATGGCGAATGCCACCTTGCTGGCCATCCCGTTCTTCACCTTCATGGGCCTGATCCTGGAGCGCAGCGGCATGGCCGAGGAACTGCTCGACACCATGGGACAGTTGTTCGGCGCCTTGCGCGGTGGTCTGGCGTACGCCGTGATCCTGGTCGGCGCGCTGCTCGCGGCCACGACCGGCGTCGTCGCCGCTTCGGTCATCGCCATGGGCTTGATCTCCCTGCCCATCATGCTGCGCTACGGCTACGACAAGCGTCTGGCGTCCGGGGTGATCGCCGCCTCGGGTACCCTGGCGCAGATCGTGCCGCCGTCTTTGGTGCTGATTATCCTGGCCGACCAGTTGGGCGTCTCGGTGGGCGATATGTATCGTGGCGCCTTGGCGCCGGCGCTGGTCCTCACGGGTTTCTATCTCGGCTTCGTCCTCCTGGTGACTTTCCTCAAACCCGGATTCGCGCCCGCCTTGCCGCTTGAGGCACGCAGCCTGCATGGCGCGGCGCTGCTGGGCAAAGCGATGGCCACCATGCTGCCGCCGCTGGTGCTCGTCTTTCTGGTTCTCGGCACGATTTTCCTTGGGATCGCCACCCCCACCGAGGGCGGTGCCATGGGTGCCGTCGGAGCACTGGCGCTGGCGCTGGCGAAGGGCCGTCTGAACCTGGACCTGCTCAAGCAGGCGCTGGCCTCGACGACGAAACTGACCAGTTTCGTCATCTTCATTCTCATCGGCTCGACGGTATTTTCCCTGGTGTTTCGCGGCGTCGACGGCGATCGTTGGGTGGAAAGTCTGTTGACGGCCTTGCCTGGCGGTGAGCTGGGATTCCTGGTGGTGGTCAATATCCTGGTGTTCCTGCTGGCGTTCTTCCTGGATTTCTTTGAGATCGCCTTCATCATCGTGCCCTTGCTGGCCCCGGTGGCCAGCGCCCTGGGCATCGACCTGATCTGGTTCGGCGTCTTGTTGGGAATCAACATGCAGACTTCGTTCATGCATCCGCCGTTTGGCTTCGCGCTGTTCTATCTGCGTAGCGTCGCGCCCAGGACGGTGCGCACCGCAGATATCTATTGGGGGGCGATTCCCTTCGTGCTGATCCAGATTGTCATGGTCACCATCGTGCTGACCTTTCCCGGCCTGGTGACGTTGTTCCAGCGCTGATTGCGTGGCTGGGGTGCAACTTGACCTTAAATCCGGCCCGAATATCCGATTTTCTTCTCCGATTTCGGTCGCTCTCGGATAAAATCGATGCAATTCAAGTGGTAAGGAGCGGTTTGTGAAAAAGAACTCGATAATGTTTGCGGTGTTGGCGGCGCTTGGCATGTCCGGTTGTGCCAGCAAGGACTATGTCCATGAATATGTCGGTGGCCAGATTGCCCCGGTGAATAGCCAGGTCAAGGCCTTGGACGGTCGGGTGACGGGTACCGAGACCGGGCTGAAAGACGCGTCGGGCAACGTCGGCAGTCTGAATGGCCGCATCGGCTCTATCGAGGGCACGATCAGGGATCAGGACGGCCGTATCGTTTACGCCTCGAAGACCGCCCAGGATGCCCTCCAGCGGGCCAACGCGGCCGGCAAGCTGGCGGAAGGCAAGTTCGTCTACGAGGCGACCCTGTCCGAGGCCACGACGCTGGCTTTCAAACTGGAGGGCGACGAACTTTCCGCGCCGATCAAGGCCGCCCTGGACAATTTCGCCGCCAAGCTCAAGAGCGAGAACAAGAACGTCTATATCGAGATTCAAGGTCACACCGATACGACGGGCGACGCGGCGTATAACCTCAAGCTGGGCGAAGAGCGCGCCGAGTCGGTGCGTCGCTACCTGAACATGAAGGGTGGCATTGCTCTGCACCGCATGTCGGTGATCTCCTACGGCGAGACCGCCCCGGTGGTCAACAACAAGACCCGCGCCAACCGCGAGAAGAACCGCCGCGTGGTGCTGGTCGTACTGAAGTAAGCCGGTTATTCTCCCCGAGGGAGGCTTCTGCCTCCCTTTTTTATCATTATTGGAGTCTCAGATGTCTGAAACCACCACGGCCTCCGGGCTCATCATCGAAGAATTGGTCGTCGGCCAGGGCGAAACCGCGCAGTCCGGCCAGCGCGTCAGCGTGCATTACACCGGCTGGCTGACCGATGGCCAGAAGTTCGATTCGAGCAAGGATCGCAACGAGCCCTTCGATTTTCCGCTGGGTCGCGGCCATGTCATCGCCGGCTGGGACGAGGGCGTCGCCGGCATGCAGGTGGGCGGCAGGCGCAAGCTGACCATCCCGCCGCACCTGGGCTATGGCGCGCGCGGCGCCGGCGGCGTCATTCCGCCGAATGCCACCCTGGTGCTCGAAGTGGAGCTGGTGGGTCGGCGCTGACCTGGCGGGTCGGGGCATACCCGCCCCGACGTGGCCCTGTCCTATTGCGGCAGCCCGGCGATGTGCCTGGCCAGGGCGTCGATCTCGGCATCGCTGAGATTGGCCGCGTTGCGCCATCATCGCCGTCTGCTCGCCCAGTTTCTTGCCGGCCTTGTAGTCGCGCAGTTTCGCGGCGATCTGCTCGGCCGTTTGGCCGGTGAGTTTCGGGAAGGTGGCTTGTCCCTGGCCCCGCAGGCCATGGCAGCCTGCGCAGACGCTGCCGTACTTGATCTTGCCGATATCCGGAGCCGTTTCGGTGACGGTCGTTGTGGGCGTCATCGTGTCGGGCGTGTTGGCCGGGGCCTGTTCCTTCTGCCCGCAGGCAGTCAGGGTCAGCGCGGCGATCAGGGCAATCATGGTGTGCATGGGTTTGATCATGTCGGTCATTCCTTTCCTTAGCGTGTCGATTCCAGGAAACCGGTGTAGGCCGATTCGGCCACCTTGGACCACTGGATCTGGCCGTCGCGGAACGCTTTCCAGTCCGTGTATATCTTCTTGAACGCCGGATTCCTGGCGGATTCCTCCTCGTATAGTTTGAACGTCTCGCGCTCCGCCGCCAGCAGGATGTCGCGCGGATAGGTGTGCAGTTGCACGCCTTCCTTGAGCAGTCGGGCCATGGCGGGCGGATTCTTGCTGTCGTATTCCGCGAGCATGTTGACGTTGGCCTCGGCGGCGGCGGTTTCGAAGGCTTCGCGGTAGGCCTCGGGCAATTCCGCCCATTTCGCGGCGTTGACGTAGAAAGAGAGTTGCGGGCCGCCCTCCCACCAGCCGGGGGTGTAATAGTGTTTGGCGATCTTGTGGAAGCCCAGCTTCTCGTCGTCGTAGGGGCCGACCCACTCGGCGGCATCGATGGCGCCGCGCTCCAAGGCCGGGTAGATGTCGCCACCGGCCAGGGTTTGCGGCACGGCGCCTAGCTTGGCCATGATCTGGCCGCCTATCCCCGGGATGCGCATCTTCAGGCCCTGCATATCGGCCAGCGACTTGATCTCCTTGCGGAACCAGCCGCCCATCTGCACGCCGGTATTGCCGCCGGGAAAGTTGACGATGTTCACTGTCTTGAACAGCTCGCGCGTCAGTTCGAGACCGCCGCCGAAGTACATCCAGGCGTTCTGCTGGCGCGCCGTCAGGCCGAACGGGACCGTGCAGTCGAAGGCGAAAGCCATGTTCTTGCCGACGTAGTAGTAGCTGGCCGAATGGCCGCACTCGACGGTGCCTTGCTGGACGGCGTCCATGACTTGCAGTCCGGGGACGATCTCGCCACCGGCGTGGACCTTGATCTGGAACTTACCGCCGGTGATCTTGGCGACCCGCTGGGAGAGCAGCTCGGCGGCACCGTAGATGGTATCCAGGTTCTTCGGATAGCTCGACGCCAGACGCCAGCGCAAGGTCGGCAGATCGCCGGATTGCGCCGCGCCTTGTTTCTTGCCGCAGGCGCTGAGTGCCAGCGCCGTCGTGGTGGCGGCGACGCCGGCTCCGGCGCCTTTCAGGAAATCACGTCGTTGCATGGTTGCTCTCCCCTCATGAATATTCGAATCGGGCGAATTATACCCGGCGGAAAACCAGGTCCCAGACGCCGTGCCCGAGCCGCAGGCCGCGCTGCTCGAACTTGGTGAGCGGGCGATAGACCGGGCGCGGCGCATAGTCGGCAACCGTATTCACAAGGCTGGGTTCGCCTTGCAGCACGCCGAGCATCTGTTCGGCATAGTCCTGCCAGTCGGTGGCCAGATGCAGATAGCCGCCCGGCTTGATTCTTGTCGCCAGCAGCGCGACGAAGATCGGCTGGATCAGACGCCGCTTATGGTGCCGCTTCTTGTGCCAGGGATCGGGAAAGTAGATGTGCACGCCATCCAGACTCGCCGGCGGGATCATGTTTTCCAGCACTTCGACGGCGTCGTGCTGGACGATACGCAGATTGGTCAGACCCGCCGCACCGATGCGCTTTAGCAGGGCACCGACGCCGGGCGTGTGCACCTCGACGCCCAGGTAATCGTTTTCCGGCTGATTCGCGGCGATGCTCGCGGTGGAGTCGCCCATGCCGAAGCCGATCTCCAGAATCTTTGGCGCGCCGCGGCCAAAGGCCGCCTCCAGATCGAGCGGGGCGGCGGCATAGGGCAGCACGAAACGCGGCCCGAGTTCTTCCAGGGCGCGCTGCTGGCCGGAGCCCATGCGCCCGGCGCGCAGGACGAAGCTGCGGATGGTGCGGGGAGGGTGGGTGTCGTGCATGTCTTTCTCCCCCTTCCCCGCAAGCGGGGAAGGGGCTAGGCGAGAGGGTTGGGTTAGGCGGGCTTTAGCTACCGATCATCCCGGTCGTCGGCGATGACGGGCTGGCCTGATACATCTTCTTCGGCATGCGCCCGGCCAGGAAGGCTTCGCGGCCGGCTTCCACCGCCTTCTTCATGGCCGAGGCCATCAGCACCGGGTTTTGCGCGCCGGCGATGGCGGTATTCATCAGCACCGCATCGCAGCCAAGTTCCATGGCGATGGCGGCATCCGAGGCGGTGCCGACGCCGGCGTCGACCACCACCGGCACCTTCAGCCGGTCGATGATGATCTGCAAATTCCACGGGTTGAGGATGCCCATGCCGGAGCCGATCAGCGAGGCCAGCGGCATGACGGCGACACAGCCGATGTCTTCCAGTTGTTTGGCGATGATGGGGTCGTCCGAGGTGTAGACCATCACCTTGAAGCCGTCCTTGACCAGAACCTCGGCGGCCTTGAGGGTTTCGACGACGTTGGGATACAGGCTTTGCGGATCGCCCAGGACCTCCAGCTTGACCAGGTCGTGGCCGTCGAGCAGTTCACGGGCCAGGCGCAGGGTGCGGATGGCGTCGTCGGCGGTGTAGCAGCCGGCGGTGTTGGGCAGGTAGGTGTATTTCGACGGCGGCACGGCGTCGAGCAGACTCGGCTGGTTCGGATCCTGGCCGATATTGGTGCGGCGGATCGCCACCGTGACAATCTCGGCGCCGGAGGCCTCGATGGCCTGGCGGGTCTGGTCGAAATCCTTGTACTTGCCGGTGCCGACCAGCAAACGGGAGGAATAGGTCTTGCCTGCGAGGGTCAGTTGATCCATGGTTTACGTTCTGTAGGGCGGCTCGGCCGCGATAATCAGCCCCCGCCAACCGCGACCACAATCTCCAGTTGGTCGCCGTTGTTCAGGGGAGTGGTGGCATGCTGGCTTTTCGGGACGATCTCGCCGTTCATCTCCACGGCGAGCTTTTTTCCGGTCATTTCCAGGCGTTCGAGAAGTTGCGTCAGGGTCAGCGCGGAGTCGAAACGGCGGGTGTCGCCGTTGATGGAGATTTCCAGCATTTCGGGCCGAAATCCAGTAATATTCGGGGCCGCAAGCTTACCATGCGGGTGTAGTTCAATGGTAGAACGGCAGCTTCCCAAGCGTGCGACGCGAGTCGCATAGGTTAGCACCTACTCGACGTGATTCGAGAAAAAGCCCAAGTCGTTCAGTCCCTGAAAACGATGTGCCTGCTTGCAGGTGGGACATGATGGGTAGCTAACAAGATCGAGGAAACTCGATTTGACTATGCAGCGAAGGCTGCACAAGTAATTGATCAACTCCCGCAAGGGATGAATTGATCCTGGGGTTCAGCCCCCAGTAGTCTAGGAGCAGCGCCACTGGTAACGGTGGGGTGCCGAGCGCTCTGACAATGTAGCCACCTTACGGGGTACGCCATATCCCGCGAGGGGTCTGACGTGATTTCGGGAGTTGCACCCGGATGAGGCGCTAGGCTGGATTGGATGGTTAACGTAAGTGAACCGCTATTAAACGTCGTCAAGCTTGAAGAGCCAAAGGCAACTTGCAGTATCGGGCTCTGGCCAAAATGGCATGTGATCGGTTGTCCGCTTGCTTGGTGCGGACACGCTGACATGTGATCACCGGCGAAATTGCGGAACCTTCCCAACCCTTGTTACTTGTGTGGAACGCGGTAAACCCAACGCGACGTCCGGCCAGCATGGCGGACAAGGCAGCTCGCAAGGGCTTCTGATGTCGTAGTGGGTAGAGGATGATGGAAAAAGCGAATGCCTCGCTGTAATGGCGGGGATAGGGGATGAAACGATTGCCCCGACGCGAAAGCGTGCAGACTTCCATCTGGTGACCCGTCGCAAGACAGGTCTGTTAATCGCCGCCCTGCGGGAATGATGTACTATTCCCGCAAGGGGCTAGTTGCGTCCTTCCCTATGGGAACCGGGCGGGTGTAGCTCAATGGTAGAGCTCTTGGTTCCCAACCAAGTGACGAGGGTTCGATTCCCTTCACCCGCTCCATTCAACCGGGGGTTGATATGGACGCAAGTCTCATCGATTGCGATGTCGCCTCCACGAACTGGCAAGCTTGGCACCACATCCCGTGGGCCGATGCGCACCGGATCGTCGCGAGGTTACAGGCGCGAATTGCGAAAGCAGCAACAGCGGGGGAATGGCGGAAGGTTCGCGCCCTGCAGAAGCTCCTGACCAAATCCACCAGCGCGAAAGTGTTGGCCGTGAGGCGGGTAACGGAGAATCAAGGCCGGAAAACTCCAGGTGTCGATAAGCAAACCTGGGACACACCGGACAAAAAGTGGCAGGCGGTTGTCGGTCTCGGCAACAAGAGATACAAGCCCTTGCCATTACGTCGCATCTACATCCCGAAAGCCAACGGTGAGAAGCGCCCCCTGGGCATTCCAACCATGCGCGATCGGGCCATGCAAGCGCTGCACTTGTTGGCGCTGGATCCGGTCGCCGAAGTGACCGGCGATGCCCATTCCTACGGTTTTAGACGTGAGCGCTCCACGGCGGACGCCATCGAACAGGTGCGAAACGCACTTGGTCGCAAGGCCTCGCCGAAATGGGTGCTGGAAGGGGACATCAAAGGCTGCTTCGACAACATCAGTCACGACTGGCTGGTCGCCCATGTCTGCATGGACAAAGGCATCCTGCGCAAGTGGCTGAAAGCGGGGTTTATCGAAACGGGAAGGCTTTTTCCCACGCATGCCGGCACACCACAGGGAGGCATCATTTCCCCGGTGTTGGCGAACATCGCGCTGGACGGCCTGCAACGCGAGCTGACCGCACTGTTTTCGACGGTGCGGGAGGCGCGCGCAGCCAAGGTCAATCTGGTGCGCTACGCGGACGACTTTGTGATTACCGGCAGCTCGAAAGAGTTACTGGAAAGCAGGGTCAAACCTCTGGTGGAGCAGTTCCTGGCCGCCCGAGGCCTTGGCCTCTCGGAGAAGAAGACCAAAATCACCCAGGTGACGGAGGGCTTCGACTTCCTGGGGTGGAATGTGAGGTATTTCAATCGTGTGCTGGTCACCCAGCCGTCGAAGAAAAATATCAAGGCGTTCCTCGACAAGGTGCGTACGCTGCTGCGTGAAAGAAAGGCTGCTGCGCAGACCGAAGTGGTGGACACGCTCGCCCCCGTCATCCGGGGCTGGGCCAACTACCATCGAAGTCAGATGGCATCCCGGACGTTTGCACGATGCGATCATCAAATCTGGCAGATGTTGTGGCGCTGGGCGTGCCGCCGTCACCCGAACAAGGGGAAGCGGTGGATCAAACAGCGTTACTTCAAGTCCCTACAGGGGCGCGACTGGCGGTTTGCGGATAAGGATAAGCTGTTGCCCACCTTGAGCGAGCACCGGAAACGGCGCCATATCAAGATCATGGGCGAAGCGAATCCCTACGACCCGAGGTATGACGAGTATTTCTCCAGACGGCTTGGACAGAAGATGGAGATAACGCTTGAGGGTCGCCGCAAGCTCCGCTGGCTGTGGTGGTGGCAGGAAGGACTCTGCCCGATCTGCGACCAGAAAATCACCCGCGAGACGGGGTGGCATCTACACCACATCGTCAAGCGGTCGGAACGGGGCTCGGACAAGCTGACCAACCTGGTCTTGCTACATCCGAACTGCCACGTGCAGCACCATGTGTTAGAGAAGTACGGCCCTGCTGGTGTCTCGATGTTCAAATGAGGCGCTTAGGGGTTGCTTGAGCCGTATGCGGGGAAACTCGCACGTACGGTTCTTAGGGGAGGGGGTGGCCGCGAGGCCATCTCCTTACCCTCCTGCATACGTGGGTTCGATTCCCATCACCCGCTCCATCTTTCCAAGCCCCACGACATTTCACTGTCCCAATCCCGGTAGGACTCCAGGGAGGGGCGCTGACAACTCGGTAGAAATCCTGAATCGGCGTTCATGCGCCGCTGCCCTGCATGACCAGATGGCGCACTACCGCCGCGATGCGCGCGTCCATGGTCGTATCCGGTAGCGCCGGCGTGGCATACCACTGGGTCAGCAAGTCACCCGGTTCCGCGCGGTTTTCCGAGGGGGCACCGAAGCGACTCCGAAGGCGCGCCAGTTGGCGCTCGCGGCGCAGGGTTGCGTAGGCGTCAGGCGAGGGCAGGTCGAGGGCTATCTCCAGGTCAAGGAGCAGCGATTGCCGGGTCTCATGACCCGTATCGAGCCGCGCGCGGCTGACCTTGTCCGCATTGGCGAGGCGCTGGGCGAGCAGGATCTCGGCCTTGCCGGGCAGCGGCGGCAGGCTGTCCCAGGCCAGACGCGTTTCGGCGAGGATGCTGTCGAGCGGCTCGGCAGCCAGCGCGGCGGCTTCGACGCGATCGGCCAGGATTGCCTTTCTTGCCAGGAGTTCAAAGCGTTCCCGGTGTTTCGCGTTGCGCAGCTCGTTTAGACGTTGCTGCGCCTGCTGTTGCAGCTCGGCGGCCCGGCTTTCGAGTATGTCGGGGGTTTCGCGCATCGCCGGCCTGGCGTCGCCCCAGTCGGCGCGGAATTGGGCGAGGGCGAGTTTGATGCTGTGGGCATCGGCACCCGCCAGCGTCGCAGCGAACTCATCCAGTCGCTTCTGGCGTGATTGCGCCTGTTCCTGGCGTTGCGCCGCCTGTTCGGCGCGCTGCGCGTCGCGGCGCTCGAAAATGGCGTTGCAGGCACTGCGGAAGCGCTGCCAGAGTCGCTGCTCGTCGCTGCGCTTGAGGCGCACCGGTATCGCCTCCTGATTCCAGCGTGTCTGCAAGGCCTTCGCTTGCGACATGGCCTGTCCCGTGTCGGCTTGCCCGTTCAATGCCTCGGCCAGGGTGATAAGTTGCTCGCGGCGTTGGATTTCGGCGCCGCGCGCCGCCTCCAGGCGCTGGTCGATGCCGTGGATCAGGGGGTCGAAAAGTTTGCGCAATGCCCGCTCGTGACGGAACCCGACCTGGGGCGCGGCATGCCATTGCTTCAGCATCTCGGCGCGGCGCGACTCGATGGCCTTGAAATCGGCGTTTTCCCAGGCAATGCCGGCTACCTCGGCGGCCCACGTCGCGCACAGTGCTTCCCTGGCGGTGCGCGCCTCGGCCTGTCGCGCGGCCTCTGCGGCGCGGTGGGCAGCGACCGGCGCATAGGCCTTTTCCAGGGTCGCATCGAAGGTCTCCCATAACGCCTGGCCGGCCGGCGCGTGCACATTCAGCCGCTTCCATTCCTCGCGCAGTTCGCGTATCGCGGTGGCCAGTGCCTCGACATCGTGTTCGCCGTCGAGGAGTGCCCGGGCGGCGCCGATCAACTGCTCGCGGGCTTGTCCGGTACCCCAGCGAGCCCAGCCACGCAACGCTTCCAGTCGCGCCTGGCCATTATGTAGCCGCGTTTCCAGGGCGCCATGCAGGGTGCTGCCGGCAAGCTTGGACTTGATCTGTTTGGCGACGGTGTCGGCATCGGCCAGATGCCCCTGGGCGATGGCCGCTTCGAGTTTTTCCAGCAGGTCGCGTATGACGTCGTGGTCGACACGCAGCGGTTGTCGAGGCGGCGTTGCCGGCACCTGAATGACCGCGGTGACGGGCGGGGCGACAGCCTGCGGCAGCGCTTGCCAGCGCGATGTCAGTGCCTGTTGCGCGGCCAGGTGAGTGGGTTTGGGCAGCGCCTTCCAGGTGGCCGCCAGGTCGGTCCTGGGTGGCGTGCCGGCTTCCAGACCGGCGAGGAACTGCTCGCATGCCGAGGTGCGCTCGTCATCGGCGGCAAGTTCCGCCAGACGGGCTTCGATCTTGACCAGGGACGCGCTCAGTGTCCGCGCGGCCGCCTGTTCGGCCAGCCACGGCGGCAGTTCGGCCAGGGCGCGGCTCAGGGTCTCGTGGCGGATACACCAGGCGTCGAGGTGATCGGCCCACGGCCATGTGGCCTGGGCACATGCCGATTCGAGCGCCTTGGCGGCACTCTGGCTGGTCTGGAGGTGGCGGCGTTGCTCCGATTCCTGGTGCAGCCGGTCGTGTACCTGGGTCATCAGCGCGCTGCATTCCAGGTACGGCTCGCCGGCGTGCTCCAGGCTGGCCAGTTCGTGTTTCAGTTCGAGCACGCGTGACAGTGGCAGCGGGGCGGAGTCCAGCAAGCCTTTCAGTTCGTCGGCGATGGCTGTTGCCCGCCGGGCGCAGGTCTCGACATGGCGGCGTTGCCGCAGCAGGTCGGCGCAATGGCGATAGACGCGTTTGTCCTTGTCGCGGCTGGCCTGGGCAATCTGCTCCAGCATCTCGGCGTTCTCAATGCGCTGCGCGGCGGCGAAACGGACCTCGGCACCGCGTCCTTGGGTTGCGACCTCACCCAGGGCGGCATCGCCGTTCAGGCTGGCCAGCCAGGCCAGCGCCAGCATCTTGTCCGGGGCATGGCAGATCGCCGCGATCCAGACCTCGGCGGGGTCATCGGCGCACGGCGCTTGCCTTTGTCCCGCCAGGGACTGTCCCAGGTGGGAGCCGATTCGCGCACGTTCGGCGGCGTCGGCCGCGACGGCGAGGGCAGCGCGCAAACCGTGGGAATCTTCGGCAGGTTTGACCGCCTGGGCGGTCGCCGGACGCGCGGCTTTGGCAGGCCGCGCGACAGGTTTCTGGAGCATCTTCAACAGCCACTTCATCACTTCAATCCATTTCCGACCATCAATAGAGGTACATCCTACGCGCTCGACAGCCAGGTGCGAAATGCGCGCATGCCGGGGTTTGCACCGGGAATGCGCGGGAACCGCGGATGCCGGCGTCGGCAGGCGCTCACCACAGTGGTGGGTGCTGCCGCGCTCCGTGCCGGCCCCGCGTACTTCAGCCCGGTAATGGCGAGATATCGCACCGCGCCGGCAGGTGGCCTGAGCCCGGAGGAGGTCTTGGCGCTGGACATGGCGCCGGGGGATGTCGCGCTCTGGCATCCCACACAGTGCATGGGTTCGGCTTGTATCTGGGCGACAGCGACCGGCGCGTGAGCCATCCGCCCGGGCGTACACGCGCATCGAGAAAATTCGGGTTTTGCGCGATTGCTTGCGGGTAAAATCGATCCGGTGTGCTTATGCGGAAAGCGAATCGCCCGGTAGGCCGCATTTCCGAGCGTCGATAGCTCGTCAGCCTTTGCCAAGAAATCCAAGCCTCATGATCACCCATCGTTCCAGCGGTATTCTGCTTCACCCGACATCCCTGCCAGGGGCCTTCGGTTCCGGCGATTTCGGTCCCGATGCCTACCATTTCGTCGACTGGCTGGCCAGCGCCGGCCAATCCCTCTGGCAGATTCTGCCTCTGGGCGCCATCGGCGTCGGCAACTCGCCGTACATGGGCAGTACGGCGTTCGGCGGCAATCCTCTGCTGATCGATCTGCATGATCTAGGCGCCCAGGGCTGGCTCACCCCGGAGGCATTGCAGCCGGATCCCGGACTCGATCAGGCGCGCGTCGATTACCCCGGACAGTTTGCCTTTCGCATCCCGCGCCTGCGCCAGGCCGCCCGCATTTTCTTCGCCGATGCGCCGCCGGACCAGGATCGGGACTTCGCCGCCTTTTGCGCCGCCGAGGCGGCCTGGCTCGACGACTATGCCCTGTTCATGGCCATCGATGCCGCGCATCCCGGGCAGGTCTGGGCCGATTGGCCGGCGCCGTTGGCGCATCGCAAGCCCGCCGCATTGCGCGAAACGGCCCGAGCCCATGCCGACGAAGTGGCCTTCTGGAAGTTCTGCCAGTGGCGTTTTGCACGCCAGTGGGGGCGCTTGAAGGCGTACGCCAATACCCGCGGCGTCCGGATCATCGGCGACGTACCGATCTTCGTCGCCCATCACAGCGCCGACGTTTGGGCCCACCAGGGGCTCTTCGAACTGGACAGGCAGGGCTGGCCGACTGTTGTCGCCGGGGTGCCACCGGACTATTTCAGCGCCACGGGGCAGCGCTGGGGTAACCCACTGTATCGCTGGTCCGCGCATCGCACCGACGGCTATGCCTGGTGGCTGACGCGCATGCGTCGTGCCCTGGCCCTGGCCGACCTCGTCCGGATCGACCATTTCCGGGGCTTTGTCGCGCATTGGGAAATTCCCGCCAGCGAGGCCAGCGCGATCAACGGGCGTTGGCAGGCCGGCCCCGGCAAGGAACTGTTTCAGGCCTTCCGGGATGGCTTTTCGCATCTGCCGATCATTGCCGAAGATCTCGGCATCATTACCCCCGACGTCGAGGAGTTGCGCGACAGCTTCGGTCTGCCGGGCATGCGCATTCTGCAATTCGCCTTTGGCGGCGATGCGACGCATGCCTATCTGCCGCATAACTACTGCGTCAACACCGTTGCCTACAGCGGCACGCACGACAACGACACCGCGCTCGGCTGGTGGCAGTCGGCCGCGCCGCGCGAGCGGACATTCGCGCAGCATTATTTCGGCTCCGACGCGCATGCCATCCACTGGGATATGATGCGCGCGCTGTCCGCCTCGGTGGCGTGCGCCGTGATCTACCCGATGCAGGACATCCTGGGGATGGATGGCAGCCAGCGCATGAACCTCCCGGGCGTTCCCGAGGGTAACTGGGAATGGCGCTTTGCCTGGAATCAGCTCGAACCCTGGCATGCCAAGGTGTTACGCGAGATGGGCGCGGTGCACGGGCGTACGGACTTTGGCGGAGTGGAGCTGCCTGATTAAGCGTCGGCTCGGGCTTGTCAGGCTTTATGTCGATGGCGTTTCTCTTTGAGGGTGGGGCGGATGTCCAGAACCCAGGCTAATCTGCTCATGCTGGTCGCCGCGGTGATCTGGGGGACGACCTTCGTCGCCCAGCAACTGGGCATGCGCGATGTCGGGCCGCTGACCTATACCGGCGTGCGCTTCCTGATGGGCGCGCTGTTCGTGGCACCGCTGGCATGGCATGAATATGTCCGGCTGAAGGCCAGGGGCATACGCCTGGAGCGCCGTGATCTGGCCTACTGGTGCGGCATCGGGCTGCTGCTCACCGGCGGCGCGGTGCTGCAGCAGATCGGCATCGTCTCGACGACCGTCTCGAATGCCGGTTTCCTGACGGCACTCTATGTCCCCTTGGTGCCGATCCTCGGCTGGCTGCTGCATCGTCACCTGCCGCACTGGTCGCTCTGGCCGGCCGCCGCCGGCAGCGTCGCCGGCACCTACCTGCTCGGTGGCGGCGAACTTTCGGCGTTGAGCGTCGGCGATCTCTGGATCATCGCCAGCACTTTTTTCTGGGCCGGGCATGTGCTCTACGTCGGCCGCGTCGCGGCGCAGAAGGGCGCGCCCATCCTGCTGGCCTGCACCCAGTTCGTGGTTTGCGGCGTCCTGTCGCTGGGGCTGGCACTGGCCACCGAAACCATTACCCTGGCGGGCCTCTCGGCGGGCTTGCCGACGATACTCTACGGCGGGCTGCTCTCGGTGGGCATCGCCTATACCCTCCAGGTGGTGGCGCAGCGCCACACGCATGCCACGGACGCGGCCATCCTGCTCAGTTCGGAAATCCTGTTCGCCGCCCTGGCCGGGATGCTGTACCTGGGGGAACGTTTGAATTCGCTACAGATGGCCGGCGGCGGGTTGATCTTCGCCAGCATCCTGATGGTGCAATTGCTGCCGCTCTGGCGTCCGGCGCGGCGCGCCTGATCCGCGACACGGCACGGTGAACCCGTGCCGTGTCGCCCAGGCAGAACGACTCAGAAGGCGTAGTGCAGCGAGGTGCCGATGCGGCTGCGCTTGCCGGTGAGCACTTCGTTCGCCAGGGTCGGATAAGTCTCGCGCTCGCCCCAGGAATATTCGAAGCCCACTTCGGTATTCTTGGCGATGCCCCAGATGATGTTGGCGAAGCCTTCGAACATCTCGCGCGAATCCCATTCCGGCGAACCGTCGAGCCGCATCCAGTTGTCATTGATCTTGGTGCCGCCGTAGGCCAGGGTGGTGCGCACGGTGTCGGTCCAGGCACGCGTCCAGCCCAGCACCCAGGAATCGGAGTCGTACAGCTTCAGACCGTTGACGTCGTCGTAATAGGCGATGTGGTAGGACGTCGTCGGCACGTAGCGACCGATGCCGGTGCCCGTCGTGTACTGAACCATCAGGCTGTCCTTGGGCGTTGGCTTGAAGACGCCGCCCAGACCGAGTCCCCAGCCGTCCTTGTTGGTCTTGGTGCCGGCGCCATCGTCGTAGTTGTACTTGGTGTACAAGGCCTGCGCCGAGACCATGCCCCAGTCGCGCGCCAGGCTCCAGTTGGCGATCAGGTCGGGCTGCTTGTCGATGTTCGGCGTGGTCTGCACCGAAGTGCCGTCGTTCCAGACGATGACGTTGGCCGGGTTCTCGATGGCGATCGCCAGGTTGCCGGCGTTCTCGAAGTTGGCCGTGTAGCGGAGCATCGGCTGGCGGATGAAGGCGCTGCTGGCATGGCCGTTGAAGTCGATGGTCTCGGGCATGGTGTCGAGATTCATGAAGGTCGACCAAGTCTGGCCGGCGAGCAGCTTGCCCCAGTCGCCGTCCAGTTCGCCATAGGCATGGCGCAGCCGGAAGACGTAATTGTTGAGGAGGAAACTGGTGTCGAGGTTGGCGTCGTTGCCGTCGGGCGACTTGACGAAGTCGGCTTCCACCTTGGTGCGCAGCATGCCCATCTCGGTGGGGGTGAGGGTGCGCACGCCGAGTCTGGATTGCCGCGCCGTCATGTTGAATTTGCCCTTGCGGGTGTCGCCGCCCAGATCGCCGATGGGTTGGCTGCCGATGTCCGCCGCCCAGTCGCCGGATTGCCGGCCTTCGATATCCTTGTACATGTCGAGATGGGCATAACCGTAGAGGCCTATCGAGGTTTCGCTGCCGAACAGCTTGACGGTACCGTCCTCGTCGCCAGCAGTAATCAGCTTGTTGTTCTTGACCACGTTGCCGGCATCGACATCGATCTTCTTCACCTTCTCCTGCAACTCGGCTACTTGCTGCATCAGCTGCTGGTTTGCCTGGATCAGTTGCTGCATTTGCGCCTTGATGTCGGCGAGGTCGTCGGCGGTGGCGGGCAGTGCGACGACACCGAGGCTGGCAAGGAGAAGAACAAGTGGGCGAACCTGGGTCATGATGGCTCCATGGGTGGTTAGGTGCAAAGACTGTTTCAGTGTAGACAATAAATCGGATGCTGCTGTCTGTTGAGGCGGCGCGGCTTTCCTGCCATGATTCAAGCCGGTTGCGCCGGCCATGCGCCGGGTGCATCGCAGGTTTCGTTGGATCGCACTATGCGATCGGCCTCACAGGAGGAATCATGAGCAAGCTCGCGTTCTTCGCCGCCGCCCTTCTGGCGGTTTCCGTCAACGTCCAGGCCAAGGACTGGAGCACCATTCGCATGGCCACCGAAGGTGCTTATCCGCCGTTCAACGAGGTCGGCTCGGACGGCGCCCTGCGCGGTCTTGACGTCGACATCGGCAACGCCTTGTGCGCCGAGCTCAAGGCCAAATGCGTCTGGGTGAAGCAGGAATGGGACGGCATGATTCCGGCGCTGATCTCGCGCAAGTTCGACACGATCATCGCCTCCATGTCGGTGACCGAGGAGCGCAAGAAGAAGGTCGACTTCACCGACAAATACTATTCCTCGCCGCTGGCGCTGATCGCCAAGTCCGGCTCGCCGCTCAGGCCCGCGCTCGAATCGCTCAAGGGCAAGCGCGTCGGGGTCCAGCGCGGCACGGTTTCGGATAATTACGCCACGAAATTCTGGGATGGCAAGGGCGTCACCGTGGTGCGCTATGCCAAGCAGGACGAGGCCTACCTGGATCTCGGTTCGGGCCGCATGGACGCTGCCTTCGTCGACTTCTGGGAGGCCCACGGCGGTTTCCTGAGCAAGCCGGACGGCAAGAGCTATAGCGTTCTGGGCGACAAGGTGTTCGGCAAGACCGCCGAGGAACGAGCGGTGATCGGCGACGGTATCGGCATCGCCGTGCGCAAGAAGGATCAGGACCTGAAGGCGGCGCTGAACAAGGCCCTGGCGGCGATTCGCGCCAATGGCACCTACGAGAAGATCACCAAGCGCTATTTCGTCGACGACATCTACGGTCAGTAAGCGTTCGCATCGCCTCTTTGCCGCGCCCCGGCCGCAAGCGTGCACGCTGTCGTCGACTATCTGCCGAGCATCCTTTCGGGCGCCCTGCTGACCCTGGAGTTGGCGCTGCTGTCGCTGTTCATGGCCTTGGTGCTCGGCCTGACCGGGGCCGCCGCGAAGTTGTCGAAGATCGCCCCGGCGCGCTGGACGGCGACGCTCTACACCACGGTCATGCGCGGCGTGCCTGATCTGGTGATGATGTTGCTGGTGTTCTACGGCGGCCAGATTCTGGTTAATGAGGTCGGCGACCGGCTCGGCTGGGACTACGTCGAGATTGACCCTTTCGTCGCCGGCTTCGTCACCATCGGCGTGATATTCGGCGCCTATTTCACCGAGACCTTCCGAGGCGCCTTCCAGTCGGTGCCCGCCGGCCAGCTCGAAGCGGGCGCCGCCTACGGGCTGTCGCGCTGGCAGGTATTCGCGCGCATCCTGTTCCCGCAGATGCTGCGCTTTGCCCTGCCAGGGGTCGGCAACAACTGGCTGGTGCTGCTGAAAAGCACCGCTATCGTCTCGATGATCGGCCTCTCCGACATGACCTGGCTGGCCGATCAGGCCGGGCGCAGCACGCGCGAGCCGTTCCTGTTCTATATGGTGGTCTGCGTCCTCTATCTGCTGATGACGGCGGTGTCGGGCGTGGTCCTGGACTGGTTGACCCGGCGCTACAACGTCGGCGTGCGGGCGAGCGTGCTCTGATGGATACCAGCGTCATCACCGACAACCTCGCCCAGTATGTCTCGGGTGCCTGGCTGACCCTGCATCTGGTATTCATCTCCTGCCTGTGCGGCCTGGCGTTGGCCATTCCCCTCGCGGTGTTGCGCGTTTCCCGTAATCACTTGGTTTCCGGCACGGTCGGTGTCTATACCTACTTTTTCCGGGGCACGCCGATGCTGGTGCAACTGCTGCTGATCTACTACGGTTTTGCTCAGTTCCAGTGGCTTCAGGACCAATGGCAGGCGGAACACCCCCTCTGGCTGTTGTTCCGCGAGCCCTACTTCTGCGCGTTGCTGGCTTTCGCCCTGAATACCTGTGCCTATACCACCGAGATCATCGCCGGTTCGATGCGTAACGTGCCGCATGGCGAGATTGAGGCGGCGCGTGCCATGGGCATGTCCTACCCGACCCTGCTGCGCCGCATTGTCCTGCCGAGCGCCCTGCGCCGCGCCATTCCGGCCTACAGCAACGAGATCATCCTGATGCTGCAAGGCAGTTCCATCGCCAGCGCGGTCACACTGGTGGACATCACCGGCGCGGCGCGCAACGTCTATTCCGTGCATTTCGCACCCTTCGAGGCCTTCGTTTTCGCCGGCCTGATCTATCTCGTGCTCACCTTCGCCCTGGTCGGTGCCTTCCGCCTGGCTGAACGGCACTGGCTGGCGCACCTGCAACCGCGCAAGAGCGCCGCCGCACCCGTCCCGAGCGCCTGAGGAAACCGACATGAACCCCGCCCCGACGCCCGACACCGCCTACCCGCTCATCGCCGAGGACATCCACAAGCGCTACGGCACCCAGGAAGTCCTCAAGGGCGTCTCGCTGCACGCACGGCGCGGCGACGTCATCAGCATCATCGGCTCGTCCGGCTCGGGCAAGAGCACCTTTCTGCGCTGCATCAATTTTCTCGAACATCCGAACAAGGGGCGCATCAGCGTCAATGGCGAGGAGGTCCGTCTGCGCGCCGACCGTAGCGGTGCCCTGGTGCCCGACCCCAAGCAATTGCAACGTATCCGCACGACGCTGGCGATGGTCTTCCAGCACTTCAACCTGTGGGCGCACATGACCGTCCTGCAGAACGTCATCGAAGCGCCCATGCATGTCCTGAAGCTGTCGCGCAAAGAGGCTATGGCGCGTGCCGAGAACTACCTCAACAAGGTCGGAATTTACCCATTCAAGGATAGTTACCCGGCGCACCTCTCCGGTGGCCAGCAGCAGCGTGTGGCGATTGCCCGTGCCCTGGCCATGGAACCGTCGGTGCTGCTGTTCGACGAACCCACCTCGGCGCTCGACCCCGAACTGGTCGGCGAAGTCCTGCGCGTCATGAAGGGCCTCGCCGAAGAGGGCCGCACCATGGTCGTCGTCACGCACGAGATGAGCTTCGCGCGCGACGTGTCCAGCCAGGCCATCTTCCTGCATCAGGGCCTGATCGAGGAGCAGGGTATCCCCAGCGAGGTCTTCGGCCACACCCAGAGCGAACGGCTGCGCCAGTTTCTCTCTGGCAGCCTGAAGTAGCTCCGATTGCCGCGGGTGGAATAGCGTGAGATCGTATGCGGACCGGCAGAGATACGGACGGTTTGACCCATGTCAGGAATACACCTCGGGACGCTTGCCTGTGTCGGGAAATCGTATGGCCCGGGTCAACATTAGTGCTATGGTGGTATAACGGTATCCATATAAATCAAGGCATTCAGAAAAACATTTCGTTGCGCACGTGGCAAAGGTGGCCTTGTGTGCAACGAGAATATTGGAGAAGTAGCCAAGCCCAATGGAGGGCCATGGTTTGAGGATCATAGGTGACGCGTTCACCAAAATAAAAGCTTTTGGACGGGAGAGTGACGTGGGGAACTCGGTGGTGCTCCGCAAGGAGCAGCGGGATCAAATACTTCGCTTGATCCAGGATGCAATAGGCGTGCGTTGTCATCTGGAATTCTTTGTATGGCTGCAATTGGGTATCGGCGAATTTCTACCGCATGACATCTTGCTGGCCGCCTGGGGGGATTTCCAGTCGGGCAATGTGCAATACGATATCTCCTCCAAGCGTCCCCGCGCCCGCTCCGATGTGAAATTTGAGAATCGGGCGTTGCTGCCCTTTATCCGGACCATGCACGCTGAGTGGCAACATCAGAATCATGCGCCGATCCTGCTCAGTCGCGCCGACTGTGACAACGTGTTTTCGTCGATGCCGATGATCGAACCCTACCGCCTGGCTGATGCGCGGTCCTGCCTTGTCCACGGTGTTCACGACAAACGTAGCCAGCAAGATTGCCTGTATTTGTTTATTTCATTCGATCAGTTGCATGACGAGCGTATGAAACCGGTATGCCAGTTTCTGGTGCCTCATGTTGACGCGACGTTGCGGCGAATCGAGGTGCTGCCCTCGGGTGCTTCTGCCTGCTCCACCCAGGGCAATGGCGCTGCTTCTGATGTGCTCACGGCGCGGGAAGACGAGATCATGCATTGGGTGAGCGTTGGCAAGACGAATGACGAGATTGGGCAGATTCTGGCGATCAGTCCGAATACCGCGAAGAATCACTTGCGGCGAATCTTCAAGAAGCTGAATGTTGCCAACAGGGCGCAGGCCGTGGCGCAATTGAAGCGGCGCTGACGAGTTGCCGGGCCATCCTGGTGCCCGCTATTGAGTTAACTGTCGCGCGATATGGTCCGGTGAAACGGGTTTGCTGTAGAAGTAGCCCTGACCATGGTCGCAGCCCTCGGTCCGCAGGAAATTCCGTTGATCCTCGGTTTCTATTCCTTTGGCGACGACCTTCATTTTCATGCTTTGTCCCAAGGCCATGATGGCGCGCGCAACAGCGACATCGCGACCGTTTCCGGGAAGCTGCCGGACGAGTGACCGATCCAGTTTCAGGTGGCTGATGGGGAGTAGTTTGAGCTGGTTCAGGGAACTGTATCCAGCGCCGTAATCGTCGATGCACAGGCTGATGCCCATGTCGCCCAATCGCCCGAGCACCTCGCGAGTGTGCTCCGGGTCGGTCATGACACTGAGTTCGGAAAGCTCAAGTTCCAGTGCCTGCGCGGGACAACCCGTGGCTTTCAGAATACGGTTCAACCGGCTGGGCAAGTCGCTTCGGGCGAGTTGTTTCGCGGATAGATTCACCGAGATGCAGGGCAATTTGAACCCCTGCCGTTGCCAATCCATATATTGCTGGCACACCGTCAGCAACACCCAGTCGTCCAGGGCATTGATCAAGCCGCTTTTTTCGGCGAGGGACAGGAAGCTGTCCGGTGTGTGCAGGCCGGATTCAGCGGAGTTCCAGCGTAATAGCGCCTCAACCTTGATGATTCGATTGTCCGCCAGATTGACGACGGGTTGGTACAGCAGCAGAAAATCCCGTTCCGTTGCTTTTTCCAGGGCATGTTTCAGGTTGTTGTCCTGCCCTGGTATCTGGGCGTCCCGGATCTGGTTGGCGTAGTAATGGGCTTCGAGCGAGCCACTGCGCTTGGCCCGATACATGGCCATGTCCGCATGGCGAACCAGAGTGTCGGCATCTTCACTATCGGTGGGGTACAGGCTGATGCCGAAGCTGCCGCTGACATTGAATATCCGTGAATGGAGCGGGATTGGCTCACGCATGGCTGTAAGCAGCTTGTTCGCTACGATGCCGGCCTCGGCCGCTGATTTGAGCCTGTCCAGAATAATGAGGAATTCATCACCCCCGAGCCGGGCAACGGTGTCGCCTTCGCGGACGATGGATGACAGCCTTTGCGCGACTTTCTTCAGGACGATATCGCCCATTTCGTGGCCCAGTGTGTCGTTGACGACTTTAAAGTCCACCAGATCGATATAGATGAGCCCAACCATGTTGCCCGAACGATGCGCCAGACGTATCGCATAGCCGATGCGTTCCATGGCCAGGGTGCGATTGGCCAGGCCCGTCAGGGGATCATGATGCGCCAGTTGCTTAAGCGCGGTTTCGTTCTCGTTTAGCCTGGCCAGCGTGCACTGTTGCTCGGTGACATCCCGCAAGGTCTTGACGATGCCAATCGCTTCGCCGTGGCCGTCGAGCAGTGGCGAGGCGAGAACTTCATATACCCGGCTGGCGCCATCCACAGTCGTGATTTCACGCAGTAATTTTGTCTGGCATCGGTTTGCTTCCACCAGGTCAAGCGCGCAGGGCGTGTCGTGGCCACAGGCTTTATCCAACCCGTGAAGTACCCAGTGGCAGGAATTGTGCAGGGCGATGGGTGACTCAAGCTGAATTGGGTGACCGAGTTGGCTGGCGGGGTGGTTCATCCAGATAATCTGTCGGTCGAAGGCAATCGCCATGACCGGATCGCCGGCGGCATTGAGGATCGATTCCAATAGCTGACTATGCGCCAGACAGTCCTTGAGCGTGTTGTTGGCATGGATCATTACCTGGCCCTCCCCTATTTTTTGGCCAAGATAGGGGCAGTAGGCGGGGCAGGTCTATAGCCTGATAGGGCTAACGGTGACGGAGTGCCGATTTATCCAGAGCTCGCCAGGGTGGGCGCGGCTATGTACACAGAAGGATTGGAAGCGCATAGGAGCGCCATGAGCGATCTTCGAGGAAAAATCGATGGTCCCGAGCTTGACAGAAACCGAGCCCAGTGTAGAATCCGCACCTCTTTAGGCGCGTAGCTCAGTTGGTTAGAGCATCACCTTGACATGGTGGGGGTCGTTGGTTCGAATCCAATCGCGCCTACCAACTATTGCAAAAGCCAGACGCGTTCTGGCTTTTGTCGTTTCTGGAGTGGGTAAACATGCCCGTAGTACGACTTCCCGATGGTTCCGAGCGCAAGTTCGACGCGCCGGTAACCGTGCTTCAGGTGGCCGCCGACATCGGCGCCGGCCTGGCCAAGGCCGCGCTGGCTGGCAAGGTGAACGGCCAGTTGGTCGACACCTCGTTCTTGATTGAAGCTGACAGCGATCTCGCCATCGTCACCGACAAGAATCCCGAAGGTCTGGAGCTGATCCGCCACTCCACCTCGCATCTGCTCGCCTACGCTGTGAAGGAATTGTTTCCCGACGCCCAGGTCACCATCGGCCCGGTGATCGAGGACGGCTTCTATTACGATTTTTCCTTCAAGCGCCCGTTCACGCCGGAAGACCTAGCCGCCATCGAAAAGCGCATGGCCGAACTGGCCAAGAAGGACATCCCGGTCACGCGCGAGGAATGGGATCGCGACGACGCGGTGAAATTCTTCGAGTCGATCGGCGAGAAATACAAGGCCGAGATCATCGGCGCGATTCCCGCCGGCCAGACCATTTCGCTGTATCGCGAGGGCGACTTCATCGACCTCTGTCGCGGCCCGCACGGGCCCTCGACCGGCAAGCTCAAGGTGTTCAAGCTGATGAAGGTGGCAGGCGCCTACTGGCGCGGCGACTCGAAGAACGAGATGCTGCAGCGCATCTACGGCACGGCCTGGGCGAACAAGGACGATCTGGCGGCTTACCTGCATCGCCTGGAAGAGGCCGAGAAGCGCGACCACCGGCGTCTGGGCAAGCAGCTCGACCTGTTCCACCTGCAGGAAGAATCGCCGGGCATGGTGTTCTGGCATCCGCACGGCTGGGCGGTCTGGCAGGCGGTTGAACAGTACATGCGCGCCAAGTTCCGCGAGTACGGCTACGACGAGGTCAAGACGCCGACCATCATGGACCACACCCTGTGGGAAAAATCCGGCCACTGGGACAACTACCGCGAGAACATGTTCGTCACCGCGTCGGAGAACCGCGACTACGCGGTCAAGCCGATGAACTGCCCGGGCCACATCCAGATTTTCAACAATGGCCTGCGGTCCTACCGCGACCTGCCGATGCGTCTGGCCGAGTTCGGCTCCTGCCACCGCAACGAACCGTCCGGCGCGTTGCACGGCCTGATGCGCGTGCGCGCCTTCGTCCAGGACGACGCGCACATCTTCTGCACCGAAGATCAGGTGCAGTCCGAAGTGTCTGAATTCATCCGGATGTTGCAGGCGGTCTACGCCGATTTCGGTTTCAGCGACGTCATCGTCAAGTTGTCCACCCGGCCGGCCAAGCGGGTCGGCACCGACGCCGACTGGGACAAGGCCGAGACCGATCTGGCGGCGGCGCTCACCCAGAACGGCCTGGCGTTCGAGTACCAGCCCGGCGAGGGCGCCTTCTATGGCCCGAAGATCGAATTCACCCTGAAGGATTCACTGGGTCGTATGTGGCAGGTCGGCACCATCCAGCTCGACTACAACCTGCCGGTGCGCCTGGGTGCCGAATACGTCACCGAGGACAATGGCCGCAAGCCGCCGATCATGCTGCACCGGGCCATCCTCGGTTCGCTGGAGCGATTCATCGGCATCCTTATCGAGCACTACGCAGGCAACTTCCCGCTCTGGCTGGCGCCGGTTCAGGCGGTGGTGTTGAGTATTACCGATCATCATGCCGAATACGCGGCATCGGTGACGGAAGCCTTGAAAAAACAAGGCTTCAGGGTCGTTTCGGACTTGAGAAACGAGAAGATTACCTATAAAATCCGCGAGCACTCCATGCAGCGCGTGCCGTACCAGATCGTGGTCGGCGAAAAAGAGCGCGTGGAGAACAAAGTGGCCGTACGTATCAGGGGCGGCGAGGATTTGGGCCAGATGAGTCTGGACGAGTTCGTTGCCCGCTTGCGTCAGGAACTTGCCTCGACAGGGCAGGGCGCCGACAACTGAGACACGGTGATGAGGGGCGGAGCAGGCTGTCCGCTCCTTTAATTTTTTACAAGGGGCTTGAGCATCGCACTGGAAAAGGAACTGAGGATCAACGGCGAGATTGATGCGCCGCAGATTCGATTAGTCGCGGAGGATGGCGAACAATTGGGCGTCGTCAGCTTCAGGGAAGCCATCAGCAAGGCTGAAGAGGCCGAGTTGGATTTGGTCGAGATTGCCCCGCAGGCCTCGCCGCCCGTCTGCAAGATCATGGATTTCGGCAAGTTCAAATACCATGAACAGAAAAAGCAGCACGAGGCGAAGCTGAAGCAGAAGCAGATCCAGGTGAAAGAGGTCAAGTTCCGTCCGGGCACCGACGAGAACGACTACCAGATCAAGCTGCGCAACATGACGCGTTTTCTGGAGGAAGGCGACAAGGTGAAGGTGACCTTGCGCTTCCGCGGTCGTGAAATGGCGCACCAGGAATTCGGTATGGCGCAGTTGAAGCGTGCCGAGTCGGATTTGCAGGAATTGGGTACCGTCGAGCAGTTTCCCAAGCTCGAAGGCCGTCAGATGGTGATGGTCCTGGCACCCAAGAAAAAGAAGTGACCACGCGTTAGCGTGGTCATCCTCGCGCAGGCGGGGATCTAAGGTTCAAGAGGCTGACGCAGCCTCTATAAAATCCAGCGTCGGACAAGTGCTGCAAGGTTGTTGAAGCGTTCCCGGTGGGAACCACCTTTCGGCATCGAATGAAACGGAGCAATCATGCCCAAGATGAAAACCAAGAGTGGGGCCAAGAAGCGCCTGCGCGTCCGCGGTAGCGGCAGCGTCAAGCGCTCGCACGCCTTCATGCGCCACATCCTTACCAAGAAGTCCACCAAGCGCAAACGTCAGCTGCGCGGCATGGAAACCGTCAACGCCTCCAACATGGGCCACGTGCGCGCCATGTTGCCCTACGCGTAAAGGAGATCAGACATGCCTCGCGTTAAACGTGGTGTAACCGCCCGTGCCAGCCACAAAAAAGTCCTGAATGCAGCCAAGGGTTTCCGTGGCCGTCGCAAGAACGTATTCCGGGTCGCCAATGAAGCGGTGATGAAAGCCGGCCAGTATGCCTATCGCGACCGTCGTCAGAAGAAGCGTCAGTTCCGTGCCCTGTGGATCGCCCGTATCAACGCCGGCGCCCGGGAGCTGGGCATCACCTACAGCCAGTTCATGAACGGTCTGAAGAAGGCCTGCATCGACATCGACCGCAAGGTGTTGTCCGATATGGCCATCGTCGATCAAGCGGCTTTCGCGAAGATCGTCGAGCAGGTCAAGGCCACCCTGGCCGCCGCCGCGTAACCCGCGCCAAGCCGACAGTTTCAGTACTGCCGAAAGGGAGGCCAAGCCTCCCTTTTTACATTGCCCGAGCCGAACATGACGTTAGACGACATCCTCCGTGAAGCAGAAAGCGCATTCGCCGCCGCCGAATCCCTGCCGGTGCTGGACCAGGTCAAGGCGCGGTTCATCGGCAAGAGTGGCGCCATCACCGAACAGATGAAGACGCTCGGGACGCTGGCGCCGGAGGCACGCAAGGAAGCCGGGGCACGCATCAACCAGGTCAAGGATCAGGTCGAGGCGCTCTTGAAGGCGCGCCGCGACGCGATTCAGGCAGACACCCTGAACCGGCAACTGGCCGCCGAGTCGCTTGATGTCACGCTGCCCGGGCGCGGGCGTGGCATGGGTGGTCTGCATCCGGTGACGCGCACGCTGCAGCGCATCGAGCAGCTCTTCGGCTCGATCGGTTTCGAGGTGGCCGACGGCCCGGAGATCGAGACCGACTTCTACAACTTCACCGCCTTGAACATCCCCGAGGACCATCCGGCCCGGGCGATGCACGACACCTTCTATCTCGGCGACGGCACCCTGCTGCGCACCCACACTTCGCCGGTGCAGGTACGCTACATGGAGCACCAGAAGCCGCCGATCAGGATCATCGCCCCGGGGCGTGTCTACCGGGTCGACTCCGACGCCACTCATTCGCCCATGTTTCACCAGGTCGAGGGCCTGTGGATCGACGAGGCGATCAGCTTCGCCAATCTCAAAGGCGTGGTGCAGAACTTCCTGCAACGCTTCTTCGAGCGCGACGACTTGCAGGTGCGTTTCCGGCCATCGTTCTTTCCGTTCACCGAGCCTTCCGCCGAAATGGACATGAGCTGGGGCGACGGCTGGCTGGAGATCGGCGGCTGCGGCATGGTGCACCCGAACGTTCTGGCCAACGTAGGTATCGATGCAGAGCGCTGGCAAGGCTTCGCCTTCGGCCTGGGGGTTGAGCGTCTGGCCATGCTGCGCTACGGCGTCAACGACCTGCGTCATTTCTTCGAGAATGACATGCGCTTTCTGAAGCAATTCGCCTGAGGTAACCGACCATGCAATTCTCCGAAGCCTGGCTGCGCAGCCTCGTCAACCCGAAACTGGACACCGACCAGCTCTGCCACCTGATGACCATGGCCGGTCTGGAAGTGGAGGAAGCGGTGCCGGTGGCCGCTGCCTTCAGCCATGTTGTGGTGGCGGAAATTCTTGGTGTCGAGCGGCATCCCAACGCTGATCGCTTGCAGGTCTGCATGGTTGACGTCGGCGCCGCCGAGCCGCTGCAAATCGTCTGCGGCGCGCCCAATGCCCGTGCCGGCCTGAAGACGGCCTGCGCCCTGGTCGGCGCCGAACTGCCCGGTAATTTCAAGATCAAGCAGGCCAAGGTGCGCGATGTCGCCTCGTCCGGCATGCTTTGTTCGGCCAAGGAACTCGGTATCGCCGAGGCCGCCGAGGGCATCATGGAACTGCCGGCCGACGTCGAGGTGGGCAAGGCCTTGCGCGAGTATTTCGATCTCGACGACAAGCTGATTACCATCAAGATGACGCCCAACCGGGGCGATTGTCTGTCCATCCAGGGGATCGCCCGTGAAGTGGCGGCGATATCCGGGGTGGCCGCGCATCCGGTCGATTGTGCGCCGGTCGCGGCGGAACTCGCGGATACGCTGAGCGTCGTCATCGAAGCGCCACATGCCTGTCCGATCTATTGCGGCCGGGTGATCCGTGGCATCGATCCGAATGCCGTCACGCCCGAATGGATGGTTCGCCGCCTGCAACGCTGCGGTGTGCGCGCCATTCACCCGGTGGTCGACGTAACCAACTATGTCCTGCTCGAACTGGGCGAGCCCATGCATGCCTTCGATCTCGCCAAGGTCGCCGGCGGCATCCAGGTACGTACCGCCAGGGTCGGCGAGAAGCTGGCCCTGCTCAACGACCAGACCGTCGACCTGACCGCAGGCACCCTGGTGATCGCCGACGACGCGGGCGCCGTCGCCCTGGCCGGCATCATGGGCGGTGCCGGCAGCGCGGTCTCGGACCGCACCACGGACATCTTCCTGGAAGCCGCGCACTTCACGCCCGAGGCCATGGCCGGCCGGGCGCGCGGTTATAGCCTGTCGACCGACGCCTCGCATCGTTTCGAGCGCGGCGTCGATCCGACCTTGCCGGTCCATGCCATGGAGCGCGCCACCCGGCTGATCCTGGATATTTGCGGTGGGCAGGCCGGTCCGGTTGGCGCGGTCGGCGGCGGGACCGCGCGCCGCGCGCCGATCCGATTCCGTCCCGAGCGCGCCCGTCGCCTGCTCGGCATGGCCGTCACCGACGCCGAGATGCGCGCCACCTTCGTGCGCCTCGGACTCGATCTGGAGGCCGAAGGCCGGGAATGGCAAGTGTCTTCACCGAGCTTCCGCTTCGATCTCGCCATCGAAGTCGATCTGATCGAAGAAATCGCCCGCATCAAGGGTTATGACAACCTGCCCGCCATCCTGCCGGCCATGGTCGCCAACATGCCTGGCCTGCCAGAGCGCCAGCGCGCACGTGGCGAGTTCAAGGCGCGTCTGATGGACCTGGGCTACCAGGAAGTCGTCACCTACAGCTTTATCGACGCCAAACAGCAGGACATGGTGGCGCCGGGTGCCGAGCAGATCGCACTGGTCAACCCCATCGCCAGCCAGATGGGCGTCATGCGCGGCAGCCTGATGCCGGGCATGCTGCAAACCCTGCGTCACAATCTCAACCATGGCCAGGAACGCCTGCGTATCTTTGAACTGGGCCGCTGCTTCCTCGGCACGGGCAGTGACGCTCAGCCGCTGCGCCTGGGTGGCCTGGCCCATGGCTCGGCATCGCCGGAACAGTGGGGCGAAGGTGCCCGGGCGGTCGACTTTTTCGATATCAAGGCCGACCTTGAAGCCCTGCTCCTGCCGACCATCGCCGACTTCGCCAAGGCCGAACATCCAGCATTACACCCGGGGCAGTGCGCCCGCTTGTCCATTGCCGGCCGTTCCGCCGGCTGGCTGGGAGCGCTACACCCCGGCTTGGTTCAGCAACTTGGACTGACACGCGCGCCGATATTGTTCGAGATCGATTGGGACGTCACCGGTACCCGCGAATTGCCCAGTTACATGACGGTTTCCCGCCTCCCGGCTGTGCGCCGGGATATTGCCGTGGTGGTGGATGCCGGCCATGCCATCGGTACCATCCTGGATACCGTGCGGGCACGGCTGCCCGCGACTGTGACCGAGTTCACAGCCTTCGACATGTATCAGGGTCAGGGCATAGAAGTCGGGAAAAAGAGCCTTGCTTTCAGAATGTTGTTACAACATACTGAGAAAACACTTACGGATGCAGAGATTGAAACGGCAGTAGGTCAGGTGCTTGATGTCCTGGCCCGTGAATTCGCCGCCGTACTGCGCGGGTAGAGGAACATAAACATGACTTTGACCAAGGCGGAACTCGCCAATCTGCTGTTCGAAAACGTCGGACTCAACAAGCGCGAGGCCAAGGAGATGGTGGAAATCTTCTTCGAGGAAGTGCGTACGGCGCTGGAGCGCGGCGACACCGTCAAGCTCTCGGGCTTCGGCAATTTCCAGTTGCGCGAAAAGCCGCAGCGTCCTGGACGGAATCCCAAGACCGGGGAAGAGATGCCCATATCCGCGCGGCGCGTGGTGACCTTCCACGCCAGCCAGAAGCTCAAGGCCATGGTGGAGGAGGCGTATGCAGGAACACCTGCCCAGTAGCCAACTTCCGGCCATTCCCACGAAGCGCTACTTCACCATCGGTGAGGTCAGCGAGTTGTGCGGCGTCAAGCCGCACGTGCTGCGCTACTGGGAACAGGAATTCAACCAGCTCAAACCCGCCAAGCGGCGCGGTAACCGGCGCTATTACCAGCATCACGAAGTCATGCTGGTCAGGCGCATCCGTGAGCTCCTCTATGAACAAGGGTTCACCATCACCGGGGCGCGTAATCGCCTCGGCCAGGATGTCCCGGTCGCCGCGCCAGCAGCGTTGAATGACGCCCCGGCTGAAATCTGCCTGGCCGATCTCAAGCAGGAAATCGGCGCCATCATCGAGCTGCTTCGGAGCTGAGCGGCAAGCCCGTCCAATTCCCGCGGCGTGGCTTACCCATGCTGGTCACTGGAAAAAACAGGTTTTGAGTTTTCATTCCGAGCGGGATACCGCTATAATGCGCGGCTCGTCGGGGCGTAGCGCAGCCTGGTAGCGCACCTGCATGGGGTGCAGGGGGTCGGAAGTTCGAATCTTCTCGCCCCGACCAGTATTCATGCGGCTTTCCAGGGGTCGCAAGGTTGGTGAAGTGCCTAATCAAAAGCCAAGTGCCTAATCACTTGGCTTTTTTTACGTCCTTCGGCAGTGACAATTCGACCTTGCTGACACGGGCCATGCGCTGTTTGATGTAGATGCGTGTCGTGCCTGAGTCTTCGTGCGCTAGGGCGTCTTGAATTTCTGCTTCGCTATATCCGGCAATTCTTGCGTCAGTCGCATGTTTTGCCCGCAAATCCTTAAGCGTGGCGTTTTCGATATCTGTTCGCTTCCTGGCACGTTCCCATGCGGTACCGACACCATGAGCTGTGTAGGGGCTGCCTTCCAGGTTATGGATTACGTATGGACTGATGCGTGCCTTTGCTTTGACCAGTGCCTTGGCTCTGGCCAACACCTCTGCGATTGCAGGCGTGATCGTGATTTCAACCTTAGCACCACTACTCTTGGCGGTTTTTGTCGGTTTGAAGTGGATGACGCCAGTTTCTTCATCAACTTGGCTCCATCGCAGAAGTCTGATTTCTGTCCCACGCTGGCCCGTGAGATACAGTAGGTCGACGAAGATTTGCATCATCTCGCCGCTGGCAGCCATATGATTGTCGGTTCCAAGTAGCTTGGCTCTTATGGCAGCAAATTCGTCATCAGTGATGTAACGATCACGAGACACCGGTGTTTTCAGGCGTATAGGGTCAACAGGGTTGTCTTGGCGATAGCCCTGGACGATAGCCCACCGAAAAAATTTCCCAATAACTGCTCGGTAGCGCTGGGCAGTGCGGAGTTTTCCATCCAATACCCATTGATTCAGGAATGTCAGGCAGTGCCTGGCTTGTACCTCGCCGACACGGAAGTCGTCGAAGCTGTGTCGGATGATATCCGCCATTCTCGTGACATCTTTCTGCTCACTCGCGGACAAGCCTGGCAAGGCAATTTTCAGCCATTCCTTGATTGCCGTTCGGATGTCATCTTGTCGAATATCTGGGGTTTGCTCCAAAGTAGAGAGGGCATTGTATAGGGTGTTCGCGCCGAAGTTGAATTGAGCCACCCTGCCGACCGAGAATTGAGCCGGGGATGTAAGCCAACCGGATGGAGGTTGGCTGTGGATAAGTGTACGGTTTTTCCGGTTTGTTGACCTCCTTGAAGCTGTTCTCTACGCGGGCGACGATCAACTGCTGGTTTCAGGAAGATTCTTGCGGCCCTGTTCCCGAGCCTTGATGCGCTTCTTTGCCACCGCGCTGCTATCCCTGAAGCGAATGCTCTCATTGCCGGTCTCGACGATATGACAGTGGTGAGTCAGGCGATCCAGCAGCGCCATCGTCATCTTCGCGTCGCCGAACACACGTGACCACTCTCCGAAGTCCAGGTTGGTCGTGATGATCACGCTGGTGTGCTGATAGAGTCTCGACAGCAGATGGAACAGGAGTGCCCCGCCGGACTGACTGAACGGTAGATAGCCCAGCTCGTCGAGAATCACCAGATCCATGCGCAGCAGGCTCAGTGCGATTCGCCCCGCCTTGCCTTGCGCCTTCTCCTGCTCCAGGGCATTGACCAGATCGACCGTCGAATAGAATCGCACCCGTTTGCCATGGCGGGTAATCCCGGAGACGCCGATGGCGGTGGCCAGATGCGTCTTGCCGGTGCCCGGCCCACCCACCAGAACGGCGTTGTGCGAGGCCTCTGTAAAGGCGGTCTCGGCTAACTCCAGGACCAGTTTGTGATCCACCGGTGAGATGGCGAAGTCGAAGCCCGCCAGGTCGCGATGCATCGGGAACTTCGCGGCATGCATCTGGTGGCTGACCGAGCGCATGGCACGGTCGGTGATCTCGGCCTGTAGCAGGTGTTCGATTAACCATCGGGCGCTGTCGAGCGCGGCACGATCCTGTTCAAACTGGTCGGTCCAGGCGCTCGCCATGCCATGCAGTCTCAATTGCTTGAGTTCGGTGCAAAGATCACGCATGGTCGATTTCCTCGGGGAGATCCTGTCCGCGGAGGCGGTCGTAACGCTTCGGGTCGGCGATCGGCGGGGTGGCGACCTTCAAGGTCGTCTCCACGGTCTCTGGCACCGGCGGTGCATTCAGCCGACTCAGGACGTTGATCACATGCTCGACGCTTACCCGGCCGGAGGGCGGCGAACTCTCCAGGGCCAGTTCCACCGCCACCAACACGGCATCCAGTCCGGCCTTGGGGACGATGGCCAACACCTGCGCCATGACCCGGTCGCCGCCGGGTTCGCGCAGCAAGCCTCGGCGCAGTTGCTGCAATGGTGCCGGTAGATCGGCAAACGGCGCGCCGTTGCGTAGGGCACCGGGCTTCCTCTGCAGGAGGGGAATGTAGTGCTGCCAGTCATAGCGGACCTGGCCGCGTTCGCTGTGACGTTCGTGGCTGGCGACGATGGCATCGCTCGCCACGACGACGACCCGGCCTGGATACAACCGCGTGCTGACCCGCTGACCCGCCAGCTCGCAGGGCACCGAATAGCGGTTGCGGGATACCGACACCAGGCAGGTGCTCGATACCCTGGACGGACTCTCCACATAGCCATCAAACGGCACGGGCATCGGCATCAAGTGCGCGTGCTCATGCTCCAGCATCTCGGCCACGCTGAACTGGTCATGCTGTGGATGACGGAGCTCGGACCATAAGGCCCGACACCGCTCCCCCAGCCAGGCATTCAGTTCGGCGAACGAGCCAAAGCGCAGCTTGGCGGCGTCGATCCAGATGCGCCGCCGGCTGTCCTGCACGTTCTTCTCGACGACGCCTTTCTCCCAACCCGAGGCGACGTTGCAGAAGTCGGCATCAAACAGGTAGTGCGCGCACATCACGGCGAAACGGGCGTTGACGATACGGCCCTTGCCCTTCTTGACCTTGTCCACCGCGGTCTTCATGTTGTCGTAGATGCCCCGGCGGGCGACCCCCCCGAGCGCCGCAAAGGAACGGGTATGGGCATCGAACAGCATCTCGTGTCCTTGGCTAGGGTAGGCCACCAGCCAGAAGGCCCGACTGGCACACAGCTTCATGTGCGAGACCTGGAGACGGTAATAGATGCCGCCCACCACCAAGCCTTCTTCGCTCCAGTCGAACTGGAAGGCTTCGCCCAATTCGAAGCTCAGCGGCACAAATGCCTTGGTGGCGGCCCCTGACCTTCACCCTGGCGCCAGGCGCGGACGTAGTCGGTGACCCGTGAGTATCCCCCCGTGTAGCCCGCCGCCTGGATCTCGGCGAACAGGGCGAGCGCCGTACGTCGTTCCTTCTTCGGTCGATGTGCGTCGGTCGCAAGCGCTTGCTGTAGGGCCTTGTGGTAGGCGGTCAGCTTGCCGGCCTGGGGTGGCCGTGGGCGGCTCTTCGGTTCGCCTTCCAGCGGGGCTTCCAGCCATTTGCTGATCGTATTGCGCGACAGACTGGTGATGCGAGAGATCTCTCGTACAGACTTGTTCTGGCGGTGAAACATCCGCCGAACCTTGCCAATCATGGCCATGGTGATCACTCCTGATCTCCTGCTGAATAATTCAGCAGGATAGGTTGAACACCCGGCTCAATTCAGGATCGGCAGAACTTCATAAGTGGCTCAATTCTCGGTCGGCGCCAACAGAGTTGGTGCCAGTGAATTTGGTGCCATAAGCCTGACTGGCAGGACGTTACCTTCCACCCCCTCATGGCCCGAGGGGATCAACGGAGTGAACGTCTTGAAACCACACCTGCAAACCACGATCTGGACGCTGCTCAAGGGCGGCGCCAGCCAGCGCGAGATCGAACGGGTGACGGGGATTTCCCGCCACACCATCCGCGCCTACCAGCAACGCTTTGACGCTGATCCGGCAAACGGCCCCGGGGTGGCCACCGACCCGGCCGGTCAAACTGCTCCACCCCGGCCACCGGGGTCACCTCAGGCGGCCACCTCCAAGTGCGAACCCCACCGTATCTTCATCGAGGCCCAGGTCCCACTGGGCCGTAACGCCACCGCGATCTACCAGGACCTGGTCGACCGGCACGGCTTCGAAGGCGCCTACAACTCGGTCAAGCGCTTCATCGCCCATCTCTGCCACAAGGAACCCGAGCAGTTCGACCGGCTGAGTTTCCTGCCCGGCGAGGAGATGCAGGTCGATTACGGCGAAGGCGCGCCCACCCGGGTGCTCGGCACCGACCGCTACCGCAAGCCCCGCCTGTTCGTCGCCACCTTGCGCTACTCGCGGCGCAGCTTCCGCCGCGTGGTTTGGACGTCCGGCCAGCAGGTCTGGGCCGAACTGCATGAGCAGGCCTGGCGCTACTTCGGCGGTTCCTGCCGCTACGTGGTCCTCGACAACCTGAAGGAGGGGGTGCTCAAGCCCGACCTGTACGAGCCCGAGCTCAACCCGGTCTTCGCCGCCACGCTCAAGCACTACGAGGTGGTGGCCGATCCGGCCCCGGGTACGCGACCCGAACCGCAAGGGCACGGTCGAGAATGCCATCCAGCATACCCAGTCCACCGCGCTCAAGGGACGGCGCTTCGAATCGATCGAGGAGCAGAACACCTTCCTGGAGCACTGGGAGTGCAAATGGGCCGCCTCGCGCATCCACGGCAGCGAACGCCGCCAGGTGCAGGCCATGTTCGAGGAGGAGCGGGGTCACTTGCAGCCGCTGCCCGCCACCGGCATGCAGTACTTCACCGAGATGCCGCGCACCGTGTGCGATGACAGCTGCGTGCGCGTCGACCATAGCAGCTACGCCGCCCGGCCCGCCGCCATCGGCTCGAAGGTGCTGGTGCGCCTGTTCGAGCGCCGCATCGAGATCCGGGACTTGCGCAGCCACGCCTTGCTGCGCACCCACGCCCGCGCCGATCGCCCCGGTTCCGTCGTGCTGCCGGCCGCCGAACGGGTATTCAACCCCTCCCGGGAAACCCGCTACATCCTCGATCAGGCCAAGGTGATCGGCCCCCACGCCGCGCAGTTATGCGAGCGGCTCTTCGCCCTCGAGGGCCGGGTCGGACAGCGCAAGCTCTGGGGCATCGTCAACCTCGCCAAGCGCTACCCGAACCACCTGCTCGATGCCGCCTGTGCCGCCGCCATCGAGCAGGGCGTGTACAGCTACCGGCACGTCAAGGCACTGACCGAGCGGCGGGTGGCCGAGGCCTTGGCCACCCTCCAGGCCGACTCTCCGGCACCCTCGCCATCGGCATTGACCCAGGCGCACACCCTCATCCGCGACACCGACGAGTACGGCGATCTCTTCACTCAGATCGCCTCCGCCGCCGCCACCACCCCATCCCTCGAAGGCAGCCAACCATGAACCTGATCGAAATCGAACGCACCCTGCGCCAGCTGCGCCTGTCCGGCATGGCCGACACCCTGTCCACCCGCGTGATGGAGGCCCAGGTCGGCCAGCCGCCCTTCCTGGAGACCCTCGCCAACCTGCTTCAGGACGAACTCGATCGGCGGCGCTCGCGCCTGACCGAACGCCGCTACAAGCGCTCCGGCCTCGACGAGCGCCCCACGCTGGCGGACTTCGACTGGCGCTTCAACCCCAAGCTGCCACGCGCCGCCTGCTTCGAGCTGCATACCCTGAAGTTCGTCGGCGAGGGCGCCAACGCCCTGATCATCGGCAAGCCCGGCACCGGCAAGAGCCATGTCGCCAAGGCGGTGGCCTACCAGGCCACCCTGCAAGGCTATGACGTCCGGCATGTCGAGGCCGACACGGAGTTCGCCCGTTATGGCCTGGCCAGCGCCCCGGAACAGGCCGGCTTGCTCAAGGGGTGGATCGAGCCGGATCTCCTGATCCTCGACGATCTGTTCCTGGCCCGACGCATCGCTGACGTGAGCGCCGAGCTCCTGCAGGCCATCGTCCACCAGCGCTACAAACTGCGCCGGGCCATCGTCATCACCTCCAACCGGGTGGTGCAGGATTGGGGCAAGTACCTCGGTGACGCCACCATGGCCACCACCATCCTCGACCGCCTCATGCACCGCTGCTCAATGCTTGAATTCGAAGGCCGAAGCTACCGCCTCAAGGAGGCCGCCGCACGTATCGCCGTCACCCCTGAGCAGGCATAATCCGACCGTCCTGCCTGGAGCAGTTTGACCGGCCATAAGTGGGGCAGTTTGGGGTGGCCAGCGGGGGCACGGACGGTAGAGTCTCAGTGTGGAAAGAACGGATTATTCTGCGCACCCAACCACTTAATGGTGAACCTGAGGTGATCGCACCACCAGTCCAACCTGACATTGAAGTTGCAGTTCGGCGAAAGGCATGAATTACGGACCAGAATTCAACCCTAACCGCCTGAGTCTCGCCCGACGACGCCGTGGTTTGACTAAAAGAAAGCTTGCGGAGCTTGTCGGCACGGATGTTCGGGCAATCACAGGCTACGAGAGTGGTGAGTACAAACCAGAGAAGGATCGACTCCAGCTCTTGGCGGAGAAGCTGCATTTTCCTACGCAGTTTTTTGTTGGCGATGATGCGCAGGAGATCACCCCTGTTGGCGCCGACCGAGAATTGAGCCACTTATGAAGTTCTGCCGATCCTGAATTGAGCCGGGTGTTCAACCTATCCTGCTGAATTATTCAGCAGGAGATCAGGAGTGATCACCATGGCCATGATTGGCAAGGTAAGGCGGATGTTTCACCGCCAGAACAAGTCTGTACGAGAGATCTCTCGCATCACCAGTCTGTCGCGCAATACGATCAGCAAATGGCTGGAAGCCCCGCTGGAAGGCGAACCGAAGAGCCGCCCACGGCCACCCCAGGCCGGCAAGCTGACCGCCTACCACAAGGCCCTACAGCAAGCGCTTGCGACCGACGCACATCGACCGAAGAAGGAACGACGTACGGCGCTCGCCCTGTTCGCCGAGATCCAGGCGGCGGGCTACACGGGGGGATACTCACGGGTCACCGACTACGTCCGCGCCTGGCGCCAGGGTGAAGGTCAGGGGGCCGCCACCAAGGCATTTGTGCCGCTGAGCTTCGAATTGGGCGAAGCCTTCCAGTTCGACTGGAGCGAAGAAGGCTTGGTGGTGGGCGGCATCTATTACCGTCTCCAGGTCTCGCACATGAAGCTGTGTGCCAGTCGGGCCTTCTGGCTGGTGGCCTACCCTAGCCAAGGACACGAGATGCTGTTCGATGCCCATACCCGTTCCTTTGCGGCGCTCGGGGGGGTCGCCCGCCGGGGCATCTACGACAACATGAAGACCGCGGTGGACAAGGTCAAGAAGGGCAAGGGCCGTATCGTCAACGCCCGTTTCGCCGTGATGTGCGCGCACTACCTGTTTGATGCCGACTTCTGCAACGTCGCCTCGGGTTGGGAGAAAGGCGTCGTCGAGAAGAACGTGCAGGACAGCCGGCGGCGCATCTGGATCGACGCCGCCAAGCTGCGCTTTGGCTCGTTCGCCGAACTGAATGCCTGGCTGGGGGAGCGGTGTCGGGCCTTATGGTCCGAGCTCCGTCATCCACAGCATGACCAGTTCAGCGTGGCCGAGATGCTGGAGCATGAGCACGCGCACTTGATGCCGATGCCCGTGCCGTTTGATGGCTATGTGGAGAGTCCGTCCAGGGTATCGAGCACCTGCCTGGTGTCGGTATCCCGCAACCGCTATTCGGTGCCCTGCGAGCTGGCGGGTCAGCGGGTCAGCACGCGGTTGTATCCAGGCCGGGTCGTCGTCGTGGCGAGCGATGCCATCGTCGCCAGCCACGAACGTCACAGCGAACGCGGCCAGGTCCGCTATGACTGGCAGCACTACATTCCCCTCCTGCAGAGGAAGCCCGGTGCCCTACGCAACGGCGCGCCGTTTGCCGATCTACCGGCACCATTGCAGCAACTGCGCCGAGGCTTGCTGCGCGAACCCGGCGGCGACCGGGTCATGGCGCAGGTGTTGGCCATCGTCCCCAAGGCCGGACTGGATGCCGTGTTGGTGGCGGTGGAACTGGCCCTGGAGAGTTCGCCGCCCTCCGGCCGGGTAAGCGTCGAGCATGTGATCAACGTCCTGAGTCGGCTGAATGCACCGCCGGTGCCAGAGACCGTGGAGACGACCTTGAAGGTCGCCACCCCGCCGATCGCCGACCCGAAGCGTTACGACCGCCTCCGCGGACAGGATCTCCCCGAGGAAATCGACCATGCGTGATCTTTGCACCGAACTCAAGCAATTGAGACTGCATGGCATGGCGAGCGCCTGACCGACCAGTTTGAACAGGATCGTGCCGCGCTCGACAGCGCCCGATGGTTAATCGAACACCTGCTACAGGCCGAGATCACCGACCGTGCCATGCGCTCGGTCAGCCACCAGATGCATGCCGCGAAGTTCCCGATGCATCGCGACCTGGCGGGCTTCGACTTCGCCATCTCACCGGTGGATCACAAACTGGTCCTGGAGTTAGCCGAGACCGCCTTTACAGAGGCCTCGCACAACGCCGTTCTGGTGGGTGGGCCGGGCACCGGCAAGACGCATCTGGCCACCGCCATCGGCGTCTCCGGGATTACCCGCCATGGCAAACGGGTGCGATTCTATTCGACGGTCGATCTGGTCAATGCCCTGGAGCAGGAGAAGGCGCAAGGCAAGGCGGGGCGAATCGCACTGAGCCTGCTGCGCATGGATCTGGTGATTCTCGACGAGCTGGGCTATCTACCGTTCAGTCAGTCCGGCGGGGCACTCCTGTTCCATCTGCTGTCGAGACTCTATCAGCACACCAGCGTGATCATCACGACCAACCTGGACTTCGGAGAGTGGTCACGTGTGTTCGGCGACGCGAAGATGACGATGGCGCTGCTGGATCGCCTGACTCACCACTGTCATATCGTCGAGACCGGCAATGAGAGCATTCGCTTCAGGGATAGCAGCGCGGTGGCAAAGAAGCGCATCAAGGCTCGGGAACAGGGCCGCAAGAATCTTCCTGAAACCAGCAGTTGATCGTCGCCCGCGTAGAGAACAGCTTCAAGGAGGTCAACAAACCGGAAAAACCGTACACTTATCCACAGCCAACCTCCATCCGGTTGGCTTACATCCCCGGCTCAATTCTCGGTCGGCAGGGTGGCTCAATTCAACTTCGGCGCGAACATGACGCGCAACTCCTTGTCCAAGGCCGCCACACATTTGCTAACCAGTTCAGGGGTTTCAAAGTGGACGGTGTAGGCGGCTTTGCGGTTGATCTTGCCCCATAGCGCTTGAAATTCCTTCTTGTCGAAGTTTGCGTTCAGCGGGTTGACCTTGGCCTTGCGGTCGTCACCGATCTGCGGCATCTGCGCATCGCTGAAGACGCTGTCGATTAACTGGAATACCTGCTCGGCATAGGGTTGCAACTCGGCGGGTAACGCCGCCACCTGCTCTTCCCGTTTGGCCTCGTGGTAAGCCGGGGTGATCTGATCGTTGTCGTCGGTGTAATCGTTCTTGGCCAGATAGCGGTAGATTTGCTTGGCCATCTGCGCGGTGACTTCCATGTCTCCGCCGGGCGTTTTCAGCACCTTGCCGGTGAAGTATTTTTCATCGGCCACGCGTGGCCGGGCCGACAGCGATTCGCTGATGTCCTTCTGCAAGGCGCTGACGAAAACCTTGTAGCTCTCGCTGGCCACCACGGTCAGTTCATTGATCTGGTGCACCGTGGCCGGGTTGTCCATGCGGTCGCCCGATTGGTTGACGGCCAGGCGCAAGCCACGGCCCACCTCCTGCCGGCGCGAGACGGTGTTATCGCTGTGCTTGAGGGCGCAGATGACGAACACGTTGGGGTTGTCCCAGCCTTCGCGCAGCGCCGAATGCGAGAAGATGAAGCGCACGGGTTCGGCGAAGGACAGCAAGCGCTCCTTGTCTTTCAGGATCAAGTCATAGGCATCCACATCATCGGTTTCCGTCGATTTCTTGCCGGTCTCCGGGTCGACTAGGTGTTTGGTCTTCTTGTCGATGGAGAAGTAGCCGTTGTGGGTCTGTCGAGCCTGGATGCCCTTCAGATAGCGGTTGTAGGGTGTGTCTTCCAGGCTCAGCACTTCATTCAACTGGGCGAGGTACTCCTCCTCGAAAACCTGCGCATACTCGCCGGGCACTTCGCCGCTGGCGTCGTACTGGCGGTACTTTGCGACCGTGTCGATGAAGAACAGCGACAGCACCTTGATGTCCTGATTGAACAGCGGCTGTTCCTTGTCGAAGTGGGCCTTGATGGCTTCGCGAATCTGGATGCGGCGCATGGCTGCTTCATCCACGTTGCCCACAGCTTCCCCGGCCACCAGTTCGACACCGTTGGTGAAGCTCAGTGTGTTGATGCGGGCGTCAATCTCCGCCACCACATAGCCTTTGTACTGATCTAGCCCGCCGGACAGGTCATACAGGTTGTCGTTGCGGCCCAGCTTGCGCATGACGCGCTTGATGCCGTTGCTCTGCTTGATCTCCAGTTCGACTCGCGCCTCCGGGGGCTTGCTGGTGGAGATTTCGATGTCCTGCAAGTAGAGATAAGCATTAGTGCCAGTCAATCCCTTGACCGTGATCCCGCGCACGGCGATCTTCTTCACTAGCTTTTGGTTGAAGGCATCCAACGCATCCAGGCGATGAATCTTGTTGTACTCGGTCTTGTGGGTGGCCGAGTAGCGCGCGATCAGCAGCGGGTTGAATTCTCTGAAGGAATCCAGGGTCTTGGCGCCCTCCATCTTCTGCGGTTCGTCCAGGATCAGAATCGGCCGGTTGGCCTTGATTACGTCAATCGGCCGGCGCGACTGGAAGTCATCCAGTTCCTCGTAGATGCGCCGGTTGTCCGCGCCGCGTGCGTTGAAGGCCTGCACGTTGATCACCATGACATTGATGCCGGCGTCCGAGGAAAAGCTCTCCAGGTTGTGCAACTGTTTGGAGTTGTAGATGAAGAAGCGGGCCTTCTTGCCGTAAAGCTCAAGGAAGTGCTCGGCGGTAATTTGCAGCGACTTGTACACACCTTCACGGATGGCGATGCTGGGCACCACCACGATGAACTTGCTCCAGCCAAAGCGCTGGTTCAGCTCGAACATGCTCTTGATGTAGCAGTAGGTCTTGCCAGTGCCGGTTTCCATCTCGATGTCGAGATTGATCGGGCAGCCGGTCTTCTTGTCGCCAACCAGCGCGGCGGACAGAGGCAGGTTCTGGCGGCGCTGCACCGCCTGGATGTTGTCCAGAAGCTGGGCGGGGCTCAGCATCAACTCGGCATTCTTGAAGCCCGCGTCGGTGGCTTCGGTTTCGGGAACAGGCTCGATACCGAGCAACAGCGACTGCTGGGGTGTCGCAGCCACCGCTATTACCGGCTTGACGCCGGGGTCGATGCGGTAGCTAAGGCCCGAGGATTTCGGCTGACCGGCAAAGCAGTCGGCCAGCGAATCCACCGCATGGGTCTGGTAGGGCTGGACTTTGAATTTCAGTTTCATGCGCTGTTCCTGGCCGATCCCGGAAAAATTTTCCTGCATTTATTCTGCAAACAGTCGGTTTTATTCTGCATTTATTCTGCAAGTACCCAGACCGGCGCCTTGCGCGAGCCGCTGTTTCTGATGCGCTTCGCGCGGCGCAAATTGGTGAGCAAGTTGCTGATCTTGTTCTGCTTCTGTTCCTCATTAAGCGCGTCGCTGAGCTTGCCGGCGAGCAGACGGTCAATCTCCTGACGGCTCGCGGAGCCAAATTTTCCCAGTAGTTCGAGGATCATCTTTTTGTAATGCCCGTCGTCGAATCCCCGCGTACGGATGTACTCCGCCTTGCTGTCCGTCGCCTCGGCCACCGTCGCGGAGACGTGGAAATTCGGCTTGCGCCCCTCGATCAGCCCCGCCTTGCGCAGATGCCTCAGCACGGTCTCGTCGTTCAGTGGCAGCTTCTTCTGTACCCGATCCAAGGCCAGAATGTCCTCCAGGGGCAGATCCGTCTTCTGGATCAGCAGGCGGCTATAGGCCGGGTCCACCACCCGACCGTGAATAATCATTTTCACCGCCTGGGTTTCGGAGAGATCGTAGTCCGGCATCGGAAAATAACGCCGGGCCTGGCCGACGTGCATCTCGTGAATGCCGTAACCCATGGTGTCGATCATGTTCAGTTCCGCCATGGCCTGGGCAAGGAAGGGGTTGCGGTAGCGGCGAGGCGTTCTGGTGCCGGCGATGTAGTCCTCCGGACGCCCATCGAAGAAGCTGCCCTCGTTCTCCAGCATCAGGCGATCGGGAAACTCCGTCACCACGATGCGCCCATTGCGGCCGTAATCCTGGTGAGCGATGCAGTTGTGCAAGGCTTCAAGAATGATCTTGCGGTCGTATTTGGCCACCTCCACCGCCACCAACTGGTCGTTCGGCAGGATGCGCACCTGGATATTGCGAACCTTGCGGTACAGCGCGCTGCTGTTCAGCAGGAAGGGCAGGCCGAAATGCTCATAGGCGCGCTCCTGCCCTTCGAGCTTCCAGGTCATTTGCGCCGGATGCGGCGAGAGCAGGTGCGCGGCTTCCGCCTTGCCGAGCAACAGCAAGGTGGCGCGCACGATCTGGCCATCGCGGGTCAGCCGGGCGCGGTCGAGAAAGACGCCGTCCGACCAGCGCCCGATTTCTTCCGCCGAGAAGCGGTTGGCGTATTTCCGGGCGAAGGACTCACGCGCCGAAGCCAGCGCCTCCACATCCAGATGCGCCAGCGTGGCGCCGGGTACCATCTGCGCGGACCAGTCGGCATTGCCCGTCTGGCCGCGAATCTCGTCCAGCTTGTCCAGCCCCAGATGGGTCAGGCTCTCACCGGCACGGGCGTAGTAGTGTCCCTTCCAGGCCACTGGCATACCCAGCGGTGCCGCCGGAATTTCCAGCAACAGCACCCGTCCGTCCGCATGCGCCAGTTCATGAATGTTGCGCAGGGTGATGCTCGGTTCCGTCGCCTCGGCCATCTGCATTTTGAGGCTTTGCAGGCGAGTGGGCTCGGGGCGGTAGTCGGTGCCGATCACCTTGTGTGTCTTGTTGTCCACGCCGAACACCAGCCAGGCCCGGTCCTGGTCGCGCAGGTTGGCCTCGTTGGCCAGGGCCGAAAAGTATTTGCCGATGTCGTCGGTGGAAAAACCGTCGCTGGCGCGCTTGAACTCCGCCACCTCGTTTTCCCAACGCGCGATCAACATCGTCAGAAGTTCCTGCAAGGCTTCGCTGTCCATTCGCATCACCTCAGAGTGTCTTAATTTCGGTGGCGGGCGACAGCAGCTTGAACACCTGCTCGACGTTGATTTTCACGCTATCACTGACGAAGCCGGCATCGCGGAACACCACGCGTAACGGCTTGTGCGCGGCGAGTTGCTTGACGAAGTCCTCGTCGATGCCGGTGTCGAAGCAGGCGGCCAGGGCATTGCCGTCGACGAAGAACACGGTCTTGCCGGCGATGGTCTGCCGGCTGATCGGCAAGGCCAGATCGACGCCCCAGTCGAGCAAAACCTGGAACAGCAGGTCTTCTGCGCTGCGGTCTGCGCGGATGTTGTCGACCAGGCCGGGGAGTGCATCCTGGGTGACGGCATCCGGGGTGTAGTACACCTCATTCATGTTGGAGGTGTCGATTTTGAGGACGCGGAAGCCGATGTCGAGGCCAGGAGCAGTGATAGCGCTCTCGCCTTTGATTTTCACTCCCGCGCGGCGGATGCGCTCTTTGCATATCTCAGCGATGGTTTGATATCCAGCTGCAACAGCGTCGCTGTCATCACCACAGTATTCAGGTAGCTGGACTGCAATGTATCGACGATGACCTCCATCCTCTGCATTGAGCGGCATTACCGCATGGGCGGTCGTTCCTGATCCCGCAAAAAAATCCAAAACAATTACGTCCTTCTGGTCTGCTGCGAGTTGGAGTACGCGGCGAATCAACGTTGTGGGCTTAGGAAAGCTCATGGGAGAGCGAGGCAAGTCAAATAGCTCTCGCACTTCTCGGCTAGCCGTATCGTTACTACCGACGTCCTTGTGCGACCATAGCGTCTTTGCCTTTACCCCCTCGCGAACCTCGGACAGAAACCGCTTCAGATTTGGCTGCGAGTCTCCATCTCGGCCAAACGAAATCCGGTTATCTGCAATAAGGCTTAGCACGTCTTTCTCTGCATACCGCCAGTGCGAGTTCGGCTGAGGTTCATGCTTCTTTCCAGTCGGACTTGCAATTACAAACCTACCATTTTTCCGCTCTCCGTCCGCATACATAGGAATCGGCTTCCACGGCCCTCTTGGGTCTCTGTCAGGATTCGAATAGCGCGCATTCATCTCCGCAGTTCTTGGGAGCAGCCCAATTCCTGAGGACGTAATCGACTTTGCGTAACAGACCAAGTATTCGTGCGAACTAGACATCAAAGATGCATCGTTCTTTGTCGTGTACATCTTTTCCCAGATAATCTCAGCAATAAAGTTTGACTCGCCGAAAACTTCGTCACAAAGGCTTCTCGCGTTCTTTACCTCGTTCTCGTCAATCGAAATAAATATTGCACCATCGTCCTCCAGTAGGTTGCGTGCCAGCTTTAGGCGCGAATACATCATCGAAAGCCAATCCGAATGGAATCGACCGTTCGCTTCAGTATTAGCGACCAAGCGATTGCCTGTAGCGTCTTCTTGGTTTGATCGCAATTTGTACGACTCTGAATCCTCCGCAAAGTCGTCGTCGTAGATGAAATCCCGGCCGGTGTTGTAGGGCGGATCGATGTAGATCAGCTTGACCTGGCCGAGATAGCTCTCCTGCAACAGCTTCAGCACTTCCAGGTTGTCGCCTTCGATGAACAGATTCCGCGTGCTGTCGAAATCCACGCTTTCTTCCCTGCAAGGCCGCAAGGTCTTGGCAATCGGCGCGTTGGCGGTGAGCAGCGCTTCGCGCTTACCCGGCCAGTTGAGCTGATAACGCTCCTGCGGCCCTTCGACGATGTTCGATGCCAGTTCCTGCCGCAGCAGATCGAAGTCGATGGCCTGTTTCAGTTCGCCCTTGGCGTCCCGTGCTTCGGTGACGCAGTTGGGAAACAGCTCGGCCAGCTTGGCGATGTTGGCTTCGATCAGATCGGGGGAGTGCATTTTCAGCTTATCCATCGGGTTTCCTGGTTCTCTTGAATGCTTGGGCTCGAACGGTCGGCTACGCGCTTAGTGGGTCGCGAGTTGATCAATTTCAGTCTTTAGTGCGCGCAATTCGGCATTGAGTGCCACCTTGCGGTTGAACTGTTTTTCCTTGTGCAGGCGGGTTTCTAGCTGGTTGTACTCGTTCTGCCGGCTGCGCAGCCGGGTCAGACGTTCCAGTTGTTCGGGCAGGCGTTCGCCCGGCCGTGCCGCCTGGGGTAACAGGCTGCGCAGCAGTTGTTCGTAGAGGCTGTGCAAATCCAGGGCGATGGGGAGCGGTTCCCGCGCGGCACCGGCCGGCTGCCACTCGCTGGCAAAGTAACTGTCGATGACCCATTTTCCGGCTTCCGCCGCGCTGGGCCGCTTATAGGTTGCGACCATGCGGGTGCGACCTTGATAGTGCAACTGAAACAGGATGGGCAAGGGGATGGCGCGGTCGATGGCGCGCAGCACGTCATCGACCAGGGTTTCGGTTTTCAGGGCGAGGTCGAAGATTTCGATTTCCGCCACCCCGGCCCGCGCCGGCAGGTTGATGGTCTCCGGGGCGAGTTTGTACTGCCAGGTGATCTGCTCGACTTGTTTGACGAAGCGCTCGCGCAAGGCGGTGCCGATGCGGCCATGTTCGTAAATTTTGCTCTTGGGCAGCACGCGCCCCACTTGGGCCTGAGGCGGAAAACTGAATAGCGCCGGGTTTGCCAACTGCGTCATGCCACGTCTTGAATGACGATGAAGGTGATCAGCTCGAAGTCGTCCAGCCCGGCGATGGTGTCCACCAGCGCGGTAGTCTTGCCGCCGCTGAACAGGCTGTCGATGTCCCGCTCTTCCTTGAGTTCGATCATCGAACGGATGGCCTGATCGAGCAGGCTGGAATAGGCCTGCATGTCGCGCCCGTCGTCGGTGGCCCAGTTGAACGGCTCATAGGCTTCGCGTACCGGCTGGCCGTGGCCCTTGCAGGCACCGCGGGCGAGGTCGAGCAGGCGCTTGGCTTCGGTGTGGTCGCTGATGATGCGGCCATCGTTGCCGATGTAGATCAGGTAAAAGGGATAGAGCCGGTTCTGGGAGTTAAGGCTGGCTCCCGGCTTGCGATTTCGTAGGGTAAAGATGACGCCCGGCGGCAGGTCCGACCGAGCCGGCACCACGGCGTGCATGCCGTTGGGGACATGGCTCAGGTCGCCATTGGTCTTGATGTAGTTGAGCAAATCCATGCGGAAGTCGTTGAGGCCGAGGTCGGTGATGGAGACGCCGGTCTTGAGGTCTTCCATTTCGATCACTTCTTCCTGCAGGCGGCGTAGTTGTTCCTTGCGGTAGGCCACGTCGTTGGCCTGGGCGTTGAGGACGTTGTCGTCGCCGGTGGCGGTGACGTCCGCGATCATCATGCGGTTTTCGACCCGCTCCTTGAGGTTGATGTATTCGTCCAGGCTGATGTCCGGCCAGTAGTTGACCAGCTGAATGCTGGCGTTACGCGAGCCGATGCGGTCCACGCGCCCAAAGCGCTGGATGATGCGCACCGGGTTCCAGTGGATGTCGTAGTTGATCAGATAGTCGCAGTCTTGCAAGTTCTGGCCTTCGGAGATGCAGTCGGTGCCAATGAGGATGTCGATTTCACGCGGCTCGTCCGGGTAGATGACGGCCTTTTCCTTGGAGCGCGGCGAGAACAGGGTAAGCAGACCCTGGAAGTCGTAGCTCTGGCGGCTTCCGGGCATCGTGCCCAGCGTGGATTTGGGCGCGTCGCTGCCGGTGACCTTGGCGGAATGCACCTTGTGGTGGTGCAGCAGGGGCTTGGCCAGGTTGTCGTAGAGGTAGCTGGCGGTGTCGGCGAAGGCGGTGAAAATAAGTACCTTGCGGTTGCCGGGGTTGATCGGCGAGGTGAGCTTGCTGGTGATCTGGGTTTTCAGGTGTTGCAGCTTGGCGTCGTCAGCCGGGGTGACCTTGGCCATTTCGGCCAGCAATGCTTCGATGAAGAACAGATCGCCTTGCAGGTCGTGCTCCCAGGACGGCAGGTCCATGTCTTCCAGGTTGATCTGGATTTTCTTGCCGATAGTGGAATCGCCCGGCAGCGGCAGGTGGTTGTCGTCAAAGTCGGCATCGTCCAGGTCGGCATCGGCAAAGGCTGCGGTGATGTCGGCAAAACCCGTGGACATGCCGGTCTGCTTGAAGGTGGCGATCTTCTCCAGTGCATCCCGGTGGCTTTGTTGCAGGCTCCTGAGGGTCAGGCGGAAGGCTTCGACCGAACTTTCCAGGCGCTTGAGCAGGTTGGTGGTCATCAACGCTTGCAGGCTTCTTTCCCGGTCGACCTGCCTGAATCTGCTCTTGCCGCCTTCCACCTGCGTGTCATACAGCGCTTCGTACTTTTTCAGGCGACTGGGCAGGATGTAGCTGATCGGGGCATACACGGCGAGCTTGAGCTGCGACAGCTGGTTGAAAATTTCATTGAAGCCGATGACATCGGTGCGCTGGGTCAGCGGGCAATGGAATGACAGGGGTTTGCGGCGTTCCGGGAAGCGGCCAATTTCAGATGTGTTGTAGAAGGTTTCGATGTGGCGGCGTGAGCGGGCAATGGTGACGCTGTCCAGCAGCTCGAAAAAGTCGAACTCCAGGCTGCTCAGGATCGCTGCGGCGGTCCGCTTTTCCGGCGGCAAGGTGGACCAGGCATTGAAGACCGCTTGCGCGCGGCGAAAGATGCCGTCGATGTCCTTTTCTGTGCGCAGCTTGTTATTGAGCGTGTCGCTGTCGCCTTCATAGGCCAGCGCCAGCTGGTTCTTCAGATCGTTGAAGCGGTTGTTGACCGGCGTTGCCGAGAGCATCAGCACCTTGGTTTTAACGCCTTGGCGGATGACCTGGTTCATGAGCCGCTGGTAACGGGTTTCCCTGTCCTTGAAGACGTCGTTGTTGCGGAAATTGTGCGATTCGTCGATCACCACCAGGTCGTAGTTGCCCCAGTTGACCCGGTCCAACGGAATGCCCAGCGACTCGCCACGAGTGCGGCTCAGATCGGTGTGGCAGAGCACGTCGTAATTGAAGCGATCCTTGGCGAAAAGATTCGTCTTGAGATTGCGGTTGAAGTTCAGCCAGTTGTCGGCGAGCTTCTTCGGGCAGAGGACCAGTACGGACTTGTTGCGCAGCTCGTAATACTTGATGACCGCCAGCGCGGTGAAGGTTTTGCCGAGGCCCACGCTGTCGGCAAGGATGCAGCCGTTGTAGGTTTCCAGCTTGTTGATCAGGCCGGTAGCGGCGTCACGCTGGAAGTTGAACAACTTTTGCCAGATCAGACTGTCCTGGTAACCGGTACGGTCGTTGGGCAGGACATCCTCGTTCACGTCTTCGAGGAATTCCTTGAAGATGTTGTAGAGCATCAGGAAGTAGATGCGCTCAGGTGCATTCTCCTGATAGACCGAGGCGATGTGATCGCACAGGCGCGTGGTCACGTCCTCCAGCTTGTCCGGGTCGTTCCATATCTGATCGAACAGGCTGAGGAACATGCCGGTATGCATGGGCTCATCGAAGCGGGTGACGATGTTCGAGAGCGCATTGCCTTTCTGGTAGCCCAGGTCGACGGCGGTGAACCCCTGCAATGGCATGTAAACGGTATTGCCTGTCGTGGCTTGAACCCCGGCGAAGGGCTGCATGGGCGCCTGACCCCGGTTGGAACGGAAGATCGCCTTGCGGCGTATCCAGTCGGCGCATTCTCGGGCAATAGCTTTCTGGGTGAGCTGGTTCTTCAGTTGAATCTCGAACTCGGTGCCCGTGAGGCTGCGCTCACGCTCGGCTTTGGGGATATGGAATTCGCGCTGCTCCTTCTTCATCTTGTCGGCCACCTCGTTGGGTACGAAGGTCGGCGAGGTGAAGATGAACTCCAGCGAGTCGATGTTTTCCAGCGCCTTTTTCAGCGCCACATAGGCGTAGATCGAAAAGCAGGAGGCGGCGATCTTCAGCTTCGACCCCGGCTGGAGGGTCTTCTTGAAGTCTTCTCCCAATAGCGAGTTGATGTTGTCGATCAGACGCATTTGTCATTATTGATACCAAATTATTTTGATTATCGCGGATATGAGCCGTTAGTGGCGAATCCATAGGTTCATCCCTTTTCACCTGACCCGAACCCGGGATCCCACGATCGACTCGATCAGGGACCCAGTCTTCCCGCTTCTCGGCGGCCATTCTGGCGCTCAATGAGGCCACCTTGAGGAGCGTCTTGAGCCGTGCGGTGGTGTCTAGTGCCGGCGTCCTTCGCCATGTCGGCCTTTTAGGGAGCCACAGTGATACCGGTGCAATGCGTCCCGATACATGAGGCAAGGCCATATCCAGATACTTCAATACACGCATGGTTTCTTCCTTCCATGAAACCCATGGAAAGCCCCCGAAGGGGCTCCCTTCGGGGTAGGTTAGTAATGGCGGGTCAGCCTTCGGTTACGTCTTCGGAAGGTTCCCGCACCAGAACGCTGATCCGTTGCAGCCGCTGATGCAGCGCCACGACGTCATCCAGCAAGGTGTAGGCGATATCGGCCAGCAGCGGGTTATCCGCCCGGCTGAGATCGCGCATATCCTCCTGTAGCAGGCCTGCGGCCTGGGTGGCTTTGTCGAGCCGTTCCTGATCCAGCTTCGTCAACATGGTGTTGCTCCTCAATACACGTCAAAGAAAGCCCCGGACACGCCCAAAGGCGCGCCGGGGTAGGGCAGGTCGGCTAGGCCACCTACTGCTTGGCCAGGGCCACTTCGATGGAATCGCCCGACTGGTTCAGCACATCCAACCCGGACTCCGGCATGTCGCCGGAAGTCGATTGAGCCACGGCGATTTTCTTCGCCATCAGCTCAAGGCAGGTCATCTGCGCCGTCCCCTCGTAGCCCAGGAACACGACATCCACCGCTTGCTTCTGGCCGATCCGCCAGGAACGGCGGGCGGCTTGCTGCAAGGTGTAGACGTTGTAGCCAGACTGGAGGAAAACGATGGTCGGGAACTCCAGGAGGTCGAGACCGGTTTTCACCAGCTCGGGGTTGGTGATCAGCACGTCGATGCCACGGTCGACCTGGTCGGCGACCCAGTCTTCCCGCTTCTCGGCGGCCACGCTTGCGCTCAATGTCGCCACCTTGAGGCCTTCCGACGCCAGGAGCGTCTTGAGCCGTGCGGTGGTGTCTCGGGTGCCGGTGTAGACCGTGTAGACGAGCACCTTGCGGCCCTTCGCCTTCTCGGCTTTCACCCGCTCGATCAGCTTCAATTCCTTCGGCATCGGTTCCGTCTCGCCGAACAGGACGGGCACGTGGGCCAGGACTCTGCTGCGGTGATGCGGGTGAACCACGTGTTCCGCACGGAACGCGCAATCCGGCCAGGCCAGGAGGGCATTCAGGACGACGCCCAGGAGACTGTGGTCCCGCGCGCGCAGCGCCTGCTTCAGGGCCTCTTTCAAGGCGCCCTCCAGCTTCTGATACCAATCGAACTGGTCCGGCGTCATCCTGATCCCATCGAAATGTTCCTCGTAAGGGGGCAGGACGTTGCCGCCGATCTGCTTGAGCTTCAAGAAGGCTGAAATGGGCACCACATAGCGCATGATGCCGTTCGGTCCGAAACCCGGACCCTTGGCCGCGCGATGCACAGTCTGTCGACCGCGCGCCGTGCGATGAGACCGCGACTCGTCGTCGCTCTTGGACTTGTAAATGTCCTTGATGACACCGTGGGCTCGCAAGAAGCCCATGGACGCCGGCCCGAGCGAGCCACGCCGCGAGTAGCCGAAACCATCCGCCATCATCGCCCTGGGATTCAGCCGCCAGAGCAGATAGAAGAGATCATCGGCATAGCCGCCCATCAGCGTTCCGGTCAGGAGCAGCGTCTTGCTGCATTTCCTGGCCAGCACACCGAAGGCCTGCCCCTGGGCGGACCCCTCGTTCTTGTACTCGTGACCTTCGTCGACGATGAGCAAGCCGAAGTAGCCCTGGGGCAGGTAGCGCTTGATGTACTCGGTCGGCTGGTAGCCGCCTTGTCCGAAGCTGAACTCAGCGTTGGCCATGGCCCGCTCCATCCGGGTCGCCTGGCGATCGGAGAAGAACAGATCGCCATCCTCGTCCATCAGGTTGATGAACTCGTATACGTTGTCCTCCAGCATGTCACCCAGCATCGTCGCACCGTAGGTATCGAGTAAACGACGCGCGGTTTTCGCGCCGATCGTCGGCAACTGTTGCATCGCCGAAAGCACCATCTCATCCCGCGTTTGCGCCGAGGCCTGCGGACGGGTCAAGGTCCATAAGGCGCCGTGGCAATGCGGGCAGAAACGCCGCTCCTTGGCCAGATAAAACTCGGCCAAGGTAGGAGTCAGGGGCTTGTCGTCCCCATCGGTGATCCAGGTGTGACAGCTCGGGCAGACCGCGATCTTCGACCCTTCCGGAATCGTCGACTCGCCGTCTTGCTCCTGCACCAGGATGCGCTTGATATTGAACGCCGGCTTCCAGTGGTAGCCCATGCGCATCCGCACCCGACCCATCACGAAGAACTCGGGATGAAGGGGCGCGGCGCGCATCTGGCGTAGCGTCAGGAGCTTCTTGAGCGTGTCCGGGCCATTCAGCACCCAGACCCGCGCATTCGGCACCGTCTGCTTGATCTCCCGTCGCCACTTGTAGACCAGGTGCGGCGGGCAGATCACCAAACTGCGTTGATAGCCTTCGGCATGTGCCACCGCAGCGGCCGCGATGGCCATCATGGTCTTGCCCGTGCCCATCTCGGCATTAATGATGCCGGCCGGATCGTTCTCATCGAAGAGCAGCGCGCAGACGGCTTGCACCACCTCGCGCTGGGCAGGGAAGGGCGCCCGGGTGAGGGTGTCCATCACCGCCTCGCGCCGTGCATCCGGGGTACCGGAATACACCGGCGGATTCTGCCGGCGCACGGCATCGAGCAAGCCCGTGCCGAATGCTGAAACGAACGCCGAGAGCGACAACACCCCTGGCTCGGCGAGCGGCGCGATGTCGCCATCGAATCGCTCTTCCGGCGCCTGGACGCCCTCGTTGCTGCGCTGATAGTAGGCGGAGACCGCTTCGTCCTTGGTACGGGGCAGAAAGTATTGATCCACCTCGATACGCGGCGCCGATCCCGACATGCCCGAGAGACCGGCATGCAACTCAGCCAGTTCGTCGATGGAGACGGAACCCCATTCGTCGTACTGCAGGCCGGTCACATAGCCGAAACCGATCTTGTCCTCGGCGTTGTACTCGGTCAGCCACCAGGTGGCTGAGCCGAAGGCGTCGAAGAGTTTGCAGATGACCCACTGTTCCGGGGCACTCTCGGGCTTGGGATGACTGGCGATGAACGCCAGGATGTCCGCGTGCAGCGTGTTATGGTCGCCCACCGGCTGGGTGGACGTGGTGACATGATGAATCGATTGCGTAACGAGCATGATGATCTCCAAGGAAACGCGGAGACGCCATGCCCCTTGCGGGAACATGACATCCCCGCAAGGGTGGGTAGTAGGTAAAACTCAGGTCAGGCCGCGAGCGGCAGATCCTGTTGAATGACATCGCCGGCCGCGTCCGGGCGCTTCAGCACCCGGCGTTGCACCAGTTCCGAAATGGCCTGGGAGAAGCTTTCCCCCAAGTCGATCACCGAGGCCTGGATCGGCCCCAAGGTTGGCCAGGTCACCGAGGACGAGTTGTGTGGACTCAGATCCTTGATGACGGCATCGCCCAGGTGTTCAAGCACCGGCGCCATCCAGGCATCGATCAGCGGCACCGGTGAGATGCGCTGGATCATGGCCCAGACGGAGTCCAGATGCTCCGGCCCATCGCCCTGGGTCAGCACCCAGGCGCGGCCGTTGGCCGTGTCCGGGTCGATCACCAGGCTGTCGTAGATGAAGACATGCGACACCGGGCCGAAGAGCGACTTCTTGGGCAGCTTGCCGGCCAGCTTGGTAAGCCGCGCAGCATCGCCGATGTAGGCCACGCCGCGCGGATCGTCCGCCGCCGGCGTCGCCGGATGCAGGGGCACCACCCCCACCACGCCGTCGGCCACGCGAGGCGGCGCCTCGACGGGTTTCAGGGTGATGTGGGCGACGCCGCCAGAAGTTACCGGCAGGGAGAACGCCGCCAGCAGTTGCTGGATGGCGGTATCCCTGCCGTACAGCGAGGCGAACATCAATTGCCCCGCTTCGTTTCTAACAAGTGCGTCCAGAAAGACATCCGAGAACTCCCGGATTCCCCAGAGTTGTGTTGCCATGCGAGCCTCCAAAATAACCGCGAGGCTCGCCCCTGACGGGGCGAACACCCCGCGAGGGTTGAGAAAGATTGTGTCCCGGCGCCAGGCGCCCGATCCGGTTGCAGGGATGACCGGATCTCGATGCTTACGGCATCAGCGAGTCGATGAACGATCGACCAGCGGTAGTGCCTGTCAAAGCCAAGGGCCTTGTTGTAGCACCCGTCGCCAGGCGCTGCAAAAAGACCCCTCGTGAGAGGGGTAAAGGGAGGAGCTTCGTTATCGTATGGTCAGCACATGGCCGAAGGTCGGGCTCCCGTCCGTGAAGTCGATCGCCCGGATCACCGGGACGAACTTGTCGGTCAGGATGCGCGTCTCGGAGACGTTGCCCTTCGCATCGGTTTCATGCTGCACCGAAACCTCTTTTTCCTTATGGGTGGCGCCTTTGATGAGGAAGGTACGACCATCCTCGGCATCGACGAAACCCCCGATCTGACCCGCCGCCAGGCCCAGCGCCAGGTGCCAGTCCGAGAGCATCCGCAAGGGACGCCGATGGGCTTGGGCCTGGGCGCTGAAGGTCCGGGGAAAGTTCGGCCAGAGCGTACTGGCATGATGCCGATCGATCTCGACAGACAACTCCGGACCGTTCAGGCGGATCGCCTGGAAGATCACCTCGTCGCCAGCGAGCCGCTCGGGCACCAGCAAGGGCGCCTGCGGACAGGCCTCGGGCAGTTCCGGCGGCGGCGTCTCCTTCACCGCCAGCAGGCCCTCGATGACGCCCTTGGCGGGGGTCGAAGGCTTGCGGCGAATGCCGAAGATCACCATCTGCTTGAACTGCCGTTCCGGCGCCGACCAGGCGCTGAGATTGGCGAAGTGTCGGCCCAGGAAATTGGCCATCTCCTCGCTCATCACGGTGTGCGGCACGATGAACACCAGCACGCCCCCGACCTGTAACCAGGCCATGGACTTGCGCAGGAAGATCATCTCCAGTCGCTCGCTGTGCTTGCCGTCGCCAGTCATGCCGGTATCCGCCACGGTGAAACCGTAGGGCGGGTTCAGGAACAACAGGCCGGCCAGGCGCGAAGACACCCAGGCGTCGTTCATATCGCAATGCAGGACGGTATCGAGCAACTGCTTGGCGTGCCAGGCACGTTCGGCATCGAACTCGACCCCCAGGGCCTCCACCGTGGCGCCGGCCTCGGTCAGATGATGCTTGACCTCCGCCAGGGCGACGCCCTCACCGCAACACGGATCGATGATGCGCACGTGGCCACCCTGGATGTCCAGGGCGTTCAGCGTGCGGCCGAGGGTGACCTCGTCGGTGGGAAAGTAGCCGTTCTTGATGAAATTGCGCGCCAGGCGCGAAAACATGAGTCCCATGGCGCGCGCCTCACATCAAGCCGAGCAGCGACAACCAGCTGTCCGGATGATCCGGCTCGACGCAATCGCCTTCCGGCGTTTCGCATACTGAGTCGAATATCCATCCGCCGATTTGTTCCATGCTGGGAACGTCATACTCCTGGCCACGCCAGGTAATGGTTTTGGGAAGGTTCATCGTGGATCTCCAAAGAAAACGCGGAGACACCACGCCCCGGGCGGGGATGGATATCCCCGCAAGGGTTGATAAAGGATGGTGTCCCCGGCCTTGCGGCCGTGCGCGTTTCAGGGACTGACGCGCCGCGACAGATGCCGTCTGTGAGCGGTATTACGCGATGCATCGGTGGCCTTCCCGGCAAGACCCAAAGGCATGCCTGGAACGACCATCCGACGTGAGGTCGGGGCTCAGGTGAGTCGCCAAACGTCCTCGACGAAGCCTGGATAGATCTCGACCACTTGCTCGGCAAGGGACGCCAGGCTCTCGCCGCCGCCGCTTTGCGGGATGGCGAGGGCGCCGTCGTCCGGATTCTTCACGTCGTAATCGACCACGACGAGTTCCACCGGCAGATCCGACGAAGCGCCCTGTACCAAACCACCTTCGACAGCGACCACGACACGTGGACGCGGCGCCCCCTCAACTTCGGGGCCGCCGAAGACCTTGGCGGCCATGCGATAGGCCTGATCCAGGGTGCGTTGATACTCGCCCTCCGCACCCAGTTGGCCGACGCGCAAGGCCTCGGCCAGCATGAGCAGGCGGCACGTCTCGCGCGCGGCCGCGTCGCGAGTGGCATTGACGACGCAGACTGCCGGCTCGGGCCAGCGCGCCACCGTGGCAACCACGCGAAAGATCAGGGTTTCATCCTCGACTTCGTCGTAGTCGTCGTAGAGCAGTGGCATCTCCGGGGTGTTGTCCCAGATCGCGCCGGCATCGAAGGCGGCTTGCGCCAGGGCAATGGCCGTGTCGTCGCAGTCGGCGACGACGCCGACCTGGACTCGGTGGGTGTAATCGATGCGGTATTCGACGATACGGAGCTGGTTTGTTGGTGTTGTCATGATGATCTCCATGGTTTGGGGAGCATCCTGCCCACGTGGGGCCGGCGCCCCCGTGGGGTGGGTGGGAAATGCCTTAGATCAGGCCGCGTTCCGCGAAGGACAGCGTCCGATTGCAGGCGACGATAAAATGGTCCAGGACCTTGATGTCCACTAGGGCGAGGGCCTGCCGCAACTGATCGGTGAGCCACCGGTCGGCCTGGCTGGGCTCCGCTGCCCCGGAGGGATGGTTGTGGCAGAGCACCACCGAGCTGGCGTTGTATTCCAGGGCGATCTTGACGACCTCCCTGGGGTAGACGCTGGTCTGGGTGAGCGTGCCGCGAAAGCATTCGCGCGCGGCGATCAGGCGGTTCTGGGCATCCAGGAACAGCACCATGAACACCTCGTGCGGCAGATGCGACAACGACATCACCAAGTAACTACGCACGGCATCGGGCGAAGTCAGCGCGTCCTTGCCGCGCAAGGCCTCGTTGAAGCCCCGCGCGACGAGTTCGCGCGCGACATCAAGCAGATAACGCGCGCGGCTCCAGCCATCCATGGGTACGGATTCGGAAACCCGGTGATCCACGGCGGATAGGCCGAACAGTTGATACAGCGAACCGCCGTTCTCCGTGAGGAGGTTTTCGGCGGTATGCGGGCCGACCAAGGCCCCAAGGAGGTCGAGGTCAGACATGCGGGTAGAAAGCGGCATGACGGTCTCCAGAGAAGCGGGGAGACCGATCCCGCGCGGGGAGGGGCTCCCCGCGTGGGCGGTTGACGATCAGATCCAACCGGTGCGTTGCAGCACCGGCCTGATCAGGCTGAAGTACAGGAACAAGCCCATGCCGATGCATAGGCAGAAGATAAACATGGCGGTCTCCTGATAACGGCGGAGACAGCCAGTCCCTCGGCGGGGATGGCGATCCCCGCGAGGGTTGAGAAAGATGGCATCCCGAGGCCTGGCGGCCGTGCTCGTTTCAGGGACTGACGAGCCGCGATCCGTGACGTGGATCGGCCGGGCGGAAATCCTCCGCCGGGGATGAAACAGTCGTGGGCCGATGGCGGCCTTTCCCCAGGGTCACCCCTCGGGAAAAGCCCCAGGACAGCGGGCGTGGCCGGTTACGCTCGGTTCACAGGTCGTCGGCTCACAGGTCGAAATCCAGTTGCGACCATTGCCCCGTATCCAGGGCCTGCTCCGCCGCCTCGCGGCTGGGAAAGTACTCGTTCGACTCGCGGCTGTAGGGGCCGTCGGCGGGATGCACCGTGCCGATGTAATAGCCCAGTTCGCTGTCGCATACCTGAAGCGGCAGGTCGACGTTGAAACACTTCTTGGCCAGACGGCCGATCGGATGGGTTTCCATGATCACCTCCATTGTTATGCGCCGGGGCGGCTAAACCCGTTGGGTCATTGCCCTCGGCGGCATCCATTACAAAACCAAGCGCGCGATTTGTCCAGCGCGCGCCAGGGTGTCCGAGAGCCACGGTGTCCCCTGGCAGCGGAAGGACCCGCCGGCATCCATGACCCGGCTCGATGAACCCGGTCATGGATGCCCGTGACGGGCACGATGGGATGACGGTCTGTCTCGATCATGTCTCCACACGGTGCCGGGTGGCTTGCCGCCGCGTCCATCATCGGAGACCTGGACGCGCAGTTAAGGGATACGGTTCAGGACAACCGCCAACCAGGCTGCGATCGCCGTTTCACGGGCTCACCGAGGCCGCCACGCGGCGTGCCCGGGTGAACCCGCGCAAGCGGGTTCGGGTTGAGATCAGTCGGCGGCCGCGGCCCAGAGCTGCGTGCTGGCGTCGAAGCGATATCCGAGTGCCTTGAGTGCATCACGTTGCGCCCGGAACAGCCCACGATCCATCGTGGGGTCGAGCTTGACCGGCTTACCTTGGTCGATGCAGGCCTGGGCCTCATCATCGAACAGGGGCATCGCCGAGGCGCTCGTCGCGGCCGGGCCGCGTTCCACGTTCGAATCGGACGGGTCGGGACGCGGCACGGCGACGGCGATTTCATCGGCGGGATCGGGCTCGACCGCTTCGGACAGTGTCTCGGTATCGGGCGTATCCGGCTCGCTCTCGACATGAATCGCCGAGAGACGTGCCCGCACCTCCACCCAGACCTTGCCGCGCCAGCTGTAACTGGACGGATAGATCTCGTCGATGACAAAGGCGCCTTCGTATTCCCCGGCCGAATACTGGTCGAGGATGGCGTCCTTCACCTTGAACGTGCCGATATCGGTGATGAGATCGCCGACGCAGAAACTGCCCGACCGACCACTAACTTGCTTGATGCTGAGCTTGCCTTGAATGCGGATCATGATTTGCCTCCAGAGTGAAGAAAAGAACCCACCTGGAAGCGCCCTCCACAAGGGAGTGGCGGCACTCCCCAGCGGGACGGGTTGAACGACGAATGTTGAACGACGAATGCCCACGGCATGCGCCAGGGCGAGAGCTGAAACAGCCACCAAGCCCCAACGTGCAGGACCTGGTAGAACAGAACCCAGCCGGATGGCCGCATGGTTTCAGGGCTGACCATGCATTGCGTAGGACGTTTTATGCTCGAACGGCCAAACGAGTGAAATCGACGGTGATGGCTCCGTGTCGCGGGTCGAAGATGCGCGTTGAGTCGCGCTCAGGCGGCGAACCGCATCTCAGCGAAGTCGACAGGCAGGCCATCGATCTTCGCCGAGCCGATCTTCAGCAAGCGGCCCTTGATCGTGATGCCGGTCTCGCCCTGCCGGGCGCCAGACTGGTACACGAAGGACTCAGGGTAGATATCGCTCACGCGGAACGACACGGTGACCTTGCGCTGGGCATCGACCGCGCTCTTGAGAAAACGAACACGATCCAAAGCCTCCGCGCCTTCGATCTTGCAATCGAAATACGTCGTCTCGGGTTCGTCGATCGATCCGTGCAAGGCAGCGATGGTGCAGGCCCAGAATGAACCTTTCTTCACCTTCACCTCGCGGATACGGTTGAGGTAACCGATACCGTTCACGTGCAGGTCAAAATGCGTCTTGGCCGTCGAGGATTCGGCGACGTCAGTGGGATTGAGTTCAGCGGTAGTGCTCATGGTGGTCTCCAAAATGAAAATGGGGGACCACCTCCCGCGACGGGGAGAGAGTCTCCCCGGTGGGATGAAGGCCTTACGGCCGGATGAAGCCGGTTACCCGGCGGTGGTGATTCGGGATAGCGGTAGCGTTACAACTTGCCATGACTGCCAGGGTGGCGGGTGCGTAAAGGGAAAGGGGGATGTGGATTTTGCCTCGACTCTTGCGAGCGTCGCGGTGACAGAGGCTGACCGCGCTCAAGGTGACTGGATGACGCTCCATGAGCGGATCGCGTAATGGGCGATCAGGCAGTTTACATCTGAATACGTGATGCTAGTCGAACAAATCTTTAGGCAGAAGTCAAGAGGGAGTGAGGCTCCATGGCCGGATGCGGTTCGGCTGAAAGAGATGACTGCTGCGATAATCAGATTTCTGGTCCTCGGCCTAAACGGTCAGTGATGGCTGCCACATTGCAGCAGTTCGGGGATGGCCACTTCCTGAACTGACGGACGCACACTACCGACCCTTTGCTACCGTTGGCCTTGTTCCTGGGATAAGTCCGATGTTGTGCGGGTTGCTGGCATTGATGCCCTTGGCGAAATGAAGTCCGCATCCGACGGCGGTGATCTCACTCTATTGCTTCTTTCTCGTCAATTCATCATCAGATCTGTCAGCGGCAAGTGCTAGAGAAGTGCTAACGTCTTGGAAAATGCTCGGCTTCCTTTCTGCAAGATTTACTAATCCCGGGCCGCAGGGCCAGATTTGGAATCACGGTGTCAATACAACCATTGTTTAGCCCCATTCGCTGGCTTTGGCATGGCTGCGCGAGAGCGGCATAGCGCGCCACGCAGCTTGCTTCTGCGCACTTGACTAGAAAACTACCTTCACATACTCCGGCAGATTCGGGCTGGCTCGCATCCGTTGAGGAAAACTCGGGTCATCACAAGCGGTTATGGGGTCTAGTCTCAGCGCCTTAGTGGGGAGCGCCATCGGATTGAATTCCAGCGAGCTGGCGGAGTCGTTGCTGAACTCATCTTCCAGCCAATAGGCTTGGGGAGGCCCTTCAACTAGGGCCGCCATGGCCGGCTGGAAGGTGCTCGCCAAGTCAGGTAAGTGAGCAAGGCCATAGGCCAACTTAGCCGTGGCGGTTGAAAGTCGCATACCGCCCAGGTTGTCTTCATTGAGCTCAGTCAGGTCCAGTAGATAGGTCCTGCCACCAATAGTCAGCGATTCACAGCTTGCAGGGTCGCCCAGTGCCAACTCTGCCGAGGCCAGGCGCGGGCGACCGTCAATCAGCACTGCCGCTACATCGGACTCATGCGCACTGATGATGTGCGTGTACGGGTCGGCCGCTGTTCCTCGAAGCACCAACACATCAGCCAGCAACCCCGGGGCAAGGGTGCCCACGGAGCGATGCCAACCCACCATCCGGGCCGGTGCTGCCGTTACAGTGGCTACCAGTTCCTGTGCTGTGAACAGACCGCCTAGCTGCTCGCTCACGGCACGAGCCACCTTCAACTCGCCTAGCATGTTTCTACACCCGCTGGGTGCCCAGTCGGCCCCAAGCGCGATGGGCACACCTCGCTCCTTAGCTGCCACCACATCGCACGTTGTTCCACAGCAGCAAGTTGCTAGTGGGTGACCACACCATTCCCGCAGCGCTACGCAGAACATCGTAGTCGGTGGCCTGCAGCGCCACGCAGTGAATGGCGATGAAGTTGGATGCAACAGCCAACTCGCCGTTGACGCGATTTAGGTCCAGAAAGCGTTGGCGTGCATCTGCATCTGTGCCTTCACTCAGATGGTAAAAGTAGGGCAGGCCCTTAGCCAAAGCAGGCACGAGCTTAGATTCGATCTCCTTCGGCGTGAAATCCAATGTCTGCCCACGACATTCGGGACCCTCGCCGCCTAGTGGTTGCTCAACGTTGCGCATCAGGCCCTTGAAATAGCTGCCTATGCCATCCGGCCCGCGTAGCGACATGCCCTGGCCAGTGGTGACGCCGCCCAACAAATTTCGGCATTCTGCCCAGCGCACAATGGCCCGGCGGTAATCTACGTCGGTGTTTTCGGCCAGAAGTTTGAAGGGCTGGGTGACGTTCGGCCCATACTCGGGTTCCGCCATACGCCAAACGTTGCGGTTAGTGTAAGCCCTGCCCAACTGCCATAGTGGGATGTGGTTGTAAGTCAGGTGGTTATGTAGGTCGATGAGTCCCGGGTACAACGTGCCTTGCGTATCAACCTCAATAGCACCGGTGAAACTGTCTGGCAGCGTATCGCCTGGGCCAAGCAGTGCCGCAATGCGATTTCCATCGATGCAAAGTCGACCGTTACGAATCACACTATTGGTTTCGGTCATGGTAACAATATCCCCGCGTAGAACCCACTGTGAAGTCTGAACCGAGACGGGTGGTGCCGAGCCCATACGAAAAGTAATCATCTTTCCTCCACGTTCTTGGTCGAGCAGTGCGAATGGGTGTTCCAGCAGGTTTCAGCTGCGAAGCGGCCGTTCAAGTGACAGATCTCTGGTGAAGAGGAATTTCCGCTCCTAGCCGGGTCCGGCCAGATAGTCACCTTTCCCATAGCCGCCCTTCACGCGTTTTAATAGCACTACAGCGTACGTCTCTTGTGGCCGATTACTAGTAGAGTAGCACACCCTTTCATGTGAAAAGGGCCAGCCAGATCCATCTCTGGCCATGATCTCTCGGTGTTCTCAAGCCGACGCATCTACCTCCGGCCCGGCCTTCACCTTGAACTGAACTGATTCAATCCGCGACAGTGTTAGGAAGACATCGTCGACCGCGAGCCGGAATTCGGATTGGGTCTCGGCCGCCTTGTCCTCCCAAATCTCCTGCCGCAGTCGACCCTCCACCCGGACGCGCGCGCCTTTGCGCAGTAGCTTGGCGGCGGCCTCGGCACGCCGGTCCCAGATCGAGCCGCTCAGCCAGAAGCCGCCGGTCTGCTGCAATTCGCCTTGGGCGTCGCGACCGTATTCATCGATGAACACGCGCAACTCGCAGACGGCGCGGTCTTCGCCGTTGACCTGGACGTGTTTCAGAACGGGCGTCGCGCCCAGGTTGCCGGTGCCGACAAAGGTGTTACTCATGGTTTGAACCTCCTATCAGTGAATCGAAATGCCTCTCCTCGGAGAGGTCGCGCATGACCTGGCGCGCATGGCGCACCAGACGTTCCCTGGCGTTGAGCCAGCCGACCTGGACGGCCAATGCCGCGTACCAGCGGCTGGCCTCGATGGGCATTCCTGCTAGGCGCTGGACCAGCCTGTCGCCAGTCAGCGTGTGTCGAGCCGAGTCGGCCCAACGCAGGGCGAGGGCGCCCGTCACGCGGCGTTGCCGGAGCAGGTGCAGCCCCATTCCGTTTTCCGGCTGAGTCAGGGCGCAGAGGCGATCCATCTCGGCTTCTATCTCGGCATGCAGTCGACCCAGTTCCATCACGAGTCGGGCGCGGTGCTCCAGGATGGTCCGAGCCTCCTGGGCGCACCATAGATCGGCGAGCAAGGCGCGCCGGGACGCCGAGGCTACATCGTCGCGGTGCCTCATGGCTGATGCCCTCGGCCGCCCACGACCGATCGCGCGCGCGCGTCCCTTACCCTTAAAGCCCTTTGCATTCCCGGTCGGTACGGAATCACGTTCACCCACTGGGCACGGTCCGACAGCCTCACGCCAACACAACCGCACACGTCGGCCATCACAGCAATCCCCCTTCGGACACCGATTCCTCGACCTGGTCTTCGAGCGGGCGCGCTGTCTCCCGGTAGAACTGCCGGGCATGGCGGGGCAGTTTCCTGCGCTCCAGCACATCGATGGGCAGACCGGGCCAGATCTCCGCCAAGGCACGCACCCGGTCACGCACGTCGCCGGTCTTGGGCGCGCGCACGTCCTCGCGGGTGATTGAGGCATAGGCCGGTACCTGCAGGATGTTCTGGTAGCGGAAGACCCGCTCGAAACACGCCCGGATCGCCCGCAGGCGTTCGTTGATCATGTCTCGTTCCTCGGCGGCGCTGATCAGGTTGCGTCCGGTCAGGGTCTTGACCACCCGGACATTCAGATCGAAGGCCATGACCAGCCGGGTGATCATGTAGCCATAGGGCGAGCGGAAACCCAGGCCGACCTTCGCCGGCTCGCGGCTCTTGAGGATGGACAGATGCAGGCCGGATTCCTTCAGTCGCTCGATGCTCGCCTGGGCCGCCTGGGTCGCCTGGGCGAGTTGTTCCAGTAGGCCGTCGATCTCGTGCTCGGTCAGGAGCAGTCGCCAGTCGGCATAGGGGTGGTCTTGGTGCGAGAGCAGCCAGAGGGTGCGCAGCGCGGCGCCGACGTTCTTGGCCCCGGGGATGCGTGTGATGTTGTTCTCCGTGTCGCGTCCACGCCCGACGAACAGACGCAGGGCATGCCGGGTGTGCACCAGCATGTAATCATCGTCGGAATCGAGCGAGCCGATGGCCAGGATCGCCCGCGCCTCGTCCCGGCCCACCCCCTGGTCGGCGCCCAAGCGGTCGGCGTAGCGTGCCTGGGCCTGACTTTGCCCGTCTTCCCAGGCCAGCCAGCGCTGGTACAGGGCATGCAGCGGATGCTGCGCCGGCACCTCCTGGCCCGCGTCGAGATACGGGCCAAGCAGTTGCTTCGCCAACACCGGGTCGAAGTGGTCCGGGGTGGATGGGGTGTGTCGTGTCTGTAGGTCCATGCGTGTCTCCGCGGTTCGTTACCGTCCATGCCCCGGGCTCGACGCCGCCCGGTGCGCTTCCAGGTGGCTACACTGTAGCCACCGCTTACCCTTCCCACGGCTGGCTACACTGTAGCCACCCCGAGGTTCGCCCCCGGCGCTGCCACGCGGCGTCCGCATCGCCAACTCAGCCACGCCGCCTCTGGCCCATGCGCTCGGCCATGAAGCCGCGCAAATTGGCCAGGCCTTCGCGTATCTGCCGATGCCGCTCGGCCGGATCGGCCTCCGGCGTCGTCGGGGAAATCGCGGGCGCGGCCTGCCGTGCCCGACGGGCGTGTTCGCGCGGTGCGGCGGTGGCGATGAACTCGCCTGCTAGCGCCTTGCGGGTCAGCACGGCGAGGTAGTTGAGGGGTTGTTCGATGCGTTGGCATGCGCCGGACTGGCCGGCCAATTCGTCGAGCAGCACCTGGGCATGCTCCGGCACCGTCGCCAGCAGTCGGCTGGCCGCCGGACGTTCATCGGGTCGCAGGATGTTCGGCCAGACCAGGCCCTCGAACCCCCACCCCCTGTCGCCGGCGACCGTGGGCGCGTTGCCGGTGGCCTGGCTCGCAGGCGCCTGCGCGCGCGTTGGTGGTGGTTTTAATAACGTAGTCTCTAAAACATAAGGATGTTCCGGAAAACGCCCAACAGGCGCTGCGTACTCCGCCCAACCAGTTGGCTCGTTTGTCGTGCGCCAGTCGGTACGATTCGCCGATAACGGTTGGGCGGAAACTGTGAAATCAGTTGGTGCGTATACGTCGGCTTGGATTGCCGGAATGCGGCGAACCAGTGGATCGAATCCCGGCAGTCCAGTTGGCCCCTTTCCGCTGAATTCACTCGGGTCGGCGTCGGCGGCGGGGGAGGGCGTTTGGCGCAGTTCCGTGCTGGTTGGCCCAGCGCGGCGGTTAGCCGCCGCCAGGAGTGCGCCCAGCTGTTCCAGCTGGACCTGCCACTCGACGCGCGGCGGCAGGCCGACGCGGCGCTCGACCAGGAGGGCGAACTGGCGCAGGCGCCGGCGTGCATGATCCAGTTCGTGGCGCGTCAGGCCGGTCTGGGGCAATAGGTGTTCGAACTGGTAGCGGCGCCAGCCGGCCAGGGCCTCGCCGGTTCTCAGCAAGGCGCGTTCCTGGGCCAGCAGGTTCGACATCAGCAGGGCGGTGGTGGCCGCCCCGGTGACCTCGGACAGGCTCCGGTAAAAGAGGAACGGCCGGCCCAAGACGTGCAGCAGGGCACGCTCGTTGCGCCAGTCCCAGGTATCGAAGAGGCGCGGCTCCAGGTGCCGGCCGAGGCATTCCAGATCGATCCGGTACCAGACCCGCGCCGGCATGCCCAGGCGCCTCTCCTGCAAGAGATCGAGGCGCTTGAGGCTGGCACGGGCGCTGTCCTGCTCCCGCCGCGAAAGCCCGGTTTCGCTGAGCCAGTCGTTGCGTGTCTTCCAGAACCAGCCGTGCCGATCCGGATCGGACAGGGCCAGCCGGCGCGTCCAGTAGAGGGCTTGGGAGAGCATCAGGCCGGCGGTCACCCGGCCGGTCAGACGTGCCAGCTTCGGGTGGTAGGCGATGTAGCGCTGACCCAGCAGCCGGGTGGCTTCGTGCAACTGCTCCAGCGCCTGCGGGGGCTCGGCGGCGCGCGCCGCCTGCGCCGGGAAATGCCGTGCCGCCTGCTCGCGCAGGCGCGCCATCAGGCAGGCGACGGCGACGCGTACCTCCAGCCGCGCCGGCAGGCCGACCCGGCGTTCCTCGATCAGGCCGCGTTCGCGCAGGGCCTTGCGCGCGGAATCCATCTCGTGGCGCGTTAGACCGGTCAGCTCGCGCCATTTATCGGTTCCCAGGCGCAGCCAGCCATCGCTGTCCAAGGGCAACTCGGCGGCCTCCTGGCAGGCACAGGACAGGAACAGGGCGGAGGTGACGCCGCCGCCCAACTCGATAAAGGCCCGGTGGAAGGCCACCGGGACGTCGTAGAGCTCCAGCAGCATGGCCGGGTCGAGCCGGCCGGCATCCGTCGGCGCCGGGGCGAGGCGATCCGGCATGGCCCAGGCCGGCTTCATGGTCCCACGCCCCGTGTCGCCGCCCACAAGGCAGCGATGGGCAGTTCCGGAAAGGCCTCGGCCAGGATTTGGCAACGGGCCGCCATGTCGCCGCCCAGGTCGCGTGTCCGGTGCCATTGGCGCAGAACCTCCTGCTCGGCACGCGTATCCAGCTTGGGGGTGCGTCCCCGGCGTGTGCCGGGGTTGACGCTCGCGCGCAGGCGGCGGAAGGCGAGCTCATTCACGCCGAACAGTTCCAGCATCATCGCCGCCGGCGCGCCGCGCCGCATGAACCAGAGGATCTGTTCCTGGCGCCGGCCAATTTGTTCGAGGCGCGTGATCGCCAGGCGCAGCATGGGCTCGTCGATGACCACGGAACAAAAGGGCGGGCGTTGCCCCGAGAGACGGATCAGGTCGCCCGTCGGGGCGCGCCGCAGGATGTCCAGGGTCGAGGCGCTCATCTGGGCGAGCAGGTCGTCCATGGCCTCGCCCCGGTCGGCGCGGTCGGCCAGGTGTTGCAGCAAGGACAGGACATGGCGCGGGTCGTCGATGGGAATGCCGGGCAACCTGGCGGCAGGCTGGCCAGGTTTCGCCGGTGGCGTGAGTGCGGCATTCGAGGGCGCGTTCATGGCGCCTCCTCCAGCACCCGGAACCGCTCCGGGGCGCTGGCGCGCAGATGATTAACCGCCTTCGCCAGTTCCAGCCAGGTGGCCACCGAGATCGGGTCCTCGGTGAACCAACGGCCCAGGGTGAGGGGATCGATGGGCATGCCCAAGATGCTGTCCATGTAATGCTGTAGGGCGAATTCGTCGCGCCCGCGCTCCTGGCGCTGGGCCTGGCGCCAGGTCGAGTCCTCCGGCATGCGGGCCGACCAGGCGCCGTCCAGTTGCCGCGACAGGACCGCTAGCATCCACCAGCCGTGGTAGCGTCCGGCGTCGCTCGCCCCCAGGTCGATGGGCTCGTCGTTCTCCGGGACCTCGACATAGAAGCCGGTCGGCCAGTCGTCGTCCAGGCGCAGGCAGTCGGCGACGCCGTTGACGCGCGCGAAGCGGCTGGCGAGATCCTGGATCGTCGCCAGTGTGGGGGCATCGCGGGGTGGGGGCTGGGCACCAGTGGCCTTGGACGGCGCGGGACGCGACGACTTGGCCGGGTCCGCCGGCGTGGGCTCGGGCGCCGGCGGCGCGCTGTCCAGGCGTGCCTGGGCAATCAGACTTGCCACCTCTTCGTGCGGGGCTTGCTCGTACAGAACGCGTGACCGACCGATGAAGGCCTCGGTCTCGCCCAGGTGTGCGGCGAGCTGTTGATCGAGCGCCCGGGCGATGGCCGCGGTATCGAGTTGGCCGCTCTCGCGCCAAGCCTCGCGCGCCTGGCCCAGGGCGGCGTCGCGTAGACCGGGCCAGGCCTCATGCCCCTGGAAATGGCGCAAGAGACGATCACTGGCCAGGAAGACGGGTTGCAGCTCGCGCACCTTGGGGATGGACAGGGCCGTGGCCGCCTCGCCCAGGGCCGAGAGCTGCGCCACGGCGAAGGCGTAGTAGCCGAGCACCGCCCGCCCCAGGGGCAGGCCGCGCTCGCGCAGGGCCTGTTCGAAGGCCCGTCCAGAGAAGTTGGCGCCATATTCGGCTTCGAGCAGGCGCTTCATCTCCTCGTAGGCGTTGGCCTTGTCCCAGAAAATCATCTCGCCGCGCAGTTCGTTCTCGACGAGATGCGCGGCCAGGGTGGCTGATTCCGATTCCCAAGGGACATAGGTCACGACCACGAACTGGTAGGCCGAATCGCCAGTCTCGGCGAACAGTTCCTGCAAGGCGGCCAGGCGGGTATTGCCGCCTTTGCCGACCATGAACTTGTCCTGGCCGGGACGGCGCGTCACCACCAGGGGCGAAGTCAGGTGCTTGGCGGCGCGGATCGAGGTCTTGATGGCCTCGTACTGCTCGTTCTGGAAACGGCGCGGGTTCCGATCGTAGGCCTGGATCTCCGTCACCGGCAGGGTCATCTGGCTGTCTTGCGGCACATCCAGCTGGCGGCTGTTGTCAGCGGGCAGGCCATTGTTCAGGGCCTCCTTCACCAGGCGCGCACGCAATTCCTCCTGGCTGATCGACTTGGCGTGCCGAGGTTTCTCCGGGGCGCGCATCAGCGCCCGCCGCGCCGCGATATCGACCGCCTCGATGGGAGCGCCACGATCCTCGGTCATCATGCCTCGACGCCTTCTTCGGCGAAGCCTCCGGCATAGACGCCCTGGAGGGACGGAATCAATTCCCAGACCAGCCGGTGCATGGTATCGAAGGGCGAGACGCCCCGGTCGGCGCGCCGCTTCAGGCGATGCACCGGCAGTTGGGCCGTGGCCGCCTCGTTGTAGGCGACGCTGGCCGGGATCAAGGTGTCGGCCACCGTCACCAGGCCCTTCATCTGCAGGTAGCTGTCGCGGATCTCCTGGGTGATCTGCCGGGCGTCGTTGGTATGGCCCACCCGGTTCAGGACGGCGGTGAGCGGTCCGGGGGTGATGCCCAGCGCCTGGGCCTCTTCCAGCTTCACCAGCAGCTCGATGGTGCCGGTGCGGAATTCGCGCGCGCTAGGCGTCTCGGGCATGATCGGCGAGATCAGGCGGTGCGCCGCTAGCGCGGCGGTGTAGAGCAGAGGGCCTTGGGCGCCGGGGGTGTCGACGAAGACCAGGTCGTAGTGGTCCTCGATGAGCGGCGAGCGCAGCGCCTTACGCAGGATCATCGGCGCGTCGATGCGCCCTTGGATGAATTGCTCCAGGTCGGTGGTCTCGATGCCCGAGAACTTGCGCCGTGGCGCATCGCAGACAATGATGTCCAGGCGATCCCAGACGGTGGTGGTGATTGCCGACTCGGCCACCCGACCGCTCAGGACCACCGAGGTCAGGCCGTCCTGGGCCGGCTTGCCGAGCGGATAGAACTTCGACAGCGAGCCCTGGATGTCGGCGTCGACCAACAGGACGCGCAGGCCCATGTCGGCGGCCAGCGCGCCCAGGTTGGCGGTCAGCGTCGTCTTGCCGATGCCGCCCTTGGTACCAACGATACTCAGAATGACCACATGCCCTCCTGCTGATGATGTTTGTATGCGCTGTTGTTGCCCCGTGCCTGGGTGGCTTGTGGGTGCGTAACGTGAATGCGCGTTATTATAATAAACCATTGCGCATACATATAACATCTTATGGTTTTATATTGTTTCGTATTCGGCTTCGGTAGGAAGCTTCGTGTCTCGGTGATAGGGCGACTCGGCGGTACGTAGCTACAACGTCGGTACGGTTGGCTATACTCGGCATCACCCCAAGGAGGCCGCCGCCATGTCCACAAACCAGGAAACCCCGAGCAAGCGTGAGTCGCTGAACATCCGCATCAAGCCCGAGGAACGCGGCTTGATCGACCGCGCCGCCAAGGCGCGCGGCAAGACGCGCACCGATTTCATCCTGGAGGTCGTGCGTCTGGCGGCCGAGGAAACGCTGCTCGACCAGCGGCTCATCGTCGCCAGCCCGGAGGCCTACGCCGCGTTCCTGGCGCGCCTGGATCAGGCGCCCGGTGCCAATGAACGGCTGCGCAAGACCTGACGCACGCCGGCCCCTTGGGATGAGGCATGACGGTTTCGGCACCCGAGCCGCTGGCGATACATCACGACTCTGGAAGCCTTCGCATCCGGCGTGGTGAGCCTGGACGCTTGGCTGAAACGCCGTGCCCTGAAGAAACCAGTTCTCCGGCGCATCGCGCACCTTCGTGGCCTGCGACGGGCGACGTGTTGTGGCCTATTACGCCCTAGCGTCGAGCGCCATCACCGTGGAAGCGGCCTCGGGCCGCCTGCGCCGGAACATGCCGGACCCGATTCCCGTCGTGGTGCTGGCGCGCCTGGCCATCGACAAGGCGCGGCAGGGCAGGGACTGGGACGAGCCTTGGCGTGCGATGCCGCCCTGCGGATCATCCAGGCCGCCGATACCATCGGCATGCGCGGCGTGATCACCCATGCCTTGTCCGGCGAGGCCAAGGCGTTTTACCAGCAGGTGGGCTTCGAGCCCTCGCCGCTGGACCCCATGACCCTGATGATCACCCTCGCCGATCTGAAGGCAACCCTCTGATCCAGGGTTTTGTGCAGACATCAATGTAATCGACAGGAAAACGGACATGGCGCTGACCAAGGCGGAACTCAGTGATCGGCTGTGCGACGAAATCGGCCTGAACAAACGCGAAGCCAAGGAATTCGTCGAGACCTTCTTCGAAGAAATCAGCCTGAGGTTGGAGCGTGGCGACGAGGTGAAACTCGCCGGCTTCGGCAACTTCCAGCTACGCGACAAGCCGCAACGACCGGGCCGCAATCCCCAGACCGGTGAAGAGGTGGCCATTCGCGCGCGCCGGGTCACCACCTTCCATTCCAGCCCGAAGATCCGGGACGCGCTGCAAGGCCAGGGCGAATCGGAATCCGGTTAGGCTAGGACGCCCGCTTGATCTTGGTCGTGGTGCCTTTCGGGACCAGCGTCCAGTCCAGCCAGGTGGTTTTAGCGGATTGCTCGTAGAGCATGCAGATCAGGAGCCTGGCCTCCTGGGGCGTCTTGCGCCAGACCTCGTCGCTCAGCGCCAGGCCGCACCACATGGCGTCATTGGTCATGGCCTCGCGCACGCGCGCAATGCGCTCGTCGAGCGAGGGCATGAGCACGAAGTCCTCGGGGGTCAGGGCGCCGGCCAAGAGATAGGCCTGGGCGGCCGGGATATTGAGATAGTCGGCAGCGCGCTTCAGCACCTCGCGGCTGATCTGCTGGATGGGCTTTTCGCCGCGCGCCAGGGCCATCAGGTAGACGTAGGTGATGCCCAGCGACTCGGCCAACTCCTTGGGCGTGTGCGCCCGTTCGGCCATGCGCTCCCAGAGCGCGGCGATGAGCGCTGCGCCAATTGGGCTTTCGATCACGCTGGCTTGGCGCGTCGTCAACGATTTGCGGGGTTGTCGGCTGGGCTTCGAGGCTGGTTTCTGCGCCATGGAGTCACCTATTGCATGTATCCGTAGGGTTCTTGGTATCCGTTTATACACCCAATGGCGGGGAATGTCCGTGCTAGGCATTGGGCATGGAATCGAGAGTTAAAGCGCGGCTCAGGCTTTGGCGCGACGTCCGCGTTTCAAGCCGCCTATGCATTCGGCTTGTTTTGAGAGCTTCGCGCAGGCTTGCTCGACCATTTGTTCATGGAACAGCAGGGACTGCAAGCGTGGTCGAGTCAGGCAGTTTTTCCAGCGGGTGAGGGTGGGTACGGTGGTACCCAGCATGGCCGCCAGACGCCGGTTGTTGTCGTAAGGTACATCCAGGCGCTTGGCCCATCCAGCCAGAATCTCTGGCATTTCTAGGTTCGCGTATCGTTGTTGGGCGGCATCCTGGGAAGCACCCTGGGTCTCGGCGAGGCTGCGCGCGGCCTGCATGATCCAGTCGGGGATGCTGTCGGTGCGCCCATGCTCATAGGAAGACAGGCGGGGGAAGCCGATCCCCAGCGCCTCGGCGAATTGGTCTTGGGACAAACCACATTGCCTGCGGATAGCGATCAATTCCTGCTGCTCCGATGTGAGCTTGCGCACGGCGGGCGGCTTCTTGTCCAACTGAGGCAGCTTGCGATTCTCAAGTGTGATGTCCTCCGAAACCCGTACGCAGGGGAGGCGCAAGACAAGGTCGGAATCGGCGATGGCGCGAATGCTCATGGCTTCATTATATGCGTGACATTTTGGTTGAGTATCCCGATGCGTCGAGCGATAAACGATGTGGGATCGCATTCGCCGTATGGTTCTAGGGAGCCATCGCTTCAAGGGTGCGGGTTGTACTCGGCGGCATTGTTCACCAGGTGCATGGTGGGACACGCACACACCATGGCCGCCCGATACCTGCATGGCAAGCGTTCAAACTCGTATGAAGATGTTACCTTCCTGCTTGGCCGTATCGGTGGGATTGTTGTGCTGACCGATACTGACAGGGCGGTGGTGCCGCCTCTTGTACTCCCGGAAATACGTCATCGCGGTGACGTTATTCGTCACCGACGTCAATGGCCGGCATGCTCGACCTCCTGTATCACCAAGCCGATGCGCTGGAATTGCTCACGCAGCAAATGCCTGCCTGCCTGATCGGCGATCAGCCAATCTGCCAGGATCAACAAGGCGACGAAACCGGTTTCATAAGCGTGGATCGGGTACTTCATGATAGCCGCCTCGGCCCGATCCATGAGGTCGGTGGGACTCATCGAACCGTCACCCCGGCTTGGCCTATACAGACCCATGGTCTCGTTGGCGACGGCGAGGATGTACGGCATCTCGTCGAAATTAAGGATGTATTCAGCTGGTTTCAACACGTTTTAACTCCTGAAAATATCGCATGGATGCGACAGCTCCCTACCGTTGTTGGCTTTCTTGGCGGGGTTTCAGGATGCCTGCACCGACCGCTACATCGTCACGGGCAATAAGAACGCGCGTGATTCGAGCCACTCAAACTCATCTCGCCACCGGCGATTATGTGTAGTTGTTCGCCGGTGGCAGCCACGCTCCCTTGTATTCAGTGCCAGCGAGGCATCATTGGTCGTGGTGTTCCACAAGGTGGGCGACAGCGGTGATCCAATAGCGCTCAGCCTCGCATAGCCGAGGTCATTATCAGAATCGATACTGCAATCTCAAATGAGGTTGACCACATCAGATGTAAACAGCGCCTAAACGATGAGCGGATGCTCCAGCGCCTTGGCTTCATCGCTACGCGCGAAGGCGCAGCCACCGCTGTTCCGACAGGTCGATAACCGACCGGCCTTCCAGGATTTGAGTGCCAGAACACCCCCCTGGCGGACTGTTCCTGGCCGGTCTGGGTCGATTAGAGCAACTGCAATTCAGACAATGTGCAACTCGAACAATTAACTATAGTATGTGTAAATATATTGTTCACTTGGAGGCATGTTGATGAATACGAGATATAAGGTTCTTGCAGCGTTGCTAACCTTCTGGGCCAACACAGCGATTGCCGCCACCGCGACGGCCAACCTCAGCGTTACAGCGACAGTTAGTGGGGCCTGCTCGGTGACGACGAGCCCGGTTGCCTTCGGCGCTTACAACCCATTATCCGGTTCGCTGCTTGATGCCACAGGTGCAGTAACGGTCACCTGCACGTCCGGCACGACCTATAGTATCGCCCTGGATGCCGGTGCCAATGCAAGCACGACGAGCGATGCCAATACTCGCCGCATGCTGGCTAACACCTCCGATTTTTTACCTTATGCGCTTTATCTCGATAGCGGTCACACAACAATCTGGGGCGATGGGTTAAACGGCACCAGTGTCAATCCAACTTCTAGCACATTTACCGGTGATGGCACTGCTCAAGGCCGGACCGTGTATGGGCGTATCGCCGCCGGCCAGAATGTGGCGCCCGGTACCTATTCCGATACGGTAGTCGCCACCATTACCTACAACTGACCTCCATGTATAGTGTTTTCACCGGCTTGCTGATTGGCTTACTGCTTTCTATAGCGGCTAGAGCCGCTGATATTGAGGTAATGCCAGTGGGTCTGAAGCTCGCCCCGGGCCATGACCGGGCGGCAATCACCGTAACCAATCAAGGGGTGGAAGGCGTGGTGATGCAAGTTGAGACGGTGTCTTGGACCCAGGCTGATGGCAGTGACCATTACGCGCCTACTCGGGAACTCCTTGTGAATCCACCGTTGTTCACGCTTAAGCCAGGGCATGTGCAGGTTCTGCGGATTGGGTTACGTCAGCCGCCTAGTGGTGAGCGAGAGTCAGCCTTTCGGCTCCTATTACGCGAGGTTCCGCCAGCGGGGTCTACCCGTGTGGGCAGCAACGGCGGGGGCCAGGGTAAGGTGCGTGTTCTCCTACAGATTCGCCTGCCTGTGTATGTGGAGCCAGCCAAGGTTATCCGGGACCAGCAGTGGCAGATCCAGCGGAGCAATGACGGTGCGTTCACCGTGGTGGTGACCAATACCGGCACCGTGCACATGGTGATAAGTGAGTTGACTCTGCGCGCCGCCGATGCGGCGATCAACTCGCCTGCACTTGCTTCCATCAAGGCCAGCACCGCTGTTTTTCCGGGGCAGCGCGGATCTTGGGTCCTGCATCCGCAAACCGACGTGGAGGGGCTGCACTTCACTCTCGATGTCGCGACTGATCAGGGCCCGCAGAATGTGGCGCTCGATCTGGGCCGCCCATAGCCGAACGGGGCGTCGTTTAGCAGCCTCTAGGCGCTCCCTGACCACGTTGCTGCTTTGCTGCATCGTCTTTTCTGCTGACGCTAGCTCATCAAATGAGCCCCTGCTCCTTGCTGTGATTATTAATGGGCTTGACAGGCATGAGGTCATTTTCGCCCGGCGGTTTGCCGATGGCAGCTTAGCCGTCGCGGAGCGGGATTTGCAGGCGTGGGGCCTGACCACGACAGACGGCGGTGCGTTGCAAGTCGACAGCCAAACTTATGTCCGGCTCGCCGAGTTGGTGGGGGTGGAATATCGCATCGACGCGGACAGTCAAACCCTGCTGCTGCATGCGCCAGCTGCGGCCTTCGTCCCGACCACACTCGCCAACGGCGACCAGGAAGCGACCAGGTTGACGCCATCCCAGCCTGGCGGCTTCTTCAACTATGACCTGAACTGGCAGCGCGACGGCAGCCACACCAACAGTGGCGGCCTATTCGAGGTTGGTATTTTCAACGCCTGGGGCAGCGGCACCACCACCGGATTGTGGAACAGCTCCGTCCCACACCGTCGGTGGCTGCGCCTGGATACGACCTGGAACGTGGACATGCCTGAGCGGATGCAGAGCCTGCGCTTGGGCGATGCCATCAGCCATGCCGGAAGCTGGGGCCGGTCAGTGCGTTTCGGCGGTATCCAGTGGGCGACCAATTTCGCCACTCAGCCTGGCTTCATCACCTTTCCCCTGCCGGGTCTGCGCGGCGAGGCAACTGTGCCATCCACTCTAGACGTTTATTTGGACAATACCCGCCTGTTACACGGCGATGTGCCGCCAGGCCCATTCGATCTCGCCAACGTGCCGGTGGTTACCGGACAAGGCGAGCTGCAGTTGGTGGTTCGGGATTTGCTCGGCCGCCAGCAGATCGTCAACCAGCTTTATTACGCCAGCCCGCGCCTGCTGAGAACGGGTCTGCGCGACTTTTCCTATGAAGCGGGTGCGGTACGCGAGGACTACGGTATCGCTAGCGCCCACTACGGGCGTCTCATGTTGGCCGCGACCGACCGTCTCGGTCTCAGCCCCTCTTTCACCCGCGAACTGAGGGCCGAAATCCTGGACAACCAGCAAACTTTCGGCGCCAGTGGCGTTTGGCTGCTGCCACGGCTCAATACGATCCATCTGGGCGTGCTCAGCTTTGGGGCTGCCGTTAGCCACAGTCCGGCCGGCATCGGCCGCCTGTTCGCCGTGGGCGTCGAACGCCAGTCACGCGATATCGGTTTCAGCCTTCAGGCGCAGTACCAGGACAGGGACTTCGTCCAACTCGGCCGCTTGCCGGGCTCCTCGCCGCGCCACACGCTCGCCGCCAGCATAAGTCTTCCCATGGGCGGCAGCGGCCTTGCTTTGAGCTACCTGCACTACTCAAGCTGGGATGGTGACAATGCGCGGTGGTTCTCGGCTAGTTATAGTTTGCGCCTCGGCTCACTGGGGCAACTCGGCCTGTATGTTCTGCGCAATCTTTCCGCCAAGCCGGGACTCAACCTTGGCATTATGCTGACCATGGCCCTGGATGCCCGTACCAGCCTAAATGTCGATCTGACTCGTCAGAGTGGCCAGGTTGGAACAACGCTACAGGTACAGCGTAACCTGCCGGCCGGAAATGGCTTCGGCTACCGATTGATCGCCGGGGATGATGGGCACTACCTCGCAGGCACTACGGTGCAAACCGACCTCGCCTCATTTACTGTCGAGGCCGCCCGCATTGCCGGCCAGGACGGCTATCGTGCCGGGCTGAGCGGCGGCATCGCAGTGGCCGGCGGTGGCGTTTTCCCGAGTCGGCGCATCGACGACAGTTTCGCCGTGGTCAAGGTGGGTGACTATGCCGGCATCCGCGTCTACCGCGACAACCAGGAAGTGACTCGCACCAATGCGCTGGGTCTGGCGCTGATCCCCCACCTGCGTGCCTACCAGAAGAATCCAGTCGGGATCGATCAGGCCGACTTGCCCCTCGATGCCGAAGTGACTTCGCTCCAACTCAAGCTGACCCCAGCCCTGCGTAGCGGCGTGGTGGTCGATTTCCCGGTGCGGCGTAGCCGATCGGCATCGTTCCGCTTGGCTGGCGAGGATGGGATGGCGCTACCGCCCGGCGCGGTGGTGCAACTCGAAGGGGATTTACGGGAATTCCCAGTCGGATTCGATGGCCGTGTCTTCGTTACCGGGCTCGGGTTGCACAACCGTTTGCTAGGCGAATGGGCTGGCCGCCCCTGCCACGCCGAGTTTGTTCTTGGCGACCCATCCGAGCCATTGCCCGACCTGGGCACCCTGATCTGCAAAGGAACAACGCCATGAGAACCCCGGCCTATTCCGTACTAGCCGCGTTGCTGTTTTTCCTGCCTCAGTCCGCGTCGGCACTCTGTACACTATTCTGTTCGTGCTCGGCCAGCACCACGGCGGTGTCGTTCGGCAACTACAATCCGCTGTCCGCGGCCTCACTCGACGCTTCCGGTAACGTGCGTGTCACCTGTGGCGGTATCCTCGGTCTGCTAGTTCCATTTGATATTGCACTCAATAAAGGTAGCTACAGCACCAGTTTCAGTCCGCGCAAAATGGCTAGCGGCAGCAACCGACTTTCATATGATCTCTATACTTCCAGCACCCATGCCGCCATTTGGGGAGATGGCAGCGCCGGCAGCCAGATCGTTTCCGGATCCGTCAACATCATCCTGTTGGGTGGAACTTATCAGGACCATGCGGTCTACGGCCGTATCCCTAGCAACCAAGTGACTGTACCCCCGGGTAGCTATGGCGACAACGTCACTGTTACGGTCACCTACTACTAGCCGCTGCCAAATAAACAAGGGGCCGTTCAGGAGGGTAGGTTTGTGTTTTGAAGAAACCCTGGCGCCACTTATAATCTGACTATTTGTGTGGCGACAGGGGGTCGGTGCCTTTGCGCCCCAATCTGTAGCGGAATTCCCACCGGAATCTCACTCCACATAACCACCGTTCACACCGCACCTGACCACTGAAGCTGATCCGCTGTACGCCAGCCATCGTGCCTAGATGTAATATACTTGTATCTGTATGATTATAAGCAGTATTACGCTCATTTCATTGCGCTACCCTGAGGTAAGCCAGTAATTGCCCATAGTCCTATCTTGCCTACGCTCGCCGCCAGCTTGAGTCTGGCATTGTGCCAATTAGAAATGGTTTTGATACGTTGCTGCTCGGCTTTCGCCAGAGCGCTTTGAACATTTAGGAGCTCGACGATATTGCCGACACCGGATTTGTAGCGCCCCCGTGCTACGTCAAAGGAGGCGCGAGCATTGTTCACGAGTTCGGCCGTCGTCTTTAACCCCTCGGACTCAGTCTCCAGTAACTGATAATTTTTCCAGACCTCCAGCAGAACTTGTTGCTCCACCTGCGCATACTCGGCTTCCTTGGCTTCTACCTGGCTTTGAGCTGCCTGGATTTGGTAGGTGCGGCCAAAGCCCTCGAAAAGAGGAATGTTGACCTGAATGCCGATGCTGCTACTGGTGGAAGTCGTATCCGTGGAGGTTAAGCCCAATGTGGGCGGTTGCCCTAACTGGTCGCTCCGGCTGATTTCCGATGCCAGTGAGATGCTGGGTTTCCCTTCCGCCTTGGTCACATACACTTTCGCCAATGCGGCATGCATCTCCGCCTGGGCGGCGACCACACTCGGGTGATAACGCCGGGCGTCTTCAAGCAACGCTTCGATCGGCTTGACGAACGCGGTATCCGGCAAGTGATCTTCGGGTTTGGCCAGGACAAACGATGTATTCACGGCCAATCCAATCGCCATGGCCAGACTGCCATGAACGTTTTTCAATTCCCCATCAGCGATTACCCGTTCCAGTTTAGCCTGAGAGTAAGCAGTGCTGGCCTGTAACTGATCGGTTAGCCCGCCCACCCCCGCCTTGTATTTCGCCTCGGCGGCCATGAGACTCTCTTTGGCGGCTTTTTCGGCTTCACGACTGGCATCCAATGCGGCCACCGCCGTCAGGCTATCGTAGTAGATTTGCGCCGCATTCAGAAACGCCGACTGGAGCCTGTCATCGTGCACCGCGTTGGCGGCATCGAGCAAAGCACGGGCTTGCTCGAGGTTCGATCGGCGCAACCCGGAGTCGGATAGCACCCAAGTCATCTTCAAACTGCCGGTGCGTATGGTTGGGTTCGAATCCGCGTCGAGTTCGGGAAACCCCGTGACCCGCGTGCTGTTATTCTGCCTGGCGGCAACGATGGACACATTGATTGTGGGCAGATACGCAGATTGCCGGACTCCGACCAAAGCTGCCTGGTATTTTGCGTTCGCCCAGGCTTGCCGCGTTTGCGGGCTATGACAGAGCGCGCGTTCCACCACCTCGATAAGCTGTAGTGTGGCTTTGGGTTCACCGAACTGGCATGGGCTCTCGCCGTAAGTGGCGGAGATCATGGTTTTCGCAGGTGAGGCGGCCATGGATCGAGTAGTAGCGAAAGGATCGAACTCCTGAGCAAGTGCATTGGAAACGCTTGCTACCAGAATGACCGTGGACGAAAGCGCGGCGGCGACAACCCGGTACATACGAATCAGCACGTTACATGATGCGGTTCGTCGGGACTTACCCAGGCAACCCTGTCCGACACCACCTTGCCGTCGATGATCTCGATCACGCGATCTGCGGAGGCAATGGTTTCGGGCCGGTGGGCGACTATGACGCGTGTTACGTTGAGCGATTTGATGGCAATGTTCACCATGTTTTCACGGGCGATATCCAGATGGCTCGTGGCTTCATCGAGGAACAACAGGCTGGGCCGCTTGTAGAGTGCTCGGGCGAGCAGAATGCGTTGTTTTTGGCCCCCGGAAAGCGCGGTACCCATGTCTCCGATCAGGGTGCTGTAGGCCATTGGCATGGCCATGATTTCTTCGTGTATGGCCGCTTTTCTGGCGCATTCCTCGATCCATGCCGGGTCGGCCTTATGGTCGAAGAAACTGATATTGTCGGCAATCGATCCGGCGAATAGCGAGTCATCTTGCATGACGGTGCCGACCATGCGACGCAATACGTCTACACCGACCTGATTTACGCTGACGCCACCAATCAGCACATCCCCTGAATTCGGTGTGCGGACCCCCAGCATCGCATTGATCAGGGTGGATTTGCCGCAGCCAGATGGCCCGATGATGGCCACCGACTCCCCGGCTCCGATGCTGAGGTTGATGCCGTCCAGCACCCACGGCTCTTGGTCGGCGTAGCGAAAATGCAAATCGACGATATCGATGCTAGGCTTCAGGTCGGTGTTGCCGATGGACGGCTGTCGCTGCGTATCTTCCGGGTCGGTCAAGACGATATCCGCGAGACGTTCCCCCTGGAGGCGGAGCATTTTCACTTCGACAACCTTGTCGATCAGCGAACTGACCCGACCATCGAATTGATCCTTGTAGGCAATGAATGCCATCAGCACGCCGACGGAAAACTCGCCATCGAGAATCAGCTTTGCTCCTAACCAGATGATGAGAACGCGCTCCAGTCCGAACAGGACACCGTTTAGCAAACGATAGAGGACTTGCAGTTTCTGACTGCGCAGGTCGGCGTTGATCTGGTCGACCAGCAAGGTCAGCCAGGTGGAGCGGCGTTCATCCTGGCGTTGAAACAGCTTGATGGTCTTGACGCCGCGTACCGTTTCAAGGAAATGGCTCTGCTGCTTGGCGGCGTGGATGATCTGTTCCTCGGTGGCATTGCGCAACGGGCCATACCAGGCCCAGCGCCCCAGGCCATACAACACCATCGCACCGACAGCGATCCAGGCGAGAGGTGGGCTGTAGATGAACATCATCAGCAGGGTCAGCGCGGTCATCATCCCATCCAGGATCGCCTCGACGAACGACGTCGTCAGGGTTTTCTGAATCAGGTCGATCGAGCTGAACCTGGAGACGACGTCACCCAGGTGACGTTTCTCGAAATACTGAACAGGCAAACTTACCAGATGAGTGAATACGTTCGCGCGCCACTGGACATTAAGCGTCGTGGCCATGTGCATGATCACCCAGGAGCGCAGCGTCGAAACGCCCTGTTGCATCAGCATCAGTATGCCGAACCCCAGGGCCAGCGTCGTCAGCAGGTCGCGGTCAGCGGAGACAATGACATTGTCGATCACCCATTGCAGATAGAACGGTGAGACCAATGCAAACACTTCGAGCGACATGGCCAGCAGCAGAACTTGCGCAAAGGAACGATAAAGCCCCGTCACATTCCCCATCAGTTCGCGCAATTTGATGCGCTGCTTGAAAGTGACCGGCTTGAATCCCGTGTTTGGCCAGAGTTCGAGCGCGACGCCGGTAAAGGCCTCGGAAACCTCGTCCCAGGAAAGCTTTCGTATGCCTAAGGCGGGGTCATGGATGGTGATGGTCTTGCTTGAAACCTCTTTAAGCACGACAAAATGATTGAAGCTCCAGTGCAGGATGCATGGGAGCTTCAACTGCGGCATATCTTCCAATTCCAGCTTGATCGGGCGTGTTGCCATCGACATGGCATTCGCCATCTGGATCAAGTGGCTGAGCGTCGTTCCCTTGATCGACACCAGGAAAAGGCGCCGCATACTGGCCAGATCGGTACGAAAACCATGATAGCCCGCCACCATGGCGAGCGACGCCAGGCCACATTCCGCGGCCTCGGTCTGAAGCGTCAAGGGCAGCTTGCGGCCGAATCCGAAGGATAGATTATCGAGAAATGACATTCATGCGCGCCGTGGTTGAATTGTGGCTCTGGATAGGCGGCATCAAAGCTTGCCGGTAAGGCTGTAGAGGGGTTCAAGAACCCATTCGTAGAGACGCCGCGTGTCCTGCAAGACATCCGCTTCCAGCAACATGCCGGCCTGCAAGGGTTGAGTCTTGCCATAGGCCATCACGGCCTGCGACTCGAGCTCGACGTTGATGCGGTAGACTGGTTCGCTCTGCTGACTCTGGCTGCCACCAGCCGAGTCGCCCAGCGTGGATATCTCGCTACCCGGCAGAGCCGTTTTGGCGACACTGATTACCTTGCCGCGGGCATGGCCGAATTTCTGATAGGGGTAAGCCTGGTAACGCAGCAGCACCGCGTCCCCAAGGCGAACGAATCCGACGGCCCGACTGGGGGCATACAGGTGCGCTTGCAATCTGGCATCTGTGGGAACGATGCTTACCAGAGCGCGGCTCCCGTCCACCGCATGCCCCACCTCGGCGACCACGGCCGTGGCGATGCCTGATTCGGGCGCGGTGATATAAATCTGCCGCTTGGCCTCACTTTCCGCCAATTCTTGGTCTATGGTGGAAATTCCCCGCTCCAGTTGTGACACTTGGTTTTGGTGCTTCAGGGTTAGGCCCGCGAATTCATTTTTTCTAAGTGCCAGTTCGCGTTCAACGCCAATCCGTTCACGCTCCATGCCTTGCAAGCGGGCGCGCTGGTCAAGCAACTCTTCTTGTTTTTGCTGTAACTGTTCACGTGAGATGTAGTCCTGATTCAGCAGGCCCTGGTAGCGCGCCACGGTGTCCTCGCCAAGATTGACGCGGCTATGCTGGCCATCCAGCAAATTATCGAGTTTGCGAAGCTCGGTTTCGATGCCACCGATTCGCTTAGCCAGGCCATCGCGTTCGTCTTCTTGGAGTTTGCGGGTTTTGGCGATCTCTTCATGCAACGAGTCGCGTCGCGATTCGACCTGCTGGCTTATGGCTGCCTGAATCGACCCTAGCGTGCCACTGTGACGCTCGCTCGATAGGACGTAGAGTACCTCGCCCTTATGGACACGCGAGCCTTCCATGACGCGCTTTTCCTGAACTATTCCAACCTGGGGGACATACACCTTGACCAAGCCAGTATCCGGCAATAACTGCCCAAGCACCGTGCTACGCTTGGTATATGTTCCCCAGGCTAGGAAGACAATGACCATCAGGGCAATCAGGACGGCTACACCGGTGAGCAGGCGGTAGGAGAGTGGACGAATCAGGATGATGTCGCCAAGCAATTTGGCTTGTTGAGCGCCAAGCGCTGCGGCGCGAAAGAGTGGTTGATCGGCCATTGAATTTCTGTCTGTAGCGGCCCTGTGGGGCAATGGGAAGCCGGTCGCGTGAAGTGTCGTACTAGAAAAAAAAGGGGAGGGCGCCATGTGACAGCCCTCTCCCCAGTCGCTGAACGCTTAGTTGGAACAGCCGCGTAAACCGCAGAGCATGTTGAGCAGGCCTTGGAGCAGACCGCCCACCAGGGTAAAGATGCCCCCAGGGGCCAGGGACAATACGCCGTTCAGAATCGGGTTATCGCCGATCGCGATCGACAGGCCGCCAGAGACTTCGTTGATTTCCTGCTTGTTCAGGACTTGAATTGCCATGATGAAACTCCTCTATTGTTGAACACACATCGTCACATGGCCGCTTTCATTGCGACCGCCCTCGCCCCGATTGGAGCAATTTCTTTTGGAGCATAAATCCGGCCGCTCATAACAGGCTGTGCAGCATCCCAACGGCCGATCACTCTGATATATATGATGTATACCATATTCATATGTATCAACTATATCACATATGACGAGGCAGGGCTGCCGTTCGTCGCGCTTCGCATGCACGTGCTTCACTTGAGTAGCCCATTCCGTAGGGCATAGCCAGCTCATCGCCATAGGCCGCGTAAAGCACATATATTTGAGTGCATACGCTGGTCATGAGATTACTCAGCAATGCCTCATTGCTTGCCATCGCCGCCAGCAATGCTTTTTTGGGTATCAGGATCACCTCACCGTCTGCCGGCGCAAGCGCGGCGAATGAGGCGGGCTGTCCCGTCAACATCTCGGCGATGCCGAACGAGCAACCCGATTCAACGACCTGTATCAAGCACATCGCGCCGCGCGGCGCTTTGACGCATAGGTAGATATTTCCCGAAGTCACTATGTAGACATTCTCGATGGTGTTCCCTGTGTCGAACAGGACATCGCCATCGGCTATCTCTTGAAGCTGTGACTGATCTAGCAAGGAAGCAATTTCGATATCGCTCAAGCCTTCGAAAAACGCCAGTTTTCTCAACGGCGCGGACCCCGTGACAGTGGTTGAGTGCTTCATATGTGCCCCAGTGTTCAAGATCAAAACAGTCCTGGTCGAGCCTAAAGTCAGTGCTACGTCATAGGGTCACGCCCCGACCCGCGCGCCACATCACTGCAAGCGACTTAATGCAAAAAATTCAAATATCGCATAAACATATAGAAATATATCACATATATGATAATATTGGTTATTATGATAATGTTGGTTCGCTGCAATGCTGAGCCCAACATGACATGAGCATTTGATGAGCCGGACAGCTTCACGATGACGGCTCTACTACAAGGGATTGCTTCACATGAAGCAAAAGCGAGCCGCCGTAAGGCGGCAATTCAACCAAGCAAGAAGGAGTTTTGATCATGGCAATTCAAGAACTGAGCAAACACGAGATCAACGAAGTATCTGGCGGTGTTGTCGATCTGGGCGGCATCCTGGGTGGTTTGCTGTCCCCTGTTCTGGGGCTGCTGAGCCCGGTGCTGAATCTGGTTACCGGTCTGGTGGGTACTGTTGTGGGAGTGGTGACTGGCCTGCTCGGTGGCCTCCTTGGTGGTTTGCTCGGCTAAGCATGCTGTCGGGGTGGGGCGGGTGGTTCTCCATTTCATCCGCCCCACCACCCGCTACCTGTGCGTCCCAGACGCTCCGCGAATATATCTACTCCATGGATATGCATCTTTTGTCGATTCACGCCGGATTTCTTGGCCATGGTCGTAGTCGAGCCAGTTGGCCGTCGCCCGGCGCTAGGCACTTGGCGGCCTCATAACCTGGCTGCCACCCCAATATCAACGCCAGGGAACACATCATGAGCACTGGTAACGCCCTCACGACCCAAATCGCTTTCGTCAAAACAGTTCAGGGCGAAGCTTATGCTCGCAGTGCCACAGGGCAGTTACGCAGGCTGTTCATAGGTGATCCCATCTATGAGGGCGACACCGTAACCGCCATGCCTGGTGGGAATGTTGTGCTGGAGTTTCCCTTCGGCCCCACCTATACGGTGACTGCCGAAGAGGCACTTAGCATTGAGCAAGGGCAGCTTACGAAACTCGTGGCGTCCAACTCGGACGACAGTCTGGTTAACAGAGTGGCCAAACTGATAGCGACCGGTGCAATGCTGGACGATCAGCTTGATGAAACGGCTGCGGGTTTAGGTGTGGGCAGTGGCGATGGTGAGGGGCACTCGTTCGTTCGCCTGTTGCGTATCAACGAGGCAACCAATCCGTTAGGCATCGATCTCACTGTCGAGCAAACCATCGCAGGAAATGCTTTTGAAACTACTATAAGTTACGGCGTTACTCCCGGCGTGGTGATCAACCCGGGTGCCGCCGGCCACAACATCAACGTGATCGAAGGCCAGGACGCCGTCTTCACCATCCAGGTGACCGACGCCGCGCCCGGCAGTCGCCTGACGCTGAGCCTGGCGGACGGGACCGCCCTGGACGCCGACTACTTTGCGGGCGCGCCGGACGGCCGTTTCGAATACCGTGTGGGCGCGGGGGCCTGGACGGCGGTGACCGGCCCCATCGACTTGATCGACGGCGGCGACATCACCCTGGAAGTGCGCACCGACACCATAGACGACCAGATCGACGAACCGGACGAGACCTTCCACCTGAACGCCAGCCTCGCCCAGGGGAGCACGACCGTGGCGACGGCGAGCGGTAGCGCCACCATCCTCGACAACGACGAACCCGGCGTGGTGATCAACCCGGGTGCCGCCGGCCACAACATCAACGTGATCGAAGGCCAGGACGCCGTCTTCACCATCCAGGTGACCGACGCCGCGCCCGGCAGTCGCCTGACGCTGAGCCTGGCGGACGGGACCGCCCTGGACGCCGACTACTTTGCGGGCGCGCCGGACGGCCGTTTCGAATACCGTGTGGGCGCGGGGGCCTGGACGGCGGTGACCGGCCCCATCGACTTGATCGACGGCGGCGACATCACCCTGGAAGTGCGCACCGACACCATAGACGACCAGATCGACGAACCGGACGAGACCTTCCACCTGAACGCCAGCCTCGCCCAGGGAGCACGACCGTGGCGACGGCGAGCGGTAGCGCCACCATCCTCGACAACGACGAACCCGGCGTGGTGATCAACCGGGTGCCGCCGGCCACAACATCAACGTGATCGAAGGCCAGGACGCCGTCTTCACCATCCAGGTGACCGACGCCGCGCCCGGCAGTCGCCTGACGCTGAGCCTGGCGGACGGGACCGCCCTGGACGCCGACTACTTTGCGGGCGCGCCGGACGGCCGTTTCGAATACCGTGTGGGCGCGGGGGCCTGGACGGCGGTGACCGGCCCCATCGACTTGATCGACGGCGGCGACATCACCCTGGAAGTGCGCACCGACACCATAGACGACCAGATCGACGAACCGGACGAGACCTTCCACCTGAACGCCAGCCTCGCCCAGGGGAGCACGACCGTGGCGACGGCGAGCGGTAGCGCCACCATCCTCGACAACGACGAACCCGGCGTGGTGATCAACCCGGGTGCCGCCGGCCACAACATCAACGTGATCGAAGGCCAGGACGCCGTCTTCACCATCCAGGTGACCGACGCCGCGCCCGGCAGTCGCCTGACGCTGAGCCTGGCGGACGGGACCGCCCTGGACGCCGACTACTTTGCGGGCGCGCCGGACGGCCGTTTCGAATACCGTGTGGGCGCGGGGGCCTGGACGGCGGTGACCGGCCCCATCGACTTGATCGACGGCGGCGACATCACCCTGGAAGTGCGCACCGACACCATAGACGACCAGATCGACGAACCGGACGAGACCTTCCACCTGAACGCCAGCCTCGCCCAGGGAGCACGACCGTGGCGACGGCGAGCGGTAGCGCCACCATCCTCGACAACGACGAACCCGGCGTGGTGATCAACCCGGGTGCCGCCGGCCACAACATCAACGTGATCGAAGGCCAGGACGCCGTCTTCACCATCCAGGTGACCGACGCCGCGCCCGGCAGTCGCCTGACGCTGAGCCTGGCGGACGGGACCGCCCTGGACGCCGACTACTTTGCGGGCGCGCCGGACGGCCGTTTCGAATACCGTGTGGGCGCGGGGGCCTGGACGGCGGTGACCGGCCCCATCGACTTGATCGACGGCGGCGACATCACCCTGGAAGTGCGCACCGACACCATAGACGACCAGATCGACGAACCGGACGAGACCTTCCACCTGAACGCCAGCCTCGCCCAGGGGAGCACGACCGTGGCGACGGCGAGCGGTAGCGCCACCATCCTCGACAACGACGAACCCGGCGTGGTGATCAACCCGGGTGCCGCCGGCCACAACATCAACGTGATCGAAGGCCAGGACGCCGTCTTCACCATCCAGGTGACCGACGCCGCGCCCGGCAGTCGCCTGACGCTGAGCCTGGCGGACGGGACCGCCCTGGACGCCGACTACTTTGCGGGCGCGCCGGACGGCCGTTTCGAATACCGTGTGGGCGCGGGGGCCTGGACGGCGGTGACCGGCCCCATCGACTTGATCGACGGCGGCGACATCACCCTGGAAGTGCGCACCGACACCATAGACGACCAGATCGACGAACCGGACGAGACCTTCCACCTGAACGCCAGCCTCGCCCAGGGGAGCACGACCGTGGCGACGGCGAGCGGTAGCGCCACCATCCTCGACAACGACGAACCCGGCGTGGTGATCAACCCGGGTGCCGCCAGCCACAACATCAACGTGATCGAAGGCCAGGACGCCGTCTTCACCATCCAGGTGACCGACGCCGCGCCCGGCAGTCGCCTGACGCTGAGCCTGGCGGACGGGACCGCCCTGGACGCCGACTACTTTGCGGGCGCGCCGGACGGCCGTTTCGAATACCGTGTGGGCGCGGGGGCCTGGACGGCGGTGACCGGCCCCATCGACTTGATCGACGGCGGCGACATCACCCTGGAAGTGCGCACCGACACCATAGACGACCAGATCGACGAACCGGACGAGACCTTCCACCTGAACGCCAGCCTCGCCCAGGGGAGCACGACCGTGGCGACGGCGAGCGGTAGCGCCACCATCCTCGACAACGACGAACCCGGCGTGGTGATCAACCCGGGTGCCGCCGGCCACAACATCAACGTGATCGAAGGCCAGGACGCCGTCTTCACCATCCAGGTGACCGACGCCGCGCCCGGCAGTCGCCTGACGCTGAGCCTGGCGGACGGGACCGCCCTGGACGCCGACTACTTTGCGGGCGCGCCGGACGGCCGTTTCGAATACCGTGTGGGCGCGGGGGCCTGGACGGCGGTGACCGGCCCCATCGACTTGATCGACGGCGGCGACATCACCCTGGAAGTGCGCACCGACACCATAGACGACCAGATCGACGAACCGGACGAGACCTTCCACCTGAACGCCAGCCTCGCCCAGGGGAGCACGACCGTGGCGACGGCGAGCGGTAGCGCCACCATCCTCGACAACGACGAACCCGGCGTGGTGATCAACCCGGGTGCCGCCGGCCACAACATCAACGTGATCGAAGGCCAGGACGCCGTCTTCACCATCCAGGTGACCGACGCCGCGCCCGGCAGTCGCCTGACGCTGAGCCTGGCGGACGGGACCGCCCTGGACGCCGACTACTTTGCGGGCGCGCCGGACGGCCGTTTCGATCGGGGGGGGGCCGGGGTGACGGCCCTGACGGGGGGGACGGCGGACACCAGCGACCAGATCGACGCGCGGGGAGCACGCGGGCGGAGCGCCCCCGACCGCGCGGGGGGCACCGCGGCCCCCCGGGGGGGGGGCCCGGACGCCGACTACTGGGGCGCGCCGGACGGCCGTTTCGAATACCGTGTGGGCGCGGGGGCCTGGACGGCGGTGACCGGCCCCATCGACTTGATCGACGGCGGCGACATCACCCTGGAAGTGCGCACCGACACCATAGACGACCAGATCGACGAACCGGACGAGACCTTCCACCTGAACGCCAGCCTCGCCCAGGGGAGCACGACCGTGGCGACGGCGAGCGGTAGCGCCACCATCCTCGACAACGACGAACCCGGCGTGGTGATCAACCCGGGTGCCGCCGGCCACAACATCAACGTGATCGAAGGCCAGGACGCCGTCTTCACCATCCAGGTGACCGACGCCGCGCCCGGCAGTCGCCTGACGCTGAGCCTGGCGGACGGGACCGCCCTGGACGCCGACTACTTTGCGGGCGCGCCGGACGGCCGTTTCGAATACCGTGTGGGCGCGGGGGCCTGGACGGCGGTGACCGGCCCCATCGACTTGATCGACGGCGGCGACATCACCCTGGAAGTGCGCACCGACACCATAGACGACCAGATCGACGAACCGGACGAGACCTTCCACCTGAACGCCAGCCTCGCCCAGGGGAGCACGACCGTGGCGACGGCGAGCGGTAGCGCCACCATCCTCGACAACGACGAACCCGTCATCTCTATTTCCGAGGAAGGCTTGATGAAGGGTATTGCCGATGCGTTACCTGACACAACGAATGACACCACCGATTTGAATATCGTCACGGGTGCGTTTTGGAATACGGGTGAAAAGGATGTAAATTTAACTGCTCCCGATCTTGCCCAGCCGATCACCTCGGGTGGCCAGGATGTGACCTGGAATAACTTAGGACCGAATACACTGGTCGGCAGCGTGGATGGGGAAGAGGTGATACGAGTCACGGTAGAAGATTCGGGCCTCTATGCTATTTCCTTGTCCCGGCCTGTCGATCACCCAGTCCATGGGGCAGAGGATGCACTGAGCCTCAATGTCGGCATGTCCGTCACAGATGGGAGCATCACACGCAATGCCGTCCTGACCGTACGTATCGAGGATGACATGCCGCTGGCCGAGCCCATAGCCATCAATCAGGCCGCCCAGCCGATCAATACCAACCTGCTCATCGTCCTGGATGTCTCTGACTCCATGGACGATCCAAGCGGCATGGAAGGTTTGACCCGATACCGGGCCGCGATCGCCGGTATTCATGAATTGTTTGAGCAATACAAGAGCATGGGCAATGTGATGGTCAACATCGCTTCATTCTCAGAGTCGGCCTCAGTCCAGAATTACGCTGATTCGGGTGGAATATGGTTGACCATCGATCAGGCCAAGGACTTCCTGAATTCATTCTCATCCGCAGGCTGGACCAATTACGATGCCGCGTTGGCGGCGGCGATGGATGCCTTCGATAACCCCGGAAAATTGGCGAATGCACAGAACGTCGCTTATTTCCTGTCCGACGGTGCACCTAACTACAACAATGGCGACATTGACACCCTGGGGACAAGCCCTGCAGTGAATGGCTTGGATAGCGATGATGGCATTCAGCCTGCGGAAGAAGCCATCTGGACCGATTTTCTGAAGGCCAATGACATTAGCGCCTACGCCATCGGCATGGGTGATGGCGTTGATGTGTCGCATCTCGATCCGATCGGTTACAACGGCGTCAACGAGCGCGAACAGCCTGCTGTCGTAGTCAGGGATATGAGCGACTTCAGTACAGTGTTGACGGCGCTCGTGGAAAGCACCTATTCAGGCAACCTGTTGACTGGGAGCGGAACGTCCAGCGGTTTCGGCGCCGATGGCGGCTACGTCCGGAGCATCCGGTACAGTGGTGACCTCTTTACTTTCGACGGTGTACAAATCACGGCCACGGGTAATGGCGGTGTCGTCTGGGAGTTCAATGCGGCGACACACACTTTGACTCTCATGGCACAAGGCGGCATATTCGTAGTGAACATGTCGACGGGAGATTATTCCTATACCAAGACATCCAGCGCAGCCGTCATACAGGAATCCTTCGAATATACGTTGCAGGACCATGACGGCGACACGGCATCGAGTTCCCTGGATATTTATTTCAGCCAAAACGACCCAGCCCCTATCGTGCGCGACGATGACGTCATTACCGCGACAGAGTTCTATTCGCCCCTGCAAGTCAGCATCATGAGCGCTTGGTTGCTCTGGAATGACAGCGACGCTGACGGTGACCTCATTGCCATCACTGAAGTTAACGACGCACTAAGTTACACGGATGGCGTGATCGTTGATTCCTACACCGGCAACGGCAGCGGATCATTCAGTTACACGGGTACGTCCACTACGAACGGGAACCAGTCCGATTCAGCCGCTGTATCTATATTGGCGATCAACGATTTCACCCTTAATGGCAACGGCCTAGACAACATCCTGATCGGGGACGATTCCTGGGAAACCATCAACGGAAACGAAGGCAACGATGTCTTGGTCGGAAATAGGGGAAATGATGTTCTCAATGGCGGGTCCGGTAACGATTGGCTGCTTGGTGGCAGCGGCAACGACCAACTCATCGGCGGGTTGGGAACTGACCTGATCGAAGGCGGTTCCGGCAACGATATCCTGACAGGCGGTCTGGGTAGCGACACCTTTGCCTGGCGTCTGGCCGACAGAGGAACGCCGGGCGCTCCGGAAGCCGACAACATCACCGATTTCAATGCCTCACTGCCCTCCGGTGGCGGCGACATCCTTGACCTGCGCGATCTGCTCGATGGAGAGGAGCATCTCAGCGGAATTGGGAATTTGGCGAACTACATCGATATCGCTCAGGTTGGAAGCGACACCGTCTTCAGAATCAGCTCATCCGGGGGCTTCGCAAGCGGCGCATATGCTTCCGGAGCAGAAGATCAACGTATAACTCTCAGTGGTGCAAATCTGTATGAGCTTTATGGTATCGCCGCCAGTAACGATAGCGACTTGATCCGGACTCTACTGAATCAAAACAAGCTGGCCGTAGATTGACGGTGCATTTCGGTTACATAGCGATACAGCTTGCCAGAATCAATTGGCCGAAATGTTAAGCGTAAGGAGGCGAGAAATTGTCGTTACGTGTTGCGCGTCAGAAAATTGAGGCTCAGCTGGAGTCGTTGCATGCATGACATGAATTTTATTGAAATGAGTTGGCTTATGCTCGGCGTTTACACCGCCATTCAGCTATTCATCATATTGGCCTGCGATATGACGCATGCCGTCCCGAAATGGTCGCTACGGCTATTCATGCTGGCTGCCGGACTGCATTTCGCAGGAGTATTTGTGAGTATGTCCGAATTTCTGGTTATGGCCCTGCTGGTTTCGGTTTCTGGACTGTTCTGGATTATATTCGGCATGATTCAGGACATGAAGCAGTATTTCAGAAATCATCAACATCGACGTATTAGCTAAATATATATCAAATCGCCATGCCCGCTTGCAAACAAGACACCAATACGTGCAACTCGACCCCGAAAATTGAATTCGAAGCCAGCACTATCCTTTACAAGATTTTGTTGACTGAAATTCCACGGGCCGTGTTCAGCTTGCAAGGAAGAATACACTCCTGCCCTGTCGGCGGTCGTCTGGAAAAGAGGTATCTCGACAGGAGCGATAGCATTTTTATCGGCACATACGACATAAGAGCCACAATGGATATGATTGTTGACGATCTGCATCTGACGCAATACATACATCAAAAATCATCGACGCTTGGATAGCCGGGGCTCATGTAAAACCCGCACGCAATTATATCTATTTCGATTGGAACTGGGCTACATGACTTTACCGATGACGCACCTGAATATTTAGATCGAGATGAGTTAACGTCAAGGCAATGAATGGCTCCTCAAAACATGCACCATGAGCACAATTAACATCGTATTTATTGCGCTGCTTTCTATCGCTATGACACTGGCGATATTGATGTCTGTCAGAAGCAGTCGCGCCACACATAGGGCGAATGATAGCGAGCGAATCGTCCAACGCATGCTAGATATCATTCAGGATGGCTTTATTCAATTGGATAAAGAGTATCGGATTATCAAAGCGAACGACAAGATATGCAGCCTTCTTGAGCAAACCAGAGAAACCCTATTAAACCGCTCGGTATTTGCATTCATCGACCGGACCAAGCTGCCTAACTTGGTCGCTGAAAATCGATCATCAGAATGCAAGTCATACGAATTCAATATCTCCGCGCCAAGTGGGGCAATATCGCCATGCCAAATTATGGTTTGCCCTATCGTCGACAGATGGAATACGAGCATTGGCACGCTGTTACTGGTTAATGACCTGACCCGGCAAATGAATCATGAGCTCTACCTGCGTCGAGCCGTGGCGGTATTCGAGCATACGGCGGAAGGCGTGATGATCATGGATCGGGACGGAAGGCTCGATCTGGTCAACCCGGCCTTCTCGAAAATCACGGGGTTTAGCCAGGAAGATATTCTGGGTAAGACTCCCCAATTCCTGCGCTATGGGCAAATCTGGGCCGAGTTGACAACGGCTGGTCACTGGCAGGGAGAAATCGTCAATCATCGTCAGAATGGCGAGGAATATCCTGAATGGCTGACCATCAGTGCTGTTCGTGCTTCGGACGGAGAGATACAAAGCTATATCGCCTTGTTCTCCGACGTCAGCCACTTGAAACGCTCGGAGGAGGAACTAAAGCGTATGGCGCATTACGATGTACTCACTGACCTGCCGAATCGTACGCTACTGAATATCCAGCTCAATCTGGCTCTGGAAAGGGCCGGTCGTCGCTCCAGCAAGCTTGCGGTATTTGCTTTGGATCTGGATGGTTTCAAGACGGTAAACGATAGTCTTGGTCACCCGGCCGGCGATATGTTGCTACAGAAAGTCGCTGGCCGACTGCGATACACGGTACGCAGTGAAGATGTTGTCGCCCGAATGGGTGGAGACGAATTCGCGATGATTATTGAAAACCCGCCAAGTGCCATCCACCTAGGCCATCTTGCCAAAAAAATCATCGATGCGCTTGCAAAACCCCTTGATCTACATGGCAATAGTGCCATGGTGACCGCCAGTCTCGGGATTGCGCTGTATCCGAAAGATGGCGAGGATGCCACCTCGCTGCTGAAGGCGGCGGATACCGCCATGTACGCAAGCAAACAAGCCGGCCGCAACACCTATCGATACCACGATCACGAAATGGCCAAAGCCGCCCATCAACGCATGCAACTGGAACAGGGGCTCAGAAAGGCGCTGGATGGCCAACTTGAATTATGCTACCAGCCTCAGGTGAGCATCCGCACCGGCAGCGTCATCGGCGTGGAAGCGCTGGTACGCTGGAACCATCCCGAGCGGGGACTGATTTCGCCCGTCGAGTTCATCCCTATCGCGGAGGAAACCGGGCTTATCCTGCCTCTGGGCGAATGGGTGCTCCGTCAGGCATGTGCCCAAGCCCAATCATGGTCGGAGCAGCGGCTATTTACCGGCACGCTTTCGGTCAATGTGGCCGGCCCACAAATCGAGCGAGGCGACTTTTTCGATACGGTCAAGCAGGTATTGAGCGATACTGGCTTCAACCCGAAGTTGCTGGTTCTGGAAATTACAGAGAGCTTTCTGCTGCGAAACGCAAAGCAGGCCATGGCCGAACTGGGTCAATTGCGTACCCTGGGGGTCAGTATTGCCATTGACGATTTTGGTACAGGCTACTCGTCGTTGGCGTATCTGAAATATCTGAATGCCCAGGAAATCAAGATAGATCAGCGTTTCATCGCCGGCTTGCCCGACGACAAGGACGATGCGGCCATCACAAGAGCCATAATCGCCATGGGGCGCAGCCTCGGCTTCGACCTGATCGCGGAAGGCGTTGAAACAGAAGCTCAGCAGATTTTCTTGATAAACGAGGGTTGCGCCCAGGCTCAAGGCTATTTGTATTCCAAACCCATCACTGCATACCAATTCGGTGATTGGCTACGGCAGCGGCGTCTTCAGTCGTACCAAGACAACAGCGCATCCGAAACGCTGCGGTTTACAAGACGGGTCACGGACAGGGACGGCCAGGATCAGATGAATATCCCGCCGATTGATGTCGCGGAGCATCGACACCGGTCGAATCGTCAATCATACGAAGCCTAGCCCACCCTGTCCGTGAGTTTTGGGTGCCGTTGCTGGGTGTTTGCCTCGGCCATGCTGCGCATGCTGACCATGCTTTGATTCGTGAGGTTGCGGTACTGGTCTGGAAAATAGTTGTGCAGATCAATGGGCGGCGACAAGCTGGCATTGTCGAAACGACGAACATTCTTCTACAGTTACCATTTGTATATTTGCTGTCAGGGTCTCTGTCCGGTGCAACCACCCATTTCCTTCAACTCGGCGCACATGCAGGCTGATTCCGTGCGTGCATGTGCCGATACGCCGGTCCAGCGACGAGTATGTTCGTGACGCTTGTCTCGCGTCGCGTCCCATTATTGATCGCGGCACTGCTGGCATGGATAGTCGCTGGATATTTCTTGTGGCGTGCGTATCCGGCACCCACGGCTTCGCTTGCCCTACAGTCGGAAGCCGATTTGACGCGAGAACTGCACTATTTCGATTCGGTATTTTCCAAGGTCTTGCCGAAGAATCGAGGAGAACAGGCGCTTCAGGAGTTCATGCCCGAAGATGATGCGGAGTCCCGATATTTCCTGTTGAACCGTCAGTTGATCGTTATCGCCGCAGGGAGCAAGGCGGCAATCGGAAAACATGCCAACACCTTGTTCGGCCCCCAGGTGCTGACGCTCCTGGACAAGGCCGGAAATGGCTCAGATGCCATCGTCAGTCGTGCTGGCAACACCCTCATCGGTATCGATGCACTGCGGGCTAATAAGTCACAAACCCCTTTCGTGATTCTGCTGGTGCAGCGCGATCAGTCTTCGATCTCAGAGCAATTCTTGTCCGAGTACCAGCATGCACTTGGTTTCGTAGGCGTTTTTGTGTTTCTCTGTGCCGGCTTGCTGTATCTACCGCTTTCTTTGAGGGCGAGAGGGCGACTCGATACGATAGGCAAGGCTGTCGCCAGGTTTGCAGAAGGCGATGGCGCGGCCCGAGTCAGTCCCGATGGAAACGACGCTATCGCCCGTCTGGGCAATCAGTTCAACAACATGGCGGTCCGCATCGGCCAAGAGCGCTTCAACCTGGCAGAAAGTGAAGAGAGGCTGAAGTTCGCCTTGCATGGCAGTAACGCCGGCATCTGGGACTGGCGCATCGACAGTGGGCGCACGTACTACTCGCCACGCTGGAAAAGCCTGCTCGGGTTTTCCGAGGATGAACTGCAAGCCCATGCCGAGGAATGGCTCAAGCGTGTCCATCCTGACGATTTATCGCGGGTTGTGGGTCTGCTCAATGCACATATGAGCGGTAATAGCCGTTTCTTTGAAAGTGAGCATCGGCTTTGCCGCAAAGATCAGGCTTACATCTGGGTGCTGGAGCGAGGGGTCGCGCTTCGGGACGAAAGCGGCAAACCTTATCGCATGGTCGGTGCCCTGACCGACATATCACGGCGCAAGGAAGTGGAGTCGGCCCTCCAGCGTAGCGAGGAAGCCTATCGATCCGTGGTCAATGCGGTCACCCAAGTCCTGTTTCGCAGCGATCACGATGGACGGCTGACATTCTTGAATCCAGCGTGGCAGAGATTTACCGGACTTGCGGTCGAAACCAGTCTGTCGCGTGCCTTGACCGATTTCGTCGTCGCGGAAGACCGCGAACGCGCGCGCGGGATTATGTCTCTCGCCGGGAAAAGCGATTGCGAAACCGCCACGGGTGAGCTCAGATTGACCACACGGGATGGTGGAAGCCGGTGGTTCAGTCTGCATGCGCGCTCACTCCAAGATGGTCACGATACACCCGGCATAGCGGGTTTGCTGACCGACATCGATGCCCTGAAAAACGCACAGAATGCCCTGACCCGAAGCAACAGCGAACGAAATACGATTCTGGATATCAGTCCTGACGGCTATGTCTTCGTAGACCGCTACGGCTGCGTGATTTATGTCAATCCGGCCTTCCTGGCCATGACCGGGTTGGCCAGTGATCAAATAATCGCGCATGGCCCGGATGCCTTTGACGAATGTATTCAGGCATTGTGCGATCCGTCGAAACCCATGCCCCGATTCTCAACGGCCAGCGATGGGGCAGAGCAGTTGCTGTATCTGATCAGCCCCACTAAAACAATCCTGAAATGGCTGACACGCCATATTCGCGACGACCAGCAACGACTCCAGGCGGGCGTGTTGTTTTTCCGGGATGTCACGACACAAGTCGAGATAGACAGGATGAAGAGTGAGTTCCTGTCCACGGCGGCGCATGAATTACGAACGCCGATGGCGAGCATCTTCGGCTTTTCAGAGCTCTTACTATCACGCGACTTCGATGCAACCACCCGTCATGACCTGCTGCAGCGCATCCACCGTCAAACCAAGAATCTGATCAATCTGGTCAACGAATTGCTCGATCTGGCACGCATCGAAGCTAAAGGCGGCAAGAGCTTCAAATTCAAGGAGCAGGAACTGACGCCTATCGTGCTCAATACACTGGCTTCGTTTTATGTTCCGCCGGAAACACATACTCTGGACAGCGACCTTCCGCATGATCTGACCAAGGTTAACGTGGATGCCGAGAAATTGCAGCAGGCGCTGACGAACATATTCAGTAATGCCCTGAAGTATTCGCCGGGTGGCGGCGCAATCCATGTCCGGTCAGTCAGGAAAAACGATATTGGGCATCCCATGGTCGGCATCCAGGTAATGGATCAGGGCATAGGCATGAACCCGGAACAGATGCTCCACATTTTCGATCGTTTCTATCGCGCGGATGGATCAGGCCCCATTCCCGGAACAGGATTGGGGATGTGTCTGGTCAAGGAGATCATGGACATCTTCGATGGTCAGGTGGCGGTGAGCAGCACTCCGGGGGTAGGAACGGAAGTGACCCTTTGGCTGCCCGTAGTCAATTCGACGTCGACGGCGGCTTTGTGACCCAAGCCACTCCATAATCGCAACAAAGCCATGTCCAATAATCGAATCATGATCGTCGACGACCAGGAAGATATCCGGATACTGCTGCGACTGACCCTGGAGCCTATGGGCTGTGAGCTTTATGTGGCGACAAACGGCCATGAGGCCATTGATATAGCCAGGCGATATCAGCCTGATCTCATCATTCTGGATGTGATGATGCCTGGCGGCATGGATGGCCATCAGGTTTGTAGGGTGCTCCGTGCCGAGGCGGCAACCGCACACGCGTATATTATCCTGTTGAGTGCCCGTGGCCAGCAAAGCGATCTCAACGAGGGAAAACAAGCCGGGGCGGATCACTACATGCTGAAACCATTCAGCCCTATCGAACTAACCGACATTATCCGGTGTGCGCAAGCGCGATGATCCGATTTTCAAAGCACCGCTTGCTTTGCATTCGAACTGAATCCCCTGCGGGCATGCTGGCGTAGTGGCGGTCAGCTGCCATTCATGCGGCTGGCGATGCCCGCATTTGCTGCATTCATGAGCATCCCGATCCCATGCCCCGCCCCATCGGTGATTGCATAACCAGCTTGAAAACGAAGCCATAGACCCCCCCTGAGCTACAACGCTTGTCCAGGCATCACGTAATCTTCGCTTCTGCGCCTCCAAGGCTGGGTGATCACCTTAATAGCCACGAGCAACGGCACCCCATGCATGCGCATCCAGCGTGCCGCGACTGCGGGGCCGTGCCGGTCCAACACGATGATGCCGCTGCGCACCGTATTCGCTGTGTCACGGTCACTGCGCAAGTTGGGGCTCAATGTCATGGTTCGTGTGGCCTGGTGATCGCTTTTCATACTGTTTTCTTGCGGCAAGCTGTAGCCGTTGTATGTGTAGCCATAAACTGAAATGCACATGCGGCACAGCCTTGTTTAATCAATTATATAATTAATATGATAGTAGTGATATTTTTTACGCGTGTTGAAGCGTGGATACGCAGTGGCTCAGGCAGGCTGTGATGGGTCGCCAACCGGAAATTGGACTCTGCCTGACGCGGATGGCGCTTGTGCATGGTGACATCCATACCGTCCGGGTGCGATAGGAATGCTTGGCCGTGAGCCACCCCATCCTGCGAGCCGCCCGGTAACGATCCGTGTGCTTATAGGCCTTTGGAAGAATAATGCAAGTCATTGTGCGTGCAGGTAATTGGTGCGAATTTAGAGGCACTAAAGCGGTCAATGCCTGCCTGGTATCCGCCCCTGCGACATTTTGTCGCAACCTCTCCAAGCTTCCGCTCAATGGGCGCCAAAGGACCAAGCTACGCCGTGTATTGGCACCATGTCTTCTATGATATTTTTGGTATTGAGCCACGGCGCTAGGACTATGGTCCAATAGCCATAGCGAAAGTCATGTGCTATATATATGCAAAAGTGATAATCAAAACATCGCTTTAGAGAGTTGCCATTTGCCTCGGCACCGTAACGAATGGAAATTGATACTTTGACTTGCAAGGAGTCCGCGATGTGGAAAGCAATATTGGAGTTCATCCGTGATGAAGAGGGCGCTACCGCCGTGGAGTATGGTCTGATTGCAGCCTTGATCGCGGTCGTGATCTTGGGCGCGTTGACCGGTATCGGTACCCGGTTGAAGGCTGTCTTCAATTCGATACTGACTGCTCTTGGAGGCACGGCTGTCTAGCATGGCAACTCGTTGACGGATCACGGATAGTTGATGTTTGCCGCCAGTGCGTCGATTGCCTGGGCTGCGGTACTGGCTGTCTATGACTGGCGCTGGCGTCGATTACCAAACTGGTTGCTGTTATGCGGTATGGGTGTCGGATTGGTGCATGGCGCGATTCATGGGACGATGCCATTCGGTGCAACCCTGTCCGATGGTGCGGGAACGGCGGTGGTCGCACTCGCGGTGTACTGGCCGGCCTACCAACTCGGCTGGATGGGTGCGGGTGACGTCAAGTTCTGTGCCGTCATCGGCTGGCTGGGTGGAGCCAAGGCGCTCTTGATGGTATTGCTTGCCGGCACGGTCATTGCCGGGTTGTTGGGTGTACTGCTGCTGCTACCTGGCATGTCGGAGTACCTGTCCAACTCGGAACTGGAACCCAGGCTGAGGCGACGCATACCGTTCGGTAGTGGTCTTGCGGTGGCATTCGTGGCCTGGTCAGTAGTGAATATGTAATCGGGGCTAGCGCACAACTAGGATGGCAATAACCGAATGGGCACCAGACGACGAAATCTTGTTCGTGGCTCGACCTACCGCCAGCGCGGTGCGGTAGTGATTGAATTCGCTCTGGTGTTCATTGTGTTTTTCATGGTGATGTATGGGGCGATCGCCTACGGAATCGTATTTGCGCTCCAGCATTCCCTAACGCATGCTGCCAATGAAGGCGCGCGCGCCGCAGTACAGGATGTCGGCGACATCGCTGCGCGCAAAGCGCTGGCGCAAACTACTGCGTCGAATGCCGTCGTGTGGCTGGGCGCGCGCGCGCCCACGCCGACGGTGACTTCCGCCCCTTGTGCTGCCACGCCTTTCGTTTGCGTCAACGTAGCGCTAGCCTACGACTACGCCGCTAACCCGATTATTCCGCCCTTACCTGGACTGGGGCTTTTTCTGCCGGCCTTGATCACTTCCCAAGCCACCGTGCAGCTTGATGCCGTCAACTGACAGGCTGCCACCCATCACATGGATTCGTTATCGTGGGCAAAACACAAAAAATCATTGGACTTGTTCTGATACTGCTTGCCTTAGGATTGGGCGGGTATGCCTGGATCTTGAGCTCCCGCATGGCCGCCGAGCAACAAGCGGCTCAGCCGAAAATGCAACCCGTGGTCGTTGCCTTGAACAGAATACCCGCTGGCATTCAGATCACCCCCGAGATGCTGGGCGTACTGATGTTTCCGACACGCCCGACAGGGGCGTATGCCGATGTGGATTCCGTCGCCGGCAACGTAGCCTCGGCAGACATCGCCGTGGGCGAGGCCATTCTCCAAGAGCGCCTTGGCGGAGGAATTCGGGCCATGTTGCAGCATCTCAATGCCAATGAACGCGCTGTCGCGGTACGTGTCGACGAAGTTATCGCCGTTGGTAACAGACTGGCCCCGGGCGACAGGGTGGACGTATTCCTAACCTTGCACCGGAATAGCGATGAGATATCCAGCACCCAGTCACGGCTCTTGCTGGAGCAGCTTCAGGTGCTTGCCCTGGGGAGCAAAGATGTCGGTGGCGCAAAGGCGGGCGCTGATAACAGTGGCGTAATGCGACCCGCTGCTGAAAACCCCAAAACCGCAGTGCTTGCGGTCAACGCGGCCGATATCGACAAGCTTGTTCTGGCGGCGGAAAGTGGCCATTTGATACTGGCACTGCGCCCAATCAATGAGCCGAAGCTAGGCGATCCGGCGTCGATGCCGACGAATACGGGTTTGAAAGACCCGCTGGCGACGACTGCCACCAAGGTTCAGAAACCCTTGACGCTTAAGCAGCTTGTCGCGATTACCGGGGAGCCAAGCGGCAACTCCGGTTCGCGAATCATGCGTAGTGCAACAAACGTCAGGATTGGGCACGAACCCGGAAGCTCAGTCATTGTGATGCATGGCCTGAGTGAGAAAACGGTGAATGTGAACAGGACTTTGCCATGAAATCCGCTGAACTTAACGAAAATAGACAGAACTGGCGCATGACCTTGAATGCTTTGAAACGATATGTCGATCATTCAGGATGCCGGCTGGTTAAACAGGCCGCTTTCCCGATTGTTTTCATAATGCAACTTGGAACCGGGCTGGCTTATGCGGAACTGGTCGAGGTCGAAGCCGGCAGCCAGCAGACGATCAAGCTGGAGCAAGCCGCGCGGCGGGTCGCCATCGGCAATGAAGAGATCGCCAGGGTCAAACTGCTCAACAAACAGGAACTCCTGTTGCAAGGGGTGAAACCGGGTGCCACCAGTCTGCTCGTATGGGCAAAAGGCAGCGTCACCCCCCTGAGTTACCGCATAAGTGTCCGAAAAGCCGCCGAAGGAGCTTTGCTCAAGGAGTTCTCCGGACTACGCCTCAAGGCATCCAGCGATCTGCTACTGCTCAGTGGTACTTCGGAGAATATGGCGCGACATGTCGCTGCCAGGGAAATCGCCCGACATGCCGACGGCGACGGTAAGGGCACGTTGCTCGACGCCGCGCAGTTGCCATACAACGGCGAAGTCCAGGTCGAGGTAAAGGTTGTCGAGCTGAGTCGGCGTGTGCTGAAACGAGCCGGACTAAATCTGTTCTCGAACACTTCGGGATTCTCCTTCGGCACGTTCGCTCCAAGCAGCTTGAGTAAAGTGCAGCTTGCCAACGATGCCATCAGCACTGAGTCGAGCCTGCCCGTAAGTCAAGCGCTCAACCTGGTCATGGGCGCGGCGTCGGAAGGTGTGGTCGGTGTATTGAGTATGTTGGAGGGCAACGGCTTCGCGAGGACGCTGGCGCAACCCGTCTTGGTGGCGCAAAGCGGCCAGACCGCAAGCTTCCTGGCCGGCGGGGAATTCCCCGTGCCAGTCCCGCAGGCACTCGGGCAAACCACCATCCAGTTCAAACCTTACGGGATTCGTCTGGATGTATCGCCAACCGTGCTGTCCGAAAACAGAATCGCGGTGAAAATTGCGCCTGAAGTAAGCGATCTGAATTTCGATAATGCTGTCACCATCAATGGCGTTTCCGTCCCTAGCCTGTCCACTCGTCGAGCCGATACCAGCATCGAATTGGGCAACGGCGAGAGCTTTGTCATCGGTGGTCTCGTCAGCCAGAGCATCGTCAAGAACCTGGACAAGATTCCCGGATTGGGCGACATCCCCATACTCGGCATGTTCTTCAAGAGCGCGCGCCTGACCCGCGAGGACAAGGAATTGCTGATCATCGTAACGCCAAGGCTGGTTCGGCCGCTGGCCGCCAACAGCCCACTCGGAGTCCTTCCCGGCGCGGAATTGGCGGACTACAACCCGAGTTTGTGGGACATGTTGATTTCCTCCGATAAGGATGAGGCTGCCCGTTTCACTGGCCTCTCACGATAGGATTGACCCAGGATCATGGTGGAAAAACGATTTATCGTTGTTACCGATAACGAAGAACGGTTCAATGAACTGAGTGAATCCTTTAAAGCTGTCGGCGCTTCGGTCTGGCTTCATTGGAATACCGACCTGCTCACCCAATTGGTCGGTTCATTGGGCACGGACATCCTGTTCATAGATTTCATCGGCGATAACATCGAGAAGGCAAAGGAGCTCACTCGGAGCTTGCTATCGGTGTATCCGCGACTCTGGGTGGTGGGCTTCTCCCATCGTGCCGACAGCGCCCTGATCCTCGAAGCCATGCGCGCGGGCGCGCGCGATTTCATCGAGCTGCAATCGCCCATCGACAGCCTGCGCACAGTCAAGGGCATTCTGGAGCAATCGCCCACGCTGCCGGCCAAGCCTACCGGTCAGATGGTCACGATCCTCGGCGCGCGCCCCGGTATCGGAACTACTACAGCGGCCCTCCATCTGGCTTTGCTGTTGAAACAGGAATATCTGCCCGATGAGCCGGTTCTGCTGCTCGACTTCGGCTATCCGGCGGGCGACGCTGCGCTTTATCTGGATACCAAGGTCGCCTTCAATTTTTGCGATGCCGTGCGCAGCCTGCGCCGCTTCGATCAAGCCTTGCTGAATACGGCTTTCGCCCATCACTCAAGCGGACTGGCGATCATGTCACTGCCGCACAATTTGAGCGATTTGCGCGACATCACGCCGACCGATGCCATGACCTTGCTCAGCCTGTTCAAGTCCTATTTCAAGGTGGTCGTCATCGATCTGGGCGGGTTCGCGGGCATAGACCTCTTGATGTACGCCCTAGGTATTTCGGACCATGTCGAGCTTGTCTGCGAGCAGAGCATACCTTCGGTATATTCCGCGCGTCAGCTGCTTCTGAATCTCAGGGAGCGAGGCTACGATACCGATACCGTCGGCCTGCTGACCGGTAAACACGATACCCGCATCGACATGACGCCCGCGCAAATCGCGCAAAATCTGCAATTGCGTCTGGACGGCAATCTGCCCCAACGCGCCGAGAAAATGATTGCGTGCGCCAACATCGGAAAGCCCTTGGTCGAGGTCGCGCCGAAAGATCCTTACCTTGATGTGTTGCGCGGCATCGCCGCTAGCCTGTGCGACCTGCCTGGGCAGTCAGGCATCAGGAATCCGACTCAGAGCCGTTCGCTGCTAGCCCGGATCTTCAAGCCGTCGCGGTCTCCTGGGGAATAGGCATGGATTTCGATTTCGCCTTGGGGCATGATCCGAACAGCGATTTCCATCAGTCCGACGAGTTCCAGGACATCAAGGGCATGATGCATAGTCGCCTAGTCGACCGTATCGAGGATCTCGGCGCCGATTTCGTCAACTGGTCGCCGACGATGGTCAAGCGCTTCGTGGCCCAGGAAGTGGAGAGCTTTACGGCCACCAACCGGATGCCGCTGAACACGACGGACATCCAGTGCATCGTCAAGGATCTGACCGATGAATTGATCGGCCTGGGTCCGCTTGAGGAACTGATGGCTGATGAGTCGGTCGCCGATATCCTGATCAACGGATACAAGGAAGTATTCATAGAGCGCAAGGGCCTGCTCCAGAAAAGCAAAATTCGCTTTATCGACAACAAACATCTGATGCGTATTGTGCAGAGGATCATCGCGCCGCTGGGGCGACGTGTCGACGAGGGCAACCCCATGGTGGACGCCCGGTTACCCAACGGTGGCCGCATCAATGTCATCATCCCGCCGGTCTCGTTGAATGGCCCGGTGGTGTCGATACGTAAGTTCCGCAGCAAGACCTTGCAGGCCTCCGATTTGCTGGCGTACGGCACACTGAACGAGGACATGCTGGATTTCCTGCAACGGGCCACCCTGGCACGCTGCAATATCGTCATCAGCGGTGGCACGGGATCGGGGAAAACCTCGTTTCTGAACATGTTGACCCAGTACATTCCCGAGGGCGAGCGCATCATCACCATTGAAGATGCCGCGGAACTCCAGCTACTTCACGAGCACGTCGTGCGCCTTGAAACCCGTCCGGCCGGGCTGGAGGATGTCGCCGAAGTCACTGCCCGGGATTTATTGCGCAACAGTTTGCGCATGCGGCCGGACAGGATCATCGTCGGCGAAGTGCGCGGCGGCGAGGCCGTGGAAATGCTCCAGGCCATGAATACCGGACATGACGGATCCATGTCCACGATACATACCAACTCGCCCCGGGAATGCCTGCACCGTCTGGAAATGCTTTTGCACTTCGGCGGTTGGCAGGGCAGCGAAACGAATTTGCGCCGACAGATTGCCGGTGCCCTGGACTTGATCGTCCATCTGGCGCGCATGCCGAATGGCAAGCGGAGGATTATCTCGATCAGCGAAATCACCGGCATTCAGGATGAAGTCATATCCTTGCAGGAGTTCTATCGCTATGAGCCGGCTCTTTTGCAAAGCCGGGAAGGCTGGGTTTTTACTGGCTGCCAGCCGGTTTCGCGTAAGTTGAAGCGCTTTTTGAAAGCCGATAGGCAACTCGCTGAGCCCAATCGTGACTGAATTTTATCTGACCATTGCCCTGGCTATCCTCTGTCTTGTGACGGCGGGGATACTTATGTGGCGTAGCGGACTGGATCAACAGCGTCAGAGAAGGAATCTCCACCGTCTCCAAACGGCATTGGACAGGGCAAACCTTCAGGGTGGTTTCGCCACTCCCCCTCAGCAGAGAAACTGGGCTACTCCGTTCATCGATGGCTGGCTAAACCGAGCCGGCTATGATCCAACGGCCCGATTGTATGGCTTGCTTGTCCTGCCAGCCCCGATCATGGCTTTTGTCGGCGGTGCATTACTGGGTCTATGGGGAATGATGGTCGGACTCATGCTGTACCCTCTCGGGCTCAGTCTTTTCCTGCGCTGGCGTATCGAGCGCTTCCATGACCAAGTCGTTACACTGCTGCCGGGCTTCCTGGACTCGGTAGCGCGTATTCTGAGTATCGGCTCCAGCCTTGAACTGGCCTTCCGCAATGCGAGCGAAGAATGCAAAGAGCCATTGCGCGGCATCACCGCGCAGATGTTGCTGCGTACAAGGGCTGGAATGGCGATCGAGGATGCCATGAACCAAGTCGCTGAAACCTATGCCATCAAAGATCTCAGCTTCATGGCTTCGGTGTTCTACCTGGGGGTGCGCTATGGCGGTAACGCGCGGGCTGTCCTCGAAAGGATCGCACAGTCCATGCGTGAGCGGGAGCGCGGCCAGAAGGAGTTGCGCGCAATGACCTCGGAAACGCGCGCCAGTGCCTGGATATTGAGCGCGCTCCCCATCCTTGTTGGCCTGCTGACCTTGGCCAGCAATCCTACCTATCTGCTCGGTATGTGGTCCGATGCCCTGGGCCGTCAATTGCTGCTCGCCGCAGTGATATTACAGGCGGTCGGCATGTGGCTACTTTTCCGCATGGCCAGACTGCATTACCGCTAGTGGATTTTACGATCATGTCGATTCCATGGATCATCGCTCTCTGTGTCGGCTTGGCGACATTTGGTGCCGGCTGGCTGATCTATGGGTATCACATACAGGTCTCAAGCCAAATGAGGCGGCAACGCCAGTTTAAACGTCTTGAGAAGCTCACCTATGGCAGCGATAGCGGGATTTCCGAGGCCGATCGACTTCTGGAAAAACCCTGGTTTGAACGTCTGGCACTGCTGTTATCGGGACGGCTGCAAGGCAATAGCTTGTTGGAACAGGACAGCGAGGAACGGCGGCTACTCGCCCGCGCCGGTTACCGTGGCGTCCAGGCCTTGGTGACCTTTCAGTCTTTCCGGCTCTTTTTCGTGGTCGTCGTGTTGTTGATTTTCGCAAGCTATGCGCTCGTGCTGGCAGCACCACTTTCCTGGCTAAAGGTTGCCTTGGCGGTCGGGTTCGCTTATCTGGCACCAAGAATGGTACTAAGACACCTTGGTCAGCGGCGAATCCGGCGGATAGCCAACGAACTGCCACTGTTTATCGATTATCTTCGCATGATGCATGGCTCTGGAGTGAGCATCGAGCAGTCCATGTCACTGTTCGCCGAGGAGACACGAGTCGGCTTGCCAGTCCTGGCCAGCGAATTCAACGTGGTCCGCTTGGCCATCAAGTCTGGGCGTTCACGGTCGGACGCCCTACAACAAATGGCTGGGCAAATTGATTTGGCAGATCTCAGCGAATTAATTTCCTTGATCAACGACACTGATCGTTATGGGGCAGGTTTGCAGGAGCCCCTGAAACTGTTTTCCATTCGCCTCGCCGAAAGGCGACGCCTGGATATGCAGGAATATATCGGGAAACTGGCTACAAAAATGGTCGTGGTCATGGTTCTCTTCCTACTGCCAGCGTTGATCATGATCACCGCTGGTCCAGGTTTCGTCGCCGTCTTCAGAGCGCTAAGTGAAATAACGTGACCACCTCAATCCAGACTGCTACACGGTCATCCTCGCGATTCGTCGTTTTGCTCATGCTCGCCTGGGTCAATTCGAGCCAGGCAGAGAGCCCTTTGATTCGGCAAATACCGGAAGCCACGCAATCCGATGAGCTATCTGCCCAGCGCCAGGACATGGAAAGTGACCCTGAACTGTATCTACGATTGATTGGCCAGATGCAGGAGAAAAATCTTTATTTCGCCTCGCTGGCGCATCTTGATGCCTTCGATCGGCGCTGGCCGGCAAACCCGCGCTCCACCTTGTTGCGCGCGGAGGCTTTGCGTGAGACCACTTATCTTGACCAGGCCGGTGTCTTGTATGAAAGCTTGCTGCTAGGTCCGCTGGCGGCAGCGGCCCACCATGGCCTGGGAATCATCGCATCGAACAAAGGCGAGGTGTCCGGCGCCTTGCAGGCATTAACCCGCGCCAACCGGTTGGATCCGACCAATGCCGCAGTGCTGAACGACCTTGGTTACATCCAGCTCGTCCTGCGACAGTGGAGTGAGGCGGGTTTCAACCTGCATAAAGCCACGGAGCTCGATCCGAAAAATTCCCGAGCAGGCGCGAACCTGGCCCTGTATTACCTGCTCGCCAATCAGCCGATGCGTGCGGAAGGAACAATGAATTGGTATCGCTTGACGGATCGGCATCGAAAAGAAATATTTGATAAAGCTGCTGCGCTCGCAACACAATTGCCACTTAAGTCGGGTGGCGTGCAAAAATGAAACACATCTTGTGGTCTACCATGACGAACGGTAATTCTTGAAGCGACCCTGAATGATGAAAAGCGCCACCACACAAGAAGTCTATTGCACGACCCGTGAAGCCGCTCAGATGCTGGGGGTTTCCTTGCGCACCGTACAGTTATGGGTGGAAAGCGGAGTGCTCAGTGCTTGGAAGACGGATGGTGGGCACCGTCGCCTGCCCATGAGCGCGGTCAACGAACTTGTCCAGAAACGCATGGGAAAAAATCAATCTGGCGCGCCCGCCGCCGGTTTGTTCAATATCCTGGTTTTGGAAGACGACGAGGATATGGTCAGGCTTTATCAGATGACGATGTCAGCTTGGCAAATACCCATCCATGTCACCTTTGTTTCCAGTGTTTATGAAGCGCTGATCGTGATCGGGCGAGGTGAGCCTGATCTGTTGATTACGGATCTGAAAATGCCGGGTGTCGACGGTTTCGAGATCATCAATCTGCTCCGTAACGACGAGGTTTTGCACAATCTGGACATTGTCGTCGTCACCGCCCTGAACCAGGCGGAAATCGAGGAACGCGGAAGTTTGCCGGCGGATATTACTGTCTTCACCAAGCCCGTGTCGTTCGATCAGTTGCAAGGCTATATCAAAGCCTGCCTCACCCACAGAAAGAGCATGGAGAGAAAAAATGGCGACTAAAGCGTATGGGCCGATAGCTTGTTGCGCCGTGTGTACATTGTTCTTGGCCTATTCCGTCATTGCCGACGATGCTGGACCGAAACCCATGGTAATCGGCAGCGCCACGGAGGCCATCCTAACGCTGCAACGCGAAGGTACACTTGCCGGCACGTTACAGCCCATCAGCGGTGAGGTAGCGGCGCGTTCCTACCAGCGCTATCTGGGCAGTTTCGCCAAACCGATTCCCGAGTTCAACGAAACGGCAGGGCTGGTCAGCAAGCCGGAGACCAGCAAATAGCCCTAAGTACATTTATTGACAGGAGATGCGTCGATTGCCCAAGCACTCCAGCGTAATCGCGATATCCGGTCAAACCGGGGCCATCAGCATCATGGCTGCCGCAGGCTTGGTGGCCGTGTTGGCAGCAGCCTTGCTGGTGGTGGATTTGGGCAGTCTTTTCTACACCAAGCGCCATCTTCAATCCGTCGCCGACACGACGGCCTTGTCCGCAGTCAACAACCTCAATTCAGCCAATGCAATAGCCCTCAACACGGCGAGTCTTAATGCCTTTCAAGTTCCCGGAGAGCATGGCAATACCTTGCAGGCGATCACGGGTCGATATGACTCACTGACCCGCAGCTTTGCCTCCGGGGCGGCCTTGACAGAACATAACGCCGTTCAGGTGAATGTAAGCAGCCAGCAGCCCTATTTTTTCATGCTTGGCAGTCGCGAGGTGACAGCTACCGCCACGGCTACTCGCGAGGATATTGCCGGACTTTCAGTTGGATCGGGTTTGCTCAATATCAACACCCAGCACTCGGCCTTGCTGAATGGCATTCTGGGCCAACTGCTGAATACTTCGCTGAATCTGAGCGCGGCCTTTTACCAAGGCTTGGCGAACGCCAGTATCCGTCTGATCGACCTGGTCAGAGCCGATGCTTCGGTTGGAACCGTGCAGGAACTGCTCGAAACGGAGATCGGTGTTGGAGACTTGCTCGACCTTACGGCAACCGCGCTCAGCCGCAGTGATATTGCCGCCGTGGACGCCCGCATCATTCAATCACTGCGCCTGTTGGCACTGGATATTCCCGGTGATTTGACGCTCCGGCTCGGCGATCTTATCGATACTTCCCTGGCACCAGGTGATGCCGCGGCGACTGCGGAAATCAACGTACTGCAACTGATTACGTTATCGGCACAGGTTGCTAAGCGCGACCACTTCCTGAATGTCCCGGTGTTGGGACTTGATTTACCAGGTTTGGTGACCCTCAACTTGGCGCTTTCGCTTATCGAGACGCCGAGCCTCGCCATCGGTCCACCGGGCCAGGATGCCCAAGGCAACTGGCGTACCCGGGCACATACCGCGCAGCTTAGGCTGAAACTCGATCTAGTCGTGGGGGAACTGCTTGGTGGTTTGCTGAGGGTTCCCCTCTATCTAGAGACTGCCGCTGGAGATGCCTGGCTAAAAAGTATTGACTGCCGCTCACCACGCGAAAACAGTGTGGTCACCATCGGAGCGAACTCCAGCGCTGTGCGAGCCTATGTCGGCAACGTCAACCCGGAGGCCATGACTGATCGTACGGCCACGGCGACCGTAACCGAGGCGACCATACTAAACGTGCTCGGCTTGGTGAAGGTAAATGCCCGGGCGGAAGCGAATCTACCGGGTGGCGGAGGCGATCTGGAGTTCACCGGCCCGTTTAATGGCCAAAATAGCCAGACGATTTCCGGTCTTGCGACGGCTGGCTTGATCAGCGGTCTGAGTGATTCGAAACGGCTGAATTTGGATGTCGAGCTGCTTGGAATTGGTCTTGGTTTGGACGAAGTGCTAAGCCCCTTATTGAATCTACTTACACCCGTGTTTCAGGCGCTTGATGGCCTGCTCGCGCCGGTACTGTCCATCCTGGGCATCCAGCTCGGCTATGCCGACATCACCGCCTTCCACCTGACATGCGGCGCGCCTCGGTTAGTGCGTTGATCGAGTGGCCAGGGCGGGTGGCCGTGGAAAATTCTACGTCCCACGTCAGCTCCCGCCTTTGTCGGCAACAATCCTCATGCAAAATGAGGAGTCCATTTACGGATATTTTATATAGTTGCCGCTGGCAGCGCGAACAAGCGGACCAATCGAGATAACCCCTCGACTCGCAGTCGGGTGGAACACATTTTACATATGATGAAGCGGCAGTTTGGCTATGCCAAGGTCTGCTACCGTGGGCTGGCGAAGAATACTGCTTGCGCAATGGCCGTTATCGCGTTGAAAGATACCCTCATCGCGAGAGCGGTTTCACGGTGGCACTTGCCATAGGTCAATGACCGCGAAGATTTACACGAATAGCGTCCGGATGTTTTTTCCATCCGTCACACACTCTTCGCACCGAGCCCACCTATGATTCAACCCGATACGCAATTCCATCCCGCCCCCAGCCCCTTCAACCCCGACGACGAGTCGCTGTACCCGCGCTGGCGAGACGCGAAACTCAAGGACTATCCCACAAGCCTGGGCGATCTGGTGGTGGAGATTAACGACCCCCGTGCGCTCACCGAGGCGGAGCATGCCGCACTGCTGGCGCGTTGCCGCAAGGCCAACATGGCCTTGTATGCCGGCAAAACAGGCGCCGATCCCGATCCGGAGATTCCGCTGTCCCTCGCCCGCCGCTTCGGTCTTCAGGACATCAACAAGAACTGGCTCGCCGACGAGACCGGCCTGACTTCGCTCACGGTCAGGGAGGAGGGGATCCGCCAGCACTACATCCCCTATACCAACCGCGTCATCCACTGGCATACCGACGGTTACTACAACACCGCCGACACGCAGATCCACGGCCTCAACCTGCACGTCGTGCAACAGGCCGCCAGCGGTGGCGAGAACGCCCTGATGGACCACGAGGTCGCCTACATCCTGTTGCGCGAAAAGAATCCCGACTACATCCGCGCCCTCATGGCGCCCAGGGTGATGACCATTCCGGCGCGCATCGACGAGGGCGGCACGGTCGGACGCCGGGAGGAGCCCGGTCCGGTGTTCGCCATCACCCCCGCCGGCAACCTGCACATGCGCTACACCCTGCGCGCCCACAATGTCTTCTGGACCGACGACCCGGTCGCCGTCGAAGCGCTCGCCTATCTGCGCGCCATCCTCGAAAGCGATTCGCCCTATGTCTACCGGGGCCGTCTGGAATCCGGCATGGGCCTGGTGAGCAACAACGTGCTGCACGACCGCGCCGCCTTCACCGACGACGCCACGCACAAGCGTCATTACTACCGTGCACGCTATTTCGACCGCTTGGCGGGCACCGATGTGGCCGAGGTGTATGCGCTGTAACACCCGCGTCGCGCGGCCACCCGTGCCGGAGACGGCCACCGGCTGGCCGCGCTTCGGCCCCATGGCCCCGCCCAAGACCGCCCCGCCCTAGAACGTCCGCTGAACTCATTGGACCCCGGCGCCCAGCCGGGTTGGATTGTTCCATTTCAGACGGACCGTCATGACCCACCCTACCCTGGATTTCCACCCCTCCACCCAGCCGACCGCCCCCGTATCCGATCCGGACCCCATCGTCGGCGGCCGGGTCGAGCTGCAACTCCTCACCACCCTGAAGTGCAACCTCAAGTGCACCTACTGCTCCCTGGGCGTGGGCGACATGCTCGGTTCCCAGACCGAGCTCAAGTACGACATCGAGCAACTCGCGGCCTTCGTGGACAAGCACCTGAAGGGCAAGGAGGTATACGTCACCTTCTACGGCGGCGAGCCCACCCTGAACCGCGCCATGATGGAATCCGTGATGCGCCGCTTCCCGGAATTCCGCTTCCAGCTCCAGACCAACGGCACCCTGCTGGACGACCTGCCGGACTGGATGCTGGCGCGGCTCTCCAACATCCTGGTGTCCATCGACGGCGGCGAGGAAACCACCGATGGCTACCGGGGCCGGGGCATCTGGCGCCAGGTGATCCGCAACCTGGACACGGTGCACCACAAGGTAGGCGGCACCATCACCGCCCGCGTCACCTGGGGCAACCCGGACACCACCTTCGAGGAACTGGACGAGTTGGCCACCTCCCTGGAAGCCATCGACTACCTGTACTGGCAGTTCGTGGCCGACGAGATGTACGCCGGCGACTCGGTGGAAAAGCGCAAGGCGGTGCTGGCGAAGCTGATCGACCGGTTCTTCGCCGCCACCGACACGCTCTACCCGCTGATCCCGGTGATGGGCATGGTTCGGAACAAGGTTCTGCCCAACCGCGGCCAGGAACTGTATACCGGGCTCACCCAGTGCCGGGTGTCCAGCCACCTCATCAACGTCATGCCCAACGGCGAGATCTACCCCTGCCCGGACATGATGTATGCCCACCACATGAAGATGGGCGAGATCCAGGGCAACTGGCTGAAGAAGAGCCCTCTGCAACCGACGCCCGACATGCCTTGCGAGGGGTGCGAAGCCTTCTCTTGGTGCCGCCGCAACTGCATGAAAAATTTGTATCTCGGCTACGTGAAGAACGACCTGCGCTACCGCGCCGGCGTGGTGGAGCCGATCTGCGAGCTGATCCGCTTCATGGGACGGGAGATCGACCGCCACGACCCCCGCGCCTGGTTCGCGAGCCTCAGCGTGCCGGTGCGCCGCCGCCTGGTGGACAATGAGGTGTACGAGTACGTCGAGATCATGCCCTGATGGGCGGCCTGAACCTATTGGGAGAACGATATGCCTACCCCCACCCGCCGCGTCTCGGCCATCCGCCATCTGGCCTTCGAGGACCTGGGCCTGTTGGGCAGCACCCTGGCCGCGCGCGGCTGGACCATCACCTATCACGAAGCCGGCCTGGATGACTTGGCCACGCCTTTGCGCGACGCCGACCTAGTGGTGATGCTGGGCGGCCCCATCGGCGTTTACGAAGCCGACCGCTACCCGTTTCTGAACGACGAGCTCGCGGCCTTGAGGGAACGTCTGGCCAAGCACCGCCCCACCCTGGGCATCTGCCTCGGCGCTCAGCTCATGGCCGCAGCCCTGGGGGCGCGGGTTTACCCCGGCGGACGCAAGGAACTCGGCTGGGGCGAGGTGAAGCTGACCGAGGCCGGCCACGCCTCGCCTCTCGCGCATCTGGCCGGCCGGCCGGTGCTGCACTGGCACGGCGACACCTTCGACCTGCCGACCGGCGCCACGCGGCTCGCCAGTACCGACGTCTACGAAAATCAGGCCTTCGCGGTGGGTACGCATGCCCTGGCCCTGCAATTCCACGTCGAGGCGGATTACCGGCGCATCGAGCAATGGCTGATCGGCCACACGGGGGAACTCTCCGCCGCCGGTATCGACATCCCGTCCTTGCGCGCCCAGAGCCGGGAAATCGGCCCTGGGCTCGACGCGGCGGCGCCGGCGCTGCTCGACGACTGGCTGGCGCGGCTGACCGGGTGAGCCGCGCCGCTCGCCATCCGCCGAAGTCGCCATGAGCGTCGAATCGCGCCGGGGCTATTGCGCCCTGTGCATCTCCCGCTGCGGCTGCGTGGGGCGCATCGAGGACGGTGTGCTGACCCGGGTCGATCCCGATCCGGAGCACCCCACCGGCCGGGCCATCTGCGTCAAGGCCCGGGCGGCGCCCGAATCGATCTACGCCCCGGAGCGCATCCTCCACCCCATGCGGCGCACCCGGCCCAAGGGCGAGGCCGATCCGGGCTGGCGGCGCATCTCCTGGGACGAGGCCCTGGATCGGGTGGCGCAAAAGGCGCGCGCGGCCATCGAAGACCACGGCCCGCGAGCCCTGGCCTTCGGCGTGGCCACGCCGAGCGGCACGGCGGTGGCGGACAGTTTCGCCTGGATCCACCGTCTGGCTCACGCCCTGGAGAGCCCCAACCTGGTGTTCGCCACGGAGAACTGCAACTGGCACAAGGATTTTGCCCCCGTGTACACCTGGGGCGCGGGCATCGGCATGCCGGACTACGAAAACACCGGCTGCATGCTGCTCTGGGGGTTCAATCCGTCCACGTCGTGGCTGTCCCAGGCCACACGGGTACAACAGGCCCGCAAGCGCGGGGCCAGGCTGATCGTCGTGGACCCGCGCCGCGCGGGGCTGGCGGCTGGCGCCGACCTCTGGCTGCGGCCCAAGCCCGGCACCGACGCCGCCCTGGCTCTGGGTCTGGCCCATCTCCTGCTGGCCTCCGGGCGTATCGACAAGGATTTCGTCGCCAACTGGAGCGACGCCCCTTTCCTGGTGTCCGAGCCGGATGGGCGGGTGTTGACGGCGGCCGACCTGGCGGAAGGCGGCGATGCAAGCCGGCCATTGGCCTGGGATGAAGGCGCGGGGAGGGTGGTCGCCTGCCCCAGCCGACCCCCCAACTTCGGGTCGGAAGTCCGGCTTGCCCTGGACGGCCAGTTCACCGTGCCCACCCGGACAGGTCCGGTGGCCTGTCGCCCGGTGTTCGGCCTGCTGCGCGAACGCTGCCAGGATTGGCCGCCGGAACGGGTCGAAGCGGCCACTGGCATCCCCGCCGTCCAGGTGGTCGCGGCGGCGGAGCTCATGGCGACCAGCGGCCCGGTATCCTTCTTCACCTGGACCGGCACCTGCCAGCATGCCAACGCCACCCAGACGGGGCGCTGCCTCGCCGCCCTCCATGCCCTGACCGGCGGTCTGGACGCGCCGGGCGGCAACGTCTGGTTCGCCAAGCCCCCCGTGGCCGACATGGCCGGCTTCGACCTGGTGTCACCCGAGACCCGCCGCCTCAGCCTGGGCTTCGCCGAACGGCCCCATGGCCCACCCCAGAAAGGTTGGATCACTACCCGGGACCTGTTCCGCGCCATCGTCGAGGAAGACCCCTACCCGGTGCGCGCCTTCATCTCCTTCGGCGGCAACTTCCTGCTCTCCAAACCTAACACCCGTTTGCAGGAAGCGGCCCTGGCCAAACTGGATTTCTTCGCCCTGGCCGAATTGGTGGAAACCCCCACCGCCCGCCACGCCGATCTGCTCTTGCCGGTGTGCACCGCCTGGGAGCGGGAAGGCCTGCAGGCCGGCTTCCAGGTGGACGCGGCCGCCGAGGCGCGGGTCCAGTTGCGGCCGGCCTTCGTGCCGCCCCAGGAGAAAGCCGGTCCGATACCTGGATCGTCTTCGAGCTGGCCAAGCGCCTGGGCCTGGCAGACCGGTTTTTCGGCGGCGACCCCGAAGCCGGGCTGGCCGCCGTCCTGGCCCCCGCCGGCCTGACACCGGAGGCCCTGCGCGCCAGTCCGGGCGGGATCGACCTGCCCGCGAAGCGGGACCGACGGCAATACCGGGACAAGGGCTTCGCCACGCCCAGCGGCCGGGTCGAATTCCACAGCGCCCGTCTGGCCGCCGCCGGCCTCGACCCGTTGCCCGCGGTCGTACCGCCGGCCTTCCAGGCCGATCCTGGATTTCCCCTTACCTTGACCACCGCCAAGTGGCCCCAGTACTGCCACAGCCAGCAGCGCCACCTGCCCTCCCTGCGCCGGCGCATGCCGGAACCCCTGGTGGAACTGCACCCGGACACGGCGGCGGCACGCGGCATTGGCGAAGGCGACTGGGTCCAGGTCGTCACCCGCCTGGGGAGCATGGCCGCCCGGGCCAGCCTGGATGCCCATCTGGACCCCAGCGTGGTCTGCGCTCAATACGGCTGGTGGCAGTACCCGGACGGGGCCGGCGACACCAACCGGCTCATCGACGGCGAGTGTTTCGATCCCGTGGCGGGCTCGAACTGCCTGCGCCACTTCCCGTGCGAGGTCAGGCCGGCGCCGCCTGTATCGCCGTGACCGCACGGCGCGTGGCCCGCGACGCATGAACCGACATCCCTCTGCCGAACACGCCTACGAATGCCTGTGCAACCCGCGGATTGCAAAGGCATTTGTTCGGCGACCGAGGAATACAGGAGGAAACGAGCCAATGATGACGGCTTGGCGGTCCCCCCTCCGCGAAAGGGGGAGTCTGCGTGCCGCGAAGGACTCACTTCAGGTCGCGCAGCTGCGCGTCCCCGCGGGCGAATTCCCTGAGCAGCTGGGCCAGTTCGTCCTGGTGCAGGCGGGCGATGTGTTCCAGCTTCGTCTCGCCTTCCGGCAGCAGGTGTATCTCCACCACCCGCCGGTCCAGGCTGCCGGGCCGGCGTTCCACTAGGCCCAGCCTTTCGCAGCGGTCGAGCAGGGCCACCACGCCGTGGTGCTGGGCCTGGAGGCGCTCGGCCAGTTCACCGACGGTGGCCCAGTCGCGCTCGGGAAAGCCCCGAACGTGCAGCAGGAGCTGGTATTGCAGGGGCGTCAGGTCCTGGCTCTGGCAGATGCGCTCGCTCACCCGCAGGAAGCGGCGCAGGCGATATCGGAAACGCGACAGCCGTTCGTAATCGGATTTTTCCAGCGTTCGGTCGGTTGGGCTTGACATGGCAACAATCGAGTCTATACAGAATATATCACGCCGTGATGCAAATGCGGTGACGTTCCGGGCAACGCCCCCGGCTTCACGAAGAGGAGAATCGCCATGAAACTGACCGTCCTTTCCCACCTGCCGCTATCCGCCGACCAGGGCTGGCCGGAGATCGAACGCATCCACCCGCGCCTTGTGAAGCTATATGCCTTCATCGTACTGCCCCTGTCCCTGTTGCCGCCAGCCATGCTCTACTACGCCGGCAGCCATTACCCCGCGGCCTTCCTGGACCAGGCGGCGGACAAGGACTGGGCCACGGTGGCGACCGCCTTCTTCCTGACTGAACTGGTCACCTTGCTGGCCATGGGCTGGCTCGTCAAGCAGGTCGCCGAGACCGACGGCCTGCGCATCGACTATCACGACGCCTACCTGCTCGCCGGCATCGCGCCCATCCCGCTGTGGCTCTCGTCCCTGGGCCTGTTCGTGCCCAGCCTTGGTTTCAACGCGGTCCTGTCCCTGGCGGCCTTGGGCATGTCCTGCGGCATTGTCTACCACGGCATCGAGGGGCTGTGCCATACCCGCGAGGACGTGACCGCCGCCAGCATCGTACAGACGGTGATCGGGGCCGGCCTCATCGCCTGGGCCTTGCTGCTGATGCTGGTTGTGCTGGCGTAAGCGGCAATTCCCCGCCGGCCGACTGTTCCTCGGCGCCCAGGATACGCAAGGTGTCCACGGCGCCAGACAGGGTGTCCTCCCGCCGTTCCAGAGGGAACACCATGTAGGCGGGCAGGGTGAACACCGGGCTGTCCGCCACCCGCCACAGCTGGCCCTGCTCCACGGATTCTCGGGTGATGCGCCAGGGAAAGTAGCCGCTGCCGCCGCAATGCAGTATCTGCTGCATCACCAGCCAGCCGATGTTGGCGGTGACCGCGGGGGCGGCCAGATCGGGGAGGGCGGTGCTGAACTGGGCGTGGAACTCCGCCCCCCAGTCCATGTGGATGTAGCCCGGGTCCGGCCAGGGCCGGTTCGGCTCCGAGGCCACCAGCACGAGCCGTTCCTCGAACAGCCGCTCGATGCCCAGGCCGGGCCGGCTTTCCGGGGTATAGAGCACGCCCAGGTCGACGGTGCCCCGCACCAGGCCCTGCATGATGTCTTCCTCGAAGCCCACCTCCAGGCGCAACGAGATGTCCGTGTGACGGGTGCGCATGCGCGCCACCCACTGGGGCAGGAAGCCGTCCCACAGGGCGATGCGGCCGCGCAGGGTGAGACTGCCCTTGAAGCCGGCCGGCAGGCCCACCTCGTGGCGCGCCTGCTCCAGGGTGCGCACCAGGGTGTCGGCGTGGCGCAGGAAACGCCGGCCGGCCGGGGTGAGCTGGGCGCCGGCGCGTCCGCGCAGAAACAGGCAGGCGCCAAGCAGGTTCTCCAAGGTCTGAATGCGCATACTGACGGCGGATTGCGTCACGTGCAGGCGTTTGGCCGCGCCGACGAAATTGCCGGTGGCGACCACCGCCAGGAAGGTTCGGGCGAACTCGATGTCCATGAGCGACAAGCACTATGTATCAATAATAATGATATTAAAGTTCAATTTAATTCGTTTGCAAGATAGATGCTGGTGGCAATAGTCTTCAGTCAAGCACTTTTCCCAGAAATCATGCTGCGAAGGAGTAACGAAATGACCACGATGCATGACGCCACTTCGGTAAAAAAAGCGTTGCAAACCCCCAAGGGCAACTACCTCGCCGAGGCTAAGGACGGCACCAATCCGTATGCCATCTACACCCGATCCGTGACGGTCGACGGCCAGGAAATTCTCACCGACCAGGAGGGCTACATCCTGGACATGGACGCGTGGAGCCCCGGCTTCGCCCAAGCACAGGCGGCGCGCGAGGGCTTGACCCTGACGCACGAGCATTGGGAAGTCATCCGCTTCATCCGTGAGTATTACGAACAGCACAATGTGCAGGCCCAGGTACGCGACATGATCCGGTATTTCAGAGAGGCATGGGGCTCGGAGCGGGGCAACAACCACTACCTGCACGATCTCTTCCCGATGGGCGGCCCGCAAAAGCAGGGCAATCGGGTCGCTGGCATCCGCAAGACCAAGGGTGAACATTGATCCCGAAGGGTCGGCCGGACCGATGATGCGTTCGATCAACCAAGGAGCAGTCATGACAAGATTGGATGGAAGCGTGCATGCGGCACGCTCCGAGCCCACGGGGAATCTTCGGGTGCTGTGGATATCGTTCCTGGCGTTTTCCCTCGGGTTCGCGATCTGGGGCATGTTCGCGGCCCTCGGCCCTTTTCTCATCAAGTGGTATCACTTCAGCCCGACCCAGGCTCTCATCCTGGCGGCGATGCCGCCATTCTTCGCCACCGCCGTCAGCATTCCGCTCGGCATCCTGGCGGACAGGTTCGGTGGCCGGCTGGTATTCACGCTCCTGCTCTTGAGTCTCTGCATACCCCTGTTCTCCGGACTGTTTGCCGAAAGTTATCTGTCCTTCCTGTTTCTGGGCATGATGCTCGGCCTGGGCGGGGCGAGTTTCGTGGTGGGCAACGCCCATGTTTCCTCGTGGTATCCCAGATCGAAGCAGGGTACGGCCCTGGGGATATTCGGCCTGGGCAACATCGGCATCGGCCTCGGCATGGTGGCGGTCGCCTATCTCATCACCCATGTTCTGGGCGGCCCGGCAGGGTACGAGCCATTGCCGGCCAGGTTCACCTTCGGCGTGTTTTCCGGCTGGCGGCTGATCTTTCTGATCTTCGCCATCCCGACGCTTCTGATGGCGCTTGCCTACTGGTTCTTCACATCCGATTCGCCGCACAAGCAGCACAAGGGCGTGTCGCTGCGCGAGGTGGCGGCGGTATACCGCTCGGGCAAACTGGTGTGGCTGGTGACCTACCTATACTGGACGGCCTTCGGTACCCTGACCTTCTTCGCCGCCACCATGCCGACCTACCTGGTCGATCAATGGCAGGTGGATACGACCCAGGCCTCGATGGTGTACACGGCCCTGCTGGTGGTCTGCGTCGCCGTCACACGGCCCTTGGGCGGATGGTTGGCCGACCGCTACGATGCCCTGAAGATGCTGGGCTGGATGTTCGGTGCCGCGACTGTGCTGGCGCTGCTCATGGCGTTGCAGATTTCCCTGGCGGTGGAGCTGTTCGCCATCTATGCGCTGGCCCTGTTATCGGGGGCCTCCGCGGCCTCGGTCGTCAAGCTGATTCCAACATATTTCAAGCACGTGGGCGCGGTGAGCGGGCTGGCCAAGGCGGCGGGCGCGGCCTGCGGCTTCACCATGACGGTCACCCTGGCCGCCAGCAAGCATCTCTTGGGCGGCTACACCGCAGGCTTTGTCGTCTGGGCGCTGATGAACGCCACCGCGTTTTACATCGCTTACGCGCGCGTAGGGTTCAGGCACGCGCGGACTCTGCATTGAATCGTCACGAGCCACAGGCTGCGGCGGCTTGTGGCTCGGGTTCCGCCACCTCGGCCCGGAGCCGGAGATTTGCCGCCGTGCCGCCGCCCGGCCGGGCGTCCAGCCAGACCTGCCAGCCGTTGGCTTCGGCCAGTTGGCGAACGATGGTCACGCCCAGGCTGCTGCCGCCGGTGGTGTTGGAGCGGGATGGCTCCAGGCGGTAGAAGGGGCGGAAGACCTTTTTCCGTTCCTGTTCCGGGATGCCTTGGCCCCGGTCGAGTATGCGAATGGTCAGGCTGCGGGGTCGAATTCCACCTGCGGCGGTGCGCCACTTCCACCATACGCAGGGCCAGGTCATCGGCAGCGTGCCAGGCCAGGGGCACTAGGGCGAAATAGGCGATGGCGCCGATGGCGAAGACCTGGAAGGCCAGCGATACGCTGGCAATGACCAGCGAGCAGCTCGAATAACCCACGTTTTTCAATGAACCCAGCCAACGCACGATGCCACTGACCGAATCCGGCTCAAATTCCTCAACAAATTGCTGCTTTTCCGAGCAGCGTTGCCGCGTTTTTCCTCCGAATCGCCGTGGGTAGCGGCAATTCGGCCCATGTCGGGCGCTATGCCCGCCCTCTGGCAGTACGCCAGCCGCTTCAAGTTGTCTCCCAAGGTGACTTCCTTCGGGGCGTAACAGGCCGCCATGAATTTCGGCTGGAAAGACCAGACGGTGTTTGCCCTGGGCATCCAGATGGACATCAACCCCAAGACCACACTGCGAGTAGGCCTCAATTACGACAAATCGCCGATCAGGCCTGAAGACGTCGACTCCAACATCGGTTCGTTGGCGGTCACGTAGAAGCATCTTTCCGTGGGGGGCACCCGCAAGCTGAGTGACAAGGCCATGGCGTCTCTGTCGTATATGCAGGCGTTTCACAACAAGGTGACCTCGAACTCGGGTTCCGGCAACACGATCGAACTGGAACAGAATATCTTCAACGTTCAGATCAGCTTCGCCTTCTGAGGTTGAATTCGTGATGGCCGGCAGCATGGTGTTGGCCAGCCTCGCCCTGACCTATTGGCTGCACCCCGACTGGATCTGGCTTGCGGTATTCGTCGGCATGAACCTGGCGCAAAGCGGCGTCACCGGGCTGTACCCGCTGGCCGCCCTGCTGCGCAAGGCGGGCGTGAGGGAATTCGGAAACGTTGCTAAGCCAGGAGCAAAGCCCGGGGAAGCATGTCGGGCCGTATCCCTGCGTAGCCATCCTTAATGATTCCTCGTCTGGGCGCTGAGGAACGTGGTGGCCTTCACCATCGTGCTTTCGCGCGTGGGCTTCAAACAGGCGCGGGCGCTGCATTGACCCCATGTTTGGCCTTCCCATAAAACCACTACCACTTAATGGGTAGTTGCTTCGTTCGATTGCCCTAGGGCATGAAAGTAGCGGTAAATTGCCCCTCGCCGCGGCTAGCAAGGAGGAGACCATGAAGCAATCCATACGATGTGCAGTATCGCGAGCAGGCAAGGCAGCGCTTTTTCTGCCGCTTTGTTTGTTCGCATTGTCGGCGTCTGCTGCCGACTCGGCCTTTATCAAGAAGGGCCGTCAGGTTTACGAAGAAAACTGTTCGGCCTGCCACCAGGCCGATGCCATCGGCAAGGCGGGCTTTGCACCGTCGCTCACCAACCCGGAATTTTTGAGCCTGAGCTCGGACAGTTTCCTGCGCGCCAACATCGTTGGCGGACGTGAAGGCACGGGCATGCCGCCTTTCGCGCATCTGGGCGAGCGCGATGTCGACGCCATCATTGCCTACCTGCGTTCCTTCGCCACCCTGCCGGATCGCAGCGCGGAGGTGGATGCGCAGCCGGAAGCACGGGGCGATCCGCGTCTGGGCAGCCAGTGGTACGAGTACATCTGCTCCACCTGCCACGGCGGTGTGGGGGAGGGCTACGAGACGGGCGGGCCGGGTACGGCGATTGGCCGTTCCGGCTTCCTGGACCGGGTCTCGGATGGCTACATCCGCACCACCATCAAGGAAGGCCGTTCCAACACCCGCATGCTCGGTTTCAAGGGGCCGGCTTCCATGGCCAATCTGTCCGACCAGGAAATCGACGACATCATCGTGTACATGCGCGCCATGAGCGCGAAGCAACAAGAAGGAACATCGCCATGATCATGCACCCCCCTGGAGGGCTGGACCAATGAAACGAATCAAAATGCACCGCCGCGACTTCCTCAAGGGAAGCGCCTTCATCACCGGTTCCGCCGTGGGCGCAAGCCTGATGGTGGGCAGCAATCCGGAACTCGAAGCGGCTCCGCTGCCGCCTGGAGCCGCCTCCACCAAGCGCACCACGGCCATTGCCCAGTGTCCCTACTGCGGCGTGGGCTGCGGCACGGTCATCATTTCGGAGAACGGCAAGATCGTCTCCATGCAGCCGGACAAGGACCATCCCACCAACTTCGGCCTGCAGTGCATCAAGGGACTGACCGCCGCCGAGCCGATCTATGTGGATCGCATGCAGGGCGACCCCTACGTGCGCAAGGACGTGTGGGAGGAATGGAACAAGCCGGGCCACGGTGACATGGACTTCATCAGCAAGACCAAGGGCTCCTTCGACGAGCAGCACTTCGTGCGCGTGCCTTACGAAAAGGCGTCCGACATGACGGCGCACAAGATCGCCCACTTCGCCAAGAAGTACGGTGGCAACAGCATCGCGCTGTACGGCTCTGGCCAGCTCACCATGGAAGGCCAGTACCTGGAGAACGTGTTCATGAAGGGGGTGCTGGGCTCGAACACCATCGAGGCCAATGCCCGCATGTGCATGACCTCGGCGGTCACCGGCTACTACGCGACCCTGGGTTCGGACACGCCGCCCATGGCCTACGAGGACATCGAACTCTCCGACATGATCATGCACTTCGGGCACAACGCCCGCGAGGCGCACCCCATCATCTTCTGGCGCTGCGCCGACCACAAGAAGAAGACCAACATCCCCACCGTGGTGGTGGACCCGCGCTACACCGGCACCGGCAAGGGCTACGCGGACATCAACCCCAAAAACCACGTGGATGTGCCCGTCCTCAACGGCGACATCAGCTTCCTCAACGCCATCGCCCATGTGCTGCTCAAGGAGCACGAGGACGTGATCGACTGGAAGTTCATGAAAGCCCACACCACCGGCTGGAAGGAATACGTGGATGGGGTGCTGGCCCACTACAGCCCCGAGCAGGTGCAGGACCGCATGGGCACCGACGAGGTGCCGCCCGCGAAAATCCGGCACGTCGCTAAGTTGTTCGCCGACGCCACCCGCAAGCGCCTGGCGCGCGGCAAGGATGGCCATGGCGGCGTGCTGGTGATGTGGGGGATCGGCTACAACCAGCACATCCACGGGCAGAACAACGTCATTTCCATCATCAACCTGTGCACCTTGACCGGCAATCTGGCCAAGCCCGGCTGCGGTCCCTTCTCCATGACCGGCCAGCCCAACGCCATGGGCGAGCGCTTTACCGGCGGCCTGACCGGCCGGCTGCCGTTCAACGAGCCGCTCGACAACCCCCTGCACCGGCTCAAGATGGCCAAGGCCTGGCGCGTGCCCGAGAAAAACCTGGAGCGGGCGCTCAATTCGCAGAACCCCGGCTTTGCCGTGGGCATGCTGGAACGCGCGCTCAAGGGCGACCTCAAGGCCATGTTCTGGGTCTATGCCACCCACATCGACCTGCCGGACCAGGACAACCTGGTGCGCCCGGCGCTCCTGAAGACCTTCAACGTGGTGCAGGAGATCTACCGGCATGCACCCAACAACCTGTATGCCGACGTGATCTTCCCCGCCGCCACCTGGGGCGAGGTGGAGGGCACCTACATCAGCTCGGAGCGGCGCATCAACATCAACCAGAAGGCCGCCGAAGCCCCCCCGGGCTGCCGTCCCGACATGGACATGGTGATCGACAAGGGCAAGGAAATCGCCCACCTGCTGGGCCTGGATGCGGACGCCATCTTTCCCTACAAGAAACTCAAGGACGGCACCTACGATTCGCAGGAAGTGTTCCGCGATGTTTGCCGGGCCAGCGCCGGCACCGACGTGGACCTGACCGGCATCCTGGAGGTGGAGAAGGCGGACAAGCTTACCCCTTATGAACAGCTTGCCGAACTGCGCGGCATCATGTGGCCGGCGCCGACCTACCAGATCGCCCGGGACGGCGGCACCAAGCGCCGCTACATGAACCAGGAAAACCAGTGGACCAACCGGCCCTACGGCTATTTCCGCACCAAGGATGGCAAGGTGCACATGCAGCTTTGCCAGCAGGACTACACCAACCGCGAGGCGATCACCGCCAAGCTGATGGAGTTCGGCGTCAAGAAGGGGGTTTACACCATCGACAACCTGGCGCTGCTCAAGGAGGCGCGCGACAAGGGCCTGACCCCCGACCTGCCCGACATGAAGTTCCGGGGCAAGGCGTGGGATACGGTACCCAAGGACAAGTACCCCTACTGGCTGGGGCTTGGCGTGGTGTACGAGCACTTCCATACCGCCAAGTCCAACCGCAGCCCCACCACCCGGCGTCTGGTGCCGGAGATGTATGTGGAAATGCATGAGCAGGACGCGAAGGAACTCGGCATCAAGGATGGCGACAAGGTGCGCCTGGTGACGCGTCGGGGCTTCTTCGAGGCGCGCGCCCAGGTCGGCACCCACAGCCTGGTCAAACCGGCGCGCAACAGCGTGCCGCGCGGCTACCTGTTCAGCCCCTGGAACCTGTCGGTGGCTGACAGCGCCGATCCGAAAAAGAACAAGTGGCTGGTCAACAAGACCTCCAGCCGCGTCTGGGATCCGGTCTCCGGCCAGGTGGACTTCAAGAAGCTGGCGGCGCGGGTGGAGAAAGTATGACGTGGCGTGTGTTACGAAGCCTCCGCGCCAACCGTCATGCAGCGCAGAAGCTTTCTTGACGCCCTGCTCAGCGCCGCCGCCGCGACGGCGCTGAGCCCGCTGCTGGCGGAGGCGCGGCCAGAGGCATCTACACGCCAACCCGCACGCCAGCCCACGCGCTCGATCCGTTACTTGAGGCCACCGGGCGCGCGCCCGGAGGAGGAGTTCCTGGCGCATTGCATCCACTGCGGGCAATGCGGCGAGGTCTGCCCCAACCGCTGCATCCAGTATTTCGGCGTTGAAAACGGGCTGCGCTCGCTGGATACGCCCTACATCGTGCCGCGCGAACAGGCCTGCATCCTGTGCATGAAATGCGGCGAGGTCTGCCCCACCGATGCCATCCAGCCGGTGGCGCGCGAGCTGGCGCCCATCCTCGGCAAGGTGCGCATGGGCCGGGCGCGGGTGGATGAACGGCTGTGCCTGTCGTTTCAAGGCAAGACCTGCGGTGTCTGTTACCGCGCCTGCCCCTTGCAGGATGTGGCGATCCGCGTGGGCCGCCTGGAACAGCCCCAGGTGCTGGAAGCCTGCGTCGGCTGCGGGCTGTGCGAGCGTTCCTGCATCCAGATTCCCCAGGCCATCCGCATCATTCCGGACTACGGTTAGCCGATTTCAATGAGCCTCCCTATGGGTACACTCAAACCGCTTTTTCTCTGGCGACACCTCAACAAGTTGCGCTGGCTGAGCCTTTCCATCGTTTTCGCGATGCTGGTGGCACTGCCTTTCATACATGTCTACCAGACCTTCACCGCCGCGCATGCCTATGACCTGCTCGCCCCCGCGGAAAAGCAGCTCTATGACGCGATGGAAACCCTCACCGCCGCCTTCACGGACGACCCCGCCGAAGATCTGGACGCGATCAAGGGCAACACCTGGTCGGGCAGTTTCTTCGGCTTGCAGTTGAGCGACCCGCTCGCGATAGCCGGGCAGATGGCGGCGGGGCTCAAGCTGTATGCGCCGTTTTTGCTGACGGCCCTCATCCCAGTGTTGTTCACGCTCGTGCTGGGACGGTTTTTCTGCGGCTGGATCTGCCCCGCCACTTTTTTGTATGAGCTCAATACCAACGTCTCCACCTGGCTTGCCCGCCGTGCTCTCCGCCGCTACCGGCTCGGTGTTGATGGCGGCGATCTACCCGCCAGCCATCGTCGGGCGCGAGCTGTCCTACGCCATTGCCCTGGGCGGGTTCGGGGCCGGCACGGTGTTCTTCGTCGGCACCCTGTTGTTCGACACGCTGGTCGCGCGCCGGGGCTTCTGCCGCTATCTCTGCCCCGGCGGCGCGCTCTATTCATTGCTGGGCCGTTATCGCCTGCTGCGCATCCGCCGCATCGTCGAAAACTGCAACGACTGCGCCAAGTGCAATGCGGTGTGCGAATTCGGCCTCGACCCGCTGCGCGACCATTTCGGCCAGGAATGCAACAACTGCACGGCCTGCATCGCGGTCTGCCCTACCCAGGCCATGACCTTCGTGCTGCGCCCCACGGACTTCCCGGAGCAAGGCCCCGGCCACCTGGGTAAGCAGTACCGCCGCACCCATCCCGACCAGGGAGCGCATTGATGCAGCGCCGCAGCGCACTGCAACGCCTGATCCGTGGCGCGGCCCTGCTCGCCGCCGCCAGCCTGCCCTATGGCGTGGCCCGCCTGATGGCACCGGAGGCCCGCGCGCAAACACGCAACAGTGAACACGTACGCAACCACATCCGCCCGCCCGGGGCGCTGAAGGATGATGCCGCCTTCGTCGCCGCCTGCATCGGCTGCGGCCTGTGCGGGGAAGTCTGCCCGCCGCGCTGCATCCGTTTTCATGACCGCGACGGCGGCGGCAAGGTCAACACGCCGTACATCAACCCCGTGGACAAGGGCTGCACCCTGTGCAACAAATGCATGGCGGTCTGCCCCACCGAGGCCCTGATCGAAACCCCGCTGAACGAGATCGACATGGGCATCGCCCAGATCGACCGCGCCGCCTGCTACCCCTGGGTGGATCGCGGCATCTGCGGTGCCTGCGTAAGCGTCTGCCCCCTGGGCGAGCGGGCCATCGGCTTCGAGATGTGGAACCAGTACCGGCCCGTCATCAAGGACGGATGCGTGGGCTGCGGCCTGTGTGGAAGTCTGCCCCGAACCCAGCCTGCCGATCTGGATCGTCGATCGCTCGCAGGGCACGGTGGTCAAGCACAAGGTATGAAGCACCTGTTTTTCATCGTCCTGGTCACGTTGCTGCCCTGCCAGTTCGTCGTGGCGCACCATGTGCTGGGCCGCCCCACCTACAGCCTGAACGAAGATTCCAACACACCACCCAGCTTGCAGGTGGAAACGCAGATCGGTGCGTACTTTGTGAGCTACATGGCTTTTCCCGCATTCCCCAAACCCAACGAAGCGGGCCGCGTCAGCGTCTATGCCACGAAGCTCGACGACGGCGCCCCCTTCGCGGGGGAAATTACCTTCAGCGTGCGCGACGACAGTTGGCTGGACGCCTGGTCTCCCAGCCGCAAGGAAGTGCTGGGCGTGCAGCGTTCCCAGGACTACACCTATCGCCAGGGCTTCATCTTCAAGGAAGAGGGCGACTACATCGTCACCGCGGAATTCGAGGCAGGTGGCGAGCCCTACCTCATCGATTTTCCCTTGCGCATCGGTGAGCCCCTGTCGGTCGGCCCCCTCGGCATCGCCGTGGGCGTGATCGCCGCCATCCTGATCGGTGTCAATCTGGTGCAACGCAAGCGCCTGCCGCGCGCGGAAAAACGAAGCAGGCGGGCTGGCGCATGATCTATTGCAGCGCGGACGGCACCCTGATGATGATCCACCCGGGGCTGCCGGAATCCTGGGGGCTGGCCATCCTCGCCCTGATGCTGCTGACCCTGATCTGGGCCGTGCGCGCGCCCCTTGCCGCGTCAGGCACGGGCATGCCTAACTTTCGGCTACCGTTGATCGGCAACAGCGTGTGGGCAGCCAGCCCCCGCATTCTTCTTGCCTTGAAGCTCGTGATGGTGGCGCTGTTTCTGCTGGTGATTGCCGCGGGCCTTTTCGGCACACGGATCCCGGAACGGAACCTCGCTAGCGTGCTGACCTGGAACCTGTGGTGGAGCGGGCTGGTGTTCTCGATCTTCTTTCTCGGCTCTGCCTGGTGCGCGGTCTGCCCCTGGGACGCACTGGCGCAGTGGCTGGTCAGACGAAAGATAGGGGGCCGCGCGGAACCCAACAACTCTCTCAATCTGCGCGTACCGCGCGGGCTGCGCAGCGTCTGGCCAGCCATAGGGTTGCTCGTCGGCCTGACCTGGCTCGAACTCGGCCTGGGCATCACCCTCGACCCCTATGCCACGGCGTTATTGGCGCTCCTCATCGTGGTGCTGGCCACGGCCTCGCTCGCGGTGTTCCGGCGCAAGGCGTTTTGCCGTTACTTCTGCCCGGTGGGCCGCACCGTGGGGGCCTATTCGCAACTGGCGGCGGTGGAACTGCGCCCCATCGACGCCGACCTTTGCGCCCGCTGCGAAACCCTGGATTGCCACCACGGCAACGCGGTCGTGGAACCTTGCCCCACCGGTCTGGTCATGGGGCGGCTTCAACAGAACACCTACTGCACGTCCTGCGGCAACTGCGCCCAAAGCTGCCCGCACGGCAACATTGCCTGGCGCCTGCGCCCCCCCGGCATCGAGGCCGAACAGGGCGCGCGTCCGCAATGGGACGAAGCCGGATTCATGATCGCGCTGCTGGCGCTTACCGCCCTGCATGGGCTGTCCATGATGACCTTCTGGGAAGACTGGATGCGCAACCTGGCCCGCGCCATCGGCGACAGCGGCCACCTGCCGTGGAGTTTCAGCCTCGGGCTTCTGGCCTGCCTCGTCGCCGTGGCCGGGGTCTATGCCCTCATGGCGGCGGCGACCCGCCGCCTGACGCCAAGCCGCCTGCCGTTCAAACGCTACCTGGCCACCTTCGCCTTCGCCGCGCTCCCGCTCGCGTTTGCCTATCACATGGCGCACAACCTCAATCATCTGGTGCGGGAGAGCGCGGGTGTGAGCCGGGTAGTGCAAAACCCGCTGGGCACGGGGGCGCTGCCCTTCAGCATGGCGGAAAAACAGGTGCGCCACATGAACATGCTGACCTGGCAAGACACGATCTTTGCCGCGCAGGCCGGCCTGCTGGCGCTGGGCTTTCTCGTCGCCGTGCGCATCGTGCGTCGGCGCGGCGCGTCGCTGCTGGAAGCGGAGCGGGCGGGGCAAGGCTGGCGGCTCCTCCCCATGTTGCTGTTCGCCGCCGGCATGACCGGCTTCAACCTCTGGTTGCTGATGCAGCCGATGGTGATGCGCCTTTAACCCAAGGAACACCGATGGATCGCCGCGCATTCTTCCTGCAAGCCTTTCGCAACACGGGCGAGAAGCTCGTCAAGCTGTGCGATGCCAAGGTCACCCGGCAGGCCACGCACTGGATCCGGCCGCCCCACGCCCAGGACGAACTGGCCTTTCTGCTTGCCTGCACCCGCTGCGGGGCCTGCATCACCGCCTGCCCGCACGAAGTGATCTTTCCCCTCGCGGCCCGGCTGGGCATCACCGTGGCCGGCACCCCGGCCCTGAACCTGCGACACAAGGGCTGTCGCCTTTGCGATGCGTGGCCGTGCGTCGCCGTTTGCGAACCGGGTGCGCTGAAACGGCCAGCCAATGCGGCCGACAGCGCGGACGATGCCCCGACATGGCCCCGCCCCTTTGCCCGAGTGACCATCGATACTCTCGCCTGTCTGCCCTACCAAGGCCCGGAGTGCGGGGCCTGCGAAGGTAGTTGCCCCGTTCCCGGCGCGTTCGTCTGGAACCTGTACCGCCCACACATTGATCCCGCACACTGCGTGGGCTGCGCCCTCTGCCGCGCGGCCTGCATCGTGCAACCTTCGGCGATCAAGGTCGAAGCCCTGGTACACACTATTGAAACTTCCTGAATGGGTGCCCCCATGACGCAATCCGAAAAATACTCCAAACCGCCCCCCAGGAACTTGCGCAAACGCCGGAGGATGCCTGGCATTTCGTGATGAACTTGCCGCGCACCCCCGTCCAACGACGCGGCAAAGCAGCGCCGATCAAATCCGAGCAGCCGAACGAGAAGGAATTGATCGAGAGGCTACGGCGATTCGAGATGTTCGAGCCTCTACCCGTAGCTATCCTCAAGACCGCCCGCATCCAGTTGCATCGTTCAGGGGAACGGTTATGGACCAAGGCGAGCCCAACGAGCGGGGTTTCGAATCGCCATCCCGTGCCGAAAATCCGGGTGCATTCGAAAGCGTGGGTCGATGAGAACTTGACTCGACCACGTATCGTCATTCAGGCGAATGACCGGAATCCACACGCACGCCTGCCGGGACGCGATCATGACTTTCCGGGTCGTTATTTACCGGTTTCCAAGCCGAATGCGTATTGCTTCATTTTCTTCCAAAGTGTCGTGCGCGACATGCCTAGCCGCCGGGCCGCCTCCGCCCGGTTGCCGGCGCTTTCGCGCAAGGTCCTTGCGAGGATTTCGCGCTCCTGTTCGCCCGACTCGACCGGAGCACGGTAATAGTTGCGCGCGGACGGTTGGATCGTCGTGCCGGGTCCACGTGTTTGCACATCCGGGACTTCTTGCGCCGAATTCAAGATTTCGGGGGGCAGGTGGCGCGGCTGGATCAGGGTCCCATCGACGTGCACCAGGGCGTATTCCAGCGCGTTCGCCAGCTCGCGGACATTGCCCGGCCAGGCGTAGCGGGTGAGGCAGGCCAGTGTTTCGGGGGCCAGTTCCGCCATCGCTCCGGGATGACGCCGGCTCAGGTTGGCGAGCAGGGCGTCGGTCAGGAGCGGGATGTCCTCGCGACGTTCGCGCAGGGCCGGAACGCGCAGAGGCAATACCCGCAGCCGGTAATACAGATCGGCGCGGAACTCGCCGTCGCGGACCATGACCGCCAGGTCGCGGTGCGTCGCGGCCAGGATGCGCACGTCCACCTTGCGCGTACGGTTCTCGCCCAGACGTTCGATCTCCCGTTCCTGCAAGACCCGCAGCAGCTTGACCTGGACGCTCGGCGGCACCTCGCCGATCTCGTCCAGGAGCAGGGTGCCGCCGTGCGCCGCCTCGAAACGGCCCTCGCGGGCCGCGGTCGCGCCGGTGAACGCGCCGCGCGCATGGCCGAACAGTTCCGCCTCCAGGAGATGCTCCGGGAAGGCGGCGCAATGTACCCGCAGGTAAGGGCCGCCGGACCGGCTGGAGTTGTCGTGCAGGGCGCGCGCCACCAGTTCCTTCCCGGTGCCGCTCTCGCCGGAGATGAGCACGCTGGCCTCGCTCGCCGCCGCCCGCAGGATGTGGCGGAACAGTTCCTGCATGGCCGCGCCATGGCCCACCAGGCCGCCAAGCTGCAAGCGCTCGCTGGCGGCTTCGCTGAGCCTGACCTCCTGGCTGCGGTCGCGCAGTATCACGGCGTAATGGGCCAGGCCGGCCTCCGCCGTGAGGCGCATGGCCCACATGCGTAGCGGCAGCGGTTCGCCGTCGGGTCGCGCTACCGCCAAGTCCTGCACGATCTTCTCGCCGCTGGCCTTGGACATGAGCTTGCAACCGCCGCCTTGTTCGCAATTCCGGGCGCATGCGGTGCCCTGGAACAGACTGGGACACAGCCGATCGATCACCTGGTCTTCCTCCCGGCCCAGGATGTTTTTGGCGGCCTGGTTGATGGCCACGACGTGGCGTCGCCGGTCCAGGAACAGGATGCCCTCTTCGAGGCTATCCAGGAATAGGTTCAATCCAGACAGGGTAATCATCAGGTATCGATGTTAACGTTAAAGTAAACGTTAACTTAACGTATGGCTGGGTGCTTAGGCAAGGCGATGAGCTCATGAAAACTCGTAACTCAATGTTGTTAAATGGAAATATATTTTTGGCACGATAGATGCTATGTATTTCATGCCATTTCCAATACTCACAGGAGTCATACCATGAAATCCAGCCAAGCCGTCCTCGCCCTCATCGTCGCCACGCTACTGTCCGCCCCCGCCCTTGCCGACAACGCGGTGGACCCCGTGTTAGCCAGCTTCGAACGCGATATGTATCGCGAATCCTCGGCGCAATCGGCCCAACCACGGCAAGTCCAAGACGAACCGGATCCTTTGGTCGAGGCGATCAAGGCCGCCAATGTGGACAATTGCGGCGCGCAAGGTCGGGCGGCGTCGGTCTCGCGCTTGCGGCAGGCGAATCATGCCGAACGCCTGGGCGGCTGATCCACGCCCATCTGGCGTAGCCGTGCGCCCGCGGCTCGTGGTCAGGCCCGATGGTCCTGGATCGCGAGGCGCGCGCCACCCGCCGCGCGCACTTCTTCACCCAAGCGCGCGATATCGGTCTCGTTCATGAGGCCCTTGTGCCAGGTGCAGCGCGGCTGATAATCGATACCGCTCGCTTGGATCAAGCCGAGGCTTGCGTAAACCGAATCGGCGCTATCCGGGATGCCGGTGACGCGCGCATAGAGATGCCGAGGCGCCTTGATATCCAAGCCCACCCAATCGGTGAGCGGCAGTACCCGCGCCAGACGTCGCGGATACATGCCGGCGGTGTGCAGTCCGATCTTGAAACCGAGCGTCCTGACCTGTTCCATGGCCTCGGCCAGCCCCTTTTGCAAAGTGGGTTCCCCTCCGGAAAACACCACGGCGTCGAGAAGACCCCGACGTGTCTCAAGAAAGGCCAGGATATCGATCCAGGCATGACTTTCCGAGCCGTCGACGGGTAACAGGTGCGGGTTGTGGCAATAGCCGCAACGCCATGGACAACCCTGGCAAAACACCACGGCGGCAAGGTGCCCTGGATAATCCGTGGTGGTGAATGGGACGAAGCCGCCAATACGCAACTGGGTCATGGCGAGGGCGGCCGGTCCGTCGCGGCATAGCGATCCACGCCGATCAAGCCTTCGTGACGCAAGCCCCTTCGCTGAAGAATTGCCGCTCGGCGTATTCACCCTTCTTGCCGGTGTTGAAGCTGGCGACGGGGCGGTGGTATCCCATCACCCGGGTCCATACTTCGCAGGGCTGGCGTTCCTCGTCCTTCAGCTCGATGTCAGCGTCGATGGCGATGGTGTTCAGGTCGGTCATGTCGTTCATGGTGTCTCCTTGGTTGGCGTTGGATCCCCTTCCCTTCGGGCGGGGGCAGGGGAGGGGTTGGGGGAAAGGGTCAGGCCACCAGCCGCTGCCGCTTCTTCTCGATCAGCTCCGCATCGCACTTGGGGCAGAATTTGTGCTCCCCCGACAGATAGCCGTGCTTCGGGCAGATGGAGAACGTGGGCGTGACGGTGATGTAGGGCAGGCGGAAATTGGTGAGCGCGCGTTTCACCAGGGTTTTGCAGGCGTCGACGCTGGATACACGCTCGTTCATGTACAGGTGCAGGACGGTGCCGCCGGTGTACTTGGACTGGAGTGCCTCCTGGCGCGATAGCGCCTCGAAGGGGTCGTCGGTGTAGCCCACGGGCAGCTGGGAGGAGTTGGTGTAGTAGGGCTGTTCCGTCGTGCCGGCCTGGAGGATGCCGGGCCAACGCTTCTTGTCCTCCTTGGCGAAGCGGTAGGTGGTGCCCTCCGCCGGCGTGGCCTCCAGGTTGTAGAGGTGGCCCGTCTCTTCCTGGAAAGCGACGATGCGGGCGCGGATGTGGTCCAGCAGGCGGCAGGCGAAGTCGTGCCCCCACACCGTGGTGAGGTCGTGCTCGTCGTCGGTGAAGTTGCGCACCAGCTCGTTGATACCGTTCACCCCCAGGGTGGAGAAGTGGTTGCGCAGGGTGCCCAGGTAGCGCTTGGTGTAGGGGAACAGGCCCTGGTCCATGAGGCCCTGGATTACCTTGCGCTTCACTTCCAGGCTGTTCTTGCCCATCTCCATCAGCTCGTCCAGGCGCGCCAGCAGGCCTTCTTCGTCACCCTTGTACAGGTAGCCCAGGCGGGCGCAGTTGACGGTGACCACCCCCAGGCTGCCGGTCTGCTCGGCGCTGCCGAACAGGCCGTTGCCCCGCTTCAGCAGCTCCCGCAGGTCCAACTGCAGGCGGCAGCACATGGAACGCACCATGTTGGGCTTCAGTTCCGAATTCACGAAGTTCTGGAAGTAGGGCAGGCCGTACTTGGCGGTCATGTGAAACAGCCGGTCGGCGTTCTCCGAATCCCAGGGGAAGTCCGGCGTGATGTTGTAGGTCGGGATGGGGAAGGTGAAGGCCCGGCCCTTGGCGTCGCCGGTGCTCATCACCTCAATGTAGGCCCGGTTGATCATGTCCATCTCGGCCTGGAGCTCGCCGTAGGTGAAGGGCATCTCCTGGCCGCCGATGACGGGCACTTGTTCCTTCAGGTCGTCCGGGCAGGTCCAGTCGAAGGTCAGGTTGGTGAAGGGGGTCTGGGTGCCCCAGCGGGAGGGCACGTTCAGGTTGTAGACCAGTTCCTGGATGGACTGGCGCACCTCGTCATAGCCGAGGTTGTCCTTGCGGATGAAGGGCGCCATGTAGGTGTCGAAGGACGAGAAGGCTTGCGCCCCGGCCCACTCGTTCTGCAACGTACCCAGGAAGTTGACGATCTGGCCCACGGCGCTGGAAAGATGCTTCGGGGGCGCGGCCTCCACCTTGCCCGGCACGCCGTTCAGGCCCTCGTGCAGCAAGGTGCGCAGGGACCAGCCGGCGCAATAGCCCGCCAGCATGTCCAGGTCGTGGATGTGCACATCGCCCTCGCGATGAGCCGCGCCGATCTCCGGCGCGTACACGTGCGAGAGCCAATAGTTGGCCGTCACCTTGCCGGACACGTTGAGGATCAGGCCGCCGAGCGAATAACCTTGGTTGGCGTTGGCGTTGACCCGCCAGTCCTGACGGTTCAGGTATTCGTTGATGGAGGACTCCACGTCCACCAGGGTCTTGCGGTCCGCCCGCAGCTTGGCGTGCTGCTCCCGGTAAACGATGTAGGCCCGGGCCGTCTTCAGGTGGTTGGCGGCGATGAGGGTCTGTTCCACCACGTCCTGGATCTGCTCGATGGCGGGCGGCTGACCGTGGAAGCGGTGGATCAGGACTTTTGTGACCTGGGCCGAGAGCAGGTCCGCCTCGTCCTCACCGAACTCGCCGCTGGCCTGGCCGGCGCGGGCGATGGCGGAACGGATCTTGGCGGCGTCGAAAGCCACTCTGCGCCCGTCGCGCTTGAGTGCTTCGCGAGGCAGGGTGGTGGGGCGGGTTGTCGGATCGATTTGCACGGGCGTCTCCTTGTGTGGCGCTATATGTATGGTTATGCGAGACATAATATACTAAATATGTTGAAAATGAAGTCAAGCACAAATCAGCAGCATGCTGCCAATGACATTCATGACGACACCGATGGCGACTGTCGTCAGCCTTGGTTCCAGTTTGAAGTCAGAACAACAACGTCCAACCTGACCTCGGTCTGTGTTTCCTGCCGCGCTCTTGTCAGTACTGTCTGAAATCAAGGAAGTACACCGGCGGTGAGTATCCAATACCGCTTTGCATACCGATTTCGCTTGCTGCGTCTTCGCGGATTCCTGTTGCGTCTAGCCATACTCGGGAATGGGTGACCGATGGCTTGCTTCGGGAACTCGCGTCATGACGTGTCATGACATGGCGGTGTCGTGGCAGGCCGCTTTGAGTTACGACACCGGCCTCGGCGACAAACCGTCAATGCGCCATGAGTATGAAAATTGTGATGTTAGACAGCGAGTTATCCGCATGACATGCACCAGCCGCGACATGAGTCAGCGTGTTGCAAAGATCTGGCATGGGACATGCTGAAGTCGATGCGGCGTCTCCATGTGCGCCAGCGAATTTGTATCCAACCAATAGAGGAGTTTTTGATGAATTTTGATCGCAGATCAATCTTGCGAGGTGCCGGCGCGGCGGGAGCGGTGACGGTCGCCATGGCGGCAGGCCTGCTGAAGCCTGGCGCTGTGTTCGCGGCTGACTGGAACAAGGCGGCATTCGACGCCAAGGATCTGAACGCGGCGCTGGCCGGTGTGGGTGGTGGCGGCGCGGCTGCCAGCGGCGATATCGTCGTCAAGGCCCCGGATATTGCCGAGAACGGTGCTGTGGTGCCGGTTGAAGTCGAATCGAAGATTGCCGGAACCGAGTCCATCGTCCTGATCGGCGAGAAGAACGGCTTCCCCCTGCTGGCCGACTTCAAACTGTCGAACGGCGCGGTCGGTTTTGTCTCGACCCGGATCAAGCTGGGCGCGACCTCCAATGTCACCGCCATCGTCAAGGCGGGCGGCAAGGTCTACAAGGCCTCCAAGGAAGTCAAGGTCACCATCGGCGGCTGCGGCGGCTGATCGGTCCGAACCGGCTCAATTGAACTGAAAGGAAGAGACAAATGGCAGAACCTATGAAGATTCGCGCTTCCATGGCGGGCGACACGGCGGACATCAAGTGCTTGATGAACCACGTGATGGAAACCGGCCTGCGCAAGGATCCGAAGACCGGCACCACGGTGCCCGCGCACCACATCACCAACGTGATGGTCACGGTCGGCGGCAAGACCGTGATGGACGCCCAGTGGGGCGGCGGCATCTCCAAGAACCCGTACCTGGCCATGAAGGTCAAGGGCGCCGCCAAGGGCGACAAGGTCGTCGTCAGCTGGGTGGACAACACCGGCGACAAGAACACCGCCGAAACCGCCATCGGCTGATTTACGCCGAGCCCGCTCGGGCGGGCTCGGTTCCGTCGCCCCAATCATGTCATTCACCGAAGATCTGAACTTTTTGCAAAGTCTGGTGGATGCCCATCAGGAACCGTTCTGTCTGGTCGCGACCGATTACCATATTGTCGCCGCGAACCAGAGATATGCCGATGCCTATGCAGGTTCGGACCGAAACGCCATCATCGGCAAGAAGTGTCATCAGGTGTCTCACAAGTCGGACAAGCCCTGCGAGGCGCACGAAGAATGCCCGCTACGCCAGGTATTCGCCACCGGCCAGGCACACCAGTTCGTGCATCGACACTATGACCAGTTCGGCGAGCCGGACTATGTCACGGTGCGCGGGAATCCGATCTTCGATGCAAACGGCATGGTCGTGCTCATGGGTGAGAACATCACCTCGATCAGCCACGGTCAGGATATCTGCCTAGACGCGGAGCGCATGGTGAGCGGCTGCTGCCCGTCCTTCATGCGCGTCCTCGACAATCTGGTGACCGTGGCGGAGACGGAGGCACCGGTGCTGATCCTAGGCGAGACGGGCACCGGCAAGGAAATGGCGGCACGCTTCATCCACGATAAATCTCGCCGTGCCAATAAGGAATTCGTGGTCGTCGACTGCACTCAATTCACCGATGATCGTTTCGCCAGCGATCTGTTCGGGCATATCCGCGGCGCCTTTACTGGCGCTATGGAGAATAAACTGGGGCTGTATGAAATCGCCGACCGGGGTACCCTGGTGCTGGACGAAATCGGTGAATTGTCTCCGGCGATTCAAGTGCGTCTGCTGCGCGTCCTGGAAACCGGTACCTTCCGGCGCCTCGGCGAAACCCGAGAACGACGCGCTGACGTCCGCCTCGTCTGTGCCACCAACCGCGACTTGGCGGAGATGGTTCGCTCCGGCACGTTTCGTGCCGATCTCTATCACCGGATCAACTGCATGCAGGTGGAGCTGCCGCCGCTACGCCACCGCCTGAACGACCTCGCTGAACTGAGCACTTTTTTCCTGGAGCGCGTCGGCCACCGCGCCGGCATGAGCGACGCGACACACGAAGTCCTGCTGCGTTATGAATTCCCCGGCAACATCCGCGAGTTGCGCAACATCCTGGAACGGGCTGCGATGCTGGCGCAGGGCGCCCGCATCGAGCCGCGCCACTTGCCCGACGACATCACTACCGGAAGGCCTTCCTGCCATGCCAATCCGGTCCATGCATCGGAGGCCAGCGTAGCCTGTCCGGAGCCCGAACTCGATGAAGCACGACACCTGAAGGAAGTCCTTGCCCGGCACCGCTGCAATCGTCGACTGGCGGCCCTGGAGTTAGGTATTTCCGAACGTACCCTGTACCGCAAGCTTAAGGCCCAGGAAGCCGGGCAATGATGTTGTCGAGGGAGTGAGACATGACCAAGAACGAAGCTATACGGCAAATTCGGCAAGCGAAATCGGCGCATATCCGCTGGCGGGCGCTGGTCCAGGCCATGGTCGCCGGGCTGGAAAGCGCGCGCGATAAGGCCCCCGTTCACCACAAGGATTGCGATTTCGGGCAGTGGTTCCATCGGGATTGTTTCAAGATATTCGGCCACTGGCGCCTGTACCAGGATGTCGACTATGCCCATGAGCTGATGCACGAAGTCTATGCCCTGCTGCACCGGGCGTACCGAGACGGCGACGCCGAGCGCGCAGAACAGTTGGCAGCGCACCTGATCGGCTTGTCCCACTCACTTTTAGAGCTCATGGCCCTGTTCGAGGAAGAAATCATCACCTCCGAAATCGACGATTTTTTGGAGACGCCTTGATGACTCGATATCGAATCACCCTGGCCCTGTTTTTATCGACAGTCATTAGCATCGCCTCTGCCGGCGAGGTGCGGCTCACCCAGGATCTACCCTACGTCGATATCCGGCATCAGAGCCAGACGGTGCGCATCGAACGCAACCCGGATACCGAGAACATGCTCGACCCGGATTTCACGCTGACCTCGCGCCCCTGCCCGCCCTATTGCATCCAGCCCATGCGCCTTGCCGAGGATGTCGAGACCCTGGGCGAACTGGAAATTATCGACTACCTGAGACGCATCGACCGTGGCGAGCCGGTCATGGTCATCGATTCGCGCGACAGCGACTGGCCGCTGCGCTCCGGCGTCATCCCCGGCGCGGTGGCCATTCCCTGGCAGGAACTGCACCCGGCGCACACCGACGCGGCGCGCATCGTCGAGACCCTGGTATTTCGTTTCGGGGCGGCCCAGCAGGGGCCGCTCTGGAACTTCGAGAACGCCAAGACCCTGGTGTTCTATTGCAACGGGCCGTGGTGCGGTCAATCGCCCACCAACATCAAGCAACTGCTCGCCCTCGGCTATCCGCCGCGCAAGCTCAAGTGGTACCGGGGCGGCATGCAGGACTGGAAGATGCTCGGCCTGAGCACGGTCGCGCCCGCGGCCACCACACCCACCACGCACTAAGGAGACCCGCTTGAAACTCACCGTCATCCGCCGCTTCGGCATGCTGCTCGCCCCTTCGCTCGCATTCTGCCTCGCCACGGGCACGGCCCAGGCGCAGACCGCCCCGGCCGGCAATCCCTATCTGACCAATATTCCCGGGATCTCATTGCCGAACATCCCGGCCTACTTGGGCTTGATCGGCTCGATGGCCACCTTCAAACCCTCGGTGGCCGCGAAACCCTATTCCATGGCGGCGTCGTTGCCGCGCGACCAGAAACTTGCCCTGATGCAGGCGATGATGGCCCTGATGCCGAGCATGGGCATACGCGACGCGATGAGCTTCATGACCACCAAATACAAGGTCAAGGATGGGCTGACCTTCGACGATGTCAAGCAATCCATGGAACTGCGCGCCAACAGCTTGAACTTCAAGAAGGTGGGGGAAAGCCCGATGTGGAAGGACTTCCAGGCGGTGCTCGGCGATATGGACGCGCCGCGCATGGAGGTCTACCACTACTGCGACATCGCCGCCGGCCGCGCGGTTCTCAAGGCGGCGCCGGAAGCCATCTCCTACCTGCCCTGCCGCATCGCCATCATGGAAGACGCCAACAAGCAGCTCTGGGTGCTGACCCTGGATTGGGATCTGGCCTGGCTGGATACCGTCAACGGCAAGATGGGCATCGACAACGAACTCGGCAAATTCGCCAAGGACATCCGCGACAAGATGGACAACATCATGCAGGCCGCCGCGAATGGCGATATCTAGCCCGCGCGACCTGTAACCACGGCAGTACCCACCCCAAGGAGTAGACATGAAGACCAACGTTCTTATCGCATCGCTCTTCGCCGTATCCAGCCTCGCCGCCCAGGCCGCCGACACCCCCGAGGCTGCCGCCGACAAGATGCTCGACCCGACCCGCAACGCCTCCGCCTTCAAGGACCCGAAGGCCTTCGCGGAGTGGACCGCCAACCTGATGAACCCGACCACCTCCATGGCCCTGGCGCAAAAGGGCATCGACCCCAACACCTACATCCGCATGCTGGCGGCGAGCATGAACCCGGCGACGATGCAGAACTACATGCAGCTCACCGACCCGAACGTCGCCATGAAATGGCTGGCGGCGGGCATGAATCCCAACTTCTATACCGGCCTCATGGCGCCGGGCCTGAATCCCGCCACCTACATGAACTGGCTGAGCGCGCCGGTGAGCCCGCAGGCGCTAAACCTCATGGCGGCGCCGCTGAATCCTGCCGTATACGGCAATTGGCTGACCGCGCCCATGAATCCCGGCGCGGTCAACGCCATGATGGCGCCCATGAATCCGAATCTCTACATGAACTGGATGGGGGCAGGCATGAACCCGGCCACCTATGGCAGCTGGGGGCAGATGCTTGCCGCGCCAGCCCAGGCGGTCGCGCCCATGGCACCGATGCAGCCCGCCGTGGCCAACCCCTTCGATCCGAACGTCCTGCTCAAGTTCATGACAGCCCCCGTGCCGCAGGCCGCCGGGAAATAAGCCAATCTCGACGCGTCCTCCATGAAGAGGCATGCCTTGCCGCTCGTCGCGCCGATGTTCGCGGCCGCCGGCAACGCGCATGCCGCCGACGCCAAGAGAAAATTGGAGCGCGAATGCGCGCGGGGCTGATTGAGAAACATCGTGGCCGACGCCTCCGCCCAATGCGTACAACCTTACGAGGAGATGAAAGATGACTGTATCGCGACGCGATTTTCTGAAATCCACGGTGGCCGCCGGCACGGCGGCCACCGTCGGGCTACCCCTCTCGAAACAGGCCGAGGCGGCCGTCAAGGCGGGAGAGAAGGACTGGCAGTGGGATAAGGGTGTGTGCCGCTTCTGCGGCGTCGGTTGTGGCATCCTGATCGCCACCAAGGATGGTCGCGTGGTCGCCACCAAGGGCGACCCCAAGGCCCCGGTGAACCGCGGCCTCAACTGCGTGAAAGGCTATTTCAACGGCAAGATCATGTACGGCCAGGACCGGCTGACCCAACCCCTGATGCGTATGATGGACGGCAAGTTCGATAAGGCCGGCAAGTTCGCCCCGGTGTCCTGGGATCAGGCCTTCGATGAAATGGAACGTCAGTTCCGCAAGACCCATGCCGAACTGGGCCCCGCCGGGGTTTCCATGATCGGCTCCGGCCAGCAGACGGTGATGGAAGGCTATGTCTCCAGCAAACTCTGGAAAGCCGGATTCCGTTCCAACAACCTGGACAACAACGCCCGCAACTGCATGGCCTCCGCCGTGGCCGCCTTTATGCAGACCTTCGGCATCGACGAGCCCGCCGGCACCTACGACGACGTCGAGCACACCGACACCATGGTGCTGTGGGGCGCCAACATGGGTGAATGCCACCCCATCATGTGGTCGCGCATCACCGACCGGCGGCTTACCCACAAGGCCTGCCGCATCGTCAACCTGACCACCTATCACAACGCCTCGTCCGACCTGGCCGATCTGGAAATCATCATGTCGCCCAACGGCGATCTGGCGATCCAGAACTGGCTGGCGCGCGAGATCATCGCCCGCAACGCGGTGAACTGGGACTTCGTCAACAAGCACTGCATCTTCAGCACCGGGCACAACGACATCGGCTATGGCTTCCGCACGGCCAACGCCGAGAAATTCGCCTATGCCGCCGAGAAAGATGTGGTGGGCAATCAGAAGAGTCATGTGCTCGACGCGCAGGAAGCCGTAGCGCAACGCCGCAAGGCGGGCGACGTGGTGGAGCAGAAGCATGCCGCCGCCGCCGCCGCCCACTGGAAGATCAGCTTCGAAGACTTCAAGGCCGCGCTGGAGCCTTACACCCTGGACTTCGTCGCCGAAGTGGCCAAGGGCGATGCCGAGGAAAGCCTGGACGCCTTCAAGGCCAAGCTCATGCAGCTTGCCGATCTCTTCATCGATCCCAAGCGCAAGACCATTTCGTTCTGGACGATGGGCTTCAACCAGCACCAGCGCGGCACCTGGGTCAACGAGCAGTGCTACATGAACCACCTGCTTCTGGGCAAACACGCCCAGCCCGGCAGTGGCGCGTTCTCGCTCACCGGCCAGCCCTCCGCCTGCGGCACCGCGCGTGAGGTGGGCGTGTTCTCGCACCGCCTGCCTGCCGACATGCTGGTGGCCAACAAGAAACACCGCGACCACACCGAGCATCTGTGGCATATCCCCGCCCAAACCCTGAACCCCAAGGACGGCGCGCACATCACCGACATCATGCGCGGCCTGGAAGATGGCGCCATCAAGTGGTGCTGGATTCTGGTCAACAACCCCTTCCAGCATCATCCCAACGCCAACCACGCCATCGAGGCGGCACGCAAGGGCGACAACTTCATCGTCGTTTCCGATGCGTACCCCAGCATCTCCGCCAAGGTGGCCGACTTGATCCTCCCGGCGGCGATGATCTTCGAGAAGTGGGGCGCCTACGGCAACGCCGAACGCCGCACCCAGCACTGGCGCCAGCAGGTGCTGCCGCCTGGCCAAGCCCGTGCCGACATCTGGCAGATGATGGCCTTCGCCAAGCGCTTCAAGATCAAGGACGTGTGGGGCGAGCAGCGCCTGCCCGGCCTGAAAGTGGAAGGCTTCCCCGAAGGCAAGCTGCCCAGCGTGCTGGACGATGCCGCCAAACACGGCATGGGGCCGGAAACCACCCTGTATGAAGCGCTCTTCGCCACCCACGGCAACCGCAAACACGCCTGGCCCGACCCCGTGGCCAAGGGCCATGGCAACCATGTGGCTGATCTGCTCGGCGACGGCTGGTTCCCCGAAAAAGCTATCTTCGAGGAATACCGCGCCTTCGGCGCGGGCCACGGCCACGACCTGGCCCCGTTCGACGTCTATCACCATGAAGATGTACGCGGCCTGCGCTGGCCCGTGGTGGAGAAAGACGGCAAATGGGTGGAAACGCTCTGGCGCTTCAACGAGCAATACGACCCCTACGCCAAGAAAGGCAGCGGCTTCGACTTCTACGGCGACTTCGCCAAGGCCATCCCGACCGGCAACCTCGACGGTGTGACCGACCCGAAACCCACGCCGCTGCCCGGCAGGGCGAAGATTTTCTTCCGCCCCTACGCCGCCCCGGTGGAAAAACCGGATGCGATCTACGACCTGTGGCTGTGTACCGGCCGGGTGATCGAACACTGGCACACCGGCACCATGACCCGGCGCGTGCCCGAGCTGCATCGCGCCGTGCCGGCCGCGGTGTTGTGGCTGCACCCGGAAGACGCCAAGAAGCGCGACCTCAAGCGCAACGACGTGGTCTGGGTGGAATCGCGGCGCGGCAAGGTGCGGGTACGGGTGGAAACTGGCGGACGCAACCGCATGCCCAAGGGCTATGCCTTCGTCCCCTTCTTCGACGAAGGCGTGCTCATCAACCGGGTTACGCTGGATGCCAACTGCCCCATCTCGCGTGAAAACGACTTCAAGAAGTGCGCGGTCAAGGTCTATCGGGCCTGAAGCGAAAAGGAGATGCCATGAAAATCAAAATCGCTTTAATCGCTGTACTCGCCTTGGCCGCCGGCTGGCTTCAGGCCGACAGTCTGCCGGATGAAAGCCTGGGTCTGTCGAAAACCAGCGTGTATGAAGATCCGGTGCCGCCGGAGTTTGCCTACTCCGACCTGCCACCCAAGAAATCCGGCGTGCTGCCGCGTTTCTGGGAGGAAGCCCCGCCGCAGATTCCGCACAAGGTGGACAAGCTCATCCCCATCACCGTCAAGCTCAACAAGTGTTTGGAATGTCACGACACCCCCGATGACATTGGCGACAAGGTCAAGGGCGAACCCACGCCCATGCCCGAATCGCACTACGTCAAAGAGGGCAAGGACATGACCATGTCCAGCCGTCGCCATTTCTGCACCTTGTGCCATGTACCTCAGGCGGGTGTGACCAATTTAGTAGGCAATACCTTCAAGGGCGACTGAGAGAGTCACTCCATCGGCGCGGCAGTCTGAGGATATTGCCGCGCCGCCCCGAAACCGCCTTCTTCCGTTCGTTAGCGCATCAGTAGCACTCGCCAGTCGATGGATGTCGCGAACGTGCAACACGGCTTAATAGCTGAGTAAACTAAGTGGTAATATTTGACCAAGGTCAAGATCAAGGGATTTTTGGCGAGTATATTAGCCCTTACTGATATTTCATTTAAAAGGAGTTAATCATGAATGCCGCCCAAACCCTGATCGCCATCGGTCTGTTCACCACCACATCCGCCTTCGCCGGCGATTGCCAGCACCAGGCCATCAACCTGAGCGCCGAGGATGTATCCATCATCGCCTCTGTCCGACCGAGTGCCTACACCGTGCCGGAAATCCAGCTTGCCAAGCAGGAATCGACACACACGCTCTATGGCGTAGCCGACCAATATGGTCGCTTGGGCGCTGGCGATTTGTCGCAAATCGAATCGGTCCAGCCCGAGGGTAAGAAAACCATCCTCTGCCAGCACGTGACCCGCGACTGACTCATCCATGCTCGTCATGGATCGATTTCCCAGTATCGCCTTGCGGCGATGCTGGGAGTCTTGCCGCCAGGATAAGTACGGATGAGGTCGAAATCGGTCCGAAGAGATGAATAGAGACCGCGGTTCTCCACATGGAGTGGGCGACAGCGGTGATCCAGGCTGGCGCCCAGCCTAGCATGGCGAGGCGAATATCAAAGTCGATGCGGAAATTAGGAATGGTGTCGGGCTCATATCCCAGGGCCAACGTGATCAAATGGTGCCAATAGGGTCCATTAAACACCCAGTCAATCTGGCCATGCCGAAATGGACGCCCATCAAGAATGGATGTAAATGGGTGTAGTATTGGTGCATGCTGCGAACCGACACCCTACAAATCACCCCTGAGATCCTCAGCCTAATCGCCCGGATTGACGAATTCAAAGGCGCCTGGCGCGCCCTGGGTACGCTTGCGCCGGATCGCCTGTCCGCACTGCGCCGCGTGGCCACCATCGAGAGTATTGGTTCTTCCACCCGGATCGAGGGCAGTAAACTCTCCGACCGAGAGGTTGAGAAGCTACTGTCGAGCCTGGAGATCAAGTCCTTCTCTACCCGCGACGAGCAAGAGGTGGCTGGCTACGCTGAGCTCATGAATCTGGTGTTTTCCTCATGGCAGGACATCCCATTCACCGAAAACCACATCAAGCAGATGCATCAGGTCCTGCTGCGTTACAGCGAGAAGGATGCTTGGCATCACGGCCATTACAAGACCAACGTCAACAGTGTCGCCGCCTTTGACGAAACCGGAGCACAGATCGGTATCGTGTTCCAGACGGCGACACCCTTCGACACACCGCGTCTGATGACGGAACTCGTGGCGTGGGTGGACCAAGAGCAAGCGACGGGGCGAATGCATCCGCTCCTGAACATCGCCATTTTCGTGGTGGTGTTTCTGGAAATTCACCCTTTTCAGGATGGCAACGGGCGACTGAGCCGCGTCCTGACCACGCTCCTGCTTTTACAGTCCGGCTATGCCTATGTGCCGTACAGCTCATTGGAAAGTGTGGTCGAACAAAGCAAGGAAGCTTACTACCTGGCCTTGCGGCAAACTCAGGGTACGATCCGCACGGAATTGCCGAACTGGCAGCCATGGCTGGTGTTCTTTCTGCGCTCACTTGCCGAGCAAGTCCGGCGGCTGGAGAAGAAGGTTGAGCGCGAAAAAATCGTGCTCGCCGCCATGCCCGAATTGTCGCTCCGGATCGTCGAATTCGTCCGAGAGCACGGGCGTGTCAGCATCGGTGACGTCATCAAGCTGACCGGTTCCAGTCGTAACACACTCAAGCAGCACTTCCGCGCTCTGGTCGAACGTGGAATTCTGAACAAGCATGGAAGCGGTCGCGGCGTCTGGTACGATCTGCGCTGATGGCATTGCGCAAAAGTGTCTAAACACACCCTCGAAAAGCGCATGGAATCTCGACGAAACCAGCGTATTTTGTTTAGACAGAATATCGATAACGTATTGAATATTAATGTTTATGAAAGTGCATGGGGTGCAGGGGGTCGGAAGTTCGAATCTTCTCGCCCCGACCAATAAATAATTAAATAAAATCAATGGCATACCAGGGCCACAAGAGATTTGTCTAAGCGCTTTTTTCACGAAAAAGTGTTTAGACAGCGTTAGACAAATCCATTCTTTTCGGTTTTTCGAATCTAAATCCTTCTTTTTTATCAATAAGATATGCGGCAGCGCTATTTCCAGCGTACCTGCATGCGGACTCTGAAAATCGTTTGTGACGCTCATTGAGCGCCTGACGGGCATCACATGGAAGTCGATACGAAGGTGGCTTAACGCGCCAGAGCGAGCAGAGCCGAAGTTCCGGCGCCGTGCGGGCGAGACCCAGTTCACGCCGTATGTCGAGCGGCTGAGCAAGATGCTGAAGACCGATGCGCGGCGCCCGAAACGTGAACGGCATACGGACCTTGCCCAGTCAATCTGGCCATGCGTCGTAATGGACGCCTATCAAGAATGGATGTAAATGGGTGTAGTATTGGTTCATGCTGCGAACTGACACCCTACAAATCACCCCGGAGATCCTCAGCCTCATCGCCCGGATTGACGAGTTCAAAGGCGCCTGGCGCGCCCTGGGTACGCTTGCGCCGGATCGCCTGTCCGCACTGCGCCGCGTGGCCACCATCGAGAGCATTGGTTCATCCACTCGAATCGAGGGTAGCAAACTCTCCGACCGAGAGGTGGAGCAGTTGCTGTCGAACCTGGAGATCAAGTCCTTCTCTACCCGCGACGAGCAAGAGGTGGCTGGCTACGCTGAGCTCATGAATCTGTTGTTTTCCTCATGGCGGGACATCCCGTTTACCGAAAACCACATCATGCAGATGCATCAGGTCCTGCTGCGTTACAGCGAGAAGGATGCTTGGCATCACGGCCATTACAAGACCAACTCCAACAGTGTCGCCGCCTTTGACGAAACCGGAGCGCAGATCGGTATCGTGTTCCAGGCGGCGACACCCTTCGACACACCGCGTCTGATGACGGAACTCGTAGCGTGGGTGAACCAAGAGCAACAGACGGGCCGATTGCATCCACTCCTGATTATCGCCATTTTCGTGGTGGTGTTTCTGGAAATTCACCCTTTTCAGGATGGCAACGGGCGACTGAGCCGCGTCCTGACCACGCTGTTCGCGCCGAAGTTGAATTGAGCCACCCTGCCGACCGAGAATTGAGCCGGGGATGTAAGCCAACCGGATGGAGGTTGGCTGTGGATAAGTGTACGGTTTTTCCGGTTTGTTGACCTCCTTGAAGCTGTTCTCTACGCGGGCGACGATCAACTGCTGGTTTCAGGAAGATTCTTGCGGCCCTGTTCCCGAGCCTTGATGCGCTTCTTTGCCACCGCGCTGCTATCCCTGAAGCGAATGCTCTCATTGCCGGTCTCGACGATATGACAGTGGTGAGTCAGGCGATCCAGCAGCGCCATCGTCATCTTCGCGTCGCCGAACACACGTGACCACTCTCCGAAGTCCAGGTTGGTCGTGATGATCACGCTGGTGTGCTGATAGAGTCTCGACAGCAGATGGAACAGGAGTGCCCCGCCGGACTGACTGAACGGTAGATAGCCCAGCTCGTCGAGAATCACCAGATCCATGCGCAGCAGGCTCAGTGCGATTCGCCCCGCCTTGCCTTGCGCCTTCTCCTGCTCCAGGGCATTGACCAGATCGACCGTCGAATAGAATCGCACCCGTTTGCCATGGCGGGTAATCCCGGAGACGCCGATGGCGGTGGCCAGATGCGTCTTGCCGGTGCCCGGCCCACCCACCAGAACGGCGTTGTGCGAGGCCTCTGTAAAGGCGGTCTCGGCTAACTCCAGGACCAGTTTGTGATCCACCGGTGAGATGGCGAAGTCGAAGCCCGCCAGGGTCGCGATGCATCGGGAACTTCGCGGGATGCATCTGGTGGCTGACCGAGCGCATGGCACGGTCGGTGATCTCGGCCTGTAGCAGGTGTTCGATTAACCATCGGGCGCTGTCGAGCGCGGCACGATCCTGTTCAAACTGGTCGGTCCAGGCGCTCGCCATGCCATGCAGTCTCAATTGCTTGAGTTCGGTGCAAAGATCACGCATGGTCGATTTCCTCGGGGAGATCCTGTCCGCGGAGGCGGTCGTAACGCTTCGGGTCGGCGATCGGCGGGGTGGCGACCTTCAAGGTCGTCTCCACGGTCTCTGGCACCGGCGGTGCATTCAGCCGACTCAGGACGTTGATCACATGCTCGACGCTTACCCGGCCGGAGGGCGGCGAACTCTCCAGGGCCAGTTCCACCGCCACCAACACGGCATCCAGTCCGGCCTTGGGGACGATGGCCAACACCTGCGCCATGACCCGGTCGCCGCCGGGTTCGCGCAGCAAGCCTCGGCGCAGTTGCTGCAATGGTGCCGGTAGATCGGCAAACGGCGCGCCGTTGCGTAGGGCACCGGGCTTCCTCTGCAGGAGGGGAATGTAGTGCTGCCAGTCATAGCGGACCTGGCCGCGTTCGCTGTGACGTTCGTGGCTGGCGACGATGGCATCGCTCGCCACGACGACGACCCGGCCTGGATACAACCGCGTGCTGACCCGCTGACCCGCCAGCTCGCAGGGCACCGAATAGCGGTTGCGGGATACCGACACCAGGCAGGTGCTCGATACCCTGGACGGACTCTCCACATAGCCATCAAACGGCACGGGCATCGGCATCAAGTGCGCGTGCTCATGCTCCAGCATCTCGGCCACGCTGAACTGGTCATGCTGTGGATGACGGAGCTCGGACCATAAGGCCCGACACCGCTCCCCAGCCAGGCATTCAGTTCGGCGAACGAGCCAAAGCGCAGCTTGGCGGCGTCGATCCAGATGCGCCGCCGGCTGTCCTGCACGTTCTTCTCGACGACGCCTTTCTCCCAACCCGAGGCGACGTTGCAGAAGTCGGCATCAAACAGGTAGTGCGCGCACATCACGGCGAAACGGGCGTTGACGATACGGCCCTTGCCCTTCTTGACCTTGTCCACCGCGGTCTTCATGTTGTCGTAGATGCCCCGGCGGGCGACCCCCGAGCGCCGCAAAGGAACGGGTATGGGCATCGAACAGCATCTCGTGTCCTTGGCTGGGTAGGCCACCAGCCAGAAGGCCCGACTGGCACACAGCTTCATGTGCGAGACCTGGAGACGGTAATAGATGCCGCCCACCACCAAGCCTTCTTCGCTCCAGTCGAACTGGAAGGCTTCGCCCAATTCGAAGCTCAGCGGCACAAATGCCTTGGTGGCGGCCCCTGACCTTCACCCTGGCGCCAGGCGCGGACGGAGTCGGTGACCCGTGAGTATCCCCCCGTGTAGCCCGCCGCCTGGATCTCGGCGAACAGGGCGAGCGCCGTACGTCGTTCCTTCTTCGGTCGATGTGCGTCGGTCGCAAGCGCTTGCTGTAGGGCCTTGTGGTAGGCGGTCAGCTTGCCGGCCTGGGGTGGCCGTGGGCGGCTCTTCGGTTCGCCTTCCAGCGGGGCTTCCAGCCATTTGCTGATCGTATTGCGCGACAGACTGGTGATGCGAGAGATCTCTCGTACAGACTTGTTCTGGCGGTGAAACATCCGCCTTACCTTGCCAATCATGGCCATGGTGATCACTCCTGATCTCCTGCTGAATAATTCAGCAGGATAGGTTGAACACCCGGCTCAATTCAGGATCGGCAGAACTTCATAAGTGGCTCAATTCTCGGTCGGCGCCAACACCACGCTCCTGCTTTTACAGTCCGGCTATGCCTATGTGCCGTACAGCTCATTGGAAAGTGTGGTCGAACAAAGCAAGGAAGCCTACTACCTGGCCTTGAGGCAAACTCAGGGTACGATCCGCACGGAATTGCCGAACTGGCAGCCCTGGCTGGTCTTCTTTCTGCGTTCACTTGCCGAGCAAGTCCGGCGGCTGGAGAAGAAGGTTGAGCGCGAAAAAATCGTGCTCGCCGCCATGCCCGAATTGTCGCTCCGGATCGTCGAATTCGTCCGAGAGCACGGGCGTGTCAGCATCGGTGACGTCATTAAGCTGACCGGTTCCAGTCGCAACACACTCAAGCAGCACTTCCGCGCACTGGTCGAACGTGGAATCCTGAACAAGCATGGAAGCGGTCGCGGCGTCTGGTACGATCTGCGCTGATGACACTGCGCTAAAGTGTCTAAACACACCCTCGAAAAGCGCATGGAATCTCGACGAAACCGGCGTGTTTTGTTTAGACGAAACATCGATAATGTATTGAATATTAATGTTTATGAAAGTGCATGGGGTGCAGGGGGTCGGAAGTTCGAATCTTCTCGCCCCGACCAAATAAATCAACGATTTACCAGGATCGTAAAAGACGAAGCCAGCATATTTTGCTGGCTTTTTGTTTTTTTATGGCTCAATTCGCATTAATTGAGGACAGCCTGGCGGCCGACAGCCAAAGCGAGCAAGGATGCGGGTTGTAAGCCAGTCGATGACGACCGGTCGAGGGTCCGGAACCAACCAAGGTAGGAATCGAGATACTTGGTTGCCACGCCATGGAAGCGGCGAATCCAGTTCTTGAGTCGGCTGTCGAAGGCATTCACGTTCTGGATGTGATAGACGCCGGCAATGACGCGCCGACCGGCCGAGACATTGATCGGTCGGTGGGTTACGCCGATCTCTTTGACGGCGGCGGCCAACACGCTGCTCCCGTCGGTGCACAGGATCGTATCCAAGGGTAGCAACGGCTTAAGGGCGGCGACGAGATCGGCCTTGCCGTCTGCCGCGAGAATGAAATTGGCCGTGGCACCTGAACGGTCCCGCGCGACCAGCACGGGGATCTGCTCTTTGGACAGCCCGCGCTTGGCCGCACTGCCACCGCGCCGGCGCGGTTTCCGATCCAGACCGCGTTGCCCCTTGTCGGAATGCAAGAAGAAGGTTTCATCCGCCTCAGCAATTCCCACAAGCTTCTGCGCCTGAATGGTTTTGGGCAAGGCCATAAAGCGGTGGCGCCAACGGAATGCCGTGCTCCGCGCCACCTTCAGGCGCTCGGCCGCCTTCGTAATGGTCACACCATCACGTAATGCCTCGGCCTGCGAGAGCCACTTTGGCTTCAGGCGCAAGCGAGCCAGCGGCGTGCCCGTCAGGCCATTGAACGTCCGACTGCAACCGCGACACTTATAGCGCTGTAAACCACTGGCACTGCCATTCCTGACCACGTGAACGCTCCCGCAGCGCGGACACTGCTCTGGCTTCCCATGGTTCTCAATAATCCCAACGCAGGCCACTATCTCATCATCGGCCGTCAATTCACCCATCAGTTCATGGCGCTGCCCGAAGGTCAGTTTTGCCACCCACTCCTTGAGTTTCTTCCATTCCCGTTGCCTCATCTCACCCTCCAGGTCACTTTCCAACATGGCCAGTTTGGCAATCCCGAGGCTCAGGGCCTGAGCCTGTCACAAATTAATGCGAATTGAGCCTTTTTTATGCCCCTCGGCGGCTAGGCTTGCCGCATTGGATGGTTCTAAGGTAAAGATCAGGCTGTTTGATCAATCAGTTCTAACACTTGCCAACACGCTTGGCATGGGCCAGGGCGGCATGCCGTAGTCCATATCCTTTTCACACGGTCGGGCTCGCCTTGGCCAGAAATTGTAGAATCGGCTAAAGATATGGCCTCTCCAGCCGTTAATGGGGGTGAGGGCCGGAATAGCGGCGCACTCGGCGCGGACGACTGAACGTAAGACCGGCGCGGGACACCCCGGCGCCACGGACCGGCGGACCCATGGAAGCTTCGGTACAGGACTGGCTCAACGATCAATTCGGCAAGATACCCGGCATACGCCACGGGCTGGTGCTGCTCGGCACGCGTGGCAGCCAGTCCCTGCCGGCGGCGGTCTGGCCGATCGATAGCCGGCCGCCCATCGAGGTGTACGCGGCGGCGCGCGACACCCTGCTGGGCAAACTGCCGATCCAGCGCGTGAGTCCCTCCGAGACCTCGCACAACCGCATCTTCTCCATGCCCATCCGCCTCGGCGACCGCCCAACCGGCGCCCTGGCCATCGCCGTCGACCCTCGGGAGGCGCTTGCGGACGATGCCGTGCTGGCCATGCTGCGTCAGGGATTGGCGAAGCTTTACCCGCTGCTGAGCGTCCTGCAAAACGCCAGCCCAGGCAGTTCCGAGGCCCTGCGCTTGCACGCCACCGTGCTGTCGCACGCCGGTTTCGAGCAGGCATGCACCGCCTTCGCCAACGAAATGGCCACCATTTTCCACTGCCGGCGCGTCAGTCTGGGCATCGCCGAGGGCGGCACCGTGCGTGTCGCGGCGGTGTCGCATGGCAGCCAGACGGGCCTGGGCGGCGAGGCCTACGGCGAACTGGAAGCCGCCATGGAGGAGGCCGTCGACCAAGGCGCGGCGATCACCTATCCGCCATCCCGGGACGCCAAGCCCAGGATCACCCTGGCGCATGCCGCCCTGGCGCGCGCCACGCAAGGCGCCATCATCACACTGCCCTTGGTCGCCCAGGGCAGTGTGCATGGCGCCATCACCCTGGAAGCCTCCGGCGAAGCGGCCTTCAACGACGACGAACAGGCTCTGCTGGAGCACCTTATCGGCTTGCTGTCGCCACTGCTGATGCTCAAGCGGCATGCCGAGGAAAGCTGGTGGCGGCGTCTGCGCCGTCTGCTCGTGGCACGTTGGGCGCGCTTGCGCGAGTCCGGCATGAACCGTTCCAAGCTGGTCGTTGGGAGTGTGGCGGCCGTTCTTCTCTTGCTCCTGGCGTTGCCGGTGCCGCACCGCGTGACCGCCACGGCGCGCGTTGAGGGCGAGGTGCAGCGCGTCCTGGCGGCGCCCACCGACGGCTTCCTGCAGCAGGTCCATGCCCGGCCCGGCGACCCGGTGAAGCGCGATCAGGTGCTGGTCGAACTGGCGCAGCAGGACATGCTCCTGGAGATGCGCAAATGGCAGGGCGAACTGGCGCAGCACGAGAATGCCTACGGCGCGGCCATGTCCAAGGGCGATCGCGCCGAGCTGGCGATCAGCATGGCGCGCATGCAAGAGGCCCGGGCGCAGCTCGACCTGGTGCGCCAGCAGCTCAGCCGCGCCAGCCTCACGGCACCCTTCGACGGCATCGTCACCGAGGGCGACCTGAGCCAGTCGCTGGGCGCGCCGGTGAAAAAGGGGCATGTGCTCATGACCGTCGCGCCGCGCGACCGCTACCGCCTCATCGTCGAAGTCGACGAGCGCGACATCGACCTGGTGCGCCAGGGCCAGGAAGGCACGCTGGCACCCACGGCGCGGCCTGGCGACCGCTGGGCGTTCAGTGTCAGCCGGGTCACGCCCGTGGCGCGCGTCCTCGACGAACGCAATGTCTTCGAAGCCGAGGGCCGCTTCGGCGAGGGCTCGGTGCAGGGACTGCGCCCGGGCATGAAGGGCGTCGCCAAGATTGCCGTCGGCTATCGACCGCTTGCCTGGATCATGCTGCGCCGTGCCGCCGGCTGGCTGCGCCTGAGCCTCTGGCGCTGGGGGCTGTGAGCCTGGGGCCGATGGCATGGAATCGCCGCTGTTGCATCCGCACTGGTATCGCATCGCCGACCTGCATCCGCGCCTGCGCGGTCATGTGACCATCCGCCGCCAGGTGGTGCGCGGCCAGGTCTGGTATGTGCTCTCCGACCCCGCCGACGGTCGCCATTTCCGCCTCAATCCCCGCGCCTACCGATTCGTTGGCCTGTGCGACGCTCGGCGCAGCGTCGCCGAGGTTTGGGAGCAGATGAACGTCACGCTGGGCGAGGACGCGCCCACCCAGGCGGATTTGGTCGAGATACTGGCGCGCCTTGCCGACGGCGAGCTATTGCAGACCGAGATCCTGCCGGATGTCGACGTCATGTTCGAGAACCGCAGCGTGCGCCGCGACAAGCAACGCTGGTCGCAGCTCAACCCGCTATTCTTTCGCATCGGTCTGTTCGATCCCGAACCCTACCTGCACGTCTTCGACCCTTGGCTGAAGCGTCTCTTCGGCGCCGGGGCGCTGGCCCTCTGGCTGGCGCTGCTGGCCCTGGCCGGGTTGCTCGCCGCCATGCACTGGCCGGAACTGGCCGCGCACGCGGCTGAGCGGGCGTCGAGTCCCGGCTTCCTGATCCTCACCTGGCTGGCCTATCCGCTGGTCAAGGGCCTGCACGAGCTTGGCCACGCCCTGGCCATCCGGCGCTGGGGCGGCGAGGTGCGCAAGGTCGGTGTCACCCTCCTGCTGCTCATGCCCATCCCCTGGGTGGATGCCTCCGCGTCCACGTCCTTCCGCTTCCGCAGTCATCGCCTTGTGGTAAGCGCCGCCGGCATCATGGTGGAGCTTTTCCTGGCGGTCCTGGCCCTTGGCCTCTGGCTCCTGCTGGAACCGGGCACGGCACGCGACGCGATGCTCGCGGTGATGCTCATCGCCGGTGTCTCGACCCTGTTCTTCAACGGCAATCCATTGATGCGCTACGACGGCTACTTCATCCTGGCCGACGCCTTCGACCTGCCCAACCTCGCGCCGCGCAGCGCCAACCACTGGATCTGGCTGATCAAGCACCGACTGCTTGGCCTGGAGGCAGAAGCCCCCAGCCTGGCGCCGGGGGAGCGCGCCTGGCTGCTCGGCTATGCGCCCGCATCGCTGCTCTACCGCGCCATCATCTCGATCGCCATTGTCCATTGGCTGAGCGGCGTATCCGCGTCCCTGGCCGTCATCGCCGGCGCCATCCTCGTCTGGACCTTCTTCGTCGGGCCGGGCCTCAACCTGTACCGGAGCATTTGGCACGACCGCGACGACAGCCGCGCCAGCCGCCGTGCCCGACGCCTGGCCTTGGCCCTGGGCGTTGCCGGCGTCTTGGCGTTGCTGGCCCTGCCGCTGCCCTTCCGGGTGGTCGCCGACGGCATCGTCTGGCTGCCGGAAAATGCCCGTGTGCGTCCGGAGACGGACGGCCATGTCGTCGAGGTTCTGACGGTCGACGGAGAGACAGTCACGTCCGGCCAGCCGCTCCTGGTGCTGAGCGATCCGGACCTTGGCGCCGAGCGCGACCGGCTGTACGCGCGTTTGGCGCAATTCCAGTCGGAGCAGTACGGCGTCCTGTTACGCGAGCCGGAACGGGCGCGCAACCTCGCCGAGGAGATCGAGAGCCTGCATGCCGCCCTGCGCCTCAACGAGGCGCGCCTACAGCAGCTCGTGGTGCGCGCCGGCAGCGCCGGTCAGCTGGTCCTGCCGCATCCGGCCGATCTGCCTGGACGTTATCTGGCGCGCGGCACGGAAGTCGGCTACATCCTCGCTGAGGGTCCCATGCGGGCCCGCGTCCTGCTGCCGCAGCAGGACATCGCCCTGGTGCGCGAACGTCTGCGGGAGGCGCGCATCTGGCTGCTGGAGTCCTCCGAGTCACTCGGCGCCCAGCTGGAACGCGCCCAGCCGGCCGCGACACTGCAACTGCCCAGCAGCGCGCTGGGCGATCGCGGCGGTGGCGACATCGCCACCGACCCCGCGGATAGCGATGGCCTGACCGCCCTGGAACCGTTCTTCGTCGTCGATCTGGTCATTCCCGAAGCGCCGTCACGCCGGATCGGTGGGCGCGTCGAGGCACGCTTCGATCTCGGCTTCGAACCGGCCGCGGTGCGTCTCTGGCGCTGGGTACGACAGATGTTCCTGAGCCAGATGAGCGCCGGGGGCTGAGCCATGGCCACGACGCGCGGTGCCAGCCTGCCGATGCCCGGCCTGCTCTGGGGCGCCTATCCGGAACGCCGGCGCGCGCGCCGCGATGGCCTGGCGCGGTTGGCGTAGCAGGCAGAGGCGCGCCTGGGGGTGCCGGCCGCGCTGCTCAGGCTGCGTTACCGACGCTTCGCAGAACAGGTCGAGACCTACCGTGCCGCCTGGGCCGATGCCGACGAGGCCACGCTCGCCGGCGATCTTCATGCCCTGGGCCCCGTACTGGCGCGCGACGGCCTGTGCGGCGAAGCCCTGGCGCGCGCCATGGCGCTAGTCGTCACGGCCTGCATACGACAACTGGGCGTCACCCCTTTGCCACCCAGGTCATGGCGGCGCGTGCCCTGCTCGATAACCAGTTGGTGGAAATGGCTACGGGGGAGGGCAAGACCCTCGCCGTCGCCATGGCCGCCGGTCTTGCCGCCTTGGCCGGCATGCCGGTGCACGTGGTCACGGCCAACGATTACCTGGCCGAGCGCGATGCCGAGGCCCTCGGCCCCTGGTACACCGCCCTTGGACTCAAGGTCGGCGTGGTCACGGCGCGCGCCGACAGCGGCGCGCGCCGTGCCGCCTATGGCCGCGACGTGGTCTACTGCACCGCCAAGGAACTCGGTTTCGACTACCTGCGCGACCATGTCGCCGGCCACCGCCGTGGCGACGAGCTGCGCCAGCGCGCCGCCTCGCTGGACGGGCGCCAGCGCGCCGTGCCCCTGCTGCGCGGCCTGTGCATGGCCATCGTCGACGAGGCCGACAGCATCCTCATCGACGAGGCGCGCGTGCCCCTTATTCTGTCACGCGCGGTCGACGGCCGGCGCGCCCGTGGCGACTACGAAACCGCACTGAGCCTGGCCGGCGGACTGGAAGCCGGCCGTGACTTCCAGCTCGACCCCCTGGCCCGCCGGGTGACCTTGAGCGCCGCCGGCGACACGGCCCTGGATGCCGCCGTCGCCGACCTGACGCCGGCCTGGCGCAACCGCCGCTACCGCGAGGCCTGGGTGGTCCAGGCCCTGAGCGCGCTGCACCTCTACCGGCGCGATCGCGACTACATCCTGCGCGACGGCAAGGTCGAGATCGTCGACCCGACCACCGGGCGCGTCGCCGCCGGACGCAGCTGGTCGCGCGGACTGCACCAGCTGATCGAACTCAAGGAAGGCTTCGAGCCGACACCGGCCAATGCCACCGCCGCGCGGATCACCTTCCAGCGCCTGTTCCGGCGCTATCACCGTCTCGCCGGCGTCAGCGGCACCCTGCGCGAGTCCGCCGGCGAGCTGGCCCAGACCTACGGCCTGCGCGTTTTCCGCCTGCCCCTGCGCCTGCCCTCGCGGCGTACGCTCCTGCCCCCGCGCCTGTTCGCCACGCGCGCCGAACTGTGGCAGGCGCTCGCCGCACGCATCGCCGGACTGCGCACCGAGGGTCGGCCGGTGCTGGTCGGCACCGATTCCGTGGCCGATTCCGAGGCCCTGGCCAGTGTCCTGGCCGAGGCGGGTATTTCGTGCCGGGTGCTCAACGCCCGGCAGGACAAGGAAGAGGCCGACATCGTCGCCCTGGCCGGCCTGCGCGCCCAGGTGACCGTGACCACCAACCTGGCCGGGCGTGGCACCGACATCCCTCTGGGGCCGGGCGTGGCGGCCCTGGGCGGCCTGCACGTGATCAGCTGCCAGCACAACGGTGCCCGGCGCATCGACCGGCAGTTGCTCGGCCGATGCGCCCGCCAGGGCGAAGCGGGCAGCAGCGAGACCTGGCTGAGCCTGGAGTCCGACCTGTTCCGGCGGCGTCTGCCCGATGCCTGGCGCACACGCCTCGGCGGACTGCTGGGCCGGCCGCTGGGGCAAGGCGTGGCCGACAGCGTGGCGCGTCTGGCGCAGCGCCTGGAAGAAGCGCGCGAGGCCGGTGCGCGCCGGCGTCTGTTGCGCGAGGATGAGGACGCCGAACGGCGCCTGGCCTTTGGCGGGCCGTTGGAGTAAGCCATGGCCGCCCCGAGAAACCGTCCCGTCGTCGAGGAACTGGAAGCGCGCGTCCTCTATTCCGCCGACCTGGCGCCTGGTTTCGCCGCCGGCGTCTTGCCTGTCGACGCCCGTGTCGACGACGTCGATACCCTGCTCGCCGGTCTGGACACCGCCTTCGGACGCCGTTTCGAGGTCATCGTGATTTACGGCTGCGACGTCGGCGCCGGTGAGGCAGGCCGATCCTTCGTCGAGCGACTGGTGCGGGCCGTTTAGAATGCTGTCTACTCTATGGCCAGAATCAATTCACCCGAGTCCAGGTTGCCCACTATGAAACGTACACACCGACTCCATGACTTCCATCGCCCAATCAGAAGGATTCGTACCATGACCACGCGCTTGGCCCCTATTTTTACGCGGCGCGGTGCCCGGGCCCAGGTACTGATGGCGGGTTTAATGCTCGGCCTGCCGGTCCACGCGGCGCAGCCGCTCGGCTGCCTGATCGAACCGAACCGGGTGGTGGAACTCGGCAGCCCGGTCATCGGCGTCCTGGAGCAGGTGCATGTCGACCGAGGCGCCAACGTACGCATGGGCCAGGTAGTGGCGACGCTCAAGGCCGATGTCGAGCGCGCCTCCGCCGATGTCGCCAAGAGCCGCGCCCAGGCCGTGGCCGACGTGCAGGCCGCCATCGCCAACCGCGACTACAACCGGCAGCACCTGACGCGCGCCGAGGAACTGGTGAAGAAGAACTTCATCGCCAATCAGGCCCTGGACCAGGCCAAGACCGAGGCCGATGTCGCCGAGCAGCGGCTGGCGCAGGCGCGCGAGCAACAGCGCATCTGGGACCGCGAGTACGACATGGCGCGCGCCCAGCTCGCCCTGCGCAGCCTGGTCAGCCCATTGACCGGTGTCGTCGTCGAACGCTACCTGCACCCGGGCGAACGGGTCGAGGATCGTGCCGTGATGAAGCTCGCCGCCCTGAACCCGTTGCGCGTCGAGGTCTTCATGCCTACGGCCAGCTACCGTGAGGTGCAACCGGGCATGACCGCCAAGGTTTACCCCGACCTGCCGGATGCCGGCGAACACAACGCCAGGGTCATCCTCGTCGATCGCATCATCGATCCGGCCAGCAACACCTTCCGCGTGCGCCTGGAGTTGCCTAATCCCGGCAACGCCCTGCCGGCCGGTCTGCGCTGCAAGGTGGCCATCGGCGACCAGGTGGTCGAGTCGGGTGGCGATCCCAACAAGGCCCTGGTGCCGTCCAGCCTCGCCCCCGCCAAGCCCGCGCAACCCGCGCCACCCCGCAGCATGTCGCCGACGCCCGCCAAGCCCGCGACCGCCGCCGCGCCCAAGGCGTCGATGGCGCCAGAGGCCGCTGATCGAGGTGTCCTGCAAGCGCTGGAGGCCTGGCGCAAGTCCTGGGCGAGCCGCGACCTCGCCGGCTACCTGTCCGCCTATGCCGCCGATTTCCGGGGTGACGCCCCGAGCCGCGCGCACTGGCTGAAGCAGCGCGAGACACGCATCGGCAAGGCGGGCGACATCAACATCCGCATCAGCGATGCGCGCGTCCACCCCCTGGACGACCGACGCGCGCGCGTGGAATTCCGGCAGAGCTATCGTTCCGCAAATTTCAGCAGCGACACCTGGAAATCTCTGCTCATGGTCCTGGAGCAAGGCCGTTGGCTGATTCGGGAGGAACGCGCGGGACGTTGACGGGAGACCCCGCCTCGATGCACCCCCGCACGGAACGCGCATGAACCAGACCGCACGGCGGCCGCGCCTACGTCCACTCGTCGAAGAACTGGAAGCACGCGTCCTCTATTCGGCGGACCTGGCGCCCGGGCTGACCGCGTTGCCCGGCATCGATGCCGGTGCCGAGGTCCGCGCCCTGGACGATGCGTCGTCGGCCTCATCCGACAGGCAGACCGGGGCAGCCGCCGAGCTGGTGTTCATCGATGCCGATGTCGCCGGCTGGGAAGACCTGCTCGCCGACATCCAGGCAAACTCGACCCGGCGCCTGGATGTCGTCGTGCTCGATCCGGCGCGCGACGGCATCGAGCAGATCGACGCCGCCCTCGCCACACGCCATGACCTGGGCGCGCTGCATGTCATCACGCACGGCGCGCCCGGCACGCTGCAACTCGGCGCCACCCGGCTCGACGCGGCTGCCCTGGCGGAGCGCGCCGACAGCCTGCGTACCTGGGGCGATGCCCTGACGGCCGAGGCCGACATGCTCATCTACGGCTGCGACGTGGCTGCCGGTCTGGAAGGCCAAGCCTTTGTCGATGCCCTGGGCCGGCTGACCGGCGCCGATGTCGCCGCCAGCACCGGCAAGACCGGTTCCACCCAACTCGGCGGCGACTGGGTGCTGGAAAGCACGGTTGGCCCTATCGAGGCAGCCACGCTGGACATCGTCGACTGGCAGGGGATCCTGGCATACAGCAGCACGGGGACGTGGAACATCGTTGGCAACACCGCTACCAACACCACCGCGGGCATCACCACCACGATAACCCTGACGGCGGATTCCGCCCCCGCGGCCTTCCAAAACATTGCCAACAACACCCTTGGCGGCATCGCGGCCTTCACGCCGGCGGTACAGGGGAACGCCTCGCTTGCCACTGACTTCCTGTGGGATGCAAGCCCCGAATTTAGTGGCTCGGAGGCTTCGGTGGATGCGCAGTCCGGCACCATCACCATCAGCTTCTCCCAGGCGGTCACCAATCCCATCCTGCAATGCGACAGGCTGGGCGGCCGAGCGGGCACCACCCCCACAAACAGCTCTATCCTTACTCTGCTGACGCCAGGTATCACCCTCCACCGCCTTTCCGGGTACGCCGCATTTCTCCGTGAACTCTGGCAGCCAGCACCCTCGTCAACAGCGAGGTCGATCAACCGACCGATCCTGCTTACCTCGTTTCAGGCGAAGCCAGCATGACCCCGAACATGGGCTCGGCGGCGGGCAGCGTGCAGCTCAACGGCACCTTCAGCTCGGTGAGCTTCCGCATCGAAGCCGCGCCCAACAGCAACGAAGGCGCGGGTGGAGATGGCATCGAAATGGCCCTCACTTTTGATGTAGATAACGATACGCCATCGCTCACCTGGAACACCTTCGCCGGCGGCGCGGGCAGCGACTATATCGAGGACACCGTCGTCGATGCCAGCGGCAACGTCTACGTCGCCGGCCACGGCAGCGCCACCTGGGGCTCGCCCGTGCGCGCCTTCAGCACGGGCGAGGACGCCTTCGTCGCCAAGTTCGACAGCAGCGGCAACCTGCTTTGGCACACCTTCCTCGGCGGCGCGGGAAACTGGGACTATGCCAACGGCATCGCCCTCGACGGCAGCGGCAACGTCTACGTGGCCGGCGAAAGTAACGCCACTTGGGGCGCGCCGGTGCGCGCCTATACCGGCGGCACCGACGCCTTCGTCGCCAAGCTGAACGCCACGACGGGGGCGCTCACCTGGCACAGCTTCATGGGCAATGCCAGCAGCGACTGGAGCTATGGCATCGACGTCGATGCTAGCGGCAACGTCTATGTCGGCGGCGCCAGCCTCGGCACCTGGGGCACGCCGGTGCGCGCCTTTACCGTGGCGGCGGGTC
>JADJCP010000007.1 GCA_016703155.1 Hydrogenophilales bacterium
CGAATCGTACGTGACCGAGACCATCAAGACCCCCTGGGTACGCGAAAGCCTGTCCAGGCGCGAGGCGCAACTGGCTGAGAAATACCTGGCCGGCTACCTCGATATCGAGCGATCCCTGAAACGCATCGAAGACATCTTTTCCAGGGTCGGCATCCAGCCGCCCAAGCATGGCTTGTCGGGCTATCTGGAAGTAGATGCGCCACGCATGAAAGACCTCGAATCCGCCTATGCCAACCGCGCCCTGGGCGAGCCGGCGCGCGACGTGCAGCGCCTGCACCGCGCCGTGTCCGGCGAGGCCGACTACATCTTCACTCCCGCCGCGCCGCATGCCTGCGACGCCGCGCTGTTCAAGACCCTGGCCGGCATCATGACGCGCATCGTCGATGCCGAAGACCGTCTACTGCTGCTCGAACAATGGGCCGGTAAAAAATCCTCGGCCAACATCAGCCGCGACGCGGCGCTGCGCTCAGCGCAGCAGGCGGCTGGGAAGGGCGCCCTGCCGGTGGAGATGTGGAATGGCCTGGCAACCGGCTTCGAGACCGCCTACGCCTGGGGCAATGTCAAATGGGAAGGCAGCGAGATCTACGGCGCGGAGGTCGGCACCGTATCGGATCGGCTCGCGCGCCTGCGCGATGAATACCGCAAGACCCTGGAGGCTGGGGAAGGCCCGTTGCGCGCTTGCCTGCGAAAAATGCTCAGTTGCGGCATAGGCCTTTCCAACCCGGCGCCCGAGCAGGGTGACGTGGTGACCGCCACGGCAACGGTTACACCCAGCCGCCCGCCCCAGGACGCAACATGGCTCTGGCGCGCCGAAGGGGCCGTCAGCCTGATTTCCTCGGGTGCTTACAGCGCGAAATTGCGGGTCGATGGCGATGGTCGCGTCGGCGTCGACATCGTCGATGCCGCCAAGGTCAGGCTGGCCACGTGTGGAGTGTCGATCACCGTCCGCAAGAAAGACAAGCCGGAGTCCCTGCACCCACCCAAGGATCCATCCTCCGCAAGCGCGCTCAGCGTCACCGTTCCCGACATCTGGAAGGGCGCGTCGCACGCCAAGGGCTTCAAAGTTGAGCGCGCCGAGGCCAAGGGCGGGCCATTGACCACAAATATCTGCGGCTACCGGGCCTCGGTGCGCGCCGACGTGACCGGCACGCTCAACCCGTCCTTTGCGCCGCGCGGTCAGGCCGAGATCGACAAGCGCATGGCCGAGGAAAAGATTGAGCATGCCCGTTGGAGCCGCGAGGCCGGCATCCGGCCGTATGCCATCGGCAACTTCAAGGGCGCGTTGCTGGAAACCAAGCTGCGTTATCGCAATGGCGGCTGGTCGGACGGGGGCTACCGCGACAGCCATACCGAGGCCATGGCGCACGGCTGGCTGTTGCGTGACGGCAAGAGCATCGAAGTGCATTACCACATTCGTTCCGACGGCTGCTTCAACGATTCCCAGCGGGCCTTCCAGGAAGCCCAGTCGCGCGCCGCCTGAGCGAGGCCAAGGCCATCCTCGCCGACCCCCGGATTCCGGCAGACACCCTACAAGGGAATGAAACTGGACGGTTCGGACATGCCGCAAGTCAGGCTGACCCCCGAAGCGCTGCCGAAACTCAAGGTCGGCGACCGCGTCATGGTCCAGGCCATCGTCGACAACGCCCAGCCCGAGCACCAGCCGTTCCGCTACGCCTGGACCGGCGTGGGCCAGGCCAGACCCGAGTCGCTACGCGACGTGGCGCAGGTCGCGCTGGTTCCGGACAAGCCCGGCAAATACACGCTCGGCGTCTCGGTCAGCGGCCCGGAATACGAACTGGGCAGCGCCAGCATCGAGTACGAGGTCGCCGAGGTGCAGGTGAAGGTGGAACGCGTTCCGAACGCGGCCGCGCCGATACCTGTGGGCGGCACGCTGCGCTTCAAGGCCAGCCTCAGCGTCGACGGCAAGCCGGCCCAGGGCAATTACATTTACCGCTGGCAGCCGAACAGCGCACTCGACTTCCGGCCAACGGAAAGCGCCCAGGCCAGCCAGACCTCGGCGGTGTTTACCCAACTCGGCCGCCAGCCGGTGTGGGTGGAGGTACTGGAGCGCCGGGGCGACAGCCTGACAAGCGTCGCCCGCTCGGACAATCTCGACATCGAGGTCATCCAGCCCCGCTTCAGCTTGAGCGCGACCCCCAATGAACCTCTGGTCGGCCAGGAAACGCGTGTCACGCTCAAGGACGAGCCGCGCCTGGACGACAAGATTGCCGGCGTCCGCTGGGAGCACCGGGGCGACGCCCTTACCTCCGGCCCGGCCCAGGACGAACGGACATTCACCTTCAAGCCGAAAAACGTCAAGCCGGTGACCGTGAAGGCGCGTGGCTATCTGCGCGACGGCAGCGCGGACCTGGGCGAGACGGAGATTGCCATCCAGCCCAGGGCCTACGACGTAAAGGTGAACGCACCCCGTGCGCGGGGGTCGCAACCGAAGGTCTGGAAGTGCGACACCCAGCTGGGCGGCGCAGCCAAGTGCGGCATGGTGGACATCCCGCAGGGGCAGTTCGTCACCTTCCAGGACATCTTCATTCAGTCCGCCATCGCCCCACCGCCACCAGCACCGCGCTATCGCTGGACGGTCGACCCCTCGGGTTCCTGCGGCCTGCCGGGCAGCGGCAGCGAGCTCCGTCTCAATTGCGGCAACACCGGCAGCTACACGGTGAAGCTGGAGGTGACCGACGCGGACGGCGCCGAACTCGGCACCGCCGAGACCAGCGTGAGCGTCAGCCTGAGCCAGGACAGCGTCAAGTCCGGCACGAACAAGGCACAGGCCGGCCAGAAACTCGACGAGGCCAGGCAACTATGGAACCAGGGCAAGCACGACGAGGCGGTGGCCGCCGCCGAGGCCGCCGCCCGGATCGACAAGGATCTGGCCATGCCGGTCCTCGGCCAGTTCAGCCAAGGCCTCAAGCAGCAGGGCTGGGACGCCCTCAACAAGGGCGATCGCGACACCGCCATCAAGCGGCTGGAACAGGCCGTGCGCCTGAATCCGAACGACGCCGACGCGAACAAGAAGCTCGCCGATGCCCGCGACCACGTCGCCAGATGGCCCCAGGTCGAAGCCAAGGTGCGAGTGTTCGACGACCACATCGCCAACCAACGCATATGGTCGGCGCAGCGGGAAATGCTGGCGATGCAGGACATCCTGCGCACCATGGCGGCCGGGCAGTCGTCCAGCAATCCCACCTGGAAGCGGGTGATGGACGACTTCAACAAGGGCCTGCGGGATTACACCCGCTTCACGCAGGAAAAATCCGTCCGCCATACCCAGTATTTCAAGGAAGAAAACTATCCGGAGATGCTGCGCAATGCCGAGTCCATGCGGGAGCGGGAGCTGTCGCCGGCCGACGAGAGGGAATGCCAGTCGCGCATCGACTTCGCCAAACGTTACCTCAAGGCCATCGAGCAGGATCCGGAGGCCGTCGGCGTCGGGGCACTGTTGACCGGCAAGACCTTCAACTGCGTCGCCGTGGATGCAAGCAGCGCGAAACGCTGGCCATGCACCATCAAGTTCGGCGGCACACCCGGCAACGTCACCGGCGAACTGAGCTGGACCAGCCTCGGCTCCGTGCACCGGATCGCCGGCAGCCTGACCGGAGAGTCGTTGCGCTTCACCGAGACAGCTGCCATCAAGACCGGTGGCGCCCACCTGAACGTCAACTATACCTTGACCCGCTCCGGCAACCGTCTGACAGGTAACTACCAGGACCCGGCCGATCGATCCACCGGTTCGTTCAACATCGACTTGAGTGCGGTGGGCACGGGCACCACAGCCAATGTCACGGGAACCTGGATGACGACCGAAGGTCAGCTTACCCTGCTGCAAAACGGCAACCAGGTCACCGGTAACTACAGTCAGGACGGCGGACGCATCACTGGCGTGCTGAATGGCAAAGTGCTCGAAGGCTACTGGAGTGAAACAGATGCCGGCCAGCGCTGCGCCAGTGCGCGCGACGGACGTCACTTCTGGGGTCGCATCCGCTGGGACTTCGAGAGTAACCGTTTTGTCGGTGGCTGGAGCTACTGTGACCAGGCTGTGCCCGCGGACGGTCAGAGCTGGAAAGGTGAACGTACTGGCGCGGCACCGCATGTCATCCCGGTGCGGTGACCCGCCCCACCCGAGGGACCGTGACGGACTGGAAACCACCTTCCAGGGCTGCTGTTACCGTGCTGTCCTGGTCCAGTCGGCACCACTGGGTGCTGGCTGAGTCCGGCGATCCACACGTGCCGCACGTGCGCGTTGCCCTCTTGATTCTTGCCTGGCGCCCACCATATTTAGGGTGCAGGGCGCATGGCCCCGGTATTTGAAGAAAGGAGCGCAAGATGAGCAATATTGTACGTCGCGACCCATATGCCATGGACGATCTGTTCGACGATCTCATGAAGGGCTATTTTGTCCGGCCGATACGCTACCCGAGCGAAGCCCCGGCGATGCAGATCAAGATGGACGTCAAGGAAGATGAGAATGCCTATACCGTGCATGCCGAAATGCCGGGCGTGAGCAAGGACGATATCCACGTCAACGTCGAAGGCAACACGGTGTCGATCAGCGCCGAGGTCCAGCGTGAGACCGAGCGCAAGGAGGGCGAAAAGGTCGTCCACAGCGAGCGCTATTACGGCAAGGTCTACCGTAGTTTCAGCCTGGCCAGGACGTTGACGATGCCCAGGCCAAGGCCCGGTTCAACAACGGGGTACTGGAACTGACCCTGCCGAAAAAGGCGGTTTCCACCGCGCGCCGTCTGGCGATCCAATAAATCAGTGGTTCAGGCAAGAAAAAGGGCGGCTTCGGTCGCCCTTTTTTGCGCGCCGCTTTGTAAAATCCCATGAACTTCACCCAGCCGGAAACCCCATGTCCATCGCCCAGCTTACCCCCGCCGACAAGGCCCAAGTCATCTCCGAGGCCTTGCCTTACATCCAGCGTTTCTGGGACAAGACCGTGGTCATCAAGTACGGCGGCAACGCCATGACCGATCCGGTGCTCAAGGCCGCTTTCGCGCGCGATGTGGTCTTGCTCAAGCTGGTCGGCCTGAATCCCGTGGTGGTGCATGGCGGTGGCCCGCAGATCGAGGATTTGCTGAAACGCGTCGGCAAGAAAGGCGAATTCATCCAGGGCATGCGTGTCACCGATGCCGAGACCATGGAATTGGTGGAGATGGTCCTCGGCGGCCAGGTCAACAAGGAGATCGTCAACCTCATCAACCAGGCCGGCGGCAAGGCGGTCGGCGTCACCGGCAAGGACGGCAGTTTCATCCGCGCCAAGAAGCTGATGATGGCCAACAAGGATGTTCCAGGCGATCTGATCGATATCGGTCAGGTGGGTCAGATCACCAAGATCGACCCGAGCCTCATCGCCTTCCTGGATTCCGGCGATTTCATCCCGGTGATCGCCCCGATCGGCGTGGGCGAGCAGGGCGAGACCTACAACATCAACGCCGATGTCGTCGCCGGCAAACTGGCCGAGGTGCTCAAGGCGGAAAAACTGGTCCTGCTGACCAACACCCCGGGGGTGCTCGATCAGAACGGCAACCTGCTCACCGGTCTGACGCCCAAGAAGATCGACGAACTGGTCGCCGACGGCACCCTCTCCGGCGGCATGCTGCCGAAGATCGCCTCGGCTCTGGATGCCGCCAACAGCGGCGTCAAGGCGGTGCATATCATCGATGGCCGGGTGGAGCACGCCCTGCTGCTGGAGATCATGACCGACCAGGGCGTGGGCACGCTGATCAAGTCGTCTTAGGCGGATCAGGCGCGGCCGCGCGGGTCTACGCGATCCGCCGGGGCGCCAGCCTTGCCTCGATGGCCGTGCCGGCCTGCTCGCCCAGTTCGGCGTGCAAAGCGAGCAAGGTCCACGCCGTGTCGCGCCAGTGCGACCAGCCTTGGTCGACGACATCGGCTAGCGCGTGCCGATCGCCGCTTTCCAGCCAGCTGCCGTAGGCCTCGGCGAGTGCCGGGAACAGCGTGCGGCGCATGCCCAGGAAATTGGCGAAGTAGAAATGAAGCGCCGCCGGGTCGTTGCGTGCCAATAATCCGGGCAGGGTCGACAGGCAATCGGCATAGAGGTCGCGCACGGCGCGGACGACGATTTCGGCCCGGCTCCTGAAGACCTCGGCTATCAGTGCCTCCCAAGCCGTGCCGAGTTGCACCCCGGCCTGAGCCTCGCCGAGTTCATGCAGAATCACCGACTGCATCTCGGTCACCACCATGCGATCCAGTGCGGCCTCGGGGTCGTTCTCGAAACCATGGGCGGCGAAGGCCCGGCCCATGGCCTCATTCTTGCGGTTCCAGCGCCATTCCTCGTATTTCTCCCAGAGCCAGCGGCGCAGCGCCTCGGTGCGGATGAACAGGGTCCGGTCCAGGAACATCCCGGGCGGCGCTTCCAGGTCGCGGGCATATTCGCGACCGGTGACATAAATGTCGAATCCGTCGCGTACCTCATGGCGCAGCAATTCACCGAGGAAGAAGTGCGGTTTGCAGTGCCGGCCGTAGCCGCCGCTGTAAACCAGGCCATGACCGAGCAGCTGGCTATTGATACGGCTCGATTCGAAGGGATCGGCCGGGCCGCTGGCCAAGGGGATGGGGGCGTAGGCGGCCTGTTCGATACCATCCCACAGCTGGCCGCGCTGGTTCATCCAGTCGCCGACTTCGGCGCGCGGCATGTCCTGGGACAGCGGGATGTCATGCTCCCAGCGGTATAGCTCGCGCATCTTCAGCAGGAACGTGCACAAGCTGAGATCGCCCGCATACCGGGCGTCCGAGATATGGCAATTATGCTGGACCGTGTGGGTCAATTCATCGCGATTGAACGTGGGCATGGCCAATCTCCGGGGTTTAAATAGCCGATTGATTTAGTCGGATTATAGGTGTCGCGATCCATCAGGGGAATCCAGCCTGGACGGAAAAGCACCGCGCCACCGCGCTATCGTCCGTTCAATATGCTTGGCGACGATTTCCGCAATCGCCGTGATCGGGTCCATCCCTTACACTTTCAATGTATTTAACGTCCCTTTGGATCCGGATTTGTCATGGCTGCATTTCTTTCCGCCAGCGCCACCATCAAGCACAAACTCATCTGGCTGCTGCTGGGCGTGTCCGGGGTGGGCATGGGCTTGGTGCTGGCTTTCGGCGCCATGCAGCAACTCGGCAATATCAAGACGGATGCCGCCGACAAATTACGCTCTATCGCCCGGAGCGCGGGGAGCGCGGGCAACGCCGCGCTGGCTTTTCGCGATGTCAACGCCGCGCGGGAGGCGTTGAACGACAGCCTCGGCGATCATTCGGAGATCGTCGCGGCGGCCATCTACGATAGGCGCGGAGCGCCCATCGTCGGCTACGGCGCTGCGGCACAACTGCCCCGTGGGCTCAGTGAATTGCGGGAGGAGGGGCCCGATATCCGGGCCTTCGACACCGTGGCCGATCACATCAGCCTGATCCGCGTGGGGGGGGAACCGATTGGCCTGATTTACTTGCGGGCGGATCTGAGCCGGGAGTGGCGGAATTTCGCGTCACAGTTTGCTTTGTCCGCTGGCGGTATCCTGCTGGCCTTCAGTATTTCATTGCTGCTGGGCATGCGCCTGGTACAGCGGATCATCACCCCCATCAACGAATTGGCGGTGGCGGCACGCCAGGTTCGGGCGCACAAGAATTATGCCTTGCGGGTGGGTCGGCATACTCAGGATGAGGTGGGCGAACTGGTGGACAGCTTCAACGCCATGCTCGCCGAGATCGAGGCACGCGAGCGTGAGCTGGCCGATTCCCAAAACGAGCTGGAGCGACTGGTCGCTCAGCGCACCGCCCAGCTGGAAGCGGCGAAAGTCGGGGCAGAGGCGGCCAATGTCGCCAAGAGCCAGTTTCTGGCCAACATGAGCCACGAAATTCGCACCCCATTGAACGGCATCCTGGGCATGGCTCAGCTATTGCAACAGAGCAGGAACCTGGGCGAGAAGCAGCGCTTGTTCGTGAACACCATTCAGAGCTCATCGGCCGCCCTGCGGGATCTCATCAGCGACGTGCTCGACCTGGCCAAGATCGAGGCCGGGCACCTGGAACTGGAACACGTCGCCTTCGACTTGCGCGGCCTCCTCGACGATGTCCTGGAGCTTATCGCCCCTCAGGCCATGGCCAAGGGGGTGGAGGTCATCGGCGCACCGGCGCCCGACCTGCCCGGTTGGGCCGTGGGCGATCCCGGCCGTTTGCGGCAAGTACTCAACAACTTGCTCTCCAACGCCGCGAAATTTACTGCCAGGGGCGAGATTCAGCTGAGCGCGCGGCCGGGCTTCGGCGCGCGCGCCGGTTTCACCTTGGAAGTCGAGGTGCGTGATACCGGTATCGGCATCCCCTTTGCCGTCCAACCTCAGATCTTCGAGATGTTTCGCCAGGGCGATGGCAGCATCACTCGCAACTACGGCGGCAGCGGGCTGGGCTTGGCGATTGTCCGCCGGCTGCTGGATGAAATGGGTGGCCAGATCGAACTGGTCAGTGCCATCGGCGTCGGCTCCCGGTTCCGCATCAGGCTGCCCTTGGGGGTCGCCGCCAACGGCCTGGGGAGCGGTCTGGAACTGGATGCCGGCCTTGCACCCGCGGAGGTGTGTGTGCGCATCAGCCATCCCATCGTGCGCAATGTCATAGAGGCCCAGTTGCGCCACTGGGGCATGGCAATCCACCACCCGGACCGGCATGCGCCGCTGGCTCGATCAAACCATCATGGTATGCCGCGCGTGCTGGATTATGAGTCACTCAGTCCCGGCGGCGACGGTGTGGATACCCTGGAGAGTCTGTCGGAGATGGCCGGCGCGGATGGCGTGGCGACCATCGCACTGGTACCCATCGACCGTCTGGCGGAGCTAGGCAGCAGGCACCCGCTGGCGCATATAAATTTGCTGCCTCGGCCTTTGCGCCTATCCCACCTCAGGGATGCGCTCGTCGGTCGGGCAGGCGTGGCGGCTCAGGCAGGCGCTGCCACCGGCCAGATCGCTGCCGATGCCAAGGTTCTGGTGGTCGAGGACAACGCCACCAACCAGCTGGTCTTGGGCGAGATGCTTGCCGGCCTGGGTGTCCGGGTGGTTTATGCGGAGGACGGACGCGATGCCGTGGAGCGGGTCATGGGCGAACAACCCGATCTGGCCCTGATGGACCTGCACATGCCCGTCATGGATGGCTACCAAGCCACGGCCATGATCCGCGACTGGGAGGCCAGACACAGGCAAGGTCGGCGCATGCCGATCATCGCTCTCACCGCCGACGCACTGCCGGGAGTGCGGGCGCGTTGCCTGGCGATGGGCATGGATGGCTTCCTGTTGAAACCCATTCTGCATGCCGATCTGGTCGACCTGCTGGCGAACTGGCTGGGGTGGTGTGCGCAAGGCGCGCCTGCCCGGCTGGAGGCTTCGCGGGAAGCAGCCAGTGTGGCGCCGGCCACGGATGCATGCCTCGACCGGGAGATCATCCAGGACTGGCGGGAGAACGTCAGTGCCGAGGCTTTCGCCCGTATCGTCGGCGGCTTTCTCGATGGCACCCGCGACCAGCTGGCGCAAATCAGCCAGCACCTTGCCCAGGAGTCGGCCGTCGATGTGGCCGAAAGCCTGCATAAGCTGAAGGGCAGCAGTGCCACTTTCGGCTCCAGTAATCTGCCACCCCTCTGCATGACTCTGGAACACGCCGCCCGCTCGGGTGACCTGGCCGGTGTGCGCAGCGGTCTGCCCGAACTGGAAGCGGAGTTCGAGCGCCTGAGACGTGCCCTGGAGCCCCTGCGCGCCACGGTGGAGTGAAGCGGGTTGCTGGGAGGCCGCCTGAGCGGGATGCGGTCTGGCGACCTATGCCGCTTGTCTGCATGGTCCCGGCAACGGTGACTTCGGTTTGCTTTCAGGCGTGGCTGGACGCTCGGCACGACTCAAAAACAGGTAGCATGCATGCCGCCCGTTGGCAGAAGAAAAACCGAGGTAATCCATGCCTTCCCGTATCCGGGACTCGGCAAGCGCGTACCCGGTTTGATGAGAGGCAGGGGAAGCATGAAATTGCATAAACTCGTTATGGCTATTCTTGGTCTGTGCCAGGCGCTACCCGCGTATGCCGGTGGCGCTGACCGGCTGGATCAATTGCTTGCGTTAAGCCTGGAGGAGTTGATGGCGTTGGAAACCACCATCGCCACCAACGTGAAGCAAACGCTTGCCAGGACGCCTTCGGTGGTCACGGTCATTACCTCGGAAGACATCCAGGCGACCGGCGCGACCAACCTGGTGGACATTCTCGAAGCCGTTCCGGGCTTGCATGTCAGGGCCAGTCATTTTGCCTTCAGGCCTCTCCTGCATTTTCGCGGTGCCAATGCCACCCAGACCCTCCTGATGGTCAACGGTGCGCCCATGAAAGACCTGATGTGGGGCTTCGGCGTTTACTGGAAGGGGTTGCCGGCGAGCGTGATCGAGCGGGTGGAGATCATCCGTGGCCCAGGTTCCGCGCTGTTCGGCGCGGACGCCTCCAGCGGCGTAATCAACGTCATTACAAAAACAGCCGGGAAAATCGGGCACTCCGAGGCCGGAGTACGCCTGGGGAGTTTCGACACCAGGGCCGCCTGGATGCAGCACGGGGGAACCTGGAATGGGGTTGATTTCGGCTTTACCGCGGCACTATCCGACACGGACGGACACGATCCCTTCATCCAAGAGGATGCACAGACCGCGCTGGATCGGAGCCGAGGCAGCGACGTCTCCGCCGCCCCTGGCAAGGCTCACTACGGCTGGCGCAACGAGGAACTGCGCTTCTCGGTCGCCAAGGGCCACTGGCGTCTGCATGCCGACTACATGCACCACGGCGACCTGGAAACCGGACTGACTGGCACGGGCGTGCTGGACCCGGTGACGCGCGCTGACGACAGCCGATACAACATCGATCTGCTCTATGGCAACGAGGCGTTCAGCAAGGACTGGGGCCTGGGCGCGGAACTGCGTTTTCGGCATCTCGACTACGCCTCCGGGGACGGCTTCCAGGAACGTCCGCCGGGCTACGTCGATGGCGCCGGCACGACCTATCCGATCGGCGTAATCAATCAGTTGCGCTCGGCCGAGCGCAGGGTGGATTTTGAGGCCAGAGGGCTGTACAGCGGTTTCGAAAATCATTCCATCCAGTTGGGCGTGGGGCATTCCTGGCAGGATCTCTATTCAGTCGAGAATCGCCTAAACAGCCTCACCGACCCGGGACAGCTGGTGGACGTCTCGGATACTCCTGCGGCCTTCGTCCCGGAAAAAAAACGTGGTATTCGTTATCTGTTCTTGCAGGATATCTGGACCATCGCTGAAGACTGGGAACTGACTGCCGGCGCGCGCTATGACCATTATTCCGATTTCGGCGACACACTGAATCCGCGTCTGGCGCTGGTCTGGCAAAGCACCGACAGACTCAGCACGAAGCTGATGTATGGCCGCGCATTCCGGGCGCCCACGTTTCAGGAACTCTATTCCAAGGCGTCGCTGGCGCTTGCCAATCCGGATCTTGGTCCCGAACGTTCCAAAACCTGGGAGCTGTCATTGGCCTACGCTGCGTCAAGGTCGCTGCGCTTGGGACTGAATCTCTTCCATTTCGCACAGTCCGATCTCATCGCCGCGACCGGGTCGCCAAGCCAATTCCAGAATACCGGGGATCACACGATCCGCGGCGTTGAAGTGGAGGCGCAGTGGCAGGCAACGAAAGCGCTCAGGATTTCGGGTAACTACACCCACCGCGAACAGGATGACACCCAATACCGTTCCGTTTATGAGGCGGATCGGGAAGCCTACTTGCGCGCCGACTGGTCATTCCTGCCCAGATGGAACTGGAACCTGCAGGCCAACTGGATAGGCAAGCGTCCACGGGCCGGCGGCGATACGCGTCCGGCTCTGGCGGCGCAGACAGTAGTCGATACCACGATTCACTATGCATCCCGGGGCCAGTGGGAGCTCGCCGCATCGATTCGCAACCTGTTCGATGCGGATGCACGGGAATACCTCGGCCGATCCGTCCCCTATGACCTGCCGCTGCCGGGACGCAATTTATATGCAGAGATTCGTCACAAATTCTAAGTGGAAAATACTCAGGAGGATGGGATGGTCAAGGCGTCACTTACAGCGGTTTCCAGTCAGGCCCGGAGGTAATGTAAGACATGCTCCGTTGCTTTTCGCAACCGTGCCCGAGCGCATCGGCTAAACAGCGGGCCTCCTTGTGACCGGATTGCGCCAACTGGCGACAAGACTGCTGATTTGCGCGTGCCTATGGCCATTTTCCGCCGTATCTGTCGCCATGGCCGAAGCAGACGCTGAAGACGAGCCTGTTCTGAAGGCCGCCTTCATCTACAATTTTGCCAAATTTACCCATTGGCCGGAAAACCCCCAGCGGAACAGGGTGGGCCGCTGTCGCTGTGTATCGCCGGGGAGGATGATCTGGCCGACACGCTTGGCCGACTGAAGGGCAAGCTGGTCAAGGGCCGGAAACTGCACACCCAGACATTCAAGGGTACGCAGGTTCCAGGGAACTGCCACATGCTCTATGTCGCGGCCTCGGAGCAAAAACGTTACCGCGGTCTTGTAAGAACAGTACGTGGTCAAGCCATTCTCACGGTCAGCGAACTGCCTGGCTTTGCACGCACGGGGGGCATCGTCGAACTTACCCACGCGCATGGACGGATAAGATTCATCATCAATCTCGGCCTGGCGCGCGCGGCCGGTCTGGAAATCAGCCCCAGGCTGCTGGCATTGGCCGAGGTGGTCGATCAGGAGTAGGCCTGTCCGAACCAACCTGTGTGATGGGCTACCTACGGACGTGCTTCAGGGGCGGGTCGGGCGGGCTCGATGGATTATCTTGGGCGTCCTGCCATTGAAGTGTTGGGCTGGATACAGCGAAAATCGCCCTGTGCCCAATCCAGAATCATCAAGGAATCAAAATGCGCTATTGGTTGAGTAACGCTGACATTCCCGCAATAATATGGCTGTAAGCCATACTGTATAAGGCTTTTATGGATTCGTAAGTCACGCCATAAGAAGGTGTTTTATTAGCTTGGGTGGGACTCTGGGTGGGAATCGGTAGGCGTCTGCCAAGCTTCCGCACTTCACCCGATGCGCTTCAAGGTTTCCTAGTTGGGTATCCGTGCATCTTCCTTGTGGCATGTACAACTAGGAGAAAAGCTACCATCACAACACACTTGCCTTCCACCCGCGCATCCACAGACACCACTGTGGTGTGAGCAGCACCCACTTCTGACTATCAGCACCTTATCGTCGGCGCTATCTGGAACAAGGCACTTCATAACATCTTCAGTGGCTATCGTGGGCTGCGCTGCTGGGTTACCATTCTCATCAGCCGCAATGGCGGTGTTAAGCCCAAGAAAAAGAATCAGGAGATATTTCAACATGGCATCCTCGCTCTCTTGTTTTGTCCGTAGGTATTCGACTATAGACCCACGAAAGATAGTTTTTATGCTTCTCTTTTTGTCGCTACCAGCTTTTGCAGCTAAGGGAACCATCGCTGGCCATTGCCGTGTGGTTGATGGGGACACAATATGGGTGGACGCCTCTAGCGGTAACACTGAGGTCAGGCTGCAAGGTGTAGCTGCCCCCGAAGACCCGCGTGAGCCAGGCGGCAAAGAAGCTACAGCCTACATGCGCCAGATTTGTGAAGGCGAGCAGGTACGTTGTGAGCTTGATGGATCAAAGACGCGAGGGCGTGAGGTCGGAATCTGCCACGTCGAAGGAAATGACATTGGCGCCAAAGTTATCGCCGCCGGGTTGGCAAGGGACTGTCCAAGGTTTTCAAAAGGTAGGTACCAGAACCTAGAACAATCACAAGCGCGTCATCTGGCTTTCCCTGGGTACTGCTCACCAAGATAGGGGTTGGCGCTATGGGGTGGTTTGCTTTAATTCTCGGCATTGGCCTGCTCATATGGCTATTGGCTTTTTTTCCAAAGCAGACTCTGAGCATCATTGGGATTTGTGTCTTGCTGATTGTGGCCGTCATCTACAAGGAGGAGATGGAAAGTGAGAAAGCCGAAAAGAGCGGGAACAGGTGTTAGTCACGATCAAGCCCTCTGTTGATCGCGGCTGCAATGCCGGGTTTCCGATGCACGTCACAATCCATAACGGCTCCCCCAAAATCATAAAGGCTGTGAATTGGCGCATGGCCGCTTATCTGCCAGGCTATAGCAGCAACCTCGCAGAGGGGTATGAGAGCTATCAATCTGACAAGATACTTCAGCCCAACGAGTCGTTCACGGCCTGTTACAGCGCCCCTCCTATTAAAGACGGCCACTCGTTTGAGGCGCTGGAATGGAAACCTGAGTCCAAATACGTTGATTTCGCAGATTAGCCTTGCCCGATTTGCTTCAAGGCCTCGGCTTGCTCCCGCAGCATCCGCCCCAATTCGCGCAGCATTTCCCGCGTCCCACCTTTGAAGCCGCGCATTGCGGATCGCGCTTTACCTTCGGGGGATTTCGGCCCGGTCGCTTTCTCCCAAGGTTTCCAGCGCCGGATTAACTCGGCTCGCATAGCCCGATGCTCGGGTGTCCGGTAGTAGCTCATGGGTTTCCCCTGATAGTTGGGTTTGCTCGCTTTCGATTTCCCGCGCCCGCATCGGTGCCGCCGTGCCGTTGTTGATTTGTTGCGGCCCGGTCGTCACGTTCGCTTGTCGGGCATAAACAATCGGCGGATTCTTGATCGCGGCCAGTGTTTCCATTGTTGCGCGGCATTGCGATTGCGCCCGTAGCGCCATCCGCATGAAGCCCTCAAGGTTCGGCATTTGGGTTTGCTGCATCGCCTTCTCTGACAATCTGACGAACAAGGCTTGCAACGCCGATGCCTGATTTATCAGCATCGCCTCGGCATGGGACAGGTTGCCACCTTGAACCGCCGCCGCCTGGTCGCGCAATGTCGCCAGCATTGTCGGGGTGTCGATTCCATCGGCTAGATTCTTCGGCTGCATCATCGCAATGACGCGGGAAGCAGCAAGCTCAGGCGAGTTAATCAGGTTCGCATAGGCCCGCCCTTTCTCATCGTCGGAAGGCCCAGATTGGCAGGGAATCGCTTTTCTCGGGAATTGTTCGGCGTTCATTGCTGCCGGGTTCTTCGCTTTGCTCGCCATCATTCGCCTCCTTCGTTTTCGTCAACTTCCACGACACGCCACCAGCCGTTCGGATCAGATCGCGTACCAAACAGCGCCGTCGCCAAATCATCGCCGGAGTAGTTCCAGCGTTCAGCCATCATCAAAATGCGCGCCTCAAGATCGCCGGGAATGATTGCCAGCCAGGCCGGGCAGGTTTCGCCCAGGTCTGGGCTGTAGCAGATCACGCCGGTCAAGTCAGACAAACCAGCCGCCAGCGGCTCGCCGCATCCACCGCGCCCGGTTACATGGGTGCAGGTGGAACAAGCCCGCGCCGTTTTCGGTTCGGCTTGGTTGATCGGTTCCGCCGCGATGGCCTCGGGGTGGCGTTCCAGGATGTCAGCATGGGTTGCCGGCGGCGAAGTCCAGACTTCAACAGGTGCGCCATCCAGGTAATGCACCAGCCACCAGCGTGAAGCGGTCGCGGTTTTTGTTTCCGGGGCATTTGCGACACTGAAAGTTGCGACATTTGCGACAGTTCGCGCGTTATCGCCTTCAAGTGTCGCAACAGTCGCAGGTGTCGCAGTCGCAAGCCTCACGGTTGCACTTTTTCGGATCAGCGCGGCCAGGGTCATAACGCCACCCCCAACAGCGCCGGATTCACCTTGATGGTTTTCCGCCTGCCTTCATGGGCCACACGCACGCGGTCAAGCTCTTCCAGTTCTCGAAGCGCCGCCGTCAGCCGTTCTTTATCACGCACGCAACCCGGCCCAAGCCGTTGCGCTTCGCGGGTTGGAACAAGGTGCGTCCGGTTTGTGCGGCAATGCTCGATCAGCCAGGTGTCCAGCCGCGCCGCATCCGCCAGTTCCGCCGGTAGCGCAAGCTCGCCAAAGAAGCGCCGCGATTCGTTCAGGTGCCAGGCCGCTATCCGGCTGGCCGACTCAAAGCAATCCAGCCCGACAGCGCCGCCCATGCCATGCTCGAATAGCTGGAACAGCGCCCCAAGCCGTGCCGCATTGTCGGCGGACTTGCTCGCCACGTCGCGCACGTCATACAGCTCGCCGCCGCTGGCAAGTTCGCCCTCGATAGCATCATGAAAATCCACCCATGCCGCCTTGGCTTCCGGTGCCAGCATCAACAGCGCCGGAGATAACGCCCCGTCGTCATCCATTGGAACCGGGTTCGCCAGAATCGCCGCGATACGCCGATGAAACGCGGCCAGGTGCGGCCAGTTTGCCGGGGCTTCGGTGAAGGGTCGATAGCCTTGGGTCGATTCAGGCCACGCGACAAGGAACCGCGCAAGAAAGCCGGTGCCGCGCGCCAGCCCACCGGATCGGTCGAAGAAGCTGCGCAAGGTCGGTTCCTGAATCTGCAAGGCCACGGTCAGCCGCGTGCCTTTCACGGTGAAGGATTCCGAAGTGCGCCGCCCAACGGAATGCACGCCGCCATCCCATAGGACATTGAGCAAGCCCAGGTTGCGCATGACGGAATCCTTGCCCATGCCATGCGCGCCGAAGATCAGCCCGGCCTCGCTCGATACCACGCCGGCCGATGGCCATTGCCGCGCCAGACTCCAAGCCAGGTTTTCCGGGGTTTCGTCACCAAGTAGCAACCTCGGCACTCTTGGCGGTTCCGGCTTGTCGTGTTGAATCTCGGCAAGATCGGCGCGTAGCTTGTCAGTCGCCTTGCCTTTCTTGCCTGCTTCCTTGATTGCCGACAGCAGCCCGTCGCGTTCCGCTGTCCATGCGTCCAGGTCGGATTCATGGCGCTTGATCGCCGGTTTCATGGCTTCGGCTTGCTCTTCCTGGTACAGGCGGATTGCCGACACAAAGAAGCCGTCGCAAGTCGATTTCCGCTCGCCACTGTCTGCGATGGTCAGCAGGAACAGCCCCACCGGCCCTTGCAAGCGTTCCGCGCGCTTGGCGTCGATATGGGCTTGCCCGGCCAAAGACAGCGCTGCCAGTGCCGACGATGCCACCATCGGGACAGGTGCCTTGACGAAGCCCGCCACCTCTTCAACAGCCGCGCGGATAGTGTCGGGCAGGGCGTCAACAGGGTAGGGTTCCGGCTCCACCTTGGCCGAAAGTGGTTGCGGTTCAGGCCATTCGTCGCCTTCTGAATCGGCCGCTGGCGCGTTCCATTCGGCTTGTTGATGCGATGCCCTTGCCGGTGCCGTCGCGTTCGTTATGCACGTTCTGACGGCTTCCAGGTCGCATAGTTGCGCTAGGTCGTTGAAGTCGGTCATGCCGGGATCGCGGTCGGTGCTGAAGTCAGGAACCGCCACCACGCCGCCCACCGCACGCGCTGCTTCGATTGCATGGGGATCAGGTGCGCCGGTCGCCTTCACCAGATCGGCCAGAATCACCAGCGCCGCTGCCGGGTAGCGTTCGCGCATCGCCTTTGCCACCGTCAGCAGGTTGCCAGCGGATAGCGCCGCAATTGCTGGGTGTCCACTGGCTTCCTTGGCGGATAGCACGGTCGCCACGCCTTCACCGATAAGCAGGGTCAGCCCGTCACCGTTTCCATCTGGGAGCGGTTGCGCGGCCCAATATCCGCCGGCCTTCGTGCCGCGCCCGGCCAGCGCCGCCTTGCGCTTGTCGCCGTCGATCAGTTCCAAGGTTGAAAGCTGTTTGCCTTGCTTCACTGGAACCACCAGCAAGCGCCCGGCCAGTGCATCGCCGCCCGACTTCGGCACATATCCCAGGATCGCCGCCGCCGCGCCCGCGTCAATCTCGCGCAGGGTCGCCACCGGGGCAACCCGCTTGCGCTTCAAGTAGGGGTTATCGGCGGTTGCCGGTGTCGCCGCCTTCCAGATCGCCGCCGCCTTCTTCGCGGCTTCGGCACGTTCGCGGGCTGTCTCGGCTTCATCCTTCGCCGCCCGTTCCGCCGCGTCTCGCCGCCGTTCTGCAATCTCTTCCGGTGTCGGTGCCTGGTGCGTTCCATCATCGCGCCAGCCGGCCGCGCGGGCTTCGTGGTACAGGGTGCCGATGTTCACCCCGCCGCCGGCCTTGATGCTCTTCCAGACTTCCCGCGCCGTCGCCGGCTTGTAGGACTCGGCTTGCTGGCTCCAAGCGTTCCAGGTTTCAAAGCCTTCGTCCCCGGTTTCGGACTTGATCGCCATGCCCAGCTTCACCCAGGTGTCGCGGTCAATGGCAGGGATGAATTGCAGGGCTTCGCGGATGCGGTCAAGGTCATTCATCATAGCTGCCCCCTTCCGCGCCAGTCAGGAAGCCCGGATAAGGCCACTCAGGCGAACCCAGGGAATAAAGCGCCGCGTTGCGCCTGGTGCGTCCGCGAAAACTCACCTTCGGCTTAATCCGCGTGATGATGTTGAAGCCCAGCGCGCGCAGATCGTGAACACGCGCCGCCGCTTCCGGGATGGCATGGTCAGCCGTCAGCACAAACGACAGCAAGGGTTGATGCTGGCGAATCAGGGTTAGCACTTCGGCGCACTGGCCTGTCACATGAGGGGCTTTCATTTCCGCCCCCTTTGCCATGTCCGCTTTGGCTTGCGTTCGGTGCGGCTAGGCTTACCCAACGATGCCCAGCTTTGCAGGTCGATTTCGGGTTTTTGGGTAAAATCGTGGCTATCGGAAGTCTTTGGGGTCGCCTGGTGCCAGCCAGCGCGGCCCTTTGTTTTTGGTGTCATGTTCGCCGCCCTCTCAAGCCTTGCGGCTTTTTTCAACTTGGGCGGCCAGCCAGGCCTCGATTTCTCCCTCAAGCCAGCCGACAGCTTTCCCACCGCCAAGGCTTATAGGCTTGGGGAAGGTTCCCGCCTTGATGCGGGCATAGATTGGGGAACGGGTCAGCCCGACTCGTTGCTCTACCTGCCGACGGCGCAGGATGGATAGTGCGGTTTGGATTTGCTCTGCCATGCTGAAAGCTCCTATTTAGGCGCTTCCCCGCCCACCGGGGAATGCACGGTGGGAGCATGTTTTTTTCGTTATTTTTTTTCGAAGATACTCAGCAGATTTTCAGGCTTTGAGTTTTCCGCCGTTCTGGAAAAGTCGCCCGCTATTTTTCGCCTGAGTTTTCCATCCGCGCGCCGCCTAGCTTGGCAAGGGCTTTCCGCACGTCGTCATAGGTCACATCAACGTCAGGCAGATTGATAACCACGTTCGCCACGATTGCCATTGCCTGCATGATTGGGGTCGTCAGTGCGAAGCCATGAACATCCGTCAATAGGTTGCCGAAGGCCCGCAGGTATTCCGTTTTCGCGCTTCGTTGCCGGGACTCAATAGCCGCCCCGATCATCCCTGATTCGCTCGGCTTGAAACTTCGCGCCGCATTCGCCATCGTGCCAAGTAATGCGGAAAAGTCGGGGGCGGTTCCCCATGCGTAGCGCAACATATTCCGCGCCTCTTCCTCCGGGTCAATCTCTGCTTTCTCTCCCATCGGCACAATGACAATTTCAACGGGGGGCATCGGTTCGCCGCCCGCTGGCTTCGTTTCTGGTGCGTCCCGCTTCGGAAGGTCACCTAGAACATGCTGGCGCATGGATCGCCACATATGCAGGTTATGCCCCTGCATTTCGTGATTGTCGGTTTGCCGTAGTAGCTCGGGAATCGAATAAAACTCGCCCGGCCCACTGATGCCAGTTTCGGAAAATTGGCGGATCAGCTTCGCCAGTGTTTCCGCCGCGTCGGCTATTTCCCCTTTCAGTTCTGCCGCTCGCTTCAACCTGTCGCGGTATTTCGCAAAATCCACCCGCGCCGCCCATGCCGCATAGGTGAAATTGCGCCATTGTCTATCGTCGGTAAATTCGCGGGTCAGCAAAGCGAAGGCATCGGCCATCCGTGCATCGTGCGCCAGCCGTCGCAAGCAATCCACTTCGGCCGCCAGTCCATCACGATGCGCTACTGCTCCAGCCCTATCTTTTCTAAGGCCGGGCAAGTAATCATCCTTTCCCCATCGGATGCAGCTTTCAATCTGCCCCTCGATTTCGGCTAGCTGCCGCTCGGCACTGGCCAGGGATTCCGCCCACCCCATAGGCTCCCAAGAATCGCCCTCGATCAGTGTCGTTATGTGCGCCCGGACTGCAGCCGGGACATGTGCCGGAAAATCCATTGTCGCGCCCTTTCGCGCCGCCCTTGATTGGGTGCCACGCCAGCCGGGCAAGGGTGTCCCGGATTTCGCCCCGTCGGGCTAGGCGTAGCAAACTCGATTATGCCGCTCGGTGTAATTGGGTCACGTTAGCGCCAGTCGCCAGCGTTTCGATTCGCGCAGCCCATGCCACCAGCGCCGATTTGCGTTGTTCTTCATAGGTGTTGTGGTTGTAGTGGGCGAACACGCCGGATAGGACATGGTTTGCAATCTTGTGGCCCAAGAAAGGCTCAAAGCCCAGATCGGGCAAGCGGCTAATCAGCGTCCGCCGAAAGTCATGCACATGGCATTGCGTTACGTTCGGCAGCTTGCCCCCCTTGAACATCGTCAACAGGGAATTGTTCACCGCCCGTCCATAGATTGCTTGCTTGTCCCGCAATGGCGATGCAAAAGCATGGCGCTTTTTCCCGGTAAGTAGTTTCAGGGCTTGCAGGATTGCCACCGCTTGCGGGGCCAGGTGGACAAGGTGCGCCCGCTTCGATTTCGTCCGCTCTGCCGGAAGCCGCCATAGGCCCGCGTCTAAATCAAACTCTGTCCATTCTGCGCCGCACACTTCACTTTCCCGCTGCCCGGTCAGTATCAGCAGCTTCATTGCGGCGATGGTTACAGGCTCGGACTTGCAAACCTCGCTGTTATCCAGCGTCCGCCAGATCACGGCCAATTCATCAAGCCGCAAGGTCACATCGCGCTTTGTCGGCTTGGCGTCAAATGTGGCCCGCGTCAATTTCTCGATTGGCGAACCAGCCAGCCATTCCCGCTCTTCCGCGAATCGCCATAGGCGCTTTGCTTGGGTCAACACTTCGCCAGTCAATTTCTTGGCTGTCTGCCCTTCTCGCTGGCCTACCGCGATGGTGTCCAGTGCCGCAATCACATCCTGCCGGGTCACGTCGCGGATTTTCTTGTCGCCAATGATGGTTGCCAGCCGGTCAAGTCGGTAGCGGATGGCTAGGCACTCTTCTTCCCGGCCATGATCTTTTGCATGAATGAATCGACGGCATCATTCACCGTCGGTTGCTTCCGCACGGCTTCAATTGCCGCCAGTTTTGCGGTTTCAATGCCGCGCTCATGGGATAACAAGATTTCCCATTCTGCCGCCGGATCGTGCCCGCCCCGTCGTGCCGCCTTCCAGCTTCCTGCAATTGAACGGGCTTGGGTTAAGGATTGCTGGCCGTGCCGCAGCCAGTCGGGAATGCTCTCGCCTGGTGCGCCGTCGCGTGAATACCCGCCGATGGTGTATTTTGTGCGCTGCCCCTGAAACACATATTCGATCACCCATGTTTTCGTTCCGTGCGGTCGCACCCTCAAGAACAGCCCGTCACCATCCCCTAGCAGCCGGTCGCGCTTCAGGTCGGGTTTTGCTGTTTCGCAGGTCACAGCGGCAAGTTTTCCCATGTCGGTTCCTTGGGTGGGATTATGGGTGGGAATTCGATAAGGCTTGGGTGGGATTCTACGGGAATAACAGGGAGCGTGAATAGTGAATAAATGTCTATGTATCAATGAATTGCAGGAACAAACAGGAACTTAGAGGAACATACATGCGTTACTGGTTGATGAAAAGCGAACCTTCGGAATTCGGTATCGACGATCTGGTGCGCGATGGCTCCGTGCCCTGGTTCGGGGTGCGCAACTATCAGGCACGCAACTTCATGCGCGATCAGATGCGGGTGGGCGACGGGGTGCTGTTCTATCACTCGACTTGCGCCGAGCCGGGGATCGCCGGACTGGCCAGGGTGGGAACACCGGCCTATCCGGATGCGACCCAGTTCGATCCAAAGGATAAATACTTCGACCCGAAATCGACGCCGGACAACCCGCGCTGGTTCAACGTCGATGTCCACGTCGTCAGGAAGACGCGCCTGATGCCGCTGAGCGAGATCCGCGAGACGCCGGAACTGGCGAATATGCGCGTCTTGCAACGGGGTAACCGGTTGTCCATTACGCCGGTGGATCCGGACGAATGGAAATTCATCGTCAAACGGCTTGAAGGCGGCAAGTGAGTCCGCTGTTTCTGGCCGGCTATCTGCTTCTCGGGCTGGTTTCCGGGGTGATCGCCGGCCTGCTCGGCGTCGGCGGCGGTCTGGTGATGGTGCCTTTCCTCACCTGGGCCTATCTGGCGCAAGGCTTTCCTCCCGAATACAACATCCACCTGGCCCTGGGGACGTCCCTGGCGGTGATCGTTCTGACGTCGATCTCCAGCCTGCGTGCCCACCATGGCCATGGCGCGGTCCGTTGGCAAGTGGTCAGGCGCATCACCCCGGGCATCATCCTCGGTACCCTGGTGGGATCGTTCGTCGCCGCCAGGCTGCCGGACGTGGGCCTGAAGTGGTTTTTTACGTTGTTCATGCTGTACGCCGCGACCCAGATGCTGATCGGCTTCAAACCGAAGCCGCAGCGGGATCTGCCCGGTTGGTTCGGTATGACCGCGGCTGGCGGCGTCATCGGCCTGATATCGAGTTGGGTAGGGATCGGCGGCGGCACCTTGAGCGTGCCTTTCCTGACCTGGTGCAATGTCCGCTTTCAGGAGGCCATCGGTACCTCGGCGGCCATCGGTTTGCCAATCGCGCTGTCCGGGGCGATTGGCTTTGCGCTGTCGGGGCAGTCGGCGCACGGCCTGCCGGAATACAGCCTGGGTTTCGTCTATTTACCGGCTCTGGCGGCGATTGCCCTGGGCAGTGTGGTGACTGCCCCGTGGGGCGCCGGCCTGACACATCGCTTGCCGGTGGCCCGCCTGAAAAAGGTCTTTGCCGGCCTGCTGTACCTGCTGGCCGTACGAATGGCCTATAGCCTGCTTGGATAGTCGGCGTGGAAGATGGGGCCGGTTAATCCGAGGAGACTGGCATGCGTGCACTGATATCGATATTGAGCCTTTTTATTTGCCTGAATGCCCTGGCGGCCGCCGATTACGACCGAGAGAAAAAATGGGCCGATGAGATATTGCCCTCGGTCTTGACGGGTGACCCGGTGTATCTCGAGCAAGCTGACGGCCACAAATTTCTAAGTCTGTACACCCAGGCGGACAAGGCCAGGACCGCGGTGATCCTGGTGCATGGCATCGGCGTACATCCGGACTGGGGCCTGATCGGCGCGCTGCGCCAGCGCCTGGCCGATGCCGGACACACGACGCTATCGGTACAGATGCCGGTCTTGAAAGCGGGCGCCAAGGGCGACGACTATGTGCCGTCCTTCGACCTCGCCGCACAACGTTTGCAGCAGTCGGTGGCGTGGCTCAAGGGCAAAGGCTACGGGCGCATCGCCCTGGTTTCGCATAGCCTGGGGTGCCGGATGACGTACCGCTATCTGTCGGGTTCCCCCGACCCGAGTGTGGCTGTCCCCCGCTGGCCACCCCAAACTGCCCCACTTATGGCCGGTCAAACTGCTCCAGGCAGGACGGTCGGATTATGCCTGCTCAGGGGTGACGGCGATACGTGCGGCGGCCTCCTTGAGGCGGTAGCTTCGGCCTTCGAATTCAAGCATTGAGCAGCGGTGCATGAGGCGGTCGAGGATGGTGGTGGCCATGGTGGCGTCACCGAGGTACTTGCCCCCAATCCTGCACCACCCGGTTGGAGGTGATGACGATGGCCCGGCGCAGTTTGTAGCGCTGGTGGACGATGGCCTGCAGGAGCTCGGCGCTCACGTCAGCGATGCGTCGGGCCAGGAACAGATCGTCGAGGATCAGGAGATCCGGCTCGATCCACCCCTTGAGCAAGCCGGCCTGTTCCGGGGCGCTGGCCAGGCCATAACGGGCGAACTCCGTGTCGGCCTCGACATGCCGGACGTCATAGCCTTGCAGGGGTGGCCTGGTAGGCCACCGCCTTGGCGACATGGCTCTTGCCGGTGCCGGGCTTGCCGATGATCAGGGCGTTGGCGCCCTCGCCGACGAACTTCAGGGTATGCAGCTCGAAGCAGGCGGCGCGTGGCAGCTTGGGGTTGAAGCGCCAGTCGAAGTCCGCCAGCGTGGGGCGCTCGTCGAGGCCGGAGCGCTTGTAGCGGCGTTCGGTCAGGCGCGAGCGCCGCCGATCGAGTTCGTCCTGAAGCAGGTTGGCGAGGGTCTCCAGGAAGGGCGGCTGGCCGACCTGGGCCTCCATCACGCGGGTGGACAGGGTGTCGGCCATGCCGGACAGGCGCAGCTGGCGCAGGGTGCGTTCGATTTCGATCAGGTTCATGGTTGGCTGCCTTCGAGGGATGGGGTGGTGGCGGCGGCGGAGGCGATCTGAGTGAAGAGATCGCCGTACTCGTCGGTGTCGCGGATGAGGGTGGGCGCCTGGGTCAATGCCGATGGCGAAGATGCCGGAGAGTCGGCGTAGAGGGTGGCCAAGGCCTCGGCCACCCGCCGCTCGGTCAGTGCCTTGACGTGCCGGTAGCTGTACACGCCCTGCTCGATGGCGGCGGCACAGGCGGCATCGAGCAGGTGGTTCGGGTAGCGCTTGGCGAGGTTGACGATGCCCCAGAGCTTGCGCTGTCCGACCCGGCCCTCGAGGGCGAAGAGCCGCTCGCATAACTGCGCGGCGTGGGGGCCGATCACCTTGGCCTGATCGAGGATGTAGCGGGTTTCCCGGGAGGGGTTGAATACCCGTTCGGCGGCCGGCAGCACGACGGAACCGGGGCGATCGGCGCGGGCGTGGGTGCGCAGCAAGGCGTGGCTGCGCAAGTCCCGGATCTCGATGCGGCGCTCGAACAGGCGCACCAGCACCTTCGAGCCGATGGCGGCGGGCCGGGCGGCGTAGCTGCTATGGTCGACGCGCACGCAGCTGTCATCGCACACGGTGCGCGGCATCTCGGTGAAGTACTGCATGCCGGTGGCGGGCAGCGGCTGCAAAGTGACCCCGCTCCTCCTCGAACATGGCCTGCACCTGGCGGCGTTCGCTGCCGTGGATGCGCGAGGCGGCCCATTTGCACTCCCAGTGCTCCAGGAAGGTGTTCTGCTCCTCGATCGATTCGAAGCGCCGTCCCTTGAGCGCGGTGGACTGGGTATGCTGGATGGCATTCTCGACCGTGCCCTTGCGGTTCGGGTCGCGTACCCGGGCCGGATCGGCCACCACCTCGTAGTGCTTGAGCGTGGCGGCGAAGACCGGGTTGAGCTCGGGCTCGTACAGGTCGGGCTTGAGCACCCCTCCTTCAGGTTGTCGAGGACCACGTAGCGGCAGGAACCGCCGAAGTAGCGCCAGGCCTGCTCATGCAGTTCGGCCCAGACCTGCTGGCCGGACGTCCAAACCACGCGGCGGAAGCTGCGCCGCGAGTAGCGCAAGGTGGCGACGAACAGGCGGGGCTTGCGGTAGCGGTCGGTGCCGAGCACCCGGGTGGGCGCGCCTTCGCCGTAATCGACCTGCATCTCCTCGCCGGGCAGGAAACTCAGCCGGTCGAACTGCTCGGGTTCCTTGTGGCAGAGATGGGCGATGAAGCGCTTGACCGAGTTGTAGGCGCCTTCGAAGCCGTGCCGGTCGACCAGGTCCTGGTAGATCGCGGTGGCGTTACGGCCCAGTGGGACCTGGGCCTCGATGAAGATACGGTGGGGTTCGCACTTGGAGGTGGCCGCCTGAGGTGACCCCGGTGGCCGGGGTGGAGCAGTTTGACCGGCCGGGTCGGTGGCCACCCCGGGGCCGTTTGCCGGATCAGCGTCAAAGCGTTGCTGGTAGGCGCGGATGGTGTGGCGGGAAATCCCCGTCACCCGTTCGATCTCGCGCTGGCTGGCGCCGCCCTTGAGCAGCGTCCAGATCGTGGTTTGCAGGTGTGGTTTCAAGACGTTCACTCCGTTGATCCCCTCGGGCCATGAGGGGGTGGAAGGTAACGTCCTGCCAGTCAGGCTTATGGCACCAAATTCACTGGCACCAACTCGTCAGATCCCCATGGCCAGGGTGGAGCAGTTTGGGTGGCCATAAGTGGGGCAGTTTGGGTGGCCGCCGGGGGCTGTCTGGGTGGCGATCAGCGCGCCTGGTGCCGAGGACTTTGCCCGCCTACAGCAGACGATCTTCGATGTCTATGGCGAGAACGACCTGGCGCACGTCATCAAGAACGCGCCGACGCGCGCAAGAGCTTTGATCAGGCCGGGTTCGGCGCAAAGCCGGATCGCCGGCGCCGATCACTTTTTCGAAGGCAAGGACGAAGCGTTGTTCAACGCCGTGCGTGTTTTTCTGGACGGCAAACCCTGAAGCGCCGACGTCAGGACAGCCCGAAGCCGCCTTCGTCACTACCGGCGGCATAGTCGGTGGTTTTAAGCTTGATCTTCAGGCGCAGGTCGTTGAAGGAGTCGGCATTGCGCAGTGCCTCCTCGCCGGAAATCACGCCCTGAGTAAAGAGGTCGAGCAAGGCCTGGTCGAAGGTCTGCATACCGGCCTCCACCGAGCGTGCCATCATGCCCTTGACGTCGGTGATGCGGCCTTTCAGGATCAGTTCGGAGATGAATGGCGTCGCCACCATGACCTCGACGGCGACCACGCGGCCCTTGCCGTCGGCGCGCGGGATCAGACGTTGCGAGACGATCGCCTTGAGGTTCATGGCCAGATCCAGGAGCAATTGCTCGCGGCGTTCCACGGGGAAGAAGCTGATGATCCGCTCCAGGGCCATTTCGGCATTGTTGGCATGCAGCGTCGTCAGGCACAAGTGGCCGGTTTCGGCGTAGCCCATGGCGAATTCCATGACACTGCGCTCGCGCACCTCGCCGATCAGGATGACATCCGGCGCCTGGCGCAAGGAGTTCTTCAGGGCGATCTCCCAACTCTCGGTATCGGCACCGACCTCGCGTTGGGTGATGATGCTCATGCCATGCTCATGGACGAATTCGATGGGATCCTCGACGGTGAGGATGTGATCGGCGCGCTGCTTGCTGCGGTGGCCGACCATCGCCGCCAGGGTCGTAGACTTGCCGGTGCCCGTACCGCCGACCATCAGGACCAGGCCGCGTGGCATCATCGAGATGTCCTTGATGATGCCGGGCAGGTTCAGTTCGTCGATCGACGGGATGCGTGTGTTGATGTGCCGGAAAACGATGCCGACACGGCCTTGCTGGAAGAAGACGCTCACCCGGAAACGACCGGCCTCCGATTCCTGGATGGCGAAATTGGCTTCCTTGGAGATGCCGAAATTGGCCCACTGCTTCTCGGTCATGACGGTCTTGGCGAGGGCCTGGGTTTCCGTCGGCAGCAGCGCCTTGTCATTGATCGGCGTGATGCGCCCGTCGAGTTTCAACGCGGGTGGGAAGCCCGCCGTCAGGAACAGGTCCGAAGCGCCTTTTTGCACCATCAGGCGCAACCACTCCTGGATCATGTTGGGGATAGTCATGCGCGCTCCTCGATAGGGCGGGTCAGGCGGCGAATAGATCCCGGTTGACCGCGACCACGCGGGCGTCGCGGGATGCGACCAGATTGCGTTTCACCAGTTCGGAGAGGCACTGGTCCAGCGTCTGCATGCCGATGCCCTGGCCGGTCTGGATGGCCGAATACATCTGCGCAATCTTGTTTTCGCGGATCAGATTACGAATGGCCGGGGTGCCGATCATGATCTCGTGCGCGGCGATGCGCCCGGTGCCGTCCTTGCGTTTCAGCAGCGTCTGGGAGATCACCGCGCGCAGCGATTCGGAGAGCATGGAACGCACCATTTCCTTTTCCGCCGCGGGGAAGACGTCGATGATCCGGTCGATGGTCTTGGCCGCCGAACTGGTATGCAGGGTGGCGAACACCAGGTGGCCGGTTTCGGCGCCGGTCATGGCCAGGCGGATGGTCTCCAGGTCGCGCATTTCACCCACCAGGATGACGTCCGGGTCTTCGCGCAAGGCCGAACGCAAGGCGTTTTCAAAACTATGGGTATGCGGGCCGACCTCGCGCTGGTTGATCAGGCACTTCTTGCTGGAATGCAGGAATTCGATCGGGTCTTCGATGGTGAGGATGTGCGCGTGCTGGTTGTCGTTGATGTAGTCGATCATCGCCGCCAGGGTGGTCGACTTGCCCGAGCCGGTCGGACCGGTGACGATCACCAGGCCGCGCGGCTGGTCGGCGATCTGTTTGAAGATACGCGGTGCTTCGAGTTCTTCGAGCGTGATGACGCGCGACGGGATCGTCCGGAAGGCCGCGCTGGAGCCACGGTCCTGGTTGTAGGCGTTGACGCGGAAGCGGGCGATATTCTGGAGTTCGAACGAAAAATCGACCTCCAGGTGTTCTTCGTAGCTCTTGCGCTGGTGGTCGTTCATGATGTCGTAGATCATGGATTTAACCTGATGGCTATCCAGGACCGGGACATTGATGCGCCGAATATCACCGTTCACCCGGATCATCGGCGGCAACCCCGCGGAAAGATGCAAATCGGAGGCCTTGCTCTTCACGGCAAAGGCGAGCAGATCGGAGATTTCCATTATAATTCCTTGAGTTACATTCCATCCCAGAGGACTGCCGAGGCATTATGGGCGCAATCGCGGCGGGCTTGCAAGCCTGCCATACACGGATCGAAGCGGCGTGTCGGATGGCCGGCCGCCGGCCCGGGGAGGTCGGCCTGCTGGCGGTCAGCAAAACCTTCCCGGCGGCGGCGGTGCGTGAGGCATGGCAGGCCGGGCAGCGGGCCTTCGGGGAGAGTTATCTTCAGGAAGCCGTGGCCAAGCTCGGCGAGCTTGAAGGCTTGCCTCTCGACTGGCATTTCATCGGCCCGATCCAGAGCAACAAGACCCGGCCAATCGCCGAGCTTTTCCAATGGGTGCACAGCATCGACCGACTGAAGCTCGCCGAGCGCCTCTCCGCGGCGCGGCCGGAGAGTTTGCCGTCTCTGAATGTCCTGATCCAGGTCAACGTCGGCGGCGAGGCCAGCAAGCGTGGCGTTGCTCCCGACGAGGCGCTGCCCTTGGCGCGGGCCGTGATGCAATTGCCCCGCCTGCGCTGCCGGGGGTTCATGACAATCCCGAGGCCGGCCGACGACCCCATGGATGAGCGTGGCCAATTCGCCGCGCTCAGGCAGATTTACGAGGCGGCGCGCGCGGCCGGCCTGGAGGTCGATACCCTGTCGATGGGTACGTCGGATGACCTGGAAGCGGCTATCCTTGAGGGCGCGACGCTGGTGCGCATCGGCACGGCAATATTCGGAAAGCGGGCACCTACAGAGATATGACTACGAAACCCATGAAAATCGGCTTCATCGGCGGCGGCAACATGGCCGTCGCCCTCATCGGCGGCATGCTGAAACGCGGCTACGCCGCGGGCGATATCGTCGTGGCGGAACCCGTCGAAACACAACGGGCGAGTCTCTCGCACGAACTCGGCGTGCAGGTCGAAGAAAGCGCCGCCGCCGCGCTGCGTGTCGACGTCCTGGTCCTGGCGGTCAAACCCCAGGTGCTGCGCCAGGTACTCACCGGCTTGCCGACACTGGACGGCCCGGTATGCGTCCTGTCGATCGCCGCCGGCATCCGTGCCGGCGACATCAGCCGCTGGCTGAACGGCCATGCCGCCGTGGTGCGCGCCATGCCCAACACCCCGGCCCTGGTTGGCGCCGGCATCACTGGACTGTACGCCCTTCCGGGCGTCAGCGCGGCGCAGCGTCGGCAGGCCGAGGCCATCCTGAGTGCCGTCGGTCAGACGGTCTGGGTCGCCGCGGAAGGGCAGATCGACGCGGTCACCGCCATCTCGGGGAGTGGTCCGGCGTATGTGTTCCTGTTCATTGAGGCCTTGGAAGCGGCGGGTCGTGATCTTGGACTGGATGCCGAGACGGCCCGTGCGCTGGCCGTGCAGACTTTCTACGGCGCTGCCGCCCTGGCGCTTCAGGATGGCAGCGAGCCCGCCGAGTTGCGTGCCCGGGTGACTTCCAAAGGGGGAACCACCGAGCGCGGCGTGGCCGAACTGGAGGCACATCAGGTACGCGCGGCGATTGCCGCCGCCGCCCGGGCCGCCGATGCGCGCGCCAGGGAACTGGGCGATATCCTGGGAGCGGACTGATGTTGCAGGATGCCGGCCAATTTCTTTTGCAGGTCTTTTTCGAGTTGTTTGCCTCGGCCTTCTGGCTGCGCTTCTACATGCAGTGGGCGCGCGTCTCGTTCCGCAACCCGTTCGCGCAGTTCATCGTCAAGGTCACCGACTTTGCCGTGCGCCCGGTGCGTCGTGTCATTCCGGGTTGGTTCGGGCTGGATCTGGCCAGCTTGCTGCTGTTCTTTCTGGCCGAATGGCTGATGGTCATGGCCACGCATTGGCTCATGGGGTATCCCTTCGCCGCCGCCGGCTTCCAGGTTCTGCCCGGCATCAGCCTGATGGCCCTGGCCTCGGCGCTACGTTTGGCGATCTATATCTGCATGGGCCTGGTGCTGATCCAGGCGGTGATGAGCTGGATCAACCCGTTTTCGCCCTACGCCTCGGTGTTCTATGCACTCACCCAGCCACTGCTCGGGCCGTTCCAGCGCATCATTCCCAGTATCGGTGGCGTCGACCTGAGCCCCCTGGCGGTGTTCATCCTGATGCAACTGGTGCTGATCGCCCCGGTCGCCGGCCTGGAACGCTACGCCCGGGGCCTGGTCTGGTGATGCCCGTCTGGTTGAGCGCCGGCAGCGAAGGGGGTAGCGAGTTGATCATCCATGTCCAGCCTGGCGCCAGCCACAGCGCGCTGGCCGGCGAGCACGGCGATGCCCTCAAGGTGCGCATCCATGCCCGTGCCGTCGAGGGCGCCGCGAATGCCGCCCTGACGGAGTTCCTGGCCGATACGCTGGGCGTGCCCCGGCGTCAGGTGCGACTGCTGCGTGGCGACAAATCACGGCGTAAAACCCTGTGGATTGCCTTGCCGCCCGAAGCGATCAGACGAATAATCCCCGCAGTGCCGCCCTCCCCTAATACCGATTGATTCGCCCCGACAGGCCAACCATGCGTCCACAACATGTCCTGCTTTCCCGCCGCTGCCCGGTGTGCGGCGGGCGCAGTCGCGCCGAGGGGAAAATTCCGCTGTCGCAGGGTATGCGCACCATGGAATTGAATCTCGACGAGCCGGCGCATCTGGTGGAAACGCTCAGCCTGCATTTGCTCCTGGCTCTGGTGGAACTGCTGCCTTACAAACAATTCGCCTGCCAACGCTGCGGCCATGAGTTCCGCATGGCCAGCCAGACTTCGCGCGAGCTGCTCTACAGCATGCTGACCTCGATGCAGCCCGTGGCGGCGCCGCCACCGCCCTCGGCGCAACCGATCAACGTCGTGCCGGCCAGCCCCAAACGTCGGTCGGCGCCGGTGGTCATGACACTGCCTGACTCGGCGGCAGTCCAGCCGGCCGCGCCGGCGAAACCCAAGCCCAGGCCGAGCGCCGCCGTACCCAAACCGGCCAAGCCGCAACCGGGGTCGCCCGACTGGACGCCCTATCACCTCGATTCGGATATGGACGCCCTGTTCGATCAGTTCAAAGAAGAATGATGTCGTACTGTTCCTGACCGAACAGCGCCTCGACCTGCATCGATACCGGCTTGCCGATGAAGTCGCAGAGCTGCGCCAGACTCTGCGATTCCTCTTCGAGGAACAGGTCGATGACCTGCTGCGAGGCGAGGATACGGAACTCGCGAGCGTTGAACTGGCGCGCCTCGCGCATCAATGAGCGGAGGATCTCGTAACCGACGGTCTGCGCGGTCTTGATCTGGCCGCGCCCCTGGCAGGTCGGGCAGGCTTCGCAGAGCACCCGTGCCAGGCTTTCACGGGTGCGCTTGCGGGTCATCTCCACCAGGCCCAGCGAAGTAAAGCCGTTGATGGTCATGCGCGTGCGGTCGCGGGCCACCGCCTTGGTCAACTCCATGAGCACGGCTTCCTTGTGCTCGGCGTTTTCCATGTCGATGAAGTCGAGGATGATGATGCCGCCCAGGTTACGCAGACGCAGTTGCCGGGCGATGGCCTGGGCGGCTTCGAGGTTGGTCTTGAACACGGTTTCGTCAAAGGTGCGGCCGCTGATGAAACCGCCGGTATTGACGTCGATGGTGGTCAGCGCTTCGGTCTGGTCGACGACCAGGTAGCCGCCGGATTTCAGGTCGACCCGCCGGCCCAGTGCCCGCTCGATCTCTTCCTCGACGCCATAGAGGTCGAACAGCGGCCGTTCGGCGACATAGTGCGATAGCTTGCCGACCGCGGCATGGGTGAAATCCTCGGCGAAACCCATCATGCGTTGATAGGTTTCGCGCGAATCGACCAGGATGCGGCTGGTCTCGACGCCGGTGAAATCACGCAATACCCGATGCGCCAGATCGAGTTCCTGATAGATTAGTGCGGGGCCTTCGGAGAGTCGGGCGCGATTGCGGATCGCCTCCCAGAGGGTATGCAGATATTCGATGTCGTCGGCCAGTTCGGCATCGTCGGCCAGACTCGCCATGGTACGGATGATGAAACCGCCCTTGGCGTCTTCGGGAAGCAGGCGCTGCACCCGGTCGCGCAACAACTCGCGCTCCGCCTCGTCCTCGATCTTCTGGGAGATGCCGATGCGGCTCTCCTGCGGCAGGGACACCAGGAACCGGCCGGCCATGCTGACCTGCGTCGACAGGCGCGCGCCCTTGGTGCCGATGGGATCCTTGATGACCTGCACCAGGATATTCTGGCCGTCGTTGAGTATCTTTTCGATGGGCCGGGGCGCTTCTTCGCCGCGTGTCTCCCAGATGTCGCCGACGTGCAGGAAGGCGGCCCGCTCCAGGCCGATGTCGATGAAGGCCGATTGCATTCCGGGCAAGACCCGGCTGACCTTGCCGAGATAGACGTTGCCCACCAGTCCCAGCTGGTTCGCCCGCTCGATATGCAGTTCCTGCACCACCCCCAGGTAGATCACGGCGACACGTGTCTCCTGGGGCGTCACGTTGATGAGGATTTCCTCGCTCATGATGCCCGATCCAAAATTGTCATTCGGCAGGCGGACATTCCGCCCATCCTGGCGAATGGCAACTCCTGTCGGGCTTCCCATGTCAGTCCGACATTTGTCCTATAACAAATTCACGCCCACCTCGCGCAACAACTCCGCCGTCTCGAACAAGGGCAGACCCATCACCCCAGTGTAACTGCCGGCAAGCTGCTCGATGAAAACCGCCGCATGTCCCTGAATGCCATAGGCGCCCGCTTTGTCCCAAACCTCGCCGGTGGCGATATAGGCCTGGATCTCCGCTTCGCCGAGCGTCCTGAAACGCACCTGACTGGTCGAGACGCGCACACCCAGATGGTCGCCGAAGGCAACGCACACCGCCGTCAGCACCTCATGCACGCGTCCGGAATAGGCACGTAGCATCGCCGCCGCATCCGCCGCACCCCTCGGCTTGCCCAACAATACACCGTCCAGCGTCACCGTGGTATCCGCCGCGAGGATCGGCCGTGAAACCAGTCCACGCCCCGACATGGCTTTCAATCCCGCCCGGGCTTTCATCAGCGCCAGGCGCCGCACGTATTCCTGGGGGGCTTCGCCGGGCAACGCTGTCTCGTCGACATCGCCGCGCGGCAATGTGTTGCGCAAGGGCAGCAGGATCGGCGTGATGCCGATCTGGCGCAGCAACTCCATGCGTCGCGGGCTTTGCGAGGCGAGGTAAAGCATCTTGTTCATGATGGCGAAGAATAAGCGATCCGCTCCCCGAATGGATGGCCCGTTCGTCCGTTCACTCGGACCGCAGTGCCTCCACCGGGTCCATGCGTGCGGCGCGTCGCGCCGGGGCCAGGCCGGCGAGGATGCCGATGGTGAAGGCGACGCCCTCGGCGGCGAGGATGTAGGTCCAGGAGAGATACACCGGCAGATCGGGCAACAGCAGGTGTAGCAACTGCGCCAGGGCCAGGCCGATACTCAGGCCGACCGCGCCACCCAGGGCGGCGAGACCGGCGGATTCTCCCAGGAACAGGGCCATGATCTGGCCGTGGCCGGCGCCCAGGGCGTTGAGCAGGCCGATCTCGGCGGTGCGCTCGGTGACGGTGATGGTCATCAGGGCGAGGATGCCGACGCCGCCCACCAGCAGCGAGATGCCGCCCAGGGCGCCGACCGCGAAGGTGAGCACGTCGAGCACCGAACTCATGACTTCCAGTTGTTGCTGCTGCGGCGTGATGGTGAAATCCTCGCTGCCGTGGCGCGCCGAGAGCACCCGGCGGATGCCGGCGACGACACTCTCCGGACGCGCCTCGGGATCGTGGACGACATCGATCTCCATCAGGCCGGCGCGGTTGAACAGTTCCAGGCCGCGCGCCGCCGGGATGTACACGGTGTCGTCGAGGTCGAAGCCGAGCACCTGTCCTTTCGCGGCCATCACCCCGACCACCCGGTAGCGCTGGCCGCCGACGCGGATGCGCTGGCCCAGCGGACTGAGTTCGCCGAACAGTTCCTGGCGGACCTTGGCGCCGAGCACGGCAAAGGCGCGCGGCGCATTGAGATCGTCGGGCGGCAGGAAACTGCCCAGGGCCACAGCCATGCGGAAAGCGCGCGGGAAATCCGGGCCGACGGCGTACAGGGTGACGCGCCGGCTGCGACTGTCGCCCTGTCCGGCAGACCATTCCACCTCGGCGTTACCTTGCACCACCGGCACGCAGGCGGTCACCTGCGGCACGCGCTTGAGCGCCTCGGCATCTTCCAGCGACAGCGGCCGTACCGAACCGAACATGCCCACCGAGGCACCGTGAGTTTGGGTCTTGCCCGGCTGGATGGCGATGATGTTGGTGCCGAACTGGGTGAACTCGGCGAGCACGAAACGGTGCAGACCCTCGCCGATTGCCGTCAGCAGGATCACCGCCGCGACGCCGACGGCGATGCCCAGGGCGGCGAGAAAGCTGCGCATGGGCTTGTCGATGAGCGCGCCCAGAGCCAGGGGCAGGAAGTCGCGGGCGCGCATCAGCGTCTCGCCAGGGCCAGGGCGGCATCCAGCCGGGCGGCGCGGCGCGCCGGCAGCAGCGAAAAGACGATGCCCATGCCTAAGGCCATGCCCAGGGCGGCGAGTACCGCCCAGAGCGGTGGCGTGGCATGCAATGTCGGATACAGCCAGGTGATGCCCAGGCTGGCCAGCCAGCCGAGCAGCCAGCCCAGCAGCGAGCCGATCAGCGAGAGCAGCGCCGCCTCGGTGAAAAACAGTCGGCGTATGGTGGCCGGGGTGGCGCCGATCGCCTTGAGCAGGCCGATCTCGCTGCGCCGCTGGGCGACGCTGATGAGCATGACGTTCATGATGAGGATGCCGGCCACCGACAGGCTGATCGCGGCGATGCCGGCCACCGCCAGGGTGAGTGCGCCGAGGATGCGGTCGAAGGTGCTGAGAATGGCGTCCTGGGTGACCACCGTGACATCTTCTTCACCTTCGTGGCGCGCCTTGAGGATCTCGCCGATGTCGATCTTGGCGCGCTCGACGCTGTCCCGGCCGCGCGCCTCGACCATGATGCGGAACAGCGAGGGGGTATCGAACAGCTGTTGCGCGGCCGCCACCGGGATAACCACGGTTTCGTCGGTATTGAAGCCCATCTGCTGGCCCTGCGGCGCCAGGACGCCGATCACCCGGAAGCGCCGGTCGCCGATGCGCAGCCAGGCGCCCAGGACCGGCGCCGCGCCGAACAGCTCGCTGCGCATCTTGGCGCCCAGGACGCAGACCGAGGCCGCGTGCGCCGGGTCGCCGGGCGGCAGGAAACGCCCTGCAGCCAGGCGCATGTGGCGGATGTGCAGGAACTCCGCCGTCGAGCCGAGGATCACCGCTTCGCGGCCGCGCGCGCCGTGCGACACCTGGGCGGCGCCGACATTCAGGGGGGCGACGCGCGCCACCTGGCGGCTGCGCGCCACGGCGGCGGCATCGTCCAGGGTCAGATCGCGCGGCGTCACGCCGCTGAGCACGCCGGGCGTGCCGCCGCTGGTCTCGGCGCGCCCCGGGATGACGATCAGCAGATGCGTGCCCAGCGACGAAAACTGGTCCAGGACGTAACGCCGAGCCCCCTCGCCGAGCGCGGTCAGCACCACCACGGAACCCACGCCGATGGCCATCGCCAGCATCATCAGGGCGCTGCGCATTGGTTGGCTGCGCAGCGTCTGCCAAGCATAGGCGAGATTGTCGCGCGGTCTCATCCGCTCTGGTCCGAGATGATCCGGCCGTCTTCCATGACGATACGGCGTTGGGCGCGGGCGCCGATCTCCTGGTCGTGGGTGACGATCACCAGAGTGGTACCGCGCCGATTCAGTTCTTCCAGCAGGGCGAGGACATCCCGACCGGTGGCGCGGTCGAGGTTGCCGGTGGGCTCGTCGGCCAGGACGACGCTCGGATTCAAGGCCACGGCACGGGCGATGGCGACGCGCTGTAACTGGCCGCCGGATAATTCGGCGGGCCGATGGTCGGCGCGCGCCTCCAAGCCGAAATCATGCAGCAACTCGGCGACACGCACCTGGCGCTGGGCAGGGGCAATGCCGGCGAGGGTCATCGGCAGGGCGATGTTCGCGGCGGCGGTGAGACGTGGGATGAGATGGAAGAACTGGAAGACGAAACCGACCTTGTCGCGGCGCACCGCGGCGGTTTCCTCATCCGACAAGCCGGTGACATCGCGGCCATCGAGGTGGTAGTGACCGGTACTGGGCCGGTCGAGCAGGCCGAGGACATTGAGCAGGGTGGACTTGCCAGAGCCGGATGGCCCCATGATGGAGATATAGCTGCCCGCTTCGATATGCAGATCGACGCCGCGCAGGGCGTGCACCGCCTCGTCGCCGACGTGAAAGATGCGCTCGACGGCCTCCAGCCGGATCATGGTTTTTTCGGAGGGTGGGCGCGCACGCCAGCCTTGACGCCCTCCTTCTCCGGCGCGCTGACGATCTGGTCGGCGGCGGCCAGGCCTTTGCGCACTTCAGTGAATTCCCAGTTGGCCAGACCGGTTTCGATGCGCACGTCCTCCAGTAGACCGTCTTTAAGGCGTAGCACCCGACCACCTTCCAGAATGCCCTGGGTCGGAACGCGCAATACCCGCTCGCGGCGCTCCAGGATGATCTCGGCATCGGCGCTGTAGCCGACCAGGAGGTGCTTGATCTGGCTGGGGTCGGTGAACTCGACCTCGACATCGACGGTACGCGCCTGTTTTTCGACATCCAGGACATAGGGGGCGATGCGCCGGACTTTCCCGGGAAACGCCTGCTTCGGGAAAGCATCCAGGGCGATGCGCGCCGGCTGGCCCAGCTTGACGGCGGGGGCGTCGACCTCGTCGATGGGCGCGGTGACGTAAAGGCAGGCGTCGTCGATCAAATCCACGGCCGGCGGCGTCGGAATGCCCGGCGGCGAGGGCGTGGCGTACTCGCCCTGCTCGCCGGTCACTTCGGCGACGATGCCGGCGAAGGGCGCCTTCAGGACGCTGCGGGCCATCCCGGCGCGGGCGGCGGCGATACGCGCCTGGGCCGAGCCGATGTCGGTCTCGGCGGCGCGGCATGCGGCGGCCTTGACCTCGGCGAGCGATGCGACGTTATCGACCTGGGCGCTGCTGATGAAGCCCTGGGCCGCCAGTTGCCGGCTGCGCTCGGCGTCGCGCCGCGCCGCCGCAGCGGCAGCACAGGCCTCGGCGCGGCGTGCGCGGGCCGTTGCCAGTTGCTCGTTGGCCAGACTTTGCTGGGCGCTCAGGTCGTCGTTCCACAAGGTCAGCAGGATTTGTCCGGCCTGCACCCGGTCACCCTCGCGGACGTGCAGACGGGCGATCTGGCCGCCGCCCTGGGGCGACAGCTTGGCGCGCCGGCAGGGCTTCACCGTGCCGGCACGGGTATTGGCGATGGTCGCCTCGACGGTGCCGCGATCGACCGTGGCCAGGGTCACCTCGATATCGGCGGGACGTGTCTTGGTCCAGACCAGAAAGCCAACGCCGGCGACGACGACCAGCAGCACCAGAAGACGCAACGACCATTTGGGGATGGATTTCACAGGGCCTCCCGAGCCTCATTCCAGGCTTTCATTATGGACGTTCTATTCGCGGTGATAAGGGTGATTCGCCAGGAGCGTCCAGGCGCGGTACAACTGTTCTGCGAGCAGGACGCGCGCCAAGGCGTGCGGCAGGGTCAGGCGCGACAGCGCCAGCGTCGCCTCGGCGCGTGCCAGTATCTCCGGCGCCAGGCCATCGGCACCGCCGATGATCAGCGCCGTGTCACGCCCCGATTGCAGCCAGCTTTCCAGGTTCTGCGCCAGTTCCCGGGTGCTGGCCTGCTTGCCATGCTCGTCGAGCGCCACCAGACGCGCGCTCGCCGGGCATTTCTCCAGGATGCGCCCCGCTTCCAGGGTCTTGATGCGCTCCGCAGATTGTCCGGCGCGTTTCTCCGGGCGCACCGGAACGACCTCGATGCGCGCCTCGCGCGGCATGCGCTTGACGTACTCGGCCACCGCCGTCTCGGCCCAGCCGGGCAGTTTGTCGCCGACCGCGACGATGTACAGTTTCATGGCAGCAAGGCCCGCACCGCCGCGGCCTCGCGGGCCGGCTCGAAGAGCCCGGCACGCTGGGCGCACTGGTCGCGCAACTGCGTGTAGAACGCCGCATCGCTCTCGGTGCGCAGCATTAATGCCGCCAGGTGCCGGCTGTCGCCGGGCGGAAAGTAGCCGGCGTAATCCTCGCCCAGCATGCCCCGGTTGCCGGGGATGTCCGAGGCGAGCACCGGCGTGCCGGCCATGACCGCCTCGCAAATGACATTGGCGCCGCCTTCCATCCAGGACGAGATCACCAGCAGATGGCTGCGGGCGATGATCCGGCGCGTCGCGCCATGCGCCAGCGGGCCAAGCCAGCGCCAGTTCGGCAGGTTGGCTTCGAGGTGTCGGGCTTGCTCCGCCATGCCGGCTTGCAGGACACCGCCGATGTGGCGTACCCGGATACGTCGAGCCGATGCCAATAGCGCACAGGCATGCGCCGCGCGGAAGGGATCCTTTTCGTCGCGCAAGTGCGCCACGACGCAGACATCGAAATGCCTGACCGGTCTCGGCTGGTAGTGCATGGCCGGCGCCGACTGGTAGATCGTCACGGCCTTGGCGCATGCCTCCGCGGGCAACTCATCCAGGCCGCGCGCTTGCAGGACGACGATGCGGCTGGCCAGGCGCAGGGATGCCTGCGCCGAGGCATCGTCGCGGATGTCGCGATACAGGTCGGTGCCGGTCAGCACCAGGATCAAGGGCCGGTCGGGTGCGCCGCCGCGAAAGCGGCGATCGAAGCATGCACCCGGCGGGCATGCAGGGCGACCAGGGCCTCCGCCGGCCGTCCGTCCCAGGCCAGCATCACCTCGACCCGATGTCCGGCGGCGCGCAGAAAACGCGCGTAGCGCGCCGCGGTGTGGGCATTGCCGTTGCGTGCGGCGAACGGGTAAGGGGTGATCAGGGCGATGCGCATGGCGTGATGATAGCGCCCTGACCGGGCTTGTATGCCACGCTTGAAGATTCATGGAACAATGCCGCGATGTCTTCCCCAGTCAGATTTTCGCCGCGCTGGTGGCTCCGCCTGGTTGCGGAGTTGCTGCTCTTTCTGGTCTTCCTGCTGGCCCTGGAGTGGTTCATGACACGCCATGCGGCGCGCGGGCCGGCGCCGGCCCTGGCGGCCATGCAAACCGATGGTCGCGGCGTCGATGTGCGCAGCCTGCAAGGCCGGCCGGCGCTCGTCTATTTCTGGGCCACCTGGTGTCCGGTGTGCACGGCCCAGCAATCGGCCATCGACGGCGTTCTGGCGGATACCCCGGCGATTACGGTGGCCATGCGCTCCGGCGGCGCCGCGGAGATTCATGGCTATCTGGCGAAAGACGGCCTGAACTGGCCGGTGATTGATGATGCCGATGGCGCCATATCGATGCGCTGGGGCGTGTCCGGCGTACCGGCGGCATTCATTCTCGATGCCGACGGTCGAATACGCTTCGTCACTCGCGGCTATACCACCGGACTTGGCCTGCGTGCCCGCTTATGGCTGGCCGGGCTGGGCGTTTGAAAGGCCTGCGGACCGGGCGAAATTAGGGATTTCTAATGTCTTTGCCAGTGTCTGCAAGTTTATTTAGGATAGCGATCCTTGGCACGATCTACCGTGGTTGGTGTGATGTTTGTACCTTGTCACCCATTTCGCGAATGACTAATGTGCATAACAGGTTTTAAGTGACAAGAATCCGTCCATCAAGACGGTGTTTACTACATCTCACGAAAGGAGAGACTGCATGAACAATACGCGCAGAAACGTACTGAAAGGTGCCGGCGCGGCGGGAGCGGTGACGGTCGCCATGGCGGCAGGCCTGCTGAAGCCTGGCGCTGTGTTCGCGGCTGACTGGAACAAGGCGGCATTCGACGCCAAGGATCTGAACGCGGCGCTGGCCGGCGTCGGTGGTGGCGGCGCGGCTGCCAGCGGCGACATCGTCGTCAAGGCCCCGGATATTGCCGAGAACGGTGCTGTGGTGCCGGTCGAAGTCGAGTCGAAGATTGCCGGAACCGAATCCATCGTCCTGATCGGCGAGAAGAACGGCTTCCCCCTGCTGGCCGACTTCAAACTGTCGAACGGTGCGGTCGGTTTTGTCTCGACCCGGATCAAGCTGGGCGCGACCTCCAATGTCACCGCCATCGTCAAGGCGGGCGGCAAGGTCTACAAGGCCTCGAAGGAAGTCAAGGTCACCATCGGCGGCTGCGGCGGCTGATCGGTCCGAACCGGCTCAATTGAACTGAAAGGAAGAGACAAATGGCAGAACCTATGAAGATTCGCGCTTCCATGGCGGGCGACACGGCGGACATCAAGTGCTTGATGAACCACGTGATGGAAACCGGCCTGCGCAAGGATCCGAAGACCGGCAGCACGGTGCCCGCGCACCACATCACCAATGTGATGGTGACGGTCGGCGGCAAGACCGTGATGGACGCCCAGTGGGGCGGCGGCATCTCCAAGAACCCCTACCTGGCCATGAAGGTCAAGGGTGCCCACAAGGGCGACAAGGTTGTCGTCAACTGGGTGGACAACACCGGCGACAAGAACACCGCCGAAACCACCATCGGCTGATTCCCAGGCCGCAAGGACCGGGCTTGCCGCCCGGTCCTTTTTCCTTTCTATGCTGAAGGTCCGTTCCCAAGGAGAGCGCCTTGAGTAAAGATACGCCGTACTTCGATACGGCTTGGCGTAAGCCTTTTTTCTGGCGGGTCACGGCATTCGTGCTTTCCTTAAGCGCTGGCGCTGCATTAGCCTCGGACCCTCACGCGGTCCAGATCACCCCACGAATACCCAATGTGACGGTGTTGCATCAAGGCAAGCCTGTCGTCATCGAGCGCAACCAGGACCCGGACAACATGATCGATCCGGATTTCTCCATGACCTCGCGTGCCTGTCCGCCCTACTGCGTCCAGCCCATGACGCTGGCCCCGGGGGTGGAGACTATCGGCGAGCTCGAACTTTTGACCTATCTGGAACGTGCCGGGCGTGATGGCGGCGTGTTGGTGCTCGATTCCCGCGACCGCGATTGGGTGCTGCGCAGTGGCCTCATCCCCGGCGCGATTCACCTCCCCTGGACCGAGCTGCATCCCGGCCAGACCGATGTCGAGAAGATCGCCGAGACCTTGGTCCTGCGCTTCGGCGCCAGCCGTCTGGGCAGCCTCTGGAATTTCGAAAACGCCAAGACTCTGGTCATGTACTGCAACGGACCATGGTGTGGCCAGTCGCCCACAAATATCAAGCAACTATTGGCCATGGGTTACCCGGCGCACAAGCTGAAGTGGTATCGTGGCGGCATGCAGGTCTGGAAATCCCTGGGCTTCAATACCGTCCTGTTAAGCCAATAACCCCGATCAACGAGGAGTCGAAATGAAATACCGTATCGCCGCTTTGGGCGCTGTAGTCGTCCTGTCCGTCAGTTTCAATGCCAACGCCCAGCAAAAACCCGCGGCCAACCCCTATCTGGCCAATGTACCGGTTTCCGCTGGCCCCATGATCCTGCCGATCTCGCCGGCGGGGCGTGGTACCCGGCCGTACGAGATGTCGCGCCCTGTCCCGCCGGAAGAAAAAGAGGCGATGATGAAGAAGATCATGCCGATGATGGGCATGGTCAAGAGCATGGACGTGAAAGATGTCATGAACCTGATGGCCATCAAATACCCGGTCAAGAAGGGACTGACGTTCGATGATGTGAAGCAGTCGATGGAGCTGAGCGCCAACAAGCTCAACTTCAAGAAGGTTGGCGAGAGCCCGATGTGGAAGGACATCCAGGCCGTGCTGGGCGACATGGACGCGCCGCGCATGGAGGTCTATCACTACTGCGATATCGCCGCTGGCCGCGAAATCCTCAAGTACGCGCCGGAAGCCATCGTCTATCTGCCTTGCCGTATCGCCATCATGGAAGATGCGGACAAGAACCTCTGGGTGCTGACCCTGGACTGGAACACTTCCTGGCTGGACTCCATTTCCGGCAAGATGGGCGCGCCCGATCAGTTGATGAAATACGCCGCAGATATCCGCGACAAGATGGACGTCATCATGAAGGCCGCCGCTGCCGGCGATCTGTAAGCGTAAGCGTATCCCCGATTTTGGAGAGGATCATGACACGCAGTGTCTTGCTGGCGTTGGCGTTGGCGCCCATTGGGGCCAATGCCGGGCTCGAAAGTGCCCTGAACCCGATGATGTTGGCCAACCCATTGGCCAACCCGTTAGCCATGGCCGTGCCTCTGGGGAGTTCTTTGCTGACGCCGAGCCTTTTTGGCAGCCCATACGGCGGTGGTATCGGCAGTCCGTTCGGGGGCGGTTTTGGTAGCCCTTTGGGCGGATATGGCAGTCCATTCGGTGGCTTGGGTTCTCCGTTGGGGCTCACAGGGCTGGGTGGGGCGAGTGTTTTGCGCCCCGCACTGCAAGTGGCGCCGAGCTTGCTGTCGTTCCAGCATCAGGTGCCGCAGATGTTGACCAACCCCTATATGGGTGGGCCATACGGTCAATTGCCGTTCGCCCAGGCAAACCAGCCGGGGGTGTTCGGGTCGAATCCGTTCGGTGCCGGGGCACAGGCCTATCCATATGGTTTCAGCCCGTATGCCGGGCAAGGTCAAGCTGCCTTTGGCGCCGCTTTCCCCGGTACCTGGGGAACCGTTGCCAGGCCGGCGCCGGTGCCACAGCCGGCCGCCAATCCCTACCTGCCACAGTTCGGCGGACAGGCTCAGGCAACGGCGCCACAGGCGCCAAATGCCCAGCAAGTAGCCAATGCCCAGGCACTTGCTTCGAATCTTTCCGACTTGCTGAGGTCGCTGGCGGTAGCGCCGCCATTGGCTAGTAGTGGGCCAGCCCAGACCGGCGTCCCGTTCACCAGCCCTTGGGGAGCCGATGCGGCGCCGGCGCCTGGACCCGCCCCAGCAGCGCCAGACGCGTCAGGCGCCAACCCTTGGGGAACTGCGCCTGCCCTCCAGGCGGACATCGGTCAGGTTGGAACAGCGCCGGCTGTAGTGGCGAATCCGCCGAGCGGCGACGCCGCATTGACGCCATTCGACCCCGCCTACTGGCTGCTGCCTACCCCCGAAGCAGCCAAATAATCCGGCAAGGCGTGTGCCTCAGGGTGCCTGCGTGGCCAGTAAGCCGCGCAGGTGCGTCTGGACTGGCGCTACGATTGGCCCGATCTTGCGACGCATCAGCGAACCGATCGCCGTGCTGCGCGCAAATACTGAAAGAATCATGGACTCGTCGACCAGCGCCAAGGCATGAAGGGCTTCTATCGACGGCGCCAGATCGGGGCGTTCGACCAGGATTCGCGCGGTATCTTCCGCGCCCGACATCCTGAAAAAAGCGCCGATGGCATTCAAGGTGCGGCTGACGACTTCCTGGGTTTCCGGCCGTGCGAGTATGTCCAGTGCGGCTTCGATGAAGGCCTGACCTGCCGCGGAATACGCTAGATTGAGTTTCTCGGCAAGCGCGTTATCGGCGCAGCAGAACACACTCAAGCCCAGGGTGTCGTCAGCCTGTTCCGTCACGGGGAGCCGCTGCCACTCCAGGAAGGCGACATAATGCGTGTTGCAGTGCTTGCCCCGGTTCCATATCGACGCCAGCCCCTCCTGTGTCAGGCAGCCGCTATGCAGCAGCACGGTGATCGTATCCATGATGGCCAAGTGATCGTCCTGCAAAAAGGGCAGGTGCTCGACCAGAAAATCGGCCAGGATCGGGCCCATCCTGCCCTGAGCCACGGCCTCGCGGCGTAGCATCAGCCGGGCATTCTCGATGGTCGGCATGGCCCACCAGGCCGCTTCCGCCAGATCGTCGTCGAGCGCCGGCGAATACACCACGGCGACCACGGCCTCGGGCTCGCCGGTGAGCAGCAGGCGCGCCAGGCTGTCGCTTGCCATCTGACCATGGCGGGTCCAGCGGCTGAGATACACGGGATAGCCGCCGGGTGAGCCCAGAGCGTGCCCGGAGAGTACTTCGCGAACCAGTCGCAGGTACTTGTCGGAACGGCAATTCGGGTTGAGCGGCATGACCGCCTCACCTTTGTCCGTGAGCGCACGTGGTTCCATGCGCGATTCGTCGAGGCGGATCGCGCGCAGATTTTGGGAGAGCAGGACATTCAGGCGGAGTTGGTCCTCGCCGCTGAGTTCATCACTCATGTGGGTTGATCGTTCACGGCGCCAGTTTGGCGAATACCCTGGTGGCGGCGGCAATCGTTGCGTCGATGTCGGCCTGCGTGTGCGCCGCCGAGACGAAGCCGGCCTCGAAGGCCGAGGGCGCCAGATAGACGCCTTCGAGCAGCATCATGTGGAAAAAGCGGTTGAACATGTCCTTGTCGCAGGCCATGACTTCGGCGTAGGAACGCGGCGCCCGGGCACTGAAATAGATGCCGAACATGCCGCCCACCGCCGCTGCCGAAAAGACGATGCCGGCATTCTTGGCAGCGGCGACCAGGCCGTCGGTCAGGGCGCGCGTCTTCGCTGCCAGGGCCTCATAGAAGCCGGGGGCCATGATTTTTTTCAGGGTCGTCAGGCCGGCGGCTACCGCCACCGGGTTGCCGGAGAGCGTGCCGGCCTGGTAGACCGGACCGAGCGGCGCCAGCTTGTCCATGATCTCGGACCGGCCACCGAAGACGCCCACCGGCATGCCGCCGCCGATGACCTTGCCGAGCGTGGTCAGATCCGGTTGTATGCCGTAGAGGCCCTGGGCACAGCGCGGGCCGACGCGGAAGCCGGTCATCACCTCGTCGAAGATCAGCACCGCGCCGTGTTCGGTGCAGTTGTCGCGCAGGCATTGCAGGAAGCCGGGCGCCGGCTTGATCAGGTTCATGTTGCCGGCCACCGGCTCGACGATGATGCAGGCGATTTCTTTGCCGCGCTCGGCGAACACCTGGTTCACCTGGTCGCAGTCGTTGTAGTCCAGGACCAGGGTGTGTTTCGAGGTATCGGCGGGGACGCCGGCTGAACTCGGCGAGCCGAAGGTGAGCAGGCCGGAGCCAGCCTTTACCAGCAGGCTGTCGGCGTGACCATGGTAACAGCCCTCGAACTTGATCATCAGGTCGCGTCCGGTGTAGCCGCGCGCCAGACGGATGGCGCTCATGGTCGCCTCGGTACCGGAGCTGACCAGGCGCAATTTTTCCATGCCGGGGAGCAGGTGGGACAGCAGATCGGCGATCTCCAGTTCGCGCTCGGTGGGCGCGCCGAAAGTCAGGCCCAGTTCGGCGGTATCCTGCACCACCTTGACCACATCCGGGTCGGCGTGGCCAAGGATCAGCGGTCCCCAGGAGCCGACGTAATCGAGGTAGACCTTGCCGTCGGCATCCCAGACCTGGCTGCCCTTGCCGCGCGTGAAGAAGCGCGGTGTGCCGCCCACCGAGCGGAAGGCGCGTACCGGCGAGTTGACCCCGCCGGGAATGACTTTCTGGGAGAGTTCGAAGAGTTCGTCGTTGCGGGAGGTCATGGCTCTCGGAGTCCTTGCTGGTAATGGCTTTGAATTTGTCGGGCGGCCTGTTCAGGCGAGGCCGTATCGTACACCGCGCTGATCACGGCGAGCAGGTCGGCTCCTGCGATGACCAGCGGCGCGCAATTCTCGGGGGGTAATGCCGCCGATGGCGACCACCGGCTGGCTGAGGCCGGTACGCTGCCGGTCGAGTAGATCGAGACCGGCGCGTTTCGCCCGCGGTTTGGTCGGCGACGGAAAGAAACTGCCGAAGGCGAGATAGTCGGCACCGAGGCGGCTGGCGTCTTGGGCGAGCGCGGCATCCTGGTAGCAAGAGACGCCAAGCAGTCGGTTCGGTCCGAGGCGGCGACGCGTTGCGGCGATATCGCCGTCGTCGGCGCCGATGTGGACACCATCGGCGGACACCGCCAAGGCCAGCTCGACATCGTCATTTACGATCAACAGGGCGCCTAGTCGGGCGGTCAGTTGCCGCAGCGCGCCGGCCTGTTCCTGTCGATGGCAGGCGGAAGTCGCCTTGTGCCGGTACTGGACCATGCGGCAGCCGCCACGCAGGATGGCCTCGGTGACAGCGATCAGGCGCGGGGTGTCGCTCCAGTCGGGAGTGACCGCGTACAACCCCCTAGGCAGCTTGGCTTGGGATCGTCATCCGACTCGTCGTCGCGCGCCCAGAACAGGCGGTCGGGGATGTATTGACCCATGCCCGGCCGGTAGCCGAAGCGCAGTGTCTGGTAGGTGAATTCCTGGGCCGCCTTGACGGCTTCGGACATCTCCAGCCCTTGCGCCAGCAGGGCGGCGCAGGCCGAGGCCAGAGTGCAGCCAGAGCCGTGATAGCTGCCCGGCAAACGTTCCCAGCTCAAGGTTTGCACGGCGCCATCCGGACTGTAGAGGGCATTGGCGACCTCGGCCGATTGCTCGTGTGCGCCGGTGATCAGAACATGCCCGCAGCCGAGGTCGAGCAGACGCTCGGCGCAGACATCCAGATCCGGGGCCTCTTCGTCGTCGATCTCGTCCAGGACGAGCCGACGCGCTTCAAGACTGTTGGGTGTGAGCAAGGTGGTCTGTGGCAGCAGCAGATCCTTCATGGCGTCGAGCAGATCTTCGTTGGCCAGTTCGTCGCCGCGCCCGGAAGCGAGGATCGGGTCGAGGACCAGCGGGATATCCGGATAGTCCGAGACGATCTCGGCGATGGCGCTGATGATCTCGACGCTGCCGAGCATGCCGATCTTGATGGCGGCGACGGGCATGTCTTCCAGAACCGCGCGTGCCTGATCGGCCACCCAGGTGGCATCGAGCACCAGGAAATCCTCGACACCGAGGGTATCCTGCACGGTCACGGCGGTGACCACGGAGAGCGGATGGCAGCCCAGGCTGGCCAAGGTCAGGATGTCCGCCTGTAGCCCGGCGCCGGAGGTGGGGTCGGTACCGGCGAAGACGAGTACGGCTGGAAATGATTGCGGCATGGAGAGGCTTTGCTGGCGTCATGGAATAGTGCAGAATCGATTATCCCATAAGTAATATGGCATGGCGCTGCGCATGAAATACCGGACCTGGATGTGTGTGATCTGCGGCTTTATCTACGACGAGTCGAAGGGGCGCCCCGACGAGGGCATCCCTGCCGGCACACGTTGGCAGGATGTCCCCGTGGATTGGACCTGTCCTGAATGCGGCGCGCGCAAGGATGGCTTCGAGATGATATCGATTTGACCGCCCGGATGGGTTGACCGCCAGGAGAACAGAGATGAGGGGACGCGGGTTGTGGTGGATCGGACTGCTGGCTGCGTTGGCGCTGCCCGCGCGCGCGGCGGATCTGGTCCTGAATGTGACCCTGGATTACGATCAGGAGCGCGACCATGTCGCCGTGAAATCGGTCTTCAATGAGTTCGCGGCGTATCTCGGCAACGCCATCAAGTCTCCCGTACGCCTGGTGATCACCCAGAATGCCGAACGGGTCGGCGAGCAGATCCGCACCCAGAGCTATGACTTCCTGCTGGCACCAGCGCAACTGATCGGCATGTCGATGCGTCATGGCTACGTGCCCGTGGCCAGAAGCGAACAAAGCGGGCGCATCGTCCTGGTGGCGCGTGCCGGCAGTGGTATCCAGTCTTTCGATCAGATCAGGGGCAAGATCCTGGTTCTGCCGCACCGGGAGTCCTTGGTGAGTTATCTTTTGCGCGGCGAGATGAATGCGCTTGGCTTGTCGCCGACCAGTCATTTCGAACGGGTCATCTACGTCAACGGTTATGAGGCCGCGCTCTATGCCATGGAGATCGGTCAGGCCGATGTCGTTGCCGTCAAGGAGTCGAACGCCACTGTCTGGCTCAAATCCAATCACGGCGCGCGTTCCATCAAGGCGTTCACCGAAGTGCCGCTGGCGGGCCTCGCGGTTAGTGGCAAGCTGCCGCCAGCCACGAAAGATCGCTTGCGCGCCGCCATGACCAATCTCGACAAGGGCCTGGAACAACGTCTGGCCAAGGCCGGATTCGGGGCCATGGACCCCGCCGAGTCGACCGATTTCGAGTATGTTTCGACACGGGGATTTTTTACGCCGGAGGTCTTGCCCGGTGCCAGCATCGTCACCGCCAGGCAGGTCGCCGACCTGATGGCCAAAGGTGTGCCGCTGTTCGACGTTCGCCCGGCCAGCCATTATCGCGAAGGGCGCATTCCGAAGTCCGTCAATGTCCCGTATGCCTTGAATAGCGCCAAGGAGCCGGACTATGACGACTCGGTGGACAAGTTCGACCTGAGTAAACTGCCCAGGGACAAGAACGCACCGATGATTTTCCAGTGCAATGGCGCCGAGTGCTGGTATAGCTACAAGGCTTCGCGCTACATGGTCAAGCGCGGTTTCAAGCGCATATACTGGTTCCGCACCGGCTTGCCCGATTGGAAGGCCAGTGGTTACACCATCGAAAAATGACATACGCCAACGCTTCCGAGAGACATTGCCGCCATCCAGGCGAGGAGTTCCCATGGCCATGAACGGCGAAGACCTGCGCGGCGCCAAGGTGATGGTTATCGACGACAGCAACACCATACGTCGCAGCGCCGAGATTTTTCTGGTGCAGGCCGGCTGCGAGGTGCTGCTGGCCGAAGACGGCTTCGATGCCTTGGCGAAGATCGCCGACCATCGTCCAGATGTGATCTTTGTCGACATCATGATGCCGCGCCTGGATGGTTACCAGACCTGTGCCCTGATCAAGAAAAACACACGCTTCCAGGGCACGCCGGTGATCATGCTATCCAGCAAGGACGGGCTGTTCGACCGGGCACGGGGACGTCTGGTCGGTTCCGATGAATATCTGACCAAGCCGTTTTCGAAAGATACGCTGCTTCAGGCTGTCAGCCGGCACCGGAATCGCGTCGGGGCAGCCAGACAGGAGAAAAGCCATGCCGGTACGTAAGGTGCTGGTCGTCGACGATTCGCCGACCGAGCGGTTCTATCTGAGCGATATCCTGCGCAAGAGCGGCTATGAGGTCGTCACCGCCGACAATGGCGAAGACGGCATCGCCAAGGCAAAAAAAGACCATCCCGACCTGATTTTGATGGATGTGGTCATGCCCGGCTTGAACGGTTTCCAGGCGACTCGGCAGCTGAGCCGGGATCCCGTAACGCAGGCGATCCCAGTCATCATGTGCACCACCAAAGGGCAGGAAACCGACCGAGTCTGGGGTATGCGCCAGGGTGCCAGTGACTACATGGTCAAGCCCATCGTCCCGGAAATGCTGCTCGGCAAGATCAAGGCCCTGGGTTGAGCATGGCGCGCCTCGCTCTTCTCTGTCGCCGCCCAGCGGAGCGCGCATGGCGCTAGAAGCGAAGCTGAGTCTGCGTGAATTTCAGACGCAACTGGCGGAGCGGCTGAAGCATGCCGGTCAACAGACCTCGTCGGCTTCGAAGCTGGGGTTCATCGCCGGGGACGGCACTGGCTGGTGGATCTGCAACAGATCAACGAGGTCGTCACGGTTTCCGGTCTGACCCCGGTGCCTTGGTCGAAGCCCTGGTTCGCGGGGGTCGCCAGCGTGCGTGGAGCGATCCACGGCATCACCGACCTGGCCGCGTTCTTCGGTCTGGCGTCGCCTATCGAGGGCGATGAATGTCGTTTGCTCCTGGCGCACCCGCGCTATGGCGTCAACGCCGCGTTACGGATCGAGCAACCCTTGGGGCTGCGCAGCGTGTCCGGCATGAAGTCTATCGACGCGCCGTTGACCAATGGTTTGGTGGTGGTCGGCGGCTGGCTCGACCAGGATGGTATCGAATGGATCGGACTCGATATCGAGCGATTGCTGACCGATCCCGGTTTTCTTCAGGCCGGGGCCTAGGCTCCCGGCAATCAGACTTAGCGAGGAGTGGCCATGGCGGTTCCAGCATTCAAACCCAACCTGAGCGGTGGACTTGGCCGACTGACGTCGATCATCGGCCCGCGCCTGACAGCCTGGATGGACAGACTCGGCGCGCGCGACCCGGACAATCTGCCTATCCTGAAAGCCATCCCGAGCGAACAGCGCACGCCATTGGTCATGCTGGTGCTGCTGGCCTCGCTGGTCTTGGCGGCGCTGTTCTTCATTACCTATGCCCTGGTCGCGCAACGGCAGACCAACCAGGTCGAGGAGTCGACACACCTGCAAATGCTGTCGCAGCGCATCGCCAAAAGTGCGCAGCAGGCGGCGATCGGCAATAAGGCGGCCTTCGCTCAGTTGAAGCAGGGTCGGGACGATTTCAACACGGCGCTGGAATATCTTACCGGCGGCCGCGTCGATACCGATGCGGCCCCGGGTACGCACGCCGGTGACCTGGCGACGCTGCACCGAGGCTGGCAAGCTTCTCGCAAGGGTCTGGATACCCTGATTGCCCAGGAAGCGCCGCTCGTCGACATCGGTCAGGCTATCAATCAGATCAACGTCCGCAACACCGAACTGCTCGATCTCACCGAGCAATTCGCCGCCCTCTTGCCCGGTGGCTCCGGGCGCCTCGCGGCCTATGCCAACCAGCAGGCTTTGTGGACACAGCGCATGGCCAAGAACGCCAACGCGCTGATTTCCGGGGACGTTATCAATCCGGAAACCGCCTTTCAGTTGGGTAAGGACACCAAGACCTTCCGCGAAGTGCTCGACGGCATGCTCGACGGCAGTGGTGATTTGGGTCTGGCGCCAGTAACCGACGCGCAGGCCAAGGAAAAGCTGCTCGAACTGCGTGAAACCTTCGCGGCCTATGAAGGCCAGACCAATACTTTATTGAAGAACATGGCCCAGCTGGTCGAGGCGAAACGTGCCTCGCGCGCCATCTTCGAGGACAGCGAGAAGCTGTTGACCACGGCGAACAGCCTGACTGAACATTACGAGGGCGGACTGTCTTGGCTGTTGCTGGTCCTGGCGATCCTCTTCACCCTGTTGACCCTGGGTAGCCTGATGTTGCTGGTGCTGGGCAACGCGGCGGAAAGCCGAAAGCGGGCGGAGGACGCGGCGCGTGTCAATCAGCGTAACCAGGACGCCATTTTGCGCTTGCTCAACGAGATGGGTGACCTGGCCGAGGGCAACTTGGCGGTACGTGCCACCGTGACCGAGGACATTACCGGCGCCATCGCCGACTCGGTGAATTTCGCCATCGAGGAATTGCGTTCCCTGGTCGACAACATCAACCGCGCCTCCGTGCGCGTGACCCGATCCACCGAGGATGCCAAGAAACTCTCGGCGCAAATGCAGGAGACCACGCAGCGTCAGTCCCGCGAGATTGCCCAGACCACGTCGGCCATCAATCGCATGTCGATGAGCATCGGCCAGGTTTCCGACAACGCCGTGGAATCCACCGAGGTGGCCAAGCTCGCCCTGCAATCCGCGCAGAAGGGTGGCGATTCGGTACGCAATGCCATCGCCGGCATGAACAGCATCCGCGACCAGATCCAGGAAACCTCGAAACGCATCAAGCGTCTGGGTGAATCGTCCCAGGAAATTGGCGAGATCGTCGAACTGATCTCGGAAATTACCGAGCAAACCAATGTGCTTGCCCTGAACGCGGCCATCCAGGCCGCCGCCGCCGGCGAAGCCGGGCGTGGTTTTACGGTGGTCGCGGAAGAGGTGCAACGTCTGGCGGAGCGCTCCGCCCAGGCAACGCGGCGCATTGGCGCCATCGTCAAGACGATTCAGAGCGACACCCAGGATGCCGTGCACGCCATGGAACTCAGCACCCAGGGTGTGGTGGCGGGTACATCGCTGTCGGATACCGCCGGTCAGGCGCTACAGGACATCGAGTCGGTGTCGGAAAAGCTCGCCGGGCTGATCCAGAATATTTCCAACGCCACCCGCAGTCAGGCGGAAACGGCCAACCAGGCCGCAGACAATATGCGCATGATCCTCGAAGAGACCCGCCAGACATCGGAAAGCGCGCAGAAGAGCGCCGAGTCGATCGGCGAACTATCGGAACTTTCCGACGAGCTGAAGTTGTCGGTCGCTGGCTTCAAGCTCTAGGCACACACGTACACACGCCATCGCCATGGATACTTTCAACGACTTCGATCTTGGCCCGCTGACCTGGGTCAAGGGCGAGATCGACAATGCCCTGGATACCGCCAGGCGCCAGCTGGATGGCTGGAATGGCAGCGATATCTCGCCGCTGAAGACCGCGGCGACGCATTTGCACCAAGTCTATGGCGCTTTGCAGATTGTCGATTTACAAGGCGTTTCGCAGGTATGCGAAGCCGCTGAACGTCTTCTGGCCGCGATGGAGCAACGGCCGAAGGCCCGAAGTGACGCCTCCGCCAAGGCCGTACTCGATGCCATACGAGGCCTACAGGAGTATCTCGATGAGTTGATGGCGGGCGGCGCGCATGCCGAACTTGCCCTGGCGCCATCGCATCGCGCATTGCTCGCCCAATTGGGCGAGCCGGCACCGGCACCCAGCGAACTGTTTTACCCCGATCTGGATATACGTACGCCACGTTTGGCTCCGGAACCGGGGTTCGATGAGCCGCATCGCCACCAGGTGCTGCGCAGGGCCCGTCGACAATATCAGCAAGGCCTGCTGCAATGGCTGACCCAGCGCGACGAAGTCGCGGGCATCCGCGACATGGGCGCGGCCATGCGTGCCATCGAGCACGCCGTCCCGGGTCAGGCGCAGCACACCTTTTGGTGGGCCGCCGTCGGCTTGATCGAGGCGCTGGAAAACGGTCAGATCGAGGCCGATTTCTGGCTAAAGCGACTGCTCGGCCGACTCGATCTGCAGTTGAAACGGCTCATGGATGGCTCGCGCCAATTGGCCGAGCGCTTGCTGCGCGACGTACTCTATTACCAGGCCAGCTTGCCGGCCGGCACCGGACGTACCGCCGAAGTCAATTCCTTGTTCGAGCTACGTCGGCATTTGCCGGCCCCGTCCACCCCGGACGCCGAGGCACAACACCGGCCCACGCTCAAGAGTTTGCGCGAGGCGCTGGAGCAGGCCAAGGAGCACTGGCTGCGCTATGCCTCGGGTAAGGCCGATGCCTTGCCTCCCCTGCAACAGGTGCTTGGCAACAGTAGTGAATTGGCGGGGCGACTGGGCAACACCGCGCTCAAGGAACTGGCCGATACCCTGGCGCAGGTGTGCCAGCCGCTCGCCGGCATACCCGAGGCCATGCAGAACGAAGCCTTGCACCTGGAACTGGCCGCCAGCCTGTTGTTTGCCCAGAATGCCCTGGATCACTTCGAGATACTCGGTGACGAATTCGCGGCTCAATCGACATTGTTGTGCCGTCGCCTGCGTACCGCGCTCGATCCCCGAAAATCGCTGGAAGCCCTGCCCAGCCTGCCGCTGCTCGATGATTTTTCGCGTCAGGCGCAGGAAAAATTGCTCACCGCCCAGGTTACTCAGGAGATCCAGGCCAACCTGCATCAGGTCGAAACCATCCTCGATGCCTTCTTCCGAAATCGCGCCGAGCGGCGTGCCCTGCCCTTGGTGCCCGGCTTGATGAATCAGGTGCTCGGCGCCCTGAATATGCTGCAACTCGACACCGCCGCCGACCTCGTCCGGCTGGGCATGGACGAGATCGCCGTGCTTTCCGTGCCAGAGCGTGAAATTACCCAGGAGGAACTCGACTGGATTGCCGACGCGGTGTCTTCCCTGGGCTTGTACGTCGAAGCCTTGCGTCATGGTCGGGACGATCAGGCGTCCCTGCGCAGCTTGCTTGCGGGGCCGGGCGCGGTCCGTCTTGACGAGGCCAGCGTCGAGGCCGAGGTCGAACTGAAGACCGCCGACCTTCAGGATAAGATCGGGCAATGGGCCAGTGGCACTGATACCGATACCCAGTCCATCAAGGATGACCTCGCCAAGATTGCCCAGGATGCCGAGCTGATCGGCGACAGCGTGCTTCAGGAGCAGGCCGATACGGCACTGCGCATGATCGAATCGGCGGCCGCGCCGGCCAGCGTGCAGTCGGCTTTTCAAAGTCCGGCCCTGGCGAGCCCGGCGCCGAGCAGCGACACGCTACGCCTCGCCAGCGCCAGTACCGAGGAAGTCGATGCCGAACTGCTGGGCGTATACATCGAGGAGGCCCATGAGGTTCTCGACGGCGTCGCCGGCCACCTTGATGTCCTGAACACTTCGCCCACCGACCATGAGGCGTTCATTTCGATACGCCGGGGCTTTCATACGCTCAAGGGCAGCGGTCGCATGGTTGGCCTGACGGCCCCGGCTGAAGTGGCCTGGGAGGTCGAGCAAACCTTGAACCTCTGGTTGCACGAGGCCCATGTGCCGACGCCGGAGATGCTGGGCTTCATCCAGGATGCGGCGCGGGCTTTCCGGGGCTGGGTGGAGCAACTCGAACGCGAAGGGCATGCCCAGGTATCGGCCAGCGAACTGGTGGCCCATGCACGCGACCTGCGCGGCGAACCGGACCTCAGGGAGGACGCCGTTGTTGTCGCGTCGACAACGACGGATGCAGGCGCTTCGCAAACCGAGGCCGCCGAGCGCGAACCCGATGAGTCCTTGAGCCACATCGGCACGCATAGCCTGCCAACGCCCTTGTTCGAGATTTTCGTGGCCGAGGCGCGGCAACGTCTCGACGAACTTGATCAACACTGGGACGATTTGCGCTACGCCGCGACCCCTTCGGCGTGGGAGTCGTTCGCACGTAGTGCTCATACCCTGGCCGGAATCTCCCGTACCACCGGCTTCACCCCGCTGGCCGAGGCGGCGCATGCCCTGGAGATCTGGGCCAACGACTGGGCGCTGGCCGGTGCCTTGGCGGATCAGGCCGGGGATAGCCCGGCTGCGGTTCTCGCCCGGCTGCGCCAAATGTACCTGGGAATATTGGCGGGGCGCTTCCCCGAAGATGCCGGTGATCTCCGCGCCACGCTCCCCACCTTGCCGAGCCCGGCTGCGCCTGACGCGGTGGTGCCGACACCGGCCGCCACACCGCTCGTCGAGGCGACTCCTGGCCCGGTTGACGAGCTGGACTCGGAACTATTGCCCATCTTCCTCGCCGAGACCGAAGAACTCCTGCCGCGCATCGGCGAGAGCCTGCGTGCCTGGCGTGCCCACCCGGACGATGCCGCGCCCCGGCAGGCATTGCAGCGTGCCTTGCATACCCTCAAGGGCAGTGCCCGCATGGCTGGCGCCCTGGCGGTCGGTGACGCAACGCACCGAGTCGAATCGTGCATCATCGAACACGATGAGTCGGCGGTCGATCCGGTCTTCCTGGAATCCCTGGAGCACGATTACGACCATCTCGCTGATCTGATCGAGCATCTCAAGCCGCGTCGGGCTGGCGTGTCGGCGCCCACCGCCGAGACACCTGCTCCAGCCGAGCAGGCCGAGCGCTCGGCGTCGTCGAATGAGGACGATGCGCGCTTCCGTACCACCTTCAAGGGACGCTCCATCGCCCTGGATACGCTGATCAACGAAACCGGCGAGGTGAGCATTGCCCGTGCCCGCATCGACAACGTCCTCAGTGGTTACAAGGCGTCCGCCGAAGAATTGACGGTCAACGTCGAACGCTTGCGAGGCCAGTTGCGCGAACTTGAATTGCAAGCCGAAACGCAGATGCGCGCACATCAGGCGACGGTTGACGACAGTCACTTCGACCCGCTTGAATTCGACCGCTATACCCGTCTCCAGGAGCTGACCCGCCTCATGGCGGAGAGCGTCAACGACGTTGCCACGGCACAGGAAGGCTTGCTCGCCAATATCTCCGAGGCGGAGGCGGCCCTGGCGCTTCAGGCGAAGATGACCCGCAGCCTGCAACAGCAGCTCATGCACATCCGCATGGTGCCGATCAATTCCCAGGCCGAGCGTCTGCACCGCATCGTCCGGCAGGCGGCGAAGGAGACCGGCCACAAAGCGCGCCTGCATATCGAGGGTGGCGCGACCGAACTGGACCGTACCGTCCTGGACCGGGTCATCGCGCCGCTCGAGCATCTGCTGCGCAATGCCGTGGCCCACGGTATTGAGTCGTCGGATCGACGCAAGGCCTCAGGTAAACCGGAGTACGGCGATGTGCGCCTATTGGCCAAGGCCGAGGGCAACGAGGTCGCGTTGACCTTGAGCGACGATGGCGCCGGCATTGATTTCGAGCGGGTGAGACAGCGTGCCGAGGCCCTGGGCTGGATCAAACCCGGAGAGACCGTCGCACGGGATCGGCTGGAGGCCATGCTCTTTCTGCCCGGCCTGTCGACCGCACGCGAGGTCACGCACGTGGCCGGGCGTGGCATCGGCCTGGATGTCGTCAAGAACGAGATCGCCGCCATGGGGGGTCGGGTGCGTCTGGAGTCCGAACCGGGTCTGGGCAGCCGCGTCATCATCCGCTTGCCGCTCACACTGGCGATAGCTCAGGTCGTATTGGCCCAGGCAGGCACCCAGACCTACGCCCTGCCGGCGATTCTCGTCGCCCTCGTGCGCGAAGTGCGCCCGGACGACTGGGCGGTGATTGTCGCCGCCGGTCATGCCGAATTCGAAGGCAAGCACTACCCGCTACGGACGCTGGCGCAACTGACCGGACAGGAGCCGACACCCCTGGAAGGACGCTACCGCACCCTGTTGCTCCTGCGTGCTGGCGACGAGCGGGTCGCCCTGCGCGTTGACGCTTTGCGCGGCAACACGGAGGCAGTCATCAAGAATATCGGCCCGCAACTTGCGCGTATCCCTGGCATCGCGGGCGCGACGGTACTCGGCGATGGCCGGGTCGCGCTGATCCTGAATCCATTCACCCTGATGGAACGGGTATCCGCCTCGGCGCAGATCCCCAGGGAAGTGGAGGCCCAGGAAGAGCGTGCGCCGCTGATTATGGTGGTCGACGATTCGCTGACCGTGCGCAAGATCACCAGTCGCCTGTTAAGCCGCCAGGGTTATCGGGTGGCCACCGCCAAGGATGGCGCCGAAGCGCTGGAGCTACTCCAGGATGAGATGCCCCAATTGATGCTGCTGGATATCGAGATGCCGCGCATGGACGGTTTCGAGGTGACCCGTCATCTGCGCGCCGATGCCAAGACCCGTGCTTTGCCCATTGTCATGATCACCTCGCGCACCGCCGAGAAGCATCGCCTGCATGCCTTCGAGCTGGGTGTCGACACCTTCATGGGCAAGCCGTTTCAGGATGATCTGCTGCTGCAGGAGATCGATATGCTCCTGCACCGCCCACCAGCGGCCTAAATGGGTGCTCTAAAACTGATGATGGGCCAGCCGTGTGTCTCGGCGTGTGCCTTCAGGGTCGCGTCCGGGTCGACCGCGACAGGGTGGTCGACGTGGGCTAGCAAGGGCAGGTCGTTGAGCGAATCGCTGTAAAACCAGCTCTCGGCAACATCGCGCCAGGACTTGCCCTGCCTGGCGAGCCAAGCATCCAAACGCGTCACCTTGCCTTCCCGGAAAGACGGCGTACCGTCGACCGCGCCAGTGAATTCGCCGTTGCTATGTGCCGGCTCGGTGGCAATCAAATGAGCTATGCCCAGCAAGCGGGCGATGGGCGCGGTGACGAAGCTGTTGGTCGCGGTGACGATGACACGCACATCGTCGCGGTGTTTGTCGAGGAGGGCGCGTGCCCCGGGTGCGACCATCGGGATGATCTTGCGGCGCAGGTATTCATCGTGCCAGGCATCCAATTGCGCGCGCGTATGGCGCGACAACGGACGCAACTGGAATTCAAGAAACGCATGGATATCCAGGGTGCCGGCTTTGTACTGGTCGTAAAAATCCTGGTTGCGTGCCTCGTAGATCTCGCGATCAAGCACGCCTTTTTCGATCAGAAATTGCGCCCATTCGAAATCGGAGTCGCCGGCCAATAAGGTGTTATCGAGATCGAACAGAGCGAGACGCATGATGGTTAGCTACATTAGCGATTGCTGAAACTGGCCCGAGTATATCGTAGACTACGGCCATGAACCTGATCAGTGCCATCGTTCCCTCCAACTGGCTGATTCCGCTATGGCTGGTAACCCTGCTGGTGCTTGCGCAACTCGCCAGACACGCCCGTTGGGATCTGCTGGCCAACCGTCAGAACCTGAATATTTTTCTCGGCGCCTGCGTCGTCACTCTCGGTTTGTGGCTTATCAAGACCGGCATCAAGCCGGGACTCAACTTTCACATGCTCGGCGCCACGGTGCTGACCCTGATGTTCCGGCCCTGGTTCGCGCTCTTCGCGCTCGCTTTGATCATCGGCGCGATCACCGCGCAAAGCGGCGAGTTCAATGCCTTCCCCGCCAATTACCTGATCATGGCAGTCACCCCGGTGAGCCTGAGCTGGGCGATTTTCCGCCAGGTCGATGGCAAGCTGCCTAACCACCTCTTCATCTATATCTTCGTCAACGCGTTTTTTACGCCAGCGCTGGCCATCATTGCCGTCGGTCTGGTGTCGACGGCCTTTTTTACTTTGGCCGAGGCCTACCCGTTCGGCTACCTGCTTGAGGAATACCTGCCGTTCTATCTGCTGATGGGGTGGGCCGAAGCGTTTGCCACGGGCATGATCGTAACCCTGATGGTGGTCTACAAACCTGAATGGGTCGCCACGTTCGACGATCAGCGGTATTTGTACGGTAAATAAGCCGGGTTTCCTGCCTTGGGCGGCGCTTTCAAGCGGCCGGCGGTCAGCGCGTATTGAATTTATCCGCCAGCTTCAAAAGATTCGCTTGGTGCTGCTTGGCTTGCTCTTCTTCCTTGCGCCGCTCCGCGGCCTTTTGAAAACGTTCCTTCAGTTGATTGCCCGCCTGTTCCCGCTGTTCGGGCGTCACCGTTCCGGCCGGATTGCCGTCAAGGTCAAAACGTTCCTCGGCATGAGACAAGGCCTTCAGATATCGGGTCGAGCCGGTATGGATTCTCAGGGCACGGCGGATCTGATCCTGGCTTAGCTCGGGCATCCGTTCCCGCAGTGTCTTGTGTATGCCCAGGGCCAGCGGGCGCCCGTCACGGAACACCGCGAAGGTGGTGGCCAAGGTGTCCAGCAGGGTATTACGGTTGGTTTTGATAGGTTCGGAGGCGGTCATGAATTGGTGCGACCCAGTAATGTTGCCCGCGATTGGGTCAGCCCCAAGCCATCCTGGGGCTGACCTTCCCGCAGCAAATAAAAAATGGCTCGCATTTCTGCAAGCCATCGGTATTTCTGGCGTCCCCACGGGGATTCGAACCCCGGTTACCGCCGTGAAAGGGCGATGTCCTAGGCCTCTAGACGATAGGGACTTTATGAGGCCGAAAGTTCGATTGCTCAAACTTTCTCGATTCTGGTGGAGGTAAGCGGGATCGAACCGCTGACCTCTTGCATGCCATGCAAGCGCTCTCCCAGCTGAGCTATACCCCCAGAGAGCCGCGAATTCTAAAGATATCCGCAGCGGCTGTAAAGCGCTTTTCCAAAGATTGTTGCGCGCCTGCCCCATGGTCGTTCAAGGCTGGGCGGTGTTGGAGTAGACTTCCGTAATAACAAAACACCGATGGCCAGTCCATGTTCGAGCGACCTACTCTTGCTGCGGCTTTCGCCGCAACCTTACTTCTTGGCGGATGCGCCAGCAATGGCGATCCGAGGGATCCGCTTGAACCGATGAATCGCGCGTTGTATTCGTTCAACGAGGGCCTTGATGAAGTAGCTATCAAGCCTGTCGCAAAGGGATACCGCTCGGTCATGCCAGTGCCGGTTCAGAGCGGGGTCAGGAATTTTTCTCGAACCTCGATGACGTTACCGTCCTGCTCAACGATGTATTGCAACTGAAAGTCCAGCAAGGCGTCTCTGATTTTCTGCGCTTGGCGTTCAATACGACTTTTGGCTTCTTCGGGTTCGCCGATGTCGCGTCGGAGATGGGCCTGAAAAAACACAATGAGGATTTTGGGCAAACTCTGGGCCGCTGGGGCATAGGTTCGGGCGCCTATCTGGTATTGCCATTCTATGGTGCGAGCAGTGTGCGCGATGGCATCGGCATGGCTGTGGATAGCAAGCACACCGACTTGGTTCAGGACGTTGACGACGTATCCAGCCGCAACTGGACTGTGCTGACGCGCGCCATTACCAGGCGGGCCGATTTGCTCGATGCCACGGCCACCGTCGAAGCGGCGGCACTGGATGGCTATGAGTTCACCCGTGATTTCTATCTTGAGCGCCGTGAGGGCCTGGTCAACGACGGTAAGAAGCATCGCGCGGATATATGAACAAGGCTTTCGTCCGCGAAAGCGCGGACGGGGTCGATGACGATGACGAGATCGAATCAGCCCCGATTCCAGCAGGCAGCAAAAATTACCTGACCCCAGCCGGTCATACTCGCCTGCTTGCGGAATTGAATCATCTGCTGCGGGTTGAGCGCCCGGAGGTTGTCAATGTGGTCCATTGGGCTGCTGGGAATGGCGACCGTTCCGAGAATGGCGACTACATCTATGGCAAAAAGCGGCTGCGCGAGATTGATCGGCGCATCCGTTTTCTAAGCAAGCGTCTGGAGAACGCCGAGGTCGTCGATCCGCTGCTGCGTGAGTCGACCTCGCGGGTTTTTTTTGGCGCTACTGTCACTGTCGTCGACGAATCGGGTGCCGAAGCGGTCTACAGTATCGTCGGCATCGATGAAGCCAATCCCGGCATCGGTCGAATCTCCTGGGTTTCGCCCCTGGCGCGTGCCCTGCTTAAGGCCGACGCGGGCGATGTGGTTCGTTTTCAGGCCCCGGGCGGCCTGCGTGAACTGGAAATCCTGTCGGTCGAATACACGTCCCTGGACTGATTGCTGGTGGTCTATTCGGCCCAATGCACCAGGCCCGTATAAGAACTGAGCAGGACAATGATCCCGAAAGCGATGCGATACCAGGCGAACACGCTGAAGTCGTGGCTGGAGACAAAGCGTAGCAACCAGCGGACGCACAGAAAGGCGCTAATGAACGAGGCAATCGCGCCGACCGCGAACACCGGCAGGTCGGCGAGGCTGAACAAGGCCCAGTTTTTGTAGACGTCGTAGAGGGTCGCGGCGAACATCGTCGGGATCGCCAGGAAAAAAGAAAACTCGGTCGCCGCCTTGCGCGACAGGCCGAAGAACAGGCCGCCGATGATGGTGGCGCCGCTGCGCGAAGTGCCCGGGATGATTGCCAGTGCCTGGGCGAAGCCCACTTTCAGTGCGTCCTGCCAGCGCATGTCGTCGACCTCCTGGACGCTTACCACGTGCTTGCGCCGTTCCGCCCAGAGGATCAATACGCCTCCGATGATCAGGGCGACCGCGACAACGGTGGCGTTGAACAAGTAGAACTTGATCTGCTTGATGAAGAAAAAGCCGATCACCGCCGCTGGCAGAAAAGCCACCGCCAGATTCATGGCGAAGCGCTTCGATGCCTCTTCTCGGGTCATATTCACCAGGGCATGACTCAGGCGCTGGCGATATTCCCAGACCACCGCCAGGATCGCCGCCAACTGGATGGCGATCTCGAAGACCTTGCCTTTGTCATCATTGAAGCCGAGCAACTGGCCGGCGATGATCAGGTGGCCGGTCGATGAGACCGGCAGGAATTCGGTGGCACCTTCGATCAATCCGAGGATCAAGGCGCTGATGAGCAATATGTCCATACGTGGAGCCTGCCTGTGGTGTCGTGATCGGGTCGGTTCAGGGGCGGGTGGCCGCTTCCAGTTCGTCGAGGCGGCGTAGCGCGTCCTGGGCGTTGTCGCCGCACATCCCGGATTCCGGGCGCAGGCCGACGCAGAAGCCGGGGCGCTCGGGCAGGTCGAACAGTCGGCAGAGATTGGCCGGATCGAGATGCAGGCAGCGCTGCCCGGCGGGTTTGCCATGCGGCATGCCGGGCAAGGGGCTGGTGATCGACGGGGCTATGCAGCAGGCACCGCAGCCCGGACGGCAGGTAAACGACATCGGTCTAGCTGCGGTCCGGCGGTACTGGTGGTGCTGGCGGGGGTGGGGGCTCAAACGGTAGCGCCGGCAACTGGAATTTTTTCAGGGTCAGATCCAGTTCGCGATGCAGAAACTGCATGAAGCCCTCCATCGCCGCGTTGCCTTCCTTGTAAAGGCGCTCGCGGAGAATGGCGAGTTTGAATTCCAGTTCCGGTGGCAGGGGTTCGACCTCGCCGCCCCGCGAGGCAGCCACGGCGGAGTTGCTCATGTAGTCGTACAGGAGGGCCATCTCCTCGTCGGAAATGAAGCTGCGCAGGCGGTTGGTGATTTCAGCCAGGTCCGGTGTGGCGGCTACTGGCGGGGCCTCTGGCGCCTGCGGCGCCGGGTCTTGGGCGCAAGCCATCTGGCTGGCAAGCAGCAGACCCATGGCGAGAAGGAGGGCGGTGAGGGATTTCATTGGATTCGTTTCATAAGTTGCGCCAAGTTTACCGGGTTGCGCGCGGCTGTGCGAATAAGCCGGTTGGCTTGCCGAGCCAACGGATTATTCGTAACGAAGTGCGTCGATCGGCGACAGACGCGCCGCCTTGCGCGCCGGGTACCAGCCGAAGAAGGTACCAATACCCGCCGCGAAAATCACCGCAAGCAATGTCGCGCGGGGTTGCAGTACGACTTGCCAGCCAGCGAAATGCCCCAGTGCCAGGGCGCCGCTCACGCCCAACGCAATGCCCACGAGTGCGCCAAACAGGCTGAGGATGACCGCCTCGGCGAGAAACTGGATAAGAATGTCGCCGCGTCGGGCGCCGACCGCCATGCGGATACCGATTTCGCGGGTGCGTTCGGTGACCGAGACCAGCATGATGTTCATGATGCCGATGCCGCCGACCAGCAGGGAAACCGAGGCGACCGCGGCGAGCAGGCCGGAGAGAACATCCGAGGCGGCCTGCTCGGCTTTGACCACCTCGGACAGGTTGCGTATGTTGAAATCGTCGTCCTGCCCTGGTTGCAGGCGGTGGCGCTGGCGCAGCAGTTCGCGTACCTGGGTTTCCGCCAGTTTCATGTCGACGCCATCGGCCATCTTGATGTTGGCATGGCCGACTGTACGCAGCCGCCCCTGGAATTGGCCGAGGATGCGGCCGCGCGCGGTATTGATCGGGATCAGTACGGTATCGTCCTGGTCCTGACCCATGAAACTCTGGCCCTTGGATTCGAGCAGCCCGACGATGGTGAAGGGTACATACTTGACGCGGATCGTCTGGCCGGTCGGGTCGGTGCCGCCGAACAGCATCTGTGCCACGGTCTGGCCGACCAAGGCGACTTTGGCCGAGGTGCGCGCGTCGTTTTCATCCAGCGGTCGGCCGCGTGCCACGGGCCAGTCGCGCGCCGCCAGATAGTCCGGCGTCACGCCGTAGATCACCGTCGACCAGTTCAGGTTGCCGTAGATCAGTTGGCCCGTGCCGCGCAGGGCGGGTGCCGCCGCCAGGACGCCGGGGACATCGGCGGCAATGGCGGCGATATCGTTCTCGGTCAATGTGTTGCGTGAGCCGCTGCTCAGCCGGACGCCACTGGAGGTGACGGTGCCGGGTATGACGACCATGGTGTTCGAGCCCAGGCTTTTTAGTTGTTCGGCGACCTTGCGCTTGGCGCCCTCGCCCACCGCCAGCATGGTGATGACGGCGGCGACACCGATGATGATGCCCAGGGCGGTGAGGGTGCTGCGCATCTTGTTGGCGCGCAACGAACTCAGCGCGCTCAGCAGGGTGTCCAGCCATTTCATGCCGTGCCCTCAAGCATGCTACGGGCGCGCTGAGGCATAGCCACGGCGCGATCCTCGACGACCTGGCCATCGCGAAACACCAGAATGCGCTTGGCGAAGGCGGCGATGTCAGGCTCATGGGTCACCAGGATCATGCTGATTCCCGTGTCGTTGAGTTCCTGGAGCACGCTCATGAGTTCCTGGCTGGTGCGTGTGTCGAGGGCGCCGGTCGGCTCGTCGGCGAGGATCAGCGGCGGGTCGTTGACCAGGGCGCGGGCGATCGCGACGCGCTGTTGCTGGCCGCCGGAAAGCTGGCGCGGCAAGTGGTGAATGCGCTCGCCGAGGCCAACCTGTTGCAGCTTTTCACGGGCCCGGCGATGCCGCTCGGCGGCGTGGACGCCAGCATAAAGCAGTGGCAGTTCGACGTTTTCCAGGGCGGTGGCACGCGGTAGCAAGTTGAAACTCTGGAAAACGAAACCCAGGTTGCGATTGCGTAGCGCGGCCAGGCCATCCGGGTCGAGCCGGGCAACGTCCTGACCATTGAGACGCAGTGTGCCGCTACTGGGCAGGTCAAGGCAGCCCAGGAGATTCATGAAGGTGGATTTGCCCGACCCCGAGGGCCCCATGACGGCGACGAACTCGCCCTTGAAAATGCTCAGGCTGACGCCGCGCAGGGCCGGAACGACAAAGTCGCCAAGGCGGTACTCACGGCTGAGCGCGTCAACCTCGACCAAAGGCGTCGGCATGATTTCGATGCCTACATGCCCATGCCGAACGGGCGTGGCGACTTGCCGGAGCGCTTGCTCCCGCCTTCTTCAGCGCCGAGGATGATCTCGGTACCGATCCTGATCTCGCCCTTGAGGATCTCGGTAGACTTGCTGTCACTGACGCCCAATCGCAAATTGACCGGTGTCGGCTGTCCCTTTTCGCCGATGATCCAGACGCGGCCAGGGATGCCCGGACCTTCTTCGCGGGCGCGTACATCCAGCTTGACCGGGGTGCCATCACTCGACACCGGGCGGAAGCGCAAGGCTTCGTTGGGCACCTTGGGCACGTCCTTGCGCTTCTCGGTGAGGATGCGTGCGTTGGCGGTCATGCCGGGCAAGAGCCTCATGTCGGGATTGCCAACCCGGGCGACGACACTGTAGGTGACGACGTTGTTGCTGTTCTGTGGCGACTTGCGGATCTGCGTGACCAGGCCGGCGAAATGCTCACCCGGGAAGGCATCGACTGTAAAGCGCACCTTCTGGCCTTCGGCGACCCGACCGATGTCGGCCTCGTCGACGGCGATGTTGACCTCCATCTCGCGCAGATCCCTGGCGATGGTGAACAGCACTGGCGCCTGGAGCGAGGCGGCAACGGTCTGGCCGACATCGACGTTGCGGCTGATGACGATGCCATCCACCGGCGAGCGGATGATAGTACGTGCCAGTTCGGCGCGGCTTTGCTTCAGCGCGGCCTGGCGCTGCGCGACGCTGGCCAGGGCGCTTTCGATCTGCGCCTGGGCGACGCGCAGATCGGCTTCGGCCAGGTGGTGGTTTTCCTGGGCGGTGTCCAGGGCGGCGACGGCCGTGTCCATCTCGGCGGGGGACAGGAAGCCTTGCTTGATGAGGGACTGCTTGCGTTCCTGGTCGCGTTGCGCTTGGTGGTGGGCGATCCTCGCCTTCGTTAGTTCGGCCTGGCGCACGCCCAGATTGCCGCGCGCCACCTGAGCCGCGCTTTCAGCGGCCTTGAGGTCGGCTTCGGCCTGGGCCTGGCGGGTCTCGAAGGTTTCCGGATCGAGCCGGGCGATGATCTGGTCGCGTTTTACCGGGCTGTTGAAGTCGACCAGGATTTCGGTGATCTGTCCGGAAACCTGGGAACCCACCTGCACCGTCACCAAGGCACTGAGGGCGCCGCTGGCGGAGATGGCCGCGGACAGGTTGCCCTTTTCCACTTTGCCGAGCCGATATTGCGGTTTGGATTGCACAGTCTGCCACGGCGACCAGGCCCATAGGACGAGGCTGGCGAGCAACAGGGCAACGACGGGGAAAAACCACTTGGGGGGGCGCGACATGCGGCTAAGTCTACCGCCGAACCGAATGGTTCCTCAAATGCCCTGGCCGAAATGAAAAACGGGGCTTGCGCCCCGTATTGCCCGATACGCTCGGCGAATCAGCCGAACAACTTGCCACGCAGCACGTCCATACCCTGGCTAAGCAACTCATTCTCGTTGGCCGGGATGGCGCCATCCGGGGTCAACTGGTTGACCACGTCGGGCAGATATTGCGCCAAGCCGCCGCTGACATCCTGGGCGTTCATGCCCATCTTTGCCGCCAGGTCGGCAATCGTGCCATTGCCCAGCGCCTGGGTGATCTGCTCCGGGCTGATCGGCAGATTGGCGCCGGTGCTTACCCACGAGGCCGCCTGCTGGCCCATGCCCCCCTTGGTCAGCATGTCCACCACACCGGACAGACCGCCCTTCTGCTGCAACAGGGACATCGCCAGTTGCAGCAGCGGGTTGCCACCGCCGGCCTGCCCTTGCGCGCCGCCGCCCAGAACGCTGCCCACTACGTTACCCAATACGCCGTCCAGTAATCCCATGGTGTCCTCCTATGCTTGAATTCAATCGCTCGATATTGAGCCTGCGAATTGTCATGCAAAACCGTTTGTAGCGCTGCCGTGTAATTCACAACTTGGGCGTGCCCGTCTGTTCGCACTGGACGGGGTTGTGACATCACGTCCCACAGAAAGTGCGGAACTCCGCCATAAATTCGCCAGATGCCGGTTCGGCGTAGCGGGACAGTGCAGGGTTTTCGTCGAAGGGTCGCTGCAGCGCTTTCAACAATTCCTCGAAGGGCGCCAGGTTGCCTTCGTCCGAGGCGGCGGCCAGCGCCTCCTCGACGCGATGGTTGCGCGGAATCAGCCAGGGGTTGACCCGGCGCATTGCCTTGGCGCGCTCCTTGGCCGAATCGGCGCCAGCATCCTCGGCGGCCCAGCGCACGCGCCAGCGTTCCAGCCAGCGGTCCAGTCCCGGCTGCCCGGAGAACAAGGCCCGCAGCGGCGCTTCGTCGCCCGCCGTCGCGTCGGCCAGCCTTCGCCAGGCGAGGGTGAAATCCACCTGTTGCGCATGCAGCAGGTCCAGCCAGCTTTCACCTAATGCCGTGTCCACGCTGTCGCCATTCGGCACTTGTCCATGCAAGCCCAACTTCACGCGCAACCCTGCCAGCCAATAATGCTGATGGCGCGCCATGAAGGCGTCGAGTACCTCGGTGGCCTGTTCGATCGCCCGGCCTTCGTTGTCGGCGATCAGCGGCAGCAGGGTTTCCGCCAGACGGGCCAGATTCCAGCGCGCGATGTGCGGCTGCGCCTCGTAAGCGTAGCGCCCGCGTTCGTCGATGGAACTGAACACCGCGCGCGGATCGTAAGCCTCCATGAACGCGCACGGGCCGAAGTCGATGGTCTCGCCGGAAATGGCCATGTTGTCGGTGTTCATCACGCCATGGATGAAACCGACGTGCAGCCACTGCGCGATCAGCGCCGCCTGCCGCTCGGCCACGGCGCGCAGGAAGCCCAGATAGCGGTCATCGGCGCCGACCAGTTCCGGGTAGTGGCGGGCGATGGCGTAATCGGCGAGCTGGCGCACCTGCTCGGCCGTGGTGTGCTCGGCGAAGAACTGGAAGGTACCCACACGCAAATGGCTGGCCGCCACGCGGGTCAGAACCGCACCGGGCAGCGTACGTTCGCGATACACCGGCTCTCCGGTCGACACGACAGCCAGTGCGCGCGTGGTTGGAATGCCCAGCGCATGCATCGCCTCGCCGATCAGCACCTCGCGCAGCATCGGCCCCACCGCCGCCTTGCCGTCGCCCCGACGGGAAAACGGCGTCCGCCCCGAGCCCTTGAAGGCGATGTCGCGGCGCAGGCCATGGCGGTCGATCACCTCGCCGATCAGCAGCGCCCGGCCGTCGCCCAACTGGGGATTGAACTGGCCGAACTGATGCCCGGCGTAAGCCTGGGCGATGGGTTGCGCGCCCTCGGGCAGCACGTTGCCGGAAAACATCGCCGCCAGTGCCGCCGCGTCCTGGTCGTCGAGGCCCAGCCGAAGCTCGTTCGCCAGACTACGGTTGAAGAACAGCAGCTCCGGCGCCGGTACGGTGTCCGGCCGGCAAGGCTCGTAAAAGCCGGTAAGGTCGCGGGCGTAGGTGTTGTCGAAGGGGGGGGCGGGGTTCGGCATGGGTGGATTCGCTGGTCAGGGTTTGGCAGCAACTTAAGGCCGATAGCGCAGAAATTCCACCCTGCCGGGATTAGGGGAACAATTCCCTATCCATCATGGGTCGGCTGGCAATCCAGATGTTTGCAAATAAATCGGCCCGCTTACCTCTTGGCACTCGGGCCGTGCTTTCCAGCGCTTGGGTGTCAGACCTTGTGGTAGACCTCCGCCCCGGTCTTCACGAACTCCACCGATTTCGTCTCCATGCCCTTCTCCAGCGCCTCGCTTTCGCTGATCCCTTGCCTGGCGGCGAAGTCGCGCACGTCCTGGGTGATCTTCATGGAGCAGAAGTGCGGCCCGCACATGGAGCAGAAGTGGGCGACCTTGGCCGATTCCTTGGGCAGGGTCTCGTCGTGGAATTCGCGCGCCTTGTCGGGGTCGAGGCCGAGGTTGAACTGGTCGGCCCAGCGGAATTCGAAGCGTGCCTTGGACAGGGCGTTGTCGCGGATCTGGGCACCGGGATGGCCCTTGGCCAGGTCGGCGGCGTGGGCGGCCAGCTTGTAGGTGATGATGCCTTCCTTGACGTCGTTCTTGTCGGGCAGGCCCAGGTGCTCCTTGGGCGTGACGTAGCAGAGCATGGCGGTGCCGTACCAGCCGATCATGGCCGCACCGATGCCCGAGGTGATGTGGTCGTAGCCGGGGGCGATGTCGGTGGTGAGTGGGCCGAGGGTGTAGAACGGCGCTTCGTCGCACCACTCCAGTTCCTTGTCCATGTTCTCCTTGATGATGTGCATGGGCACGTGGCCGGGGCCCTCGATCATGGTCTGCACCTGGTGCTTCCAGGCCATCTGGGTGAGCTCGCCCAGGGTCTCCAGCTCGCCGAACTGGGCGGCGTCGTTGGCGTCGTAGATGGAGCCGGGGCGCAGGCCGTCGCCGAGGCTGAAGCCGACGTCGTAGGACTTCATGATCTCGCAGATTTCCTCGAAGTTCGTGTAGAGGAAGCTCTCCTTGTGATGCGCCAGGCACCACTTGGCCATGATCGAGCCGCCCCGGCTGACGATGCCGGTCATGCGCTCGGCGGTCATGGGGATGTAGCGCAGCAGCACGCCGGCGTGGATGGTGAAGTAGTCGACGCCCTGTTCGGCCTGTTCGATAAGGGTGTCGCGGAACATCTCCCAGGTCAGTTCCTCGGCCTTGCCGTCGACCTTTTCCAGGGCCTGGTAGATGGGCACGGTGCCGATGGGCACCGGCGAGTTGCGGATGATCCACTCGCGCGTCTCGTGGATGTTCTTGCCGGTGGACAGATCCATCACCGTGTCGCCGCCCCAGCGGGTGGCCCAGGTCATCTTGTCGACTTCCTCGTTGATCGAGGAGCCGAGCGCCGAGTTGCCGATGTTGGCGTTGATCTTCACCAGGAAGTTGCGGCCGATGATCATCGGCTCGGATTCGGGGTGGTTGATGTTGTTGGGGATGATGGCGCGGCCGCGGGCGACCTCGTCGCGCACGAACTCGGGGGTGATTTCTTCGCGCAGCGCAGCGCCGAAGTGCTGGCCCGGATGCTGGCGGCCGAGCAATTTGGCCAGACGCTCGCCTTGCGGGCCACTGGTGCGCAGCGACTCGATGTACTCGCGGCGGCGCAGGTTTTCGCGGATGGCGATGAATTCCATCTCCGGGGTGACGATGCCCTGGCGCGCGTAGTGCATCTGGGTGACGTTCTTTCCGGGCAAAGCGCGGCGCGGATTACGGTGTAGACCGGGAAAGCGCAGACGGGAAAGATCGGCCATGTCGGCACGCTGGCGACCGTATTCGGAGGTCAGGCCGGCGAGCTGTTCGGTGTCGCCGCGCTCTTCGATCCACTTCGCGCGCAGGGCGGGCAGGCCCTGGCGGATGTCGATCTTCACTTTCGGATCGGAGTAGGGGCCGGAACAGTCGTAGACGAAGATCGGCGGGTTTTTTTCTCCGCCCATGCCGGTCGGCGTGTCGTCCTGACTAATCTCCCGCATCGGCACCTGGATGTCCGGGCGCGAACCTTCGACGTAGATCTTGCGCGAATTGGGCAGCGGCTGGATGGCGGCTTCGTCGACGTGGGCGCTGTCGGCGAGGAATTGACCGGCGGAATTGGGTATGGCGGCATTCATGGCGTTGCTCCTACTTTCAATACGTAAGGAGCGCGGGCGGGTGGCGCCGCTTCCCTACGCCGGTATGACCCGGATCAGGTTCCAAGGGTATGTCTCACTCCGGCTTTGATGTCTTTGCAGACCGTGCCGGAGACCCCTAGCGTCGTCGGGACAGTAAAAGACTTGTAGAATATTTGCAAGTTGAGCCAATACACCTGGAGTCACCATGGATTACGAAACCGCCCGCTTCAATATGATCGAACAACAGATACGCCCATGGGAGGTGCTCGACCCAGTGGTGCTGGATCTGTTGTTCAAGGTTAAGCGCGAGGACTTCGTGCCACCGGTCTACAGGTCACTGGCATTCGCCGATATGGATGTCCCGCTCGGCCACGGTGAAGCGATGTGGGCGCCGAAGATCGAAGCGCGTGCCTTGCAGGCGGTGCAGGTGCAGCGTCATGAGAAGGTGCTGGAGGTCGGTACCGGTAGTGGCTATCTGACGGCTTTGCTGGCGAATCTGGCCGGTCAGGTGGTCAGTGTCGAGCTGGTGCGCGAATTTCGCGATGAAGCCGAGCGCAAGCTCAGAGCGCACGGTTTTACGAATATCACCCTGAAAGCGGGCGATGCCGCCCAGGATTGGGCCGACGACGGCCAGTTCGACGTGATCGTCCTGACCGGCTCGACTCCGGTGCTGCCACGCGCATATCAGAAGCGTCTGAATCGCGGTGGCCGTTTGTTCGCCATCGTTGGCGAGGGGGCTGCCATGAGCGCCCGCTTGGTGACCCATGTCGCGCATGGCGCTTATGCCGAAGAAGCCCTCTTCGAAACCAGCGTCAAGGCGTTGAAAAACGCGCTGGAGCCGGAACGTTTCGTTTTTTAAGCATGCGTCAAATACGCCCTGTGGAACTTAAGTCATGGCTGCAAGACGAAGCGCGGGAGCCGCCGATGCTGCTGGACGTGCGCCAGCCATGGGAATTCGAATGTTGCCGGATCGAAGGTGCCGAATTGATGCCGATGGCGACGTTGCCCAGTCGCCACGGTGAACTCGACCCAAACCGGGAGGTGGTCGTGATTTGCCACCATGGCGTGAGGAGTTATCATGCTGCCCGGTTTCTGGAGCACAATGGCCATACCCGAGTTACCAATCTGACGGGGGGTGTCGACGCTTGGGCAAAGGAAGTCGATGCCACCATGCCGACCTATTGAGGCTACCATGCACTTGAAGTTACTGATCGTGATGCTGATGACCGTTCCTTGGACGGCGCATGCCGCCAATCTGGGCGACGTGTATAAGCTGGCACGGCAGCATGACCCGGTTTATGCGGCGGCGTATGCCAGTTACAAGGCTGGTTTGGAGCGATTGCCGCAAAGCCAGGCGCTACTGCGCCCGACCGTGGGCTTGAGCGCCGCCTTGCGCCATAACGAATCCGATACCAGCGTGTCCAGCAGCGACAGCTACAACACCCATGGCTTCGGTCTCAGTCTGCAGCAGCCGGTCTACCGCAAGCAGAACCTGGAAACGTATGAACAAGGGAAGCTACAGGTCCTGTTGGCCGAGTCGCAACTGAAGGGCGCGGAACAGGATCTGATTCTCCGCGTCGCCAAGACCTATTTCGATGTGCTTCAGGCGCAGGACAATCTGGGCACCAGCGAGGCCCAGAAAAAGGCCATCGCCGAGCAATTGGCCCAGGCCAAGTTCAGCTTCGAGGTGGGTGCCGCGACCATCACCGACACCCACGAGGCCCAGGCGCGCTCGGACCTGGCGCTCGCTCCGGAAATTGCCGCGCGTAACGATCTTGCGGTGAAGCGTCAGTTGCTGGAAAAACTGATCGGCGCGTCCGCACCGAAACTCGATACCTTGGCGCGCGATGCCAAGTTACCTGCCCCAGATCCGGACGATATCGAGAAATGGGTGACGCATAGCCAGGAAAGTAGCCTGGCGGTGGCGATCAGTCGTACGGCTGAAGAGATCGCCCGTCGCGAGGTGGCGAAGCAGCGTGCCGGCGGCCTGCCAACCGTGGACTTGGTGGCGAGTTACTCGGATAACCGGAATGGCGTGTCCAGTGGCGTCTCCAAGGTCGATAGCAAGTCCGCGCAGTTGGGCCTGGAGCTTGCCTGGGCTTTCTATCAGGGGGGTGCCGTCGATTCACGTGTACGCGAGGCGCAGGCCAATCATGAGAAGGCACGTTTTGAACTCGACGAGGCAAAGCTCGTCGCCGCGCTGGATGCACGCAATGCTTTCCTGGGCGTGGCCTCGGGTAACGCCCGCAGTCAGGCTTTGGCGCAGGCCGTGGTGTCCAGCGAGTCGCAATTGCAGTCGACCAAGTTGGGACTGGAAGTCGGCGTGCGTACCCGGGTCGACGTGCTCAACGCTCAGCAACAACTGTTCGCGGCACAACGCGATCTGGCGGCTGCCCGGTATGAGACGATCAAGAGTGGCTTGGCGCTGAAGGCGGCGGCGGCGGCATTGACTGAAGCCGATCTGGCGGCCATGGACGCCTTCCTCAAGACCGCGAAGTAATTCGCCTCAAATCCGCTTCCAGGACGCTGAGAATGCGTTTGGTTGCCCCTTGGCGGAGGGCGGCGAAGGCGAGGCCCGCCGAACTCATGCGCTGGCGCGTCTGGGCATCGCGGTGCAAGCGGCGTACGGCATCCACCAGAGCCTGTGCGTCGGCGACTTGCCAGGCGGCCCCGCTGGTAACCGCGAGTTCGGTGGCCTCGGCAAAATTCCAGGTATGTGGCCCGATCAAGATCGGTTTGCCGGCGGCCGCCGCCTCGATCAGGTTCTGGCCGCCCAAGGGCAACAAGCTGCCGCCGATGAACGCCAAGTCGCATACCGCATAGTAGGCGGCCATCTCCCCCATGCTGTCGCCGAGCATGAGCCGAGTCTCGGGTAGCGCCGGCTGCTTCGTGCTGCGCCGGACCATGGCCGGGTCAAACTCGCGGAGCAGGCGAGCAACTTCTTCAAAGCGTTGTGGATGGCGCGGCACGACCAGTATAGCAGGTCCGGCAAATCCAGTTGCCGCCACGCGTCGAGGATCAACCGTTCTTCGCCGTCGCGTGTGCTGGCCGCCAGCCAGACGAAGCGTGTGCCGATTAGTTGGCGCAATTCCTGGGCGCGCTTCCGGGTATCCGGCGCGGCGGTAACGTCGAACTTCAAGTTCCCGGTGACGGTGACCTGCCTTGCGCCCAGGCGATTGAGCCGCTGCGCGTCCGCTTCGCTTTGCGCGGCGATGCCGGACAGGCTGCTCAGGGCAGGTTGAATCAACGATCGCAAGCGAGCGTAGCCACGGGCGGAGCGCTCCGAAAGTCGGCAGTTGACCAGATAGAGCGGCATCCCCCTGGCTGCGCAGGCACGAAACAGGTTCGGCCAGACCTCCGTTTCCATGATGATGCCGATGCGCGGCTGCGCATCGTTCAGAAAGCGTGTCACCAGCCAGGGCAGATCGTAAGGCAGGTAGGCCTGGCTTATGCGATCGCCGAATAATGCTCTTCCCGTAGCGCGTCCAGTCGGTGTGCCGTGAGTTAACAGGATCCGGCTTTCCGGGTGACGCTCGATCAAGGCGCGGATCAGCGGTTCGCTGGCGCGGGTTTCGCCGACGGATACGGCATGAATCCAGATCACCGGCGTGTGGTTCATGGCCATGCCTGGGCTGCCGAGCCGCTCGCTCCAGTGGCGCAGGTATTCCGGTTGTCGCAGCGCGCGCCAGCCAAGATACAGGAAGGCAAGTGGCAGCAGCAGCGCCCAGAGCAGTGTGTAAAACCATCGCATGCCCGGATTCTACCTACGCTGGGCAGGCCGGGGCAGTGCTAAAATCCGCCGATTCCGACTGGAGCGACCATCGCATGAAGATATTAGTTACAGGCTGCGCCGGATTCATCGGCATGCATGTCGCGCAGATCCTCCTGGGGCGTGGCGACAGCGTCGTCGGCGTCGATAACCTCAACGATTATTACGATCCACGACTGAAATTGGCGCGTCTGGAGCGCTTGAAAGGTCACGCCGGGTTCAAGTTTGTACGTCTGGATATCTCCGATCGGGTCGCCGTCGAGGATCTCTTCGCCGCCGAGAAATTCGACCGGGTGATCAATCTGGCGGCCCAGCCGGGCGTGCGCTATTCCCTGAAGAATCCCCACGCTTACATTCAGACCAATCTGGTCGGTTTCGGTAATCTGCTGGAAGGTTGCCGACACAACGGGGTCGAGCATTTTGTCTATGCCAGTTCGTCCAGCGTCTATGGCGCCAATACGCATATGCCGTTTTCGGTGCACGACAATGTCGATCACCCGGTCAGCCTGTACGCGGCAAGCAAGAAGGCCAACGAGTTGATGGCCCATGCCTACAGCCATTTATACGGCCTGCCGACGACCGGTTTGCGCTATTTCACTGTCTACGGGCCCTGGGGCCGGCCGGACATGTCGCCCTGGCTGTTCACTTCGGCGATGCTGGAAGGGCGCTCCATCGACGTCTTCAACCATGGCAAGATGCAGCGCGACTTTACCTATATCGACGACATCGCCGAGGGTACGGTACGGGTAATGGATCGTATCCCGGTTGCGAATCCCCGGTTTTCCACGGAGGCTCCCGACCCGGGCTCCAGGTATGCACCCTACAAGGTCTACAACATTGGCAACCATCAGCCCGTGGAATTGATGACCTTCATCGGCACCATCGAGCGCGCCTTGGGTCAGGAAGCCAAGAAAAATTTTCTGCCGATGCAACCCGGCGACGTGGTCGCCACCTATGCTGATGTCGAGGACTTGAAACGCGATGTTGGCTATGAGCCCAAGACACCGCTTGATTACGGCATCGCCCGATGGACGGAGTGGTACCGTGGCTACACGGGGAGCTGATCGTGAGCCTGCATGCTATCATCGCGGCAATCCATTGAAAGCAAAGTATTTTGTCCAGTAATCCAGGCACACACGGCAAACGGATCGGTGAAAGGCTCATCGCCCAGGGCAAACTCGATCAGCTCAAGCTGACGCGCGCCTTGGCCGCCCAGAAAGAGAGTGGTTCGGGTGAACGCCTGGGCGCCATTCTGGTGAAACTCGATCTGGTCTCGGAACGGGATCTCTATCAGGCCCTGTCGGAGCAACTTGGCATACCGCTTGCGGATGCGATCGATTACCCACAAATCCCGGTGCTGGAGGAACGGGTATCCATACGCTTCCTCAAGCAAGCCCATGCCTTGCCGCTCCATGAGGACGAGCACAAGCTCATCCTGGCCTTGTCCGACCCTCTGGACGAATACACCCTGAGCGCTTTCAAGCTGCTCACGGGCCGTGAGCTGGGCGTGGTCATGGCGCCGCCGAGCGAGCTGGAGGCGGCACTTGATAAGCTCTATACCGCCGGCAAAGGGGCAATGGGGCAGATCGTCAGCAACATCGAGGCATCGAGCAGCGAAGAAGAAAGCAGCGATGTCCAGCACCTCAAGGATCTGGCCAGCGAAGCGCCGGTTATCCGGCTGGTCAACCTGCTGATCACCCGCGCCTTGGAGCAGCGCGCCTCGGATATCCATATCGAGCCGTTCGAGAGCCGCTTGATCATACGTTATCGCGTCGATGGCGTGATGCATGAGGTCGAGTCGCCCCCCAACCGGTTGTCCGCCGCGGTGATTTCCCGCATCAAGATCATGGCCAATCTCGACATCGCCGAGCGGCGCCTGCCGCAGGATGGCCGCATCAAGCTGCGCGCCCTCGGCAAGGAGATCGACATGCGCGTCTCCACCGTGCCGACCATGCACGGCGAGAGCGTGGTCATGCGGATTCTCGACAAGGGGGGGGTGCAACTCGATTTCAACCGCCTGGGCTTCGAGCCGGATACGCTGGTGGCCTTCCTGGATGTACTGATGCGTCCACACGGTATCGTGCTGGTGACCGGCCCGACCGGCAGCGGCAAGACCACCACCTTGTATACCGCCTTGCACAAGTTGAACAAACCCGACATCAAGATTCTGACCGTCGAAGACCCGGTGGAATACCAGATGGATGGCGTCAACCAGATTCAGGTGAAGCCGCAGATCGGGCTGACCTTTGCCAATGCCTTGCGCTCCATCGTCCGCCAGGATCCGGACGTCATCATGATTGGTGAAATTCGCGATCTGGAAACGGCGCAGATCGCCGTGCAGTCGGCACTGACCGGCCACATGGTGTTGTCCACGCTGCATACCAACGATGCCCCCAGCACGGTGAACCGTCTGCTCGATATGGGCGTTGAAGATTACCTGCTCACCTCGACCGTGAACGGTATTCTGGCTCAGCGCCTGGTGCGTGGCCTATGCCCGGACTGCAAGCAAGCCTACGAGCCATTGCCGGAGATGGTCGACGAATTGCATCTCGCGCCGCTATTCGGCGCCAGACCGCGCCAGTTATATCGCGCCGTCGGCTGCCCGAATTGTGCGGGTACCGGTTACATGGGCCGTTTGGGCATCATGGAGGTCATGCCGATGACCGACGCCTTGCGCAGCCAGATCATGCGTCATGCCGTGGCCGGGGAGATCCGCAAGCTCGCTGTCTCCGAGGGCATGCGCACCATGTACGAAGACGGCCTGCTCAAGGCCGTGGCCGGGGTAACGACCGTCGATGAAGTGCTGCGCGTGACCCGGGAGGACTGAACGTGCCGCTGTATCGTTATAAGGCGGCCGGGCAGGACGGCGAGATCCTCGAAGGCGAGGTGGAAGCTCGCGATCAGTCCGGCGCTGTCGAACGCCTGCAGGCCATGGGTTATATTGCACTGAGAGTCGACGAGATGGGTACGGCTGCCGTCGCTGGCAGGTGGCGCGGTCGTCTTGGCTCGAAGCGAATCAGCCAGGACGATGTCGCCGTATTCACCCGGTCGATAGCCACGCTGCTGCGCGCCGGCTTGCCTCTGGACCGGGCCCTGGAGCTTTCCATCAACCTGGCGGAAAACGAACATGTCGCCGAGTTGCTGACCCAGATCCGCAACGACGTGCGCGGCGGTGCCTCATTGTTCGCTGCCCTGGAGAGCCATCCCGGGGTGTTTTCCCGCTTTTACCTGAACATGATCCGGGCAGGTGAGGCGGGGGGCGCTCTGGAAGTGGTGCTGACACGACTGACCGAGTTCATGGCGCGTTCCCAGGAGTTGAAGGAAACCGTCAAATCCGCACTGATCTATCCCACCATTCTGGTCGGGGTGTCGGTACTGTCCGTCGTCGTGCTGCTGATCTTCGTCGTGCCCCAGTTCTCCCAGATGTTCGAGGAGTCGGGGCGCGCCTTGCCGCTGCCAACGCAGATCGTCATCAGCATGGGCGAGTTCTTGCAGCAAGATTGGTGGCTCATCCTGCTGGTGGCCGCGAGTGGCTACTTCCTGTGGAACAGGCAGATGTCCAACCCGGACAGCCGTTACCGCTGGGACCAGCGGTTTCTGGGCCTGCCCCTGATTGGCGACATGATCGCCAAGATCGAAGTGGCGCGTTTTTCGAGGACCCTGGGAACCCTGCTCAACAACGGTGTGTCACTCCTGACGGCGCTGGGTATTGTCAAGGAAACACTCGGGAACAGTTTCATGGCCGATAAGCTTGACGATGTCACCGCGCAGCTGCGCGAGGGCGCAGGCTTGGGGCGCCCGCTTCTGGAGGCGGGGGTGTTTCCGAGGATGGCGGTGCATATGGTCATGGTCGGTGAAGAGACCGGCCGGCTCTCGGAGATGCTGAACCAGGTCGCCGATGTCTTCGACCGCGAAGTCAGTCTTGCGGTAAAGCGTATGCTTGGCCTGATGGAACCAGCGCTCATCCTGGGCCTGGGGTTGGTCATCGGCGGCATCATCATGTCTATTCTGGTGGCGATATTGAGTGTCAACGAGTTGGCTTTTTAACGGAGTATGTCAATGCAACAAAAAACCGTGCGCCCCACGCGTAAATCGTTCGGTTTCACCCTCATCGAGTTGTTGGTGGTACTGGTTATCCTCGGCTTGCTGGCGGCTTTGGCCGGGCCCCGTGTGATGAAATACCTTGGCGGCGCAAAATCGGATACGGCCAAGCTGCAAGTAGAGGAATTCGCCTCGGCCATGGATCTATACCGGCTTGAAGTTGGCCGCTATCCGACGACGGAGGAAGGTCTCGACGCCTTGGTGAAGGCGCCTGCTGGCGTCACTGGCTGGAATGGCCCCTATCTGAAAAAGAAGGATGTGCCCAAAGATCCTTGGGGTAACGCCTTTCACTATGCGGCCCCCGGCCAACATGGCTCCTTCGATCTGTATTCGCTGGGTGCCGACAACCAGGAGGGTGGCGAGGGTGAAAACAAGGATCTCGTGAATTGGTAGACCGCCAATCCGGCTTCACCTTGATTGAACTTCTCGTGGTCATCGTGATCGCCGGCATGATGTATGCGTTGGTGCCGCCCATGTTCGGCGCCGGCATTGCGGGTACCGAGTTGAAAAAGGCCGCGCGTCAGGTTGCGGCAGGCCTGCGTCAAACACGCGGGGAGGCTATCAATCAACACAAGGATGTGGCTATGACACTCGACCTCGATGGCCGCCTCTTCAATATCGGTGGCGGCGCCAGGAAGTATCAATTGCCCAAGCGCGTTGACCTCAAGGTCTTCACCGCCCAATCCGAGGTGGACGATAGCAAGGCGGCCATCCGCTTCTACCCCGATGGCAGTTCCACTGGCGGTCGGGTCACGCTCGCCGCGGGCGACAAAAGATTTCTGGTCGACGTGGACTGGCTTACCGGTCGCGTGGTTATCACTGAATGAATATGCGGCGCGCCTGCGTCGGTTTTTCCCTGTTGGAAATCCTGGTGGCGTTCGTCATCATGGCGCTGGCCTTGGGTGTCCTGATGCGGGTGTTTTCCGGGGCGCTGAACAGCACGGCGGTTGCCGAGCATTATGCCGAGGCACTGCTCGTCGCCGAATCGAAACTGGCTGCGATTGGCGTGGAGACGCCACTGAGTGACGCGGAGACGAGTGGCGAAACCAAGTCGGGCTACCTTTGGAAGACGCAGGTGGTACAGGTGCTCGACGAGGCTGGCGTCGATGAAGCCATCTCGGCGGGCTTGTTTCGGGTTGAGGTCACGGTCGATTGGGAGGCTGGGGGTGGGAAGACGCGTCAGGTCAGGCTGGTCAGTCTGCGAACCGGGGCGCTGCCATGATCATGCCGGCCCGGCAGTCCGGCTTCACATTGCTGGAACTGATGATCGGACTGGCTTTGCTGGGCATGCTCCTGCTATTGCTGTTCGGCGCGCTCAGGCTGGGTTCGCGCAGTTGGGACGCGGGGGAAGCCAGGCTTTCCAGCGCATCGTCCCAGACCGTGGTTGCGGGGTTCTTGCGGCGTCGCCTGAGCCGGGTCTATCCGTTGCGCTTCAAGCGGGCCGAGGGGCAGGCCTTGGCATTCGAAGGTGAGCCCACCGCATTGCGTTTCGCCGGACGAATACCCACCCGGCAAGGCATCGCCGGCCTGCACTTGCTTGCCCTGGAGTTGGAGTCTGATGAATTGATCTTGCGCTGGAGTCTGCCCGGCGCCGAGGTAGTCGATTTTTCCGGATTGGACGGTACCGAGAAGACGGTCGTGTTGCGCGGTGTCAAGGACGTTGCGTGGAGCTATTTCGGTGCCATGGAGGCCGAAGCCGATCCGGTCTGGCAGGATGTCTGGCATAGCGATAAAAATTTGCCGGTGATGATTCGCCTCACCTTGACGCCGACCGAGGGGAAGCCCTGGCCCGAAATCGTTGTGGCGCCCATGTTGCCCAGTACGGCGAATTGCGTATGGGACGATTTTTACAAGCGCTGCCGTAATACAACCGCGAGTTCGTCGTCGGGCGGCAAATCCGCCACAACCAAGCCCTTGACGCAATGAAGTCGCCGAATCCCGTGCGTTCTCAGGAGGGCATTGCCCTGATCCTGGTGCTGTGGATGCTGGTGTTATTGACGCTTATTGCTGGCGGCTTGGTGCAAACAAGTCGTACAGAGACCGTGCAGACCCGGAATCAGATTGCTCTTGCCCGCCTGCAAGCGATTGCCGACGGCGTGGTGCATCGCGGCATTTACGAGTTCTTGAAGCCTGGCGTGGATTTGGAGGCCGCCTGGAAGCCTGACGGGCTGCCTCGTGAACTGGAACTGGATGGTGTCCCGGTCGAACTGACCGTGACAGAAGAAACCGCATTCATCGACCTCAACCGTGCTCCCGATGCCCTGTTGCGTGGCCTGTTGCTTTCGGTTGGCGTGGCGACGGATGAGGCCGATCGTCTGGTGGATGCCATCGCCGATTGGCGAGACCCCGACGAGTTAGTGCGAACCAATGGCGCGGAGCGCGATCAATACGAAGCCGCGGGCATGATCTATGCGCCGTCCAATGAGCCCTTCCAAAGTGTCGAGGAAGTGTTGCGAGTGCTGGGTATGAGCCGTGCGATATATCAGCAGATCGAGGCAGCATTGACCGTACATTCCGGCCAGCCGGGCATCAACAGCCTGGTTGCTCCGCGCCAGGTTTTGCTTGCGCTGCCGAATGCCACGCCGGAGGACGTAGAAACATATATTGAGCAGAGGCATGCTTTGCTGGCCGAAAATCAAGCCGTATCGCCCTTTCCTCCCGCGACCGGGTATTCATCGGGCGGGAGTGGGCAGGTGGGTGTGTATAATTTCAAAGCTATTGCCCGGCTTCCCGACAACATGTTTTTCGTTCGGAATGCCGTGGTTCGCTTGACGCGGCAGCCGCGTCAACCGTTCGTTTTGTTGGACTGGAAGGAAGGTTCGCTGTAATCGCATGACAAGCATGGCTAGAGAGTCCAATTTATCACGTAAGCAGTCGGGTCCGCGTACAGACTCCTGGCTGCATGCCTTTTTGCGCTGGTGGGCGCGAGAGTTGGCTTGGTTCGTGCCGATCGCGCTGAAAGAGCGCGGCCTTGCTTCTTCCCAGTTGCGCTGGTTGCAGGTTACGCCGCAAGCGGCGGTATTCAACCGCATCGCACGCGGCAAGACCCATGAAGTCGGCAGCATTGACTTGAGTGCCAACGATCCGGTCATGGAAAAGATCGCCTTCGACAAACTTCTTGCCCGGATCGGCACGCAACCCGTTGGCATTGGCGTCCAGTCCGGCCAGCTATTGCACAAGCGGTTGCTGCTGCCGTTGGCCGCACGTGACAATCTCGAACAGGTGATTCGCTTCGAGATGGATCGTCAGACCCCGTATCGCGCAGAACAGGTTTATTTTCATTTCGCGGAAGCCGCTATCGAAGCAGGCAAAGTCTTGGTCGACCTTACTGTATTGCCCAAGCACAGCGTCGACTCGGCACTGGTCTGCGTCAAGGATTGGGGGCTCGACCTGCACGGCATAGCGGCAATAAGTGAACTGGATGGGCGGCGTGGCTATGTGAATCTCCTGCCGAAATCCATGCGTCCTGTCACGGGACGTCACTGGCCCTGGCTGTATGGGATCATGGGCACGCTTACCGTGACCCTGATCGCGGCGATACTGGTCATTCCCGTCTGGCACAAACGGGACGCGTCAATCGCCTTGCAGCCGCAGGTGTTGAAATGGGAGCGCGAGGCCAAGGCCGTGGCGGTGCTAAAAACCGATTTGGCAACGGCATTGGGTCGGCATAACCATCTGATCCAAAAAAAGCTTACCACGCTGCCTACCGTCGCGATTCTGGAAGAGGCGTCCCGCCTTCTGCCCGACAACACCTGGTTACAGGCGCTGGAGGTTCGTGGCCCGGAAGTGGTCCTTTCGGGCGAGACGGGAGCGTCATCACGTTTGGTCGGGCTTTTCACGGAGTCCAAAGTCTTTGGCGACGCGAACCATAAGTCACCGCTTGTGAAAAGCAACAACAATCTGGAGCGTTTTCAGTTGTCGGTGGCGCTTCGATCAATCTCCATGGACGACGCCCTCGCCGGGGTGCGTGCTGTCAAGGCGCAACTTCCGGGCAAGAAGGACGTGCCAAGTGGTGTACCCGCTACCCACAAGGGGCGGCAGTGAACTTGCGGGTAGAAAAAATTGTTGAAAACCCAGTGGCCAGTCGAGCCATTGCGTTGCTGTTGCTGCTGATCGTGGTGTCGGGAGTGGGCTACCTTGTTTCCCTTGAACTCGAGCAACAGCATCAGCGATACGAAGACATCATCGAGAGGCGAACCCTTCTGATCGCCGGTTACCAGCGCGTCGCCGCCAACAGGTCAGACATCGAGAAGACCATCGCCAATGTCAAAAAGCTTGATACGGCACGCTATTATCTGAGAAACAGCAGCCCATCGCTCGCGGCGGCCGAGGTCCAAGACTACGCCCAAGCCATATTCGAGGCCAATGGCATGAAGGTCAACAGCGTCAGTATTTCACCGCACAAGGACGAGGATGGCCGGCGCAAGGTCGGCGTGAACTTCAATTTGCGCGGTACGTCCGAGGCCACGCAAAAATCCTTCCATGCTCTGGAATCGCAACTACCCTACCTGTTCGTGGACAATCTGGCGCTGCGCAGTACCGTAAACAGTCGCCGCTGGCAGCCCACGCCCGATGTCGAGCCGGAAATTCAGGTTCAGTTCGATCTGTATGGCTACGCCCAGATCCGGAAAATCAAATGATGGACCCGCGCATTCTTTATCTCCTGGGTTGGGGCGCGGTGAATGTCCTGTTGGCGACGCTTGTCGGGTCGGAATTAGGCTCGGGTGATCCTTTTCAGCCAATGGTGAAGGCGGTGGTGGATAAGCCCCCCTTGGTTCAGTGGGAAGCCGGTGTGTTGCCGGATTTCGCCGTGCCCAAGCTGGGGAGCGCCTTCAAGCACACCCTGTCGCGTCCGCTTTTCGTGCCCACGCGGCGACCGCCACCCCCGCCCCCGCCCCCGCCACCCCCCCCGCCACCCCCAAAACCGACCATGAAGAAGGGGCAATTTCTACTCATGGGAGTCATGATGCTGCCTGAATCGGGCTATGTGCTTCTGAAAGAAATCGAGACCGGAAAAACGCGGCGCGTTGAGCAAGGAAAGACGATTAACGGCTTGCTGCTAGAGAAAATCGAACAGGAGCGGGTGACGCTCACCCAATATGATGATGCGGAAGAAATCACCATGAAAATTCAGCCCAGCGCCGCGCAGACAGCTGCGTCTACGGCTGCGGCAGCAACGCAGGCGGCATTAGTGAACAAGGTTGCCAGCGAAAGACAGAACTTGAGCCGTCGCGCCTTACGACGCCCGAATTCGGGTACGCCCAACGTGCCTGTGCCCAACTCGCCTGCACCATAACAAGCCATGCGAAACCCTACCCTGAGGCCAGATGCTTGGCATGATAATCAACCAATTGAGAGAGTTTTTGCCATGAACCAAGCTGCGACATACAAGCTTCGACTTGCTGTGGCATCTTTCACGATTACGCTGATGGCTTCTGGTTGTGGTCATGCTCCATCGCAAGTGCCGACGCCGAATGCGCTGAAAGATCGTCCGGAAAAGCCGGTGGCCGTGGAGCCCGGAACCTCAATTCAAGCTAAAACCGAAGAGTGGGTGCACCACCTGTATCCAGGTACGGGCCTTATGCTCAAGCCGCCGGGAACGCCCCCCCCCGTCGTCACCAAGGACGGTGAATTGTCCCTGAGCTTCGAGGGCGCGGATTTGAGGGAAGTCGTAAAAACCGTGCTGGCCGACATACTCAAAACCAGCTATATCATTGACCCGCGTGTCGGTGGAATGGTCAGTTTGCATACCACGCGCCCCATTCCCCGTGCGGCCGTGTTGCCGACGCTGGAAAATGTCCTGCGCATGAATGGGGCGGTATTGATCGCTCAGGAAGACGGCGTCTATCACGTGGTTCCCTCGAATCTGGCTGGCAAAGGCAATTTGACGCCCATGCTTGGACAGCTTGGCAAGCCTTTGCCCGGTGGCTACAGTATTCAGGTGGTGCCGCTGAAATTCATCGGCGCACCCGAGATGATCAAGATACTCGAACCCATGCTGCCCGATCCTGGCGCGGCGCGTCCAGATCTGCTCAGGAACTTGCTTTTCCTGTCGGGCACGGAGCCGGAACTGCGGCATATGCTGGAAACCATCGACATGTTCGATGTCGACTGGCTGGCGGGCATGTCGGTCGGCTTGTTCACCCTGAAGAATGTCGATGTCAAGACCGTGGTTTCGGACTTTGAAAAACTGTTTGGCGACAAGTCCGCAAGCCCGTTTGCCGGGCTGTTGCGGATTATCCCCATCGAGCGGCTGAACGCGATATTGATGGTGACGCCCCAAGCGAAATACCTGGACGAGGCAAGCCTGTGGATTGAGCGGTTGGATCGCTCGGGCGGCACCTCCGGCGGTCTGAGGCTGTTCGTGTATCCGGTCCAGAACGGCAAGGCGGAGTCCCTGGCCGTGTTGCTCAATGACGCCTTCGGCAAGAAGGCGCAGCAGAAGACCGCATCGCCGAGCATCGCGCCAGGATTGAAGCCCGCCGAAGTCGCGACAAAGACGGATGCAAAGAGCGAGGTCAGCGCCGTGAAGCCGCCACAGTCAGGCGAAGGCGGCTATTCGGTATCCCAGGACATCAGGGTCATCGCCGACAAGGAAAACAATGCCTTGCTGATCATGGCCTCGGCGACGGACTATGAATCCATCGTCGCCGCGTTGCGCAAACTGGATGTCGTGCCAAGGCAGGTCTTGATCGAAGTGACCATCGCGGAAATTACCCTCAAGGATGAGTTGAAATACGGCCTCGAATGGTTCTTCAGCGGCTCGAACGTCTCTGGAAAACTCGACACCGGTGCCAGCGGCATCGCCCAGCTGGTCCCCGGCCTGTCGGCGATCTTTACCGGCAAGGCGGGCGACATCAAGGGCGCTTTGAATGCCCTGGCCACCGATTCCAAGCTCAAGGTGCTGTCTTCCCCGCGCATTACCGTGGCGGATAATCAGACGGCCAAGATTCAAGTGGGGGATCGTGTGCCAACCATAAACCAGACACAGACGGTGGCGAATACCACGACTGGCGTTATCAGTACGGTCCAGTATGTCGAAACGGGCGTGATGCTGACCGTGACGCCGCGAATCAATGCCGGCGGCCTGGTTGGTCTGGAAATCAACCAGGAGGTCAGCAATGCCGCGTCGACGACCACGTCGGGCATCGATTCACCAACCATTCAAAAACGCGCGGCCCAAAGCACGGTGGCGGTGCAGTCCGGTGAAACGCTTATTCTGGCAGGACTGATCAAGGAAGAGAAAACCACTTCAACGTCGGGTGTTCCCGGGTTGTCGGAAATGCCGCTGTTCGGCGCATTGTTCGGAACCAAGAGCGATTCGGACAACCGTACCGAACTGGTTATCCTGATTACACCGCATGTGCTCGAAACACCCAAACAAGCCACGGAGATCACGCGCGCCTACCGCAAGGAAATGGTGGAACTGGAAAAAATGATCAAGGAAGCAAAAATTGAGCCAAAGAACAGGACCGATATGATGTGGCGTCCGCTAGACGCGCCGGTGCCCGAGGCTGGTGTGGAGCCGACTCTAAAATGAGCGTACCGAAACAATTGGCACTGAATGCAGGTTTGCCAGGGTTTTATATAATTCGATCATGCATGTGACAAAGGCCCTTCCAGTGAATCGGCAAGCTGCCCTCAGGCTCCTGGCCTGCGGCGGGCTATGTCTGGCTGTCATGGGTGTGGCCCGGTCGGCCCATGCCGACGTCTATGCGCACACGGATAGTGCCGGCGTCGTCCACTATACCAATGCCCCGGACCATGATTTGTACACGCTGGTTGTCGCCCTGCTGAAGCAGGAGGGATGGCGCACCCAGGCGCAGGCTGAACCCTCGCCGCTGTCGGCGGATCGCTACGGTGCCGAGATCGAGGCCGTGGCTAGTGAGTTTGGACTGGACAAGGCCTTGCTGCATGCGGTTATCACCGTGGAGTCTGGCTACAATGCCGCCGCGGTATCGCGAGCCGGGGCCCAGGGGTTGATGCAGCTCATGCCGGGCACGGCCAAACGTTACAACGTCGATGACGCATTCGATGCGGGCCAGAATATACGTGGGGGCGGGCGCTACCTGAAGGATCTCATGGCGCTGTTCGGGGGCGATCTGGAGTTGACCCTGGCGGCGTACAATGCCGGCGAAGGGGCCGTCATCAAGCATGGCAAGAAAGTGCCGCCGTATCGCGAAACGCAGGCTTACGTGCCGAAAGTGATGCGAATCTATGCGGCATATAAAGGTCAGATGTGATATCCATTCCCATGGGGCGATGGATCTGTTGTGTTTGCGCAACAGACGGAGCCGGGGTGTATGAAGAATCCACACGGCAGCTTGGGTGATCGCTTGACGCCTATATATGTCATAAATATGATCCCTAGCTATGCAATCCACCGCTGCTTGGGTTTCTTGAAACTTTTGGACTGGGAGACGTAAGTGGTGATGAAAGTTAGGTGGCTGTCGGGTGTGCCGATGATTGCGCTGATTGTGGCAGGGTGCTCAAGCATGCCCGAGCCTGCGCCGGCCAAGCCTGAGGATCAGGTATCGGCAAGGGCACAAGCACGCTGGGATTCGCTGCTTGCGGGTGACTTTAAAAAGGCGTACGGGTTTTTGTCTCCTGGCTCAAGGGAGGCGCAATCCGAGGAACAATATACTTCCCGGATCAAGCCGGGCCTGTGGCGCGGGGCGAAGGTGAAGTCGGTACGTTGTCAAGCTGAGGCCGTATGTGATGTGGTGGTTTCAGTGGACTATACTTACCGTACACGTGATTCCAGTCTGAGCGGTACGCGTGATATTGGAGAGAAATGGGTTTTGCAGGCGGATGCGTGGTGGTTGTTTCCACAGCGGTGATGCGCTTGAGTGTTGTAATTTGGTAACGGGGGGCGACGCTTGGATAGATGAAATTCAGCCCTTACTAGTGTGTTGGCCAAAACTGGAGTAAAGTGCATTAGCGCGTTATTCGTATAGGATTGGCTTTGTTTTAAGAGCGCGTTCTTAAACTTGAAAAGGAGTATGTTATGAACATGAAGCGCAAACTGCTCAGCTTGGCTGTGCTGTCCACCGTTGGCGTGGCTGGTACTGCAAGTGCTGGCTTTCTGAGCGAGACCGGTACCGGTCAAGTGTTGATTTACCCGTACTACACCGTTCAGAACGGTTTCGACACCTACATCAACGTCACCAACACGACGGGTTCGCCGAAGGCTGTCAAGGTTCGCTTCCGCGAAGCCAAGAACAGTGCTGAGGTTCTTGACTTCAACTTGTACCTGTCCCCGTACGACGTCTGGGCCGGTGTCATTACCGCCGATGGCACGGACGGTGCTCGCATCAAGACCGCCGACACGTCCTGTACCGTTCCGGCGATCCCGACCGAGGGCGAGCCCTTCCGGAATCTGTACTACACGGGCCAGGCCTTTGGTCAGACCGATGACGACAACGACGATGCCGAAGACGATCTGAATCGTGTTCGCGAAGGCTATGTCGAAATCATCGAGATGGGCGTGCCCCAGCATATCGACATCGATATGACCAGCGCGACCGTCTACTTCGACACCGCCATCAAGCACACCGGTACTGGCGCTTCCCGCAAGCCCGGTAACTGCGCGGCTATCGTCGCCGCTTGGGATACCGCTGTCGGTGATGGTAGCGACTCCATATTCACCTCCCTCACCAACGAACTGTCCGCTCCCGTGGGTGGTCTGATGGGCCAGGGTACCCTGATCAACGTGGCTCAAGGCACCGACTACGGTTATGATCCGGTGGTGGTCGAGTCCTGGGCTTCGTCCGATCCGGATTACCGTATCGACCTCGGCGATTATGTCGGCGACGATCTGCACTCCTTCCCGGGTGACCTGTCCCCGTCGATCGCCAATGGCGTGCCCATTGCCGCGGTGCTTATGGCCGCCTCGCCCGTGCCTACTACGATTGCCTCCGGTTATGGTCCTTCGGTGCCTTACGGCAATGCGTCGCCTGGCGCGCAAGCCATGTCGGCCATCCTGATGCACAGCGCCCTGATGAACACCTACAACGTCGAAGCCAGTCTGGCATCCGGCACCGACTGGGTGGTCACCTTCCCGACCAAGAGCGAGTACGTCAAGGCCGATTCCGCCGACCTGCCCTTCAACATCCGCGAGCCGTTCGATAATGGCAACAGCGTCAACGGTGACACCACCGGCGCCTGCCAGCGCACCAACCTGAAGATCGTCGATCGCGAAGAGCAAGAGCAGTCTGGTAGCGTGAACTTCTCGCCGCGTCCGCGTGGCAGCACGTTCTCGCTGTGCTGGGAAGCCAACGTCCTCACCTTCAACAACTCCAACGTTCTGGGCTCGGAGAAGGTCAACACCAACATCCCCGTCCCGTATAACAACGGCTGGGTGAAGTTGAGCTGGCCGGTTGTGACGGGTGCTTGGGTTGACGATGAGTGGACCGCTAATGGTGGTGTCACCGTCGACATCCTGCAGAACCTGATCATGAATGGTCCTTCGTTCGTCGGTCTGCCGGCGGTCGGCTTCGCCGTTCAGGAATATGTGAACGGCAACGTGGGTGGCAGCCTGTCCAACTACGGCGGCGAGTGGATCCACAAGTACGAGCGTGAACTGTACATGGACTAAACCTTGATTGGGCCTGTCTGGCCAATGGCTGACCCCGGTTGGCCGATAAACAGGCGGAGCGATGCTCCGCCTGTTTTTTTTCCACTTGTCCGCTCCAGGATTCCACCCGTCCGAAACCAACCGGGTTGGTACCAAGTTATGTTGCCGATCAGTGATTTAGCCGCTATAGTTAATCCGTATCAACAGTGATTTGTCGGGTCGCTCGTAAGTGCTATACAGACGAACGCTCAATGGGTTTTCTAGAAAGGAAGGATCGAACATGAAATCGATAGTTGGCATGACGTTGATCGGTGCCTGTGCACTGGTTTCTTCGCTGGCCGTTGCGGAGGCCACATTTACCTACAGTTCGACGACCGGCAGCTCCATCAGCTTTACCGAGCCCGCCTGTACCGGACCCTTTACCATCAGCGATGGTCTACTCTCCTGTCCCACCACCGGCGAAACGCCGGCGGATCCGCTGCCGGTCGGCAACTGTAGCGTATCGGGCGGCGCCACCGTGACGGGGGGGAGCAGTACCGCGAAGACCCTGACGGCCACCTGCGCCAACGCGACCAGTTGGGAATGGACCTACAACGGCGCGGCGGCCCCCAATGCGACCAACAGCCGGACCTACACGACCCCGGCGGACCTGCTCGACAACAGTGGCGAACAGCAATTGCACGTCTTTACTGTCAAAGCCACGAATGCGGCGGATACCACGGGCAAGACCGGCAGCGCCACGATTACCGTCAATCCGGTGGCTCCGGAGGATACCGGCGGCAGCAACTGCGTAGCCACCGGCAGCTATAGCGTCGATCGGGCCTTCGATGCAACGGCCTTCGATATCAAGGGTGTGCCGTACTACCCGCAAGTCGGTGTCGGCAAGATCCTTGCACTGGAATTCACACCGGATCAGACGGATGCCGGCTATATCGATATCTACAGCAAGTCCGGGGCGATGAACCTGGCAATCAGCACCTGCCCAGGCAGCATGGATGTCGTGGCGGGCTGCAAGACGGGTTACTACAACCGGACCGGCGCCAAGCTGTGGGGCTACTATGAGACTTGCAACCTGGGCACCAGCCGGACACAGAAGTGGTACGTCAATATCCAGAACAAGTCATCGACCAATACGTTGAGCATACAAATGAAAAACAAAAACTGACCGGTTCTTTTCGCAGTAAAATCCTAAGCCCGCATTACGCGGGCTTTTTTTCTGAGGCACTGGGCGCTTGGGAAATCCTGGGCGATGAACTTAGCCGCGGCTTTGAAGTCTGATTGCGTCAAGGCTTGCGCCCCCGACAGGCGGAGAAGCCACTCGGAGAAACGCCTATGGGCAATTCGTCATTCCGGTGCAAGGCGGGGTCCAGACACCTCGGGAATCGGCGGAAAACCGTGAGCCGGGAGTCCCGGCGGGCCGGTTATGCCGAGCATGCCGGCGGGGCTGACCATCTCCTGCCTGCCAGGGGGCGTCGCCCAGGAGTTTCGAGTATTTACACTGATGAGGATGTTTTATGAAGAAGAATTGGCTGGTTTGCGGAATGCTGACCCTGTGTCTAAGTGGCGTGGCGCGGGCGGAAACGTCGGACATGAAGGCGGCGAGCGCGGCGCCAACGGATACCCGCGTACTGCTGGAATGGGATGATATGAAAGTGACCGAGCTGGATTTCGAATCCGATGTTCGACGCATCCCGGAGGTCAACCGCTATGAGTTCCGGCAGAGCGGGAAACGCATCAATGACCTGCTGCAAAGCCTGATGATGAATCGCTCCCTGGCCGCGCTGGCGCGCAAGGCCGGCATAGACCAGGATCCGCTGGTGCAGCGCGAAATCGAGATCGCCAAGGAACGTCTGCTGGCGTCGAAATATATTCTGGCCTACCAGGCGAAGCTGGTTATGCCCGACTTCGACGGATTGGCCCGGGAATACTACCAGGTACATCAAACCGAATTCCAGTTGCCCGAATCGGTGCGCGCCAGCCATATCCTGATCGATGTCAAGAAGCGCAGCGACGAGGAGGCCAAGCGCCTGGCACAGGAAGTCAAGGCCAAGCTGGCCGCCGGCGCCGATTTCGCGCAGATGGTCAAGGAGTACTCCGATGACCCGACGGCCAAGGGCAATGGCGGTTCGCTGGGTTCGTTCGGCAAGGTCGCATGGTCAAGGAGTTCGAAACGGCGGCCTTCGCCATGACGACGCCGGGACAATTCAGCGATGTCATCCGTACCCAGTTCGGCTACCACATCATCCGTTACGAAGGTCGTAGCCCCGCCGGCATAAGGCCGTATGACGAGGTGAAGGCCGGGTTGTATGAAAAATTCAGAAAAAAAGCGCTGTCTGACCGGACGACGGAACTCATGGCGCAGGTACGACAAAACCCGACACTGAAACGCGACGAAAAGGCCATCGAGGCACTGCGTACAGCCCCCGTCATGACGCCCGCGGCGAAGTGATCGCTCACCCACTGTAGTCCGCTTCGTGGCTGAGCTGTCGCGCCATGGCTGAGATGTCCCGGAATGCCCCCTGCCCATGCGGCAGCGGCCTGAAGTATAAACATTGTCACGGGCGGGGCGCCGAGGCACCCGGAGAACCGGGCCGGCCGTCTGCCGACCTGGATTTTTCCGGCGCGCTGAGGCTGCACCAGTCCGGCCTGATCAGCCAGGCGGTCCGGCAGTACCAGGCCATACTGGCGCAGACCCCCGACCATCCCGGTGCCTTGCATTACCTGGGTGTGGCGCTGTATCAGCAGGGCCGGTGTGCCGAGGCAGAGCCGCTGATACGCGAGGCACTCCGGCTGAACCCGGCCGAGGCGATGGCGGCGAATAATCTCGGCCTAGTGCTCGGCGAACTGGGCCAGGTCGAGGAGGCGCTGCATTGGTATACGCAGGCTCTAGTCCATGAACCGGGCAATGTCCAGGCCTACAGTAACCGCGGCCTGATTTATGCCGCCCTCCGGGAGTATGACAAGGCGCTGGCCGATTTCGACCAGGCGCTGGCGTTGCAGCCCCGGTTCGACATCGCGCTGGTCAATCGCGGCAAGGTGCTGCTGGAATCCGGCCGCGAAGATGAGGGTGTCGCTGCCCTGGAAGCCGCGCTGGCGCTCAACCCGAATCGCCCGGAAGTCCACATTAATCTCGGCAACGCCTGGCTGAGCCGGTTGCGCTATGACGCGGCCGCGGATTGCTTCGAGCGGGCACTGCGCATCAATCCTGAAATATTCGATGCCAATGCCGGCTATGCCGTGGCATTGAGCCATTTGAACCGGCTTGAGGAGGCCTTGCATTTTGCCGTCCATGCCTTGGATCTGCGACCTCTGGACGTGAATACGCATGTGGCGGCAATTTCGATCATGCAGCTCCAGGGAGATTACGATCAGGCACTGGCTGCCGGAGAAAAAGCCCTGGGGTTGATCGACGCGGACGCGCGCTTGTTCGCGGTACATGCCCGAACCCTGCTCGAACTCAACAAGCTGGTGGAGGCGCAATCCTTTGCGCAGCGAGCTTACGACCTGGATCCGAACGCGCTGTTCGCGGCCAATGTCATGACTCAGGCCTATATCAAGCAGACCAACCTGGATGCCGCGGCTGCCTGGCTGGATATTGCCATCGCCCTCGACCCGGAGGCGCCATCGGTGCATTTGTCCCGGGGGAAACTGGCACGCGAGAAGATGCAGATCCAGGAAGCGATGAGCCATTTCGAACGTGGCTTGAAGATCGCTCCCGACGACCCTGCCCTGATATTCGCCAAGTCCGAGCTCCATCTGATCGCGGGCCAGCTGGAGACGGGATGGTCGCTATATGAGAGCCGGCGCGTACGCAAGAAACCGCCGCCCTTCGTCACGCAACCGGAATGGCAAGGCGAAACGATCCAGGGCAGCCTATTGGTCTGGTCGGAACAAGGTCTGGGTGACCAGATCATGTTTGCCACGCTGGTGCCGGAATTATCAGCGTATGCGGACAGGATCGGCGTGACCGCGGCGGAACGGCTGTTGCCGCTATTTCGGCGCTCCTTTCCCGGCATCGAGTTCATGCCCCACAAAGCGGGTACGGTGACGTCGGGCTACGCGTCCCAGATAGCCATTGCCAGTCTGCCAAGGCTGTTAAGAAGGGACATGGGCGCCTTTGCCCAGGCTCGGCACCGTGACATCCAGGCGGATACGCAGCAAGTAACCGCCCTGCGCCGCCATTTTTCCCCGAACGGAAATCTGGTGTGCGGCCTATCGTGGGGCAGCGTCGGTGCGCTTACCGGACTGAAGCGCACCTTGACTCTGGAGATGCTCCTGCCGCTATTGGCCATGCCGGGCGTCGATTTCGTCGATCTGCAATACCTGGATTCCTCGCAAGAACGCAAGTCTCTGGCCGCAACGCATGGTTTGGTGGTCAGGAAGGTCGAGGAAATCGACAACCGCCAGGATCTGGATGGCCTGGCGGCGCTGATGAGCACCTGCGATCTGGTGATTTCGATAGATAACACCAACGCCCATCTGGCGGCGGCCTTGGGCCGGCCAACCTGGATACTGCTCCCCTATTCGAGCGACTGGCGCTGGTTCATGGGTCGAGACGACAGTCCGTGGTATCCCTCAGTACGCTTGTTCAGGCAGTCCACCCCGGGTGACTGGGGTGGGGTCGTCGAGGCTGTTACTAGTGAAATGGCGGCACTGCTGCGCGAGAAAACGCACCGAGCTTCCGTCAAGGGCCGCTTTGCCGGCTTGATCGGTGTGGTGTCCGCCAGGCTGCGAAATTAGGCTGATCTTGGTATCGTTCCACTTTTTTTCCAGGCATCGATAATGACTGCACCGCGATGAGCCGCCCCGAGCCGCTCGCTATCCGGACGCATGCCCTGAGCAAGTGTTACCAGTCTTATAGTCATCCGTCGCACCGGCTGCTGCAGTCGCTGCTGCCGCGCCTGCGCGCACGCCTGGGCAAGGCGCCGCGCAACTATTTCACCGAGCATTGGGCGCTGCGCGATGTCTCCCTGACGATCGAACGCGGGCAGTCGGTGGGTATCGTCGGGCGCAACGGCGCCGGCAAGTCGACCTTTCTACAGCTTGTGAGCGGCGTACTGGCGCCGACCGCCGGTCAGGTCGAGGTGTCGGGCCGGGTCGCTGCCTTGCTGGAGCTGGGTTCAGGATTCAATCCGGAGTTTACCGGCAGGCAGAATATCCATTTCAACGCCGCCATACTCGGGATGTCGAGTCGTCAGATCCAGGAAAAATTCGACGAGATCGTCGAATTCGCGGATATCGGCGACTACCTGGACATGCCGGTCAATACGTATTCGACCGGCATGTTCATGCGTCTGGCGTTTTCGGTCTCGTATTGCGTCGAGCCGGAGATATTGATCGTCGATGAGGCCCTGGCCGTCGGTGATGCAAAATTTCAGGCGAAGTGCTATCGAAAAATCGACGATCTGATCAAGCGCGGCTCGACCGTGCTGCTGGTAACGCATTCCACCGAACAAGTCGTGCGCCATTGCAACCGGGCGATCTGGATCGATGCCGGGCAGGTTCGCCAGGATGGCGATCCCAAGGAGGTCACCAACGCCTACCTGGTGGATTTGTTCGGCTATTCCGAGGACAGCCGGACGAGCAACGCACCGGCCCTGCCTGTGAAGACCAGCGGTGCGAGGGGGGGCGCGACGTCCGGTGGCTATGAGTCGCGTACCGGTTATAACCGGGATGAGTTCCGCTATGGTACGGGCGATGCGACGATCACGGATTTTGAACTGCTCAGCCTGCCTTCGGGTTCGTCGGAAACGGTCGTGCTGGCCTCCGATCAGCTCAAGCTGACGGCGCGGGTGCGCTTCAGGCGTGCCTGCGACCAGGCGATCTTCGGGATTCAGCTACGCACGCCGGACGGGGTGCTGCTGTTTGCCGACAATACACGCGATCAGGGTGGCGGCGCGCGGTATTACGCGGTCGAGGCCGGCCAGGTCGCCGAGGTGGATTATCACTTCGCGCTGCCGCTGGCCTCGGGCGACTATTTCCTGACGCTGGGCGTATCCGAGGATGTGGCCGGAAAGAATGTGCCTCTGGACCGACGTTTCGATTCGATACAGATCCATGTGACGAATGGGCGCATTGTTCATGGGATAATGGACATCCCACTCGAAATTAATGTCAGTACGAGGTCCGTCGGTACATGACCGCGTTGTTCAACGCTTTGTTGGTTTCCTGCCCGAACGGGGGGGGCTTGTTTGCCGTGCATCACGGCCAGGCAAGACAGCTCGACGGTCGTCCCACGACGGGTTTGTCGATGCACCACGGTCGGCTCGTGAGGGCGATTCAGGCCGGCTGGATGGTCAGTTACGGCGAGTCTGACCCGGTCTATTTGAATGGGCCGCTCTGGGTCTCGATGATGTGCATGACGTACTGGATACCGGGCGGCGCATCTATGTTGTGTCTACCGGCACGAACGAGATCGTCGAGTTCGACGCCGACTTCGCGGAACTCTCGCGGAGGCGGTATAGCGAGGCCCCGGATTCATGGCACCTCAACTGTCTCGGGGTCGATCGGGAGGGCCGGGTGTTTTTTTCGGCGTTCGGTGAGTTCGAGGCGACCCGTGGGTACAAGAAATCCGCCGTGGGCGCCGGATTTATCCGGTCGTGCGACGACAATGAAAATCTGGTCACGGGTTTGTCCCAACCGCACAATGTGCTGTTCCACGAGTCGGGTCTGTATGTCGCCGATTCAGGTAGCAAGAGGGTCTGTCGTGCTGACGGCGGGGCCATTCGGATACAGCATGAAGTCGATGGTTATCCCAGGGGACTGGCCCTGGTCGACGATGTGCTGTATGTCGGGCTGAGTCGTTCGCGCAATGTCGAATTGGGCCAGTCGGATATCCGTTCGGCCACGGTCCTGGCATTGCGCAAGGATACATTGGACGAGATCGGCAGGCTGTCTTTGCCCGCCGACGAAATTTATGACATCAGATACGTTGTCCATGAGGGCCGGTTCGCGGGCCTTTGTCGGGACGTGTCCGCACATGGGGTGTAAGTCGCATGCAGAAGAATGCCAATATCAGTTTGATGGCTCAGGCCGAGGCGGCCATCCGGTCGGCGGATAACGAAAAAGCCAAGAAGTTGTTGCACCAGGTGCTGACGCTGAACCCGGCCAATATCGAAGCGGATTTCCAGTTGGCCGTCTGCTATGCGCCAGGAGCAGGCGTGGAGCGTGGCCGCGGACTGGTTCGCGCATACCCTGGGCACTGATCCGGATCACCTGTTGGCCATGTATAACTATGGTGTCATGCAGGATTTCATGAATCGCAAGGATGAGGCGGAAAAGGCCTATCTGAGCGTGTTGGCGATGGATGGCAACTTCCTGCTTGCCCTGGAGAGCCTGGCCAGTCTGTATTTCCAGCAAGGCCGGCCGCAAAAGGCTTTGCAGCTCGTCAAGCGGGCTTTGCAACAGGCCCCTGATGCTGAAAAGCCGAATCTGATTCTAGCTAGGCTGTTGCATCGTGCCGGCAATCTGGCCGAAGCCGAGGCCTGTTATGACCAGGTGTTGCGGGCCAACCCGAATAACCAGACGGCGCTGCTGTTCAAGGGCAATCTGACCTCTTTGCGCGGCAGCACCGGCGAGTCGATAGGACTCTATCAGCGCTTGCTCGAACTGAGTCCGGGTAATCTGGAGGCCCACTACAACCTTGGGCGCGCCTTGCACACTGTCGGCCGTGAAGATCAGGCTCTAGAACACTACCGCGTGGCGCTCGATCACTATTGTCGGGCACCCCTTGAAGAATTGTCGCCAGCCGATAGAGAAATCAGCGAGCACAGTATTGGCTGCGCCACCATCCGCTTCAACTATGGCGTCGTCCTGAAGCGGCTGAAACATATCCAGGCGTGGCTGGATAACTATCGCGAGCTGGAAAAGATCAACCCCGATGCCCTGGCCGTCAGGCAGATGGGCTTGAGCGTGGCGCGCCAGAATGGCGACTACCCACGCGAAAGCGAGCTGCTCGGGGCGCTGGTGAGCCATAAGTACCGGAGCCCGGATCTGGAGTATCTGGATCTGCTCCTGAGCAACATGCTGTATTACGACGTGAAGCAGGAAGACGAGTTACGTTTATATCGTGCGTTCGATCGACTGATGACTCGGCGCGTCGGATTGAATCCTCTTGGGCGGCCAACGCGCGCTGGGGATGGGCAGCCGCAGCGTATCCGTGTCGGTTATGTGTCGGCCGACCTGAGGCGCCATGTGATGGGCAGGATGATGCTGGAAATCTTGCCGCGCCATGACCGCACACGCTTCGAGACCTATGCGTACTCATTGAATCCGCACGAGGATGAGGTCACCCAGGCGTTGTCCGGAGCCTGCGATAAATTCGTTCGACTGGGTGGATTGAGTGCGCGTGCCGCGGCGGAACGCATTGCCGAAGACGGTCTGGATATCCTCGTCGACCTGCAAACGCATACGCGTATGGCCAAGGCGGAGATACTGGCCTACAAGCCGGCACGCATCCAGATTACGCACATTGCCAGTTGTGGTGCGCTGGGATTGTCGGCGGTGGATTACAAGCTGACGGATGCCTATGCGGATACCGAGGACAATCAGCAATACCTGATCGAGAAGCTGCTGCGCATGGACGGCTGCGTCTACCCGTATCCAAAAATGACGTACCCACAGGGTAAGGGCTATGGGCGCGAGGAATTCGGGGTGCCTGCGGAGGCGATATTGATCGGCGCCTTTGTTTCGACCAACAAGTTGAGTCCGAGGTGCATGGCGCTCTGGAAGCGCGTGCTTGATGCCCTGCCTGAAGCCCGACTTGTTTTTTCTCCCTTGTCGGATGTGGAGCAGGCCAGCTACATCAAGATCGCAGCGGCTGCGGGGATTCCCGAGAGCCGGTTCATGTTCGTGCCGCAACGCGGCGGTGAGGTCGAGAATATGCAGCGCTATTCGATCATCGACTTTGTGCTTGACACGCTTCCTTACGGTTCGGTGAATGGGGCTTTCGAGCCCTTATCCATGGGCATTCCCATTGTCACCCTGCTGGGCAAGCGGCATGGCGAACGCACGGTCTACAGTATTCTGACGAATCTGGGGGTGGATGCCACCGTCGCCCGGAGCGAGGACGAATTCGTGGAGATCGCCGGTAAACTCGCTTACGACACGGCATTCCGCGCGGCAGTGCGTGCGCGCATCGAAGCGGGTATTGCGCACTCGGCCCTGGTCGATATGGATGCCCATGTCAGAAGTCTTGAAGCGGCCTATTTGAAGGCGCTGGGCTCCGGCACCAGTGACGCCAGGCACGCCTGAGGGCTTCTTCCGCGGAGCGTGTCACCACGGCGGCGTCCGTCAGGGGCGAATGCAATAACCGGTCCCTGGACTCCTGGCGCAAGCGTGCCAGCGCAGGCAGGTCGGAAGCGAGCTCGACCGCCTTTGCAACGTACTGGTCCGGATCATGGGCGATGAAAGATTCGAGTCCAAGATGCGCAAGGATCATGGCGCCCTGGCGTTGCAGTGGCGTGTCGCCGCACTGGGTGATGAACGGTAGCCCCATCCAGACGCCCAGCAGGCTTGTCAGCCCGCCAGTGAATGGATAGGTGTCAAGCGCGATATCCACTGAATGATGCAGTTCAAGAAACTCCGGTAGCGACTTGCGCTCGACCAGGATAAGGCGTTCTTCAGGGATGCCCTGTCGGCCGAACCGGTCTAGGATCTGGCGAATCTGATCCGGGGTATTCATGTCGCCGATCATTAGCCTGGCGTCCGGGAGCCGGTTGAGGATGGCGCTCCATGCGGTTATGGCGTGCGGGTTGATTTTATATCGATTGCCGAATGCCGCGAATGTGACGAAGCCATTATGCAAGGCCGGCAATTCCCGAACCGGAGTGTCGTTCACGGGCGGCTCGAAACAAAAATGCGCGGCCAGATGGAGCGTATTGGCGTGCCCCGCTTGCCGACTTGGGCTGTCCGGGTCCAAAAAAGCGTCTGAAAATTTATAATCGATGTTTTCCAGCCCGGTGTGGCCCGGATAGCCGAACCAGGATATGGATACTGGCGCCGGTTTCATGGCCAGCACACGCAACCGGTTGCTGGCAAAATGACCGACAAGGTCGATCAAAATATCGATCTTGTCCTTGACGATAGTCGCCGCCAATTCGATATCGCTTGAGTCGTGGCACGGCTGCCAGCACGTGGTCTGATCGGCGATGCTTTGGGTCGTCCGGTCGGATAAGGCATGGTTGTAATAGCCGTATATTTCAAACTGCCGACGATCGTGATGCTTGAATATCGGCAGGACGAACCGGCTGAGCGATGAGTGTTCCAATAAATCGGGCAAGAGATAGCCGATACGCAGTACTCGTTCGGGGTCCGGTTGATTGGCGTGCCGGCCATGACCTGGCGCTACGTGACGCATGACGGCACGGTTGCAGCGTCGCAGGCGCTCCGAGAAATCCTCCGCGATGACGCTGTCGGAATAGCCCAGGGCATTGATCGATAATGAATGCGCGTCGATGTGATCGTCGTTGATCGCGAGTGCCCCTATCCAGGGCTTCGATTGCTTCCGGAACACGTCCCGATTTCAAAAATGCGCCGCCGAGAAGGTAGAGGGCATCGGCGGAAAGGGCGCTAGTTCGGTGGCCAGGATAAGGTGTTCCAGGGCCTTTTCGGGCGAGGTCGATTGGGCCAGCAGATTGCCATAGGCCAGGCGTGCCTCAGCGGATTTCGGTTCGAGTTCGATCCATTTGCGGCAATAGGTGTTGGCCTCCTGGATATTCTTGTCCATCAGCAGGCAGGTGATGATGTTGCGTATCGACAGCAAATGGTTGGCATCACTCGCCAAGGCGTGTTTGTAGCAAGCGATGGCCTGATCATGACGGCGTATGGCCTGGTAAATACAGCCAAGATTGTTGTGATAGGCGGCATTGTTCGGGTTCTGAGCGATGGCTGTCTTGCAATGAGCGATGGCGTTCGAGACCTGGCCGCGATTGAAGCAGGCGATACCCAGTAAGTTATGGGCATCCGCGCATTGCGGATAGTCGATCAGCAGTGTGTGCAGTCGCTGTTGCGCTTCCGCAAGCGCAGACGCGTTGACGAGGGCCTGGATGTGCTGCAACTGCCGTTGCAAAAATGCCGGCTCGTTCGCCATTTCTCAGTTGTCGACAGGGTTCGGGGACGGGCGGTCAGGCATGGCTGTGATGGTGTATTGCAGCTTGCATGTGACAATGGCGCGATGCTGGTGCATGTTGGTGCGCAACTCCAGATCGAATGGCTTCTGTATGTCGTTGTTGAGTACGGCGTCGCGACAGTATTTATAGAGCCTTTGGCGTTGTGGCAAGTTTAGTTCACGGCCCAGTACGGCGTGAATGTTGTATTTGATGTAGCGGTATAGGTGGCCGATTTTTAGCGATTGCTGCGTGTCCTTGACCTGTGTAAAGGTGGTTTTTGCTTCATGCGGGGTATCGATGCATTGCAGCAACTGGGGTGGCAGCGGGCTCTCCCGGTAGCCTTCCACCCCCAGGCGTTCGTAGTAATCCGTGTCGTCCCCGCCGTAACCGGTAATCGCCACGTCATAGCCGCCTGTCCGCATGAATGCTTCCCGGCTGCAAATCACGGTTCCCCATATTCCGTCGCGGTCGGGGGCGGCATCTTGATGCACGCGATAATAGCAATCCGGCTGCAGGGTGTTCCGCACCCATTCCGCCCATCCAGGCTGAAGAACAATGTCGGCATCGATGAAGCATAGCCAGTCGGAGGTTGCCACTTCGGCCCCCAGGTTTCTGGCGCGGCCCAGGTTGAAACCCGGGTCATCATCGACATAGACCCGTTTGACCTCCGGGAAGCCATCCTTGAGCCAATCCTTCGTGCCTTGGGGGCAGCCGTAATCGACGACGACGATTTCACGGGCGGCTGAGGCAATCATGATCGGCAGCGTCTTCTGCAAATCATGCAGCCGTCCTTTGCAGGTGGTGATCAGCGTGAGATTCAACTCGGACTTCATGACATTCCTCGATGGCAGCATTGCGATGGGCTCTGCGGTTGCAGACTAGCCGGCGTAGCCAGACTGTCCCGTCTCGCCTTCAACAGCCGGGGACGGGAAGCGCGTCGCGTGGCTGCGCTGCCAGGCTTCCTGGAAAAAGGCCTCCAAGGCATGAATGACCGTGTCGCCCTTGAACAATTGTGGGACACCCTCAAGAATTTTGCTACGCAGAGCGCGGCATCGTTCCGGTTTAACCCCGAGTTCGACCGCCAGAGCGAGATAGTCTTCTTCATTTTCAACGACAAGATTCGGGACGCCGATGAGGTTCAGCATGGCCGCGGTCTGACGACCGCGCATGAATTCACCCGGTAGGGTAACTATCGGTAGGCCGCTGGCCAAGGCATCGAGCGTCGTGTTGCCACCCGACCAGTGCAGAGAGTCAAGCATGACATCGCAGAGCGCGTTGATGCTCAGGTAATCTTCGTGGCTGCATGGCTCGAGCAGGCGCACTTTGTCATCGATATTCAGACCCGCTGCGTGCAGCCGACTCTCAAGCCTGTTCAAATACCGCTCGGTGTTGGCTGGATAGTGATCCTTGAACAACACCAGGAGCGCGCGCTCGCAGCGCGATAGCAGCCTGACGAACAGCGCGTCGTTATCGGGATGCAATTTGAAAAGCGACTGCGGCACCAGATAGAGCACGCGATCATCGGGTAGGCCGAAATCCGCTCTCTGTCGGGCGACGATCCGGCCCGGCGGGTCGTATACGGTGCCGATCCCGGGGAGCAGCACCAGCCTTTCGGAATACTGCTCTTGCGCGTGATCGGGTTCCATCCCCGCGCAACTGATGAAATAGTCGATCGTACTCAGGCCGGTGGTCACGGGGTGGCCCCAGCCGCAGCACTGCACTGGGGCAAGGCGCTGACATGCCAGCAGGTAGGTGAGGGGGTCCATGCCGATCTCCGGATAAACCAGCAGATCCAAGGCATCGTTCAGTATGGCAGCGGCCGCCTCGGCGGTGTCACCCCGGATTGGTCTGAACGTGTCGGCGGCGTTCTGGATCGTCCGCGTTAACTGGTCCGGTGCGGTTTCAAAGGCGTACACGAAGATCTCGAACCGGGATTTGTCCAACCGGGTGATCCAGGACTGGAAATACTTGCCTACCGTGCAGGTTTTGAAATATCTAGAGGCAAAGCCGATTCTGAGTTTTCCCCGAGTGGATTCGTGTCGAATTGGCTGGATCGATGGGAGAAGGCGGTTCCCTGCAATGAGTTCTTGCACGAACGCGCCATATTTAACCTGTAAGTCGCGGTCGTTCATGCCTTGGTAGGCCAGGAAGAAGTTGGTGCGCCGCACGGCGGCGACGATTTCGCCGGGAGGCCGTTGGCGAAAGCGCGCTGTGCTGGCGATCAAGGACTCCAGGTTGCGCGCAAATCGATGACGCTCGGCAAGCAGATGCTCCTGGCTGTCGTAAACCATGGGCAGGGTGAGCGCTTCGTTGATAATCGCCCGCAGCAGGGTGGGTTTGAGCACCAATGCCCGCGCATACCCGCTTCGGGATTCCGCGATGCGGCCTGTCAGAGCGCAGGCATCGGCGAACTCGGCCATGACGCCGGGTTGTTTCAATCCCAAGGCGATGGCCCGCTGCAGGTGCGTGTAGGCCAGTTCGGCCTGGCCTTCGATCATCCGACATCTGCCCAGCAGACGATGCGCCTGCGGGTTGTCGGGTTGCAGGCCGAGGGCCGAGGCTAACCAATGCCTGGCTAAGGCGCTGTCGTTCAACTCTAGCGAAAGGCGACCTAATTCCACCCTGGGCATGACGGCGTCGGGCTGTAGCGAGGATGCTTTCAGGAAATGGTCATATGCCAGCTTGTAAGCGTGTTGCCGGCGGTGCAATCGCCCCAGGTTGACGACGCCGCTGTAATACGCCGGCTGTATGTGTACGGCTGCGGTCAGCGTGCGAATGGCGTCATCGATTTGTCCTTCGACTTCCAGTACAAGCGCGAGATTGTTATAGGCCTCGATGAAGTTCGGGTTGGCGGCGATGGCCGACCGGTAGTTTTCAATCGCCAGCGTATGCTCGTGCAGATCCTGATACACCAAGGCGAGGGTGTAATGCGCGGAAGCCGTCGGTTGCGTGGCTAGCGTTTCGTGCAGAATTGCCATGGCCTCGGCGGAAGCCCCTCCCATGGAGCCCGATTGCCTGACTTACCGGCTCGTGATGCGTGTCGATTTCTTTCAAGGCTGGCGTTATTACCGGCAAGGGCCAAGAATCATCTGGGTCATTTGAATACCCAAAGTCTGTACACGATGAAATTTACGAATGTCAGTATGATGGTCGCGCTGACTTGGGCCAGCCACAAATTGGCGCCGGCGTGCATGATCAGATCCAACAGTGTGAGATTGGCGGCCATCTGCGCGCCAAGCGCCGCGACGAATTTGACGAGAGTGGCCGGGACGCTTCCGGTCGGGGTGAATATCTTATAGAAAGACAACAGATAGCGTGTCAGGGCGCCCGCCACGAAGCCCGTGCTGCTGGCCAGCAGTGGCGCGGCCCCGAGCTTGAGCAGCAGCCACATCAGGGCGTAATGGGCGGCGACTGCCAGAAATCCGGTCAGGACATGCAGGCTGAAACCGCGCGCCCAATCGATCAGCGTGGCGGGGTAACGCAGGGGGTGGGGGGCCACGCGTGGCGTGGGATCGGTCAGTCGGATATCCCCGGTGTTATCAGTCATGTTTGAACAGGTGATGCCGGTACAGGCCGAGTCGGAAGAGCAGGCCCAGCATGGAAACCCAGACGACCGCAAGACCGTAGCGAACTGAACGGCTGAAGTTAATCGAACTGGCCTCGGGAAAGTATTTGGTGGGTACGGAGATTTCTCCCAACTTGTAGCCTGTCAGGATGACCTGCGCGAGGAATTCATTGTCGAACTGGAAGTCGTCAGAGTTGTCTCGCCAGGGGATTCTGGCCAGCAATTCGCGGGAGTAAGCACGATAGCCGGTATGGTATTCGGAGAGTTTGGCGCCCAGCATGAGGTTCTGGAAGGCCGTCAATATCCGGTTCGCCAGGTATTTCCACCAGGGCATGCCACCCTTCAATGCACCGCCGCCAAGGATGCGCGAACCGATGACCATGTCGTAGACCCCGGACGAGATCATGGCGGCCATGGCTGTGGCTAGTCGGGGTTCGTACTGGTAGTCGGGGTGGAGCATGACGACGATGTCGGCATTCAGTGCCAAGGCATCGGTATAGCAGGTCTTCTGGTTGCCACCATAGCCGATATTCTGGGGATGCAGCGCGACGCGAATGCCTAATTTACGTGCGATCGAGACGGTTTCGTCGTCGCTGGCGTCGTCGACCAGCAGGACGTGATCGACCACGTCGTGCGGGATGGCCTGCCAGGTCGCTTCAAGAGTCTTGCCGGCCCGGTAGGCAGGCATGACGATCATTACGGTCTTGTTATTGATCATGAGTGGCTGCGCCCACTGGACTCGGGCCTATGGTTTGTGGGGTCGAAGGGTGGCCGGTCGCATCAGGCAAGGATGGCGCCTGACGCGACCCGGTGTGGAAGGCAAGCAATGTTTCATCGGCATAGACGGGCGGGCCGAACATGCGCTGCAAATGCTCAGTACAGCGATCGAGGTATTCGGTCGCCTGGGTTCGCCCCTTGGCTTTGCGCATCCGCGTCTCCAGTCGCCGGTCGACGACAATCCAATCGACCCGTTTGGCCTGAATATTGTCGATTGACGCCAGTGATACGGCGTTTCTGAGGTGGATGCCCTGCGCTGGAAATGCCTCTCCTGGCAGGTCCGGACTGCATGCGCCGGAGGTTTGGAGGTTGATCATAAGCTGGCGATGATGGGGCTGATAGAGCGGTTCCAGGTTGAAGTAGGACTCGAAGCTGGGTTGGCCCATGACGGCGATGGTATATCGGCCTGGCGCGGCGTCCTGGAATCTCGACCAGAACGGCGAAGGCGCGGTGAATTGGGTGAACTTCTCCCGGACAGGGCTATGGTCCTGCCGATAATCGAATTGGTAATAGGCGTGCAGAGTGAAGTTGTTCGGGTATTGAAACAAGTCGGCGTGCGGGGTGCCTACCATGAACAAAGCGCAACAGCCTGTCGCCATGATGGCGCTCCGGGGGCTCGCGAACCGGCTGACGAGGCGCTGGATGCCGGCGGCAATCAAAAGCAGCCACAGGGGGAGCGCCGGCAGCATGTAGCGGCCGAATGTCAGCGGGTTATGCACCCAGGCGGGTTGCATGACGTAAATGGCAACGAGTATCCCGGTCAGTCCGGCGAGCCAGAGTTGGAGTTCCAGTCCCAACTTCGACCTTAGCTGTTGCCACCCGATGGCCGCTAGGAGGCCGCCGAGCAGTACCACGGCGATGGCGTCGGTGCCCAACCAGATGTGCCACACGCCGGCGAAGGTATCGAGCCTGGGCAGGTTCGCGCCGGTCTTGCCGGTCATGGCCGCAAGATCGTTCAGCAAGGGGGGCAGCGTGACCGCGCCGACCGCGCAAGTGACCATCGCCCCGAGCCAAATGACTCGGGCCGGAGTCACGTGGCAATCCATGCGACGCGTCCGGCTCAGATAGAGTACCCAGGCCAGCGGCAGCAGCAGGAACGGCGCCATGAGCAAGTGCAGGTAACTGGCCAGCCAGGTGCAAGCCGAGTAGATTGCGGCAAGTTTCCAATGCCCTTTTCTGGCCCAGCTGGCCAAGGCCCAAATGGCGATGCCGGCCAGCAGCAAGGTGATCATGTAAGGCCGGGCATTTCTGCTGTAATTGACCAGCAGGGGGGAAACGGCAAGCAGGAAGCCAAAACTGGCCGCCACCAGGGTGGACATACGCGTGCGCGCCCAGAGCATGGCCAGACCAACGAAAGCGATGCCGCTCAGCAGCATGGGAAAGCGCATGCGTAATTCCGATAAACCGATGGTGTCGGCCAGCATGCGGTCGTACAACGTCAGCGGAATGCTGTAATCGGCTTGCCCGAAGCTGGACAGGATCGGCAGGTAACCCTGGCTATGGATGATCTTGTGAACGGCGTGCCATTCATCGTCGATCAACCACTGGAGGGTGATCTGTTGCACGCGCATATAAATGGCAATGCCGAATATGGCAAGGGCGACAAGCCAGAACAGGATCGGTGAGTTAGGTCTTTGTTTCAAGGTGGTGGCGCTGGGGTATGGCAAAATTCGCCCCAGACATTGAGGCGTGTCACTCCAGCCGACTCGGGCTGTTGCGAGGGTGGCATTATCTCCAATTTTGGAGGGTACGGGTTACTTGGGGGCGGCGACAAATAGTCAGCCAAGAAATATGAATACTGAGTCGAACGCTGTGCTTGTTGATGTAATCGTGCCGGTTTACCGGGGGTGTCCGAAACCCGGCGCTGCATTGAATCGGCGCTCGCGGCTGGGCAGCAAACCGGATTCGAACTGATCGTCATCGATGACGCCAGCCCTGAACCCGAATTGCGCGCGTGGCTTGACGAACTGCGCGGCCGGCACGGGGTCACGTTACTGAAAAACATGGAAAACCTTGGCTTTGTCGCCAGCGCGAACCGGGGCATGGCCTTGCATCCGGATCGGGACGTGGTTTTGCTGAACAGCGATACCGAACCAGCCAACGACTGGCTGGACCGCCTGCGTCGCTGTGCGCATGCCGAGAAGGCGATCGGCACGGTGACACCTTTCTCCAACAACGCCACATTGTGCAGTTTTCCCTGGCTATGCCGGGATAACGCGATGCCGGACGGCATCGCGCTGGCAGAACTGGATGCCTGTTTCAGTGCGACCCATGCCGGGCAGTTCCTGGATATCCCGACGGCCGTCGGATTCTGCATGTACATCAAGCGCGCCTGCCTTGAACAGGTTGGCCTTTTCGATATGCAGCATTTCAGCCGCGGCTATGGCGAAGAAAACGACTTCAGCCGGCGCGCCGCCGCCCGGGGGTGGCGGAACGTCCTGTGTTGCGACACCTTCGTCTACCACCAGGGCGGCGCCAGTTTCGGGGAGGAGCGGCACGCCTTGATGCGCTCGGGCGCCGCGGCGCTGCTGGCGCTGCATCCCGATTACGATGCCCTGATCCAGGCCCATCTGCACGCCGACCCGGCGGCGCCTTACCGGCGCGCGGTGCAGTCGAGGCTCGCCATCCTCAGGCGCACGAAGGCATTGGCCACGCGTCCGGGCATTTCTTCCGGTGCCGATGAGGGCATCGCGCAACTCCATGTGCTGCACGATCTGGGGGGCGGTATCGCGCACTGGTGCCGGGATTTCATCGATGCCGATTCGGATCGGGTCAACCTTGTTCTGAAACCGGTGTCGCACAGCCATGCCTTCGGAGAGGGCGTGGCGCTCTATACCGATGTCGATGCACCCTATCCGATCTGGATGCGCATCTTCACCGAACCCATCAAAGCGACGGCCTTGCATCATGACGAGTACACGGCCGCCATTCGGGACGCCATCGCGGAATTCAAGATCGGCGCCATCGTCGTCTCGTCCTTGATCGGCCATGCGCTCGATATCCTGGATACCGGCTTGCCGACCGTGGTGGTGCAGCATGACTTCTTTCCGGTCTGCCCGGCGATCAATGCCTATTACCATGGCATATGCCAGCACTGTGACAGTAGCCGTCTGGTGGACTGCACGGCGCACAATCCCGATTTCAATCCGTTCCTGACGTTCCTGGCGGGGGAGCGCGAGGCTGTCAGAAAACGCTATGTCGACATCGTCGGCGGGGGTGCGGTGCCCATGGTGGTGCCCACGGACGGCGTGGCCGAACAGCTCGTGCGCATCGCTCCCGGCCTGGCGGGGGCGACGATCGTCAGTATCCCGCACGGTTATCTTGACCGTTACAGTCGTTTGCTGGATAGCCCGGTAAATGCCGATACGGGAGTCCGACGTCTCAGAATCGTGGTGCCAGGCATGCTGGCCGTCAGCAAAGGTTTGCATCTGCTGCAGGACAGCCTTGAGGCGCTGACGGATTTTGCCGACATCTATCTCGTCGGCGCCAAGGAGGTGGGTGAGCTTTTCCGGGATCAACCGGGCGTATATGTCGTCGAGCGCTACCGTCCGGACGAACTGCAAGCGATCATGGCGGACATCCAGCCTGATCTTGGCTTGCTGATGAGCATCTGCCACGAGACCTTCAGCTACACCTTGAGCGAATTATTCGAGTTCGGCATCCCTCCAGTTGCTACCCGGGTCGGCAGCTTCGCCGAGCGAATAAGCCATGGTCTCAATGGTTTCCTGTTCGAGCCGAATGCCCAAGCCATGCTCGATTGTCTGCGAGGGCTGCATGCCAACCGTGCCGCCCTTCGGCGGGTAAGCGCCGAACTCGGGGCCTGGCGTCATCGTTCCGCCCGCGACATGGTCGACGACTATCATCGTCTCTTGCCCAACCCTGCTGCGGCGAGATTGGAATGGGCAGAATCATTCAGGGATATCAGGCCAGAGCTTGGCCATGTCCAGGCCGCGGAACTCGCCCGCTTCTGGCGAGACACCAAGAGCCTGCACCTGTCTTTACAGATGAAGGATATCCGGCTCGGCCGGCAAGCCGTGAAGCTCGAAAACATGCGCATGAGTGCCGAGGCAAGGGAAGCCCGGACTGACGCATTGCTGGCGCGGCGTGAACACGAAATCGCCGAGATTCTGGCATCGACAAGTTGGCGACTCTCCAAACCCGTTCGCTGGCTTGGAACCGGTCTTCGGAAAGCCAGGACATTGTGGCGATGCCTTAAACCGCTCGCGCAATCCCCCGGAAAACTGCCCGATGCCCTAAGACTCTGGTGGCAGGCCTATCGACAAAGTGGTCGCGCCGGTCTAAAAGCCGCAATCACCGACCCGGCCCATGCTCCAGCGGTTGCCGAAACACCGGTTGTCATGGACTGGCGGCAGCAGGTATGGGCCGCTTACCAAACCCGTCTTGGTGAGGCACTGTCGGGTGAATTCTTGAGTCGTGTGCGGGCAAAGTCGTCACTGCCGCTCATATCCATCCTCGTCCCCGTCTACAACACCGATGAAAGCATGCTCAGGGCGATGCTGGACTCGGTTCTGTGCCAGGTTTATCCGAATTGGGAGTTATGCATCGTCGACGACGGATCGACAGAGGCACGCATCAGAAAGCTTCTGAAGCAATACGCCCGACGCGATAGACGTATCCGGCTGCACTTCGGGAAACAGAACCGGGGCGTTTCCCATGCGTCGAATCAGGCCCTGGCCAAGGCCAAGGGGAGTTTCGTCGTGTTGCTGGACCACGACGACATGCTCGAACCCCAGGCCCTGTTCCGGGTGGCGGAGGCCGTGGCGGATAACGATCCCGACATGCTGTATTCCGATGAGGTGCTGGTCGGCGCGGACGGCGCGTCGGTACAGCATTTCATATTCAGGCCCATGTTTTCTCCTGAATATCTGCGCTCCCATCCTTACATCGTCCACCTGGTTGGTTTCAAAACGACCTTGTTGCGCCAATTGGGTGGCTTCGACGAGTCGCTACGCATTTCCCAGGACTACGACCTTATTTTGCGCGCCAGTGAGCAGGCAGGATGCATTGTCCACATACCCGAAATTCTCTACCGATGGCGTATCCATGCGGGCTCGGCCGGACACGCTCGTATCCATGAGGTGATGGAAGTATCGAAATCGGTATTGCGACGGCACCTGCAACGATGTGACCAGATTGGCCGGGTTGAGGACGGGGCGAGCTTCAATTTTTTCGAAACCCGTTACCCCCTGGCCGATGGCCTGAACGTGGCTATCGTCATACCAACCAAAAACCATGCGGAACTCGTCCGGACTTGCATCGAGAGCATCGAGCGCACCGTGAATTCGGTACGCTACGAGATTATCCTGATCGACCACGCCTCCGATGACCCCGAGGCCGTGGCGTATTTCGCAAGCTTGGGCGGACGTGTCAAATTGCTGCGCTACAGCGGTCCGTTCAATTTCTCCGCCATCAACAACTGGGCCGTGAACCAATTGGCTGACGCGTATAGCCACTTTCTATTCTGCAATAACGATGTGGAGGCGCTCCAGGATGGCTGGCTCGAACGCATGCTCGAATTGGGCCAGAAGGCGGATGTCGGCATCGTCGGTGCAAAGCTTTATTACCCAGACCAAAAAACCATACAGCATGCGGGCGTCGTGGTTGCCTGCTGCGGCGTGGCGGAGAATCTCGGACGTTTCCGGGAGACAACACGGGAGCCGCTGGACCTGGGCTATGTCGGCTCGCTCATCGCCAGCCATGAAGTTTCCGCCGTCACCGGTGCCTGCATGCTGATACGTAAATCCGTATTCGACGAGATCGGCGGCTTCGACGAAGGTCTGGTCGTCGGCTACGGCGATGTGGATCTGTGCCTGCGCACCCGTGAACGGGGTTATCGAGTCGTGTTTTGCCCGCATGCCGAGCTTCTGCATCACGAGTCCTACACACGAGGCCGGAATCCGGAAGACCCGCACCCGGAAGACAGCGAGCGTTTTACGGCCAAGTGGCAAGACTACTACCGGCTGGGCGACCCGTATTTCAACCCCAATCTGTCGCCACACAGCCCGAACTGGCAGGTAGCCCAGCCGCTGGAACTCCGCCTGGACATCCAGCGACGCGTGTTTCATGCCCCTGCGCCGGTTGGCGCAGGGAGTGCCTCAATGAGGCTGGCTGTACCGCCCGCCGTGTAAAATACCCCGGCCATGCCCCATAGCGCGTCAAGTCCCCTCGTCAGCGTGCTGATGCCCGCCTACAACCACGCAGCCTACGTGCGGGCTGCGGTGGATAGCGTGCTGGGGCAGACGTATTCGAATCTGGAATTGATCGTCATCGATGACGCCTCATCGGATGGGACTTGGGAGGTCCTGATGACGTTCAGTGACCCACGCATGCGTTGCTTCAGGCACGAAACCAATCAGGGTGCACACGCAACCTTGAATGAGGGGGTGAGTCTGGCAAAGGGCCAGATTATTTCGATCCTTAACTCTGACGATGTCTATTCCCTAGAGCGCTTGAGGTTGGTAATTTCTGTGCTGAGCGTGGAGCCTGAACTTCAAGCGGTTGTGACGCAGTATGATTTTCTGGACACATTCGGGGCAGTCGTCAAGGATGCGGCTTCCTTGGCGAAGGAGTTTCCTGACGCGACCAAGGGTATTGGCGATGAGGCGATGCAAATTAGCTCGTTAGAGTTGCAAACGCTATCGCTATTGGCACGCAATTACTTTCACACCACCTCGAATCTGGTCATGCGGCGCGAGGTTGTCAGCCGAGTTGGGCCATTCCGTTCATATCGTTACGTTCATGACCACGATTTTTTTCTGAGGCTGAGCATTCTTGCGCCGGTTCGTATGATCGATGAAAGCCATCTTGGCTACAGAATGCATGCAACAAATACCCTTTCAGAAAACCCGGCGGTAACTGTTACTGAAACGGCAGGGATGCTTACAGAGTTCATGCTCACGCATGAGATTCATTGCCTGCGGCGGTATCATCCTGCCTATGCTGCAGTATTGGCATACCTGTTAGAAACATTCCGTGGCTATGGTGCCGAAAGATTAATGCTGTTCCTTGCGCTTGGTGAAGTGGCTGGATCGGTAAACTACCGTGCACTGACACCTCTTTTCGATGGATATACAAACGCCCAGGTAGTACATGATCGCGTGGCGGATTTGCTTCTAAAGGACCGTGCGGCTCAAGATTTACGATGGCAGAGTGAGCAGACCACATATTGGTGGGAAGAGGCTCAAAAACGCTACGAGCAATTAAGTAAAGCGACCACTGAAAAAGATAAGTCAGGACATGCCCTATGGGAAGCTAATTATGCGTGCTGGCTCGTTGAGCAAGAACTCGCAGTCAAGGTGCAGGAACTTTCGGTCAAAGAGCGGGAGCTTGCGGTCAAGGAGCAGGAACTGTGGAAGCTCAAGCAGGACCACTGGGCAGTAAATGAGGCATTGTGGCAAGCTGAGCAGGACAGAAATTTTAAAAACCAACAAGTAACTTGGTTGCAGGGCCATTCCCAAGATTTAGAATTAGCTCTTTCTGAGTTGCATACACGCCACGAGCGCATCTTGAGTGTGCGTGTGGTTCACTTCTTGCGCCGAATGTACGCATATTTCAGAAAACATATATCGGATCAATCAAAATGAATGACGTACGCGTTGCGGTTGTAACTCGGACAAAAAACCGTGCCATTCTGCTCAAGCGCGCAGTTCAGAGTGTGCTAGGACAGTCGTGCCCGGATTGGCATCATGTCATTGTCAATGATGGTGGTTCGCCCGATAGGTACGTAAGGTTCTGAAGCCACATCAAGATGCTTACAAAGGCCGCCTCACAGTGATTGACAATCCTAAGTCGGTGGGCATGGAGGCTGCATCAAACATCGGGATACGGGCTGTTGCGAGCGATTCGTGGTCATCCATGATGATGATGATTCTTGGGAGCCAACGTTCTTGGCGCGCTGTTTGGAGTTCATGAACAGCACAATAGTCCCGCGGCTCAATCGCGAGTACGGCGGCGTGATCTCATATAGCCTAAGAATCATCGAGGAGATGGATGGTGAGAATGTACGAACCGTCAGCACGGCACCATTTAACACATGGATGGCTTCAGTTTCTCTATACCGATTGGCCGCAAGTAATACCTTTCCTCCTATCTCTTTCCTTTTTAAGCGAAAAGCGCTGGAAGACGTGGGGTATTTCAGGGAGGACTTGCCTGTATTGGGGGATTGGGATTTTCACCTACGGATGTGTGTGAAATATGAGATTGGCCTCATACCCGAGTTATTGGCCAACTATCATCATCGTCTTTCTATTCTGTCCGGTGTCTATGGAAATACTGTGATTGCTGCTGACGCCAAACATCGCTTGTATGAAAACATGTACCGAAACGAGTTACTGAGACAAGATTTGGAGTCAGGGAAGGCAGGGTTGGGCTTTATTGTCAACATAGGAAGCAGCTTTGAACACGTCCATGGCCAGATTTGGCCGATCGAGAGTGTTATCTCGAAGCTGAAACACAATCCATGGTTAAGGCGCTTAGCCAAGTTCTTCCCCAGAGAATCCCGCTAGTGACTGGAATGACTGCTGTGGGACGCTTTGTCAGTTTATTGAATGAAGTTGATTTGGTTAGTTTCGACGTATTTGATACGGCCTTGGTTCGTGGTCTTGTTCGGCCCGTGGATCTGTTCATTCAATTGGCTATCGAGGCACATGCACGTGGGCTGCTCACAACTGAGCAATCCAATGTCATTGAATTCAGACGTGCCCGCGAAACGGCAGAAAATGAAGCACGTCGGCTTGCTTGGGAGGCTCATCAGTGGGTAGAGATTACCCTGGAAGAAATTTATGCCCAACTGGGGTCCATACTGGGTTTGGATAAGATTGGCAGTCAGTCGCTAATGGCGTTGGAACAAGAGCTTGAGTTGGCTCATGCTATAAAGAATGATTACATCGGTGCTCTGTATGACTTGGCCATGGGTGCGGACAAGAGGGTGGGCTTTATTTCAGACATGTACTTGGGTGAGCATTGTGTTCGTGGCATGCTGGACCGAGCTGGTTATTCTGATTACGAGTTTCTTTGCGTTTCATCTGTGACAAGGGAAACCAAAGCCTCTGGTACGTTGTATAAAAAAATTCACAAGGATTTGGGCGTGTCGTTCGGTAGATGGCTTCACGTTGGAGATAACCTTGGGTCTGATGTGAAACAAGCGCAGGCTTTGGGTATCAGGGCGCTACACTATGAAAAATGCACATTGAGGATGCCTAGGGAACGGATACTCCAGAGGCGTTTATCGTTTCATCCGCATCCAGACGCCACAACTAATTACGACTTGTTCAAATCAATCGTGGGAGGCCTGATAGCCGCCAGGCAATTTGTCGAGCCAGATCCGCCAAGCAAAGCAAAACCAGGAGATGTCAGCTTCTGGGAGACTTGGGGATATCGCCATGCTGGACCCTTGCTCGCTGGTTTTGGAAGTTGGTTGGTCCGGGAAATGGGCAAGCGTCAATTTCGGGATGCCTATTTCTTGTCTCGGGATGGCTATCTAATCAAGGAAATCGTCGACCGACTGACGCAAGTATCGGTGGATGCCAAGCCGGCCATCCAGACTCACTATCTTTACGCCTCGCGTCGGGCTTTCAACCTGGCAGCGATTACCGAATTAAGTGAGGAGAATCTGAATTTTCTGGTTAGTGGCACAAGCCGGATGTCACCTAGGCAATTTCTTGCGCGCATCGATATCAATATCGACCTCTATCTGGATGTTGTGGCTCGTGTCGGTTTTGGTTCGCCAGATGACGTCATCGTTGACGGTCCTGGGTATGGGCGTCTACGCGCTTTGCTGCGAGACCTAGGTGAGCATATCTTGGCCCGAGCTGTCGATGAGTTCGAGACGCTAAGCCAGTATTTCCGGGAACAAGGGTTGCTTGATGGCGGCGAGGTGGCGATTATCGATCTTGGTTGGCATGGCTCACTGCAGCATTCCATGGAGAATTTGCTAAGCAGAATGGGCGCGTCGACTGTCATGACCGGTTATTACATGGGAACATTCCCTGCGGCCCGCCGTTATATCGACCGTGGACATGAATTATGCGGTTATCTTTGTGAGGAAGGCAAACCGGACGAGTTGTATGCGGCAATCAAGTTGTCTGTGGAGGTTTTCGAATGGATATTCTCCGCCCCTCATGGCAGCGTATGCAATTTCAAACTTGATGAGCTGGGCATCCACCCAGTATTCGCTGATTTCGATTTTGAGGATGCCCGGTGGGAGTGTGCTGCAGCGATGCAGTCCGGTGCGCTAAGCTTCATTGATGACTATGTGCGGGTCTTGGGCGGGCAACTGCTGCCTGATGTTCCCCCCGATGCCGCTCTCCAACTTCTGCATGCAGCTCTACTAGAACCAACCCTGCAGGAAGCTCGATTAATCGGTGACCTTCAGCATGCCGAGGGTTTTGGCAGTGTCGCCGTAACACGCTATATCGCAAGGCCCGAAGGTTCTATTTGGAACCCATTGAGTTATCCAGCCTTGGTTCGCGGCTATCGTGACGCATTCTGGCGTGCGGGCTACTTGACGCGGCTTGGGCTATCCTCTGTAGTCAGAAAAAAATGGTTCCAATGATTGGTACTAATCACATGAAAAAAAATGATTTATTAGCATCTGTCCTGAAATGCAACGCTTGCCAGAGTACGAATTTTGACTGGCAAGTTGGGAAATTAGTCTGTACTGCATGTGGACATAATTACAATATGGTACATGACAAGCCTGTCATGTATGACAACAGCCCCGTAAATGGTATTTCCCGAGGGGATAGTCATGATGTTCCGTCGAAATTGGCAGAGTATGTCGCTGATGGGCGGCTACTTGGGCTAAATCTTGGCGCAGGAAATTCCACAAAGCCTCGGCCAAATATAATCAATGTGGATTATTTGCTTTACAGCAATGCAGATGCAGCTGTAGATGCTCACCAACTGCCTTTCGTTGATCAAGCATTTGATGTTGTTGCTTCGTTTAATGTTTTCGAACATCTAATTAACCCAGAGAAAGCAAGCAGCGAAATTTTCAGGGTGCTTAAACCTGGGGGGAGATTAATTATCCATACTGCATTTTTGCAGCCCTTGCACATGGAGCCATACCATTATTTCAATGCAACCGAATATGGCATCAGGCACTGGTTCAAAGATTTTAATATTGAACAAGTGGCAGTCTCCCCAAATTTCTCTCCGTTACTGAACTTGGCATGGATGGCAAGTATCATCCAATCCGGAGGAAAGGGCCTGTCCAAGCCCGACCGTCTTAGCATCGGCAATCTCACTCTGGATCAACTTGCGACATTCTGGCAGGACACAAGCCTGGGGAGAGCAGATATGTGGACGAGTGATATCTTTAATCTTTCTCAAAAATTGCCAGACTCGACAAAGGCGGCCGTTGCTGGGGGGTTTGAACTTGAGGCGGTTCGCCCAAAACAATAGACTTATGACATAGACACGAATGTTGGCATCGACCCCAAGGCTTGTGGCCGTGGTTGTGACCTACGAGCCGAACATGGCGCAGCTAGAGGCGCTACTGAGCGTATTAGCGAACCAGGTGCACAGGGTGGTGCTCATAAATAACGGTAGCTGTGATCCAGTTTCCATGTTGACTCTTGATGGTGGTATCACAAACGTCGATATCCTCAATTTAGGGGAGAACTTCGGCCTGGCAGCCGCACAAAATGAAGGTATCCGGCAAGCGAGATCGTTATCTGCCGAGTATGTCCTGTTTCTCGACCAGGATAGCCTGCCTGCCCCGGACATGGTGCAGCGTCTGTTGGTCGTGGCCAAGGAAAAACAGGCGGCGGGCATACGTCTGGCCTCGGTGGGCCCACGCTATTTCGATGTCCTGCAAGCCAGTCTCAGACCCTTTGTTCGCGTACGTGGCTTACGTGTCCAACGCTTTGATTGTGAGCATGCAAACCAGGTCATTGAGGTCGATCATCTGATTTCCTCCGGCAGCCTCATCCCCATGACCGCCCTGGATGCCATCGGTGGGATGCGGGAGGAGCTGTTCATCGACTATGTCGATACCGAGTGGAGCTTGCGGGCGTGGCGCCTGGGCTATCGCTCGTTCGGCGTGTGTAATGCGACGATGCGCCATGGCCTGGGGGATCGGCCGTATCGATTTTTCGGGCGCTATGTGCCGATCCATGCGCCCTTGCGGCATTACTATCTATTTCGGAATACGCTCTGGCTGTACCGCCAGGGCTGGATACCGTGGACCTGGAAAGTGGCTACAGCCCGACGGGTGTTGCTCAAATTCCTGTTTTTTGCCGTTGTCCCGAGGGATCGACTTGGCCACGTGAAGATGATGGTCCGTGGGCTATGGGACGGCTTGCGCGGACGTATGGGACGGTTCGATTCCTAGCCAGAAAGGCCGCATGACCGTGACGGCCTGTGCGAAAATTCGTTAAATATCTATTTTCAAGGGGTTATCCATGCCTGCTCGTTGGAAAAACCTGGTCTGGCTGGCTGTTGTTCTGCCACTGCTGTGCTTGATTTACCTGTTTGGCATGCAGAATGCACTGGTCTTTGACGACTTCATTGTCGCGGACGGGTCGGTATTCGCGGACTATGGCTACTTGCAGTCGATCAAGCCCAGGTTGCTTTCATACAGTACGTTTACCTGGGTTCGGGATGTCTTCGGTGAGGCGTTGTGGAAGCAGCGGATAGTCAACCTGGCGATCCACATTGCGGTCGTTCTCGCCCTCTGGGGCTTGTATCGCGAGATATTGAAGTACATTGCCCACGCTCAGGATGATTTGGGCGGCGGCATCACGACAGAATTTGCGTCTTTCCGGGAATCGCCCGCGCTGGGTCTGGCAATCGGTTTTTTTGCCCTGAATCCGGTGGCCATTTATGCGGTCGCGTATTTGATTCAGCGTTCTATTCTGCTGGCCACATTGTTCGTGGTGCTGGCTTTGTTGGCTTTCATGCGTGGCTTGGCCGAGCGGCGCATCGGTTATTTTGCCTTGGCGCTGTTGTGCTATCTCCTGGCCGTGGCTTCAAAAGAGCATGCCGTCATGGCGCCATTCGTCGCGGCATTGCTGTACATCCTCGTGATGCGGCCATCCGTGAAAACCATGGCTGTCTGGCTGGCTGTAGGCCTGGCTCTTGTGGCTGGCGTAGGCGCGGTGCTAATGGCGTACTACGGAGAGATCATTGGTCAACCATTCGACCAGTATTCCAGGATTTATCTGGCGCAACTCGCGGCGCTGGGCCCCGCTGTCGAGAAGCATGCGTTTGTGTTGAGCATCATCAATCAAGCCTATTTCTTCTTCAAATACGGCCTGTTCTGGCTGTTGCCTTACACCGGTTGGATGTCCATCGACATGCGCCCGCCGTTTCCTGTTTCGCTGGCCACTTTCCCACAGGTGTTAGGGGTGGTGGGGTATCTTGCCCTGGTCGTGTCCGGGTTGGTCATGCTTATCAAGTATCGGGATTGGCGTGCCCTGGTCGGGCTGTCGGTGCTGATGCCAGCCATCCTGTTCGTCACCGAATTTTCCACGGTTTGGGTGCAGGATCCGTTTGTGCTGTATCGGAGTTATCTCTGGGCCATCGGCTTGCCCGGCCTGGTTTTTTTCATGTTTCATGGCTTGCCCTCCAAGGTCTTGCTCACGGTAGGGCTGGCCTTGGCCGGACTTTTTGCCTGGGGTGGCATCGACCGCGTCTATTCGATGTCCACGCCGGAGCGTGCCTGGACGGATGCGATCGCAAAACTGCCTGAGGATGAACGCGCGGTTGGGCGCTGGTTCCCCTATCTGAATCGTGGCAATGAGTTGCTCGACAAGGGACGCGAGCGGGCCGCGGTTCAGGATTTCATGACTTCGTCCAAACTGGGAGACGGTGGGTTTGGGGCCTATAACATCGGGGCTATGTTGTATTCGGAAGGCAAATACGAAAAATCGCTGGCGATGCTCGACCAAGCGGCATCCCAGGGGTTTTCACTGCCGTCTCTGAACTACCAGAAAGGGATTGCCTATCTGGCGCGACGTGACTTTGCCAGTGCCCTGCGCGAGTTTTCCTCGGCACTCGATAAGGCGCCCCCCATGGCCGAGCGCCTCGAAATCCTGGTCATGCGTGCGCGGGCCAATCTGGGGATGGGCCATATCGACGTAGCCATTCAGGATCTCGCAACGGTGCTTGGCACCATGCCCGAGCACAAGAAGGCACGCCTTTCGATGGGCATGGCGTATGTGAAGAATCAACAGTATCAACTTGCCCAGGATATTTTCAGCAAACTGATGGCCGGGGATGAACATGCGCCGCTTTATTATGGGCGCGCCATGGCGAACCATGGCTTGAAGCACAAGCAGGCCGCATTGGACGACATCAACAAGGCGATCGAATTGTCTCCGCACGAGCCTGAGTTCAAATTATGGCGCGACAAGATCGTGGCCATGCCATGACCGGCGGTGCCGGACGTGCCGGCATCTGAGAATCCACCCGGGATGCGCATCCTCCACATCGGCAAGTACTACCCTCCCGTGCCGGGTGGCATGGAGCGCTTTCTGGGCGATCTGGCGGGTGCTCAACGCGCCGCCGGCGAGGACGTGACGGTGTTGGTGCATGGTCATCCAGGTATGGATGTACGCCGTGATCCCTTTTGGCTGATGCGTTGTCCCGTTTGGCTGAAGCTCGTGTTTGCCCCGATCAGCCCGATGTTTCCAGTCTGGTTGGCACGGGCGATTCGTCGGCATCGTCCGGAGGTGCTGCACATTCACATGCCCAACCTCAGCGCCTTCTGGGCGTTGCTTTTGCCGTCCGCCCGGCGCATCCCCTGGGTCATTCACTGGCATTCCGACGTGGTACCCAGCAGCCACAAGCTCGCGTTGCGGCTGGCCTATCCGCACTACCGCATCTTCGAGCGTGCCTTGCTGGAGCAGGCCGAGGCGATTGTCGCGACGTCTCGGCCTTACCTGGAGGCCAGCGAGCCCCTGAGACCGTGGTTAGGCAAATGTCATGTCGTTCCGCTGGGCGTGGACGCAGCCAGACTGCCCGATGTTCCGCCCGGCTCGGGTGATGTCCTGTGGCAGGGCGACGGCATGCGCGTTCTGGCTATTGGACGGTTGAGCTATTACAAGGGCTTTGAAAACCTCATTCAAGCGGTTGCCACCACCGAGGGCATGGAGTTGATTTTGGTTGGGGAGGGTGAGGAACGCCCGCGCCTGGAACGCCTTCTCGCCAAGGCGGGCAACCCTGCCTGGGTGCGTTTGCTGGGCCAGCAGGACGATAGCCTTTGTCAGCGCCTGCTCGCTTCGTGCGACCTGTTCTGTCTGCCCTCGCGCGAGCGTACTGAAGCGTTCGGGATCGTCCTGATGGAAGCCATGCGTTATGGCAAGCCGCTGATGGTGGGGAATATTGCAGGCAGCGGCATGGTCTGGGTCGCACGGGAAGGTATCAATGCCCGCCTGGTGCCGCCCGAGCAGGTCGATACCATGCGTCAGACGCTTGTCGAGTTGGCGCGTGACGCGGCGGCACGAGCGCGCCTCGGCCAGGCGGGGCGCGAGCGTTTCTTGCGGGAATTCGACATTCGCCAGGTCGCCAGCGCTTTGCACGGTCTATATGTCAGCCTGTTGCCGGACAAGTCGGAGCCGATCGGCCTGGATCGTCCATTGGTGGTTATTCCGGCACTCAACGAAGCCGAAAGCATCGCCCGGGTCATTACGGACATCCTGGCCATCGGTATCGCCGATGTCTTGGTGGTGGACGATCACAGCACCGATGCCACCGCCGAGATCGCCGTCCGCGCCGGGGCCAGGGTGTTACGCGCGCCACTGCCTCAAGGTGCCTGGGGCGCGATGCAGACCGGCATACGCTACGCGCTCCGGTATGGCTATTCTGGCGTCGTCACCATGGACGCGGACGGCCAACATGAGCCCGTATATATCGCCCAACTGATTGCCGCCGGGGCCGTCGACGATGTCGTTATCGGCGCATTTCCGGCGCGTGGCAGCCGTCTCCGGCGCGTCGCCTGGGGGTATTTCAGGGTATTGACGGGGTTCGGCTTTGAAGATCTGACCTCCGGACTGCGCTATTACAATAGCCGGGCCTGTGAATTGCTGGCAGGTGACGAGGCGACCTTGCTGGATTATCAGGACGTGGGGGTGCTGCTCCTGCTGCACAAGGCCGGCCTGACCATCCGGGAAATCCCGGTTTCCATGAACCTCAGGCAAAATGGCGCCTCGCGTATTTTTTCTTCCTGGTGGACAGTCGCCCGATATATGTTTGAAACCACCTTGCTTTGCCTTGCGCGCTGGAACACGAAACCACTACGACCATGACCGATTACTACATCGTCGCCGCGGCGCTTGGGTTGGGTTTGGCTGCCGTAATCCTGTTTCTTGTCCGGAGAGACCATCTTTATCTGAGGGATGGTTTGTTCTGGATCGCCATCGCCATGGGCTCGATTATTTTGGGTGTCTGGCCTTCCCTCGTGGATGTCCTTGGCGTAGCCGTCGGCGTGGCATACCCGCCGGCGCTGTTGTTTTTGATAGCCATTCTGGTGTTGGTGGTGCGCGCCTTGAAGTCGGATATCGCGGTCACCCAGATCAAGCGTGAATTACGACGGCTGAATCAGCGCATGGCCTTGTATGAGGCTGAGGGCGCAAGAAAGCGAGAGACCTGATGCCGCCGGTGCCAGCCGATCAATGGACCTTGCTTGCCTCAGGCCAATAGAATCCATGCAGACTATCGAGAATCGCACTCAGCTTGCTTTGCTTCAGAATGACGTTCTGCAGTCGTTTCGGAAATGGCAATTTTGGGGTTTCCTGGGCTGGAACGATATAGCCAAGCAATATCGGCGGTCATTTATTGGTCCTGTCTGGATCACCTTGAATTCGGCCATATTCATCGTTGCCTTCGGCTTGGTTGGTGCGCAGTTATTCAAATTTTCCGTCGAGGACTACCTGCCCTATTTCTGCGCGGGACAGATTTTTTTCAGTTTCATGTCCTCGCTGATCAACGAAGGCTGCGACACGTATATAAATGCGCATACCTTCTTGAAACAGACGGCGTATCCAAAATTCGCCTTTGTATTGCGTGTGGTCTGGAGAAATCTCCTCCTGCTTGGACATAATCTGGCCGTTATCATTGCCGTTCTGTTATGGGCCGGGCGCCTTTCTCAGGTGCAGTGGCTGCCCTTCCTTGCCGGACTGCTCGTAACGATTCTGGCGGCGTGTTTTGTCGTCGCGATTTTTGGCGCAATCGCGGCTCGCTATCGAGACGTGCCGATGATGGTCGCGAGCATCATGCAGGTCAGTTTCTTTGTTACCCCCGTCATGTGGCGCCCCGATCAACTGACCGAGCGGGCTCAATGGCTGGTTCACCTTAACCCGTTGGCCTGTTATTTGGAGATACTCCGCCAGCCCTTGTTAGGCTTGGCGGCCTCGCAGCAAGCCTGGCTGACGGCAGTTGGACTGCTTGCCGTCCTGTGCGTCGCTTTCATCCTGCTCTACCGTCAGGTCCGCAGGCGCATCGTGTATTGGCTTTGAGCGAAAACCATCATGGTCGGAATTAACTTGCGTGGTGTTGATGTGGACTTTCCCGTGTTCACCTCGCGCTCTCGAGGCTTGTTGAACACCTTGCTGCGCTATGACAAGCAGGAACAAAGGCGCGTTGAAGCGACCGGCTTGTCCGGCATCCAGGTACACGCATTAAGAGATGTCAATCTTGAACTCAAGCCGGGCGATCGCGTCGGCCTGGTCGGGCGCAATGGCGCGGGCAAGACAACGCTGCTCAAGGTGCTGTCGGGCGTCTATGAGCCCACCGCGGGTTATGTTCAGACCCAGGGTCGCGTGTCTTCCCTGACCGATATCATGCTTGGCATGGACATGGATGCCACCGGCTACGACAACATCGTTCTGCGTGGCATCGTCATGGGGCTGAGCCGTAAGCAAGCCCTTGCCATGATTCCCGAAGTGGAAGAATTCACCAACTTGAGCGAGTACCTGCAAATACCGGTTCGTGCCTATTCACAAGGGATGCTATTGCGGCTTGCCTTCGCCGTCTCGACAACGATTACGCCTGACATATTGCTTATGGACGAGATGATCGGCACCGGCGATGCCCAATTTATCAAGAAATCCCAGGACCGGATCTCACGGTTGATCGACCGGGTGCCTATTCTCGTCATCGCGTCGCATAACGAGTCCATACTGAATAAATTCTGCGATACCGGGTTACTGCTTGAGGAAGGCCGCATCATCCATCGCGGGCCGATACAGGAGTGCCTGGCACTGCACCTTGGGTCTGGGCAAGATGACCAAGCCAATCCGGCGGCACCGGAGCAATGATCTACATTTCCTACGGCATTCCAAAGTCGGCCAGTTCATTCGTTTATCAATTGACCCAATCGGCCGTTGGCGCGCTGGCCGACAAAGAGGGGCTGCGCAACTTCACGCTGACAGAGCTTTTCCCCGCCTGTGCCAACCAAGGTTTTGCCGAGGAGGCCATGCGGACGGAGGGCTTGCCTCTAGACGCCAATGGGTTGGCCCAACTGGTCGACCTGATCGATGCCCGGTTGGTGGCACAGGGTGGAGGATTCATTACAATCAAGACGCACCTTGGATGTAGTGATCCATTGCGAAAACGCGTTGCCGCGGGTGATGTCAAGGCGTCGGCGTGCTATCGGCATCCTGCGGAAATGATCCTCTCGCGGATGGACATGGTTGCCAGAAAGGCTGAGGAGGTTAGCAGCGAGCAAATCAAGGGATATTACATAAAGGATGGTATCCCCAACTTCATGTCGTGGGTCGCGGAGCCAAATGTCCGCAGGTTTTATTACGACACGATCGTTCAATCTCCGGAAGTAATCGCCGCGCAGATCTGCAATCAGCTCGGAATTTCAATCGAGCCTGAACATTTGCTACGACCGCTTCTTTCCGATAAGAGCCGGATATGGCAATTCAACAAGGGCGTGTTGCATAGACATCAGGCCGAGATGTCTCCGGAGGAAATCGCCCAAATCGAGCTTGATTTTGTCGATTACATGAATTTCATCGAGCGTGCGAAAAAAGGTCTTGGGGATTTTTACTTTGCCGTCGTTACACCCAGCCTCAACAGCGCCGCAACCATCAACGAAACGATACTGAGCGTCGTCTCCCAGCGCGGCGATTTCGCCATTCGTTATCACGTGCAGGATGGCGGGTCGACCGACGGAACCATCGACCTGCTCGAACGCTGGAATCAACTCCTTGGCGAGAGCAATGTTCCTTGGCTGGGGTGCAAGCGCGTAGATTTCTCGTATGCAGTAAAGCCTGACGACGGGGTCTACGATGCCCTCAATCTTGCTTTTGAGCATGTTTCCGGCGATGTGTATACGGTTAGGCAGTGATGATCGTCTCTATCCAGGCTGCATGCAGTCCCTTACCACGCTGCTGCAAGCTCATCCGGACGTGCACTGGCTGACCGGGCCGGTCTCCCTGCTGCGCGAAGATGGCGTGAATTGCAGTACCAATCCGCATCAACTCTCTGTTATCACGGCCAAACTGCACCACCAATCCGAGCTGAAAGCGAGGATGGCCGGCAGCCGTTTTAAATTCATACAACAGGAGGGGACTTTCTGGTCGGCTTGGTTGTGGCAGGCGGTTGGGCAGCGTCTGAATTCATCCTTGCGCCTGGCCGGGGATTTCGAACTTTGGTCCCGTATGGCGCAACACACCGATCTGGTGACGGTACTGGCACCCCTGGGGGCATTTCGACGGCGGCAGGGGCAGCTATCCAGTTCGCTGGACAAATATATGGAAGAGGTCCGATGCGTTCAGGACACGGTCGGTGGCTCTCGGCATCGCCCATCGTTTCAGGAATTGGTGACGGATACACTGGCAACCCGAGTGGCCTATTGCAGTTGGCCTGACGGTTACTGGTCGATAAATAGCGTTGCGCATGGACGTCTCGATATGCGTGTCTTGCCTGACGGCACGCATATCCAGTTTCTTGATTTTTCGGGGTTATCCTTGCTGTCTGAGCCGCACAATGCACACGCACGCGTGGCCTGTGCCATTCAAAAAGGCGAGACACTTGAATTAGAGGGGCCGTTTCCTCAGGCCAACTTGCACGCACCGTTTTATTGGCTGACAGGCCATGAATCCCGGCTGTTTCTATGGTCTGCCGAGCCCGGGCCGCACCCGATCCACCTAAGTGTCTCCAGCCCGAGCCCGGGGCAACAAGTGACGCTCAGAGGCACTGGGCTGCGCGAAGAAAGCTGTGTGTCAGCCGCCGAGCCTTGGGGCGAGACGTTTCATATCGAATTTGTGGTGGATATTCCTGTGGACGGCTATGAATTGAGACTTGAATTCTCGGACACATGTTTGTCTTGTGAAGAGCCACGGGAACTGGCCTGCATGTTGTTTGCCGTCGATATGCATGAGTTCACGCAGGGTGATACGCGAACACAAGAAGACACCCGGGACGCATCGATCCAGCGCGTTTCCTTTGCCATTGGCAGGGAAAGTCCAGTCAACAACGCTATGGATTTCGAGCCCCTGCGCAATGCTCAGACTGGCGACTTGTCAAATCCCTTGATTGGCCAACAGGATCCGCTGTGTTCTGGGTCATTGCTCGATTCTCCGGGATGCCTCGGGGCGCCCCGTGTCCGATGCTCGTGAAACAGGTTTCATCTCGAGGCTCCGTCGCCCGAAAGGATCAAGTCATCAGGCGGAATGGCTGAACCGGCTAAAACAAAAGCTGAGGGAACTGGAGGCCGATCTTGAAGCCAAGGAGTGTGTAATTCAGAACCTGGCCTTGACGTGTCAGGAGCGACAGGCCGTTATTGAGGGACTCAAACATGCTTGTGATGAGCGGTTGGAGTTGATTGAACAACTGACTCAAACAAAACACTAATGGGCGCGGTTAGCTTTTCCATTGACCTTCGACTGGTCAAGGCCCTAAAGAGGGCGCTGCCACTGGATGTGTTTGTTGAGACAGGCACCTTTATGGGCGATTCCTGCGAAACAGTTAAAAACCATTTCCAGGAAATCTTCACGGTCGAGCTTTCCGAACAGTATTCTCAGAAGGCCCAATCACGGTTCGCGGATTTTCCGTATATATCCGTCATCCAGGGGGCTTCGCCAGAGGCCTTGGCTGATTTGGCGCCAATGCTGACGGGGCGATCTGTACTGTATTTTCTCGATGCGCACTGGTGTAACGCTCAAAACACCGCGGGCAGTACCTCTCAATGCCCGCTGCTAGATGAATTGCGGGCGATTGGCCAGCTAAATCTTGACAGTGCAATTGTCATTGACGATGCGCGCTTGTTTCTCGCGCCGCCGCCCGCGCCGCATGAAATAGCCCAATGGCCAACTCTACCGGAGATACTTTCCGCGTTGGGCGAGCTGGGCACGGGTCATCAGCTCATGGTGATCAATGACAACATCGTTTTCTTTCCCCCTTCGGCACGTTTCGCGGTTCGTCAATATGCCCGCAATCACGGGATTGATTGGCTGCATGTCATGCAAAAGGCACGGGAATTGGATCGATTGGAACATGCAAAGGCGACCTATGGGCAGCCAGTCGACTTCATCGTTCGCTGTGCTCAAGTTGTCTTGCGGCCACGTCTGGGCAGGCTCAACCACCACCCCCCATGCCCGCTGGCGCTGCCGGCCAGCCACCGCAGCACTCTCGAAGCCGGGCAACAGCCGAGCATCTCGCTTATCACGCCGTCGTTCAATCAGGGAGCGTTCATTGAACGGACGTTGCAGAGTGTGTTGGCACAGGGCTATCCGCATCTGGAGTATTACGTTCAGGATGGCGGCTCGACGGACGAGACGGTGGCAATACTGCGGCGTTACGAAGGCCGCCTCGCCGGCTGGGCGTCGGCGTCGGACGGCGGTCAGAGCCAAGCCATCAATCTGGGGTTTGCCCGGACGAGCGGCGAGATCATGGCCTGGCTCAATTCCGACGATCTCCTCTTGCCGGGGGCGTTGGCCTACGTGGCCGACTACTTCGCCCGGCATCCCGAGGTCGAAGTGGTGTACGGGCACCGGATACTGATCGACGAAGACGATCAGGAGATCGGGCGCTGGATCCTGCCGAGTCATGACGACGGCGTCTTGTCCTGGGCCGACTTCATCCCGCAGGAGACATTGTTCTGGCGGCGGAGTCTGTGGGAAAAGGCCGGGGGGCGGGTGGACGAAAGTTACCGGTTCGCCATGGATTGGGACTTGCTGCTGCGCTTTCGCGCCGCCGGGGCGCGCATGGTGAGACTGCCGCGCTTTCTGGGGGCATTTCGGGTGCACGGCGCGCAGAAGACGAGTGCGGTCATTGCAGACGTCGGCTTCGGCGAGATGGATCGGCTGCGGCAACGCGTGTTGGGGCGGGAGGTGAGCCGGACCGAGATAGGGCGGGCGATCCGTCGCTATCTGCTTGCGCATCTCTACCACGACTGGTCGTACAGAGTGTTTGGTCGATTGACATGACGTGGGGGGCATCCGGCGTGGAGTGATGCGATGCACGGCGACATCGGCGACTTATCATGAGAATAGTCACTGTGCCATACTCCAAGCCTGATAAGTGACAAGCGGGTCGGTTCGCAAACACGGAGGGGCTGCTGTTGGCGTGCTGGAACCGTGACGTTGAAACAGAAGACGATCATCGCCGCTGGGAGTCCTTGTGAAGATACTGGTTTCTGGCATGCCGAGGTCCATGACGACATGGATATTCAATGTCATCCGCGAATTGCTTGCCGACGACGCGTTGGAAACCATTTGGATCGACCCGAACGATGATCCCGCCGAAATCCAGTTTGCCTCGGCCCTTGGGAACATCCTGGCCAAGTGCCATCATTTCAGCCAAAGACTTGCCGACTCCGCGGACCTGGTCGTGTATTCCTATCGCGACTTGCGGACTGCGGCCGTCAGTTACATGCGAAAATTCGAGGTGTCCGGAACGCAAAACCTGCTCGATACTTGGGTTCAGGCGGGCCGGCTATGGCTGCCCCGCGCGGACATCGTTCTCCGTTACGAAACGACCGAGGGTAACAAACTGAAGGTCATTGGCAAGCTGCGGTCTGTGCTGCGGTCGAAGTCTGGCAGTATCGTGCTCTGCCGATTCGACGATGGGGAGATTTTGCAGCGCGTCGATGCCGAATTTCAGGCCAGGCAGACGCCCGATGAAATCAGTCACGACAGCAACACCATGATCCTTCCGGCGCACCGGACCTTTCAGCCCCGGCCCGAGGATTTGAATGAAACCGAGCGATCCCTCTACGCGCATGTTGAGCATGAATTTGCCAATTGGCTGACCGACCACGGGTATCTGCATGCCGATGACTATGGCCAGGAACTGGAATACCGCATTGGCCGGCATCTGATGCGCTGTCTGAACGCGAAGGTGGTGGTGGATGTCGGTGTCGAACGCGGTTCGTTCACCGATCTGGCATGCGCGGCCGGGGTCGCCAGGGTGATCGGCTTCGAGCCCTTGCCCAGGCATTTCGACTACTTGGCGGAGAAATATGCGGACACCGCCCAAGTCGAGATCCACCCCGCCGCGGTTTCCGAGCATAGCGGCACGGGGCGTTTGCATGTCGCGACGGATGTCGACGGCCGGGAACTCGATTTCCATCACACCTTGAGCGACCTCGGGGACTCCGCCACGGTCATTCGCACCGGCAAGGCCATCGATGTCGCTACCGTTTCATTGGCCGATCTCGCCGAAGCGGGCAGGATTCCGCGCGACATCGATTTTCTGAAGATCGACACGGATGGTCACGACCTTGCCGTACTGCGTGGCTTGGGGACGTGCATCCCCGAGTCATCATGGCGGAATACTGGGATACTTTGCCCGAAACCAGCGGCATCAGCCAATACAACCTGGGAGATTTGGCCAACTGGGCGTACCGGCACGATTATCGTCGGATGCTTGTTGTTCGCCGCAATGGACGGATTGAACTGGTGCAGATGGATGCGCCTTGGTCCTTGCCCGGGGACTGGGGAAATGTGTTTTTCATCCATCGCGACGCCGATTTCGAGCGCGCTCGCGACGAGCTTGATTCGATTGCACGTATGGCACATGCCAACCTGTGCGAGCAGGTGTCCGGATTGGGTCGCGAGTATGCGGCCAGGAAGCCGAGATACGCACACTCAGCGCGGCCTTGACGCAAAACCGGCAACGCGAGTTATTGCTGATGCGCGAGAGTGAAGCCAAGGAGGCCGAGATACACACGCTTGCCACGGCGCTGGCAGAGCATCGGCAGCGTGAGGCATTGCTGATGCGCGAGAGCGAAGCCAAGGAGGCGGAGATACACACGCTCGCCACGGCGTTGGCAGAGCTTCGGCAGCGTGAGAGGCATTGCTGATGCGCGAGGGTGAGGCCAAAGAAGTCGAGATACGCAGCCCGACTGCGGCGTTGACGCAGCATCGGTCTCTGGAGAGCCGCGGGCCTGATCTGGCCGACGGGCCGCCCGGGCAGGGCGAGCCCGATTCGGCCCCCGACGCTCGGCGAATCCAGAGCCAGTTAGAACAATTTGAGCGGCTTATACAACAGCAGAAACTGGCCCTTGCCGCATACCGATTTTTTACACCGGTCATTCGGCCCATAAACTATCTGGCCCTTCGTACGGCCTCGTTATTGCGGCTGCGAGGTTCTTTGTCATCAGTACGCCAGATTTCGGATGTCGACAATGCGGAATCCGATGCGCAGAGGCGCCAGCTGATCAATGCTCGTATTGGTGAAGCGAACCGTCCTGCATCTGTGCTGGAATCAGGTGAACCCGACAGGGTCGCCCAATTGATTGAGAAAGAGCGGGTAATCCTGGAGCAGCGGCGTGCGCTAGCGGCCTACCGTGAATTCTTTTTCCTGTTCGCGCCGATCATTCGGTTATTAAACTTCGTTCTGGTTCATGACTATCACGGGTTGCGGCGGCCCCTGGGTTTCCTCGTCCGCCAGATACAAGTGGCATTCTCGCCACGTCTCGGCAGGTTGACGCATTACCCTCCGCGCGAAGCCGCGTGGCCGGCCGAGTACCGGGCTGCTCCCCGCAGTGGAACCCAGCCGAGCGTATCGCTTATCACGCCGTCGTTCAATCAGGGAGCATTCATTGAACGGACGATGCAGAGTGTCCTGGCACAGGGCTATCCGCATCTGGAGTATTACGTTCAGGATGGTGGCTCGACGGACGAGACGGTGGCTGTGCTGCGGCGTTACGAAGGCCGGCTCACCGGCTGGGCGTCGGCGTCGGACGGCGGTCAGAGCCAAGCCATCAATCTGGGGTTTGCCCGGACGAGCGGCGAGATCATGGCCTGGCTCAATTCCGACGATCTCCTCTTGCCGGGGCGTTGGCCTACGTGGCCAGACTACTTCGCCCGGCATCCCGAGGTCGAAGTGGTGTACGGGCACCGGATACTGATCGACGAAGACGATCAGGAGATCGGGCGCTGGATCCTGCCGGGTCATGACGACGGCGTCTTGTCCTGGGCCGACTTCATCCCGCAGGAGACATTGTTCTGGCGGCGGAGTCTGTGGGAAAAGGCCGGGGGGCGGGTGGACGAAAGTTACCGGTTCGCCATGGATTGGGACTTGCTGCTGCGCTTTCGCGCCGCCGGGGCGCGCATGGTGAGACTGCCGCGCTTTCTGGGGGCATTTCGGGTGCACGGCGCGCAGAAGACGAGTGCGGTCATCGCAGACGTCGGCTTCGGCGAGATGGATCGGCTGCGGCAACGCGAGCTGGGGCGGGAGGTGAGCCGGGCCGAGATAGGGCGCGGGATTCGTCGCTACGTACTGGCGCACATCTACCACGATGCGATGTACCGGACGGTAGGCCGATTGGCATGATGGCTCGCCGTGTCTTGACGTTATCTGCAAGCATGCCTGCGTATTCGGCATGAGTGCCAAGTTGGTCAAGTTGGTAAATGAATCACCATGGTGGTGCGGGTGCATTTTCGGACAATGAATCGAGGTGGGCGATGCGCGACTTGACTGGCAGGGTGCTGCAAATCACTCTTTATAAATGTGGGAGCCAATGGTTGCGGGATGTCTTGACCGCCCCCGAAGTCGTGGCATATACGGGCTTCGCACATTCGGGAGTCACATTGTCCATGGCGGAGTGTGGGACTCTGGATATTCCGGAACATACTTTCAGTGGCCCCATTTACGATATGAACCAGTGGGAATGGCAATACTGGAAACGCCCTGGGGATAAAGCGGTGGTTGCCCTGCGCGACCCGAGGGACCGCCTGATATCTCTGCAATATTCGTTGCTCTACAGTCATGGAGTAGGTGTAGCTGTTGAATTTTGGCGACCGCTCTTGCATGCCCTGCCCGATGCTGACAGCAGATTGGCTTGCTTTATTTACCAGCCAAGACTCTCAGGGGCGCATCGAATGTACCGGACGTGGCAGGGTGGTGGAGGGGCGGAGGTCATCGTCACTCGCTATGAGGCCCTGCTGGCAGACCAGCATGCCGAGTTCAGGAAAATCGTCGACTGGCTGGGCTGGGAAGTACCCAATGCTGTCCTCGACGCTGTGGTGGATCGTCTCTCCTTCGAGGCCCGTAGTGGCCGCATGGCCGGGCAAACGGACATCCACAGCCACTACCGCCGAGGCGTGGTGGGCGATTGGCGCAACCATTTCAAGCGCGAACATGGTGAACTATGGGAGCGGCTTTACCCTGGGCTATTACGCGAGCTGGGTTATGAGGACAGCGACGACTGGTGGCGATCGCTATCTGAAATCCACGCCGGCGGTTCAGATATCAGCGCTGAACCTCTGACGTTCTTCGGGAATAATGACGGTCTCATCAAGATCTTGGAGATGCAACTTCGACAAGCGCAGGATGCGCTGGCCGCCAAGGAAAACATGATTCAGGAACTATCGTCGGCCTGCATTGAAAGGCAGGCCATCATTGACGAACTCAAGCAAGCGTGCGACGCGCGTTCTAATCTGATCGAGAGACTGGCAGAAGGGGGTTCTCATGGAGCAGTTGGGTGATTCTCGTATAGCGGCAATGTTCATTGCTACGGGAGGCGGCCTGGTCTGAGGTACGGCGGGCGCTGATCCTTAGTGCTTTCACTAGCCGCGATCTGCTCTATCTGTTTCGAGATCGTTGCGGGCTTGGCCGACACTGATTAACCACAGTGCGTGAAGTTGGAGGTGAAATGGAAAGGTGGTCTGTTCAGGGTATGAAGGATTCGCAACTGGTTAAGCCCGATTGGCAGCCGCATGATCCTGTGTTGATCGACGGGGTGTCGATCAGGGCGATATCGAATGTTTTGTCGGACAACGGATGCCTGACCGAGATCTATCGGCGCGACTGGCTGCTCGACGATCAGCCCGTCGAGCAGGTGTTCCAGAAGCTACTGTGTGCCGGCGGGGTATCCGCGTGGCATGCCCACCGGGTGACCACCGACAGGCTCTTCATCGGCGCGGGCCGTGCCAAGGTGGTGTTGTTCGACGGGCGGATGGATTCACCATCCCACGGTGTGGTCGCCGAATACAGATTGGGGCCGGAGCGCCCGGCACTCATCGTCTTGCCTCCGGGGGTGTGGCACGGCGTGAAGGCCTTGGGCGATCAACCGGCATTGATCATCAATATTGTCGATCAGGCCTACGACTATGCAGACCCGGATCACTGGCGTCTGCCCGCCGACACGGCCGATATCCCGTATCGCATCGTCTGACATGGCCCTGCCGGTATCCGAAGCGGAACATCCGACTGTGTCGGTGATCGTCGCGGCATACGGGCGCCCGGAAGTCTTGCGCTGGGCGATCAAGAGTGTGCTCGCGCAAACCAGGACGGACTGGGAATTGATCATCGTCGCCGATGCCTGTCCGGCAACGGCCCGACTGATGTCTTCCGGCGTCTACGACGTCGAGCCGCGCATACGGTTCTACAACCTGTCGAGCAATCATGGCGATCAATCCGGACCGAACAATTATGGTATTGCCCGGGCGCGGGGGCGCTTCATCGCGTTTCTGAATCAGGATGATCTCTGGTTCCCGGATCACCTGGCCCTCTGTCTCGACCGCCTCGATGTGCTTGGGGCCGACCTGGTATTCAGCATCACGGGCAGCATGGTCGGTCGCTCGGCGGTGGAATTGGCGGATGGAGACTGGCTTGGCGGGTTGCTTGGCATCTCGCGTGATGGTTCATACGATCCAGTACACCTCTTCGCGCCGGCGTCGAGTTGGGTTTTCAGAAAAGATATTGTGCCAAGGCTGGGACATTGGAAATCCGCGGCTGAGTGCTTGGCCGCGCCATCGCAGGAGTTCCTGTATCGAGCATGGCGTGAGGGATTTCGCTTGCGATCCTGTCCCATGCTAACGGTGCTGCAATTTTCTTCTGGAGGACGCAGTGCTTCCTACCTCGAAGACATGTCCCACGAGCAGGACTGGTGGTTGAATAAGTCAGGCTTGACGCCAAGGTCGCGGGCCATGCTGTGGAACCGCCTGAGCTATCATCCGCCAGACCCTCGGCGACGGGGTATCAAAACCGTGCTTCTTGGTACGGCCAATGCGGCGCTTTCGGTTGCCGCCCGATTGGGTATCGAGCCGCATGGCCTGAAGTATTTCATTACCCGGGGATACCGCAAGGGCGATTTCATGAACAGCCTGCGTCGCACCCGCGGCCTCGAACCGATGGCGGTTCAAGGGCGGGAGGCTTCCCGCGATCGGATTCGGTCGGTACGGGGGGCCTGTCAATATGCCTGGGGGACGCGGATCGATTTTTCGCGCAGGGGCGATGCCCAGACCTACCAAGTCGAGGGGTGGGCCTTCCCGGAGGAATGGGGAACCTGGACAGAAGGGCCACACGCCAGCCTCGTGTTCATTTTAGGGGTGCCGCCTGGAGAGGCGGTTCTCCATCTCGAGGCGCAGGCATTGCTGGCCGAAGCCTGGCGCAGGCAGCGCGTGGTCTTGTCGGCAGGCGAGGTCGAACTGGCTTGCTTGGTGTGGGTCGAGGGTGGTTTCGCCACAGTGGAAGTGGCCCTGCCACCGGCAATTCTCTCGCCCGGCGGACTCCTGACGCTGACCTTCCGCTTGCTGGACTGCGTCTCTCCCGAGCGTCTCGGGCTGTCTTCCGACAGGCGTTCTCTTGGTGTCGGGATAAAAGCCGTATCCATTAATACTATCCGGAACGCGCACACCGACGATGCCGGGAAATCACCTTTCGCAGCGGTGGCAGAGAACCTATGCTGACTGGCGAGGAATATGGAGACTGAATCAATGGATCATAAAACAAACCTCATCGACTGGCGTGTGAACCCTGCACATATCGTTCCGTATGAGAATAGGGAATGGCATAAGGGCGCGGTGGTGCATTTCACACCGAACAAGAGGGAGTTGCGCGAAGCCGGGCTGGCCGCGATTGCCCGTGGTTGGCTGCCGGAAAACCCGATCATTACTCAGGATACACGGACACTCGCCGTCGGCAGTTGTTTTGCCAGGAATTTCACGCTGTGGTTGGCGGAACACGGCTTCAACAAGTATTTTCCGGAGTCACCCTATAACGCCCTCCTGCGCAATCGCGCATTCTTCGAGAGTCCCGCTGTATTGGCGCAGCAATTTCGCTGGGCTTTCGACGAACTCGACCCGTCCACGCTCCTGTGGATAGATAAAAACAAGAATCTGATCGAGGCGACCGAGGTCGGCAAGCAGCATGTCCGCGCCACGCTCGAGCAAACAGATGTGCTGATCCTGACGTTGGGTCTATCGGAAGTTTGGTACGACATTGAAACGGGCGAACCGCTATGGCGGGCGCTGACCGCAGATACTTATGATCCGGCGCGCCATGTCTTTCGCGTTGAGTCTGTCGCTCAGACCATGGAATGGCTGGAAGCTATTGAGCGCTTGCGCCGGAAACATCTCCCAAGCATGAAGATCGTATTCACGGTATCACCAATCCCATTGGCCGCGACGTTCCGGCCTGTTTCCGCAGTGACCGCCAACGAGGTCTCCAAGGCCATTCTGAAGGCCGCGCTCGACGAATTCCTGAGGCGGCACAACGAACTAGTCAATGACCAACTGTATTATTTCCCCAGCTACGAGATGGTGCGGAATTTTTTCATGGATCCTTATGAGGAGGACAACCGGCATGTCAATCCCATAGTCTCAGGCGCCATCGTGGCGTTTTTCGCGCGGCATTATTGTGTACCGCAACTACATTCACGAGAAGCGGGATCGCTTGCCCATATTCACGGTGGTGAGGCGCAAGAGCGTTTTCTGCGGCATGCCGCAGCGTGGCGTGACCAGGACAATACCTATGTTTTGCTTGCGCGAATTGCGGACTTGGAGGAAGACAAGGGGAGGTTGCAACAGATCTGCGATGAGAGGCAGGTGGTCATAGACGAACTGGATACAGCGGCAAGGGAAAGGCTGGAGTTGATCAATCGGCTGGATGCGCAACTGAAAGCGATGCGCTAAAGTGCACGGGACTACCTGAGACTGACTGGTAGTCTGTGGTGCTGGCGGTGATATTCCGGGATTGCCGTCTTCCCGGTTCCGTACCACGGAGCCTTGTGTTAATCAGTAAGCATCGTGCCGTGGGGCCAACGATGAATAAACATGGGCAGCGTTAATCTTTCGGTCAGGCGACGACAGCTTGGGCCCGGCACCCACCTGACCTGCCCTTAAGGTTGTTTGAATTATTGCTCGCGATGGGTTTGTCGCGAGCTATTTTGGTAATTGCACTTTTCGAGAGGTAGTACATGCGTGTATTGGTTACAGGAGGTGCCGGTTTTCTCGGTTCACATTTATGCGATCGGTTGATTGCCAAAGGGTGTGAAGTGCTCTGCGTGGATAACCTCTATACCGGGAAAAAAGCGAATATCCATCATCTCATGGGCCACCAGAATTTCGAGTTCGTGCGGCATGACGTTACCTTTCCGTTGTACCTGGAAATCGACAGGATATTCAATCTGGCGTGCCCGGCCAGCCCGATTCACTACCAATCTGACCCGGTGCAAACCACCAAGACCAGTGTGCATGGCGCGATCAACATGTTGGGCTTGGCGAAGCGCACCAAAGCAAGGATTCTTCAGGCATCCACCAGCGAAGTCTATGGCGACCCCGAGGTTCACCCGCAACCTGAGGCGTATTGGGGACGCGTCAATCCTATCGGCCCCCGCTCCTGTTACGACGAGGGAAAACGTTGTGCCGAGACACTATTCTTCGACTATTACCGCCAACATAGAATGGAGATCAAGGTTGTACGCATCTTCAATACCTATGGCCCACGCATGAGCCTGGACGATGGCAGGGTGGTCAGTAACTTTATCAGCCAGGCGCTCAGGGGGCAGGACATCACGATCTATGGCGACGGCCAGCAAACCCGCAGTTTCTGTTATGTCGATGACCTGGTCGAAGTCATGGACAGGATGATGGAGTCGCCCGCCAATTTTACCGGGCCCGTGAACGTCGGAAATCCCGGAGAGTTCACGATGCTTGAGCTTGCCGAAAAAATTCTTTCACTAACCGGCGGCAGGTCGAAGTTGATTCATATGCCATTGCCTGAGGACGACCCGAGGCAGCGTCGACCGGACATCTCCCTGGCGAAGTCCGCGCTAGGCTGGGAGCCCAAGGTGGCGTTGGAGGATGGCCTGAAAGAAACCATCAGGTTTTTCCGGAGCATTGTTTGACGACGATTTGAGTGAGCACGTTGCACCTCGTTTAGATGAATAAGTTGGGCCGACAGGTGGTTTTAAGACTGATTACGAATCATGGATAAACCTAGAATTGTCATTGTCACGCCTGTCTACGAGGACGCGGAGTCTGCGCGCATTCTGTTTGGCGAGTTATCCAAGCGGGGGGCGGATACCCGGATCGTAGCCGTCGACGACGGTTCGCTTGGGCACCCGCTCGGCATGGACGACTTGCATGACGCGGGCCTGACGGGAGTCGTGATCAAATTACGCCGGAATATCGGGCACCAAGGCGCCATCGCCGTGGGTTTATCTTATGTGCATGACACCATGTCCGGATTCGACTATGTGGTAGTCATGGATTCAGACGGTGAGGATACGCCCGAATCAATACACGCATTGTTGCGGGGGTTTGCGGATGCACCAGTTGACGTCATAGTGGCTGAGCGCAATAAGCGTAACGAATCGTTGAAATTCCGCCTTTTTTATCGAGTGTACAAGTTCCTGTTCAGGCTGCTGACGGGCAAGACGATCAAGTTCGGAAACTTCATGGCGATGCAGCCGACAGCGCTCGCCCGACTTACCGCAATGAATGAAATTTGGATACATTTGGCGGCGTCGGTTATCGCTTCCAGGCTGCGCATCTACGGCGTCAGCATTGATCGCGGCAGCCGTTATTCTGGCGGTAGCAAAATGAACTTCGTGGGTTTGGTTCTGCACGGGTTCAAGGGTGTAATGGTATTTTCCGAGCAGGTGCTGATTCGCATGGGAGGCGCGAGCTTGTTGGTCGCCATCATGTCGGTATTTGTAATCCTTGGCGCATTGTTTCTGAAAATAATCGATGCCGCCTCTCCCGGGTGGGTTTCCACGGTCGTGGCTGCCACGGTGCTGATATTTCTTCAGACAGGCGTGATGACATTGGTGACGCTGATGATTACCGGATTAGTGAGAATGGCAACGCTCAACCGGGTTGACTACAAGGCTTTGGTCGATCGGGTAATCGAAGTGGGGTAGGCCCCGTGACCGATAATCTCTTGGAAATGTAGGCGTGGTTGCACAGCTTGCGCGGTTCGCTATCAACGGTGTTATCGCGACGACTGTGAATTATGCCGTATTGGTCATCCTTGTCGAGGGGGCGAGAATCGAGTATGTCGGTGTCGCAGGATTGCTCTCCGCATTTGCAGGGATCGTGGCCTCGTTCATCGGAAATAGGGTTTATGTATTTCGCAGCCAGGCACCGCTGCTTCGGGAATTACTTCGGTTTAAGACATTGTACGTGTTCGTGGCGTTATTTCAGGCGTTATTCCTAGCCTTGTGGTCCGATGTTCTGGAACATGACTACAACCTTGGATTTATTCTGGTCACGGGGGTCGGGGTTCTCATCTCCTATTATGGCAATAAAATCTTCGTATTCAGGTGAGCGATGCAAATGGCGCAAGGCAGACATTCAAGATATCCACTAGCCATTCTCTTGTTGTCGGGAATGTTCGTGGTGGCAATCGCCCTGTATTTGAACAATCGGTTTTATCTGACGTATGGCCCGTTTTACGACTCGATGTCGTATCTCAACCATTTGGCATGGGTAATGTGGGTTTCGGAAGAGAAGGGCATTTGGCATGCGATTCGAGAAGCGGCCACAGGGAGTACGGTATTCCTTCCCTGGATGCTAGGTGCTTTGCTGGCACCCATCGCCGAACCATCGCGAATGTTGGGGTTGTGGTCCAATTGCCCTTGCTGCTCCTGCAACTGTTTACAGGCTATCGCTATTTTCGCAGCGTGTCGGGCGCTTCCGATGGCAGGGCGATTTTATATGCATTGACTCTTGTGGCCTACCCGGCTGTATTCCACTTTAACGGGGGGCTGGGTGATTTTCGCATGGATCTCTCCCAAGCCTATGGCTATGGTGCCTTTCTTGCGGCGTTGTTATTGGCCAGGAAGAAAGAAAGTATCTGGGAATGGGTGGCCGTCGGAGTAATAGTAGCAATTGTCTCTCTATTCCGGGCGACGACGCCGGTTTATGTGGTCATTGTGACATGTTTCGCATTATTGCTCGATTTGCGAGAGCGCGGGATGCGCGCGTCGGTAGTGGGATATCTGGTAATGGGCATCACCGTCGCGGCGCTCGCCGGCTGGTTTTTCATCGGAAATTACGATTTTCTACACTACTATTATGCGGTCTGGAATACTGATGCGAACGCCCGACTGCCATTGTTGGAAGCGATTCGGCACATCCACTTATTGTCGAAGCATATCGGTTTGTACCTTCTGTCCGCGCTGCTGTTATCGGTGCTTGCCGGGATTATTGATCATATGCGATATAGATCACGGTCGGTGTTTCGCTTGAATTGGGTGGCGCTGATCGGTGGATTGGTGCCGATCACTTATTTGGTGCTGTCAGGTGCGGGTCTGAACCCATTCGTATCCATGGTCTCGGTTCCGGGATTGATCGTCTTCATGCTTCAACCCATTGACAGCGACGCGGCTGCCATACCTATGAGATATACGCGCTTCGTGCCCTTGGCGATAGCGCTTTGACTGGTTGCATCGCTTGCAGTCAGTGTGGCCCGATTCGAAAAGGAGGTCTCCGAGTGGGTGCCTTATCGGGCCGTTATAGACGAAATGACCGAAGTTATCGCCACCGATGCGAATTCGAGGGGGATCCGTCGCGCGAGAATGGCTTTTTTGTATCTGGGTGGTCTCGATGGCTCAGCCGTCGTCAACCATTTGATTTACGAGCGAGGCTACAAGTATCGTGAGGATAGAAGTATTGAGCGGGCGGGCTTGAACATCAGCTTTCGCCACTATGGGTTCAGCGCGGAGGCCGAATGGCGGGAGATGCCAGGAGGCACGGACAAGGAGAAATTGGCCTATGTAGTTAAGGATGCGGCATCGAATGCCGATTACATTGTCATGGCCAACGAGAGTTCCACTCTGCCGCAGCACCACAAGATCAATACGTATGCCTCGGAAATGCGGTCAAAGCTCGACGATACTCGCTATTTTACCAAGTTGATTACGGGTATTCGGCTATCAAAGGTCGAGACAGTGGATATCTACAAGCCTCTGCGATGAAGCTGCTCAAGCTTGCGGTTAAATGTCGATCCCCCTTCGGCTTCCGATTGGTTGGTAGTGGCGTGCATTTCCCGGAGGCGTGGGCTGGGTTGTCGGATATATACCTAGGGCAATGACAAGCCCGTCTCTGGTAACAATCGCTGTTCCATCGTTCAACCAAGGCGAATTTCTTGATTGCGCGCTCGAATCCATATTCCATCAGGATGTCCCCGTTGAAGTATTTGTGGCCGATGGCGGGTCGACCGATACCTCGCTGGAGGTCATCGGAAAATGGGAAGGGAAATTGGCCGGGTGGCGTAGCCATCCCGACAGCGGCCAATCCGCGGCGATCAACGAGGCCATAAGCAAAGGAAATGCGCCTTATGTGTGTTGGCTGAACAGCGACGATTGGTTATTGCCGGGAGCTTTGGAAAAGCTGGTTCGAGCCTTGGAAAGTAATCCAAACGCCGGGATGGCTTATAGCCGTGTGCGAGACTACTTCCAAGAGCGTGATCAATTTCGTCCGGGGTGGGTGCGCTCGTTCAGCGAATGGTGGTTTGCACAATATTGCTTTATTTCTCAGCCAGGTACTTTAGTCAGGCGCGAGGCATGGGAACTGTTAGGCGGGCTCAATGAAGAGTTGCATATGGCCATGGATTACGATTTATGGTGGCGCCTGTACCGCACATGCGGTCAACCCGTATTCGTCGATGATTATGTTGCCGTGAACAGGGTGCATGGCGCGACAAAAACCAAGACGCAACGCCGAAAGCATTATATTGAGGCCATGGCGGTCGTGCGGAAATACTATGGCCGGGTGCCGCTCAAATGGTGGTTGGCCCAACCCTATGCGGTTTGGTACCGGTCATTAATAGGTCGCTGAAAAGCACCAAATGAGACCGCTGCCGAAATGGTTGACCTTTTTCAAGAGGTCGTTGGAGCGGTGCTCTACCTTCAGTGACGGTAGAGCCACCACTGATAATCGGGACAATCTTGGATGAGAATTTTTTTTCAAAGACCATTTAGACGTATTTATTCATGAGTCTAATCCGAGCCAGAATACCGATGCTTGATTGATATGATCTTTTTCTCTTATACATTTGCTTTGTTTGCGGTTGTTTTTTTTATGTATTGGCTAGCCGGTACATTCAAAACAAGGCGCTTGGTGCTTCTGGCTGGTTGCGCGCTTTTTCATACGTATTTCGCTGGGCCCGCTGGGATATTGCCAATAATTATACTTGGTGTTGGTAGCTATCTGGCGGGCATTTCGCAGCGTCGGGGCTTATGCTGGCATGGATAATGGTATGCATTGCCTCGCTCTTGTTTTACAAATACACCAACTTTTTTATTCAAGGAATTATTGCAAATATTTCACCGTCTTTCGCTGATGAGGGTGACAGAATAAGCAAGGAGTTATTGCCGGGTTTACCACCCCTTGCAATCAGCTTTTTTACCTTTGAATTTGTACATTACCTGGTGGAAATTTATCGGGGCCACCGCCCCATTCGGTCGCCCATAACTTTTGCGCTTTTTTCCATATATTGGCCATCATTGGTGGCCGGCCCGATAAAGCGATACCGGCAATTTGTGACATCGGCCAGGCGCGGTATGCACCAGGTTGAACTGGACGACATTCGAGCAGGGGCAATTCGTGTATCGATAGGAGTCATGAAAAAATTCTTGGCCGATGTGCTGTCGGGCTGGATAGATTTCATGGACGATAATTATGAGGTTATTCCAACTGGGGAACGTTGGCTAGTGTTCGTTGCAATAGGTGCCCGCATACTCTTGGATTTTTCAGGGTACTCGGATATGGCTATAGGGTTTGCGAGGTTGATGGGCATTAGACTGCCAGAAAATTTCAGATGGCCATACTTGGCGAACTCGATAAATGACTTTTGGCATCGCTGGCATATTTCACTCTCCAGTTGGATAAGAGATTATGTCTATATTCCACTCGGCGGAAATCGGCATGGAATTCCGCGAAAGGTGGTTAATCTTATGGTTGCAATGTCCTTGTGTGGCTTATGGCATGGCGCCGCATGGAATTTCATTTTATGGGGGCTATATCAAGGAATCGGTTTGGTATTGTCCGCAAGCGTTGGTCGATTAATCCGGTCGGGGGCAGGATATGTTGTAAGGCATATGGCAGTTTGTGTACCGGGCAATGCACAGATCTGCCAACTTATTTCTGGATTGTGGCTCGCGAGTTGTTGGATATCGACGCTCTTTTTTGTCTTTGTGGGTTGGTTACTGTTTTTTTACCCAGCGTCCAAGGCGTGGTCTATGTTGAGCTTGCTTTTTACCATGTAATGTCTGGGCCTGAACGACAGAGCCGGGTGAGGTGAAGCAATATGAATAAACCGATAATTTCGCAACATGAGCGACAATTTCTTTCGAAGTTGCGGTTTGCCGCATTTTTGCTGGGTTTTGCGTCTTGCTTTGTTACGCTTGTTTATCAAGGGCAGCGTGCGACTAGTGTTAATACGCTTAGTGGGATGAAACGGGTCCATCAAAATATTTCCCCTGAAAATTTGTATTTCCCGACATCACGCCAAATATGGCAATGGGTACTGAGTCAGGCGGATCGCGACAAGATAAATATTGTTTTGGGAGGGAGCTCGTTAATCAATGGCGTTGGCCAGCCTGCGGGGTCAACATTGTCTGAGAAACTGCAGGCCAAGTTGGGTAATGGGTATGCCGTAATGAATCTTGCCATGCGCGGGGGTGGCTTGGTAGGCCAAGGTTTATATATGGCTGAAAAACTCAAGCGAGAAAAATACAGAGTTATATATATTGCAGATCACGAAGTAAATATGGACGCGCCACCACTTGGGCGTCAGCAATATTTATATTTTGATTACGATTCGTATTTTAATGGGTTCCTTACGGATTGGCAGCCGCGTAAAGAGTACGCTAGACAAGTATTGGCGGCTCAAGATGTCAACCCCCGCTGGCCACCCCAAACTGCCCCACTTATGGCCGGTCAAACTGCTCCAGGCAGGACGGTCGGATTATGCCTGCTCAGGGGTGACGGCGATACGTGCGGCGGCCTCCTTGAGGCGGTAGCTTCGGCCTTCGAATTCAAGCATCGAACAGCGGTGCATGAGGCGGTCGAGGATGGTGGTGGCCATGGTGACGTCCTTGAGGTACTTGCCCCAGTCGGTGCACCACGCGGTTGGAGGTGATGGCGATGGAGCGGCGCAGTTTGTAGCGCTGGTGGACGATGGCCTGCAGGAGCTCGGCGCTCACGTCAGCGATGCGTCGGGCCAGGAACAGATCGTCGAGGATCAGGAGATCCGGCTCGATCCACCCCTTGAGCAAGCCGGCCTGTTCCGGGGCGCTGGCCAGGCCATAACGGGCGAACTCCGTGTCGGCCTCGACATGCCGGACGTCATAGCCTTGCAGGGTGGCCTGGTAGGCCACCGCCTTGGCGACATGGCTCTTGCCGGTGCCGGGCTTGCCGATGATCAGGGCGTTGGCGCCCTCGCCGACGAACTTCAGGGTATGCAGCTCGAAGCAGGCGGCGCGTGGCAGCTTGGGGTTGAAGCGCCAGTCGAAGTCCGCCAGCGTGGGGCGCTCGTCGAGGCCGGAGCGCTTGCTAGCGGCGTTCGGTCAGGCGCGAGCGCCGCCGATCGAGTTCGTCCTGAAGCAGGTTGGCGAGGGTCTCCAGGAAGGGCGGCTGGCCGACCTGGGCCTCCATCACGCGGGTGGACAGGGTGTCGGCCATGCCGGACAGGCGCAGCTGGCGCAGGGTGCGTTCGATTTCGATCAGGTTCATGGTTGGCTGCCTTCGAGGGATGGGGTGGTGGCGGCGGCGGAGGCGATCTGAGTGAAGAGATCGCCGTACTCGTCGGTGTCGCGGATGAGGGTGTGCGCCTGGGTCAATGCCGATGGCGAGGGTGCCGGAGAGTCGGCCTGGAGGGTGGCCAAGGCCTCGGCCACCCGCCGCTCGGTCAGTGCCTTGACGTGCCGGTAGCTGTACACGCCCTGCTCGATGGCGGCGGCACAGGCGGCATCGAGCAGGTGGTTCGGGTAGCGCTTGGCGAGGTTGACGATGCCCCAGAGCTTGCGCTGTCCGACCCGGCCCTCGAGGGCGAAGAGCCGCTCGCATAACTGCGCGGCGTGGGGGCCGATCACCTGGCCTGATCGAGGATGTAGCGGGTTTCCCGGGAGGGGTTGAATACCCGTTCGGCGGCCGGCAGCACGACGGAACCGGGGCGATCGGCGCGGGCGTGGGTGCGCAGCAAGGCGTGGCTGCGCAAGTCCCGGATCTCGATGCGGCGCTCGAACAGGCGCACCAGCACCTTCGAGCCGATGGCGGCGGGCCGGGCGGCGTAGCTGCTATGGTCGACGCGCACGCAGCTGTCATCGCACACGGTGCGCGGCATCTCGGTGAAGTACTGCATGCCGGTGGCGGGCAGCGGCTGCAAGTGACCCCGCTCCTCCTCGAACATGGCCTGCACCTGGCGGCGTTCGCTGCCGTGGATGCGCGAGGCGGCCCATTTGCACTCCCAGTGCTCCGGAAGGTGTTCTGCTCCTCGATCGATTCGAAGCGCCGTCCCCTTGAGCGCGGTGGACTGGGTATGCTGGATGGCATTCTCGACCGTGCCCTTGCGGTTCGGGTCGCGTACCCAGGCCGGATCGGCCACCACCTCGTAGTGCTTGAGCGTGGCGGCGAAGACCGGGTTGAGCTCAGGCTCGTACCAGGTCGGGCTTGAGCACCCCTCCTTCAGGTTGTCGAGGACAAGGTAGCGGCAGGAACCGCCGAAGTAGCGCAAAGCCTGCGAATGCAGTTCGGACCAGACATGCTGGCCGGACGTCCAAACCACGCGGCGGAAGCTGCGCCGCGAGTAGCGCAAGGTGGCGACGAACAGGCGGGGCTTGCGGTAGCGGTCGGTGCCGAGCACCCGGGTGGGCGCGCCTTCGCCGTAATCGACCTGCATCTCCTCGCCGGGCAGGAAACTCAGCCGGTCGAACTGCTCGGGTTCCTTGTGGCAGAGATGGGCGATGAAGCGCTTGACCGAGTTGTAGGCGCCTTCGAAGCCGTGCCGGTCGACCAGGTCCTGGTAGATCGCGGTGGCGTTATGGCCCAGTGGGACCTGGGCCTCGATGAAGATACGGTGGGGTTCGCACTTGGAGGTGGCCGCCTGAGGTGACCCCGGTGGCCGGGGTGGAGCAGTTTGACCGGCCGGGTCGGTGGCCACCCGGGGCCGTTTGCCGGATCAGCGTCAAAGCGTTGCTGGTAGGCGCGGATGGTGTGGCGGAAATCCCCCGTCACCCGTTCGATCTCGCGCTGGCTGGCGCCGCCCTTGAGCAGCGTCCAGATCGTGGTTTGCAGGTGTGGTTTCAAGACGTTCACTCCGTTGATCCCCTCGGGCCATGAGGGGGTGGAAGGTAACGTCCTGCCAGTCAGGCTTATGGCACCAAATTCACTGGCACCAACTCGTCAGATCCCCATGGCCAGGGTGGAGCAGTTTGGGTGGCCATAAGTGGGGCAGTTTGGGTGGCCGCCGGGGCAACAAAGGTGGCGATAAAATATCAATCATTGGGCATCGAGTTGATGGTGGACTGGGCGCAATGATTAATAGCCAATTGGCATTCAATGAGTTCTGGAATATGGTTGGCTGGGAGTATGTTTTTACAGTGTATTCCAAGCTGACACCAAACAATTTCTGGCATGCCAGGAAGATGCTCCCGGACCCACAGATAGATTTGCCCCAATCCATGCGTTATCTTCAATTCGAAAATGACCTTGAGTTGTCTCGAAAATTATCCGAGCCTATTGACGAGGGCCGCTGGCGGTCGCTTGTAAAATCCTGGAAGGATGCCATTCCCGATGATTTCAAGCGTAATACAATGATTGTGTTGTGCGAGAAAAGTCCGGCTCATAGGCATCTCCTGCCCAAAGAGTTGCAGGATGAACGCCGAAACAAGCAATTGAACGCAGTAAAAAAACTTAGAGATCTCGGCTATTCTGCAGAGTATTTATGCGACGACTTTCTAAGGGACGACTACACCGATATTGTGCATCTGTCCATTCAGGGCGCCGAAAAGCTAGCCTCGCGACTCGTTGGGCCTATTAAAGCTGTGGAATTCATGATGATGGAGCATTAGCAATGTCCAAGTTACCAGTCCTCGTGGCAGACTTTCTCATGGGTGTGTTTGCAGCCTTGGCTGTCTATTACTATCTGTATCGAGTTGGCTTGCCATTAACCCCGTTTATTTATCAGGCGTTCTAGCCGGCAGCTCAAATGATAATGCTTTGGTTCCATCCGGCTAACGGGAAAACATATCTGCCAGTATCAGCGGAGTTTGAGTATGCCTGATCAAAGCACATCCGCAAACCCCTTGCGGGTTTTCTGGAACCAAGCGTACCCCGCCCATGCCACAGCCAGTGCGCCGAGTGAATAGATCGACAGGCCTGCACAATCCGGTAGATGTCCCCAAATCAGTACCTCTCTGGATTGCTCGATGATGAATGTCAGCGGATTGGCCATGATGATGGGCCGGTATTCCTCGGGGATCGCCGTAATTGGAAAAAACACCGGCGACGCAAACATCAGCATGGTGGTGAAGATGCCGATGGTTTGGCCGATGTCCCGCAGGTATACGCCCAGGGAGGCGAGCAGCCAAGCCAGGCCCAGGGTGAGGATGACCAGCGGAAATAGTACCAGCGGAGTGAGCACGGCCGTCCAGTGCAGGTAACCATTGAAGATCAGGAAGGCCGTCAACAAAACGGCCAGGCTGATCAGGCTATGGAACAGCGCGGCCCCGGTGCTTATCAAGGGAAGTATTTCCAGGGGGAAGACGACTTTTTTTACGTAATTGGCGTTGGCCAGCACCAATCCCGGTGCCCGGTTGAGAACTTCAGCCAACAGGCCGTGCACGATCATGCCGACGAAGAGCACTACGGCAAACTGGGTCTTGGTTTCATCCTGCCCGACACCCCAGCGGGCCTTGAACACTACGGAAAATACGAAGGTGTACACCGTCAGCATGAAAATGGGGTTGAGAAATGACCAGAGCAGCCCCATGACGGAGCCTTTGTAGCGACCCATAACTTCGCGCTGCGTCATTTGATAGATGAGTTGACGATGACGCCATACGCTGCGAAACAGTGCTGACGGCGATGTCGGCTGCTGGGCGTGGGGGTTCATGACTGGCCTGTGGTTGACATGCCGCGAGTCGAAGCGCCGCGCCTCATGGATGACGCCCAGCATCGGCGGCAAGAACATGGCGTCCCGTCCGTGAGGCGACCTGGAGCATGGGTTCGTCTATGCAGGCTATACGCGCAGGTTTGGCTACACCCATACGCCGGTACCTCGAAGATTGATGGTGGCGAAGTATAACCCTCACGCGCTGTCCTGATGGCCGATGCGCTCTATGGCCCGGGCGACGGCGAGTCCCTGGGCGATGGCGGTGGCGACGCTGGGCTGGATGGACTCGGTGAGGTCGCCCGCGGCGTAGAGGCCGGCTACCGAGGTACGCTGCCATGTGTCAGTTTTGATGTGGCCGCCGGCCGTCAGCGTAGGATGAAGCGCCGTGTCGAATCGGCTCAGCACCTCGGTATTCGGTTGATAGCCGTACATGACCAGCAGCCAGTCGTACTGTTCGCTTCCGCGCGGGCCCGCGGCCATGAGGTGGCTTGCGTTTGCCGTGATGACCGGCGGGCTGCACTGCGTATGCAGGACGATGCTCGCCGAGTTGGCGCAAGCGCCGAGGAAACCGGGACGGGCCGTGAAACGGCCGCGGGTACAAACGTCGATACGATTGCCGCGTTCGGCCAGATACAGCGCGTGATCGAGGGCATTGTCGCCACCGCCGAGGATCAAGACCCGTGCGTTGCGGATGTCGTCACGGATGGCATCGGCGAGCGGGCCGATGATGACGCGCCGGCTGGTTTCGGCCAGAGCCAGGAGTCGGGGTGTCGCGCGCGGTCGCATGCCCGTGGCGAGGACGACCGCATCGGCTTCGATAGCCGACCTCGCTGAATCTGTCGCCTCGATAACGTTCGGGCGAGTGGTGAATTCCAGCCTGAAGCGTGAACTGTCCCGGCTGACATGGCCCAAATCCGCGTTCAGATACAGGGGGATGGGTAGGCTACGAAAGTGCCGGACCATGCGTTCGGTTACCTCGCGACCGGTTTCTTCCGGGGTGCCGAGCAGCCAGAGGTTGGGGTGAAAGTTGGTGCGTTGCGCGCCGCCGGGCAGGGCATCCCGCTCGATCACGACGGCGTCTATGCCGAAGGTGAGCAGGGCATTGGCACAGGTCATGCCGGCCGGGCCGGCGCCGAGAATGGCGACTTGCATGGTGAGCGGTTATCCTTTGAGCCTGCAATCTATCACAGCCCCCATGTCCACTCTACCCACTCCCGCTCCCGAAGCACTGGACCATTCCGGACAGTTGCGGCGTCATATCGAGCAGGCCATTGAGGCCGCCGGCGGTTGGCTATCGTTTGCCACCTATATGGAGTTGACACTGTACGCTCCCGGCCTCGGTTACTACGCGGCGGGTGCCGGCAAATTCGGGGCTTCCGGAGATTTCGTCACGGCACCGGAGATTTCCAGCCATTTCGGACGCACCCTGGCCCGGCAAGCCGAGCAGGTATTGTCGAGAACCGGGGGCGATATTCTGGAGTTGGGGGCGGGCAGCGGGCGACTGGCGCTGGATATTCTGGGCAGGTTGGCCGAAATGAACGGCTTGCCTGGACGCTACTTGATTCTGGAGGTGAGCCCGGATCTCAGGCAGCGTCAGCGCGATCTATTCGCCGCCGAGCGGCCCGAGTTGCTGGATCGCATGGTCTGGCTCGACCGCCTGCCGGACCGCTTCAATGGGCTGGTGCTGGCGAACGAGGTGCTGGATGCCTTGCCTGTGCATCTGGTCCGCTGGGGCCGGGCGGGTATCGAGGAGCGGGGTGTGGGCCTGGCCGGGTCCGAATTGATCTGGATCGACCGAGCGATATCCACGCCCTTGCTGAAACAGGGGACGTTGGCCTTGCCAGCGCAAGCCCCCGGTTATGTCAGCGAAATCAATCTGGCCGGGCCGGCCTTGATCCAGACCCTGGCGGATCGTTTGGGCCAGGGTCTGATGCTGTTTCTGGACTATGGTTTCCCGCGCGCGGAGTATTACCACCCGCAGCGCGACGGTGGCACCTTGATGTGCCATTACCGTCATCACGCCCACACCGATCCTTTTTTCCTGCCAGGCTTGCAGGACATCACCGCGCATGTCGATTTCACCGCCATCGCCGATGCGGCCCAGGATGCGGGCATGGCGGTGATGGGCTACTCGAATCAGGCGACGTTCCTGATCAACTGTGGGTTGCTGGATGGCCTGGGTGGCCTGGACCCAAGGTCCAGGGAATATTTGCAGGCGATGAGCGGTATCCAGAAATTGCTGCAACCCACCGAGATGGGCGAGTTGTTCAAGGTGCTGGCCATCGGCAAGAACGTGCCAGGGCCGCTGCTGGGCTTTTCGCGCGGGGATAGGTTGCACAGCCTGTGACCCCCCGCCAGGAGGTGGAAGCCCCGCTCAGGGCTTGCGTTTCCTCGGCTCGTAATGAACCACGCCGCGCATGATTTCGGAATAGGGAAGTCGGTCGATGGTGCCGTGGGTTGCCAAGGCCTTGTTGATAAGTACGGCGATATCCGCGTCGTCGGCATCCGCTGCCTCCGCTACGCCCAAAGCCGCCTTCAGGCCCAATACGCCACCGCATTGCGCGCGGATCTCCTTGCCGAAGGGCCAGGGTTGGCTGGGATCCATATGCAATGCGAACCGGGCGTTGTGATGCAGTGCTTCATGAAAGCCGATGCAAAGATCGTTAGCCGCCCGTTCCGTGCAGGTGACCACCTCACGCTCCGCCAGGAGCAGCTTTTTCGACTTGAAGCACGCCACGCAATGCGATAGCAGTGCCCGTTCGAACGGGCAGGCCAGATCGATCGCCGACTGGCGCGCTTCCCGGTAGGCATCTTCGTTGTAGCCGGACATTTTTATCTGGCCTCAGTAATCGTCCCCGGCCAGCGATGGGTCAAGCTCCCTGGGTTGCAACAGGGTGTCCTCGGCGGCGAGCTCGTTGTCCGCGAAGATCATCTTGATGCGTGTCCCGGTCTTCGGGTCGAGGGTTTTGCGCAGGTCGTTGGCGAGGGCGCGCGCTTCTTTGAACCCATCGGCTTCATCCAGTTTTGTCAGGATACCCAGGGGGCCAATCCTGTAGATGTAGTACGGCATTGCGGCACTCCGAAATAGTTGACAATCATTGTCAGGCAATCGCGCGGATGAGGCAAGGGCAGAAGCGATCTCCCGATGCGTCGGTTGTGCGCTGCCTTTTGTTCCTGCGAGTCATGACGCACCCGTGCGTCGCCTGCGCTCATCAATACAGATGAAACCAGGCGTCACCGTCGCATGTCTGGTAGTCAACGTGGCACGGCCAGCAGGGATGTGAGCACCTCTGGATTGTCGTGTAGATTGAGGGCCAACTGGGTATATCCCGAGAGGTGACCCCAGTGGTTACAGTCGCATGAATCATGCTCGATTTTGCCAGCATCAATAGATCCAGAATGGCATCGCAGTTGATCAGTGCCTTGTCCAGGCTGGCGTCGCGGTGCAAGGGTGCACTCCCATTGTCGGGTAGCGTGGAGAACGCGTGGATGGAGGCGCCGAATAGCCCCTTACCGTAATTGATGACCGCGAGATTATCGGTACACAAGAGGATCGGGCGCGGCTCGGCGAGCTTTCCCGATGCCAGCAGGCTCGAAAAAACGCCTGATAATCCGTCTGGTAATCGGTGTGCCTAACGTGTATGCCGGAATACTCGTTGCCGATGACCGCAAGCCGAGCGGCAAGTTTGTCGGCGACTGGTGGGTTGACCCTGAAGCGCCGCAAGCATGCCAAGGAGTCCTCACCACCACCGCAGGCATGGTGAACTAGCAGGGGGGCGTCGTAATCCTTGGCGAAGTCGAATGAAATGGGCGTCTTTGTTGTCTCTTCAACGAAGTTAAGCGCGTCCGGCCAATAATGACTGCGATACGAGGTAATTCTTCCATCGATGCAGCCCGGCAAGGCGGTTAAGCCGTCAAGCCTGGAGAGAATGTCCGGATCGGCATCGACAATCCAGGAGGGCCTGGGGGTGAAGTAGTTGCCGAAGGGCTCCGAGAAAATCGTTCGCTGGGTGTCGATGACCAGTATGCGAAAGAAATCTTCAGCATACTGGGCACATTTTTCGATCTGGCAGAGTACGTCGTTCAGCCCCCCCTCGGGTCTGCATAGAAGATACCTGGCCGCCGTCACCGCTAGGTCAGTGCTCCATGGCAATGCTTGTACTTCTTCCCGGAGCCACAAGGGCAAGGATCGTTGCGGCCAACCTTGGGCAGGTCACGATGGATCGGCACCTGCTTGCCTGGTTCGGCAGGATCGGACTCGCCATCCCCGAGCACTTCGTCGTAGTCGGCGTGGTGATACTGGACGTTGGAGACGGGCGGTTCCTGGACTTCCACGGCCTCGACATCGGCCTCGCTGCGCACCTGCACGGTGAGTGTGACCTGGCAGACCTCGCGGGCGATGGTGTTGAGCATCGACTCGAACAGCTGGAAGGCTTCGCGCTTGTACTCCTGCTTGGGGTTCTTCGCCGCGTAGCCGCGCAAGTGGATACCCTGGCGCAGATGGTCCATGGCGGCGAGGTGTTCGCGCCAGTGATTGTCGAGGCTTTGTAGAAGAAAGGAGCGTTCGAACTGCCGCAGGTTTTCGCTGCCAGCGACGGCTTCCTTGGTAGCGTAGACTTCCCGGGCCAGTTCAACGACGCGGTCGCGTACGCCTTGTTCGTCGAGCTTTTCGTCGGCGTCGAGCCATTCATGAATCGGCGTGTCGAGCAGGTATTCCCCAGCCAGAGCCTTTTCCAGCCCGGCAACATCCCATTGCTCGGGCATGCTGCCCGGCGGCATGTGTTCGCTGATGGTGTCGTTGAGCACTTGGGCGTGCATGCCGGCGATGCCGGCGCTGACGTCGTCGGTTTCGAGCAGTTCATTGCGCTGGCTGTAGATGACCTTGCGCTGGTCGTTGGCGACGTCGTCGTACTCGAGCAATTGTTTGCGGATGTCGAAGTTGCGTTGCTCGACCTTGCGCTGCGCCGATTCCAGGGAGCGGTTGACCATGCCGTGCTCGATGGCCTCGCCCTCGGGCATCTTCAGCTTGTCCATGATCGCCTTCAGGCGGTCGCCGCCGAAGATGCGCAGCAGCGGGTCTTCCAGCGACAGATAGAAGCGCGACGAGCCGGGGTCGCCCTGGCGCCCGGAACGGCCGCGCAACTGGTTATCGACCCGGCGCGACTCATGGCGTTCGGTGCCGATGATGTGCAGTCCGCCCGCGGCGATCACCTGGCCATGCGGAATGCGCCAGGCCTCGTTCAGCTCGGCGATGCGCTGGTCGCGCGCCTCGTGGCTGAGACTGGCATCGTCGCGGATGGCGTCGATTTCCTTGTTGATGCTGCCGCCAAGTACGATGTCGGTGCCGCGACCGGCCATGTTGGTGGCGATGGTAATGCCGCCGGGCAAGCCGGCCTGGGCGACCACTTGTGCCTCAAGCGCGTGCTGCTTGGCGTTCAGCACCTGATGCGGCAGGCCTTCCTTGGTCAGCCGCTCGGAGAGGAATTCGTTGATTTCAATTGACGTGGTGCCGACCAGCACAGGCTGGCCGCGCTGGTGGCAGTCGCGGATGTCCTCGACCACGGCCTGCCACTTTTCGTCAGCGGTGCGGTAGACCAGATCGTTCATGTCCTTGCGGATCATCGCCTGGTTGGTCGGAATGATCACCGTCTCCAGTCCATAGATGGACTGGAACTCGAAGGCCTCGGTATCCGCCGTGCCGGTCATGCCGGCCAGCTTCTTGTACATGCGGAAGAAATTCTGGAAGGTGATCGAGGCCAGGGTCTGGTTCTCGCGCTGGATGGCCACGCCTTCCTTGGCCTCGACGGCCTGATGCAGGCCTTCCGACCAGCGTCGGCCGGTCATCAGGCGGCCGGTGAATTCGTCGACGATGACGACTTCATTGTTCTGCACGACGTAATGCTGGTCGCGGAAGAACAGCACGTGGGCGCGCAGGGCAGCGTAGACATGATGCATCAGGGTGATGTTGCCGGCGTCGTAGAGGCTCGTGCCGGCGGCCAGCAGGCCCATGTCGGTGAGGATCTGCTCGACTTTTTCGTGGCCTGTCTCGGAGAGCAGGACGGTATGGCCTTTCTCATCGACCCAGTAATCGCCCGGTACTTCCGGTTCGCCCGGCTTGGGTTCGCTATCCTGGCGCGTCAGTTTCGGCGGCACGCTGTTGATCTGCTGGTACATGGCGACGTTGTCGTCGGCCTGGCCGGAGATGATCAGCGGCGTACGCGCTTCGTCGATCAGGATCGAGTCGACCTCGTCGATGATGGCGTAGTTGAGTGGCCGCTGCACCCGCTGCGAGGGGTGGTAGACCATGTTGTCGCGCAGGTAGTCGAAGCCGAACTCGTTGTTGGTGCCGTAGGTGATGTCGGCGGCATAGGCGGCCTGTTTCTCTTCGTTGGGCTGCTGCGACAGGATGACGCCGACGTTCATGCCCAGGAAACGGTAGATGCGGCCCATCCATTCGGCATCGCGGCTGGCCAGATAGTCATTGACCGTGACGACGTGCACGCCCTTGCCGGGCAGGGCATTCAGATACACGGCGAGCGTGGCCATCAGGGTCTTGCCCTCGCCGGTGCGCATTTCGGAAATCTTGCCCTGGTGCAGCGCCGAGGCGCCGATCAACTGAACGTCGTAATGGCGCAAACCGAGCACGCGCTTGGCGGCCTCGCGCACCACGGCGAAGGCTTCGGGCAGAATCTGGTCGAGTGTTTCGCCTTTCTCCAGCCGGGCGCGGAACTCGCCGGTCCTGGCTGTCAGGTCGGCGTCGGAGAGTGGCTCCAGTTGGGCTTCAAGGGCATTGATACGGGCGACGTTGGCGCGATATTGTTTCAACAGCCGATCATTGCGGCTGCCGAACACTTTCTTAAGTAAATCGGTAAGCATGAAAAAGCCGATCCAGGGGTTTGGAAACCTTCGAATGTTAACATAGGGGGGTTAATTCCCCCTTAAGACCGGTACCGACCGAGCCGCAAGACGACGATGGCTGCTTCCACGCTACAACGCTTGCGCGGATTGATCCGCGCTGAACGCACCCTGGCGGTACTGCTTCCCGAGGCCGAGCGTCTTGCGTTGCTGAACCGGCGGCTGGGCGCCGCCTTGCCGCCGGCGATTGCCCGGCGCAGTCGGGTCATGGCGCTGGATGGCGAAACATTGGTTGTTCATTGCGACAACGGCGCCGCGGCCTCGCGACTGCGCAGTCAGGCGGCCAGCCTGGCGAAGGTGCTGACTTCGGAGAGCCAGCCGGTGCTCGCCCTCAAGGTCAAGGTGCGCGCCGACTGGAGCCAGGCCGACAAGCCCGAGAAGCCTGGGCTGGGCAAGGCAGCGCTGTCGGCGCTGGATGCCCTGGAAGAGACCTTGCCGGACGGCAACCTGAAGGCGGCGCTGGCGCGCATGATCGAACACCAGCGCGGCTGACATTACAATCCCGGCATGATTCCCAGCGACAACATCTTTCTCATCGGCCTGATGGGTTCGGGCAAGACCACCATCGGCCGGACGCTGGCGCGACATCGGCGCATGGCCTTCCTCGATTCAGACCATGAGATCGAGGCCTGCTGCGGGGTAAGCATTCCGACCATCTTCGAGATCGAGGGCGAGGCCGGCTTCCGCCGCCGCGAGGCCATCAAGATCGACGAGTTGTCGCGGCGTCGCGGCATCGTGCTGGCGACCGGCGGTGGCGCCATACTCGACCCGGAGAACCGGGCGCACCTCAGCGCGCGCGGCACGGTGGTGTATCTGCGCTGCCACCCGAGCGAGTTGTACCAGCGTACCCGTCACGACAAGAACCGTCCGCTTCTGCAAATCGACGATCCGCTGAAGCGACTCCAGGAACTTTATGCCCAGCGTCATCCGCTTTATCTGGATACCGCCGACATCGTCCTGGAAACGGGACGCCAGAGTGTCCAGACCCTGTTGCGCAAACTGGAGAACAGCCTGCCGGTCACGCTTCCTTCGGATGATTAGGCCATCGTTTGTAGCCGTAGGTGGCGAACGCCAGCAAGGCCAGCGCCAGCCAGGGCCAGAGCGCGGCGACATGCGAGGCCAGGCCGACGATATTCAGCACGCTCTTCTGCGGCCAGATCGAGGCTTCGACGAACAGCAACCGGGTGACGACGATGCAGGCCAGCAGGCACATGGCGACCCCGTGTCGATGCCGCGACACCGTCGGCAGCAACAACAGCCACAAGGCGATGACGAAGCCCAGCAGCGTTTCCAGCGAGAGCACGCCGCCGACCACGCGCAGTTTGAGCAGCAAGGTGGCTGCCAGGAGTTTCAGCGTAAAGCCGGCGATGAACATCAGCAGCAGGGCGCTGGCGTAACGTCCGGGGCGTAGCAGGCAGGACATGAAGGCGCCGACGGCGGCGACTTCGAAGAATACCGCCAGCAGCCAGGCCGGGTTGATCTGCTCGATGTTCTCCGGAGGTACGTCCACGGGACGCAAGTGCAATTCCAGCCAGCCGGTGCCCGGAAACGGCAACAAGGCGAGTTGACTGAAGGCCCAGAGCAACATGAGCCAGAGACCAAGCGTGGTCGTCCAGTCGGAATGGAACCAGTCATGGCGCCAGCGCTGTACGCGCCGCGCACCGCGCAGCCAGCGGCCATGGTGCAGGGAGAGCAGCGCGCCGATCAGTGCCCCCAGGGTATTGAGAAAGATGTCCAGATTCGAGGCGATGCGTCCGGGGAGTAATTGCTGCAAACTCTCCATGGTCAGGCTGTAACCGATGCCCACCGTGACGGCCAGGGTGATGGCCAGATTGCGCCATCGGGGCCGACTGAAGAGCAAGGTCAGGCCATAGCCTATGGGCAGATACAGCAGGAGATTTGTGGTGACATCCGTACGTGTGATGTAGCGCGGTAGCGGGTCGGTCAGGAATGCGGGCGACCAGGTCGCGATATCCCGCCAGCCGGATAGCGGGTAGAGGCTACCCAAGGCAATCAGCCCGGCGTAGATGGCCAGGAAGAGGCTGAGCGAAAATGGATGGGGACGGTTGTTCATGCGTACGATCATGGCCAACAGGCTCATAGACTAACCTTTTCGGAATGGACTGACATGTATTTCGACGTCTTCAACGGCGATGCCGATGGCCTGTGTGCCTTGCATCAGCTCAGGTTGGACGTACCGCGTGCGGCGCGTCTGGTTACCGGCGTGAAACGCAATATCGCCTTGCTGAAACAGGTCGATGCCGCGCCCGGCGACCGGGTTACGGTGCTGGACATTGCCGTCGAGAAAAATGCCGGGGCGCTGGCCGCACTGCTCGACCGGAATGTCATGGTGCAATGGTTTGACCACCACAATCCGGGTGAGCCGCCAGTGCATCCGTGCTTCGAGGCGCATATCGACACCGCCGCCGAGGTCTGCACCAGTCTGCTGGTGGATCGCTTTCTGAATGGCCGCTATCGCGTCTGGGCCGTCGCCGCGGCCTTCGGCGACAACCTGCACGACAGCGCCCGGCGCGTCGCCGAGCCGCTTGGCCTGGACAAGAACCGGCTTGGTCTACTGCGCGAACTTGGCGAATGCCTCAACTACAACGGCTACGGCGACAGCCTTGCAGACCTGCATTTCCACCCCGCCGAGTTGTATGCGCGTTTGCACGTGTATCGCGATCCTTTCGCCTTTATCGCCGAAAGCCCGGACTACGCGACGCTCAAGGCTGGCTACGCCGCCGACATGGCGGCGGCCCGGGTTGTTCCGGCCCATGAGTCGCGCGCTTCGGGGGCGGTCTACCTGCTGCCCGATGCCGCCTGGGCGCGGCGTGTCTCCGGCGTCTTCGCCAACACCCTGGCGCAGGGCGCGCCGGCGCGCGCCCACGCCATCCTGACGCGTTCGCCCAAGGGGCACTACGTGGTCAGCGTGCGCGCGCCGCTCGCCAACCGCGTCGGCGCCGACACGCTTTGCATGCGCTTCGAGACCGGCGGCGGTCGCAAGGCGGCGGCTGGGATCAATGACCTGCCGGAGGCGCGCATCGATGATTTCATTGCCGCCTTTTATGATGTGTATGGTGTTTGAATCACGGTTTCCGCACGACCTGACAAAATCACGCCGTATTTTTTAGCAGAAGCACCATCAGGTCCTGCGTGAGATAGCCAAGATAGATTCCACCCAGGAACAGGATCGTTGCGATGCCGAACTCATTGTTGGCGTGCTTGCGTGCCTCGCGTCCTCGCACAACCCGAATATCGCGAATGAGTTTTTCATGGGGCAGGGGCCAGCGACCCGCCCGATAGATTCGTTGCCCATAGCGAAAGAAATATAAAGACCCGGCCACCATGGGTAATGCGGTGATAAACGGAAGTACGCTTCCGGCGATATGTAAGAAATCCAGTGCTTGGTTTCGTGTGAGTTGGCTGAACCAACTTTTCAACAAGCTCATCACAAATTCGTCGGACATGTCCAAGGCAATCGGTAAGAGAGCGGTTAGAACGCCGAGGATCGCCACCTTGCGTTTCTGTCGGGGATCGGCGGGCATGATTTCATCCGGCTCACTACGGTCCTTTGCGAGATCAGTTTCACGGAAATCCTGCATCTTGTCCTCTCATTGGTCACGTGCCGTGTACCCGGTGATTAGTTCAACAGACGGCCGGACGCCGTGCTGAAATCAAGCGCGAGCAATTGCTGGCGGGTCAGCGCCTCGCCCTCCCATACCAGGGCACGCCGCGCCCCGGCCCCCATCGCCAATTCGTAAATGGCCCGGATTTCGACCTGGGTAAGCCCTCCCGTCAAGCGGGCTAGCGGGTGCATGACGATGACTGGCGCCGGGCTGAACCATGATCTCGGCGCGACATGCGGGATCATCGCCTTCAAGGCCCGTTCCGCGAGGTTGAAATCGGCGATGAGTGTGCGTGGGTGACTATAGCCGTTGCCTACGATGACATCCGCGTCGCCGGCAAGCGCGAGCGCTTCTCGCCCGACAGCCAGGAACTTGCCACTGGATGCGCGGCGCGCGACATCGGGCGTGTCAGCCCACTCACGTCCGGATTGGGCGTGCAGCAGCGTGAGCTGGTCCGCTTCTATCCGGACATAGATCGCATTGCCAAACATGTCCTCCCCTCCTGTTTTTATTGGTGCGGCGTGGGCCACCGAACGAGACGGTCGCCGGGCGGTGCCGGTCACATCCCCTAGGCTGCGACCTCCACATGATGTTTGTGCGGCTCATGGTGGCCGCGATGCACCAGCTGTACCGGCGATAGCGATCCCAGCACCATGCCCAGGATGCTCATCAACAGCCCGGCGAACTGCGGTGGCCAGAAACCCTCGGGGTTGAGATATTCCAGACCGAGCCAGGTGGTGATGCCCAGGAACATCGCCAGGAGTGCCCCCTGGGTGGTCGCCGGGCGCCAGTAGACGCCCGCCGCCAGGGGCACGAAGGCGGCGACCAGGGTGACCTGATAGGCGTTCTCCACCATGGAATAGATGCTCATCTGGCTGTTCAGGGCGAACAGGACGATGCCACAGGTGAATGCCACGACCACGGCGCGCATGGTCCAGAGTTGCTGCTTGTCGTTCCTGAAAGTGATGAACACCTTGAGGATGTTCTCGGTGAAGGTGGCCGAGGGCGCGAGGATGGTGCCGCTGGCGGTGGACATGATCGCCGAGAGCAGAGCGCCGAAGAACAGCACCTGGGCCAGCAACGGCGTGTGGTTGAGGATCAGCGTAGGCAGGATCAGTTGCGAGTCTTCCTTGAGCAGCGTGTCGACCATCTCCGGCATGACCAGGAAGGCCGAATAGGCGATGAAGATGGGTATGAAGGCGAACAGGAAATAAAAGCTGCCGCCGAGCACCGAGCCGCGTACGGCGGTTTTCTCGTCCTTCGCCGACATCACCCTCTGGAACACGTCCTGTTGCGGGATCGAGCCGAACATCATGGTCACCCAGGCTGCAATGAAGGCGACGATGTCGCGCGCGTTCAGTTCGGGCAGCAGGTTGAACTTGCCATGCTCGGCGGCGTGCTGGATGACCACGGCCGGTCCGCCGGCCATGTCGCCGACCAGCCAGGCGATATAGCCCAGGCCGACAATGATGATGCTCATCTGGAAAAAGTCGGTGAGCGCGACCGACCACATGCCGCCGAACAGGGTATAGAGCAGGACGATGGCGGCGCCGATCATGATGCCGGTGTTCGAGTCGACCACGCCTCCGGAGAGGATGTTGAAGACCAGTCCCAGCGCGGTCATCTGCGCCGAGACCCAGCCCATGTACGACAGGATGATGCACAGGCTGGTACCGACCTCGACCACCCGGTTGTAGCGCCGCCGGTAGTAATCGCCGATGGTCAGCAGCTTCATGCGGTACAGCGGGCGGGCGAAGAGCAGGCCGACCAGGATCAGGCACATGGACGAGCCGAACGGGTCGGCGACGATGCCATGCAGGCCTTCTTCGAGAAAGGTCGCCGAGATGCCCAGCACGGTCTCCGAGCCGAACCAGGTGGCGAATACCGTGGCCATGACGATATACAAGGGCAATGAGCGCCCGGCGACCACGTAGTCGCGGGAATTCTTGACCTTGGTCGCGGCGTAGACGCCGATGCCGATGGAAATCAGCAGATAAAGGAAGACGAAGCCCAGCAACATGGGAAGCCCCCGGGAAAATCGAACGCCACGAATGATAGCCGAGCTTGGCCGGCAAATTGCAGGACACCCCGGTTTCGTGGCGGCGAAACTTAAGTGGATTAGTCCAGTTTATCGGGGTCATCAGAATAATTGCCGATCAACCCGCGTCAATCACGGTAACTTGCCGGCCCTTGTGCCTTTTCCAGGAATTCGTCATGACCCCGATGCCTCGCCTCTCCGCCGCCGCGATTGCCCTGTTGTCCGTTTACCCGGTGGCGGCCTCGGCTACCAACGGCATGAATCTCGAAGGCTGGGGCGCCAAGGCCGCCGGCATGGGCGGCGCCGGTTACGGTTACGATTCCGGCAACTCGGCGATCATGAACAACCCGGCCACACTCGGCCTGAAAACCGAGGGCAAGGCCGATCTGGGTCTGGGCCTGACCTTGCTGGCGCCGGATGTCACGTCATCGCATCCCATGGCCGGCTCGACCGACTCGGACGGCACGGCCTACTGGATGCCGACGCTGTCCTACATCCGTCGCTCGGGGGATTTCGCTTACGGCATCGGCATGCTCGCCCAGGGCGGCATGGGCACTGAATATGGCGTCGGCTCGAACCTGTTTGCCGGCGGCATGAGTTCGATGGGGACGCCGGTGGCGATGAGCGGCGAGGAAATCCGCTCCGAGGTCGGTTTCGGGCGCCTGATGCTGCCCCTGGTCTGGAATGCCAACACGCAACTCAGCCTCGCCGCTCAGCTCGATCTGGCCTGGGCGAGCATGGACCTGCAAATGGACATGGACGGCCAGAGTCTCGCCGGCATGCTCGGCGCCGGCTTCGTCAGCGGCGGCCTGACGGCGATGTTGCCGCCGACGCTGGACTACGCGCGCTTCGACTTTTCCGACGACAATGCCATGACCGGCCAGGCCAAGTCCTACGGTTGGGGTTACAAGCTGGGCGCGCATTACAAGATCAACCAACGTTTCGGCATCGGCGCCAGCTACCACGCCAAGACGCACATGGGCGACATGAAGACCGACGACGCGACCATGACCGTGGTCAGCGGCGGCATGCCGATGGCCCTGAACGGTACGCTCAAGGTGGTCGATTTCCAGTGGCCCGAAACCTACGGTATTGGGGTGTCCTGGATGCCCAGTGAGAAATGGCTTTGGGTGGCGGACATCAAGCGCATCCTCTGGTCCGACGCGATGCAGGACTTCCGCATGCAATTCTCCGCCGGGCCGGGCATGGACATCGATGTCACCATGCCGCAGAACTGGAAAGACCAGACCGTCATCGCCGCCGGCGTCCAGTACAAGTGGAGCCCGAGCATCGCCCTGCGATTCGGTCTGAATCACGCCAGCAACCCGGTGCCAGATGCGACGCTCAATCCCCTGTTCCCGGCCACCACCGAATGGCATTACACCGCCGGTATCGGCTGGCGCGTCAATTCGGCGGATTCGGTGGCGGCCGCGCTGACCTACGTCCCCGAAGCCAGCGACACCAACCCGGTCACGGGCATCACCTCGGATCACGGCCAGTACGTCTTGCGGGTGAACTACAACCACACGTTCTGACGGCCGGTATTGGTCAGTTCGGCAGTCAGGCCTGGCCAAGGGCCGGGCCGCCACGGCTATACTCGGTGACATCCCGCCACGGGCATGAAATCGCCGCGCGGCCAACCCCATTTCCGACTCCCGCGCGTTTACTAACCATGACCGACCCGCGTACCGACGAGGCACTCATGCTGGCCTACCGCGACGGCGACGCGGCGGCCTTCGATGCGCTCTACGGACGCTGGCGCGGCCGGCTCTACCGCTACCTGGCCCATCAGGCGGCCGAGGTGGTGGACGAGTTGTTCCAGGATGTCTGGCTGCGCGTGGTCGGCGCGCGGACGGGCTACGAGGTCACGGCCAGGTTTTCGACCTGGCTGTTCCGCATCGCCCACAACCGGCTCATGGACCACTACCGGGCGCGCGGCCGTTCCCTCGTCGACCTGGCCGACGACCCCGAGGACAACCCGATCGGGCGCCAGGCCGCCCCGGAATGGGACACCCCGCCGGCCATGCTGGAACGGCGCGAGGCGGCACGCCACATCTTGGTCTGCCTGGCTGCCTTGCCCCCGACGCAGCAGGAAGTCTTCCTGATGGCCGAGGAAAGCGGCATGAGCCTGGACGAGATCGCCCGCGCCAGCGGCGTCGGCCGGGAAACCGCCAAGAGCCGGCTGCGCTACGCCCTGGACCGGCTGCGCCGCTGCCTGGCCGGATTACGAGGAACGGAGTGAAGCCATGGAACATCGCGACCCGAACCTGAGCCAAGCCTACCGGGACGCCCCGCATCCGGAGCCGTCGTCCGCCCTGGACGCCCGCATCCTCAACGCCGCCCGACAGGCCGTGGCCAAGCCCGCCGTGCGCCGCCGGCCGACTTGGTTCGCCTGGGCTATTCCGTTCTCCAGCGTCGCCGTGCTGGTGCTGGGTGTCACCCTGTTGCTCGATATGCAACAGCGGGCGCCCGAGGTGCTGGAATCGCCCACGGCGCCGCCGCCTGACATCCGCCTGAACATCCCCCGAAGCTCCGCCTGTCAGGTAGTGAAACCCGCCCCGGTAGAGATACCCGCCGAGCCCGGCGAGTCGCCACGGCGCACCACAAGTCAGTCGAACCGCGCCGCCCGTGGCTGGCCCTACGCACCCGGCCCGGGAGGTACCGCTGCGGCCAAGCTCGCCTGCAAGCTCCTCGGCGAACCCGGGCGCAGTGGCTATGCCGGCTCCAGTTCCCCAACCCTTCCGGCCCAACCCGGCGACCGAGGCCACCCCGGACGCCCACCCAGGCCGAGGCCGATGCCATGAGCCCGCCACCGCCCGCCAGGGCTGACGAGCGAGCCGGCGCGTCTGCGCTGGGCAACTCGATTGAAATGCGCAAGGCCGCTCAGCCAGTCGCGGATGGACCGGAACGCCTGGTCGAAACGATCCGCCACCTGATCCGCGAGGGCCGCCTGGATCAGGCGCGGGTGACGTTGGAAAAGCTACGCCAGGCGTATCCAGGATTCGACGTGCCGGAGAACTTGAAGGACGCCAGCTTCCCGCAGTAATGTGCGTTGGTCCGATCAATCTGTCCAGATGGATCTTTAACCCCTTTTCGGTCGCCCCGTCGTTTAAGCGTATGTCCTTCACAACCCCAAGGAGTACATCATGCTTGCACGGCTTTTCCTTCTGACCTTCGGCCTGCTGGCCGCCAGCCTATCCGCCCAGGCGGGGCGTCTGGTGGAGCTGGAGGTGGTCAACCGATCCACGGGCGAGACCCTGGATAGCCATTCCTATCGCGGCGAGCGCTATGTCGCCGGTAATCCGGGCGACCGTTATTCGCTGCGCCTGGTCAACCACACGGGCCAGCGCGTGCTGGTGGTGCTGTCCGGTGGACGGGGTCAACGTGGTCAGCGGCGAGACCGCCGCGCCGGACCAGTCCGGTTATGTGCTCGGGCCTTGGGAGCGTGCCGAGATCGCCGGTTGGCGCAAGAGCCAGCAGGATATCGCCCAGTTTTATTTCACTGCCCTGCCGGATACCTACGCGGCGCGCACGGGCCGGCCGGACAACGTCGGCGTGATCGGCGCGGCGGTGTTCCGCGAGCGGGTCCAGCCGCCGCCGCCGCCTATTCTGAGTTTTCCGGCGCCGAGCGCGATGTCTGAGAACCGGGTGGGCGCCGCCGAGGCTCAATCGGCGGATCGCGCCGCCGGCATGGCCATGGCCAAGAAGTCGGAACGTCTGGGCACCGGCCACGGCGAGCGTGAATACTCACCGATTCGCTATACCGAGTTCGAGCGAGCCAGCGTTTCGCCCGCCGAGGTGATCAGCGTACGCTATGACAGCCGGCCCAATCTGATGGCCCGGGGCGTCATTGCCAAGCCGCGCCCAACCCGTCCGTACTGGCCCGAGCCGCAACCCTTCCCGGGGCCGTTCGTGCCCGATCCTCAGGTCTGAGCAGAAATCAGAGGGTACGTCGCCGCACGCGCTGGCGTGGGGCGATTTAAAGACCGAACAGGTTGGCGGCCACCAGCACGGCCAGGAGTGCGGCGATGGCCGCCAGCCAGCGGTTGCGGGTCTGCTGCTGACGCAGCATCAGCGTCAGGCCGTCCTCCAGCTTGTTCAGCCGGTCGTCGCGCATGGCCTGATGCGCCAGGCGCGGCAACTGCGGCAGCACCGTGCCCCAGTACGGAATCTCTTCCTTGAAGGTGCGCAGCCAGCCGCGCCAGCCGATCTGCTCGTTCATCCAGCGTTCCAGGAAGGGTTTGGCGGTCGACCAGAGATCGAGGTCGGGGTCGAGTTGCCGGCCCAGGCCTTCGATGTTGAGCAGGGTTTTTTGCAGCATCACCAGTTGCGGCTGGATTTCCATGCCGAAGCGGTGCGAGGTCTGGAACAGGCGCAACAGCACCTTGCCGAAGGCGATCTCCTTCAGCGGCCGGTCGAATACCGGCTCGCAGACGGCGCGGATCGCCGCCTCGAATTCATCGACGCGGGTTTCGCGGGGCACCCAGCCGGCATTCCAGTGGGCCTGGGCGACCTTCTTGTAATCGCGCTGGAAAAAGGCCAGGAAATTCTGCGCCAAGTAGTTCTTGTCGACGTCGTTGAGCGTGCCCATGATGCCGAAATCGAGGGCGACATACTTGCCGCCCGGCTGCACCAGGACGTTGCCGGGGTGCATGTCGGCATGGAAATAGCCGTCACGGAACACCTGGGTAAAGAAGATCTCGACGCCGGCGCGCGCCAGTTTCTTCATGTCGACGCCCTGGGCGCGCAGGTTGTCGACGCGCGACATGGGCATGCCGTCCATCCAGCTCATCACCATGACTTCGGAGGTGCAATAGTCCCAGTAGACCTCGGGCACGGCGAGCACCGGCGAGTTCTCGAAATTGCGCCGCAGTTGCGAGCAGTTGGCGGCTTCGCGGATCAGGTCGAGTTCGTCGTCCAGATGTTTGGCGAACTCGGCGACGACTTCCTTCGGTTTCAGGCGCTTGCCGTCCGACCAGAGCGTTTCCAGCAGGCCGGCCAGGGTGTAGAGCAGCGCGACATCGCTGTCGATCACCGGGGCGATGCCCGGGCGCAGCACCTTCACCGCCACCGCCTCGCCGCTGGTCAGGGTGGCGCGGTGCACCTGGGCGATGGAGGCCGAGGCCACCGGCGTCGGGTCGAAAACCGCGAAGACGTCATGGGCGTCGCGGCCATAGGCGCGGTGCAGCACCGCCAGCGCTTGGTCCGAAGGGAAGGGCGGCACGCGATCCTGCAACTTGGCCAGTTCGTCGGCGAGATCCAGGGGCAGAAGGTCGCGGCGGGTCGACAACACCTGGCCGAACTTGACGAAGATCGGCCCGAGCGATTCCAGGGCCAAACGCAGGCGTACGGCGCGTGGCGCCTTCAGCGGCCGCCAGAAAAAAAGCAGATTGACCAGCCAGCGCAGCAGTTTGATGCGCTCATGTCCCAGGAAGAATTCATCCAGGCCGTAACGAGCGCCGGTATAGAGGATGCGCACCAGCCGGAACAGGCGCATCAGTCGATCCGCCGGGCTTCGAGCAGGGCCAGCCGGGCCTCCACCCGGGCGACATCGTCGCGCAGCGTATCGACCTCGGCGACGAAGCGATCCACCGCCGGCCGCGAAGCCAGCATGTTCGCTTCATGCACACCATATTCCGCCAGCGACCGGCCGATGGCCTCATGCGCCTTCTCGCGCCAGGCGCCGAAGCCGGCGATGGCCTGATCGGCGCGCGCGGCGGCGATATCGCCGACCACCGGACGCAAGGCCAGCGCCCAATCGAAACCGTCAAGAGCCGTGGAAATGTCGGCGGCCAGCAAGCCGTCGCCATGCACCCCCGCGCCTTTCAAGGCGGTCCGGTCGCCCAGGACCAGGCGCATCAGGAGATCCGCCGACAGACGGATTGTGGTGTCGGGCACGATGTCGGCCGCCGCCGGACTCAATAAGCCGCCTTCGGCGAGGCTGAAACTCAGCCCGCCCAGCGGCAGATCGATGCGCGCGGTCTTGCCGGCATGACCGGCGAGGCGGGCGCGGGCGCCGGGTTGGGTATCGAGCAAACGGTTGAGCAGGGAAAGAAAAGTGGCTTCGGCAAACATGGGACGAATTGTATTGCATTGGCTCTGGCCGTGCCCGCCGGGGTAGGATTAAGGCGAGGCGCTCCAGGACCGAGAGGTGGCTAAGGACATGATGGAGCGATTCCCGGATAATTCCCGCATGAACGTCCACGGCCACCCTACACGTACCATCGCCCCGCTGCCCGACCTGAGCGGCGTATCGATCATCGACCAGACGCGCCTGCCGTTTCACTACGAGCGGGTCACGCTGCATGCCCTGGCGGATGCCGCCGAGGCGATCTCGGTAATGCGCGTGCGCGGCGCGCCGCTGATCGGCGCGACGGCGGCCTATGGCGTGGCACTGGCCTTGAATGAGGGCATTGAGCTTGACCGGGCCTGTACCCTTCTCGCAGCGACCCGACCGACAGCGGTAAATCTGGCCTGGGCCCTGGCGCGCATGAAGTCAGCGCTTGCTCACCTGAAAACCAGCGAGCAGCGTGGCGCGGCCTGGGCCGAGGCGGCGGCGATCTGCGACGAGGATGTCGCGCTGAACCGCGCCCTCGGGGAGCATGGCGCCGGTCTGATCCGCGTCATTGCGGAAATGAAACCCGGGCCGGTGAATATCCTGACCCACTGCAACGCCGGCTGGCTCGCCGCCGTCGACTGGGGCACGGCCATCGCGCCGATCTACGCCGCGCACGCTGCCGGCATCCCGCTGCACGTCTGGGTGGACGAGACCCGGCCGCGCAACCAGGGCGCCAGCCTCACCGCCTGGGAGCTGAAACAGCACGGCGTGCCTTATACGGTCATCGCCGACAACGCCGGTGGCCATTTGATGCAGCGCGGCCAAGTGGACCTGTGCATCGTCGGCACCGACCGCACCGCCGCCAACGGCGATGTCGCCAACAAGATCGGTACCTATCTCAAGGCCCTGGCGGCGCACGACAACGGCGTGCCGTTCTATGTCGCCCTGCCTGGCCCGACCATCGACTGGACCCTGGATTCGGGTGCCGCCATCCCCATCGAGGAACGGCGCGGCGACGAGGTCAGTCATGTCTTCGGCGAAACCGAGGCCGGCGAGGTGCTGCGGGTGCGTCTGACGCCCGAGGGCTCGGCCTGCGCCAACCCGGCCTTCGATGTCACGCCGGCTCGTCTGGTCAGCGGCCTGATCACCGAGCGTGGCATCTGCCCGGCGAGCCGCGCTGGGCTGCTGGGCCTGTATCCCGAACGGCACTCATGACGCCGCGCCAGCTCATCCTCAACATCCAGCCCGAGGCCGAGCCGCGCTTCGATAATTTTCTGCCGGGCGACAATCTGGAATTGCTGCTTGCCCTGGATACGCTGGCGCGCGCTGAGTTGCAGGAATTCGTGGTCTACATATGGGGGGCGCCGGGCAGTGGCCGCAGCCACCTGCTGCATGCCACGCATGCCCAGGCGCACGGCTTGGCCCGGTTCTGCACCAAGGGCATCGATCTGCCCGAGGAGATGCCGCGTTTGCTGGTGGTCGACGATGTCGACGCGCTCGATGCCGAGGCCCAGATACGCCTGTTCGATCTGATCAATCAGGCGCGCGACGGTGCCGGGACGGTGCTGGCCGCCGGGCCCTGCGCACCGGCACAACTCGGTCTGCGCGAAGACCTGGCGACACGCCTGGCCTGGGGCCTGGTGTTCGGCCTGCGGCCACTCAACGAGGCCGACCGCGCCACGGCGATCAAGGAACGTGCCGCCGCGCGTGGCCTGGCCTTGCCCGACGAAGTGGCGCGTTACCTGCTGACTTATGGCCGGCGTGACCTGCCTTCTCTGCTGGCGACGGTGGATGCACTGGATACCTACTCCATGAGCTTGAAACGCCCGGTCACGCTGGCGTTGGTGCGCGAAGTTCTGAGTGACAAAGTGACAAAGTGACGTGTGCTTTGAGCTGCGCTTTGTCACGTTGTCACCCGTCGCGCTGCCACTGAATCCATGCGTCTATACGCCGCCATCAGCCACCACGGCTTCGGCCACCTCGCCCAGACCGCGCCGGTACTGAATGCCCTGGCTGGCGCCGCATCGGACATGGAGTTCATCGTTCGTTCGGCGCTGCCCGAGTCCGTCGTCGCGCGCCGGGTGTCGGTACCGTTCAGCCACATCGACGCGCCGGCCGACTGCAACTTCGTCATGCGGGATGCGCTGCGCGTCGATCTGTCGGCGAGCCTGGCGGCCTACCACGCGTTCCACGCGGCCTGGTCGGCGCGAGTCGAGGCTGAAGCGGAAGCCTTGGTGCATCTGGGCGTGGGCCTGGTGTTCAGCGATGTCGGCTATCTGCCGCTGGCGGCGGCGCAGCGTGCCGGCATACCCAGCGTTGCCATGTGCTCGCTCAACTGGGCGGATATCTTCGCACATTACCTGGAGGAGCAGCCCGGCGCGGCGCCGATGCTTGCCGCCATGCGCGCGGCCTATGCCGGCGCCGACGCCTTCCTGCGCCCCGAGCCGGCCATGCCCATGCGCGACCTCGCCAATGCCGTCGCCATCCCGCCCATTGCCGTGGTGCGGCGCTCCCGGCGCGCCGAGCTTGCCGCGCGTCTGCACCTGAAGCCGACCGACAAACTGGTTCTGGTCGGCCTCGGTGGCATCCCGCATCGCTTGCCGGTGGCGTCCTGGCCGGAGATGCCCGGCATCGTCTGGCTGTTGCCCGACGAGTGGCAGGTCGAGCATCCGGCCATGTTTGGCTTTGCCGCCACCGGCATGGTGTACGCCGATCTGCTCGCCTCGGTCGATGCCTTGGTAACCAAACCCGGTTACGGCAGTTTCGTCGAGGCGACGTGCGCCGGGGTGCCCGTACTCACGCTGCCGCGTGAGGATTGGCCGGAGACGCCCTATCTGTTGGAATGGCTGCAAACACATGGCAACGCCTTGGAAATCGAAGAGGTGCGCGTGCTGTCGGGGAATCTGCGCGATGCGCTGGAAACGCTTTGGGCGATGCCGGTGCGCGCAGCGGTATCGGCCGATGGCGCCGAGGTGGCTGCCAGACTCATCCTTGAACTTGGCTGGGGATCAGGCATCCAGTGATCCTGCTTTCGTTGCGCCCAAAGGCACGGCACGGCGAATCAGGGCGTCAGCCCGAAGGCCGCCAGGGCCTCGCCCACGTCATGCGCCTTGAGCAGCCGTTCCTGCAAGGTGGCCGGGGAGTAGTGGTTTTCCGGCAGGGCGTCGGCGAAGCGGGTCGCCGCGGCTTCGTCATCGAAGAACTTGCGGAACATCCAGTAGAGCTGGTGCCGGTCGCATAAGCCGAGTTCCTGCCGGAAATCGACCCGAGCGGAGCGGATTGCCGCTTCGTCGATCAGTTCGGGGTGGTTGGTGGTCAGGAAGATCACCGAGCCTTCGTGCGCGGCGACGCCATCCAGGGCGTTGATGAAGCCGGAATAGGACACTTTCACCTGGGCATCGACCTTGTCGCGGGCGCGGAAGAAGGCGTCGATGTCCTCGATGAGAATTACCGAGCGCGGCGGTACCGTGGAGAGCAGGTTGCCGATCTTCTCGTCGGTGACGCTGGGCGAAGCGAGCGACAGACTGCATACGTTGAGGGCCATTTCCGAGGCCAGGGCGGTGACCAGCGAGGTCTTGCCGGTACCTGGCGGGCCGTGCAGCAGATAACCCCGGCGCCAGGGGATGCCGAGGTTTTCATAGCGCAGGCGCGAGGCAAAGAATTTCTGCATGTCGGCGACGATGGCTTCGGTCTGGCCGGTCTTCAGGACGATGGAGTCGAGACGCCGGTTGTTGCCCAGACGTGCCCGCTGCCACTCGTTGGTGTAGGGGCTGGGGATGTAGATGGCGACCCGGTTGAGTTCGCGCGCCATGCGGTGCTCCAGGGCGTCCTGGACGAAGGCCTCCATGGGCTTGCGGTCGCGGCCCGGCATCGACAGGGTGATCTTCTCGATAATGTTGGCGGCGACTTGGACCTCGCGCTGCATCCACATCCAGCGGCCATTCAGGCGGAAGATGTGGAAACCTTCGCCGGGCGAAAGATAGGCCTCGGGGCGACCGCCCTGCTGCAATTCATCGGCCAGATTCTGGTAGGCCGGCCCCTGGCGCACGGCGCGCACCGTGAAATTGTGGCTGCCGCGCAGGGCGTCCTGGGCATGCATGTACTCGACCAGGGTGGTGAACATCAATTCGTCGCGGGAATCGAAATTCAGGGTGACGACGAAGAACTGCCGTCCCCAGGAGGCGACCTTGCCGGGGATGTCGCGCAGCCACATGGCCAGCATGCCCAAGGCGCCCAGCAACAAGCCGCCGGAGAAAAAGGCGTTGCCGGCGAAAGCGGCTTGCAGGGATTCAAGCATCGCGGCGCGGCGCGTCAGGGAAGGATTGAGAAATCCCCCCTCTCCCCCCTTTTGCAAAGGGGGGAACCACGCATCCACTCCGTATAAGTGATTTCAACTCCCCCCTTTGCAAAAGGGGGGATGGGGGGGATTTAGCGGCGTCTGGAATACGCATCCGCATCACCCCGTGAAGGGGATCAAGCCTCGCCCTTGCTCTCGTTGGCGATCTCTTCATGCACCTTGGCCATGTCGATCTCCTTGGCGCGGGCGATCAGGTCGTCGAAGGCACCGGCGGGCAGGGCGCCAGGCTGGGCGTAGATAATGACGTGCTCACGGAAGATCATCAGCGTGGGAATGGAACGAATCTGGAAATGGCCGGCCAGGCCTTGATGCTCTTCCGTGTTGAGCCAGGCCCAGCGGGCGGCGAATCTCGGCGCCGGCGCCCCAGCCGATGGCGATGGGCAGGGTGCCGGCGAGGGCGGCGAGGGTGGTCATCATGATCGGCCGGAAGCGCACCAGACAGGCCTCGCGGATCGCCGCGACCGCCGCCATGCCGTGGCCGCGCTGCCGTTCCAGGGCGACGTCGATCATCATGATGGCGTTCTTCTTGACGATGCCGATGAGCATGATGATGCCGACGAAAGCATAGAGGCTTAGATCCACCTTGAACAGCCAGAGGGTGAGCAGGGCGCCGAGGCCGGCCGAGGGCAGGCCGGAGAGGATGGTGAGCGGGTGCACGAAGCTCTCGTAGAGGATGCCCAGCACCAGATAGACCACCAGCACGGCGACCAGGAGCAGCAGTCCCAAACCCTTCTGCGATGTCTCGAAGGCCTGGGCCGTACCTTGCAGGCTGGTGGTGAGGGAGGCCGGCATGCGCAGTTCCCGTTCCAGGGCCTTGATCTGCTCGACCGCCGTGCCCAGCGAGACGCCGGGTTGCAGGTTGAAGGACAGGGTAACGGCGGGCAGTTGCCCTTGATGGTTGATGGTCAGCGCCTGGGAGGCGCGACTCACCGTGGTCACGGTGTCGAGCGGCACCAGGGCGCCACTGGAGGAACGTACATGCAGGCGCGCCAGGATGCCCGGATCGTCCTGGAATTCCGGGGCGAGTTCGAGGATCACCTGGTATTGGTTGGTGGCGCCGTAGATTGTGGAAATCTGGCGCGCGCTGAAGGCGTTTTGCAGGGCGTCTTCGACCTGGCCGAAGCTCAGTCCGAGTGCCGCCAGCTTGTCCCGGTCGATCGCCAGGGCCAGCGTCGGGCTGGAGTTGTTGAGGTTGCTGTTGACGTCGACGAAGCCGGGGAGGCCGCGCAGCCGCTCCAGCAATACTTCGGTCCAGTGGTACAGCTCGTTCAGGTCCGTGTCCTGCAAAGTGTATTGATACTGACCGCTGCTGATCTGGCCGCCAAGGCTGATCGGCGGCGGATTTTGCAGCGATACCTTGATCCCCGGCACGGCGGCCAGTTTGGGTCGTAGCGCGGCGATGATCTGGTCCGGGGTCATGTCCCGTTGCGCGCTTGGCTTCAGGCGTAGCAGCAGGATGCCGCTGTTCGCAGTGATGCGCGAGCCGCCGGCGCCGACCACGGACATCAGCACTTCCAGATTGGGATCCTGCGCGGCGATGGCCACCGCCGCGCGCTGGCGTTCCACCATGGCCGCGAACGAGGTATCCGGGGCCCCCTCGGTGCGGCCGACGATGCGACCGCTGTCGCCGCTGGGCAGGAAGTCCTTGGGCACCTCGCGGTACAAGGCGACGCTGGCGACCACGGTGAGCAGGAAGGTGGCGAGCACCAGTCGCGGATGCGCCAGGCTCCAATCGAGGCCGGTGCGGTAAGCGTCCAGCAGGGCCTCGAAGGCGCGCTCGGAGAGCCGGTAGGCCCGGCCGTGCTGGGCCGTCTTCTCCTGCTTGATGTAGCGGCTGGCGAGCATCGGCGTCAGGGTCAGCGAGACCAGGCCGGAGATCAGGATGGCGGCGGAGATGGTCACCGCGAATTCATGCAGCAGACGGCCGATGATGCCGCCCATGAACATCACCGGAATGAATACCGCCACCAGCGACAGGGTCATGGAGATGATGGTGAAGCCGATCTCGCGGGCACCCTTGATGGAGGCGTCGAAGGGTTTCTCGCCAGCCTCGATGTGACGCACGATGTTCTCCAGCATGACGATGGCATCGTCGACCACAAAGCCGACCGCCAGCGTCAGGGCCAGCAGGGACAGGTTGTCGAGGCTGAAGCCCAGGGCATACATGGCGGCGAAGGTGCCGACCACGGAGATTGGCAGGGCCAGGGCCGGAATGATCGTCGCCGAGAGATTGCGCAGGAAGAGCAGGATCACCAGCACGACCAGACAGCCGGCCAGGACCAGGGTGAACTGCACGTCGTTGACCGATTCATGGATCGACACACTGCGGTCATAGAACACCGACAGCTCGACCGAGGCCGGCAATTTTTCCTGGAAGGCCGGCAGGATGGCCTTGATCGCCGCCACCGTGGCGATGGTGTTGGCGCCCGGTTGGCGCTGGATGGCGAGGATGATGGCGCGCTGGTCGCCATGTTTGTCGACGATCCAGTTGGCGCGGCGATTGTCCTCGACGTCGTCGCGCACCAGGGCCACTTCGTCCAGGCGCACCGGGGCGCCGTTGCGCCAGGCGACGACCAGAGGCCGGTAGGCGGCGGCGGTCTCGAGCTGGCCGTTGCTGCGGATCGCCAGGGTCTGCCTGGCGCCTTCCAGGTTGCCGGTGGGCTGATTGACGTTGGCGCCGGCGACCGCCGCATGCAATTCGTCCAGGCCGATGCCCCGCGCGGCGAGCTGGTGCGGGTCGGCATGGATGCGCACGGCATATTTCTGTTCGCCGTAAATCTGCACCTGGGCGACCCCGGGGATCGTCGAGATGCGCTGCGCCAGCTGGGTCGAGGCGTATTCGTTGACCACTGGCAGGGGCAATGTCGGCGAGTGCATGGCCAGGTAGAAGATCGGCGAATCGGCCGGGTTGACCTTGCGGAACGAGGGCGGCGATGGCATCTCGTTGGGCAGCTTGCGTTGCGCCGCGGCGATGGCCGCCTGCACATCCTGGGCGGCGGCATCGATGTCGCGATCCAGGGCGAATTGCAGGGTGATGGAGGTGGCGCCACGGGCACTCACCGAGCTCATGTTGTCCAGGCCGGCGATGGTCGAGAACTGCCTCCAGGGGCGTCGCCACCGACGCCGCCATGGTCTCCGGCGAAGCGCCGGGGAGCGATGCGCTGACCGAGATGGTCGGGAAGTCGACGCTGGGGAGTTCCGAGACCGGCAGGAAGCGATAGGCGATGATGCCGAAAATCAGGAACGCCGCCATCAGCAGCGTCGTCATCACCGGTCGGCGGATGCAGAGTTCGGGGAGCTGCATGACCTATTTACTCCCGCGCACGCTTTCCGGGGAGGGCTTGATGCTCACCTTCGATTTCGGCGTCAGGCGTAGATGGCCGTCGGTGACGACGGTTTCGCCACCTTGCAAACCCTGCGTGACGATGGCGGTGCCTTCCCGGCTGTCCACCAGGGTGACCTTGCGTTGTTCGATGCCCTTGTCCGGTTTGACCACCAGCACGAAGGCACCATGCGGGCCTTGCTGGATTGCCTCGGCGGGCAGTGTTGCCGCGCTGTGCCATTGGTCCAGGGCAATGCGGACACTGAGGAATTGCCCCGGCGACAAGCGTTCCTTGTCGTTGGGCGTGCTCGCCTTGAGCTGGATGGTGCCGGTACCGGCGTCGACGGCATTGTCGATGAAGTTGACCGTGGCTTCGGTAACGTTCCGGCTATCGTTGCCGACCGTGACCTGCGCCGGCAGTTTGCCTCGGGCGAGAGCGGCTCGCAGCCTGGGCAGATGCTTCTCCGGTACGGCGAAACCGATGTGCATGGGTTGAACGCGGTTGATCACCGCCAGGGTGGTCTCGTTGATCTTGACACTGCTGCCCGGGAACACCAGTTTGGCGCCGACGATGCCGTCGGTGGGCGCGCGTAGCGTCGCATAGCCGAGTTGCAGGCGAGCCAGGTCGACGGCCGCCTTGTCGGCCAGGGTCGCCGCCTCGGCGGCCTGCAAGACGGTGCGGATATCGCTGACCTTTTCCTCGGAGACGAAACCGCTTTGCCGTAGCGCCGTGTAGCGCCCGACATCGGCCTGCGCCTTGGCCAGTTGCGCCTGGCTGCGTGCAAGGTTGGCCTCGGCCTGACGCAGTTTTGCCTGCATATCGGCGGGATCCAGGCGAATCAGGACATCGCCGCGCCGGACATGCTGGCCCTCGGTGAAAGGCACGGCGGCCACCTGGCCGTCGATGCGGGATTTGATGACGACACTCTCCGAAGCGATGCCCCGACCAACCACATCGAGCCACTCGGGCATGTCGCGTATTTCCACCTGGGCCACCTTCACCGGTACCGGTGGGGTTCCCTTGGCCGTTTTCTTGTCGGTCTTGCCGGCATCGCCGGCGGTTCGGTAGTAGATGCCGGTGCCTGCCACCAGGGCGATGGCCAACAGCATGATAGCTTTGCGCATCCTGAGCCTTTCGCGAGTCATACATTTCCGTACCGGGGAGGCTGTCGAGCCACGGCAAGAGCATTCTACCTTCGGAATTCACCCCGAATGTAACGACACTGGGGCATTGCAGGCCGGAGCCGATAAGGCGAGGCGTGCATTCTTCAGCTCGTGGAACGCGCGGCTAGTTCTGATGTTTGATGAGATCCCGCAGATAGTCGCCATAGCCGCTCTTGGCCAGGGAGTCGGCCTGGGCGAGAAGCCGAGGGGTGTCGATCCAGCGGTTGCGCCAGGCGATCTCCTCGGGACAGGCGATCTTCAGGCCCTGGCGGCGCTCGATGGTGGCGATGAACTGGCCGGCGTCGAGCAGCGATTCGTGGGTGCCGGTGTCCAGCCAGGCGGTGCCCCGGCCCAGGTCGGTGACCGAAAGCTCGCCGCGCTTCAGGTAGACCATGTTGACGTCGGTGATCTCCAGCTCGCCGCGCGGCGAGGGCTTCAGATTGCTGGCGATGTCGACCACCTGGTTGTCGTAGAAGTACAGGCCGGTGACGGCGAACCGGGATTTCGGCTGCGCCGGCTTTTCTTCGATGCTCACCGCCTTGCCCGAGGCGTCGAATTCGACCACGCCGTAGCGTTCCGGATCGTGCACCCGGTAGGCGAAGACGCGCGCACCCTGGGTGATTTTTGCCGCCTCCTGCACCCGCTGGGCGAAGTCGTGGCCGAAGAAGATGTTGTCGCCGAGCACCAAGGCGCAGGTATCGTCGCCGATGAAGTCGCGGCCAAGGATGAAGGCCTGGGCGATGCCCTCGGGATTGGGCTGCCGCACGTAGCTGAACTGGACGCCCCACTGCCGGCCATCGCCGAGCAGGCGCTCGAAGAGCGGCGCATCGTGCGGCGTGGTGATCACCAGGATCTCGCGGATGCCGGCGAGCATCAGCGCCGACAGCGGGTAGTAGATCATCGGCTTGTCGTACACCGGCAGGAGCTGTTTCGAGATTGGCAGGGTGAGCGGGTGCAGGCGGGTGCCGGAACCGCCGGCGAGGATGATGCCTTTCATTTGTGTTCTCCCAGGCCAAGTCGTTCTCCCCGATAGCTGCCATCGCGCACCCGGCGCCACCAGGCTTCGTTGTTCAGGTACCAGTCGACTGTTTTGCGCATACCGGTCTCGAAGGTTTCCCGCGGCGTCCAGCCGAGTTCGCGTTCGATCTTGGAGGCGTCGATGGCGTAGCGCAGGTCGTGACCGGGACGGTCGGCTACGTAGGTGATCAGGTCTTTGTAGTGCTGCACGCCGGCGGGCTTCTCGGGGTGCATTTCTTCGAGCAGGTCGCAGAGCAGGTGGACGACTTCGATGTTCTGCCGCTCGTTGTGGCCGCCGATGTTGTAGGTCTCGCCGGGCGTGCCTCGTTCCAGGACCAGGACCAGGGCGCGGGCGTGGTCGTCGACGTAGAGCCAGTCGCGGATCTGGTTGCCCTTGCCGTAAACCGGCAGCGGCTTGCCGTCCAGGGCGTTGAGGATCATCAGCGGGATGAGCTTTTCGGGGAAGTGATACGGCCCGTAGTTGTTCGAACAGTTGGTGGTGACCACCGGCAGGCCGTAGGTATGGTGCCAGGCGTGCACCAGGTGGTCGGACGACGCCTTGCTCGCCGAGTAGGGCGAGTTCGGTTCGTAGGCGGTGGTTTCGGTGAACAGGCCGGTGTCGCCCAGGCTGCCGTAGACCTCGTCGGTGGAGATGTGGTGGAAGCGGAAGCTGGTCTTTTTCTCACCGTTAAGCGAGTTCCAGTAATTGCGTGCCGCTTCGAGCAGGGTGTAGGTGCCGACGATGTTGGTCTGGATGAACTCGGCCGGGCCGTCAATGGAGCGGTCGACATGGCTCTCGGCGGCGAGGTGCATGATGCCGTCCGGCTGGTATTGCCGGAACAGGCGGCCGACCTCGGCGGCGTCGCGGATGTCGACCTGCTCGAAGGTGTAGCGCGGGTCGCTCGCGACCGAGGCTAGGGATTCGAGGTTGCCGGCGTACGTCAGGCAGTCGACGTTGACGACCGTGTGGCCGGTGTTGGCGATCAGGTGGCGGATGACGGCGGGCCGATGAAGCCGGCGCCGCCGGTGATGAGTAGGGTTTTCTGCATAGGATTATGAATGTTCATTTTTCAATACGGTGTACTTTTCCATCAAGGAAAAATAGCTTGCAATTAATAGGGCCAGTTTTGCCTTTTATTGCGCCGGTTAAATTTTGTTTTTCTTCAGAGTAAATAAGCCCGGATTGGTTTGCGTCCATAATTACTTCATGGCGCAATGCGCCAGATTTAACTGTTGAGCAAAATATACGTGACTTAGCGGTGTCTTCGTGGAATGTATGGATTACATTCCACGGGGCGAACGTGAGTGCGGCTAGATATAGAATTAGAGTATATGTCCACTTCTTGCCATTGGCGACGCCTACAGGGAAAGCCATATGCGAAGTAAAGCCAATAATGAAGAATAAAGTGCTGTAAAGCGCCCCAAATACACCATTAAAGTAGGCGATGAGGCATATTATCATCAGTGCATGCACGCCCCGGCCAAACGACACCCCAAAAAGAGTTTCAATTGGGTTGCGCTTTTTTTTGAGTGCGATTTCTAGTGGGTACGTGTAGTACAGTGAAATAGCCATTAACCCAAGAAAAATGGGTGTTGTATAGGCAAACATCTTGAATAGATTTAGCGAATCTATTGTGCTTTTTGTACCGATATCGGTTGTTGCCAAGGCAATGCCTGCGACAGCGGCCCCAAGGCTTGCTGCTCCGATTGCCTCACGCCAAGGTCTGGAAACAGAAGCATGGCAAGCAGGGCATTCGATAGCTCCTGAGTATCTTTCCAATGCTGGTTTATAGAATCTGCCTGGCGTGATGGTGGTTTGGCATACTGGACAATGCCGATGAAGAGACTTAAGCAATGTTGGCATCGATGTCTTCCTGCACCTGGCGCAAGGCTTCGCGCCAGTCCGGCAGGCGCACGCCAAAGGTGGCGGCGAGCTTGCCGTTGTCGAGCACGGAGTAGGCGGGGCGTTTCGCCGGGGTCGGGTAGTCGGCGGTACCGATGGCCGTGATCTTTGCCACCTTCACCGGCTCGTGCCGGCGCTGGTGTTCGACGATGGCCTCGGCGAAGGCGTGCCAGGTGGCCTCGCCGGCGCTAGTCAGGTGGTAGATGCCGGTCTTGGTATGCCAGGCGGCACGGTCGTCGCCGAGTTGGGCGAGGATTTGCGTGGTGGCTTCGGCGATGTGCCTCGACCAGGTCGGCGCGCCGCGCTGGTCGGCGACCACGCGCAATTCCTCGCGTTCGCGTGCCAGGCGGCGCAGGGTGCGCAGGAAGTTCTGGCCGCGCGCGCCGTAGACCCAGGCGGTGCGCAGGATCAGGTAGTCGCAGCCGGCGCTGTCGATGGCGCGCTCGCCGTCCAGCTTGGTGCGACCGTAGACGCCTTGCGGGTTGGGGGTGTCGTCTTCGCAATAGGGCTGGGTGCCGGAGCCGTCGAAGACGTAGTCCGTCGAGTAATGCACCAGCAGCGCGCCGACCCGACCGGCGGCCTGGGCCAGGAGGCCGGGTCCGGTGGCGTTGATGCGCGTCGCCGCTTCGACTTCGGTTTCGGCCTTGTCGACGGCGGTGTGCGCGGCGGCGTTGACGATCCAGGTCGGGCGCAGGGCTTCGATCAGCGGGGTGATGCTTTCGGGCTGTTCCAGGTCGAGGGCATGCGGCGTCGTGCGCCGGCCGACGGCAATGACCTCGCCGAGCGTCGCCAGGCTGCGGCGCAGTTCCCAGGCGACCTGACCGTCGCCGCCGAGGATCAGGATGCGGCGCGTCGGCTCAGTCGGCATAGGTCGGCAAGCGGTCTTGCGGGAACTCGCCCAGCGGCAGGGCGACGCGGTCCTTGTCGGACAGTTCGGGCGCATCGATGGGCCAGTCAATACCCAGCGCCGGGTCGTTCCAGAGGATGCTGGCTTCGTCCTTGGGGGAATACAGTTCGGTGCATTTGTAGGCGAACAGGGCGGTTTCGCTGGTGACGCAGAAGCCGTGGGCAAAGCCGGGCGGGACGTAGAACTGGCGCTTGTTGTCGCTGGAGAGTAGCGCCGAGACCGACTGCCCGAAGGTGGGCGAGCCGCGCCGGATATCGACGGCGACGTCGAACACTTCCCCTTGCAGGACGTAGACCAGCTTGCCCTGGGCGTTGGGGTGCTGGAAATGCAGGCCGCGCAGAACGCCGCGGCGGAGTAGGACAGGTTGTCCTGGACGAAGCTCGCGCAGGCCGGCCTCGGCGTAGCGTGCCTGGTTCCAGGTTTCCATGAAGAAGCCGCGCGCGTCGCCGAAGACGCGCGGTTCAAGGATGACAACACCGGGGATATGAGTTTCAATAAGGTCCATGACCCGTTCGTCGGAATGTCGCGAAAGTTACCAATAGAATCAGGGCGGCATTATCCACTTTCCGTGATGCGAACCAAAATTGGGCTGCCGCAGTACGGCAGACAGCCACCTACATCAATGCCATGAACGCCTTATCCCTGCTCAACGACATTTTCGGCTACCCGGCCTTTCGTGGTCCGCAGGCGGAGATCGTCGAGCATGTGGCCGGCGGTGGCGATGCCCGCAGGTGCTCATGCCCACCGGCGGCGGCAAATCGCTGTGCTACCAGATCCCGTCGCTGCTGCGCCAAGGTATCGGCGTCGTGGTGTCGCCGCTGATTGCCCTGATGCATGACCAGGTGGCGGCACTCGACGAGCTGGGCGTGCGCTCGGCCTATCTCAACTAATCGTTGAGCGCCGAGGCGGCGCTGGCCGTCGAACGCGGCCTGCTGGCGGGTGATTACGACTTGATCTACGTCGCTCCGGAGCGCCTCATGCTGGCGCGCTTCCAGGCCTTGCTCGACCAGCTCGCCGCCGGGCCGGGACTGGCGCTGTTCGCCATCGACGAGGCGCATTGCGTGTCGCAGTGGGGCCACGACTTCCGGCCCGAGTACATCCAGCTCTCCATCCTCGCCGAGCGCTTCCCGGCGGTGCCGCGCATTGCCCTGACCGCCACCGCCGATCCGGAGACGCGCGCCGAGATCGTCGACAAGCTGCGCCTGCATGACGCCCGCCAGTTCGTTTCCAGCTTCGACCGGCCCAACATCCGCTACCGCATCATCGACAAGGCCAATGCCCGCAACCAGTTGCTGGCCTTCATCCGCGACGGTCACGCGGGCGAGGCGGGCATCGTCTATTGCCTGTCGCGACGCAAGGTGGAAGAGACCGCTGAATGGCTGGTCGAACATGGCATCCAGGCCCTGCCCTATCACGCCGGCATGGACACGGCGCTGCGTCGGCGCAACCAGGACCGCTTCCTGCGCGAGGATGGCATCGTCATGACCGCCACCATTGCCTTCGGTATGGGCATCGACAAGCCCGACGTGCGTTTCGTCGCCCATCTCGACCTGCCGAAAAGCATCGAAGGCTATTACCAGGAAACTGGCCGAGCCGGGCGCGATGGCGCCCCCGCCGAGGCGTGGATGGCTTACGGTCTGTCGGATGCCGTGCAGCAGCGGCGCATGATTGAGGAGGGCGATGCCGATCCGGCCTTCAAGCGCCTCGCCCACGCCCGCCTCGACGAACTCCTGGCCCTGTGTGAATCGGCCACTTGTCGGCGTCAGCGCTTGCTCGCCCACTTCGCCGAGGCCAGCGCGCCCTGCGGCAACTGCGATGTCTGCCTGGAGCCGCCGGAAACCTGGGATGGCACCGAAACCGCGCAACAGGCGCTGTCCTGCGTCTACCGCACTGGGCAGCGCTTCGGCGCCGGGCATGTCATCGACGTGCTGCTCGGCCATGACACCGAACGCATCCGTCAGTGGGGTCACGAAAGCCTGAGCACCTATGGCATCGGCAAGGCGCTAGACGAAAAGGAGTGGCGCGCCGTGTTCCGGCAGTTGGTCGCGCTCGGCTTGCTGGACGTTGACCATGCCGGTTACGGCGGCTTGCGCCTGACTTCGGTCAGTCGGCCCGTCCTGAAGGGCGAGCAGACCCTCACCTTGCGCCGTCAGGTAGCACGCAAGCGGGTCAAGGAGGTGCGCCGCGCCAGCGCTCACGCAGGATCTGGATGCCGTCGGCGAGGTGTTGTTCCAGCTCTTGCGCGAATGGCGCTCGGCGACTGCCAAGGAACACGGTGTGCCCGCCTACGTCATCTTCCACGACGCCACTTTGGCGGCCATCGCCGCAGCGCATCCGAAAACCCCGGATGATCTGCGTGGCCTGTCGGGAATCGGTGCCGCTAAGCTGGCGCGCTATGGCGAGGAAATCCTGGAAGTGTGCGGTGGATTTGGATCAGCAGACTGAAGGCCCGCGACAACCTGTATTCGCTCAGCCGGGCAGTGGCTAATGGCTTGGCGTCTCAGTCATTTTCGCCGCGTGTAAACGGTATTGACAAATACCATTTCTTTCGCATTATAAACCAATTGCCTGGCTGGTTTGTAGCCTAGCGATTGCATGAAATCATTGTAAACCAATGCGTTCGCATCTATCTCCAGTATAATCAGTGGACTGTGCTTCTCGATTAAATTCGCTGCCCCTTTTAGAATTTCGAACTCGTACCCTTCCACATCCAAGTGCAATATGGAAACTCGAGGCGAGTCCACCAATTCATCCAGCGTATAGACCTCGCACTTCTGCAACCCATCTTCTGGGTCAATGATTTCTGTCGTTCGAGTTCTCGGCCCTAAATCCAATCCATTTTCTCTGGTGCGAAAGTGCTTGCTCGCACGCGTGCTGGCCAGGCCACAATGAAATAACTTAACATTGTTAAGACTGTTGATTTCAATTGTTTTTTTGGCGCAATAAAAATTCTCGTCGTTTGGCTCGAACGTCCATACATGCCCCGCGGTGGATTTGGATAGGGCAGGCAAGAAATCCCCGAATCCTGCTCCCGCATGAATTATGTCGCAATTTTCATTATGCTCCGCCATGAATCTAATAGTGCTGGGCTCGTGTACCTTGCCAGATAGTATCGCTTTGGCGGTGAATGTGTAGGCGGAAGACTTCGGAACGAAATATTGTCCGTACTTGTTATGCGCAAGTAAATACTTTTTATCCATTTGATAGGCCTTGCGATTCGAGTTGATGGGCAGACCGACATAAATATCGATTTGTTATGAACTTCGTAAGTTTGTCTCGAATTCCGCTCTCACTTGTTGCCGTAATATTTTGCCAAAATCATTTCGAGGCAGCATTTTAACGTAATAAACGTAAGCCCTGGGGAATCCACTTAGCGCTCTTTTGATCAGGGGAAGTTTCTGTTTATTTTCAATTGGTGGCTCCGATTCAATAACTACGTAGACATCCTCTTCACCGGAAGCGTTCTGTTTGGAAAAAATACACACTCCCCTTACGCCCAGTTCGTCACACAATCTGTCTTCAATCGGGAATGGCAGCACTTTCTGCCCCCCATATTGATGACATCCGTGATCCGCCCATAGAGGCTTACTCGACCATCATGCCGCATGGCAGCCATGTCTCCCGGATAGAAATAGCCATTCTGGAAAAATTCCCGGGAGGTGGTTTCATCGTTCAGATAGCCATTCGGGCCACCCTCTGCACCGATGCGTATACGCCCCATCGTTCCATTCGGCACAGGATTGTTATCGTCATCGACGATTTCCACGATACGGTCGGCAACAAGCTTATGCCAACGATGGTCATCAGGCGTTTCAATGGGTGTCACGGCGATACAGCCCGCTTCCGTTGAAGCCAGCCAGTTGTATAAATTTGGAGTAATGCGCGATTTGATTTCTCCCACTTGGGCGCGAGTCATTGCACCGCCTCCAACGAAGAGATGAAGCTTGTCATTGCACGCGAAAGCGTTTTTGGGTGCCGCAAGGATAGTGGCTAGTGCTGATGGTATTAATACCGCGTGCGTGAGATTGTGATCTGAAAACACCCGGTGCGGATTATGCGATTGTTGAATGACCGTAGTGCCGCCCACAAGCCAGGGACTGGCGGCCCATCTGTAGCCTACGCCTGTCCAGCCGCCACAACCAAATACGCAAAGCACTGAATCTTGCCCCATCCCGGTCAGGTCTACTTTTCTTTGTAAAAAACCTTGTCCATCTCGGGGTCACAAGAACCATTTTGTAGGTTCCTGTTGTACCTGATGTCAGCAAGATATGACCGCCATGGCTGTATTTCTCTATTGAATCATCAATGCTGTTTACAGGCTCGTTCGCCAATGATACGGATATAACTGGAACTCCGAGTTGCGCGCAGCAATCATTCAGGCCATTTTGATTGTCACCTTCGGTTGTGAATACATATCGAATGCTTGGGAGGCTGGGCCGAGAAAACCACGCCTTGTTGGGTACGGAAATTGTGGTAAAGCCCAAGCTCCTCAGCGCTAGGCTTAAAATCCAGAAATCACTTAAGTTGTACTGATATAGGGCAACATACCCTGGACCATGATAGCCTCGCCGAGAAAAATATCCTTTTGCCAGTTTGATCAAATGCGAAAGCGATTTATACGAGATTGGAATACCGTTATGGATTAATGCCGGCTTGTCTGGTGTGCTTTCGGCCCACTTGAAAATTAATTTTTCAATCATCGCTGACCCCGTATACACCGTGGCAGTTTCAAAACACACAATTCGTGTCTGAAATACCCTTCAATGTTTTTACTGAGACCATTGAATTCTGGACGTGGCGGAAACAGGGGGCAAACCGGCAATAGAGAGAAGTGCCCACGGTTTTCCATTTTTTCGCATCCTGTATAGTTGTATCCGCCCTTGCATGAGCGTGTTCGTGATCGAATCAGTCGACCAGTTTATCCTCGCTGGGCGGTAGTATTCTTGGTCGTTTGAATTACACACCTTGCCGTGTTGCATGGCAAGCGCAACTCCAGCGAATGGGTAAGGCTGAGGCCGGCGCTATCCGGACATCTGTTTGCGTGACCTACAGCCATTGACACGGCATGAAAACCGAAACACAAGTGTCATGCGCGGTTGATATTGAAGCGGCCGTATCGTGATAACGGATTTCGCCGATAGCTGGCCTGCTATATGCGAGGTGTGGCGTCATCGATGTGCCGTTGCAACCAGAGTTCCAGCAGGGCGAGGTGCCAGAGCTTGCTGCCCTGGATGCGTGTGTGGTGGCTTTCCGGTTCGGCCAGTAGCCGGTCGACGTAGGCCCGGTCGAACAGGCCGCGCTCGCGGCATGCCTGCGTGTCGAGGATGTCGCGCATGAAGTCGAGGAACTCGCCGCGCACGTATTTCAGCGCCGGCATCGGGAAATAGCCTTTTTTCCGGTCGATCACCGCGTCCGGGATCATGCCCCGGGCGATGCGCTTGAGGATGTGCTTGCCGCCCGAGGCCAGTTTCAGTTCCGGCGGCATGCTTGCCGCCAGTTCGACCAGTTCGTGATCCAGGAAGGGCACACGGGCTTCCAGGCCCCAGGCCATGGTCATGTTGTCGACGCGTTTCACCGGGTCGTCGGTGATCAGCATGGTGGCGTCCATGCGCAGCACTTGGTCGATGAACGCGTCGGCCATGGGTTCGGCGAGCCGGTTGGCAACAGTCGCGGCGCTGTGGTCGGCGCCATGATGCCGGAAGGCGACGGTACGCAGGAATTCATCGTGGTCGCGGTCGAAATAGTGGCGCCGGAAGCGTTCCAGCGGCGTGCCTTCGGTTTCGGCCTGCATGCGCGGGTACCAGAAGTAGCCGCCGAACACCTCGTCTGCACCCTGGCCGCTTTGCACCACCTTGACGCTGCGCGCAACCTGCTCCGAGAGCAGATAGAAGGCCACCGCGTCCTGGCTGACCATGGGTTCGGCCATGGCATCGACGGCCTCGGGTAGGCGCGTCAGGACTTCGCTGTTGGCGATCTGGAAACTGTGGTGGCGGGTGCCGAAGTGGGCGGCGACGGCGTTGGAATATTCGAATTCGTGACCGCGTTCCTCGGGCTGGTCCTCGAAGCCGATGGAGAAGGTGAGCAGATCGCTGACTCCCTGTTCCGCCAGTAGGCCGACCAGCAGGCTGGAATCGAGGCCGCCGGAGAGCAGGACGCCGACCTTGACGTCGGCGACCTCCAGACGCTTGCGCACGGCGGCGCAGAGCGAGTCGTGGATCGCCGCTTGCCATTCGGCTTCGCTCATGGCCTTGGCCGGGCGCTGGGCGCTCAGGTGCCAATATTGGCGTTCTGTCGTCTGGCCATTGAGGCCGATGTCCATGCAGGTGCCCGGGGCGACTTTGCGTATGCCGTTCAGCAAGGTGCGCGGCGCCGGAACCACGGCATGCAGGGTCAGGTGATGGTGCAGGGCGATAGGGTCGATATTGGTGTCGACACCGCCCGCCGCCAGCAGGGCTTGTGGCGTCGAGGCGAAGCGCAGATGCCCTTGTGCGCGGCTGTAGTAAAGCGGTTTGATGCCCAGCCGGTCGCGTGCCAGAAACAGGCGTCCGGCGCGGCTATCCCAGATGGCGAAGGCGAAGGCGCCGTGTAGGCGCTCGACGCAGGCCTCGCCCCATTCGGCATAGGCGCGCAGGATCACCTCGGTATCGCCGTCGGAATGAAAGGCATGGCCTTTGCCGATAAGTTCGGCGCGCAACCGGGGGTAGTTGTAGATGGTGCCGTTAAAGACCAAGGCCAGGCCGCAGGCGGCGTCGACCATCGGCTGCGCCGAGCGCTCGCTCAGGTCGATGATCGCCAGACGGCGATGGCTGAAGGCCACGGGGCCGTCGAAGTACCGACCGCCGCCGTCCGGGCCCCGACGTACCAGGCGCTCGACCATGCGGTCGAGTATCAATGGATCGGGGCGAGCCCCGTCGAAGCGTATTTCACCGGCGATACCGCACATGTCGGGCCTGTCTGGATGGAAGTGGGTCTGAAGAAACGGTGCGTTGCATCACCGGCATTGTAGTTAAGCTGTAATACACTGGCAGGACTAGATGCGCTTCACTGGAGCGCGATTGCGACCCGAACCCCGCGGCTGCGCGGCTGGTGATTTGATGCGACCCACACGACAATTCCTGTTCGCCCATCCGGCGCATTTCCTGGCGCTGGGCTTCGGTAGCGGCCTTGCCGCGATCGCCCCGGGCACCTGGGGTACTCTGGCGGCGTTTCCGCTCTACTTCCTGCTGAGCGCGGCGGGCGGCGCGATCTACTGGTTTGCCACTGGGCTGGCGCTGCTCGCCGGCATCTGGATCTGTGGCAAAACCGGACGTGCGCTCGGCGTTGCCGATCACGGCGGTATCGTCTGGGACGAGATCGCCGCATTCTTGCTGGTGCTGCCGTTCGCGCCGCCGACTTGGTGGGGCTATCTGCTGGCGTTCCTGCTGTTCCGACTGTTCGATATCTGGAAACCCTTCCCGATCGCCTGGTGCGATGGTCACCTGAAGGGCGGGTTCGGGGTGATGTTCGACGATGTCCTGGCGGCGGGCTACAGCCTCCTGTGTCTTTGGGGCGTGTCGCAATGGCTGTAACCCAGGAGGCCCTGGAGGCATTGGCGGCAGAGGTCGGCACGGCCCTGGAGAAACGTGGCTGGATGCTGGCGACCGCCGAGTCCTGCACTGGCGGCTGGGTGGCCCAGGCGATGACGGCCATCGCCGGCAGCTCCGCTTGGTTCGACCGGGGTTTCGTCACCTACAGCAATGTCGCGAAGCAGGCCATGCTGGGCGTCGCCGCCGAGACCCTGGCACGGCACGGCGCGGTCAGTGAGGCCGCCGTGGCCGAGATGGCGC
>JADJCP010000008.1 GCA_016703155.1 Hydrogenophilales bacterium
TATAGTGCTTGATGGAGATATGCTCGACGGTGTGTCCGTTTCGAAGCGGTTTCATCTGGGCCTAAGGGCACTTCTATCCGACCATCATGTATTTCCCAGTCTTCAAGTGAGGGATGTAATGCAACTTGCCAGAAGCACTCATGGCCAGAATAGTCTCAAAGACCTAGCGAGCCGCGTCTGTTCTTCGCTGAGTGGCGGTGAAAGAAAGAAGGTTGCCTTGGCTGCGATGACTGGAGGGAAAGTCGGTATATACGACGAACCGTTCTCCGCACTGGATGAATTCAATGCCATGCAATTCCCAATACTTGGATCGGCTGGCAGCGTTTCTTCCCAACTGATTCTTGTGCCTGGTTCACATTAAATATTTCATTACGTAACAATTGGGTGCCCTTATGAAAAATAAATCACGGATCGCGATATTAGCAGTCATAGCCGCTTTGGTAGCATTCGGCGTTTACTTCCAACAACACCCTCAAAGCCCTCAGGTCCACGCAATTAGGATTGCCGCCAACCTGCCGATGACCGGTGCACTTGCGACATATGGTGCTGCTGTTCGAGAAGGCGCCAACATGGCGCTGGAGGAAACCCCATCAACTGCTGGAGTGAATCAACCAAAAATAACTGTGGATTGGCAAGATAATGCCAGCGACCCAAAAACATCAGTAAGCATTTTTCAGAAACAAGCGCTAAATCAGCCGATTGTCTATGTTTCAGGTGTCAAACCTCAGACCATGGCTATCAAGGATGAAGTTGCGAAGCTGGGTATTCCACACTTTGTCTGGATATTCGATGCCCATATCAATCAAGGGGCCAGGAACAACTTGCGAACCTGGGTAAGTTACAAGATCGAGCCACCTGTTTATCTAGACTATATCAGACGACAAGGCGCAAAGCGGATTGCCATAACATATATGCAACTTCCCATACTGTGGAAGAGTTTGAAAGATTCTGTGCCTGAACTTAAGGCGCAAGGTGATAAGGAAACTATTCGTCAGAAGCCTACGATTTTGGTCGAAGCGACTTCAAGGATATCGCCGTCAAGATCGCGAAATTCAAACCAGACCTCATCATTCTCAACGGCTTCCAAAGCGATCTGGTCGGCCTGACTCGCTCCCTCCGTCCATTGAACGTCAGCAAGGATGGCAACACCATTGCCACTTATGATCTCCTGGATGCTGCGAAAGTCCTTGGTCCCGAGGAAATCGAAGGTATCCGGATTGTTGCTCCCATCTTTGAAACCCGACCTGAATCCAGCGCCATTGCGGATTGGAGAAAACGCTTTGAAGCCAAATATGGCCGTCAGCCCTTGTACACCCATGCTTTTGCTTACGACATGATTGGCGCTATTCGTGCAGCGGCCCAGAAACTGGTCCTCCCTGCCTCCAATGAACAGTGGATCAATGCACTACGTGCGGTCGATACGCAAGGCATCACCGGTCCCATCAAGTTCGATTCGGACGGTGACATGATCACGCCGCTAGAGGTTGGAGTGTACCGACAGGGCAAGTTGGTTCCCCGACTCGCCGACGCAGTAACTTTGTGATCCGGGAAACACTATGACGCCTCTGACCAAGTGGGAGCCCTGGCTGGCATGGATAGGGATGCAGCCTTCTTCGACGGGATCACCATCGAAGTGGATCGCATCACGGATCCCCGTTGGGACCGTGTGTTGCCGATCCTGGAAGAAGAACAGGTATACATGTGCCGAATGATGGAACCACTCCTTCGCGCCAGGCCCGGTGCGAGAGTACTGGACGTCGGCACGGGGTCGGGGGTCTTTGCGATCTACGCCGCAAAACATGGTTGCCGTGTCGTCGCCATCGATATCTCTCCGCGGGCATTACGGTTTGCCCGACACAACGCGAAGAACAATGGCATTCAAACGGTGGACGGAGAACCGGGGGTGGGCGAGGTTCAGTTTCTCCGACATCGCTACGAGCAGTTTTCCGATGAGAACAGATTTGACATCGTTTTTCTTGCGCCGCCCTATAACCCCACTTGCGATGGTTTCAAGCCTGCACTCCACGCCGATGCAGGCAAACTCGGTCAGGATCTTTTCAGGGACCAGGTTCGTCATACGGCAAGCCTATTGAAGCGAGATGGGGTTTGCATTGGCAATCAAATGTTCACGGTTGACAATAAGGGGAGCTTGGATTGTCTGGATGATTTAAAGAAATCATACCCAGGAGGCGAATTCCATTACCTTCGTATTATTTCCGAAGATATCCCAGTGCGGGACTTCTTGGGACGGCAATATGCTACCTACCGCAAGTCCGAATTGAAACTCAGCCCAAGCCCAGCCGATATCGAGAAATACATTAGTAATTTCTCGAATGATAAATTTTTCGCGCTTGTGTATTACGAGCTAAGTCATTCCAGAGGTAGCACAATAGAATCGAAATCAGGGACTCTTTCGCTTACGGAAACCAAGTCCGCAATCCCAGCACCGAAGGGGTGGGACGAGCGTATCAAATTGCATAGAAGGATCATCGAGCACACATCTCTCGAATATTCCTTTCCGGCGCCGGCATTGTTCCTTGATATCGATGCCCTGCCGAACTTCCCCGAGCGTGGGGGCGATGACCCATCTCCGAACAACTATTGGAATGGTTCGGTGCTGCGATACATCGAATCCTGGTTAGCCAAACCGAACTCCTCAACGACGAATCTGGCCTGTTCGATCTCATCCTTGTCGATACCGCACCATGGTATCCCACTCCGGAAGGACGCCGTGGTCTGCGACAAGAATCAGCGGCGTGGGTTTCACCTAAGCTTGGTGGCTTTACCAAGGCGAGAGAAATCCTGGATTCATACCAGGACAATACCGAGCGGCTCCAGAAGACACGTGTAGGTCCTTTCCTGCATCGTCATTTTACCGGGCAGAATCGACCTAATGAGTGGCGGGGGATCCAGTTCACAGTTCACGACCTATCAGTAGCCACAGAACAAGTCGGTCTCGGCATCGAGTGTACCTTGGTCCAGGATATGGTAAACGACTTGTCCAACTGCCAAATTGAGTGGAAAACGCGAGATATACAATCGCCACCCAGCCTCCTCGGTGCCGCCTATTACACCTCTAATTTATCTGAACTTGGTGTGCCTGCTGGCGAACTCGACGCCTACAACAATGTGGTTCTTAACAGGCTGCAGCATTTGAGGAAGGTTAAAGGGTTGGAAGCATCTGATGATGAACTCTACCCACTCGATTTGGAGATAAGTCATCAAGCAATGCACTATCGCCTCGATAGTTTGATTGCAGGTTTAAGTCTATCTGCCAAAGGTCCATCGGTGCTTATTGGTATTCCTGTCACTGGCTTCACATGACACGAGGGCCACCGATGTGGCTCGTAAGGACCTACCTGACAACTACCGAGGCGGTATCTGGATCTACGCCGTCGCAAGGGGTGACTGGGAACCTGAGTCCGAAAGATATCTTTTAGATTTGGCCAGACTACTTACGATGCAGTATGAAACGGAGTATTCCGAACTGGCTTCAATCGAGCTAAAACGCATTGGAACTGACACATCTCGGTTTGACTGGGCACATGAAACCAAGCACATCATTCAGGCCCTAAGGCGCTGGCATCGCAAACCCGAAGAATTTGGTCTCATTCAAGCCAATCGAACTCTGAAACATGATCGGTCAAGTGAGGAAGAACTCTCGGTTGTGCCATTTAGTACCCTGTATCAAGCTGGGCTGGCGCATCTTGCGGCCTGGACGATGGCGAGCAGTTCAAGCGATCTTCCGTTTTTCAATAAGGATACGAGAGACCTGCCTTCAGATATTCGCGCCTTAATTAAGGTGGCATACGATAGTGCGGTCGACGCTTTTCTGTTGAGGCTTTTCCGCAAGGTAGCCGTTAATCCAAAAACAGTACGCCCCCTCGCAACAGTGCTTAGCCATCTTCGAGATTCCGTGCCTAAGTTAAATGTATTTACCAAAGCTGACGCCTTAGAAATACCCATTAACTGGAACGCAGATTATCGCATTCCTGACTATTGGATAAATTTTAGTAGACTTTTGTTGTGCGAATTCAGGGAAGCGCTACAGCATTGTAACTGGGCGAACGGGATTACAATCAATCTTACAGGTACAGAAGGCGTAATTGGTAAGGCTAGATTTTCTAACACGGCCTTATATCAGCCATTTTATTTCCATTTTGGCAATCTGCCGCCAGAGGCCTCAACGATATTAATGACGGCTGAGGATATCGCAGAAGCATTTACTAGCCCGATTGCACGTCCCAACAGCGGAGTGGCCAGAAGTGGTGACGGATCAAAGGTGCGTAGTGATATCGCCAAACTCCTGAAGGCAAACATGAAAGGTCCAATCCTCTCAGGTGGTGTATTTGAGGTTGAATACACGTGGGAAGATTATTTATGAAACTCTCAGTATATGCGTACGACGACCTCCCAGCCAACCTTTCTCATTAGATTATGCAAGCAATGCTCTAGTAGCTGACTTAAGTCTTGTTACTGGGCGGGTCAATACCGAAGAAGCGTGGCTGGAGGCGTCAAATCGAATCAAGGATCTAGAGGGTGATTTCGTTTTACTGCTTGATTTGGGTTACCGCAACGCATCAGGTACCATTGGGAGCGCAGAAAACAGCATTTGAATCAACATTGATAAATCAAGTTGAATAAGTATCGATTTGTTGGAGGCGACCAGCTTTGGTTCTCAATTAACAAAGAAGAGAGTACCTTTGGCATTCTTCCTGACGGTGTTCTTGATGGCCTTGGACTGTTACTCGCTAGTCTTCAAAACACTAACCCCGGAAGGACGCTGATATATGTTGCCAGTGGACGTGGAAATCTAGGTGCGCTGAAATCCTTTATAACGAAGATTTCATCAGATTCTTTTTACCATAACTCCGCGAGAAAAATAGTTGTTTTAAGAGATATGGATGGCGAAAATGTCGAGGATGAAAGATCGGCGAAAGCAATACTTGAAAAACTTCTAAAAAAATGGAACGAGGCTTACCCTGATTTTCATACCAATCCATGGGTAGACAATGGCATAAAAAGAATGGATCAAATGCTATCGAAAACTTAAGACTTCCCAACCTGACAAAGAGTTTTGTGGTCACAATCCTATTCAAGACTATCCTGCCGAGTATTCAGATCTGGTGAACAGTTTATTCAGCGTGAGCACCGAATATTGTAATAATGATATTAACGGTTTAAAAGCAATCCTTGAAATGTGTCAGCAAATAATCCAATCATTGAGAAGGCAGACGGCCCCAGTGGGTGGTTTAAAGCGTGGAAGAAAAACACGCCAGACAGCCCGTTCAAGCTAATAACTAGGGAATGTTCGGAAGCAATATTACATAATATTTTCGAGATGCCTGTCGAAGTTACGTGCACAGCACAAATTCCTCGCAACCCGCGCTTCCTTCCTTGTTTTCGTTGAGATTGCTCGCAACCGAATTGCGCGGCAGGATGGAGGAATTCTAGCTTTAGAACCAAACAAATTATGCTTCAGGGAGATAAGGGCGGGTGTCGTCTTTCGATACCACTTGTGAATAACCCTGACAAACCATTTGTCTTGGCTATTAAATGGGCCGAGAAAATTGAATCTGGTGGAAACGAAATCAAGCTTAACGGCGTATGCGCGGCACTTTGGCGGACGTTACTAGCACGTGTTGATAATGTTATGACCGCCAGCACAAACAGTGCGGAAGAAGTGAAACTACTAACACTTTTCAATGGCCCAGGACGACCGGTGTGTGGAGTGACATTTGCACCCCACTATATTCATTTGCATTGGAGTTGAAAACGTGTCTGGGTGCGACCCCCGATTTTTAGTGTTTGATCATGATGATGATGCCTTGCTGGATCTAGCCCGAGAACAAAGGTTGTTCCGTTATCACAACGGACAAGACGGGTAACAATAAGGATATCGATGCTGCACAACAATTACTCAGGCGGACGGATTGGAAAGTGGCTTTCCTGCATATTAATAATCAGCCATGGGATGACGTTGTTTCCAAGGCGCCTGAAGGCTGCGTCATCATCCGCTTTTCCGGTGAAGGATTTCCCCCTCGACGCCCCATCATAAACAATGCCACGGGTCTATTCTGTAATCGACGTATTGATGACCTAACGCCGGATAACATTGATAAGTTGATGGCTGTATTGGGTGATGATGTGATATGCGAGAATCTTGGGAAGGCCGTATTCCTAAAAGCATTCGTCATCTCATTTCCTTTGAAAAGCCCTATCATCTCCAGTCATTGATGATATTGATTCAAGGAATTCTTGCTTCAATTTCCGCAGACCCTGGACACAGTCATTCCAGGAGGCGCGTGAGTGTCTCGGTCTTTCCACCATTCGGCTGTGCCGTTTCAAGTGCCTTAACAAAAGGATCATTCGTCAGGCACTGGGTCTTCATCGAGATTGCACAACCCAAGAAACAAACACAATTCGTAAAAAACATCTCGCGGATATGCTATCAACTGAGTTATGTAGTAATAATCTTAATGAATATTCAGAGATCGCCAGTCTTGTTAAGGCCATCTGTTTAGGTGACGATGAGCTTGATTTTAACGTTGCTATTGCAGGATATCGAGCACTGCGAGAAGTGTTGCGATAATTATGAATGCCGAGAATTGGAATCGTGCCCGATCTAATTTTAATCATAACTGGTTAAAGAACAGGCTAATAGTCACCCTGAGCAGAACGCGAAATGTATTGAACGGTAAGGTGCATGATGAAGCCATATGGGCCGATTTGACTGCACTGCTTAGCGAATGGCCGGAGCGAATGGCTGAAGCGAAGGACATTATGATGTCTTATCCCGATGCGGCAAGTCCGCGCCAGTCTGTTGAGACTTCTCTTGCCGCCAACGTCCCCAAAGATGTAGCCGGGTGGTTGGCAGACGTGGCTGTTCAACGTTGGAAGGAGCAGGAATCACCGAACGAAAAGTATGCCGACGCAGTCGGGGCATTGAACGACTTGGATAGCCATATGAGGGAGTTCAATGTGCTCCTGTCAAGTAGCGTAGCGCCGCTTGATGAAGGTGATACTTGTGCTCTGGAGCGGTTGTTACTCGCGGCCAACCATCTAGGCAAGGCCATGTCGACCCTTGGCAGGTTACAAGGATAAGAGGAAATGGCGTGATACCTCGAATTCTTATCATTGACGACATGTTTGGTCGCGATGCCACAACAGGCAGGAACGTGGATCGTGAAAATCTTTGCGCACATCTTCTGCTGGAAGACATTACAGGCGATCTGGCCGCAAAAAGTAGCCGCCAGAAGATCAATACACCAACCGCACAAGCGTTCTTCTGCAGAGGCCAGGCTCCACTGTCAGCTACTACAGGATCAGTCGTTGAGAATGATTTGTTAGGTACTTTGGCCGTGGTGCGTGAGGGGTGGTGCAAGGCGGTCGACGATGGCGCTGCACTATGGACGATGGTGCTGCTAGATTTGTGCTTCTATACAGGCAGGGTAACCGAGACAAGCCAGCAACACACACCGGGGATGCCTGAGGGTCGTCCAGAAGATGACGACCCACGTTGCTATTTCGGTTTGACGCTGCTGGATGCGATTCACGCGGAATTTCCAGAATTGCCGGTGCTGATCCTTTCCAGCAAGCCGCGCGAAGAGGTCAGCCTGGAATTCAGCCGACGCGGAGCGATAGGGTTTATCGCCCGCGACGATATTCGTGGCCCGGAATTGTTGCAGGCAGCGATTTGGCAGCATGGATTGCTACCCGACTCGGCTGGCGAGGTGGTGGGACACTCGCTACCTATGCTGCTGGCCCTGAGAGAAGCCCGGTGCGCCGCCGCGCACGGAGGGAATCTATTGATCCGGGCTGAGCGCGGCACTCGAAAGGAATTGCTGGCTTCGTATGCCCACCGGGTATCTGGAAGGGATAGCCCGCAGCGTCCCTTCGTAGCAGTTAATTCCGCAGTCTTGCGAACGGAATTGTTCGCCTCGGAACTATTCGGCATCGAGCCAAGGACCGCCAGCGGGGTAGATGGAAAGATCGGGCTTGTGGAAGCGGCAGATGGGGGTGACTTGTTCCTGGACGAGATCGCCGACATGCCACCGGAGGTCCAGGCAGCGGTGTTGCGGGTTCTGCAGGACAAGCAGATCACTCGGGTCGGGGGGCGGCAGCCCAGGGCAGTAGATGTGCGCTTCATTTCCGCAACCAACGCCGATCTGGAAAACGACCCGCGCGGTTTCCGTGCGGACCTGCTGGACCGCCTGCGCCTGGGGGGCACGCTCTGGTTGCCGCCATTGCGTGAGCGGGTGACGGACATCCCGTTGCTGGCGGAGCGCTTCGTTCGCGAGGCGGAGGCCCTGCGTCCCGGCACCCTACGTCGCGAGATCACCGCCGAGGCCCTGGACCGGCTGCACACCTATGACTGGCCGGGCAACGTGCGCGAGTTGCGCACCTGTCTGTTCGATGCTGTGAACCGATTCCCCGATGTGGAGCATCTGGTACCCGGCCATATTCGCTTGAAGCAAGGGACGGTGTCGGTTGCGGCCAAACCACCGGTAGTGGAGCCGGAGGCTGCTCCGCTTTCTGTGCCATCTGTTGAGAAGGAGTCCATCGATCTGGATGGCTGGTTCGCCATGCAATCGGCATTGCGCTTCGATGCCCGCGAAATCACCCACTGGTCCGGTCGCCTGGGTGAACTCCAGCAGGCCCAGGCCTGGCTGCTGGCGCGTTACCTGCTCGCCGCGCTAGAGGCCACCAAGCGCCGCACGCCGGAACATCCCGAGGGAGTGCTGCAAATCCATCCCGCGGTGCGTTTGATGACCGGTGACGCCTCCTTGACCGCCACGCGCGCCGCGGATGTGATCAAGCGTCTGCTCGGTCCACTGGAAGGGGAACTGCATGGGGACCTACGTGAAGCGCTTGGCATCGCCCTACGGCTGCGACCACGTTCGCCGCGTGCGATATCCATGGGTTCCTAAGAGGGTATGCGATGCGATATCTGATCCTCGCCCAATCGAAACCTACCGCCCACGCACTTGGTGCATGGTTGGATCTGCTGGGTGAGCGGCCGATCGAAAAGCTTGATGACGACCAACGGGTGATCGTCTGGGAGGGGCGAGAAGGTTTGCCAGTCGCTCAGGCGTTTGAACGACTTTCTCGCGCCTTGGAGGCGGCTGCCTATGGGGACGGCGAGATGCCTTCTCACCATCGGGTGGTGGTATTGGTCGATGGAGTCGCGCGCCCGGGTGACTTGAATATCGTTGCCCAGGGTGGAGGATGGGAATCTCTGCTCGCCATGCTGATCCTGGCCTTTCCGGAGTTTCGCTGGGTGTTTGGGATGTGGGGTGTTTCGGCTGATGAATCGACTGAAGTCCAGGAGAGGTCTTCAACACTCGGTACACGGCATAGCCTGGTATCACTGCTCGTGACGGACGAGTCCGATCCATTGTTCGATGCGACAGGCCTGCGCGTCTGGATACGGGAACGAACCAACCATTGTCTTGCTGAGTTGAATGATGATCTACGTCTGCCCCTGCGCGGGGAGATGGCGGCGATCATCGAGGAAGAGCAGGCCTATCTCTACTTCAACGGCTATTGCGCCTATCGCTTCGGTTTCCGCGCCGATCTGATCGCCAGTTGGCAGCGGATGAAGAATAACTTTGGGCGTAAGGGCGAACGCCACCCTTATTGGTTGCTGCTAGAAGACATGAGCCTGAATTTCCCGGATAGGGAAAAAGGAATCAAGCTGCATTGCTTGCAGGACGAGCGTGCACAAAATTGCCCTCAATTGGATTCCCGCGATTCCGAGGTTGAGCAGTCCCGCTATCGCGTTCTCATCACGACCGGTCAGACCAGGCCGGGGGATGACACGCTTAGCCGCAACAGGGCCAATCTACGCGAGAAGGCCCCCCCCGGGCGCGGCGCCTTGGTACTCAAACCGGCCTGTGGCCAGTTCGATCTGTGGGAACGGGCTGGGTTGATGCGACGACATGAAGGCAACCCTCAACCCGGTCTCGCCCCCTCTTATCATTGGCCACCACGACGTCCGGAAATGTACGGCGAGTCGGATGGACACGGAGCACCGGGCAAACTGCTGCTGGTAGCCGAAAAGCTCATCGAGCGAGCCGAAGCTCTAAAGTCACAGGTGAAATCGGTGGCGGGGGCGGTACTGGGCGCCACCCTGGCCAATGACGCGCTCGAGTTGACCGGGGCCCGTACCCCCACCACCGCCATCGAAGCCCTGGGACTCAAGCATCAATTCGAGGTCATGGCGGAGTGCCAGTTTTCCGGAGTGGAATACCACATCCGTATCGAGCCACGCATTGCTGAAATAACACGCGACCTGGATGCCATTTGCGAGTGGTTCGGAAAGAGTAAACGAGAATCCGCGCGCCTGAATGCCCGCATGCACATCCTGAACCAGTTGGTCCGCATTCTACGAGACCATAACCAGTTCGATGAGGAGCAGTTGTGCATGAACCGCGTCAGACACATTCATAATACTCTCTGGGTGCGCCAGCGTAGTGTCAGGGTTCTGCTATTGCCGCTATTGCGTTATCTGGAATTGTTACTAAGTTCTTTCGCAACATTTTCAACCGTTTTGCTGGGTTGGCTGGTTATATTTGCTCTGCTGTTCTGGTGGATAGGCTCGACACCGGGAAGCGGAGATAATTGGAGTTTTTGGTGTGGCCTCCAAGGTTCTGTTTCTACATTCTTTTCGGTCGGACCTCCAACTCATCCGGAAGGATGCAAGGTTACTTCAACATGGGGTTACGTCATTGCCACCACGGCAACAATATTCTCAGGGTTCTTCCATTTGGGTGTGTTTGTGTCACATCTTTATTCAATCGTGGCTAGGCGGTAAGGGTGATTTGCCGACTATTTCGATATTGCAAAATCGGGAGAGCCAATATGGCTGTTGATGATAAGAAGTGTTGTCCAAAATTGGAACTATTTTATTCCTTTGTCAGATGGATACCATTACGTATTGTATTTTCCTATGCTTTGGCTTTTTTTCTTGCAATTGTTGTTGCAAAGCCAGTCATGACAGAGTTGATAGAAGTGCCAATAACGAACTATACAAGTTTATCGCCATCTTCAACTGAAAAGACAATTACCACGTATCCCGAGAGAAAATGGAGTTAAGTCCAAGCATGAATATGTGAAGTTGAATTCATCTACCCCCATAGTGCTGGCCTATGGCATCCGTATAGGAAGTCTTGTTTTAATGTTTGGCATATCGGTGTGGGCGATAGTCGTTATTATCCGAATCGATTGAGTCTGCAAGGTCACGTACAGTGATCTCAAACGTTGTGCTGATATGCCTGTCTGAACTCCATAGGGCTTTCAATGTGCGAGAACACCTCCCTTGTTCCTCCACTGCCTACGATGGTCACCGTTCCGTAGTCGAGTATTCTCCCCAGAATACTTTGCTCCACATTCACCGATTCGACATGATGGATGTTGAGTTCGACGGTCTTGCGTTGGATCAATCCGGTCTTGATGATGATTCGCCGGTTGGTAATGGCAAACTCGCTCGACCAGCGCACGAGAAGCGGATAGAGCCATAAGGTGAGCAGCCCCGATGGAAACAGAAAAATGATCCAGTGATAGCGGGTTTCCTGGATCACCTGCTCGTTTGGGCCTAGGCTGCCGTTGACGTAGCTACCCATTTCAGGCGTCTTTCCGAAGTCGCGCCCAGACGCGCGTAAGCAATGACGCCCACCTAGTGCGGTGCATGGGATCTTCCATCACCGATTCCAATGAGTCTGTCATCTCGCCCGCGCGCATGGCCTCGTCCGGGTTGTCCTTTATCAATTGAAGTTCAATGCTCGTATAGACGTTGATCTTCTGGATCATCAAGGCACGACGGGCATTCAGATAGGCATGGTATTCATTCTCCGGCATGAAAATCTTGATGAGCACAGGAAACAGTTCGAAGAGTATGAAAAAGAGTGTCAGGCTCCAGGCAATGATGAAGGCCATGTTCGATTTCGAGAAGCCCGCTGGTTGGTTGCGGCCATCGATGATGTTTTCCAGGGCGCGAGACCGTGATAGGAAATCGGTTGAGCCAGCGGTCAATTTGGCTACGCGCTCCTTCAGTTTGCTTTGTTCCACCAACATGCTTTCCAACTTGGCATCAGGCATGAAGACAGATGGATTCAAACCTTTCAGTTCGTTCTCGATGCGGGTCTTGTCGGCCTCATAGGCACGCAACTCTTCCTTGATCTTGTTGCACCGGACGTCACATCGTACCTTCTTCGCTTCGTCGTGGACCTGGATCACCCACTCATCGATTTTCCGGCTGACCTCGGCTTTGTCACGCACCAACCGCTCCTTGGCTGACCACTCCTTGGAATTCTTGTAGTAATCAGCCTCCGCTTGTTTGTGTGCGTCGTCGATATTGGCGATGCGCTGAAAGTTGTCCTCCAAGATGAGGCGGGTGTCGCGCTCAACCTGATTCTTGATGGCGCCTTCAAGCAGTTTCATCTCCATCGGGTAGGAAAGAACAAAGCCCAGGCAGATGGCAAAAGAGATACGCGCGAAAATCATCCAGCCATTTTTACTCGGTGCCGAGACGATTTCGCGGTCGAACAGCATGATCGCCGAGCCATAGAAGAGACCCACCATGAGAGGTATGAAATAGGCAAAAAAGCCGTGGCTTTGCTCGAAGAATGTCGATTGGACCGCGAAGAAACTCGACATCCACGCGAAAATACCTGTGGTCAGCACCATGCCGCCAATGGAGCGTTGGGTCATCAGGGTTTCGGCCGTGCAGATATGCCAGGCCACATGCAGGTCTGTCTTGGACAGCCATAGCAGGAAACGTTGGAAGGCCGTGAAATGCACCCCAACATCGGGTGCGTTACCAGGACTGTTTTCGGCCGTTGGCTCGGAGGGATGCAGCGTATCGCTTGGCGGGTTGCTAGGGGTTTCGGCCATTTTATTCTCCAGAATGATCAGGTCTTCTTATTGGATGAAAAGGGATGCAGTGGCCTTTGGCCACGGGCAAGGCGAGGGTGGCGGGGCGATCATTGACGCCCACTCTGGCGAGTTGGGGGCTTGTACATGGACCAGCCGTCTTTCCCAATCCGGCGCCGGATGATCGAAAATAAGTTCGACTGGCCTGGGGACAGGCCCGACAGTGGGTTCGATCTCCATTGCCATCGGAGTTGACTCGGGCACAGCGTGGAAAGAATCGATCGAAGGCATCGGGGTTAGAACATGACGCGGCACTTCCAGTCGAATCACGGATTCCGTGAAGTGCTTACCCGACCAGATCACATAGAGATGAAAGGTCGTGGACTCCGCCACGAGCGGAACGCGCCATTCATCTGTCGGTGCAACGCGTCGGGATAGACGTGCTATCAATGGCTGCCCAGGCGAGTAGCTATCCGCGCGTCTGAGATAAACCGCGTGCGCGCCTGGCACCGCCCAATGCAGGGTAGTGAAGCGCGCGATCGTCTCGCAAGTGCCATCGACACCGTAGAACCAGTCGCGGCAATGAGCGAAGAATGTAACCTGGCGGCGTGTGTCGCCTCGTGTGACCGTGCCTTGGACGTTTTCCCAGCGGTCTACAGCGATGGCTCGCTCAGCCAGCAGGCGCATCAGAAGTAGCATAGGAAAATCAGCCGTCGTGGGGTTCCCCAGGCGGGCGAACCAGCGACAGGACAGGATGCGCTCGTCGATCAGTTCCTGTAACTCGTGTCGGATGTTTTCCGTATAGGCCGGGAAGGCCGCGCTATTAAAGAGATGCGCCAATATGATGTCCCGAGGTGGAAGGGCGTCCACCGGGCTGCCAACAGCCTCGGCAAGGTTTCGATTGCCTGCGTAGGTCTCATAGGACGCGGACCAACGTGCGTCGATATCCCGATACGTGTCGATTGGGTAGTTACCGAGTGCGCGATTGTCAAATAGATCCAGAAAGCGCGCCCCTGCCTGGGGGTTGGCACCCGAGATCAAGTCATTGGCAAGGCTGCCAAGATGGGCCAACCGGATTTCCTCGCCTTTCCAATAGGGTGGCAAGGTGGGTTCCAGGCGATATATCAATCGCTGCAAACGAACATCAGGGGAGGTCGAAGTATCGACTGCCAGCGAAATCGCGAAATCGGCTAGGGCGGCATGCTTCAAGTGATCCCGCAACCAGATTTGAATGCTGCCCGCAGTCAGCATACTGACACCTGTTTGCCAGTTGCGTGCCAAGGCCGCGGCTAGCCCACGCGGGCTACGGCATCGAATACCCGCAACCTCCAAGGGCTCGATCATGGCCAAGCTGTCGAATCCGGTGGGTGATACAGCCGGCTTCACTCGGGTGACGGGAACTCTCGACGGATCCTTCAGCCAGGCCCTGACCTCGGTAATTCCCCAGCGATGCGTATGTGAGACCTCCAACAGCCCGGCACAGAGATTGCGCCAGGTCTCAGTGGAGATCTCCGAGAGGTCGATGGCCGTGCCGTCCATGCCCGCATATTCCGAGTCCACGCCCATAGCGTCGTGAGGATGAATCCCCAGCAGAGACTCAGCCACCAGCATCCCCAGTGACCAGTAATCATTGGCTGGTGATGGTACGGTATTGATCTCGGGAGCGGCATATTCGGGAGTACAGGCACGTAGCGTGACTCCCCCCAATTGTTCGTTGACTACTGAAGAAATGCCGAAGTCAGCGAGAACCAGGTCGAGGGGAGTCCGGCTTCGTACGAGTACATTTTCGGGCTTCAAATCGCGATGCACGATGCCGGCCTGATGCAGGCTAGCCACGGCCTCGGACAATTCCGCGAGGATGCCGCGAACCTCGGATTCGGACATAGGGCCACGCATGAGATCTCGCAGCGTGCCGCCGGCGATGAACTCCTGAAGCTCGTAGTGTCGATCCTCGGACAGGCCCGAGCGAATCACTTGCACGACATGATCGCGGGCCACGTGCGGCAGGCGTTCCATGACCGTAGCGCTCGGGGCATAGCCTTGGCGGTAGAGCTTGGCCACATTGTGCCGGCCTTGACTGTCGGCGACGAGATGCAAGACCGCCTCGGCCCCCCGTCCATCGAGTTCGCGAATGTGTCTGTATTCGGCTAGCGCGTTGGGCAGTACCCGTAACGCAGGATCCTCTTCCAACGGACCGTGATCAATCAGGGTACGTGCCCCACGGGACGCGTCGAGGCGCGTCGGTATTCCGGATTGCGCCACTTGGCGAGTGGCGCCGCATCGCCAGGGGCGGTCGGGTCGAGTATCACGCCACATAGGCTGTATTCCAGCGGTGCTCAACCATGCACTATCTCAACTTCGACGGCAGGCTGGCGCGCCAGGCTGACGCGATCACCCGGTTTCAGAGGCGTTGGCTCGCCATTCGGAACTCGCCGGTCGCCCAGGTAGGTGCCGTTCAGCGATTTCAAGTCTTCGACATAGACGACACCATCACGTAGTTCGAAGACGGCATGCCGTCGACTGACATTGATATGGTTCGCTTCCAGATATGTCCGTAACGTCTCGTCACCCGTCATATCCCTGCCGACGACCAGTTTGTCTTTCAGGGGGGTGCTGTAGCCCCAAGCCCAACGCAATCGAAACGCACTATCGCACTTGGCCTGTCCGGCTTGATGAGTTGATGGTTCATCGGAAAAGGCGGTGTGGGGTTGGAGTTCAGGTGCTGTCGGAGTTGCAATATAGGCAGGCTGGCCTTCCAAGGATTGTGGACACCCTGCCGCTTGGCAGTCTTGCAGATTGATATCGGTGATCCGATTGATTGTCCCGCAGCGAGGGCATTTCACCTGTTTATCCACTGTATCTCTCCCGTACTCGTAGTACTAAGCCCGCCAGGATGCCTGTTTGAGCGAAATGCCATTTTCTCGGCAGCGATACTCCAAATGTTGAAGTTCGCCGCGCTGTGGAATACCGACCAGCCAAACTCGCCCGGATTCGACGTGCAACTGCACCCCAGGAGTCGACACGGCGTGGCTGGATTCGCCCACACCGGAATAGCGCTCGCGACCCAGTGCGCTCAAAGCAACTATCCGCTGATTCGCCGAGCCCATCCATTTGCCATCCGTGGGTTGGGATTCGACGAATGGCTCAGAGATCACCGCATCGAGTTTGGCCAGGGTGCCAGCGTGCCGTTGCCGCAGCCGCGCCATCGGATAGCCACTATAGGCGAGTAGATCGAGCGGGGCAGGTAGCGTTTGTCGCCAGGTATCCAGTCGATCAAGCAGTTCGGACAGGCCCTCGGGCTGATCGAATGGCTCTCCGCCACTGATGGTGATGCCGTCGATTTGATCTTGAGCGATACGCTGGCACCACTCGACGATGGCCTCCACGGATATGGCGCGATGTTCATCGAATTGCCAGGTATCGCGGGACATGCAACCGGGGCACTGGATCGAACAGCCCTGCAGCCAAAGCCCAATCCGCCGTCCCGGCCCAAGCACCGTCACCGGAAAATGGGCCTTATTCAGACACAGTTTCATTCGACAACAACCACATAAGGGGATTGATTTGTCTTCTCTTGGACATTCACGACCGTGATCGTTTTGCGCTGAGGTAGATCCGGCAACATATTCAGGGCACGCGATAGCGGGTTGATGAAACAGGTTTCAAGTTTGTTCGAAATGCCGCGGCCACCCATTTCCATCAGATAGGAAGTATCCGACTCAGTGCACCATTGCCGCAGTTTATCCCTGCTCTCAGGACTGATATGCAAAGCCAGCCCCCCCAATTCTCTGGCGACACGTGCGATGGTGTTGGCCAGCTGTAGATCGAAAATTTCCTTGGCCACTTCTGGGCGAATGAAGTCGAACACGACAAAGTTCTCGCCGATCCGATTCAGCAGCTCCGGTCGTTGCAGGGCGTGAACAAAGAAATTATTCAGGTTCCTGAGTACGGTACTTTCCAGCACTTCGTATGTTGGGGGGGGATTCTTCGGGTCGAAAGCAGACCCACGATCTTGGCCCACTTCATCGACGACCCTCATCCCTTTGTTTGAAGTGAAGATGAGGATGCTCTCCGAGAAATTCACAGTTTCTCCCCTGCCGTCGGTCAAGCGGCCGTCCTCGATGATCTGCAGGAACTTGTCGAGGATGCGACCGTTGGCCTTCTCGATCTCGTCGAACAGGAGCACGCTGAACGGCTGCCGTTTGATGGCTTGAGTCAGCTCACCTCCGGCCTCATAGCCGACATATCCCGGGGGGGCGCCGATCAGTCGGGCATCGGAGTGCTCGGCGCTGAACTCGCTCATGTCGAAGCGAATATACGCGCCATGCTCACCAAACAATTCCCGCGTCAGCGCCTTGGCCAGCTCGGTCTTTCCTACCCCGGTTGGCCCTGCCAGGAACAGAATTCCCCGTGGCCGTCCACTACTTGACTGTGAATGCGCGCCACTCAGGCCGATGTAAGAGCGCATCAAGATATCCACAACTTTCTCGATGGCGCGTTCCTGGCCTTTGACCGACTGCCCAAGATGGCCAAGCGACACCGGATTGACTGCCCGGCCCTGGGCGTCCACCGTCTTCGGGCGGTTACCTTCAAGCGCGTATGCGGCAAGGAGGATTTTTTCCTTCATGGTCCGGTCGCGCCATGGATTCTCACGCTTGCCGAATTTATAAAGCAGTATTGCCTCATCGACGTCGGCACAAGGTATCTGATGGATCTTCGCCAGACGGGTCAGATCATCCATCGCGACCAGAGGCATGCCATGGGTCAAGTTCCTGAGCCGGGTGACAGCGTCCGCCTTTTGCTTTTTAGCGTCGTCGGCTGCGCTTTGGCCCAGCGTACGGGCATCCGCGAATCGTTCGATCCAAATATTGGCGGCCGCTTCGCGTTCCGATGGGCTTGGGAGGGGGAGGGTCACCTTGGCAATGCGATCACTGTCCAGGGAAAACCACGTGGGCAGGTCTTGCTCGCGGTTGACCAACCAGAAGATCGTATTGTTATTGCCCGCGGGAAATGCCAGGGACAATTCCTGGCAGGCGGTAAAGAAGAGGCGCTCGCGTTCAGACAGGTTTTCAGTGCTGCCGCTCAGTCGTGCCGCATCGTCGATTACGATGGCTACTCGATATTCCCTTGAATGCGTCATCGTATCCAAGTGGTCGAATAACTGCCGCAGCGGATTGGCATGAGGTTGCACGGGGCGATTCGATTCACTGTCCGATGGCTGCGTGCCATCACCCCACAACCGGCCATCGCCGCGCTCGAAAGGTAGCTTCGAGCAGAGCTCCGCGGGGATCAAGCCTTCGGTTGGACCATATTCGTACAGCCCTTTGATCGGGTTGTAGATCACCATGCAAGTAAAGCGATCCTTGGCATCCAACGTGGCCAGCCTCTGCCAAAGACAGTCATACAGGTTTCCAAAACCTGAGGCGTCCCCCCTCGGGATGAGAAACTCGTCACGGATATTCCCAGCAAGAATGAATTGGGTGCGGATCGGCAACAGACGGACAACCTCATCGATCCAGGCCGAAAAACGCCTGGTCGAGCTTTCGGTATCGTTCGTGGACATGGCTTGCCCTCTAGCGTTGGTTCAATGAGCGGACTTGTTTCTTGTGTGCCGCAGGTTGCGTTCCCTTGGCGGGTTCGGATGTGTTCTGCCATATGCCCGCAGGAATCGAGGCACTCGAAATGACGGTCATGGGTTCTGTGCCCGCTTGTTTTATTTCCACAATTTTTGCAACGTCTCGATTGGTATTGACTGTTGAGATGACGGATTTCAGTACGTCACAGAAATGCTCTTCCATGGCTTTGTCGTTGCTGGCGGCTCCAGTCCTTACCATTTGAAAGTCCATGCGGTTCCTGGCTGGCTGGATTCTCAGTCGGGCGTAATATCCTGGATCCCAGACATCATGATGTCTGAAATAGACATCCCCGCCCTCGACGTACATCGTCTCGGCAATCGGCTCGACCTCAATACCCTGTTCCCTCAGCGCGGCGCACATGATTTCCAGGGCTTTCTTGTCGCGCTGAGTTTCTGCATCAGCTAAGGCCTTCTTGTGCGCCTCAATCAATTCCTGTGCATTCGTGGCTAGTTCATCCCGCCAGGACGCTTGCCCCGTTGCGACGCTAATCAACGCTTCCCGAAGGGAATGATTCGCGAGGTCATCCTGGATGGGAAGGGCTGCAAGGTATCGTTCTGCCTTTTCTTGTTCGGCATGGTTGATAGAGACCTGATCAGACATTGGCTGTGCGGGTGCGGAGATTGCATGCTGGTCGTCGAGGAATGCGGCGAGTGGGTCGCCATCAAGTAGGCTTTGAGATGTCGACGCGTTGCCGGCGCTACCCGCGACCATTAGCTTTGAGCGTAATGATGTCTCGTACCTGAGGATGACATTGAGCGGCGAAGACTCTGAAATGCTCTTGTCAGACACCTGTGATAGGCCTTGCGCTTTCAGCTTCTGCTCAAGTTCCCCGATTCGCGACAAGGCTTGTTCCCTGCGCGAGTTTTCGATGCGAATGGTTTCCTGATCCCTCCGACGTTGTTCTTCGGCCTTTTGAATGGTTTCCGAGTTCTTCCAGTGTGTACTCGATTGTCGTGCTGCCGCTGCTCATACACTGTCCCCTTGACGAAGGCCCTGTGGCCATCACATGATGTTTGGCTTTCCCAGCGCTTCTTTGGCGCTTCTCCTAATAATTGCCATGATCTGTCGTAGATACTAAACCAACCATGTCGTTGCGGTCGCGTTTGAGATGGCGTTGTTTGCTCTTGTGGCATCCTTCTGATCCTGGACGAGTGGTGATTACCCCCCGATGTCGTTTTGCCAAATCTGACCGAGATACCTATCCAATCTTCAGGGAGCCATCTCTCAGCCATCTCTCAGTTGGTGAACGAAGACGACTTAAGAATTTTTCAAATTTCCGCGTGTTTTTTCTGTCCATCGACACATCAGCGTCCATGTATATCGAACGATAGTCAGGATTTGGTCAGCATTTTTCATGAGGCCATGTATCCATCAAGGCTTCCGCGGGTTCGATTCCCGCCACCGGCGTGCAGGTTTGCGACCTGCATGCTACATTTCCTATGGTCATGCTCGCGAGTCCGATACCACGCTGGCATGAAATGACACAGATCGCGGCTTGAAATGATCAGACTGGCGGCATCTGGCAAGTGCAGGCAATGACAAGCAGCGCCAAGCAAGTATTTCCGATGGCATGGTTCATGGTATTTCTGAGATATACACAAATAAACATCATGAATATCAATAAGATATGCGCTTATTGATAATAGAGTGGGAGTGACTTGGTTACAAGAAAAAGTATCGTTAAAACATAAACTTAAGCGGCCCTCTGGGGCCGCTTTTATTTTATGCATTGTCAATGAGCAACTTACTGATGGTCAGTGGTGTTTTCTGGATCTGGCAATTGCTGGCATTGACTGGCAGTGTCAAGCAGCGCGTGATGACGGTGTTGTTCATGGTATCGGGCCGTTCTTCGGCCTTTGTTGCCGCTGACGGATGTGCTCGAAATTTTCACCAATGTCGGCTTATTGGCGTTCTATCCCAATGAGTGCTGCGGTCTAGGTTTGTTCGATGTCTGCCCTGAACGTGGTGACGCACGGATGCCCCACTGACGTGTGCGGGCAGACGTTGAATAAACCTCGAAGGAGGAAACCGCGGGCGGAGGTGGGGCGGTCGGAACTCGTGCCGGCCTATGGGGATTTTAAGCGGGACCCTGTCATTGGAAACGGTGAGACCGGGCATTGCTGGCGACGGGTCTGACCTGAGACTTCCCTCTGGATTACGTTTCGCGAGGCGCATGTTTGGGTCGCCTGGCCTGGAGACACCCGCTTTGGCGAGCAGCGACAACGGTTGTGCCTCGATGCCGGAATCCCGACGACCGATAGCCCAGGCCTGATTGCACCCTGAGGGAACCGCCCGAGGATCGTCATGGCGGCGCTCGGATGTTTGGCCTACGCGGGAAGACCTCGACGATGCGCATGGCGGCGCCGCAGCAGCGGCAAACGAAGGTCGGCACGGCGGCCGCCTCGACCTCGTTGCCGACCGGCTCGGGCGGGGGCGCTTCAAGCAGTTGGCGCGCCTTGGCCAGATGCGCCCGACGGCCGGCATTGGCCAACAGACCATAGTGGCGAATGCGATGGAAGCCGGTAGGCAAGCCATGCAGAAGGAAGCGCCGCATGAACTCGTCGGCGCCCAGCGTCATGGTCTTGTGCCGGGTCCGCCCCTTCGCCCGGTAATCCTTCCAGCGGAAGGACACCTGATCGCCCTCCATGGCGATCAGCCGTGAGTTGGCGATGGCCACTCGATGGGTGTAGCGCGACAGGTAGGCAAGCACCGCCTCGGGCCCGGCGAAGGGACGCTTGGCGTAGACCACCCACTCGGTTTCTCGCAGGGGCGCCAGCCAACGGGCGAAGGCGGCAGGCTCGGCCAGGTCGGCGTGGTCACCGAAGAAGCGGAGCTGTCCGGCCGCGTGACGCTTCGCCAATTCCTCGATGAAGCGCCGACGGAACAGCCGGGACAGCACGCGCACGGGCAGGAAGAAGCCGCGCCGGCAGGCGATCCAGCGGCTACCGGCCAGCGACAGCCCGCCGCCGGGCACGATGCCGTGCACGTGGGGGTGGTGGGTCATGGCCGATCCCCAGGTGTGCAGCACCAGGGTAGCCCCGATACGTGCGCCGAGATGCTTGGGATCGGCGGCGATGGTCATCAGGGTTTCGGCCGCGACATCGAAGAGTGTGCCGTAGATCACCGCCTTGTTCGTGTAGGCGAGCGCGCTGATCGGTTCGGGCAGGGTGAAGACGACGTGGTAGTACTCCACCGGCAGGAGATCGGCCTGGCGGGCTTCAAGCCAGCGTTGCGCCGCCTTGGCCTGGCACTTCGGGCAGTGCCGATTGCGGCAGGAGTTGTAGCTGATCTCCTGGTGGTCGCAAGCGTCGCAACGTAATGCATGGCCTCCCAGCGCCGCGGTGCGGCACTGTTCGATGGCCGACATGATCTTCAATTGCGTGAGACTGAGGTGTCCCGCCTGCCGCGCACGCCACGCTGGCCCATGGGCGCGGAAGATGTCCGCAACATCGAGGGCGACCCGCCCCATGGCGGGCCTACGTGGTGTTCAAGCGTTCAAGAGGACTGACGACCTCACGTAGGATGTCGGTGGCAACCTGGGCATAGAGGGCGGTCGTCTCCAGCCTATGTACTGAAGTCCATAGGCTGGACTATCTCCCGCGCCGGACTATGTCCCGCAGCATTTGCAAACACCAATAGCCGGGCATGCACATGCACTTCGCGGGACATAGGTGGCCGCGCTACAAGCCCTTGAGGAACGCGAGTAGCGGATCATCGGGCCGATATCGGCCAGGCTTGACGTCTGGTGGCTTCGTCTTGCCCAGAACAGCCTGCTTCATCGCCAAATCGGCATCCAGATAGATCTGAGTCGTCTCGATCGACTCATGCCCGAGCCATAGCGCGATCGTCGATTGCTCAACGCCCTCTTGCAGCAAGTCCATGGCAGTCGTGTGACGCAGCACGTGTGGGCTCACACGTTTGCTCTTCAGTGACGAGCACTTCACAGCGGCTGTTCTGACGTGCTTGTTGAGCAGGTAGTGCACGCCGTGAGAACTCAGAATGCCACCGCGTGCGTTCGGGAACAGCGGCTGGTCCTCCGTCAGCGGCGGTTCTCGTGACCACGCGGCCAGTATTACGCGCGTGTTCTTGCTCAGTGGCGTGCACCGTTCCTTGCGTCCCTTGCCGATGATCCGGACGTGGGCACCAACGCCGACGTGCAGATCATCATGCTTCAGGCTTGTCAGCTCCGACAGCCTCAACCCGGTCTGCACAGCCAGCAGCAGCAATGCGTGATCACGGCGACCCGACCAGTTTCGCTGATCCGGCGCAGCAAGCAGTGCGTCAACCTCCTGACGGTTGAGGAATGGCACCAGCCCGCGCGTGAACCGCTTGGCCGGAATCGCCAGAACGCGCTGTATCTGCGCCGAGTGCGTCGGCGCTTCGAACGCCGCGAAGCGGAAGAACGAGTGCACAGCCGTCAACCGCAGGTTGCGCGTGCGGGCGGTAATGCCACGTGCCCGCTCCATTTCGTCAAGGAATGCCATCACCAGCGGCGCATCAATGTCGTCTAGCGCCAGTGCCGAGGGTGCCTTGCGCAGACGTTTGTGCACGAAATTGCAGCAGCATCTTGAAGGTGTCGCGGTACGAAGCAATCGTGTGCGCACTGGCTTGGCGCTGCTGCATCAGGCGCTGGGTAAAGAACCGCTCTAGGAGAACACCGAAATTGGGTTGGCCACTCATGACGACTCCCCCCAGCGCCGCTCCAGCCGGGCCATCGCTTGGGCCATCAACTCGGGGTTGGCGCTCAGGTACCAGTAGGTGCCGGATACGCAGACGTGCCCGAGGTAGGTCGCCAGCAGCGGCATCTCGCGCCCAGGGTCCTTGTCCGCCTGGTACCACCGCGTCAGCGTCTGAACGGCGAAGCGATGCCTGAAGTCATGCAGCCGTGGCCCCTTGCTCGCACCGACCGCGCGCAGGCCCGTGCTGCGTGACAGTGAGTAGAAGGTTCGATGGACATGGCCGCTGTCGAGGCGAGTGCCGCGACGCGAGACGAACACGTAGGTGGAGACTGGATAGTGGAAGAACTGGTCGCGACGGGTGAGGTAGTCGGCCAGTACTGCGCAGACGGACGAATGAATTGGCACCAGCCGCCACTGACCGAACTTGGCGCCACGAATCGTCAGGACCGCCTGCTTGAGGTCGACGTCGGCAAGCTTGAGATTCAGCGCTTCGGACAGGCGCATGCCCGTTACACTGAGCAGGCCGATCAAGCCGTGGAACACCCACGGGCGGAGCGGCGTCGACGGCCAGGCTACAGGAAGTTCCAACGCCGCATCCAACAGCCGCCTGATCTCGTCCTCGGTGTACAGGTGTGGTCTGGCGCGCGTGGAGCGGTGTGGCAATAGGCCGAGCGGCGGGATCTCCGTGCGGCTATCGGTGGCGCTGCGATGGCGAGCGAAGCCGCGCACGAAGCAAAGCCGGCGGGCCCACTCGGCGGGTTGTACCGATGCACATTGAGCCCACTCAACCGCCAGGCGGACGCTGATGTGCTCGGCGTAGTGCTCTTCCATGAAGCTGACGAACCGCGGCAACAACAGCCCTTCGTCGTGCATCTTGTAGCCCAGCCCTCGGCGCAGATCGATGTATTCCTGCATGGCTTCGCGCAAGGTGTTCATCGTGCACTCCCGGGCCAGGCCATGACCACGGTTCGCAACGCATCCAGATCTACCTTGGCATAGATGCTGGTGGTCTGCGGGCTGCGGTGGCGCAGCACCTGGCCGATCTCGGGCAGCGACGCGCCTTGTTGCAGCATGTGAGCGGCCAAGGCATGCCGGAACTGATGCGAGCCACGATGCGGTGCGTCGACCTTAGCCCGCTCAAGCGCGTAGCGCACGATTGAGCCCACGCCATCGGATCCGTCCAGCAGACCGCGGATCGGCGCCATAGAACGAAGGAAGAGATGTCGGTCCCCACAGGTCGGTCGACCGTGCTGCAGATACGCGGCAATGGCAGTGCCAACATCGGCGGGCAGCGGCAGTAAGCTCTGTCGTCCACCCTTGCCGTGAATGCGCAGTTGCGCCGGTCCCAGTCAATGTCGTCCAGAGTCAGTCTGATGATCTCGCAGGCGCGCAGCCCGAGACGCGCCAGAAGCAGCAGGACAGCACGATCACGTAGGCCAACCGCGGTCAATCGGTTGCAGCTGTCGATAGCGCGCTGTGCGTGCTCGGCAGCGATCGCCTTGGGAATCGGCGGCGTGGTCGTCCAGGTGGCGACGGACGGTACGCTGGCGGCGAGCCCGGCTGAGACTTCGCCCGGAACTCGCAGAAGCGCAGGAAAGACCGCAACGCCTTGGCAACACCCTTCACAGCCGGGGGCCATGCGCTTCGACTCTTGTCGAACGAACGCGATAGAGTCGCTCGGGCCAAGGTCATGCAGGCAGACCTCCGCTTGCCCGAAGCGCCAGACCAGGAACTGCCGGGCCAATCTGATGTAAGTGTCAACGGAGGCCGCCGCCAGCCCTTGATTGCGTTGTAGGTGTTGCGCGAAGTCGGTAGCGACGAGGTCAACAGCCGTCGTGCATGAAGCAGCGGCAGCGCAGAGCCCTCGCTCACGCAGAAATAGCAGCAGTAGTGTCAGCGCTTGTCGCTCCTGGCGGCGCGTCTCAGTGCGTCGCGAGCGGCGCCGAGCCCGACTGCGCTGAAATCGTTCGATGTCGTCGTCAGTCAGTACTTCAACGTCAATGCCGCGCTCCTCGAACCATCGGCCAAAAGCCAATGCGTGTCTCGCCACGATGCAGGCGTAGCCCGCCGAGTATTGTTGACTGCTCAGCCAGGTGACGAACGAGCCGAGGTGCTCAGCAGACGTGCCGCCAATCGCGCGGACCCGCGCATCGGCTATCTCGTAGGAATGCTCCATGATGACCTCCTTGAGGGCGGAATTGCCCGACAACGAGGATGACAATGTTCAGCGAACATCGTAGGCAGCCTTAGGTAGATCAGGGCGTCAAGTCCGCACGGGACATAGTTCGGTGCGGGAGATAGTCCAATTTCTTGTGCCCGAGCAGGACCTGGATCAGGCGGATATCGACCTTCTGTTCCAGGAGATGGGTGGCGAAGGCATGGCGCAGAGAATGCATCGAGATGCGCTTCTCGATGCCAGCCTCGTCGGCGGCGGCATGGATGGCGCGATCGAGCTGCCGGGCACTGAGATGCCGGACCGGATTCTGGCCCGGAAACAGCCAGCCGCCGTCGAGCATCTTGCCCTGCGCCCGGGCGACCCGCCACCAGAGGCGCAAGCGTTCCAACAGGACAGGAGAGAGCATCGCGTAGCGATCCTTCTGGCCCTTGCCCTGTTCGACCCGCAGGGTCATGCGCTGGCTGTCGATGTCGCCCACCTTCAGGGACACCACCTCACTGACGCGCAGACCGGTGGCGTAGGCCAGGGCCAAGGCCGTCTGGTGCTTGAGGTTGCCGGCGGCGGCGATCAGGCGCTTCACCTCGTCGGGGCTCAGGATCACCGGCAGCTTGCGAGGTAGGTGCACCGGCTGCATCTTGGCCATCACCTCGGGGCGGTCGAGGGTGACACCGAAGAAGAACTTCAGCCCACTGATCGTCGAGTTGAGGGTGTACGGTGAGGTCCCGTGATCGACCAGGTACAACTGGTAGTTGCGCAGGTCATCAATGCTCGCGGTATCCGGCGAGCGGCCGAGGTATTGCGTGAACTTGCGTACAGCGCGCACGTAGTCGAGCTGGGTCTTCTCGCCGAACTTGCGCATGCGCATGTCGTCGAGCATGCGTTGGCGCAGCGGGCTGATCGGATGAAGGGTGGTGGACATGGTGGCCTCCTGTCATGGAACGAGGCGGATTGCCTCATTCCACAACCTAGGCCGTAGGCACCACGACCTCAGCCTGCCATGACCACGTCAGACTGGGCACCCCCTACCGCGCGAGCGGTTTAGTCCCTCGGCCATCAGCTGACCGTGGCGGTAACATCTGAATTTCTCGCGGTAAGCGGAATCGAATGGCTGGTTTTCGGCGATCAAATTGATCGTGGGATTTTCAGGACCCGGCCATGAGCGGAAATACGTTCTCACCGGATACCCGCCCCTGGAACAGCTGGTTCACTTGGAAACCTGCCGGATGGCAAATTCACACAACTCGGCTGAGCCGACCTTGGGGTTGAGACAGTTGACTGGCCGGTGTAGTGTAGGCGACGTCCCCCTGTTTTCAGTAGCACGGGGCTTTAGAGTCCATGGGTAATGTAGCCGATTTTCCGGCCAGTTGCCGGGCGTAGGCCGAGGGTGTCAAACCGCCCAACGATTTCTTCGGCCGCTCCTCGTTGTATTCGCACCGCCACGCCTCGATCACGGCCTTGGCATGGGCCAGGCTGACGAACCAATGCTCGTTCAGGCACTCATCCCGCAGTCGCCCGTTGAACGACTCAATGTAGGCGTTCTGATTCGGCTTGCCCGGCTGGATCAGGAACAACCGAACACCCCGGGCATGCGCCCAGGTCAGCATGGCCCGACCGCAGAACTCCTTGCCGTTGTCAGTACGAATCGCCTGTGGCAAACCCCGCTGTACGGCCAGCCGGTCCAGCATGCGCGTCAGCGCCTGGCCACCGATGGCGCGCTCCGGCACCACAGTTACGTCTTCGTGGGTGGCGTCGTCCACGACCGTCAGGCACTTGATGACGCGCCCCTCCGCCGTCTGGTCGAACACGAAATCCATCGACCAGACCCGGTTGGACGACGGCGGGCGCCCCAGCGGCTGCCGATCCGTAACCGGCACCTTCTTGCGCCGGCGCCGCCGCACCTGAAGGCCCGCCTCGGCATAGAGCCGCTCCACACGCTTGTGATTGACTGGTTGCCCGGACTGCCTCAGTTTCAGATAGATCATGCCAACCCCATAGCGGCGGTGCCGATACGCCAAGGCCAGGATCTGCTCGCGCAAGGCCGCGTTTCGGTCGGGTGCGGGTTGGTAACGATGAGCACTGGCACTCATGCCTACCACGCGCAAGGCATGACGTTCACTCAATCCGCGATCCGACAGATGATCCACCATCTCGCGGCGTGCCGGTGCCTTCACCACTTTTTTCGGAGCACCTCGCGCGTGACCTCGTTCTCCAGCATCGCTTCGGCGAGCAGCTTCTTCAGGCGGGTGTTCTCGGCCTCCAGCTCTTTCATCCGTTTCGCATCCGAGACGCTCATTCCGCCGAACTTGCTCCGCCACAGGTAGTAACTGGCTTCCGAGAACCCGTGTCGACGGCACAACTCCTTGATCGGCAGGCCCGCTTCCGCTTCCCGCAGGAAACCAATGATCTGTTCTTCCGTGAATCGCTTCTTCATGTCCAATCTCCTTCATGGATGGGATTGGACTCTAATGTCAGGTGCTACTCAAACCGGGGGACGTCGGTTCATGCCAAGGGTGACCAGGCCGTCGAGTTCTATCAGCACTTTGGATTTACACCGTCGCCGCTGGATCCATACCACCTGTACCTGATGACCAAGGATATCCATGAGTGCCTGCTGTAGTCAGTCACGGAGACGTATGTGCCTCCCTGTCGTATGATCCGATTCATGATGCGAGATCAAGCACTACCTGGCAGGGCCAAGCAGCTGCAAGCAAATTCTTCAGATGGCACAAAGCATGGTATCAAGCGCAGATCACGTTAAATATCCCTTACGAATCAACATGGTTACGTCCTTGTTGATAATAGAGTGGGAGTGACTGGCAGCACCAGGCATAGACAGGCAACATCTGGCAATGTCTGGCAGCATTACGGGCCCGTGATTTCACGGGCTTTGTTGTATTTAGTGCCAGGTGACCCACTCGTAACGACAACGTCATCTATTTATCATGACCAAGCAGGTGGCGTCACAGGGGGCGGGGTTTAATTCCTGACCGGGCTACGAACCCTCGATCACCCGCGCCACATCACCGTGGCATTCGGCGCACTTGCCAACCAGCAGCAGGTCGCCGCCCTTGATGGCACCGCTAAAATTAGTGATCGTCACTTCGTGACGACACTGCCCGCACCAGACATTGGCCAGCAGGCGCTGACGGATCTGGGCAGGGATCGATTCCCAGCGTTGGCGAGCTGGTGGGGTGAAATTTGGCAGCGATTCAACACCCATGGCTTATTCCTCGAACAGTTCTGAGTGGGTGCCCGCGCGCACAAAGATAATGGCGTTGCCATCCAGCCGGTAGATCAGCAGGAAGTCGCCGCCGATGTGGCATTCGCGGTGGTCGGCCCACTCGCCCTTCAATGGATGGTCTAGCCACTCGGGGCCCAGGGGCGCATCGTTGGCGATGAGCAACAGCATCGCCACCTTCAATCGCTTCAGGTCGTAGCGGCCCGAGCGGGAAAGGCGTTCCCAGTCTTTATGGAAGGTCTTGGTGTAGTCGCACGCCTTGGGTGGCGTTGCCCGCTTTGTACTGGCGGCCTTTTTGGCTGCCGCTTGCGTTTTCGAGGTCATCAATCAATGCATCGGCAGAATCAAAACGGACGGCACGGGCCTTCGCCATTGCGCGGGCTTCTTCCATGGCCGCACGGGTCTGGGCGTTGGGCACCTTAAGTTCCAGCGGGAAGGCTTGGTCATTGACCACGCGCTTGAGCAGGATGCGCACAGCATCCGACACAGACAGCCCCATGGCTGCCAGTGCCTCGCTGGCTTGTGATTTGATTTCGTCGTCCACCCGGACGTGCAGCATTGTGGAATGGGCCATGATTCGTTCCTCCATTTGTATGAATTGCGTATCTCCCATGAGATACAGTCAAGAGGGATATGGCAACGGTGCAACATGGTGCGGACAAAGGTTCTTTGCTGGCTATGCATCGAGGTTTAGTTCTTGCCCTTGCAAAGAATAATGCAAACCGTATACTGTACGGACAATTCAAGGAGTCACACCATGGGCGCTACCGTCAAGGAAGAACGCATCGAAGTCCGACTCGCGGCGGCCGAGAAGGACCGGATTCGCCAGGCGGCCATCCTGTCGCACCAGAACCTTAGCGAGTTCGTTCTCCGCGCCGTACGCACCGTTGCCGACGAGACCTTGGCGTCGCAGACGCGCTTCGTCTTGCCCGAAGAACAGATGAATGCCTTTTACGCCGCGCTCGATCAACCAGCCAAGTCGATTCCGCGTCTTCGTGAACTGCTCAAGAAACCAAGCGTCTTCGAGACCCAATGAAGTTGCCGCTACGGGGCCCCGAACTTCTGACGGAGATCCATGACGTTTCCGGATTCGACTGCGGCAACGAGGCACTAAACCGCTTCCTTCATCGGCATGCCCTGCAGAACCAGCGTAACCAGAGTGCCCGGACCTACGTTGCCTTGCGTGGCGAAGCGCAGGTTATCGGCTACTACTCGCTGGCCGCCGCCTCGGCGGAATACGAAACCGTCCCGGCGCGTATTGCCAAAGGACTGGCACAGCATCCGATTCCACTCACCTTGTTGGCCAGGTTGGCCGTGGATCAGGCAGAGCAGGGTTCTGGCATCGGGGCCGGACTGCTCAAGGATGCGCTGAAGCGGTTTCTCCAGGCTCAATCGATCATTGCAGCGAGAGCTTTGGTTGTTCATGCCAAGGATGATCAGACTATCGAGTTCTATCAGCACTTTGGATTTACACCGTCGCCGCTGGATCCATACCACCTGTACCTGATGACCAAGGATATCCATGAGTGCCTGCTGTAGTCAGTCACGGAGACGAATGTGCCTCCCCGTCGTATGATCCGATGCATGATGCCAGTTCAAGCAATGTCTGGCAGGATCAAGCAGCTACAAGCAAGTTTTCCGCATGGCACAAGGCATGGTATCAAGTACGAATCACGGCAAATACTCATTACAAATCAACATGGTTACATCCTTGTTGATAATTGAGTGGGAGTGACTCGCCAATCAGGCCTGAGGTTTTAGCCTGTTCCAAGCCCGCGCGCCGTGGCCCATCACCCAATACGTGATCGACTGCTCGATGTATTGCACTTCTTGTTGCGGAAGCCGAGTTCGGTCGGAGCTTGGTGCATCAGCCGCGGCGATAGCCCGATGCGCAGCGAACGACTCACCGCCGCTCAGGCCTCCTGCCAACGAATGGCCTGTGCCCGCATCAGTTCCGCTGCCGAACCCAGTTCGGCGAAGCGGGACCGGCACCAGGCGGCATCGCTGTCGCCCTGTTCGACGCGCGCCTTGATGCGGGCGCAGGCCGCGTCGGCATCCAGTTCGATGGCATGCTGCTCGATGCGTGCCAGCGTATGCAGAATGTCGTCGTGCAAGCTGCAGTGTTCGCCGCTTTTCGGGTCGACCAGGATGCCCTCGGCACCGAAGCGACAAGCCTGAAAGCGGTTGAAGGTGTACACAAGGTAATCGTCTTCGACCGGGACAATCGGCCGTTCGATCATCAGATAGCGGCACAGCGTCTGGAGATAGGCCGCCATATCGGCGGCGTGGCCGACCGTCAGCGGGGTGTCGCAGACGCGGATTTCGATGGTGCCGAATTCCGGCTTGGGCCGGATGTCCCAGTAGAAATCCTTCATGCCCTTGACCACGCCGGTGCGGGTCATTTTTTCGAAGTAGTCGCCGAACTCTTCCCAGGAAGCGACCATCGGCGCGCGCCCACTGAGCGGAAAGGCGAACACGGAGTTGAGGCGGGCCGAGGCAAAGCCTGTATCGTGCCCATGCACATAGGGCGAGGCGCCCGACAGTGCGATCATGTGCGGAATGTAGCGCGACAGCGAATGCAGGAGGAACAGCGCCTCGTCGGGCGAGGGACAGCCGATGTGGATATGCTGGCCGAAAATCGTGAATTGCTTGGCGAGATAGCCGTAAAGATCGGAAATGTGGTGAAAGCGTTCCTTGTCGAAAATGCGCGTCTCGCCCCAGTGCTGGAAGGCATGCGTGCCGCCGCCCGAAAGGGCGAGATTCAGCTCGCGCCCGCCGCGACAAAGGAAATCGCGGATTTCATCCAGTTCGGCGGACAGCGTCTGATGCGTCGTATGGATGCCGGTGCTGATTTCGATCATGCCCTGGGTGATCTCGGGCACGATGTTGCCCGGATGCCCAGGGTGGCGTTCGACCCAGTACAGCAGGTCGTTGGCCATCGGCGTCAGCGCGTAGTCGTGTGTGTCGAGGATCTGCAGTTCGAGTTCGACGCCGAGCGACAACGGGCGCGAGGACTTGAAGCTTTCGAGCGCCATGTTAAATCTCCCTTTCGCCGGGGAACGGCATGGCTTCACCGCTGCGGCGTAGCGCGATCTGGGTTGCCATCGGTCCAAGCAGTTCCATGATCAATACCGAGCCGAGCACGATGGCGAGGACATCGTCGCCGAAATCCGCATAGAGTCCGGCGACGTCGTGGGCCTGCAGGACGGCCAGGCTGGACATCGGCAGCAGGGCCACGCCGAGCCAGGCCGCCTTTTTCGGTATCAGGCCACCGTAGCCGGCCGAAACGTAGGCGCCGACATATTTCGCCAGGCCGCGAATCAGCAGCAGGCCGATCGACATCAGCCCGCCGGCGACGATATGGCGCGGATCGAGGGCGACGCCGGTCAAGGTGAACAGGACGATGACCAGCAGGGCGCCGGCGGCGCCGAAATGCTCGGGGAAGAGATGCAGCCGTTGCGACAGCGAACGCAGGATCATGCCGCCGCAGAGCAGGGCCATGGGCACCGACAGGCCGAGCCGGTCAGCCAGCGTGGTGCCGAGCAGGACGACGGCGATCACTAGCGCGAAACGCTCACTCTCGCGCTTCAGGTGAGAGAAACGCGCCAGGTGCATGGCATAGGCCAGTGCCGCTCCCAGCAACAAGGAACCGAAGGCGAGGTAAGCGGGATGACCGATCGTCTGCAACAGGCCCGCGTTGTGGTCGAGGTGCACCACGCCGACGCTGATCTTCAGCAGCAGGATGGCATATAGGCTGTTGAGCGCCGTCATCAGCATCAGGCGTTCCGTCATCTGGCCGCGTGCGTTGTTCTCGGCAACGATGCGCATGACGACCGCCGGACTGGTCGATACGGCGATTGCGGCGACGGCCACACGCGTTCCGATGGCGAGATCAAACCAGCCGAGAAAGACGTAGGTGGCGGTGAAGGTGAGGGTGCTCTCCACCAGGCTGCTGACGACCAGCATCGGATTATGGCGCAGCCAGCGCAGGTCGACGCGGCTGCCGAGTTCGAACAGCAGCAGGCCAAGGCCGAGCAACAGTAGCGGGCGAAGGTCGCCAGTGATGCTCGGCGGCACCCAGGCAAGCACAGATGGTCCCAGCAACAGCCCGGCGATCACATAGCCGATCAGGCGTGGCAGGCGCAGCCAGCGCTCGCAGATTTCGGCGCTGGTGATCGACACGATCAACAGCGAGGCGACGCGTCCAAAGGCATCGATCTCGAAGGGCAGGGCGAGCGGAAAGTTCATGCGGCGATCTCCGTATCGGGTGTTGGGCGACGTCGATGGCGGTTGCGCGTCATGGTTTTCTCTCGTCGCGAGGAGGTACCTGCTGCGCCGGGGAATCCCTTTCCGCATCCGCCGCCGACAGATCTGACAATCCGAGTCAGAAAGTTGATTTCGGCATGAATACTAAGCGTCCGTTTTTGTTGGTATCAACGGGGCAAAACGAGCAGAACCAAGTTTTCACGCGGGTTTTCAGGGCTCATTGGTAATTGGGTGGGAATGAGTCGCCGATCAGGACTGGGTTTTAGCCTGCCAAGTCCGCGCGCGGCTTGCAGGCAGAACATCTTGAAGTCAGTGTAGGTGTGGGCGTCCAGGCCGCAGCCCCCATGGCCTCGGTCGGCGTAGATCATGCCGATGGGCCTGGCGCCGCTGAACAAGGACATCGCGAAGAAGTCGGCCTCGCCGATCATCCCCTGGAGTTTCGGGTCGACCATGGGCCAGAGTTTGGCGCGATTATCCGCCTTCATCCAGACGCCCTGGGCTTTGCCCATGAGTTGACCGAACAGGTCTTTGCCGCCAAGTTCAAACTCGAAATGACGCAACGGATCCCCGGCTGGAATTCCCAGCGAAAAGCGTGTCTTGATGCGTTTGCCGTCCGGTGTGGCCATGGCGAAAAGCAGCCGGGACAGCCCGAGTCCCGTATGCAGCCCGCGCAAAATCTGCGCCGACATCTGGTTGAGTGTGAAACTACCATCGAGGTGGGTCTCGATATTCCGCAACGTCTCCCGGAACACCCCTGTATCCGGCAACAGACAGTGTTCATGGGCTCCTGCCGCCGCCGCTTCAGCGACTACTGAGGGTGCCTGCGCCATACCTGCGGAGGCAGACGCGGCGCTGGATTCCTCATCCTCATCCTCAGGTTCCGGTGGCCAGACGCCAGGCTGCATCGGCAACCAGGCCGCAGCGGGCGTCGAAGGAATCCAGCGACCATAACGGGCGACTTTAACGGCATTGATGTGGACCGTCGTCACGACTTGTTCAAGCGGTACGCCGACGACACCGGCAAGTCTGACATAGAGCTCGGCCAATGGCTCTTGCCACCAGCCATGACGGCCACGATGGGCAATTCCCAGGCAGGCGCCCAGAATATTTTGGCGCGGCCGCTCGGCAAATTCCGGGTTGAGCAGATCACGGGTGATCTCGGGGACTGTCCAGAGCGACATCAGGTCCAGGCGCAGGCGGGCCAGTGGCATGCCAAGAACCGCCTGCTCGGCGTCCTCATAGGCCATCATGCGTCGCTTCCTGGCGAGACTTTGAGCGATCTCGCGCGCCTGGATCCAGAACAACAAGTCCGGTACATAGTAGAGCAGGGCGGCGACCTCGACTTCTTCCGCCCGGGTGTCGGCGGTCAATACAGCGAAGTCGCGTGCTTGCCACGCGGCGTGCTGAGCGATCCGCAGCAGCCGGTAGAGGGATGCTTCGACCGATTTCGACTTCGCGCCAAGACCCTCTTCAAGGACGGGCAGGGAGGCCGCCGCGCCGAGAAACGGGCCAACCCCCTGCATCATGATGGCATGTTCGACCGTGGCGATCTCTCCGCCCAAGCTACGTCTGTTGCGATTGTTTGCCTGATAGATGACACGCAGTGTAGCCAGCGGATCGGCCAGGACAATACGCGCCAACTCCTTGGCGCTGAGAGAATCGCCACGCTTGCGCAGATTCAGAATGGCGCATTTGGTTTGCCGAAAGATCGGTGTCTCGCCGGGCTTCAGGCGCGCCAGCAGGGTTTCCGGAGAGGCGGTCAGCGGATCTGCCATAGCAACAGCCTGGCGTGGCTTAGGTCGTGGAGTTCGACGACTTCGTCCGGCCTGGTATCAGGGACAGAGAACGTGTTGCTGATGAACAGACTGCCTGGGCGCATTTCGCGGCGTACCTTGGCCCACAGTTCGGGCATCGGCTCCGGCGAGAGATAGGCATAGACGACGTCATAGCCCGACAGATCCTCGCTCCAAAGATTGCCGAAGCGGATTTGCGCACGACGGCCCAAGCGCAGGCGGCTAAACAGCCAGGGCAGGGGGGCGGCGTCGATGCCATGGAGCTCCGCTTCAGGGCGGACTTCGACGAGACCGGCAAGCAGGCCGCCGAGCCCGCAACCCAGATCAACCACACGCACCGGTTTGCCTTCAGGTATGTGCCGAGCGACTTCGCGTACGGCCCGTTCACTGGAAAGGTACAGCGGAACGCGGCTGGTCAGCGCCCCCAGGGAAGTGAGCAGGAGCAGGATGAAACCGGCCAAATACCAGGCAGGCTCGATATGCGCCTGAATGGCCAGCCACAGCGCCGGCAGAAAAAGCAGATTGATGGCCTGCCACCAGTGCGGCAGCTGAATCCAGCGCGATAATCCGGCGGCGACGGCGCCTTCGACGAGGACGAATTGGAGTAAGCCGGTAGTCAGGCCGAAATAACCCGCGATGTGCATGGCGGCCAAGGATGCCGGCAAGGCCGCGAAATGGACGCCCAGTACGCGCAGCGACAACGGCCATTGCTTCAAGAGCATTGGGATCGCCAGGCTATTTGCGGACATTGTTGAGCTGGTCCGCAATCTGGCTGGCCGTGGTGGCCTCGATCTGCTGGCTCTCCTTGTTGATTGCCTCGACCGCCTTGGCATTCATGACGATGATGGAGATGCGCCGGTTCACCGGATCGCTGGGATTCTCCTTGTTGAAGGGCACGGCGTCGGCGAGGCCGACGACGCGCATGATCTTGCCCTGTTCCAGCCCGCCAGCGACCAGTTCACGCCGCGAGGCATTGGCACGGTCCGCCGAGAGTTCCCAGTTGCTGTAACCACGTTCGCCGGTAACGTATCTCTGGGCATCGGTATGTCCCGAAAGCGAAATCTTGTTGGGCAGTTCGTTCAATGTCTGGCCGATGGCACGCAGAATTTCTCGTGTGTAGGGCTTCATTACCGCACCGCCGATGTCGAACATGGGCCGGTTCTGGTCGTCGATGATCTGGATGCGCAGACCTTCGTTGGTGATGTCGATCTTGAATTGTTTTTTGAACGAACTCAGGGTCTTGTTGCTTTCGACGATTTTTTCGACCTTGGCCTTCATATCCTTGAGACGACCGGCTTCGGTGCGCTCCCGATCCGCCTTGGATTTTTCCAGGCTGAGCGTGTCCTTGCTGCTTTCAGTCGCGCCACGCATCACCTGGCCGGCCTTGCGCGTCAGATCTTCACCACCGCCCTTGACAACGCTGGAAGCGTCGCCGGAACCCGAGCCGCCCGCCAGGGCGATCTTCAGAGGTGTCTTGAAATAATCGGCGATGCCTTCCATTTGCCCCTTGGTGGTCGATCCCAACAACCACATGAGCAGGAAAAAGGCCATCATGGCGGTGACGAAGTCGGCGTAAGCGATCTTCCAGGCGCCGCCATGCGCACCGGCGGCGTATTTCTTGATGCGCTTGATGACTATAGGTCGTTGGGTGTCGTCGGCCATCTATATGTTCCCTGGTCTACTGGCCTTATTTACCCTTGCGCGACTTGATGTCCTCTTCCAGTTCCAGGAATGTAGGACGTTCAGTCGAAAAGAGAACCTTGCGTCCAAACTCGACGCACACTTGCGGGGCAAAACCGTTAAGCGATGCCAGCAGGACAACCTTCACAGTCTGGTAGACCTTGGTCGATTCCGCCGCCTTGCCTTCCAGCACGGTCGACAGCGGCCCGACGAAACCATAGGAAAGCAGGATACCCAGGAAGGTGCCAACGAGCGCATGGGCGATCAGGATACCCAACTGCTGCGGCGGCAGATGCAGGGACTCCATGGTATGCACCACGCCCATCACGGCGGCAACGATGCCGAATGCGGGCATGCCATCGGCGAGCTTGGCCACGGCATGCGAGGCATGCATCTCTTCGTGATGGTGTGTTTCGATCTCGTTGTCCATCAGGTTTTCGATTTCCAGGGAGTTCAGATTGCCGCCCACCATGAGGCGTAGATAGTCGGTGATGAACTCGATCAGATGGTGGTCCGTCATCAGGCTGGGATACTTGCTGAAAATCGCGCTCTTTTCGGGCTCCTCGACGTCGCTCTCCAGAGACATCAGGCCCTCTTTACGTATCTTGGCGAGTAGTTCGAAGAGTAGCGCGAGCAGTTCCATGTAGAACGCCTTGCTGTATTTCGACCCCTTGAAGCAACTGGCCAGGCCCGCGAGCGTATGTTTCATGCCATGCATGGTATTGGCGGCGAAGAATGCACCGACGGCGCCCCCACCGATCATGACCAGTTCCAGTGGCTGGAACAGCGCGGCCAAGTGGCCGCCGGCCGCGGCAAAACCGCCGAATACACCCGCCAGGGCAATGAGCCAACCGATGATAACCATCATGGCCGAATACTCCTTTTATCGCTGTTGTTCATTTTCTATGATTTTCTTCACCGGGCCAAACAGGCGTCGATGCTCCGGACAAGGGCCATGCGCTTCCAGTGCGGCCAGATGCTCGGGAGTTGGGTAGCCCGCATGCCGGTCGAAACCATACTCGGGATATATAACGGCAAGTTTTTCCATTTCTTTATCCCTTTCTGTCTTGGCCAATATCGAGGCTGCGGAAATGGCCGGTTCCAGGCTGTCGCCCTTGATAATGGCACGTGCCAGGCAGGGCAGATCGGGGCAACGATTGCCGTCGATGAGTGCCAGTTCCGGCGTGGGGTGCAGTAGCAGCACGGCCCGGCGCATCGCCAGCATGCTGGCATGCAGGATGTTCAAGCGCTCTATCTCCGCGACGCTGGCCGTGGCGACGGCCCAGGCGAGGGCATGCTCGCGGATCTCATGGGCGAGGCGGACGCGGCTGGCGGCGCTGAGTTTTTTTGAGTCTTTCAGGCCGGGGATCGGCCGTGCTGGATTCAGTATGACGGCCGCGGCGTAGACCGGTCCGGCCAGGGGGCCGCGCCCGGCTTCATCGACGCCACAGGTGCGGGGTGGCGTCTGCTTCATGACAGGAAGGGGGCCAAGGCGCCGGCGATGGCCGCGGGTGTGTCGCGCCGCAGGCTGGCCCGGATCGGCGCGAATTCGGAGCGCATGGTCAGGCGCGCGGCGGGGTTTCCTAGCAGGTCCAGCAGGGCCGCGGTAAGTTGTTCCGGGTTGGCCTGTTCCTGTATCCGCTCCGGGACGATATCGCGCCCGGCGAGGATATTCGGCAGGCCGACTTTCGAGATACAGGCGCGTCGTTGCATCAACTTGTAAGTCAACCAGGGCACGCGGTAGGTAATGACATGCGGGCAATCCAGGAGCAAGGCTTCCAGTGTCGCGGTACCCGAGGCGATGAGTGCCACGTCGGCCGCCTGCAGAACGTCATGGGCCTGTCCGCGATAAAAATGGATCGGCAGATCGGCTGCATCGTGTGTTTTCAAAAGGCGCTGAAAAAGCTCGCGATGCGTGTCCTTCACCAAGGGCGCAAGGAATCGCACTCCAGGCCGCTCTCGCGCCAGGCGGACCGCGGTGCGCACGAACAGATCGGCCAGGGAGTTGATTTCGCTTTCCCGACTGCCCGGCAACAAGCCCAGATATTCGCCAGACGGCTCAAGCCCCAGGCGAACTCTGGCTGCGGCGGGGTCCGGCGTTTGCGGCAGGGCATGGGCCAGCGGGTGGCCGACATATGTTGCCGGGATGCCCGCCTTGCGGTAAATCTCTTCTTCGAACGGAAAGATCAGCAGCATGTGCGATACCGCTCGGCGGATTTTTTCGATGCGCTCCGGACGCCATGCCCAGATCGACGGGCTGACGAAATGGACAGTAGGAATGCCGGCCTGGCGTAGATCGAACTCCAACGACAGATTGAAGTCCGGCGCGTCGACACCGATGAACACGCCTGGCGGATTGCGCAGCAAGTGCTGCTTCAGGTTTTTTCGTATCGCCAGAATGGCGCGCAGGTTTGCCAAGGCTTCTATGTAGCCGCGCACCGAAAGGGTATCCATCGGGTGGAGACTGCGTGCCCCGAGGGCCTGCATGCGCGGCCCGGCGATTCCGAAAAACTCGAGGTCCGCGCGTCCCGATTGCAGCGCACCGATCAACAGGCTACCCAGCAGATCGCCGGAGGGCTCGCCGGCAACGATGGCGATGGCGTGGCGGTTAAATGCCGAAGAGTGAGAGGCGTAGTCAATCATGCCGGCTACATGCCTCCTCGTAGCTTATCGGATGATCCCGCGTCCACCGCTGGCCAGGAACTCGGCCAGCGGGCGCAGCTCGGCAACCTCCTCGGCTTCGGCGGCAATCGCCGACTGGGCGTCGACCAGACTCAACCCGGATTTATACAGCGTCTTGTAGGCACGCTTCAGGGCGGCAATCGCTTCAACGGAGTAGCCCCGGCGCTTGAGACCTTCACTGTTGATGCCATGGGGTTCCGCCGGGTTGCCCGTCGCTGTCAGGAATGGCGGAATATCTTGGCGTGCTGAAGTCGCCAGACCGGTAATGACGTGCGCGCCGATACGGCAAAACTGGTGCACCGTGCTGAATCCACCGAGGATGGCATGGTCGCCGATGGCGACATGGCCAGCCAGCGAGGCGTTGTTGGCGAAGATGGTGTGGTTGCCGACCTGGCAATCATGGGCGATGTGCACATAGGCCATGATCCAGTTATGGTTGCCCAGGCGGGTGATGCCGCCATCCTGGATCGTGCCGGTATTGAACGTGCAAAACTCGCGGATGGTGTTGAAATCGCCGATTTCCAGGCGGGTTGGTTCGCCGGCGTATTTCTTGTCCTGGGGTTCTTCGCCCAGGCTGACCGAATGGAAAATGCGGTTACCCTGGCCGATGCGGGTGTGGCCGGTAATCACCGCATGCGCGCCGATCCGGCAACCATCGCCGATCTCTACGTGTTGACCGATGATGCTGTAGGGACCGATCTCGACATCGGTACCAACGTGCGCACCCTCGTAAATAATCGCGGTCGGATGGATTTTGCTCATGGCGGAAAGACGGTATGTGTTTATTTCAGTGCACGGACGGTACACATCAGGTCGGCCTCGCAGACCACCTCGTCGCCGACATAGGCTTTGCAGTCGTATTTCCAGATGCCGCGTATGTGCTTTGTGACACGCGTTTCCAGGCGCAATTGATCGCCCGGCACAACCGGCTTCTTGAAACGCGTGTTGTCGATGCCGACGAAGTAAACCACGGTGTCGTCGGTGATCGCCTGGTTCAGCGATTTGAACGAAAGTATCCCTGAAGCCTGAGCCAGTGCCTCGACGATGAGGACCCCTGGCATCACCGGATGATGCGGAAAGTGGCCCGGAAAGAACGGTTCGTTCATGGATACGTTCTTGAGTGCGACGAGGCGTTCGCCGGGGACGACTTCCAATTCCGGTCGACCAGCAGGAACGGGTAGCGGTGCGGCAGATGCCGCATGATCTCGGTGATATCCATTTCAGCTTTCTTTCTGTGCGATTTCGGTGAAACGTTTTTCAAGCGCCGACAGGCGTTGCCGCATATCCGCCAGATGGCGGATTTGAGCGGCGTTCTTTAGCCAGTCGGCGTGCGGCATGATCGGCTGAATCGACGTATAGGTGCCGGCGCAGAGGATATCCTTGGCGGCGAAACTGCCCGCGGACACGGTGACGTCGTCGGCGATCTCGAAGTGTCCCATGATCACGGCCCCGCCACCGATCCGGCAGCGCTTGCCGATGCGCGTGCTGCCGGCGATGCCAACGCAACCGGCGATCGCGGTATGCGCGCCGATGTGGCAGTTGTGGGCGATCTGCACCTGATTGTCGATCTTCACGCCGGTCTCGATGCGGGTGTCGTCGAGCGCACCCCGGTCCACCGTCGTATTGGCACCGATTTCGACATCGTCCTCGATAATCACACGACCGACTTGCGGCACTTTGAGCCAGCGATCCGTATCCCAGGCAAGGCCAAAGCCATCCGCGCCGATGACGCTGCCGGAATGCAGGATGACGCGCGCGCCAATGTGGCAGCCGTGATAGACAGTGACATTCGCGTAGAGCCGGCAATCGTCGCCGATGACAGTATCGGCGCCGATCACCGAGTTGGCGCCGATACGCGCGCGCGCGCCGATGCGGGCTCTCGCCTCGATCACCACGCCGGGGCCGATTTCGCAGTTCTCGCCAAGCGTGACCGTGGCATCGACCACGGCGCCCGGGTGTGTTCCGGGCTGTATCGCGGTTTCAGGATGGAACAAGGCAACGGCACGCGCGAAGCTGGCATGTGGGTTGGCGACAACGAGACAGGGGCGGTCGAGTTCGGCGGCGAGCTGAGACGATGCCACCAGGAACGCCCCAGCTTGGCTGGCACGCGCCGTCTTGAGATGGCCGCCGCCGACAACGAAACCAAGCTGCTCGGCGGTGGCGTGTTCCAGCGAGGCGACCCCGCGGAGGATTGGATCGACCGTGCCCTGGATTTCGCCGCCAAGCTGGGCTTGCAGTTCGGCGAGCCGGAATTCAGGGCCGGGCAAGTGTCAGCGCTCCAGGACTTTCAGCACACGCTCCGTGATGTCGACACGCGGGCTGGCGTAAACAGCGGTCTCGACAATCAGGTCGAATTTTTCTTTTTCGGCGATTTCACGGATGACCTTGCGGGCACGGTCATGGACGTTGGCATATTCTTCATTCTGACGCCGGTTCAGGTCTTCGCGGAATTCCCGCTGGGTCCGCTGGATGTCCCGGCTCATGGTTGCCAGTTCGCGTTCCTTCCTGGTGCGATCCGCTTCCGGAATCGTCAGGCCTTCCTTTTCCAGATAGGTTTGCAGTTCACGCGCCTGCTTGACCGATTTCTGGATGTCCTGTTCCTGTTTGCTGAACTCCAGTTCCAGCTTTTTCTTGACGCTCTTGGCCATCGGCGAGTCCTGGAAGACACGCTGGGTATTGATATAGCCGAACTTGAAGTCGTTGGCCATGGCAGCGCCGGAAAGCAGCAAACCGAACAGCAGGGGTAGCAGTATTTTTTGCATCATCACTCCAATAAATCAGAATACCGTGCCCAACTGGAATTGGAATTCCTGGAGTTCGTCATCCTCCTTGGCACGCAGGGGCTTGGCCAGGCTCAGTTTTATCGGGCCCATCGGCGAGTACCAGGTCACGGCCATACCGACCGAGTAGCGCAGTTCATCCACATCGAAATCGTTGAAGGCGGCACCGGCGTCGAGGAAGGCCGAAAGACGCAACGACCGGTCGTTGCCGGCACCGGGGAAGGGGAACAGCAACTCGGCATTGCCGACGATACGCTTGCTGCCGCCGACGGAATTGCCGGTCACGCTATCCTTGGGGGCCAGCGTGCCCGTGTCGTAGCCGCGCACCGAGCCGATGCCGCCCGCGTAGAAGTTGCGGAAGAACGGCATCGGTTTGCCGTTGACGCCATTGCCGTAACCGATCTCACCGTTGAGCATCAAGGTGAAATTGTTCGACAAGGGCTTCAGCCATTGGTGCTGGTAGGCCAATTTGTAATATTGCAGATCGCCCACGGGGGTACCCCATTCCGCCGTGAATTTACGGAACATGCCTTTGGTGGGGTACATGAAGCTGTCGCGGCTGTCACGCGCCCAGCCTATATCCAGGCGCAGCGACTGCGTCGTATCGCCGTATTCCGAGACGAAATCGTTGAGCGTGGTGCCATAACTGATCGCCGGGTCGAGGGTCAGAGAGTATTGCTCGAGCGACGCGCCGAAGTTGACCGTGTCGTACTCCGAAAGCGGCACCCCCAGGCGGATCCCCGCGCCGATGGTCGAAGTCTGGTAATCCTCGACTGAATCGATCTCGGTGTAATCGACGTCGCGGCGGTAGATGTCGTAGCCGAGGCTGACACCGTCCACGGTGTAGTAGGGATTGGTGTACGAGAGGGAGTAGACCGTGTTCAGGCTGCCCGAGTTGATTTGCAGGGCCAGGCGATTGCCGGTGCCGAACAGGTTGTTCTGAGTCACCGAACCGGAGAGAACGACGCCGTCGGTACTCGAAAAACCGGCGCCGAGCAGGATATTGCCGCTGGCCTGCTCGGTGACATTGACGTTGATGTCGACCTGATCCGGCGCGTCCGGCACGGGCGGGGTCTCGATGCCGACATCCTTGAAGAAACTCAGGCGTTCGACACGCTCGCGCGAGCGGTTGATCTGCTCGGCGGAATAGGTCGCACCTTCCATCTGACGCATCTCGCGGCGGATGACTTCGTCCTTCGATTTGGTGTTGCCGGCAATGTTGATGCGCCGGACAGACACCCTGCGGCCCGGGTCGACCAGGAAATTGAAGGCAACCAGATTTTTTTCCTTATCGATCTCCGGCGCGGCGTTGATGTTGGCGAAGGCGTAGCCGTCGTTGCTGAAGCGGTCGCCTAGTTTTTTCACGGACTCGTTGAGACGCTCGCGCGAGAACGGGTCACCCGGCTTCAGGGTGACCAGCGTCTTCAGTTCGGCCTCGTCCACCGGCAGGTCGCCCGAGAAGCGGAAGTCGGAAACGCTGAATTTCGGGCCTTCGCTGATGTTCAGCGTGATGTAGATGTCTTTCTTGTCCGGGGTGATCGAGACCTGGGTCGAATCGATGTTGAACAGCAAATGGCCGCGGTTCAGGTAAAACGAACGCAGATTTTCCAGGTCTCCGGAGAGTTTCTGCTTCGAGTATTGGTCGTTCTTGTTGTACCAGGTCATCATGCCCGGCGTGGTCAGGACGAATTGCTTGAGCAGTTCTTTTTCAGCGTAAGCCTGAGCTCCGACGATATTGATGGCGCGAATCTTCGAGACCTCACCCTCGCTGACCTCGAAGGTCACCGCCGTGCGATTGCGTTCCAGGGGCGAGAGGCGGGCGTGTACTTCAGCGGCGTAGAGGCCACGGTTGTAGTACTGGCGCTTCAGTTCCTGCTCGGCCTTGTCCAGCAGGGCACGGTCGAGAATGCGGCCATCGGCGACGCCGAGTTGCTTCAGGGAATTCTTGATATCGTCGGCGGAAAATTCCTTCATGCCGGTGAACTCGACCTGGGCGATGGCCGGGCGTTCTTCGACCAGGACGATCAGGACGTTATCCTGCGTTTCCAGGCGGACGTCCTTGAAAAATCCAGTGGCGTACAAGGCCTTGATGGCTTCGGAGGCCTTGTCCTGAGTCAGTTCCTCGCCAACCTTGATCGGCAGGTAGCTGAAGACGGTACCGGCCTCGGTACGCTGGATGCCTTCGACGCGAATATCGGCGACCTTGAAGGGTTCGAATGCCATCGCGCCCGAGGCGAACAGCAAAGCGGCGGCGAGAAAGCTAAGTTTGTGCACGGGTTTCATTAATGAGTATCCGTTTATTAACCGGTGAATAGCCGCTGGAAATCGTTAAACAGGGCAAAAAACATCAGCGCGGCCAACAAGGCGGCACCGATCTTCTGGCCAACTGCTTGAATATTTTCCGAAACCGGCCTGCCGGTAGCCAATTCGGCCGAATAATACAGTAAATGCCCGCCATCCAGTAATGGCACCGGCAGCAAATTCAGGACGCCCAGGCTGACGCTGACCAACGCCAGAAAGCCGACGAAGGCCGCCAGTCCCGCCTCGGCGGATTTGCCCGCGAAGTCGGCAATGGTAATCGGCCCGGAGAGATTCTTCAGCGAGGCCTCGCCGACGATCATCCGGCCAAGCATTTTCAGGCTGAACGCCGACAGATCCCAAGTCTTGCTCAAGGCCTGCCGCATCCCTTCCAGCGGTCCGTAACTGCGCTCGATCTGGAGTTTTTCGAAGATGGCCGGGTCGACTTTCGGCCCCGCGCCGATGCGGCCGATGCCGATGCCCTGGGTATCCTTGACGCTCTCCGGGGTAACGCTTACGGCAAGTGTCTGGCCGCCGCGCTGTAACTCCAGTCGCAGGGGCTGGCCGGGACGGGCGCGGATCGCTTCGACCAGTTCGCGCCAGCCGGCGACGGCCACGCCATCGACCATCAGGATGTGGTCGCCGCTTCGCAAGCCCGCCTTGGCCGCCGGACTGTCCGGGGTGATCTGGCCGAGCACGGCATCGATCTCCGGCTCGAAACGCAGCAGGCCGAGCATCTTGAGGGGATCCTGCTCAAAATTCTCCCAGGTTTCGGGCGGCGCGTTCAGTTTGAGCATTTTCAGGTGGCCGGCCGTGTCCTCGGCCTCGATCGCCAGATCGTTGCCGCCGACGCCATGTTTCAGGGCCAGCCAGTGGACATCCTGCCAGTCGACTACAGGTTCACCGTTGATCCTGCGGACACTGTCGCCGTCGCGCAGGCCTGCCACGTAGGCGGGAGAGGCCTCGGGCGGTGCGCCGATGATCGGCTTCAGCGCCATGATGCCATGCATGAACAACGCCCAGTAGAGCAGGATAGCCAGGATAAAGTTGGCCAATGGCCCAGCCACAACGATGGCCATCCGTTGCAGAACCGGCTTGCGGTTGAATGCGTAGGGCAGGTCTTCCGGGGCGACATCGCCTTCGCGTTCGTCCACCATCTTGACGTAGCCGCCCAGGGGTATCGCCGACAACGCCCATTCCGTGCCGTGACGGTCGGTGCGCCGGGCAATTACCTTGCCGAAGCCCACGGAAAAACGCAGCACCTTGACGCCGCAGGCACGGGCGACGCGATAGTGGCCGTATTCGTGGACGACGATGAGGATCGCCAGGGCGAACAGGAAGGACAGCAGGGTCATCATAGGGCGGCGATCAGCGCTTGGGCAATGTTGCGGGCTTCGGCATCGACCGCTTCGAGTTCTTCCAGGTTCCCGGCGGGACGATCATGCAAGCGCGCCAGTACGGTCGAGAGCGTTTCGGAAATCGCCAGATACGGGATGCGGTGATCGAGGAAGGCGGCAACGGCTTCCTCATTGGCGGCGTTGAGGATCGCTGGCGCGGCGCCGCCGGTGGCCAGTGCCTGATAGGCCAGCTTGAGACAGGGGAAGCGCTGGAAATCCGGAGCCTCGAAGGTCAGGGTGCCGATCTTCGCCAGGTCCAGCCAGGGCACGCCGGCCGCGACCCGTTCAGGGTAGGCCAGCGAATGGGCGATCGGCGTGCGCATGTCTGGGGTGTACAGTTGCGCCAGGACCGAACCGTCGAGATATTCCACCATGGAATGGATGATGCTCTGCGGGTGGATGACCACCTCGATCTGCTCGGGCCGGGCATTGAACAGCCAGCGCGCCTCGATGACCTCCAGGCCCTTGTTCATCATGGTCGCCGAATCGACCGATATCTTCTTGCCCATCACCCAGGTGGGATGGGCGACCGCCTCTTCGGGCGTCACCGCCGCCAGGGTCTCGACCGCACGGCTGCGGAACGGTCCACCCGAGGCGGTCAGCAGAATGCGCCGGACACCGTGGCCGGCGAGGTTGCCGTCATAGCCGGCCGGCATCGACTGGAACACCGCGTTGTGCTCGCTGTCGATGGGCAGCAGGCTGGCGCCGCCGGCCTTGACGGCTTCCATGAAGAAATGGCCGGCCATCACCAGGGTTTCCTTGTTCGCCAGCAGGATGCGCTTGCCGGCACGCGCCGCCGCCATGGCCGGACGCAGCCCGGCGGCGCCGACGATGGCGGCCATCACCGAGTCCACCTCGGGCAGGGCGCTGACTTCTTCCAGGGCCTCGACGCCCCAGCGCACCTCGATGTCCAGTCCGGCGAGCAGCGTCTTCAGCGTCGCGGCGCGTTCGGCATCCATGACCACGGCATAGCGCGGGCGAAATTGACGGCATTGCTCGGCCAGCTTGTCGAGTTGCGTCGCGCCGGTCAGGGCAACGATACTGAAACGCTCCGGGTGCCGGGCGACGACGTCCAGGGTATTGACGCCGATGGTGCCGGTCGCGCCCAGGATGGTGAGATTGATGGGGGTCATTTGAGCAAAATCCATATCAGGGCCGCGACAGGCAATACCGCCAGTTGGCTGTCGATGCGGTCGAGTACGCCGCCGTGTCCCGGGAGCAGGCTGCCGCTGTCCTTGACGCCGGCCTGACGTTTGATCCAGGACTCGAACAGGTCGCCGAGCACGCTCAGGACGAACAGAAACAAGCAGGCGGCCAGGACGGTGGGCAAGCCGGGCCCTTCGGGCGTGGCCAGGAAAAAGGCGTAGACGGCGACGGCCAGAGCGCCGCCGGCGGCGCCTTCACGGGTCTTGCCGGGGCTGATGGCAGGCGCCAGTTTGTGCCGGCCAAAGGCCCGGCCGGCGAAATAGGCCGCACTGTCGGCGACGATGGCGATAGCCAAGGCGGCGAGCAGGATCACTGCACCCTGTTCGCGCAGATGGATCAGCGCCAGAAAGGTCGGCAGCAGCAGCAGCCAACCGAGCAGCAGGGCCGGGATGCCCTGGGGCGCCGGCCAGCCGCGCGCCAGCCAGAGCGGCGCCAGGACGACCCAGAAAGCCAGCGCCGGCAGATAGGGCAGGGGGCTGTCGGACAGGTTCATGCTGTAGGCCAGGACGGCCAGCAGCAGGGTAGCGCCGGCGAAGGCGAGGGCCGCCTGACGGCCTAGTTTCACCAGTCCGGCCCACTCGTGGGCGCCAACCGCCATGAAAATCAGCACGAATCCGGCCCAAAGCGGGGGCGGCGCATAGAACAACGCCAGCAGAAGGACCGCGACCAGACCGGTGGCGGTGAGCAGGCGCTGGCTAAGGTTGGACAAGCTGCTCACTGGTGCGTCCGAAGCGGCGTTCGCGCTTCTGATAGGAAATGACGGCCCGATCCAGCGCCTTGGCGTTGAAATCCGGCCAAAGCGTGTCGGTGAAATACAGTTCGGTATAGGCCAGTTGCCAGAGCAGGAAGTTGCTGATGCGTTCTTCGCCGCCGGTGCGGATGAACAGATCCGGTTCCGGCGTGTCACCCAGCGACAGCCGCGCCGCGAGATCGGCCTCGCTGATTGGCTCGCCCGGGTGTGCCTTGATCCAGGCATTCATGGCGTTGAGGATGTCCCAGCGGCCGCCGTAGTTGGCGGCGACGTTGACGGTGAGCCGCTGGTTGCCGGCAGTCAGGGTCTCGCCGGATTGGATCAGTTCCTGCAAGCGGGTATCGAAGCGGCCTATATCGCCGATGATGCGCAGGCGGATACCGTTCTTGTGCATCTTGCCGACCTCGCGCTCCAGTGCCATGACGAACAGCTCCATGAGCTTGGAGACTTCGTCCTGGGGGCGGCGCCAGTTTTCCGAACTGAAGGCGAACAGGCTGAGTTGTTCGACGCCCAGCTCGATGCAATGCTTGATGACGTCCTTGACCCGCTCGACGCCTTTGACGTGACCGGCGACGCGCGGCAGAAAGCGCTTCTTGGCCCAGCGTCCGTTGCCATCCATGATGATGGCGATGTGCTTTGGGATCGCCGTCGGCTCGGGGATCGCCAGGGTGGAACTGCTGGAGGTGGGCATGATCGGCTCGGGGCCTGGGCCTGGGCTCAGACAGCCATCAGATCCTTTTCCTTCTCGGCCAGATGCTTGTCGATTTCGGCGATGTATTTATCGGTCATCTTCTGCATGTCGTCCTGGGCGCGGCGCTCGTCGTCCTCGCTGACCTCATGGTTCTTGAGGAGCTTGTTGAGGTGGGCGATGGCATCGCGGCGGATATTGCGCACGGCGACCTTGCCGCCTTCGGCCTCGCCGCGCACCACCTTGACCAGTTCCTTGCGGCGTTCTTCGGTCATCGCCGGGATCGGCACGCGCACCATCTCGCCCATCGAGGCGGGGTTCAGACCCAGGTCGGAATCGCGGATCGCCTTTTCGATGGCGTTGCTCATCTTCTTTTCCCAGGGCTGCACGCCCAGGGTGTGCGAATCGACGATGCTGATGTTGGCGACCTGGCTGATCGGCACCAGGCTGCCGTAGTAATCGACCTTGACGTGGTCGAGGATGCCGGCATTGGCGCGACCGGTGCGCACCTTGGTGAATTCGACGCGCAAGGCCTCGACGGACTTTTTCATCTTGTCTTCGGCAGTATTCTTGATGTCGTTGATCATCTCGGTCTCCTGAGTAGGGATTATTGCGTGACGCGCGTGCCTTCGGATTCGCCCATCACAACACGCTTCAGCGCGCCCGGCTTGAAGATGGAAAATACCTGCAAGGGCAGCTTCTGGTCGCGGCACAGGGCGAACGCGGCCATGTCGAGCACACCCAGGTTGCGGGCGATAGCCTCGTCGAAGCTCAAGGTCTCGTAGCGGGTCGCGCTTGGATCTTTTTTCGGGTCGGCGGTGTAGACGCCATCCACCTTGGTCGCCTTGAGCAGCAGATCGGCGCCGATCTCGGCGGCGCGCAGGGCGGCGGCGGTGTCGGTGGTGAAGAACGGATTGCCGGTGCCGCCGCCGAAGATGACGACCCGGCCGGCCTCCAGCAGGCGTACCGCCGAGTCGCGCTCGAACGATTCGCCGACGTGGCCAATGCTGACCGCTGTCTGAACCTGGGTGGGGATACCAGCGTTCATCAGCGCATCCTTCAATGCCAGTGCATTCATCACCGTCGCCAGCATGCCCATCGAGTCCGCCGTGGCGCGGTCCATGCCCGACAAGGCGCCGGTGGCGCCCCGGAACAGGTTGCCGCCGCCGACGACGATGCCGACCTGCACGCCCAGGGCGACGACTTCATCGATCTGCCGGACGAAACCGGCCATGGTTTCTGCGTGATAGCCGAAGCTATCCGGCCCCATCAGGGCCTCGCCGGAGAGCTTCAGCAGGATGCGCTTATGCATGTGGTCTCTTGTCCGTGGCAGGCGCGGGCAAGCCCGCGATGATCGCGCCCAAGGGCTCCTACACCTTGGAGGCGGCGGCGACTTCGGCGGCGAAGTCGGTGACCTTCTTCTCGATGCCCTCACCGACGATGAACAGCGTGAACCCGTGGCATTGCGAGCCTTTCTACTTGAGCACCTGTTCCACCGTCTGCTTGTCGTCCTTGACGAAGGGCTGGGTCAGCAGGGTGACTTCCTTGAGGAACTTGGCGACGCTGCCCTCGACCATCTTGGTGACGATCTCGGCCGGCTTGCCGGATTCGGCGGCCTTCTGCTCGGCGACGCGACGCTCGGAATCGATTAGTTCCTGGGCGACACCGGAGGCGTCCATGGCCTTGGGCTTGGAAGCCGCGACGTGCATGGCCAGATCCTTGGCCAGGGCTTCGTCACCGGTCACGTCGACCAGCACGCCGATCTTCGAACCGCCGTGGATGTAGTTGGCCAGCTTGCCCTGCGCGGCGATGCGTACGAAGCGACGCAGACTCGTTTTTTCGCCGATCTTGCCGACCAGCTCGGTACGCACTTCCTCGACCGTCTTGTCGCCGATCTTCAGGGTGGAGAGTGCGGCAACGTCGGCCGGATTCTGGGTGACGACCATCTCGGCCAGGTTGGCGACCAGGGTCTTGAAGTCGTCGTTCTTGGCGACGAAGTCGGTCTCGCAGTTGACTTCGATCATCGAGCCGAGTTTGCCGTCGGCGGTAATGTGGATGCCGACGATACCCTCGGCGGCGATCCGGCCGGCGCTCTTCGCGGCCTTGCTGCCGAACTTGACGCGCAGCAGTTCTTCGGCGGTCTGCATATCGCCTTCGGCCTCGTTGAGGGCCTTCTTGCAATCCATCATGGGCGCGTCGGTACGTTCGCGCAGTTCCTTGACCATGGAAGCGGTGATTTCCGCCATTTTCATACTCCTGAAAATCTGTTCAGAATCGAAAAAGCGCCCCGTCTGAGGGGGCGCCCGGAATTGTTCGCGGGGAGCCGTGCGCTCCCCAGGCCGATTACTCGGCGGCAGCCTTGTCGGAGCCGTCGACGACCTCGACGTACTCGTCATCGCTGACAGCGGCGACGATCTCGTCGACTACCTGGGTCTTGCCTTCCAGAACGGCGTCGGCGATGCCACGGGCGTACAGGCGGATGGCGCGACCCGAATCGTCGTTGCCGGGGATGACGTAGTCGACGCCCTCGGGGGTATTGTTGGAGTCGACGATGCCGATCACCGGGATACCCAGCTTGTTGGCCTCGGTGATGGCGATCTTCTGGTAGCCGACGTCGACGACGAACAGGGCGTCGGGCAGACCAGCCATTTCCTTGATGCCGCCCAGCGAGCGGTTCAGGTTGTCGAACTCGCGCTGCACGCGCAGGATTTCTTTCTTCGACAGGGCATCCTTGCCGGTCTCGGCGAGCATGGCCTCGGTATCCTTCAGGCGCTTCACCGACTGCTTGACGGTCTTGAAGTTGGTCAGCATGCCACCCAGCCAGCGGTGGGAAATGTAAGGCATGCCGCAACGGCTGGCTTCCTCGGCCATGATCTCGCGGGCGGCGCGCTTGGTGCCGACGAACAGGATGGTGCCCTTGTTGGCGATCAACTGGCGTACGAATTTCGCCGCATCCTCGAACAGGGGCAGCGATTTTTCCAGGTTGATGATGTGAATCTTGTTGCGATGGCCGAAGATGTAGGGGGCCATCTTGGGGTTCCAGTAGCGGGTCTGGTGACCGAAATGGACACCCGCTTCCAGCATTTGACGCATGGTTACAGACATGACAACTCCTAGAGTTAAGGTTGAGCCTCCATCCGCCGATACCTGATTCGATCGGGCACCTTAACAGGGCGGATGTGTGGATTTCCCCAAAACGGGGAGGCCGGATTCTACCAGTCGGAACAAGGAATTGGAAGGATGAAGGCGCTCCGCGAATGCCCGGAACTACTATTTTTTCCGTGCCGCGCGGTCGAGTTCCTTGAGGTGCGCCAGCTTCTCGGCAATCTTGCCTTCCAGGCCGCGCGGCGTCGGCCGATAGAACATCGGCGGTTTGGCGATCTCGTCTGGGAAATAGGTCTCGCCAGCGGCATAGGCCTCGGGCTCATCGTGGGCGTAGCGGTACTCGCGGCCATAGCCCAGTTCCTTCATCAGCCGGGTCGGTGCGTTGCGCAGGTGCACCGGCACGGCTCGGCTACTGTCTTCCTTCACGAACGAACGCGCCTGGTTGTAGGCCAGGTAGCCGGCATTCGATTTCGGCGCGCAGGCCGTAGAGAATCGCCTGCGCCAGGGCCAGTTCGCCCTCGGCGAACCCAGGCGCTCGTAGGTGTCGGCGGCGTTCAGGGCGATCTCGGCGGCGCGCGGGTCGGCCAGGCCGATGTCTTCCCAGGCCATGCGCAGAATGCGCCGCGCCAGATAACGCGGATCGGCGCCACCATCGAGCATGCGCGTGAACCAGTACAAGGAAGCGTCCGGGTCGGAGCCGCGCACGGATTTGTGCAGGGCGGAGATCTGGTCATAAAAGGCCTCGCCACCCTTGTCGAAACGGCGCAGCGAGGGTGACAGCGCGCTGGCAACAAATTCGGCATCGGCCACGACAATTCCGGAGGTGCGCGCCGCCGAGCCGAGTTGCTCGACCAGATTGATGAGTCGCCGAGCATCACCGTCGGCGTAGGCGACCAGCAGCTTTTCCGCTTCCGGTGCCAGGGTCAGGCCCAAATCGCCTTTTTCCAGCACGCGCTGCAACAGCGTCGCCAGTTCCACCTCGTCCAGTGAATTGAGGACATAGACCTGGGCGCGCGAGAGCAGGGCGCCGACCACCTCGAAGGACGGGTTTTCCGTGGTTGCGCCGATGAAGGTCACCAGGCCCGATTCGACATGGGGCAGGAAGGCATCCTGCTGCGCCTTGTTGAAGCGGTGAACCTCATCCACGAACAGGATGGTCCGCCGGCCCTGGCCCTGGTTCATTCGGGCGCGCTCGACGGACTCGCGAATCTCCTTCACCCCGGCCAGCACCGCCGAAATCTGGATGAAATCGGCATCGAAGTGGTGCGCCGTCAGCCGGGCCAGGGTGGTCTTGCCGACGCCGGGCGGCCCCCAGAGGATCATCGAGTGCAACCGCCCGGCGTCGAAAGTCAGGCGCAACGGCATGCCCGGGCCGAGCAGATGGCGCTGGCCGATCATCTCGTCCAGATTGCGCGGTCGAAGAACTTCGGCCAAGGGCGCACCCGATGCCGGCTGGGGATGGGGCGAAGTCTCGTCGGGCGGGGAAAAAAGATCGAACGTCACGGATTCGGTATGATCCAACTCAAGTGCGTTCAAGATACCAGAAGCCCACTCCCCCCCATATAGCGAGCTTCAATGCACGAAACACCCCCAACCGCGAGTTGGGGCTCGCCGATACCGACAACCATCGGGATTACGAACAACGATGCGCTTCGCCCTGTTCTTCCTGCTCTACGGCGCCGTCCAGTTCTACTGCGCCGCCAAGACCGTCCACGGCCTGGGGTTGACCGGCCCGGGGCGCGGGTTCGCCTATGGCTGGGCTTTACTGATGACCGTCGGCCCGCTCCTGGTATGGCAACTCGAACGCTGCGCCGACTGCCATATTCCGTCGGTGGTCGCCGCCTGGATCGTCTTTGGCTGGATGGGCTTTGCCTTTATGTTTTTCAGCGCCGGCCTGGTACTGGATCTCTACGGCGGCATTGCCCGCCTGACGCACCTGCCTCGTCCGGACGCGGCCCAGGCTTACATTGGCCTGACCGTGTTTGTGACCGCCCTGTGGATCATGGGCTTCCACAGCGCCTGGAACCCCAGAATAGAGCATCTGACGATTCAATCCGACAAAATACCGGCCCAGGCCGACGGCCTGCGCATCGTGCAGATCAGCGACGTGCATCTTGGTGTCCTCATCGGCCGCCAACGTTTGGTCGGTTTGCTGACAGAGATCGACGCCCTGAAGCCGGATATTCTCGTTTCCACGGGCGATCTGGTCGACGCCCAGGCGCATTACCTGGACGGCCTCTCGTCCGTGTTCGCGGCCTACACGCCGCGCTACGGCAAATTCGCGGTCACCGGCAATCATGAAAGCTATGTCGGCCTGGAACATTCCCTGGCCTTCCATGAACGCTCCGGCTTCCGGCTACTGCGGGGTGACAGCGTCGATGTCGCCGGCATTACCCTGGCCGGTGTCGACGATCCCGCCGTGATCGGCGGCAGCATCGGCGAAGCGAAATTCCTCAACGATATTTCCCCGGGCCGCATGGTTATCCTGCTCAAGCACCAGCCGCGCATCGACCCGGACGCCCGACTCGACCTGCAACTCTCCGGCCACACCCACAATGGCCAGATATTCCCGTTCAATTTCCTGGTCAAATGGGTCTACCCGATGATCCAGGGGCGCTATCCACTGGACAACGGCGGCCAGCTCTACGTCAGCCGGGGCACCGGCACCTGGGGTCCGCCGATCCGCGTCTTCGCCGCGCCGGAAATCACCCTCATCGAATTGAAGCGGCGCTGAACCAGTACCGCCTGGTGTACGAAGGCTTTGCCAATAAGCACACGGTTCGTGTTCTGCGCATGTGGACACACTTATGAGTAAGGCTCACTCGAATCCGCCATTGTCGAGGTTTTCAGGGAGTGGCTTGCCGACCTGACCGTAGGTCAGGATGCGTTTGCCTTTGTGGTCGTGCATGAATTCTTCGGCGTCGGCGCGCGTTGCCAGGGGGATCAGTTCGTGGCCCATCGGGCCATGGACATCCGAGCCGATGACGTAGAAGGCCGTGCGGGCGTCGATGCGCTTGAGTTCGTAATATTCGGTGACGACGATCTCGATGATGTCCTGGGCGCGGTGGCCGGGGGCGTAGCGCGGCACGTTGAACACATACTTGAACAGATCCTTGGCGCCGTCAAAGTAGTGCGCGTGGCCGTCCTTGTATCTGACGCCGGCGATCCAGTTCGGGTATTTCGAGACGACCATGCCGCAGACCGGGCAGAGGTCTTTCGGCGCGGGGTTCGGGAAGCCGGCGCCTGTGGCCACCGTGGCCACGCCCAGGCAGAGCCAGGCGAGGCCGACGGCGAGCAGGCCGCGCCGGGAACGTGATGTCCCGGCCATGTTCAGCTCGGCTTTTTCTGCTGCATCATTTTCTGGCGGCGTTCTTCGCGGCGTTTGCGGATCATCAGGGTGTCCTTGGCCATGTCTTCGTAGCTGGCGGTGAGTGCGGCGGCGAAATCGCCGCTGCTGCCACCGAATTTCGATTGCGCCGTGTGGATGGCGTCGGAGTTGCCTTCATAGGCGAACTTGCCGCGCAGGGTCATGACGCCCTTCTGGCTGCCGCCGATGAGGTAGACGGCCTTGTCGACATCGATCATGGGTTTGATGTCGGCGCCGCTGGCGTTGTCGGCGGCGTAGATGGCCTTGGGTTCGCGGTCCAGGTTCACGGCCAGGCTGATCGCCAGGCAGTGGATGGAGCAGACGCCGTCGACCAAGTCGTCGCTGTATTGCACTAGATGACGGGCATGGTGATATTCCCGGCGGTCCATTCCGCAGTACGGGCATTTGGGATATTTCTTCAGCTCGTCTTCCAGCGGCTTGGCATCGACCGGCTTCTTCGGGATGAACTGGAGCGGCGTGCCGTCGGTGTCGCAGGTGGCGGCGCGCGCCATCGGCGCGGCCAGGACGGCGGCTACGGCCAGGGGCAGTTTGAGCATTTCACGACGTTTCATAATGACCTCCTTAGGTGGGTGAATAATCATGCGAGGTGGCGCATGACACGGAAAAATTCGGCGCCGGCCAGGATGGCCTGAATGCCCAGGGCCAGCAGGGCGAGGCCGGCGACCCGGCGCAGCCAGCGCAGCGGTTGGGCCCTCAGCCAGTGCCCCAGGGCGCCGGTCAGGGCCATGGCGGGTAGCGTGCCCAGGCCGAAGGCGAAGAGCCATGCGGCGCCCTGCATGATGGATGCTGCCGTGGCGGCCTTCAGGGTCAGGGAAAACACCAGGGCGCAGGGCATCAGGCCGTTGAGGGCGCCGGCGGTGACGCGGCTTATCGCTCCCCCCTTAGAAAAAGCCCCCATACGGGGATAAATGGGGCTGGGGGGGATTTTTGGGGCGCTTGACTGGGTCGAGGCCGCTAAATCCCCCTTATTCCCCCTTTTGCAAAGGGGGAAGAGGCTCTTGGCGACGGCTCCACGCGTGATTTGACGGTTTGAAGCGGCAGGTCGGATTCGTCGCCAAAACCTTAAGCCAAGACTGGCCAAGCCCACCCCCATGATGGCCAGACCGGCAACGACATACAGCACGCCCTGAACCAACCCGAACGGCCCGGACAGGACGAGGGCGTTGCCCAGCGCCGCCGCCAGGCCTCCGAGAACGGCATAGGCGAGGATGCGGCCGAGGTGATAGGCGACATGCGCGCGCCAGTCCGCGCCTGCCCAGCGGCGCCCGCAGGCCATGCCGGCGCCGCCGATCAGGCCGCCGCACATGGTCAGGCAATGCCCGGCGCCGGCGATGCCGGCGAGAAAGGCGAGGCTCAGGGTCAGTTCATTGTCCATGCGGGTTGCCGAGCAGTTCGCGGGCGCGCGCCAGGAAAATGTCCGGGGTCGATTCGCCGACGATCTTGCCGCGCAGCCGGCCTTCGCGGTCGACGAACCAAGTGACCGGCAGGGCGCTGACGCCGTAGCTACGGGCGATAGCGCCGTCCGGGTCGAAGAGCACCGGGTAGACGATCTTCAGGTCGGCGACGAAGGGTTCGATCCGGTCGAGGCCCTGGGCGACGTTCACCGCCAGCATCTCCATACCCTGGGCCTTCAGGTCGGCGTAGAGCGGATTCAGCGCCGCCATTTCGTTTCGGCAATAGGGACACCAGTCGGCCCAGAAGCGGATGGCGACCACCTTGCCGGCCAGATCGCCGGGGAGTTCGAGCGTGCCGCCGCTGAGCCGCTCGGCCTTGAAGGCCGGTGCAGGCGAGCCATTGCCCGGCACGTTGGGCGCATCACCGCCGCAAGCCGCCAGCAGGAAGAGGGAAACGAGCAGGGCGAAGCGCATGAGCCGCGGTCGGATTGTAGGAGCGGCTTCAGCCGCGACAATATCAACAAGGTCGCGGCTGAAGCCGCTCCTACAGGTGCTGATGGATAACCTTATCTGTGTCCACATATCAAGCGCCGATCAGGACCAGATTGGAGCGCAGGATGTACCCCGCCACCAGCAGCCCGAAGACCCCAAAACCGAGCACCGAGACCCAGGCGAGGCGCCGTGCCTGCATCGGCCCAAGCGTCTTCAGGCTGTCCTTGCCGGCGCTGGCGGTGCTCAGGGCGACGCCCATGCCGCTCGCCGCCGCCAGGAACAGCGGCGGGTAGAGTAGCCAGCCGGCGTAGCCGTGCTCGGTTTGCAGCAGGCAGAAGGGGCAGTGGTGATTCGGATGCTCGTAGATATACAGCGAGATAAAGGCGACGATGGCGCTCAGCGAAACCAGCAGGCTGACCATCGAGAGCAGGCCGTAGAGGCGACCGAGGCGGCCGGTGACCAGATGCACCCCGCCCACCAGGAGGGTGACCGCCAGGGTGACAACGAAGACCGCCATGGACTGAGCCGCCGGCAGGCTGGCCACCTCGGCGGCGACCGACTCGGACTGGGCGCCGAACAGGCTGCCGCAGCAGGAGGTGATGACCTCGGGATGCAGATTGAGGAAGTACAGCCAGCCCAGGCTGGCGACGACCACGGCGCCCGGCGCCAGCAGCAGGAGCAGGCGGTATTTGGCGCGGATCAGCGGATAGTCCCAGCCGAGCCGGTCGAGATGATGCAGGCTGAGCCAGGCGGTGGCGATGAAGAAATAGATCAGCAGGCCGATCAGGGCCGGCCAGCCCCAGGCGTTGGCGTTGAGGCTGCCGACGGCGCACATGGCGCCGGTGAAGAAGGGCGCCATGCGCTCGGCGGTGTAGACGAACAAGGCCAGCGCCGGCAGGCTGACCAGCAGCGACAGGCCGGCCAGACTCGACACCAGGTAGCTCTGGCGCTCCAGGGCAATCTGCCGTTCCGAGGCCAGGGCGGGATTCCAGTGGCGCAGCAGGCGCACGGCAAACACCCCGGCGACCGCCATCAACAGGGCATTCAGCGACAGGGCCAGGAGCAGGGCCAAGGCGGGGGGCTGGAAAATCATGGCCCAGGTTTCTGGAAAGTCATGGGCCAGGTGTCCGGATAATCATTGCTCGGCGACTACGCGACCGTCGCGCAGGTCGACGATGTGCTCGACCAGGCCGGCGTCGAAGACCAGCGGGTCGTGACTGGAGACGATCAGGGTACGTCCCTGGGCGCGCAGTTCACCGAGGATCGCCAGAATCTGCAGTGACAGGGCGCTGTCGAGGTGTGCCGTGGGTTCGTCGGCGATCAGGATGGGCGGATCGTTGATCAGGGCGCGGGCGATGGCTACACGCTGGGCCTCGCCGCCGGAGAGCCGCTGGCAGGGAGTGTCGGCCCGGTCGGCCAGGTCGAGTTGGCCGAGCAGGTCCATAGCGCGCTCGACGACCTGACGGTGCGGTTCGCCAGTGGGCGCAGCCGGCAGCATGACGTTTTCCAGGACGCTCAGGCCGCGAATCAACTGGAATTGCTGGAAGACGAAACCAAAGGTGGCACGACGCAACTCGGTGAGAAAGCGTTCCGGCAGGGCGGAGATGTCACGTCCATCGAGTCGCACCCGGCCGCTGCTCGGTCGGGTGAGGCCGCCGATCAGGCCGAGCAGGGTGGTCTTGCCCGAGCCGCTCGGGCCACGCAGGGCGGTGACCCGACCTGGCTTGATGCGCAGGTCGACACCCCGCCCGGCGCGGTATTCATTGGCCTTGCCGGCGTTGTAGGTCTTGTCGACGCTGCTGAGTTCGATCATTCGCGCATTACCTCGTCCGGGTCGAGGGTGGCGGCACGCCACACGGGCGCCAGCGTCGCGGCGGTGTAAGGCAGCACGCTCAGGAAGAACAGGCTGGCGAGTTGCATCAGGTCGATCTGCGGCGTCAGCGTGAACTTCGGATAAAGCACCGACCAGCCCTTGAGAATGGGCTCGAACAAGGCACCGCCGCCATGGAAGACGTGCAGGTAGGCGAGGACATATCCGGCCAGGAAAGCGCAGGTCGAGAGCAGGGCGCCTTCCCAGAATTTCATGCGCATGACGTCGCCGGTCTCCCAGCCGATCGCCTTGAGGATGCCGATCTCGCGGCGCTCCTCGGCGCTCAGGCCGGAGGCCTTGTCCCAGGCGAGCAGGGCGAATGCGGCCAGCACCGTGCCGAGAAAGGTGAGCAACAGTCCTTGGCGCCAGTTGAAGACGGCGTCGTAGGTGCGGCGCATTTCGTCTTTCAGGATCACCCGGCTGCCGGGCTGCCGGGTCAGGATCTTTTCGGCGATCTTGCCGGCCTCGGCAGGATTGCCGACCGTCAGGGCCAGATCGGTGTAAAACCCGGCGGGGATGCCGAAGAAGGCGCGATAGTCGGCTTCGTTGACCAGCATCAGATCGGCGGAGACCAGTTCGGAAGCGCTGCTCAGCAAGCCCGTGATGCGAAAGGCGCGTATCGCGCCATCGTCGCCGCGCAGGGCCAGGGTGTCGCCCGGATTCAGGCCGCGTGCCCGCGCCAGGGTGGCGCCCAGCACGGTTTCGCCTGGGCCGGGCGGGTTGACAAGCGGCACTTGCAGCGTGGTGTTGGCGGCCAGGGTCGGGTCGTAGTGATAGCCCCAGAGCCGGCCATCGGCACGGCGCACGCCGCGCAAGGCGCGCAGCGCATCGAGCCGGTCGGCGGCGATCAGGTCATGGCGCCCGGCGCTGAGTCGCTGCACGACGATGTCCGGGGCGTCGGCCAACAGCAGACGGGCCTCGCGGCGCAAGGCGTCGCCATAGAGCACCACCGAGGCGAGCAGGAAGACCAGAAGGATATAGGCGCCGAGCAAGCCGAGATTGCGTGCCTTGCGCCGTCCCAGGTTGGCGACGCTGAAGTCGATCAGACAGCGCTGACGTTCAATCCAGGCGCGCATCGGCAGACATGGGAACAGTCAGCGCCCCGGCCGGAAAGTGCTCCAGGGCCATGGGATGATCCTGGAAGGCAGCATGCCGGTCCGCCTGGGTCAGGTGCCGGGCATAGCGCGCCTCGTTGAACAGCGCCAGGTCGGTGAGTTGCAGTTCGCGGGCGAGGCTGCGGGCCGCGCTGCGATCAGGGCTGCGCGTTGCATCTGCAAGCACGGCCAGCAAGGCGATCAAACCCAGCCCGAACACCCAGGCCACTCGATTGGAACCGCGCCATCTACCGCTGAATGACACCTTGATCTCCGGGGTTGCCCAGGCGGCAACCGTTACATAAGCGAATGCTAATGCGGCGGCCACTGACCGGGGTGCGGCATATTGTCGCAGTCGATGCGGCCACGGCGGATTCCGCGCGGGATTTTTCCAGCACTTCGATGGACAATGCACCATGAGCGACATCCTCCTGGCGACCCTGAACGCACGCTATAGCCATGCCTCGCTGGGTTTGCGCTATCTGCTCGCCAATCTGGGCGACTTGCGGCCACGCGCTGAAATCCGTGAATACACCATCAAGCGGGCGCCGCTGGAAATCGTCGAAGACCTGTTGCGCGTCAAGCCACGCTTGATCGGCTTCGGCGTCTACATCTGGAATGTCGCCGAGACCGCCCGCGTCGTCGCCATTCTGAAAGCGCTCGCCCCGGAGGTGTGCATCGTTCTCGGTGGCCCCGAGGTCAGCCATGAAACGGAAGCGCAGGAGATCATCGGGCTCGCCGACCATGTCATCACTGGGCCGGGTGAATTGAGCTTCGCCGAGCTTTGCCGGCAGGTGCTCAACGGGTCGACGCCGGACAGCAAGATCATCGCCGGCGCGCAGGGGCCTCTCGCGGAATTGACCCTGCCCTATGGCGAATACACCGATGAGGATATCAAGCAACGCGTGCTTTACGTCGAGGCCTCGCGCGGCTGTCCGTTCAAGTGCGAATTTTGCCTGTCGGCCCTCGACAAGACCGCCAAGCCGTTCCCGCTGGCGCGTTTTCTCGACGCGATGGACGGCCTTTATAGTCGTGGCGCGCGTCAGTTCAAATTTGTCGACCGCACATTCAATCTCGATGCCCGCACCGGTAGCCGCATCCTGGAATTCTTCCTTGCCCGGCTGGACGAAAAACTATTCCTGCATTTCGAAATCATTCCGGACCATTTACCCGAGGCGTTGAAGGCACTGATCGTCCGGTTTCCCGCAGGCAGCCTGCAGTTCGAAGTGGGCGTGCAGACCTTCAACCCGGCGGTTCAGGCCTTGATTTCCCGTAAGCAGGACAACACCAGGACCGAAACCAATCTGCGCTGGCTGCGCCAGAATACCCAGGCGCATATCCATGCCGACCTGATCGTCGGCCTGCCTGGTGAAAGCCTGCAAAGTTTCGCGGACGGCTTCGAGCGGCTGCTGGCGCTTGGACCGCACGAAATTCAGGTGGGTTTGCTGAAGCGTTTGCGCGGGGCGCCGATCGCGCGTCACACGGGTGCTCACGGGCTGCGCTTCAATCCATTGCCGCCCTACGAGATACTGGCCACCGAGTGCATCGATTTTGAAAACTTACGCCGTTTGGCGCGATTCGCCCGCTATTGGGACGTGGTTGCCAATTCAGGCCGTTATCCGCAGACCCTAGGCACGCTACTGGGTCATGCGCCCTTCAATAATTTTATGGCGTTCAGCGACTGGTTGCATGGGCAGACGGGTGCCACGCATGATTTGGCGATGGACAGACTGTGGCGCTTGTTCGATGAGTATTTGATTCGAGTGCGCGGGGAGGATGAGATTGCTGTCAGAACGGCTTTGGGCGCTGACTTTTCCCGTTCCGGTGTCCAAGGGGTGCCCAGGTTTCTGAGTGGCCATGCCGACGACAAAATCATGACGGAAACCAAAGGCAAAATCCGGCAAAAGCGTCATAGCCTATAAAAAAACCCCGCCGGAGCGGGGTTTTTAATTCAGTCCGCGGGTGCGGAAAACTGTAGCTTACTTAGCAGCCGGTGCTACCGGGGCCGCGGGCATCATCTTCGTCCAGGCGTTCGGGTCGAACGGGTTGAACATGCCAGCCGGCAAGGCCGGAACAGCGGCGACAGGGGCGGTCATCATGTTGGTGAAGGCGCTCATGTCGACCGTCGGCATAGCCACGGCACCAGCCGGGTTGTTCAGCCAGCCGCTCCAGGTCGGGCCGTAGGACTTGGGATCAACCGAAGCGCCCAGCCAGCCCATGTACAGGTTCGGGTTCACCGGGGCCATCATCAATTGCAGAGCCTGGGGATCCAGCGGTGACATCATCCACTTCATGTACATGTTCGGATTGAGCGTGTTCATACCCATTTGCAGCAGCTTGGGATCCAGCGGCGCCATCGCCCAGCGCATCAGCTTGCCCGGATCGGACAACTGGGTCAGCATGGCGGTGTAGAAGTTGGGGTCCAGAGAAGCGGCCAGCCACTTGGTGTAGACGGCCGGATCAGCAAATTGCGCAACGTTCGAGTAAGCACCAGGCTGAGTCATCGAGTTCATGAACTTCAGCCAGTTGCCCGGCTCCATCATCTGCAGACCCATCGTCGTGTAGAAGTTGGGCTCGGTGACGGCGTTCAACCAGGGCACGAACACCTTCGGATCCTTGTAGGCGGACATGTTCTTGGTCATGTCGGTCATGCGGGCCAGCCAGGCTTCCGGGGTCTGGGGAGCGGCAGCAGCGGCGGGAGCAGCAGCGGTTTGCGCGAAAGCAGCCGGGGCAGCGGCAACGATCAGGGCGGCGGTCAACAGTTTGATTTTCATGGGTAGTACTCCTCGTACAGTGTTGAACAATGGGGTGGGACGACTTGATTCGGGCTAATTAAAACGTCACTTGGAACGTGTGAAGAAGAATATCAGTAGTTTCGGATGTAGGCGAAATCGAATATGACTAACGGCTTTGACGGATTGGGAATGTGGTAGTGTGACAACAGGGCAAGTCGCTGGATCATGTGGAGTCGAAGACTCACTTAACTCATTGTATAAAAGCACTTATGACTGGCAGAGTGTATTTAGGCGCATGCGACTGGCGGCACCCTGAGTGGTGCGGTTCGTTCTACCCGGATGACATGCCCGAGGAGTGGCGTCTGGCGTTTTACAGCACACAGTATTCCTGTGTTTGGTTGTCTCGGGCAACCTGGCATGCTGCCCGCGATTTTGAAGATTGGTTGGGCGAGGTCGCAGCCGGGTTCCGCTTTCTGCTTGAAGGGAGTCGGCAGGAGGCGGCGGCTGTTCAAGAGGGTCTCGAAGCTGCCGTGGCCGGTCCATTGCTCATCGCCGATGAGGATGCAGGTATCATCTGGTTTGATGTCGATACTGACCTGAGCGAGCTAACCGCATGCATCAAAGCGTCACCAGTATCTGAGCCGGTCTATCTGATCAGTCGCGACGCCAATCTGGATAGCATGGGGCAGGTTGCCTTGTTGTTCGAAGTTTTGGGCTTGTAAGTCACGAAAAAATTGTTATTTAACTTCAAATTACATCAATAAATGAATGATTATTCTGTGAATATCGAATCCTTGTCGTTCGCATATGACAAGCGTGCGGTACTCAAGAACATCCATCTCAAAGCCAGGCGTGGCCAGGTCATCGCGATCATGGGCAGCTCTGGTTGCGGTAAAACGACCTTGCTGAAAATCATCAGTGGTGCCCTGCGACCGACTGAAGGCGCGGTGCATGTTGAGGGCGTGGATGTCGGTCGCCTGGACCAGGCCGGCATTTACGCATTGCGTCGGCGCCTCGGTATGTTGTTCCAGTTCGGGGCCTTGTTCACGGATATGACCGTCTATGACAACGTGGCCTTCCCCATGCGTGAGCATACCGACCTCCCCGAGGACATGATCCGGGATCTGGTGCTGCTTAAATTGCAGGCAGTCGGTTTGCGTGGTGCTCAGCACCTGACACCGGCCGAGCTTTCCGGCGGCATGGCGCGGCGTGTTGCCCTGGCACGTTCCATCGCCCTGGACCCAAAACTGATGCTCTATGACGAGCCGTTCGCCGGTCTGGATCCGATCGCGCTGGGGGTGATTGGCGATCTGATACGACGTTTGACCGATACCCTGGGCTTGACTTCGCTGGTTGTTACCCACGACGTTCAGGAATCGTTGAAAATAGTCGACTATGTCTATTTCATCTCCGAAGGCGTGATCGTGGCGCAAGGCACGCCCGATGAAATCCGCGCCTCAACGCTACCCTACGTCCACCAGTTCGTGCATGGCGAGGCGGATGGCCCCATGGCTTTTCATTATCCCGCGCCAGCCTACGATCTGGATCTGGGGGTTCAGCATGCTTGAGCATAGCGCAGCGGTACTACGACGCATCGGTCGGCGAACCATCAACTCGCTTTGGCGCATGGGGGTCTCGACCCGGTTCTTTTTCTTGCTGCTGCTGCATTCCGGTACCTGCTTCCGGCGTCCCCAGTTGATCCTGCGCGAGATATTCTCCTCGGGCGTACTCTCGCTCATCATCATTCTGGTGTCCGGATTGTTCGTCGGCATGGTGCTGGGCATGCAAGGCTACGAAACGCTTCAGACTTATGGCTCGGAAGAGGCTCTGGGCGTGCTGGTATCGCTTTCACTGGTGCGCGAACTGGGTCCGGTGGTGGCGGCGCTATTGTTTGCCAGCCGGGCTGGTTCGGCGATCACGGCTGAAATCGGCCTGATGAAGGCCACGGAGCAATTGGCCGCCATGGAAATGATGGCGGTCGACCCGCTTGCCCGAGTCGTCGCGCCACGTTTCTGGGGTGGCGTGATCTCGATGCCGCTCCTGGCGGCGATGTTCTCCGCCATGGGCATCTTTGGCGGTTATCTGGTCGGGGTGGTGCTGATCGGGGTGGATGAAGGCTCGTTCTGGTCACAGATGCAGGCCGCCGTCGATATCCGGGAAGATATCCTGAATGGCGTCATCAAGAGCACCGTGTTCGGTATCGCCGTCACCGTGATTGCCCTGTTCGAGGGCTATGATGCGCCTCCGACGGCGGAGGGCGTGTCGCGTGCCACGACCCGGACCGTGGTCACTTCCAGCCTGGCGATACTGATGCTTGATTTTGTCTTAACCGCCTTCATGTTTCGAGGGGTATAGCAATGGAACGAACAACGATTGATCTCTGGGTGGGCGTCTTTGTCGCGATGGGTATTGCCGCGCTGCTGTTCCTGGCCTTGAAGGTCGGCAACATCGGCGGCTTTGAAGCTGGCAGCGTCTATACCACTCATGCCAATTTCGATAACATCGGTGGCCTGAAAGCCAAGGCGCCGGTCAAGAGCGCCGGTGTGCTGGTGGGGCGTGTTACCGAGATACGCTTCGACAATGATAGCTACCAGGCCGAAGCCATCCTTTCTCTGTCCAGCCAGTAGCGTTTTCCCCAGGACACCAACGCCTCGATCATGACTTCAGGTCTGCTCGGCGAACAATATATTTCCCTGGACGCGGGTGCCGACGAAAAAATGCTGGCGGCGGGCGACAAACTCAAGATCACCCAGGGCGCGGTCGTACTGGAGAATCTGATCGGCCAGTTCCTGTACAGCAAGTCGGAAGGGGAGGCGGCCGCGGAACCGGCGCAATGATGTGCCAGCGCACTATGACCCAGGCCGGGCAGTAGAAACGTGCCTTGACGAAACTGTGCGGGAAAGCCAAAGTCTTAACCGAAGCAATCATGCTTGAACTGGAAATACCATGTTGAAAATATTACACATTATTACTGCCGCACTTCTCCTGACCGCTTCGTTCGGGGTGCGTGCCGAGACCGAGCCCGACGTTCTGGCACGAAATACGACCAACGAAGTGATCCGTATCGTTTCCGCCGACAGGGACCTGAAGAAAGGCAACAACAAGAAGGTCTACGATCTGGTGCAGGCGAAGATCCTGCCGAATTTCGATTTCGTGCAGATGACCAGGCTGGCGGTGGCGACCAGTTGGAACCAGGCGACAGCGGCTCAGCAGAGCGCTCTGGTCGAGCAGTTCCAGGCACTCCTGGTCAGGACGTATGCCGCCTCGATCTCAAGCGTCGCGGACTACAAGATCGACTACAAGCCGTTGCGCATGAAGCCGGGCGAGACCGACGTCACGGTCAATTCCGAGGTGAGCAAGCCCGGTGCGCCAGCCATCCCTATCGACTACCGCATGGAAAAGCAAGGCAAGGAATGGAAGGTATACGATGTCCTCGTCGACAACGTCAGCTTGGTGACGGTGTATCGTCGTTCGTTTGCCTCGGAGGTCAAGCGTGGCGGCATCGACGGCTTGATCCAGACACTGGCGAAGCGAAACCAGAAGAATCAGGCCCCCGAAGCGAAGTCCTGAGCATGCGCGTACAAGATGGCGTCGCCTATCCGGAAGGCCCGATCACGCTAGCCGAAGCGGTGCGCGTCCGGCTCGATGGCGAGACGGCCTTGGCCTCCGGGTGCGACGTCATCGATCTCGCCGGCATTACCCAGGTCGACTCCTCAGCCTTGAGTGTTCTGCTTGCCTGGCGCCGGGATGCCTTGAACAGCAATCGTCAGGTCGTGCTGCGCAATCCGCCGGCCAACATCCTCAGCCTGATCGATCTCTACGGCGTAGGTGAACTGATTCCTTCATGACCGCCGCTGTCAGCATACGCGGCCTGGAAAAACGCTACGCCTCGGTACACGCCCTGCAAGGCATCGATCTGGAGATCGCCGAGGGCGAGTTCTTCGCCTTGCTCGGCCCGAACGGCGCGGGCAAGACGACATTGATCAGTATTCTCGCGGGGCTGACTCGCGCCAGCGCCGGCAGCGCGGAAATCATGGGCTACGATGTCTTGCACAAGTCCCGTCATGCACGGCGCAATCTAGGCGTGGTTCCGCAGGAGTTGATCTTCGACCCGTTTTTCAGCGTGCGCGAAATGCTGCGCTTTCAATCGGGTTATTTTGGTCTGCGCGACAACGATGCCTGGATCGACGAGATACTCGATAACCTGGCACTCACCGACAAGGCCAATACCAACACGCGCCTGCTGTCCGGCGGCATGAAGCGGCGTGTCCTGGTGGCGCAGGCGCTGGTGCACAAGCCGCCGGTGATCGTCCTGGACGAGCCGACTGCCGGCGTCGACGTCGAATTGCGCCAGACGCTCTGGGCCTTCATCCGGCGCCTGAATCGGCAGGGCCACACCATCCTGCTGACTACGCACTATCTTGAAGAGGCCGAGGCGCTGTGCAATCGGGTGGCCATGCTCAAGGCGGGCAGGGTGGTAGCTCTCGACCACACCGCCAATCTGCTGCATTCCGGTGACGAACGTCGCCTGGAGATCACCCTCGCGCCTGCCGACCAGCTGCCGGCTATCCTCTTGCCGCGCCTCGTCAAACAGGAGGGCAGCCTGCACGTATTGCGCCTGTTGGACTATGCCGACCTTGAAGGCATCCTGACGACACTGCGCACGTCGGGAGTCGCTGTGGTCGGCATGAATCTGCGCCAGATCGATCTGGAAGAGGTCTTCATCCGCATCATGGGGCAGGAGTCCGACGCATGAGCGGTTTTCCCATGTTGCTGCGCAAGGAGATCCTGCGCTTCTGGAAGGTCGCTTTCCAGACGGTGATGGCCCCGGTGCTGAATGCGCTGCTCTATCTGCTGATTTTCTCGCATGTTCTGGAGGCGCATGTCCAGGTTTACCCGGGTATCGGCTACACCGCCTTCCTGATCCCCGGCCTGGTGATGATGTCGGCGCTGCAGAATGCCTTCGCCAACAGTTCGTCGAGCCTGATCCAGTCGAAGATCACCGGCAACATCGTCTTTGTGCTCTTGCCGCCGCTGAGCGAACTGGAGTTTTTCGGCGCCTATCTCATCGCCGCGATCGTGCGCGGCCTCGTCGTCGGCGTGGGTGTCTGGCTGGTCGGCATGGTGTTCATCGACCCCGGCCTGGCCCACCCGATCTGGGCCTTGGTCTTTGCCATCCTGGCCAGTGCCGCCTTCGGAGCCATCGGCATCGTCGCCGGCATCTGGGCCGACAAGTTCGACCACTTGGCCGGCGTGCAGAACTTCGTCATCCTGCCGCTGACCTTCCTGTCGGGCGTGTTCTATTCGATCCACTCGCTGTCGCCGTTCTGGCAGTCCGTGTCGCACCTGAATCCCGTGTTCTACATGATCGACGGTTTCCGCTACGGCTTTCACGGCATTTCCGATGTCAGTCCATGGCACTCACTCGCGGTGATCCTGCCCTGCACGCTGCTCATCTGCCTGCTTTCTTTGCAGTTGCTGCGGAGCGGCTATAAACTCCGCACCTGAATTGCACCCTCAAAGCCACTCATGACCACCCCCCAAGAGATTGAAAACTGGATCAAGGCCGGTTTGCCTTGTGATTACATCCACGTCGAAGGCGACGGCCAGCATTTCGAGGCCATCATCGTCAGCCCCGAATTCGCCGGCAAGATGCGCATTGCGCAGCACCAACTGGTCTACAAGGTGCTCGGCGACAAGATGGACGCGCAGATCCACGCCTTGTCGATGCGCACCCTGAGCCCCGAGGAATGGGAGGCGCAACGTGGATAAGCTGGTCATCGAGGGCGGTACGCGCCTCGAAGGCGAGGTCGCCATCTCCGGCGCCAAGAACGCCGCGCTGCCGATTCTTTGCGCCGCGCTGCTCAGCGCCGAGTCCCTGGTCCTGACCAATGTCCCGGAACTCAACGACATCGGCACCATGCTGAAGCTGCTGGCGCAGATGGGCGTCAAGGTCGAGCGCGAAGGCCATCGTGTCAGCCTGGACGCTTCGGGCCTGAATAATCCGGTGGCGCCCTATGAAATGGTCAAGACCATGCGCGCCTCGATCCTGGTGCTCGGCCCGCTGGTCGCCCGCTGCGGCGAGGCCAAAGTGTCGCTGCCCGGCGGTTGCGCCATCGGCGCCCGGCCGGTCGATCAGCACATCAAGGGCTTGCAGGCCATGGGCGCCGAGATCGGCGTCGATCACGGTTACGTCAATGCCCGAACGGCACGCCTGAAAGGCGCGCGCCTGTTCACCGACATGGTCACCGTGACCGGCACTGAAAATCTGATGATGGCCGCCTGCCTGGCGAATGGCGAGACCATCATCGAAAACGCCGCGCGCGAGCCGGAAGTCGTCGACCTGGCGCAGTGTCTGGTGGCCATGGGCGCCCAGATCAGCGGCGCCGGCACCGATGTCATCCGCATTCGCGGTGTCGAGCGCCTGCACGGCGCCGAGCATCGCATCATGCCCGACCGCATCGAGACCGGCACCTTCCTGTGCGCGGCGGCGGCCACCGGCGGCGACGTGCGCCTGATCGGCACCTCGACCGGCTATCTCGATGCCGTCGTCGACAAACTGATGGACGCCGGCTGCGACATCGTCGGCGAAAAAACCCCCAACCACGAAGCCATCCGCCTGATCGCTCCGAAACGCTTGCAGGCGGTGTCGATCCGCACCTCGCCATACCCGGCGTTCCCGACCGACATGCAGGCCCAGTTCATGGCCATCAACTGCGTCGCCGAGGGCACGGCGGTGATGCGCGAGACCATTTTCGAGAACCGCTTCATGCATGCCGTCGAACTGATCCGTCTGGGCGCCGACATCAAGATCGACGGCAATACCGCCTTCGTCAAGGGCGTCGCCCGCTTGCAGGGCGCCACGGTCATGGCCACCGACCTGCGCGCCTCGGCCAGCCTGGTCATCGCCGGTCTGGTCGCCGAGGGCGAGACGCATATCGAGCGCATCTACCACCTGGATCGGGGCTACGAGCACATCGAAGCCAAAATGACCCGCCTCGGCGCACGCATCCGGAGGGAACAGGCATGATCACTCTGGCCCTCTCAAAGGGACGCATTTTCGAGGAAACCCTGCCGCTGCTCGCCGCCGCCGGCATCGTTCCGAACGAAAACCCGGAATCGTCGCGCAAGCTGATCATCGGCACCAATCGCGACGACGTGCGCCTCATCATCATCCGCGCCACCGATGTGCCGACCTATGTCCAGCACGGCGCCGCCGACATGGGTGTCGCCGGCAAGGACGTGCTCATGGAGCACGGCGGCGATGGCCTGTACCAGCCCATCGACCTGAACATCGCCAAGTGCAGGATGATGGTGGCGACCCCGGTCGGCTTCGATTACGAGGCGGCGGTACGCCGGGGCTCGCGGCTGCGCGTCGCCACCAAATACACCAAGACGGCGCGCCTGCACTTCGCCGCCAAGGGCGTGCACATCGATCTGATCAAGCTCTATGGCTCGATGGAACTGGCGCCCCTGGTCGGGCTGTCGGACATCATCGTCGACCTCGTCTCGACCGGCAGCACGCTGAAGGCCAACAATCTGGTCGCCGTCGAGACGATCTGCGAAATCAGCTCGCGCCTGGTCGTCAACCAAGCGTCGTTGAAGCTGAAACACGACATGATGCAACCCATCATCGAGGCCTTCAAGGGCGCGGCCCTGAGCAGTTGAGGCCTTCTCAGACGAGCCTTGTTTGCAAATAGGCCATTATTTGAATGGCGGCCTCCTGAGGCGTGACCCTGTCGTTCGCCACGACAAGGTCTGGTGCGTTCGGCGCTTCATACGGATCGTCCACACCGGTAAACCCCATGCCCTTGCCAGCCGCCAGTGCGCAGCGGGCTTTCATGTACAGACCTTTCGGATCGCGTGACTCGCAGACATCAATGGGCACGTCGACGTAGATCTCGATGAAGGGCAGCCCGGCTTGCTGGTGCATCTCGCGAACCCGGCCGCGGTCCTGGCGATACGGGCTGATGAAGCTGGCGATGGCGATCGTTCCGGCATCAGCGAATAACTTTGCGACCTCGCCGATGCGGCGGATGTTTTCAGCACGGTCCGGAGCACTGAACCCAAGGTTTTTGTTGAGGCCATGGCGCACGTTATCGCCATCCAGCACGTAGGCAAGGCGGCCTTGTTCGATCAAGGCATGTTCGAGCGTGAAGGCGATGGTGCTTTTACCCGAGCCGCTCAATCCGGTGAACCATATCGTCGCGCCGCGCTGCCCGAGCAGACTTTCCCGGTTTTCGCGTTTGACAGGGCCTTCGTGCCAGGTGATGTTGGTGGCGCGGATTTCGGTCATGGCAGGGCTCCAGGTTGCGCGTTGGATTTCAAAGTAATTTCAGGAGGGCGATACCGCCCAGGATCAGCGTGACGACACCGACAGCTCCACGCAATCGGGCCTCGGAAGCGCGCCGCACGGTCAAGGTGGCCATGGGCACGGAGAGCAGGGCACCGAACGACAGCGGTAGGGCCAGTTCCCAAGCGATGCTCTTGCCCAGCGCCAGATAGCCGAGGACGCCGATCAGGCAGGTAAGCGATTCCGCCACCGAAGTCACAGCCACGGCATGCTTGGCAGGCAAGCCGGAAACGATCTGGCCGGCCGTCACCAATGGCCCATAACCGCCCCCCGACAATCCTTTGTTGAACGCGGCTACAGCCCCCACCGTGGCAATGCTGCCTGCCCGGTAGGGGATCTGGCGATTGCGCGTGAGCAGGATGATGACCCCCATGGACAGAATGATTAAAGATATGCCGATGCCGAGCCAGAATTTGGATATCGTGACCGCCAGCCAGACCGCCGAGAGCGCGCCGACCCCGCTCAAGCTGCCCGGAAGCAGGGCTGTGTTGCGTGCGCGTATGTCACGCAGGAAGTCCACATTGCCATCGCGTTGATGCAGCAGACCCGCTGATATCCCGGTCATCAACTCGCTGAGCAGAACCGCCGGGACGATCTGTAGCGGCTCGAATCCACTCAGCATCAACAAGGGTGTCAGTGTCGTGCCATATCCCATGCCCATGCTCGAATCCATGTATTCGCAAGCCAAGGCCGCCAGAAAAATGGCCAACACCGTAAAGACCGGCAAACCGAGGGTCTCACTTGCCGGCACTTTCCACCCCGGCATGAAGTGCAGGATGTTCAACATGACGACAATGAGCAGCACCACGGTGACCCAAAGTCGCAGGCGGCGGCTGTACGGTACATCAAAGACCAGGGTGGTTGACTTCGGCATGCAGGGCTCCTCACGGTACAGGTGCCGTATGTGCGCATAGGTCATGCCAGCCGCCGGGGATTTCCGGGAGACGGGCTACCGCGCCACGGTCAGCGGGTGTCATGCTTCTGGCATTCGTATCACCGTGGTCTACTATGGACATTCATCATCAAAAAACCGTTAAATAAAATAGTTATTTATGAATTAGCACAGAAAATGCTAGAACTATCACATGTGGAAGCGCTTGCATCGGTCGCCGTCGACAGTGACACCGGTCTGGATGACTTCCTGGCGGCACTAGGCAAGCAGCTTGGGCCGGAAGCACGCAAGCTGATATTTCAAGTTATCGAAGAGCGGCACGCATTGCGCCAGAAACGCACCGGGCTGAGTGACACGATCGTCGGAGCCGAAGCCGGGCTGCGTGAAACCATGGCCGCCGTGCGACAAGTGGCGCGTACCGACTCCCCGGTATTGATACTCGGCGAAACCGGCACGGGGAAGGAAGTCGTGGCACGCGCCGTGCACAGTCAGTCACCGCGCCATAAGGCCCCATTCCTTCGGGTCAATTGCGGCGCGATCCCGCACGAATTGATCGACTCGGAACTATTCGGGCATGAACGCGGTAGCTTTACCGGCGCTCTGGCGACTCGCAGAGGCTGGTTTGAACGTGCGGATGGCGGCACGCTCTTTCTGGACGAGATCGGCGAACTCACTCCGGCGGCCCAGGTGCGCCTGTTGCGCGTTCTACAGGACGGCAGTTTCACCCGCGTCGGCGGCGAGCGGGTCCTGAACGTCGATGTACGCCTGGTCGCGGCAACCAACCGTGATCTGCATCGCGCCGTGCGCGAGGGTCATTTCCGCGAAGATCTCTGGTTTCGTATCGCCGTGTTCCCGATCCCGCTGCCGCCCTTGAGCGAACGCTTGCTCGACATCCCCGCCCTGGCCGCGCATTTCTCTCTGCGTGCCGCTGAACGTCTCGGTCTGCCGCCGCGCATGCCCGACGCCGACGACCTGGCCATGCTCGTGGCGTATCCCTGGCCTGGCAACGTGCGCGAACTGGCATCCGTGATCGAGCGCGCCGCGATCCTCGGCGATGGACGGCGACTCGAGATTCAGCGCGCCCTTGGCGTGCCTCAACCTGGCCATGCACGCCCGGCTGCCAGTCCGTCCGAGGCCATCGGCACAACGCTCGAAGAGATTGTTCGCCAGCAAATCCGGGCTGCGCTCGAGCAATCCCTGGGGCGCGTTGAAGGGCCACATGGCGCGGCCCGGAAACTTGGCATCAACCCTCATACGCTACGCTCGAAAATGCGCAAACTCGGACTGGATGCCAAATCCTTCCGATATGCCACTGGAACGAGCTGAACATGCGCTGAGTTTCAGACCCGCTATTGCCGCAACAGGTATAATCCAATCCCATTTCGCCAACACATGCCGATCATGTCAAAGATCCCCATGACCCGACTCGATTCTACTCAGCCGGACTTCCGCTCCGCCCTTGACGCGCTGCTAAGTTTTTCATCCGAGACGGATGCGCGCATCTCCGACGCCGTGGGCGAAATCCTCGGTGCGGTTCGGAAGCGCGGCGATGCCGCGGTGCTCGAGTACACAGCGCGTTTCGACCGACTCAAGGTCGACGACATGAGCGCGCTGGAATTGCCGGTCAGCCGGCTTGAACAAGCCCTCGGCGCGCTGCCGCTACGTCTGGAAAAGGCCATCCGCGCCGCCGCCGAGCGGGTACGGATTTATCACGAGCGCCAGATGCAGCACTCCTGGACCTACACCGAAGCCGATGGCACGGTGCTCGGCCAGCAAGTCACGCCGCTGGATCGAGTCGGCCTGTACGTTCCGGGCGGCAAGGCCGCGTATCCGTCCTCGGTGCTGATGAACGCCATCCCCGCCAAGGTCGCCGGCGTCAAGGAACTGATCATGGTGGTACCGACGCCGGATGGCATCCTCAACGACATGGTGCTGGCCTCGGCGCTGGTCGCCGGCGTCGACCGCGTCTTCACCATCGGTGGTGCCCAGGCCGTCGGCGCCCTGGCCTACGGCACCCAGACCGTGCCCCAGGTCGACAAGATCGTCGGACCCGGCAACGCCTACGTCGCCGAAGCCAAGCGGCGCGTCTTCGGCATCGTCGGCGTCGACATGATCGCCGGCCCCTCGGAAATCCTGGTGATCTGCGACGGCCAGACCAACCCCGACTGGATCGCCATGGACCTGTTCTCGCAGGCCGAGCACGACGAACTGGCGCAATCCATCCTGATCTCCCCCGATGCTGCCTTCCTCGACGCCGTCCAGGCCAGCATAGACCGGCTGCTGCCGACCATGCCGCGCCAGGACGTCATCATGGCATCCATCACCGGGCGCGGCGGGCTGGTGAAATGCCGCGACCTCGACGAAGCCGCCGAGATCGCCAACCTCATCGCCCCGGAGCACCTGGAACTCTCGGTCGCCGACCCCGATGCCATGCTGCCTAAGATCCGCCACGCCGGCGCCATCTTCATGGGCCGCATGACCTGCGAAGCCCTCGGCGACTACTGCGCCGGCCCGAACCACGTCCTGCCCACCTCGCGCACAGCACGTTTCTCCTCTCCGCTCGGCGTCTACGACTTCCAGAAACGCTCCAGCCTGATCCACGTCTCACCCGCCGGCGCCAAGACCCTCGGTGACATCGCCACTGCCCTGGCCTACGGCGAAGGTCTGCAAGCGCATGGCCGCTCGGCGGAATATCGGATGGAGAACTGAGTTTCAGGATTTTGGGCGGGTTGCCAACAGTGAAAAGGTCAGGAATTCCTGGCCTTTTTTGTATCTCCGGAATCAACTGTTGGAACAGGTGACTCGGTGGCGATCTACCAATTTGGCTGCGTATCAAGACATGACATATTGATGCTTGTACTCTACTCCTATCGAGCCTATATCAATACCCAACCTATTACTCAGTCCTCCCACACCTCAGAACTAGGCTCATTACGTCGTCAATGCACAGACGGCGGGATGAGGAGTAGAACCTGCCTTTCCAAGTTATGGGCGCCTAGTGTGTCGCGCACCTTGATATACGAGCAAGAAAGTGGCTTGACTTCATAGGATACGATATCGACCCTGTGCCCGAACCAAGAACCAACCATTTCACGGATATCTTCGGCCAGACCTATGTCTACGTCTGTTTTGATTACGCAGATGTTTCCAACCTCAACATATTTAAACACGAGGCCGAAATCACTGAAAGTGGAAGAGAAACTGCAAAGTAGCTCTATCTCCTTATCTTCCTGCCTTAAGTCATAGAAAACCTCATAACTGATCTGACAAATACATTCTGACTCATGCCGACCTTTCACTGAGGCGTCGTCTTTTTTTAACAGGCATCTGATTTCCTCTCATAATTGATCTCATAGAGAAGTGGTCAACAAACTTATTCGGCTGTTGCGATCTCACTGATAAATTGTTCTCTCGCTTGGCTTATTGACTTGAAGCTGGGAAGATATTTGCGAATAACTGAATCTAGCGGTAGGGATCGAATGGACCCAGAGCGTGAGTGATAGATGCCAACATCTGAAAATGTAAAGTCATCTTTTGTTTCATCGTATAGGAGGGCATACCCTATAAGTTGGCGAATATGCTCAGTCACCAAAGGTCGCTTCGTGGTCTTGATGTCTGTTAGGATCATGCGTCCTTTGCACTCAACAACGAAATCAAAATCAGCCCCCCCGACCAGCCATGAGTTTGCCAAAGCTCGGTTTGGGACGACAAGCCGTGCATTATATAACTCGCTGTCCGGGTCTTTGACTGCACGCAGGAACGTTGCGACAATATTTGACACATCCTGCGTATACGAATCTCCACCCAATGTTTTGTAATAGGTCTGAAAGAGCGATTCCGTAGGGCAGTCCTCAACCTTGTTGCCTATCCTTTTCAGAACCAGTTCAGCATCAACCAGAAATCTGACTGCCGAACCTGACGCAATCTCCAAGCCAAGCACTTCCATTTGTTTCTTATTAAGCGCGACGCGAGGCGTGGGTTTCGGCTGAATCAACCGATGTTGTATTGATTGAACCAACTTACGCTGCTTTCTATGGGTAAACAGCATCCGTTGTAATTTTGCTTCAAGCCACAATGGTTTGTGTATAGCCTTAATAGCTCTATCTTGGAGATCGCCCAGCCCATGTTCTTTAAGTTGTTTATATCTGTATCGAACATTCAGTGAGCTGAACAATTCAGGAAGCCGACCACTGGTGCGGTACACATTATCCAGAGTGGCAAGTGCTGTAGCTGAATAGACCGCGTTAGCATCCGTCGCCACTCTACCATCAAGATTTCTTTGCCCTATAGCGAATAAGTCATTCAAGCATCTCTTATCACAGAATTCGACTTCTAGTGCTTGGTGTGCAATCGTATTATCGAAAACCAGGCTGTTCCCTCCTGCGGAATACCTAATCAGGTAATCGGATGCTGTTCCTACAAAGGCATAAACAACTGCTGGTGCGTTAACAAGCTGTGGCGGTCTTGGCGGTATTGAGCTTTGAAGTAGCTTTAGGCATTCCCTGCGCCCCTCATTATTCTCAAATTTCTTAAAGAACTGACGAACGGGGCTATTACCATCTCTTATTTGACTTGTTAAGGACAAACTATGCCTCCAAGTTATTTTCAGTTGACCTGTCCTTAAAATTGGTGTGCCAACAGGCAGGATCAAAGTCCGCTTCGGCCGAGAAAGGATCATCGGCTATCGTCTGGGTGAACGGCAAGGTGCTCACCATACCCAGCCCTAATTATTGGTGTTGTAATGCGCCAAACAAATACCCTAGCAAGAGCACACCCGGAAGCTAACTACCAACTCAATCCCCCAGAATCTCCCTAAGCGCCTCGACCAGCAACCCGCATTGCGCGTCCGTCCCGACGGTGATGCGCAAATATTGATCGATGCGTGGCAGGGCGAAGTGCCGGACGATGATGCGCCGCTCGCGCAGCTGCTTCTGTAGCGCAGCGGCGTCATGTTGCGGATGGCGGGCGAAGATGAAGTTGGCGGTGGAGGGGATGACCTCGAAGCCATGCTGCGTCATGGCGGCGCTGAGTTCGTCGCGGCTGCGGATGACCGCCTGGCGGGTGCGCTCGAAATGTTCGCGGTCGGCCATGGCGGCGGTGGCGCCGGCGATGGCCATGCGGTCGAGCGGGTAGGAGTTGAAGCTGTCCTTGACGCGGGTCAGGGCCTGGATCAGGTCCGGGTGGCCGATGGCGAAGCCGACGCGCAGGCCGGCGAGCGATCTCGATTTCGAGAGCGTCTGCACCACCAGCAGGTTCGGGTAGCGCGCCACCAGGGGGACGGCGCTGTCGCCGCCAAAGTCGATGTAGGCCTCATCGACGACCACCACCGAGTCCGGATGCTCGTTGAGCAGGGCTTCAATGCTTTGCAGCGGCAGCAGGCGGCCAGTGGGCGCGTTCGGGTTGGGGAAGATGATGCCGCCGTTCGGGCGCCGGTAGTCCTCGGTGCGAATCTCGAAGGCGTCGCTGAGGGCGATGGTTTCGTGGGCGATGCCGTACAGGCCGCAATAGACCGGATAAAAGCTGTAGGTGATGTCCGGGAAGAGGATAGGGCGGTCGTGCTTGAGCAGCGCCAGGAAGACATGTGCCAGGACTTCGTCCGAGCCGTTGCCGACGAAGACCTGGGGCGTGCTGACGCCGTGGTAGTCGGCGATGGCCTGTTTCAGGCGCTCGGCGTTCGGGTCGGGATAGAGCTTGAGGTTGTCCGAGACTTCGGCCTGGATGGCGGCGAGCGCCAGCGGCGACGGGCCGTACGGGTTTTCGTTGGTGTTGAGCTTGGTGAGGTCGGCGATTTTGGGCTGCTCGCCCGGGACATAGGGGGTCAGCGTGTGGACTACTTCGCTCCAGTAGCGGCTCATGGCGGTAAATTTCGGGTGATGGGTGGGAACAAAGTCAGACGTCGGATGGTATCATGGCCGTCGCGACAGCCTGTCCACACAGCCACTCATCATGCGTAAATCCGACGTCTCGCGTAACACCCTCGAAACCCGTATCACCGTCAGCCTGAATCTGGACGGCACTGGCCAGGCCAGTTTCGATACCGGTGTGCCTTTCCTCGACCACATGCTCGACCAGGTCGCCCGGCATGGCTTGATCGATCTCGCCATCAAGGCCGAGGGCGACCGGCATATCGACGATCACCACACCGTCGAAGATATCGGCATCAGTCTCGGCCAGGCCTTTGCCAAGGCCCTAGGCGACAAGAAGGGCATCCGCCGTTACGGCCATGCCTATGTGCCGCTGGACGAGGCCCTGTCGCGCGTCGTCGTCGACCTGTCCGGTCGGCCTGGCATGGACTATCACGTCGAGTTCACCCGGGGCCGTATCGGAGATTTCGATGTCGATCTGTTCCGCGAGTTTTTCCAGGGTTTCGTCAATCACGCCGCCGTGACCCTGCATATCGACTGTCTGCGCGGCGTCAACGCCCACCATCAGGCGGAAACCGTGTTCAAGGCCTTCGGCCGTGCCTTGCGCATGGCGCTTGAGGTCGACCCGCGCCTGGGCGACATCCTGCCCAGCACCAAGGGGGCGTTGTAAATGCAGCGTATCGCCATCGTCGATTACGACATGGGTAACCTGCACTCGGTCGCCAAGGCGCTGGAGCACGTCGCCCCCGAGGCGCGCATCGAGGTGACCTCGGAAGCCAGCGCGATTCGCGCCGCCGACCGGGTGATCTTCCCGGGCGTCGGCGCCATGCCGGATTGCATCCGCGCCCTGGAAAGCCGCGGTCTGGTCGATCTGCTCAAGGAAGTGGCCGAAACCAAGCCGATGCTCGGCATCTGTCTGGGTCTGCAAGCCTTGTTCGGGCCGAACGAGGAGGGCGACAGTCACGGCCTGGGCATCCTGCCGGGCCGGGTCAGGCGCTTCGCCACCGGTTTGAAGGATGCCGACGGTGCGCGCCTGAAGGTGCCGCACATGGGCTGGAACACCGTCCGCCAGGCCCGCGCCCATCCGCTGTGGGCCGGCATTGCCGATCAGAGCCGGTTCTATTTCGTGCACAGCTATTACGTCGAACCCGCCGACGACGCCTTGGTCGCCGGCGTGTCGGCCTATCCCGAGGAATTCGCCTGCGCCGTGGCGCGCGACAGGCTCTTCGCGGTACAGTTTCACCCGGAGAAAAGCCAGGCTGCGGGCCTGCGTCTGCTGGCCAACTTTGTCGGCTGGGACGGCAACCCCGGCTAACCCACAGGAAAGACAGGAAGAAACGTCATGCTCATCATCCCGGCGATCGATCTGAAGGACGGTCAATGCGTGCGCCTGCGTCAGGGCGAGATGGATAGCGCCACGGTATTTTCCTCGGCGCCGTCGGAAATGGCGGAAAAATGGATCGCCAACGGCGCCCGACGTCTGCATCTGGTCGATCTGAACGGCGCCTTCGCCGGCAAGCCCGTCAACGAAGCCGCCATCAAGGCCATCGCCAGCGCGGTCGGCGACGAGATTCCCATCCAGCTTGGCGGTGGCATCCGCGACCTGGACACCATCGAGCGTTACCTCGACGACGGCGTGACTTACGTCATCATCGGCAGTGCCGCCGTGAAGAATCCAGGCTTCTTGCACGATGCCTGCAATGCTTTTCCCGGCCATGTCATCGTCGGCCTGGACGCCAAGGAGGGCATGGTCGCCGTCGAAGGTTGGTCCAAGGTGACGCACCACGAGGTCGTCGACCTGGCCAAGCGTTTTCAGGATTACGGCGTCGAGGGCATCATCTATACCGACATCGGCCGCGACGGCATGCTCTCCGGGGTGAATATCGAGGCTACGGTAAAGCTTGCCCAGTCCCTGCATATTCCGGTGATCGCCAGCGGCGGCATCACCAACCTGGACGATGTGCGCGCCCTGTGCGCCGTCGCCGACGAGGGCATCATGGGCGCGATCACCGGCCGGGCCATCTACGAAGGTACCCTGGACTTCACCGAGGCGCAGCGGCTCGCCGACGAGCTGAGCCGATGAGTCCCGCCAAGCGCATCATTCCGTGTCTGGACGTCACCGCCGGGCGCGTCGTCAAGGGCGTGCAGTTCATCCACCTGCGCGATGCCGGCGACCCGGTGGAAATCGCCCGGCGCTATGACGAGCAGGGCGCCGATGAGCTGACGTTTCTGGACATCACCGCCAGTTCGGACAACCGCGACCTGATCCTGCACATCATCGAAGAGGTCGCCGCCCAGGTGTTCATTCCGCTGACCGTCGGCGGCGGCGTGCGCGTCCCCGAGGATGTCCGTCGCCTGCTGCATGCCGGCGCCGACAAGGTGTCGATCAATACCTCCGCGGTGTTCAACCCGCAACTGGTCAAGGACGCCTCCGACCGCTTCGGCTCACAGTGCGTCGTCGTCGCCATCGATGCCAAGCAGGTGGTCTGGGGCGCCCAGCCGAAGTGGGAGGTGTTCACCCACGGCGGCCGCAAACCCACCGGTCTGGATGCCGTCGAGTGGGCACGCAAGATGGAAGGCCTCGGCGCGGGTGAGATTTTGTTGACCAGCATGGACCGGGACGGCGCCAAGATCGGTTTCGACCTGAACCTGACCCGCGCCATCGCCGATGCCGTGAATATCCCGGTCATTGCCAGCGGTGGAGTCGGCAACCTCCAGCATCTGGTCGACGGCGTCAAGACGGGCGGCGCCGATGCCGTTCTGGCGGCCAGCATCTTTCACTTTGGCGAATACACTGTCGCTCAGGCGAAGCAGGTCATGGCGGCGCAGGGGATCGAGGTACGTTTGTGATGAATTCCGAGGCTTGGCTCAATAAGGTAAATTGGTCTGCGGATGGCTTGGTGCCGGCCATCGCTCAGGATGCCTCCAGCGGCGACATTCTCATGGTCGCCTGGATGAATCGCGAAGCCTTGAAGCGCACCGTCGAACTCAGCGAGGCGGTGTACTGGTCACGTTCCCGGAAGAAACTCTGGCACAAAGGGGAAGAGTCCGGGCATACGCAGAAGGTTAAAGAAATTCGGCTCGACTGCGACGAAGACGTGGTTCTGCTGAAGATTGAACAGACTGGCGGTATTGCCTGTCATACCGGTCGGCGCAGTTGTTTTTTCCAGTGCCTGGAAAATGGCGAATGGAAGGCGGTTGACCCAGTGCTCAAGGATCCACACGAGATTTACCGGAAATGACCCAGGGCAGCGATATCCTAAGTCGTCTGGCCGAGACGCTGGAGGCCAGGAAACAAGCGGATCCACAGTCGTCGTATGTCGCCAAGCTGTATCACAAGGGTTTGGATGCCATCCTCAAAAAAGTCGCCGAGGAGGCTGCCGAGACCATCATGGCGGCCAAGGATGGCGTGCGGGAAAAAATCGTCTACGAAACTGCCGATCTGTGGTTTCATAGTCTGGTCTTACTGGCCCACCAAGGCATACGCCCGGATGAAATTCTCAACGAGCTCGCGCGCCGCGAGGGTTTGTCCGGATTGGCCGAGAAGGCCGCGCGCAAGGAGCAGGCATGAGCGATTGCATCTTTTGCAAGATCGTTGCAGGGGATATCCCCTGCAACAGGATTTACGAGGATGACGACGTTCTGGCGTTTCACGACATCCATCCGGTCGCCCCGGTGCACTTCATGATCATTCCCAAGGCGCATGTGGCTTCGTTAACGGAGTGTGCTGCCGAGCATCAGGCCGTTCTGGGCAAGATTCTGCTTTTAGCGCCGAACCTGGCCAAGGAGCAGGGTCTCGACGATGGTTTTCGCACCGTCATCAACACTGGCAAGGGCGGTGGCCAGGAGGTCTTTCACCTGCACGTGCACATTATCGGCGGCGGTGGCCCCCGGCCTTTATAACCGGCGCCGAGTACATTGATTCACAACACGCCGGGTGTGTACCCGGCAATGCAAGGAGATAACGATGGGTAGCTTCAGCATTTGGCATTGGTTAATTGTTCTGGTGGTGGTGATGCTGGTCTTCGGCACCAAGAAACTGAAAAACATCGGCTCCGACCTCGGCGGCGCCGTCAAGGGCTTCAAGGAAGCCATGAAGGAAGAGCAGGGCAAGCCGACCGAACTGCCGCGCGCGGGTGAAACCAGCGGCACGACCATCGAGGGCGAGGTCAAGGAAAAACAGCAAAGCTGATTCAGGTTACAAGGTACATGAACGTATCTTGAATCCTGAACCTTGAATCTTTCGTCTTGAACCTTGCCCCCCTGACCCATGTTCGATATTGCCTTCTCGGAACTTCTGGTCATCGGCGTCGTTGCCCTGATCGTCATCGGCCCGGAGCGTTTGCCCAAATTGGCGCGCACCGCCGGGACTTGGCTTGGGCGCCTGAATCGCTACGTCGCCCAGGTCAAGCAGGACATCGACCGCGATATGCAACTCGAGGAACTGCGCAAATTACAGCAGCAAATGAAGGATACCGCGCAGAAATACGAGGTGATCGCGGCGGAAACCGGCCAGGAACTCAAGCGTGAGGTCGAACAGGTTGACCGGGTGATGCAGGCCATGGCCGTCACTGATGGCGGGCTTTCCCTGCAGGAATACGAAAAAGTGAAGACGGAGAAGAACGAGTCTCCTCCACCCGAGCAGATCGGCGAGCCGGCAGCCTTGCCGGCCCAGGCCGATGCCACCCAGGCGAAGGACGACAACGTCGAGGCCGTGGATGACCCTGCCGCCCGCCAGACTGCTCAGGCATCGGCAGACGAGCCTTTCCGCAGCAGCCTTGAAGACGAACTCCCCACCGATGACCTTGCCGCGGTGCGCCCGGTCGAAACACAGGCTAATCCAGTTCAAAACACATAATTCCATAGCCTAGACACGTGGATTCACAACAAACTTTTATTACTCACTTGATCGAACTGCGCGATCGCTTATTGCACGCCGCCATCGCCTGGATCGTGCTCTTCGTCTGCCTGTTTCCCTTTGCCAACGACTTGTATTCGGTCCTGGCGCAACCTCTGCTCAGCAAGTTGCCGCAAGGGGGACAGATGATTGCCACGGAAGTCGTCACGCCTTTTTTCGTGCCGATCAAGGTGGCCATGATGACCGCCTTTCTCGGTGCGATGCCGTATATTCTTTATCAGATATGGGCGTTCGTCGCGCCTGGCCTGTACCGCCACGAGCAAAAAGTCATCCTGCCTCTGGTCGCCGCCAGCGTCATTCTCTTTCTGTGCGGCATGGCCTTCGCCTACTTTCTGGTCTTCCCGATCGTCTTCGGTTTTGTCGTCGGCATCGCCCCGGAAGGCGTCGCGGTGATGACCGACATCAACAAGTACCTGGACTTCGTCCTGACACTGTTCATGGCCTTCGGTGTGACTTTTGAAGTGCCCATCGTTGTGATCGCCCTGGCCTTGATGGGGGTCGTCGAAGTCGAGCAATTCAAGCAAGGCCGCCCTTACGTAATCGTCGGCGCCTTTGTCATCGGCGCGATTTTCACACCGCCGGACATCATTTCGCAGATCATGCTCGCGTTGCCGCTGTGGTTGCTCTACGAGGCGGGGGTTTTGATCGCGGCGATGCTGGTCAGACGCCAGGGTGTATCCGAAAAGGATGATTACAAACCCTTGAATGAAGACGAACTGGATGCCGAACTCGACCGTATCGAGTCCGAGGAGCAAAGCAAGTCATAGCACTGTATTGGTGCAATCACCTCCCGAACGCCCCGCAATGGGGCGTGATTTTTTTCCGGGTTCTGTGCGCTCCAAAGAAATCAATGCACTAATTAGAGGCACGGATATTGCTATCCCGATGCATTGGTTTATGAGGAGCACACTATGGATGCATTTAAATCGGGCGCCGACACCTTGTTCTTGTTGCTGGGAGCCATCATGGTTTTGGCCATGCATGCCGGCTTCGCCTTTCTTGAACTGGGTACGGTACGCAGGAAAAATCAGGTGAACGCCTTGGTGAAGATCCTCAGCGACTTCGCCGTCTCGACGTTGATGTACTTTTTCATCGGCTATGGCATCGCCTACGGCGTCAGCTTCATGGTCGGCGCCGATGTCCTGGCGCAGAAGAACGGCTACGATCTGGTCAAATTCTTCTTCCTGCTGACCTTCGCCGCGGCCATCCCGGCCATCGTCTCCGGCGGCATTGCCGAAAGGGCGCGCTTCTATCCGCAGTTGGCCGCCACGGCGCTGCTGGTCGGCTTCGTCTATCCCTTTTTCGAAGGCCTGGTGTGGAACAACAATCTCGGCTTCCAGGACACCATGGCCAACCTGTTCGGCGCCAAGTTTCACGACTTTGCCGGCTCCGTCGTGGTCCATGCCGTTGGCGGCTGGGTCGCCTTGCCGGCCGTGCTGTTGCTCGGCGCACGGCGCGGTCGCTATCGCCAGGATGGCGCCATTTCAGCACATCCGCCGTCAAGCATTCCCTTCCTGTCGCTCGGTGCCTGGATCCTCACCGTAGGCTGGTTTGGATTCAACGTCATGTCGGCACAAACCGTTGAAACCGCATCAGGCCTGGTCGCGGTGAATTCGCTCATGGCCATGGTCGGCGGCATCCTCGCGGCGCTGGTGGTCGGCAAGAACGATCCGGGCTTCCTGCATAATGGTCCCCTGGCGGGTCTGGTGGCGGTATGCGCCGGTTCGGATTTGATGCACCCTGCCGGTGCGCTCGTCACCGGCGGCATCGCCGGCGCCTTGTTCGTATGGATGTTCACTGTCACCCAAAATCGTTGGAAAATCGACGATGTGCTAGGTGTCTGGCCGCTACATGGTCTCTGCGGGGCCTGGGGCGGCATCGCCGCCGGCATCTTCGGGGCTCAGGCCTTGGGGGGCATCGGTGGCGTCAGTTTCATGGCGCAACTGATTGGCACGCTCCTGGGCATTCTGGTGGCATTGGCCGGCGGATTTATGGTCTATGGCGTTCTGAAAAAGTCCATCGGCATCCGTCTCGATCCCGAGGAAGAATTCAACGGCGCCGATCTCTCCATCCACAAGATCTCCTCGACCGCGGAACGCGAAACGAACTGGTAAACGCCTTACCCGCGTTAAACTGACGGCCATGTCCTGGGTGGGGGCCGTCAGCGCTCCCTGGGCGTATTGATTGGGAGCGTACCGGCGTGGATGACGAGTGGTTCATGCGCGAAGCACTGTTACTGGCGCGCGAAGCGGAAAAACTTGGCGAGGTGCCGGTTGGTGCCGTCGTCGTCAAACAAGGCGAGATCATTGGTCGAGGCTTCAATCACCCGATTGCCTCGCACGATCCCTCCGCGCACGCGGAAGTGATGGCTCTGCGCGATGCGGCCAGGCAGATTGGCAACTATCGCATGCCGGGGTGTAGTCTCTACGTCACCCTTGAGCCCTGCGTCATGTGCGCCGGGGCGATTTTCCACGCACGCATTGCCCGTGTCGTCTATGGTGCCCCGGAGCCCAAGACCGGTGCAGCCGGCAGCGCGGTCGAGCTGTTCGGTCTGGCGCATCTGAATCATCATGCCGAAATTGTTGGTGGAATCCTGGCCGCAGAGTGTGCCGGCATTGTTTCGGAATTCTTCGCTCGAAAACGGGTACGCCCAGTGGCGGGTGCGAACGCATGAAAATCCGCATCAATATCGCCGAGCAGCGCCTGGATCTTCTCGACGATGCCGAGAGGCTGGTCGGCACCTGGCCGGTTTCAACCGCGGAACGCGGGGTAGGGGAGGCGTGTGGCAGTGGCTGCACCCCCCGAGGCGAGCATATCATCCGCGCCAAGATCGGCCAGGATCTGCCGGTCAACACTGTTTTTATCGGGCGGCGCCCCACCGGGGAAATCTATTCTCCGGAACTGGGCGAACTTGAACCGGAGCGGGACTGGATACTCAGCCGCATATTATGGCTATCCGGCAAGGAAATCGGCTTCAATCGCCTGGGCAATCAGGACACCATGCGTCGCTATATCTATATTCACGGCACACCGGACGACCAATTCCAGCAAACGCCGAGGTCGCATGGCTGCATCCGCATGCGGAACGAGGATCTGCTGACCTTATTTGATCTCGTTCCGGTATATACCCCTGTCGAAATTCTTGAAACGTGAGATTAACGCCCCTTGAGCAGGACCACCAAGGCACCGCCACCACCATCCACCGCACGCGCTTGAACATACGCCAGGACTTCGTCACGCAAGGTCAACCAGTGGCGTACATGAAGCTTGAGCACCGGTTCCCGATTCGGCGAACGTAGGCCTTTGCCATGAACGATGCGCACGCAGCGCACCCCCCGGCGTCTGCATTCATGGAGAAACTCGGCCAGTTCGTGCTTGGCCTCCAGTTTCGTCAGGCCATGCAGATCCAGTTCCGCCTGGCTTTGCCACTCGCCACGACGCAAGCGTCTCAGCACCTGGCGGGTTATTCCGGGTCGAACATACGCCGGATCGTCGCCGTTTTCGGTCTCCTCGTCCCAACGAATCGGATCATGAAGCGACTCAAGGATCACTTCACGCTCATCGCGAAACAAGCTTAAGGGGAGGGGAGGCAGACGCTGGACGGGGTGAAGAAAACGTCCATGAGGGCTGAGTGGCGTCACCTCATCCATCGCCTCCTGAAAGGATGTCGTCGCTTTATCTGACAGGACGGGTGTACGCGCTTTCCCGTCCTTGTTCATGATGTTATGGCTTTCTTGTGATGTTATTTGTCAAGAAAGCGCTCGGCATCAAGCGCGGCCTGACAGCCCGAGGCCGCACTGGTGATTGCCTGTTTATAAATCATGTCCTGGACGTCGCCCGCGGCAAACACCCCGGGTATGCTGGTCTGCGTGGCGTTGCCCATGCGTCCGCCCTGAGTTACCAGATAGCCTCGGTCCATCTCCAGTTGACCGGCAAACAGATCGGTGTTGGGCTTATGGCCGATGGCGATGAAAATGCCTTGAAGGGCAATGTCCCTGGTGCTGCCATCCTGGGTGTTTTTCAAGCGCATCCCCGTGACGCCACTCTTGTCACCAAGAACTTCGTCAAGAACACTATTCAATTCAAGGATGACCTTGCCTTCTCTCACCTTTTCCATGAGGTGATCGATCATGATCTTTTCGGCCTTGAATGTTTCCCTGCGGTGAACCAGCGTCACCTTGCTGGCGATATTCGCCAGATAGATCGCTTCCTCCACCGCGGTATTACCGCCGCCAATAACCGCGACTTCCTGATTCTTGTAGAAGAAGCCGTCACACGTGGCGCAACCTGATACGCCCCGTCCCATGAAGGCTTGCTCCGAATCCAGCCCCAGGTACATCGCCGAAGCGCCGGTGGCGATCACCAGAGCATCGCACGTGTAGGTTCCCGCATCGCCCACCAGAGTGAACGGCTTTTCCGTCAGCTTCGCGGTATGGATATGATCGAAGATGATTTCGGTGTTGAAGCGCTCGGCGTGTCCCTGGAAGCGCTGCATCAAGTCCGGCCCTTGAACTCCGGCAACATCGGCAGGCCAGTTATCGACCTCGGTGGTCGTCATGAGTTGGCCGCCTTGCTGAAGTCCTGTGATGATGACGGGCTTCAAATTGGCACGCGCGGCATAAATTGCCGCCGTGTAGCCCGCCGGGCCGGAACCAAGAATTAACAGACGTGAATGTTTGGAAGACATGTGTATCTCCATTGTGTGATCGGGTGGTTATGCGAAGTGTGAGGGCGGAAGATTGATTTCCAAGTGTCAGCTGGGGGAGGGTTTGGTTTGAAACATCGGGAACGCGCGGAAAACTGCCTTAAATGTTATTTATATCAATGCATTGCGCGTAATTTCCATAAGAAATAGGTTTGAAACTTCAAGATAAAAAATGATCCAAACCGCAATAGGTTTGAAATTTTATGGCCTCGGATTGATGTTTCAAACCAATTTTCCAAACAGAAACGATCTTTGCAGGATATTTGGCACATAACGAGCCTTGAGACGCGCTATGAAGCGGCCAGTTTGACGGCATCCTCAATCATTCGTCGATCAACTGAACCGCTGGACTTCGCCGCCCGGTAAAGCATCACGGCGGCCCGAGCCTTCCTCTCTGGCGCCAGGTCTGCGCCGGACTCTCTCGCGTGTGTCTCAATGCTGGAAAGCACGCGGGCGAACAACTCCATATCAAGACACCGGTCCGGCTTGGTGGCGCTAGATAGCCACTTTGACACACCATCAATCCAGGGGGCGAAACTCACATTATCGGGATGGTTAGAATCCTGGGTCTCGTTGAACCAGTTGGCTTGTTCATCAAGTTCAACACGTTGCTTGCATCGCTTTTCAAGAATATTTTCCTCAAGGCCGAGAAGCATTTCGATGGTGAACAAGAGCCGCGAATAGGCTCTGGCGTAAGCCCAGTCCTTGCCGGTACGGGTTCCCGTAGCGACGAAGTGAACATCAACACCAAGCCCGCGCGCCAATTCTAGGTAGGATGAGGAAGGATCACGCTCCCCCTCTCGTAGTTGAACTGCGCCGTCTTTCCCACCCCGCAAGCCTCGGCGAACTTCGTCTGGCTCAGCCCGAGCCGCTCCGTTCTTGCTTCAACCGCTTTCCGAAATCTTCCATGCAAGTATCCCGTTTGTGCTAATGTTCCCATTCGTGATATTTTTCGCGTATGCGATGCGACATGTTACAGGAGGCCAAGATGGAAGGGTTACGGAAGCGGGAAGATGTACTGGCGGACTTCATCAATAAAGGGCGCAGCATTCGCGGTTGGGCCATCGCCAACGAGCTAGACCCCAGCGTTGTGCATGGCGTGCTCAACGGGCGCCTGAAAGGACGCATAGGCGAGGCTCATAAAGCCGCTGTCAAGCTGGGGCTCAAGCATGGCGAGATCGTCTAGCAAGGTCGGGCATTTTGCCGAGGAAACGCCCGACCTTTCGCCGAAAAGGTCGGGCGTTATGGGTGGGCCTGTAGAAACAACGCCCGACCATGCCGGAACCCTCGCCGTTACAGGGTTTGAGCGTGTTGAATCAGGTAATAACACCCGACCTTTGCAGAAACCAGGGTCGGGCGCCCCCAACGGTGATAACTGCCAACAAGGCGGCCGAACTTGAAGCGTTACACCTGCGCACCATCAAGCGCCGTTGCAAGTCCGGAAAGTACCCCGGCGCCTACAAATCCAGTATGAACGGCGGCGACGGCTGGCTGATCCCGCCCGAGGCACTGAGCCGCGAGGCACAACGGAAGCTTCTTGCCGAAACCATCCCAGCGCCGGCCACAGTGGCCGCGCCCGTGGCGGTATCCCGCGAGGAATACCGCACCATGATGGACGCCTATGAACGGAAGGATTCCAACTTCAAGCGCCGGGCCGAACATGCTGCCGCCGCCGTCGTGGCCTTCCTGGAACTTCGCCAGTCCGGCCTATCCGTGGCGATGGCGGAACGGTCCATTGCCGAAAGCCACAGCATGAGCAAGACCACACTTTGGCGGGCGCGCACAGACGTTGACGGCCGTGACCGCCAGTATTGGGAGGCCATCTTGGCCCGAGCTACCACGGCGGACGTGGCAGGGCTGAATTCACCCAGGAAGCTTATGACTGGATACTCCGCAAGTACCTGAGCAAGACCAAGCCGCCCCTGTCCGCCATCCTTCCGGATGCCAGGAAAGAGGCCGCGCGGCAGGGCTGGATCATCCCCAAGGATAAGACCGTCCAGGCCCGCATAGACGAAGAACCGGACTGGAAGATCATTGCTGGCAGGGAAGGCGAGAAGGCGCTTGAGCGCACCTTCCCCCCGGTGGAACGGGATTACACCTCGCTTGACCTGCATGAAATGTGGGAATCAGACGGGCGCCGGATGGATGTTTGGTGCACCTGGCCGGATGGCAGCCTAGGCCGCCCCCATGCCGTTATCTGGCGGGAGTGCCGAACCCGGATGCCGCTTGCCCTCAGGATTTACAAGAGCGAATCAGGTGAGCTGGTTATCAACTCCTGGCATCCGCTTTTGAACTGACCGGAACGCGACCGAAATTTGCCAAGATAGACAACGGCCGCGCCTACGCAAACAAACACATGACCGGCGGCCAGGCCACCCGCTACCGCTTCAAGATCAACCCGGATGAACCCATCGGCATCATGACCCGCGCGAGCATCCTTGCGCGATGGTCCAAGCCAGGGCGGGGCCAGGATAAGCCCGTTGAATCCTTCTGGAACTACGTTGCCAACCATTGCGACAAGACGCCGGAATTCGAGGGGGCGTATTGCGGTAGAAACCCGGTAGAAAAACCGGAAGGGTTTGACGCGCGCAAGGCAGTACCCATCGCCGCCTATCTGGAGAAGCTGAAACAGGTTGTGTTGCGCTTCGCCAGCGAGAGGCCGCACCGTGGGCAGGGCATGGACGGCAAGACCCCGCTTGCCCTGTTGGAAGAACTTTCTCGCGATTACATCCCCAATCCGGTTGACCCCGCCATCCTGCGCCTATGCCGCATGGGGGTTGCCACGGTAAAGCCCGACAAGCGGGATAACAGCCTGAATTTCAAGATGGACGGCTATAGGGAAGCGCGTTACTGGAGCGAAGCTCTCGCGGCCCTGCCGCAACGCGACAAGGACAAGAAATTCAGCGTCTATTACGACTTCGGCGACCCGCTCAAGCCGGTTCTTGTCTACGACGGCGAGAAATTCATTTGCGAAGCCGCGAACATCGGCAGCATTGAATTCAACGAAGACGGCGGCGAGAAAACCGGCGCTCACATGGAAACCAAGGGCGCCTATCTCAAGGCCCGCAAGGCGGCTCTCAAGGCTTCCAAGGGCGCCGCGCCTTCCGCCCTGCCGGACCTGGTCGCGGCTGACGCCGGTACGACCGCAACGCCCTTCGTCGCCATCAACCAACCCGCCAAGCTACCGGCGCCATCGGTAACCCTGCCTGAAAACGACGAAAGCGAGGATGCGCGCTTGGCTGAAATGGCCCGCCGGCAACGGGGAGAAAAACTTGCCGGACTGGATGTGCAGCAACGCACCCGCAAACGACGAAAGCGAGGATGCGCGCTTGGCTGAAATGGCCCGCCGGCAACGGGAGAAAAACTTGCCGGACTGGATGCGCGGCAACGCACCCGCCCGGCTTGGCACAACAGACTAAGGAGTAGACATGTTATCCAATGCCGCACCAAACATCCCCGATGATTTATTGGTTACTAATATCAGCCTCACTAAGCCCATAGACCCGGCCCGCTGGGAGTCCATCCGAAACCGTGTCATAGATGCAGTTCAATCCAGGGGCTTCACCCTGGCTCGAATCGCGGCCGAAACCGGGGTAGATGTTGACCACCGGAAGCCTGGCTGATTCGCCCCGGAGATTTCAGCCCGTGGGGCGTGCGGGTAGGGGAGAAAAGCCAGTCCGAGAAAATCGCCGAAGCCATGGAAAAGCGCCTGGAACAACTCGACCAGGTGGCCGCGCAATGGCGCGAGCCGGACAGGGTGGAAACCAGCGTTACCCGCGCCATCATGGAAGGCATCGCCACCTTCCGCGATATGTGCCGGATGGGCCTGATCGAAGCCGCGTCCGGCCTGGGCAAGAGCGCAGCCATCCGCGAATACATCGCCCGCGCCATGAAGGCGGAAGGCTACGACTGCCCCGTCTGGTTCGTCACCCTGGGCGAAACCAAGCTAACCGTCAAGGCGCTATTGCTTGAAATGGCGGAACAGTGCGGCGCTACGAATTACCAGCCCAACAACGAAAACAGCATGAAGCGGGCCATTCTGGACGCCACCCGAGACCGGGGCGGTATCTTCATCTTTGATGAAGGGCAGCAGCTGGGCGAGGCGAAGTTCATGAACGGAATCAACCTGCTCAACTTGTTGCGTGAATTCCCGGATGACGGATATTTCGGCGTAGCCTTGCTCGATAACGGCGAGGTTTACCGCCGCCTGTCCGCCGGGAAGCACACTCAGATTCGCCGCCGGGTGGAAACCTGGCGAGTCGAAATCGCCGAACCCGGGCGGGGCAGGAAAGGCCAGCCCGCCCTATGCCAAGATGATGTTTTCCTCATCATGGCCGCCTGGGGCGTGCATGGTGAAAAGGAAGTGAAATACTGCCTCAAGGCCGCCGCCCTGCCGGGCGCCCTGGGCACCCTGACCGATATATTCCGGGCCGCCCTGCGCCGCTTCGGCAGTATCGACGCCGCCACCATGAACATAATCCGGCGGCTGACATGAACCGCGCCCGCCTGATCGCCCTGATTCATGCCGGCGCCCAGGCGCTGGGCATGGACGAAGAGACGCGCCGCGCCTGGATGGAAAAGCACACCGGCAAGCGGAGTTGCACGAATTGCAGCGAGTCTGAGCTATCTCGCCTTGGCGACGAGCTGCGGGCCGCTGGGTATCAGCCCGGTCCGGCGACCAGGGCGCCGGGCGGAAGTGGGCCGGGGCGTCCCACCAAGTCACAGTGGGGCCTGATTGCCAAGCTGGCCAAGCAGAAAGGCATGAGCGGGCTTGATGATCCGAGCTTGGCCGCCTTCGCCAAAAAGGTATGCAAGGTGGATTCCCTGCGCTTTCTGGATCAAGCCGGCGCCAGGGCCTTGATAGTGGCCCTCGAACGCTGGATCGTTTGGGAGATCAACCACCCCAAGAAAGACGCCAAGGCGCGCAAGTAAGGCGCTTGCGGCCGGGTTGGACTCGAACCAACATCCGCGCGGCGGCATTCTGCCGCCCCGCCCCCTTACCCATCGGGGTACACAGCCGCAAGCTGTGTATAGGTTAGCACAGGGCCGGCGCCACATGAACACGCGTCAAACCACGCAACCGCGCTGATTTTCAGAGATTACTGTCACCATCAACGGCTCGTGTTTCACAAATTGCTGACTTCCAGCCCCTCGCCCTTGATAACCGAAAACGCTTAAAACGCCCCACAAGCAATTTTTCTAGCCGACTGGCTACCCATGTAGCCACCCCATGCCGATACCCGCGTTAACCTAGCGTTAAATTCGCTCCCAGGGGTATGTTCTGCATTGGTGAGGTCCGGGTTTGGGGCGAGCCGGCACGAAATCACTTACGCAATGGCCCGGCGACCCGTCAGGGTGGCGAGTACGATTACTCGCGGGGTATGCTTAACCGTGTGAGGCAGCATGGGCAACCGGATATCGGTTCCGGGAGCGTTTCGGACGTGAATGACAAGGAGCCTCACGCCCTCACCAGGCGCGCGGCCTGATCATGGCATGACTGGGTTTGGAACCGATGCGGGCGGGAGTCGAACCCACATAAGCGGTGAATGACCGTCCTGTTGCCGATTGCAGGTACCGCATCGGTGGGCGGCGCCGGATTCGAACCGGATCATAGTTGCGGTTGCCCGCCCCTAACCGTTCCCATTGGAAACTACCGCCCAACTCCATGATACCCGCTTGACAGGCGCGAATCACCGGGCGCATTCTTCACACGTCGCGGTAAATCCCGCGTCCGGGTTTAGCGGCCTGGTTACAACAGAGCGGACAGACGCTCACAGCGTCTTTTTTTACGTCCGCAGCGCGCGGCCTGGCCATCAGTTTCGGCGGGCCGGGCGGGGATACCTTCGGGTATGCCGGTTTCTGTTGCCGGTCCGCTAACCCCGTCCGGTTCCGCCCCCCGTTTAGCGGCGGGGAGCGGGAATGCAAACCGCAACAGATAAGGATGCCATCATGGCCAATCAATGCTTCAACCCCGCCACCATCAGCCTTCCCGGCGCCAGCCTCAAGGCTGCCCATGCCAGGGCACAACTGTCCTACCTGGCCGCGTATACCCCCGAGAGTATCACCGCCGCCGCCCTGTCCACGGGCACGCCCCGCAGCGCCGAATATCGCGCCGGCCTGCTGGACGTGCTGAAATTCAAGATGCGCGGTGAACGCATCATCTGCATACACCAAGCCGGCACCGCACAGTTTGACGCCTACATGGCTGGCAACCTGCGCGGCTTCGACGTGTACCGGGCGCACCTGGAACAGCAAGGGGGCCGTCATGACTGATGCCGATACCCGCGTAGCCGCTTTCAGGTGCGCCTGCGAACCCTTGGACGCAGCCCGCGCCAAGCAACCCACTCCGGCGCCGGCCGGCGCCTCGCACGGAACACGGCACCTTCGGTGAAAGCGCCCCGTCTGAAACACCGCTGATGCCGGGCGCAATGTATGACCTCTCGGTTCGTATCGACTGCATCGAGGCGGTGGCTTCCTGCATATCCCGTGCATTACCCGAAACCGATGCCAGCCCTTCCCGCCGTGCCCAACTCGACCAAGTGGATAACCTGGCCAGCGCCATTCTCGACCTATTGAAGCTCGCTAAGGCGGACTGCGAGGCTCTCGAACCGCAGTTCACCGACATCTACCGCGAAGGCATCGCCAAGCGCGCACACTGACGCCAGGCGCGCCATGTAGGGCGGGACGGGGCAACCCTCCCGCCTTTTTTTTGCCGCTGTTGCTCGGCAGCATCACTGCTGACGGGCAGTATTGACAAGATGCAGCCATGAGCAAAACCGAACCCCTGAATTGTGTTGCAGAGTTGAGCGCCCTTGTGGGCGAGGTGTTTGCCGGCCGCATCCTTGAAAAGTACGCTGGTGCGTTCATTTCATTCCAGCTTTTGCGGCGCGAGATCGCCGATCTAACCGACCTGAACGCCTCGAAACTGCTGGCTTTCCATTATGGCGCGCCAGATGTGTATATCCCGATGCGCTCAGCCGAGGCCAGGGCTAAGCGCAATAGAGCCGTTCGTGCCCGGTTTGACGAGCTTACGAAAACCCTGAGCGCACGCGCCGCCGTCCGCAAGATCGTAAGTGAATTCAAGTGCAGCGAGCGCCGTGTCTGGTACTGGCTGAAGGAAACAGACGAGTAACCCTACCCCAATTGAGAGGACCCCATGAACCAATCTGCCCATGCCGAAATCGCGCCCGCTTCCACGCTCCTGTCGCGTATTGAACAAAAACGTCACGCGGTGGCTCGCGCCAGTGCGCTTCGTGCCAAGTTGGACGGCCTGAAGAACAAGCAAGGCACCTTGTCTCGGACGTTTCGTGAGTCCAAAAATGCGCTCAAAGGCCAGGAACTGACCCTTGAGAACGGCGGCGCCCGGTATCCGGATACCGAAAAGAAAGTCGCCATGCTGCGCGATGATGTCCGCCGCCTGGAGGCCGATGCAACACTGGTTGCGGCGGAGATCGAGGCGACCGCCAGCGAATTGAAAGCCCTGGAAGAGGTGGTCATTCCTGGCTGCATGTGCGCCGCGACCATTGAAGACGCGATGCCGCATCAGAACCGTCTTGAGGCTCTACGGGCCGATGCCGCGCGCATTGAGTCGGCAATTAGCAAACAGCGTGAAGCCATTCGCGACGCCGAAAGCGCCATCGTTCCCGCACCGGACCGCAGCGCGCTGCGTGCCAAGGTTCTCGCCGAAGTGGCGATGGGTGAGACTGGCGAGCAGACGTTGATCGATCTGGATGCCTTGATTGCCAGTGAACAGCAAGCCCACGCAGCCAGCTTGGGCAAGGTGAATCCGACCATCGAGCAGGCGCGTCAAACCATCGCAGGGCTTGATGGACGGCTCGTTAACATTCAGGCGGATTTGACGCGCGCTGCGTCGTTTACCCCGGAAGTAATAGAGCGGCTGCTTCTCTCTGAAATTTACCTGGCCTGCAATGCCTTCGTCAGCCAGATGCTGGCCGGACAAGAGCAGTTCCGGGGCATCGGAGCCCTGGAGAACCTGCTCAACCGCTACGCCATCCATGGGGCTGCGGCCGTGGGCGGCCGGTACGTCGTGATTGATCGGAACATCGTCTTGCCGCTTCCCAAGGATGCCGAGTTTGACCGGCTGCGCATGCGGGGACACCCCGAATCGCTGTTCCGATCAATGGGCGATGTGGCTTTTGACGTGACGGATTTCGAGCGCGCGGCAATCGAGCGTCTCCGTGGCGCCGGCTGCACACTGCTGGATTGAGCGCCGCCAGTTCAACAGAGCTACCAACCATGCCGCCCAGATGGCCACGCGCCACCGAGAGCGCCTAGAGCGCCAGGCGGCGCCCTATTTGAAGCCAATGCGGCCTTGATGTGCCGCTGTGTAGCGAGATGAAGCCATGGCGAACTCAGACCTGAAAACCTCTCTCCTCATCGCCTTGCAGACCACGGGCGAAGAGCGCGTTGCCAAGCTTCGCACGGCTCTGGTTGACCTAGGTATCAGTGCAGACAAGGCCGAAGAAATGGCGGCCGGGCTTGACTCCGAGCTTGGCGACATAGCGAAGTCGTCCGATAAGGCACAGGGTGGCCTGATCGACATGGAGTCCGCCCTCAAGGGGCTTCTGGCTGGCGCCACCGTCGGGCAGCTCGCCGCGATGGCCGATCAATGGTCCGGCATCAATTCGCGCCTCAAGCTGGCCACGGAAAGCCAGGAGGCGTTTACCCAGGCTCAGGCCGACGCGTTCGATATCTCGCAGCGCACCGGTACCGCGCTGGAGACCACGGCAGACCTGTATTCCACGATCAATCGGACGCTGAAGGATTTGGGCGGAACGCAGGAGCAGACCGCCGATCTGACCGAGTTGATCAATCAATCGTTCCGGATCACGGGCGGCGGCGCCGCCGCGATGGATGGGGCGATCCGGCAGCTCAACCAGGCGCTGGCCTCGGGCACGCTGCGCGGCGATGAGTTCAACTCGGTCATGGAGCAGGCGCCGAGGCTACAGCAGGCGCTGGCCGACGCCCTGGGCGTCAGCAAGGGTGAGCTGCGCGCCATGGCCGGCGAAGGTAAGCTGGCCAGCGAGACGGTGATCAATGCACTGTTGACCCAGAAGGACGCCATCGCCAACGAGTACGCGCAGATCGCGCCAACCATCGGCAGCGCCTTGCAGCAGGTCGAAAACTCCTGGCTTAAATTCCTCGGTGAACTGGATAAGGCGCAGGGCGCGAGTGCCGGTGTAGCGTCGGCGCTGTCTGGTTTGGCGAGCAACTTTAGCGAAGTGGCTGAGATCGCCTTGATTGCCGGCGAGTCGATCGTTGCGGCGTATGCGGTCAACGGTGTGAAGGCGGTTTATGCCTATGGCGACGCGCTGGCCAAGAATGTTGCGGAAACCTACGCCAAGGTCCAGGCGGATAGGGAAGCCGCCCGTACGGCCATCATCAGCCAGCAGGCCGAGGAAGCCGCTGCTGTGGCCACCTTGCGCCACGCCCAGGCGAAGACGGCGGCAACTGCCGCCGCCGTGGCAGAGGCTGAGGCGCATCTTGCGGACGCGCGTCTTGTGGGCCTGTACGGCGAAGCTCGCGCTGCCGCCGAGCGGCGTGTTACCGCAGCAAAGACCGCCAACACAGCTGCGACCGTCGAATTGACCATGGCGGAACGTGCACTGGCAACCGCTTCGGCGGCATCTGCCTCAGCGCAATCGCTCTCGGCGAAGAGCGCCGGCATGCTCTCCGCGACGCTTGGCCTGTTGGGCGGGAGTGCCGGTCTGATCATCGGCGCGGCCACGGCCATCTACCTCTTCGCGCAGCACCAAGACAAGGCCGCCGCCTCGACGGAAGAGCTGAATCGGCGCCTGGAAGAGCAGGGCCGTAAATTCGATGAACTGAGCGCCAAGCAACTCCGGGTCTACCTTGACGACCTGGAAAAGCAAGCCAAGGCAGCGGAGCGAGAGCACCAGGTTGCCAAGGCCCGCCTGGAAACCATGGATAAGCAGATCGGCGGTTACGGCGATCTGACCGAGTGGAACCGGAAATACAATCAACTCTCGGCCGAGGAGGAGAGCACTGGTAAAAAACTCGTCGAGGTCAACAACGAGATCGCCAAGACGAAGACGCGCCTTGCAGAGATCGCACCCAAGAACAACCAACTGACCGTCGACGGCAACAAGGCGACCAAGGAATCGGTGCAGCTCGCCGAGGATCGCGTCAAATTGGTCCGCGAGGAGAACAGCCTTGGGGAGCGAAGCCTGAAATTCAAACTGGAACTGGCCAAGGGTGAGCTGGAGGTTGCCAAGAACACCGGGCAACGGGTAGCCGCCATCGAAGCCGCCAACACCGTTCAAAAACTGGAGATCGAGCTTTCCAATCGCGTCGCGGCCGGCAAGGTGAAGGAGGCCGAGACCGATGTCGCGGCCGCCCAAGAGAAATACCGGCTGGCGTTGGCCACAAAGACGGGCGTCGAGGAAGCCGAAAAGGCGCTGAACCTCTCCGCCGAGACCTACCGCCAAACCTTTGAAGAAGCCCAGGCCCTGGAGGAACTCAACAAGAAGCGCAAGGAGGCTATCGATACGGCAAAAGCCCTGGCATCGGCCGCACGCGAGATCGGCGACGCCATGTCGCGTCTTCCGGCCGACCTAGACGGTGGCATCGGCGGGATTGGCGAGGTCATGGCGCGTTGGCGCACGGATATCGACGCCATCGGCGCCGGCATGACCTGGCACGTCAACACGATGCGCAAGGAGTTCGCCGCCCTCGGCCCGGCTGCCGAGGATGCCTTCAACACCATGCTCAAGGGTTCACGCGACGTGTTTGGGCCGGGCGGGCTGCTCACCGTCGGGCCGGCGTCGCCGCTGGCGCGCATGCGCGAGCAGATGGGCGGGCTGGAGACCGCGACGCAGGGGTGGATCGACCGGCTGTCGTCGTCCGAGGCGTCGCTGACGGACGTTGAACGCGCCATGAGCTTCCTCAAGTCCTCGACTATTGCGGGCTACACGAACATGGAGGCCCTGGGCCAGGAGCGCCTTGATCCGCTACTCGCGGCGCTCGATCAGGCCAAGCGGCGTTTGGCGGATATCCGCGACCAGGCCGCCGATACCCTGTCCAGCCTGCGCGACGAACTCGACGAACTGAACGCCAACTACGACGACATCGAGCGGCGCCGGGCGAAGCAGCGCGAGGACGATATCCAGGCCCAGCTCGCCGCCGCGCGCCGGCGGCGACCGCCAGGTGATCGCCAATCTTGAAGAGTCTTTGCGGCTGCTGCGGCAGGTCAACGCTGAGCGTATCCGCGAAGCCGAGTTACGTGAACGCGCCGAGCGTACTGGGTCTGGGGGCACGACACGCAGCGGCGGCACGTCGACCGCATCCTCCGGATCGTCCTCGGGCGGAATGACGACGACATCGCGCGCGCCTGCGCTGCCCACGGGTGGCGTCACGATCAACATCGCTGGTGATGCACTCGATGCAGAGAGTCTGGCGCGAAAAATTATGCCTGCCCTAGATCGGATCAACCGGTTAAGGGCCTGAAACGATGCATAAGAATATTCAGAAAAATCTACCAGGCCAAAATTCCTCCGTAACAGCGCGGGCGCTTAAAATCTACTTGGAGCAAGCTTTGAAAGCCGTAAACACGCCCGGGGCAAAACGATGAACAACACAGTTTTCTCTGGCTCGCCTATCGCGCTTCGTGAAGGCGAGGGCGTGCGCATACTGCCTGCGGGTCTCTTCAGGGCGCAGGATGGCCGCCCCTTGGGGTTGCCTGGATGGCGCATCGATAGCCAGTCAGCAAAATCCGTAGTGGATTCAAAACCCAATGGCGCCACCGATTTCATGATCGATTACGAGCATCAGTCGATCAACACGGTCCAGAACGGCAAGCCGGTGCCCGCAGCCGGCTGGTTTAAGCGCATCGAATGGCGGGATGAAGACGGCCTATATATGGTCGACATTCGCTGGACGGAGAAGGCGCGCCAGATGATCGCGGATCAGGAATACCGCCACGTCTCGCCCGTCTTCGGTTTCGATGGTAAAACCGGCGTGGTGACGCACATCGTCAGCGTGGCCTTGACCAACGCCCCGGCGCTTGCCGGCCTTACCGATCTGGCGGCGGCGACCGCGAGCATGGCGCATGCGTATAACGCTGCCCAGAGCTTTACACCCGAGGATCGCGCCAGGTTCATGAAGTGGTTTGACTTCGACCCCATGGCGGGCCAACCCTGGCCACCTGGCTATGACCAGGGCGGCTTCCAAGATGTGACGCCGCCGACACCCGCCCAGCTGGCGGCCATGACCGAGAAAGACCGCAATTTGTACATCCGCGTCTTCGGGGATGTGTTTGAGGCCTTGGGGAAGCCACTGAAAACCCAATGAGCGCCTAGAGCGCCGCCGCGCCAGTTATCCCATTCACGTAGCCGGCGCGGTATCAAGGTCGCCGACCTCCCGGCGACCAGGGCACCGGCCCTATGCCCCGTCCGGCTTGCCGGGCGCCCCGCAGGGCTTCTAACCGTGTTCGCCAAGGAGGGATCGTGGCTCGCTATCGGCAAGTGTTGAGGCAAGGCCGGTATGTGGCTTACCTGATGCACCCTAACAGCTTGTGGGAAGCCTTACGCATTGCCTGGATGCTGTGGAAATATCCCGCAAGGTAGGGGCGTTGATCGTCCTGCAAGACGGTGGCGGGGCGGTTATGCCAAATATCGCGCAAATTGGTGTAGCGTCAAAGCTCAAAAAGTTTCAAACCTAATTTCAAAAAGTTTCAAACCTATCCGCGCCGCTCAGCGAATGTCAGTCGCCTTTGACTTGGAGCGTGGAATGCATGTATGCCATTTAACATAATATACATTATGCGTCTTTGGTCAGCGGCCACGTGGGGCAGGTACGACCGGATGGCTGATGGTGACGACAACTCCCAAGGGTTAACCGAAACTTTAGCTTCAGGGGGTTCATGTGGTCATACTCAGTGTTGTAGGTACCAAAGGCGGGATCGGCAAAACGACCCTCACCGCCAATCTAAGCGCGTTGGCAGCCGACATGGGGCTGCGTGTGCTCATGGTCGATGCCGACATCCAAGGCTCACTATCGAAGTTCTACCAGCTCGGAAAAAATGCCGATGATGGTTTGACCTCGGTCGTCATCAGCGGTCGCGTCTCCGAATCGGCGATTTCCACTACGGTATGGGAGCGACTGGACATCATCGTTTGCGACGCTCCACGACGGAAATTCGCGGGCATCGAGACCACTGATCTTGAGCAGTTCATCCAGGGCCGTATCGATGCCCCGATGATTCTGCGCAAGGCACTTCGTTCCCCAATTATTGAAGATAACTATGACCTGGTGTTTATCGACACACCAGGGGCTCAGGGCCCGTTGCTCTACACCGCTGCCCTTGCCGCTCATCGCCTCATCTCACCGGTTTTGCCCGAAACGCCGAGCGCCAGAGAGTTCCGCACCGGAACATTCGAATTGCTATTGAAACTCGAAGAGGCCCAGGCCTTGGGCATTAGCCCCGGCCCACTGACAGCGGTCATCAACCGGGTCGGACACACCAACGACGCACGCCAGATCACCAAAGAGATCCGTGATAGCTACCTGGAGATGCGCGGCCTCGTCACCGTCGCCGAGACCATGATTCCAGCCAGCGTGGCCTACAACGAAGCTGCGACCGCCCTACTTCCTGTGCATCGCCTGAAACGTCGTGACCGTGGCGTGACCCCATCAGACACGATGCACGAACTGATCTGGGAATTGGTGCCGAGCCTCTCCGGGGTCTATGCCGGTGGTTATGAAGGAGGTTCTCAATCAGAAGGGGGTGAACGATGAGCGCCGTCCGACTCCCCAAAGGGGTGAGTGTCGGCGATGCAGCGAGATCCGCGTTGCAGCGCCAACCTACCCAACCTGAAGGCTCCAAGCGATTGTCGCCAGAAGATCTGCGTGCCCGGATGGTCAAGGAATCCTTGAACGTTGGGCTCCCCAACGATAACAGCGCGCAGTTGTCGATCGACACCGAGAGCCAAATGACCCTGCCGGTCATGGAAATCTTGCTCTATGACAAAAACCCACGCCAAACCATCAATGACCAGTGGGATGCGATCAAGGAATCAATCCGCTCAACCAAGCGGTTGAACAGCCCCTTGGTGGTGACTCGCCGTCCCGGCGAGAAGAAGTATATGGTTGGCAAAGGCGGCAATACCCGTCTGGCCATCCTCCAGGAGTTGTTTGCAGAGACGAGTGACCAGGATTTTCAGTACACCGTGGTCACCTACACCCCCTGGAAGTCGGAATGAGCCACTCTCGCCGATCACTTGATCGAAAACGAGCTTCGCGGCGAAATGTGCTTTTGGGATAAGGCCGTCGCCTATGCGGAGATGAAACGGCTTATTGAAGACGAGTCTGGCGAGAGCCTGTCTGCCCGTGCTCTTGAGCAGGCGCTGAAAGAAAGAGGGCTGCCGATCGGGCGGAATGTAATCAATGTCTTATTTTTCGCCATAAATAATCTCAGGGCTTTAGGACAAGCGTGCTCTGCATTGTCTAGGTTGAAGACTCAGGAGTTGTTACCGCATTTCAATGCCTTCGAGCGTCTTCTAAAGCACTCAAACCAAGCCAATGCCTGGCCAGGCTTACGCGATCAAGTCCTGAAGAGCACGGAACAATCCTGGCTAAGCACGGGCGAACTGGAGCCCGCTCGTATTGTCGAGCAACTCGACCAGGCCGTGACCCTCAAGCTTGGCGAAGCCGTGGAATACGTCCGCATCCTCCGGGATCTGTGCCAACGCTTCCCGAGTGAGGACGTAGCCGGCCTGGCCGCCCAGGCACGCCTCCAGATGCGCCCTTCGGCGCCCTCCCCCACGTCTGACGGTCCTCAAACCGCAGGCGACTCGAAACCGCCCAGCAAGTCAGTGCAGTCCGCCGACCATGAGACGGCGGTCAACGCCCATCCCAAGGCGCCGGCCACCGAGGCTGAACTCCTATTGCGCGTACAGTCGCTGGCCACCCTCTTCTCTCGCCAGAACGAAGTGGCCGACTGCCTGTGCCTGCTGGAGTCCTGGCCCACCGGCTTCTACATGGAAGTCCCCGAAAACGATGAGCCCATTGATCTCGTCGAACACGGGGCAGACCGATATCACGGCTGGTGGATGCTGGCGACCCTATCGGAGCAACTCGACGGAACCTGGTCACACTTGATGCCTGAATCGTCGACCTGGCGCCAAGCGCAGCGCCAGGAACAGGGCCGTGATGCGTTCGCGCTCCAGCATTACATGGATACGATTCTGGGAATGCCAATCGACCCGCTAACCCTGGGTAAGTGGCTGGCATCGAATGCGTCGGTGGCGACCTGGATGGAACTGGTACAAGCGCTGCGCACCCTGCGTACAGCGGTGCAGAAGCGCTTCATCGCGGAAGGGGGTGGTTTATGAGCAACCACTCTAGACAGGGTGTTGCCGAGGGCGGGAATGCCCCGTTACGCCGCCGCGGCGATCGTGTCGATGCGCGCCTGCCAGGCATCCCCATCAGCGACCGCCGGCACGTCTTTTCCTTGCTGCAACATATCGCTGATCGAGCCGACTATGGACAGGATCTCGATATTCTACTGACACAACTTAGCCCTTCCACGCTGGATACCCTGAGACAGGCCTCGGTCACTGACCTTTCGCGTCTGGCAGAGCAGCGCCCAGCATTCGTATCTGTATGCGTCGACGAGCAGATGATGCACTTGGCCATGAACCGTTTGCAGCTCGTTACCAAGCGCGAGGAAGACGCTCTTTGGTTCATTAAGAGGGGGGCGCCGGCGGCGGCCATGCTGGAATTGTTCGGCATGCACGAACTTGAATATCGACGCCTTCGGCTGGCGGCTTCGGTCGAGACTAAGCGCGGCCGCTCCCCCAAGCTCGATAACCAGACGCACCACGAAGTCATCCGCTATTGGTATCGGAATCGCGACCACTCGGACCCGATCGGACGATTCAAGACATTGGGCGAAGCCTTTCCTGACGCTTCGTTTTCCGCACTTTGGGCCGCTATCAGAGGGGGTGCCAACGCATGACCAGAGCCGAACAACGCCGTATGAAAGCGGCACTAGCTCAATCGACCCTCCCCCAAGGAGGACATCGGCCCGGCGCCAGAATGCTGACCCCAAGCGTATTGCTGGAGTTATACAGCGAGCCGGTCTCGTTCCATCGCCCCTTCGTTGAGTTGGGCGGTGGGGTGACCGCTGCCCTCTTCCTCTCCTGTGCATGCGACGAGGCCGCCAAGCTGCCGCCCGATAGCGACGGCTGGCTGCGGTTGTCCACCGAGCAATGGCGTGAAGCGACGTGCCTTTCACGTCACGAGCAAGACACTGCAAGGAAGACGCTGCGTGAACGCGGACTCATTGATGAGCGCCGTGTCGGGATGCCGGCGCGCTTGGAGATTCGTGTCGAGATCAGCAAGCTCATGGAACTGCTACAGGATCAGGCCAGCAGGAAATATGCGGATCTGGATCAGATCGATTATTCGATCAACACGCCATTATTCAATACGGACGGCTATTAGCCTCAATTTAATTAATTTCTTCAATGATTAATCAGTCGGCCGGACACATACAGCAACTCCAGGACGCCACGGCGCTCCTGGGGCAGCGATGCGTCGCGTTTCACCCGAAACTGGTGCATCTCACCGGTCGAGTGACGGCGGGCCTGATGCTCTCTCAGGCCCTCTACTGGACACGTATCTTGGCCGATCAGCCCACACGCCAGGGATGGTTCTGGAAGACGCGCGATGACTGGCGCAACGAAACCGGCCTGACCCGCCGTGAACAGGATAGCGCCAGGCGGGCATTGAAGAGCCTCGGGCTCTGGCAAGAGCGCCTGGTAGGGATGCCCGCCCGGGTGTGGTACCGCGTCGATTTGGATACGCTTGGCCGGTTTCTGGAGCCCACCTATACCGGATGGGACTGGCGCAATGAACGCGCCGTCTTGCAACTGTTAGGGCGCCCTTTCCTGTTCTACCGCAGCTTGTCCGACATCTCCGGCGCTGCGACGTCAGCGGTCCTCATGTCGAGTTTGCTGGCCCAGGAACGCGCCCGTCTCCGTGACGGGCAGACCACTTCGGTTTGGCAGAATTATCGATTCGAGTCACTGCGGCAGTATCTCGGCTTCACCCGCCACGAGCTCGACAGTGCCCGTTTTCATTTAAGACAGTCGGAAGTGCTGCTGGAACGACGGGTCGGCATGCCCCCTCGGGTTGAATGGCGAGTCAGCCTGGACCGGATGATTGAGCTTCTTGCGGCGGGTAAACGCCGCCCTGAAGCAGCGCAATTGGAACTGCGCCAATCGGATACCCCCCATGAAACCCGCACAGTTATCCAATTTGCCGGAAACGTACCATCCAGTTTGCCGGAAAGCGGCAAACAAGATTGCCGGAAAGCGGCAAACAAGATTGCCGGAAAGCGGCAAACTGATTTTCCGGAAACGTACCAACTGGATTTCCAGAATCGTACCAACTGGATTTCCGGAAACGTACCAACAAGGTGGGCGGAATCCGGCAAATCAGATGGGCGGATTCCGGAAGATCCCTATATGTATATAACTACAGGGTTTAAAACTACTACACCTGGGCAATCGCCTACGCCAAAGGGCATCACGGCGGATGCAGTCCCGGGGAGTGGGTGGAGTGATTCCTTGGTGTGGCCAAGAACACTCCGAGTTGAGGAACGGCCGTGGGCGATCAAAGTGCTGTCTGCCGTACCGGCTCACGCTCAAATGCTGCTGGACGAGCTTGCTGGGCAGATTCACGGCGGCAAGATGATCAAGGTGCCGATGAACTATCTCAATGCCTTGGTGAACCGTGCTATCGCCGGGACGTTCGTGCCGGCTGCCGCGTTGCGAGAGCAGGCACGCCGGGCCAGGGTACAGGAAGAGCAACGGAATCGTGTCGAGATGGTGCGCACAGCACCGGATGCGCCTGCCGACCGTGCCCAGCATGTGGCCACGGGCTTGAATGCTTTGCGAGCCTTCATGGCTGAGAGCATGGGCCAGCGGAGGCTAGGCAAATGAAATTGGAAGCGACGTGGGGTGGCACAGGGTGTGCCAGTCTGGGAAGCGATGCGGGGGTGGCACAGGGTGTGCCAGTCTGGGAAGCGATGCGGGGGTGATGACCCGCATGTCATGTGGTAATCAATTAAGGATGAGATGAATGGCTAAGGCAACTTCTTCGGATACTAAGAGGGAAGCACAATTTAATCCCGACGAGGCGCGGCAGATGCTCAAGGAGTTTCTGACCGCCGATGTGGACGTGCCAGAGACGCATCCGCTCTATCCGCTCTACTTGCAGTTGTTGGCCTGGGAGGAACGCCATGAGGAATTGAAGCGCGAGTACGCCGGCAAACTCGGGGCGGATAAGGGAATCAGTCGTGATGAGGCGCGATCCATTCTCAGCATGGGTCCATTGGATTCCGATGACGATTACATGTTGGTCCATACCATGCAGGCACAGCGCTTGTTCATGGGTAGAGGGCGTGACCCAGAGGGGCGGATAACTCGAATACCGGGTGCCAAAAACGTGGGCTCTGCCTTGCGGAATTTGTGGCTGTTGTCGGGTCAGGATAACCCCTACGCAGACTGGATGCTGATCCTGTCGGAGCTGGAGTTGGGGGATTTGATTCGTAACTTGCAGAGGGCGGTGAGTGATGCACGCTCAGAGATCAAAGCCATGGAGGATTCCGGCATCTTTCTATCAATCCTACGTAACAGGAATCCAACCAAGGTTTCTCTTGGTTTTCGATCACCGTATGGCTACATGATTTCCAAGTTGGTTATGGAGTTCGACATGTTTATTCGGGTCGTCAAAACGCTGACGGCTAGGAATCTCATTACGGCCGATAGGGAACGGGTAATGATTAATGAACGGGCACGTCCAATGCGCGCGTCCTTCGACCGTATCTTGAGAAACAATAATGTCTTGCAAGTGCCGGCTTACGCTTCCCTGACACGGGCAGATATCAAGAATCCCCGATCAAAGGACACGAAAGATCGTGTCTTAGCGCTTGCGGAAATTTGGCCGGGTCTGCCGGCCGAGGTATTGGATCGTAGCAAGTTACCCAACAACGCGAAGCCGTTGCGACGTGCCCCTCTTCGTGAAGCGCTGGCGAACGAAATCAAAACCGCAGACGAAGGTGATTTGCTCTGACAGGTAGGTATTGAAAGGGTTGTATTCAGTCGGTAGGAGGTATCGGTATGGCGTTGGGTAGCTTTGGCGTTGGGCTACCGGTTGGTAGTTCAAAGGGTGTTAAGGGTAAGGGACGCGAGCGCGTGCCCGCGCCTATGGGCGATGGGCAGGCAAATGATTCGACGAGCGATGCCGAGCGCATGGTGCAGTTGTGGACTGCCGAGGATGCGGCTGCGGCAATCCAATCCAGTGGCCGCACGGTGATGGCGCTGACCAGGATGCTGCAAGCCATCCATGACGAAATGGCGCAGCTTTGTCAGAAAACACGGGGCAGCAATGGGGTCGGGTTGCAGTTGACGATTCAACGGCGCACCTCCGGCGCCGTCTCGCTGCGCTGGAAGACATCGAATCAATGCACCCTGTCCGCCGAGGCGCTGGCGCAGAGGCTTTCCGCGTTGCCGCCCGATGCACAACGCTGGTATGCGGAACTGGATCAACAAGCTCGCTGGACGAATACCAAAGAACGGCTGGTGCGACATGCGCGCCAGGTGATGCGCGATCTCTACGCGTAGAGGACTGAGTAGTTTCTATGACCGTTGTTGACTAGATAGGAGGTTTGAAATGCCAAATGAATTCCGTGGAACAGGCAACCTGGGCGCTGCGCCTATCCTCAAGCACGTGATGGTGAAGGGGGAGGATCAAGCGGTATGCGAGCTACGAGTTTTCTTCGACGAGTACAGCCGCGATGACAAGGGAGAGTTTCAGCAAAGTGGTGGCTTCTGGCTGACCGGTTCGGTATGGGGACGGCGAGCTGAGTCGACATCCAACCTGTTGCGCAAGGGGGCCCGGGTACGTGTCGAGGGTCGCTTGCGCGAAGAGACCTGGGAGGATAGGGAAACCGGCGAACAGAGAGCCGAGTTCCGGCTGTCGATTGACGACATCTACCTGGCCCTGTCACGTATCGAGTCGGTGCAATTCCGGGAGAAGGCTGGCGCTGCCGAGGATGTCCCAGCCTAATGGGCCAGGAAACATCAAGAGCGGCGAGAAGTAGCCCTGGAACGGCTATTTCCCGCCTGACCATCACTCGACTACAAGGAATCGTGCAATGGCTTTTTGGAATTATCCCAAGTGCCGTGAAGGGGGAACGGATGCCCTGTCATGAACGAAAAAGCTGCGCAAACATGATCCGTTGTCCGAGGCCGTGGTGTATCGGCTGAAGCGTGACACGCTGATGGTTCTGGCCAGGATGAATCAAGGCTTGTTTGATCCGGACTTATTGCGCCGCCACATCGTCTTCATTCAACATCAATTGGTGATGGCCGCGATCCGCGATCCGGCGATCTCGTCGGAGATTAAAACCGCCCTATTGGCCTTCCAGGACAAGACTGTGCGGGACTCGATTGAAGACCGACGCGGCGCGAAGCGTCGGGTGCCACGCGAGACAGCCCCGCCTAAACACCAGAATCGAACGCCGCTGTCGATGGTGCGGAATTCCGCATGAAACTCGGGAATGCCCAGCGCCTGGGCACTTCTTTCCGTGAAGGAGAGAGATGATGCTGTCGCAGAGTCAGGTTCAATCACAGTTGAATGCCTTAGTCATGGATCTGGTGCAGGAGTCACGCGCCAACCGGAGGGTGGCCGAGGCCTCTTTCGGTCGCTACCGAGTGACGGCCGTCTGCCGTATCAATGGCATCCGTGTGCAGCTATTCGAGGGGGGTAGTCTGCTCGACGTAGCTTGGCGTCAGGCCGATCCGGATGGGGCGATTGATATTGCCGGCGGAGTAAATCCGTAGAAATTTGGCGGTAAAGGATTGTGGTTGCCTGATGACAAAGGCAGACCAGTTGGTCTGGTCAACTCGGTTTGCTGCCGTTCGGCTTCAGCATTACTGCTTGGCTGCAGCCGACCCGGAGCGGACCGATGATAGGGTGCGAAGGCTACGGCGGGTAGTGGTAAGGGACGATTTGTTCGCATTCAGACGCTGAGTGCCCGTCGTTGGGTAATCCCCCTAAAAACCACCGCAATCAGAAGTAGAATTTTCTCCAAACCCGACGAGGAAGTTTTACATGAAGCGATCCAGATTCACCGACAGTCAGATCATTGCCTAGTGGTTGCCCAGCTGCGGGAACTCCGCTTGGACATCGAGCGGTGCGTGTTTTATGCCCCTGCCTGATTTGTGAAGTGGGACATCAATGAAGCAGCCTATGCCGACGCTGTGTAAAATACCCAAGCCATGTCCCATCGTGCGTCATACCCCCTTGTCAGCGTACTGATCCCTGCCTATAACCACGAAGCTTATGTGACCCAGGCGATTAAAAGCGTTTTGGGTCAGACTTATCCGAATCTTGAACTCATCGTCATTGACGATGCATCTTCGGACGGGACTTGGGCCGCTATTCAGTCGGTATCTGACCCGCGCTTGCGGGTGCTGCGACACGATATCAACCAGGGCTCACATACCACTCTGAATACGTGCTTGGCCATGGCTCGCGGCGAGTATCTGGCCATCCTTAATTCCGATGATGTTTTCATGCCGAAGCGAATCGAGTCTTGCCTGGGTCTGCTGGCCTCTGATCAGGCGGATCTGGTCGGCACCGATATCCGACTGTTGGATCAGGCGGGAAATAGGTTGAATACGCATTGGTGGTTGGATGCTTTCAGTGCGTTAAAGGCAGTTCATAATTCGCAGGGCGATTGGGTAGCAACGCTTCTCGCTGGCAATGTTTTCATGACGACGTCGAACTTCGTCTTTGGGCGCACTTGGCTTGAGCAGGTGGGAGCTTTCGGTGACTGGCGATATGTACCGGATTACGAGTGGCTGCTCCGGGGGTGCGCCCGAGGTTGCCGCCTGGCTTGGCTGGACACGCCGCTTTTGGAGTACCGGCTTCATGAAGGTAATACCATTTCCGAGAGCCCGCTGAAGGCCAACCAGGAGTGCGCTGCACTGCTACGCCAATACCTGCCTGTGCTAGCGGGCGACTCTGCACTGAGCCAGGTGCGTCTTCAGGCCTTGGTATCGCAGTGGGCGCGTATAGAAAAGTACATAGTGGAGATCGAGGATGCCCTGCGGCATCATGCTCTTGTGAGTAAGGAAACTGAGTTGTTTGCCCTGATCCGGGAGCGGGACGCCTGGGTTGCCGAGCGGGATGCCTGGATCGAGCAGCGCGACGGGGCAATTCGCGAGTTGGAGGCAGCCGTCCGGGGCCGGGATGGTTGGGTGGCCGACCGGGACAGCTGGATAGCCGAGCGGGATGTCTGGATCGAGCAGCGCGACCGGGTCGTCCGCGAGTTGGAGGTGGCCGTCCGGGACCGGGATAGCTGGGTGGCCGACCGGGACAGCTGGATAGCCGAGCGCGATGCCGTCATTGCTGACCTGGACGTTCGTTTGAGTGTGTGCGAAGTTCAAAATACTCGACTGATGCGCAGTCGAGCATATCGGCTGGGTCGCCTGATCACAGCCCCAGCGCGCTGGTTGCAGGCGCTGTTGACTGGAGTTTCGACTAAAACATGAAGCGTCCCCATCGCGTGCTGGACTTTGTATCCCTTCGGGCTTGGCTGGAGGCACGGCTGGGCCAATATGACTGCGTATCCTTCGATGTATTCGATACCCTGCTGGCCCGATGCATCGAGCCGCCGGACGACCTGCAGCGGCGTGTAGCCCAATTGCTGGCCAGTCGCCTGGGGGATATGAGCGTCGATCACGTGCTGCAATGCCGGCGTGATGTGGAATGGGAGCTGCGGCGGGCAGCCCTGTTGGAAGGGCAGGACCACGAGTGCCATTTTGATCCCCTGGTGGAAGGCTGGGTGACCCGCTTGACCGGTAGTCCGGAGCCGGAATTGATTCGTTTCGTCCATGATACGGAGCGGACTTTGGAGACCTTGGCCCTGTTCGCCAAACCCGGTGTGCACGCGTTGCTGGACTGGTTGAAGTCCAAGGGCTTAAGGGTGATCGCGGTCTCGGACATGTACCTGAGTCACGACCATGTGATGGCCTTGCTTGAGGATGCCGGATTGGCTGGGCATGTCGATCAAGCTTACGTGTCTTCAGAATTTGGCCTGGGAAAGTATTCTGGTCGTCTCCATGCCAAGGTGCTGGAACTGGAAGGCCTGGCTCCTGAGCGAGTGGTGCACGTGGGGGACAATCTGGTTTCGGACATGCGCGCCCCTCTGCAACTGGGCATCCAGGGGCTGTTCCTCGATGAGAAACATGAGCGTTTGCGACGCAGAAAACAGACCCTTTCCGCCGAAATGGCCCGGGTAGGCGGCATGTGGCCGGGCCGACGCTTTTTCGAGATCGTGGACTTCCGAATGGAGCATGATCCCGCCTGCCAGGAGGCCTTCGAGGATTTTTATCATTACTACGGCGCCCACGTGCTGGGCCCGGCCTTTAGTACCTTCCTCATGGGCCTGTTGGAGAAATTCAAGGACGTAAAGCCGGAAAAAGTCTTCTTCCTAGCCCGCGATGGTTACCTGTTCGAGAAGCTCTATGCCCGCTGGAGGGAACTGGAGCCCAATGGCATGCAGAACTGGCCCGAGCCCGTCTATGTCTATGCATCGCGTCGTGTGGTGGCCTCGGCGTCCGTAGCAGAAGGACTCAGCCCCGATCAGGCTCAGGTGGCCTTTTACAATCCAAAACAACAAGGTTTGCTATCCGTTCTCAAGACCTTCGGCCTACCAGCGGCAGACTACGAGGAGGCGGCTCGGGAACATGGCCTGGCAGATATTGCCGAGCCGTTGCATGACTGGCGTGATCCTCGATTTCTGGCCTTTCTCGCCGATGACTCGGTCCAGACACGGATAAAATCCTTCGGCGAGGCCGCACGGGAGCGCCTGCAAGGCTACTTCGAGCAACATGGATTTTTCGAATGTACTCGGGTCGCACTTGTGGACATAGGCTGGAACGGCACGATCCAAAAGTTTCTGCGCGACAGCTTCGAGAGTCGTCCGGACTACCCGGATGTCCACGGCTGGTACTTCGCCTTCTTGGGGGCGATTCATGGCGACTTCGGCATGGGTGACCGGATCGAGGGACTCATATTGGATGTCCGGAGGGGTGACCCCTACGAACGTGCCGTCATGGATTTTGAGGAAATCTTTGAGCAAGGGGCCCGGTCTGGCGAAGCAACCACTCTGGGCTATCGAGATGGTGAAGGTGGTCGGGTCGAGCCTGTTCTAAAAGGTGATGATGCGCCGGACAGGCAGGGCGAGCTGGCCTGCAATCCTATGATCGATGGTTTCCAGCGGGGCGTCCTGGATCACCTGGGACATTTTCATGCCGCAACAAAACTCACCGGGTATGGTTTCCAGGATATCAAGCCCTATGTATTGGCGTTGCTGGAACGGGCTGTGGCCTCCCCCACCCAGGAAGAGGTGGAGCACATCACTCGTCTGGTTCATACCGAAGATTTCGGACATGACCATACCCTGAGCATCTCCCTGGAGCCGGTACGCTACCTGGACGTGTTCGCCCCCCGCAGTCTATTCCGCAAATTGCGCCATAAACCCTGGAAATTCGCCGCCTTCGCCCACTTCGGGTGGCGCCTGCCGGCCTGGTTGTTTCGAATGGCCTATTTTCATCTGATCACCAAGCGAGGCTTCTGATGCGCCCCGGTCTCACCCTGTCGGTCGGCCGAATCTGGTTCCTGAGCCAGGCCATCCGGCTGTATTTCAAACCCGGCATGTCCGGTTTTGCGCCGGGCTTTCGCAATTTATTGATTTATGAGTGGAAGCGCTTTTGTCATGCGATATATGATCCAGATCGGCTTCGATTCATCCATAGCTTGCTGTCAGTTCCAACAAAAAAATAACTTCTGCACGCAAGAACACCAACTACCGTGAGCAATTAAGATGGTAGGAGTTACACCAACAAAGCCACCGTGATCGCCATAATTCATGCATCCATCCCTTAAGCTTCTTCGTCCCCATCAATACTTGAAGAATGGATTTGTGCTGCTGGGGGTACTGTTTTCAGGTCAATGGTTGGAACCTGTTGTATTGCAGGCCTTCATCGCGTTCATGGCATTTTGTGCCATGTCCAGCGCAGTTTATGTACTCAACGATCTTCTAGATATAGAGGCTGATCGTCAGCATCCTGTAAAGCGAAACCGTCCTTTGGCGGCAGGCCAGGTATCCGTTCGGACAGGCTGGTTGTTGGCGGCAGCCGCGTCACTGCTGGGGATGATGCTGGGCGCTTTGGTCAATGCCTGGGTGCTGGGTTTACTTGTCATTTATGCGTTGATCAATGTGGCTTACTCGATCAGGCTTAAGCATGTGGTCGTTCTTGATGTTTTCATAATTTCGGCCGGATTCATGTTGCGTATCCTGGCGGGCACGTCGGGATTGGGCATTGATCCTTCATCCTGGCTATTGCTCTGCGGATTTATGCTGACCTTGTTCCTCGGCTTCACCAAACGGCGGTCTGAATTGTTGACCTTGGAGCAGTCCGGTGTACATGATCGCGCCTTGACTCGCCAAGTACTGGATGATTACAGCCCAATTGTCATTGAGCAATTCATGGCAATCAGCGCGGCCTGTACCATTCTTGCTTATGGACTGTATACGGTGAGTGAAGATACCGTAGTTCGTCACGGAACAGATGACCTCATTTACAGCTTGCCCTTCGTGGTCTATGGCGTATTTCGCTATATCTATCTGTTGCACAGGAAGGGTAAGGGCGGCGATGCCGCCCGGGACCTCAGTGACCCACATATCCTGACCGCACTCCTAGGCTGGTTCATTACTGTCATCTTGGTCCTGTCATGACATTGATGCTGGTTTCGCCGCGCCAGATTCGTCAGCTCGCGCTATCGATTCTGGCTGCTGCAGTGGGCTATTTTCTCTTTGCACTATGGGGCGGCTGGAGAGATGTTGTCGCTGCCATCGGAGCGGTAGGTGCAGGGGGCGTGGTTGTTGCACTGTTATTGTCGCTGGTGAATTACGGGCTGAGGTTCACTCGCTGGCAACTCTATCTTCGACGTCTCGGCCTCGAACTGGCGTGGCAACCAAGCTTGCGCATCTACTTGACGGGTTTTGCATTGACAACGACGCCCGGTAAAGCCGGGGAGATGCTTCGCGGCCTCTTTCTCAAGCAACATGGGTTGTCCTATAGCCGAGGTGTGGCCGCATTTGTTAGCGAGCGCCTTTCGGATCTGTTGGCAATCGTATTATTGACCCTGTTGGGCCTCTCGGTGTTGCCCAACGGTCAGAGTTTCATTGGCATCGGGGCGGCAGTAGTGATAGGGGGCGTGCTTGTCATGGTCTATGGAGGAACCCGCCCCAACCCTCAACTCGAAATCCATACCGGTCGTTTGGCAAGGGGTATCCGGCATGTCCGCGAAATGCTTAATGAGGCACGTTTATGCCACAGCCCAAGGCTATTAGTGATCTCAACACTTTTGTCATTGATCGCTTGGTCTGCTGAGGCATGGGCCTTCTATTTGATTCTAAGTTGGATAGGTTTTGAGACTGCGTTGGCCTTTGCATTTTCGGTTTACGCTCTGGCCATGCTTGCGGGGGCGCTCAGTTTCTTGCCAGGTGGCCTGGGGGGTGCCGAGGCCGTGATGACCGGACTGCTTATATGGGCGGGCATGGATAGCCCGCAGGCAATCGCAGCCACCGTAATCACCCGTCTAGCAACGCTATGGTTTGCAGTCTTGCTCGGTATCATCGCATTGGGCATGCGCTCGACCTCTACTCCTGAGTAACCATCACGATGACTTCCGATTTGCTGCCCCGGAATCGCTATCCAAAGCCAGCACACCAGGTGGTACTAAATATTTCCGACCGGGCACGTGACCTGCCGGCGGCCGCTTCGGGAACAAATAGCGTGCTTCCACGCGGAAATGGGCGTAGTTATGGTGATGTTTGCTTGAACGATGGCGGCACTCTCTTGGTGACACGGCGATTGGATCGCTTCATTGCCTGGGATAGGTCTACAGGCCGCTTAATTTGTGAGAGTGGGGTATTGCTCGCAGATATTCTCAAACTGGTGGTGCCCCAAGGCTGGTTTTTGCCGGTCACGCCGGGCACCCGACTAGTCAGTGTGGGTGGTGCCATTGCAAATGATGTCCATGGCAAGAACCACCATGTTGCTGGCAGTTTTGGCCACCATGTCATTCGCTTTGAATTATTGCGCACCGATGGCGAAAGAAAGCTATGCGTTAGCGGCGACGATTGGTACAGGGCCAGTGTAGGCGGCTTGGGCTTGACAGGGTTAATAACCTGGGCTGAACTGCAGCTCATGCCGGTGGCCAATTCCGGCATGCTTACTGAAAGCTTGCGTTTTTCCAGCTTGGCGGATTTCCGGCCATTGAATAGGGATGCGGAGACGCGTTGGCCTTACACCGTTTCGTGGATAGATTGCCTGGCCGTTGGCCGCGCTCGTGGCCGGGGTATATTGATGGCGGGAGCGCATGCCTCGCCCCTTGCCGATCCGCCCGAGGGACGAGTTGGCCGGAAATCCATGCCTTTTGACCCGCCTTTTTCCCTGATCAACAGGATCAGCCTGAGCATGTTCAATGTGGCCTACTACCATCGACCACTGCCAAAAGGCCCGAAGCTAGTTCATTACAATCCGTACTTTTATCCGTTGGATGCCATTCAGAATTGGAACCGGATATACGGACAGCGAGGGTTCTTTCAATATCAGTGTGTCATTCCACCCAATGCCGCAGAAGACGCGATCCAGGCGCTGCTCACCCGCATCAGCAGCAGCGGCATGGGATCGTTCCTGGCTGTCCTGAAGACCTTTGGCCGTCATCATCCCCCTGCTGGCATGCTTTCATTTCCACGGCCTGGCGCCACCCTGGCGTTAGACTTTCCCAACCTGGGTGCCAAGTGTGAATCCTTGTTTCGGCAGTTAGACAGCATTGTTCTGGAGGCTGAAGGTGCACTCTACCCAGCCAAGGATGCCCGAATGTCGTCAGAAATGTTCCGTCATTCCTTTCCTGCATGGGAAGCGTTCAGCCAGTATATCGATCCATGCATATCGTCCGGCTTTTGGCGCCGGGTTGTGGAGTAGCCATGAAACGAATTGTTATATTTGGAGCCACGTCCGCCATTGCTACGGCTTGTGCAAAACGATGGATCAGCCAGGGGGCACACGTATTCTTGGTGGGCCGCGACCCCGGCAAGCTTGCCGGAATTGTTGCGGACCTCAAGGTTCGAGCGAATCCAGATCAGCGTATTGAAGTATCCGCGGCGGATCTCAATGATATTGATCGACATGAGGCGCTCTTTGAACAAGCCGCAAGTGCGCTGGGCGGAATTGATGCTGTCTTGATCGCCCATGGCACCCTACCAAATCAATCGGAGTGCCAAGCTTCTGCCGCGCTGACCTTGGCGGAAATCCATACCAATGGCCTAAGTGTGGTTGCCCTGGCCACCCTGGCGGGCAATCGGTTTGAAGCTCAGGGAACCGGCTCCATCGGAGTGATCAGTTCTGTTGCAGGCGATAGAGGACGGCAAAGCAACTATGTCTACGGCGCCGCAAAAGGCATGGTCAGCATCTTCTTGCAGGGCATGCGCAATCGCCTGTCTCGGCATGGCGTAACCGTAACTACCATCAAGCCAGGATTCGTCGATACTCCGATGACGGCGGGGTTCGAGAAGAAAGGCATCCTTTGGGCGCAGCCTGAAACAGTGGCCAAGGGTATTGTCAACGCCATGGCAAAGGGGCGTGACGAAGTCTATCTGCCGGGTTTTTTGGCGCATCATCATGCTGACAATCCGGCACATACCAGAATTTGTCTTCAAGCGCCTTTCGTTGTAATGGCTATGCATGTTGCCTTGTTTGATTTCGACGGCACCCTGACCCGGCGCGACACTTTGTTGCCCTTCCTTAGCCGGGTGCGGGGCCCGGTACGGCTGGCATTGGATCTGTGTCTTGTTTCGCCATGGCTTGCGGGATATGCCAGCCGCATAATGAGCAATACGCTCGCCAAAGAGGCTTTGCTGCGGCAGTGTCTCGGTGGCATGACCATGGCCGACTTGCAGTTGGTTGCGGAAACCTTCGCGCGGGTGGATATTCCCGGCCTGTTGCGCTCGGACACGATGGACAAGCTTCGCCAGCACCAGGACAAGGGGGATTGCTGCGTCTTGGTCAGCGCATCGTTATCTCTTTATCTTGAGCCATGGGGGGCGCGCCGTCGGTTTCAATCACATACTCAGCACTCAGTTGGAGTGCCTTCCTGAAATTGGCGTGACCGGGCACCTGCAAGGGGGAAACTGCCATGGGGCCGAAAAGGTAAATCGAATAATAAAACTTCTGGACGGCCAAGATGTGTGCCATATCACTGCCTACGGTGACAGCGCGGGTGACCGGGAAATGCTCGCCTACGCTGACCAAGGTTGTTGGATTAGATGATGCTGTTCATACGCCTGGAGAAGTGGCTGCAGGCACCGTGGCGGGTGTTTTTTTTGTATGGGCTATTCACACTTCTCTGGGCACCGGCACTGGTCATGGCACCACGTTTTTGGGCGGAGGATGGCAATGTGTACTACCTCCAGGCTCGGGCGGTTGATGCCTGGGATGCGCTCCTGGGCATGCCGCTGGGCTATCTCTCGTTACCGGCCAATCTCGCGGGGGTGATTTCGGCCAAACTGCCCTTACTGTACGCGCCCTATGGGGGATTTTTCGTCTCCCTTGCCATTCAAATGGGATTGCTCTGGGTGATCATGGCCAATCGTTATTTTGACGGCCGCCCACTGTGGCAAGGTGCCTTGGCGCTGATTCCAGTGGTCTTGGTTCAGTCATTCGAAACCTGGTTGAATGCCATCAACAGCCAATTCTGGCTGGCATTGGCGGCAGCACTGGTCCTGGCCGCGCCCGGGGGGACGTTCACGCCCGGGCGTCACAGCGTCAATGGCCTGGTCTTGATATTGGCGGGACTCTCCGGCCCTGTATCGGCCTTTTTGGCGCCCTTATTCGTGCTGCGGGCCATACACGAACGACGGTGGCATTGGGGGCTTTATGCGCTGCCGGTATCCATCGGTGCCTTGTTGGTAATATTTGTGGCGCCCTCCGGTGGGCGTGTGCTCTCGTTTCCGCTAGACATTTTTGCCCTGTCCGCTGCGTTTCAATTGTTCCTCAACAATTTTTGTATTGAATGTGCTAGGACGGTTTGGGCCCAGGCCTATGAGTTGCAGCCTTATGCCGATTTGTTCCTGCTGGGCGTGCTGCTGGTGTACGGTGGGTTATTCGTTCGGGCCGATCGGCTAGGACGCTGGTTGCTGGTGGCTTCATTTTTGCTCCTCTGCTTGAGTTTTGTCGGGATGCTGGGTAAGGAAGGCTTGTTGGGCGTGCCCACATATAGCAATTCCCGGTATTTCTTTGTGCCTGCCGCATTGCTGTTCGCAGCTGTTTTGAGCGGATACGCCCAAGGCCGCCGATGGCTGGGCGGCGTCCTTCTATTGTTTGTTTTGAATGGTTTGTATTTCGGCGCCGAGTATCGTGTGGTGGGCGAAAAAGATGGCAAGCACTGGAAGCGGAGTGTCCGAGCATATGAAAGTGGGCGGGAGAGTGTGGTGTATTTCAACCGCCCACTATGTGCGTTCGTGCCCGATCGGAAGGCCGGTGCCCTGTCGCCACCCGTGTTGTCGGCCGGCACAGCGACGGAGTTGGTATTCGGCGTGCCTGAAAATATCCCCAAGGATGCCAGGAATATCTACTTGTTTCGGTTCACTGAGGATGAGCCACATGTCTTTCAGAAGCACATGGGTGAATGGCAGATAAGCCAACTTTTCTTGACTGGCGTCCCAGCGTTGGGTCACTGCTACGGCGGTGATATTGCGGACCCTGTACGTTGGGCGCAGATCCAGAATGGTCAGTTGTATGTAGATAGAAGTGAATTGGGCCCCTTGAGCGGTCATTCCTACTTACTGGGTTACGGTGAGAACATGGCGGCTATGCTGGCTCATGGTAGTTTCATGCGCTTTAACGGTTCGGAGCTGGCTGCGCGAGTGCCTGAGGTCGATGAGGCCAGTGACAATGCGGCTTCGGCGAAACGTATTTTCTCTCCGGCAGAAATTGATGGCATAGCCCTAGACTTATGCGCTGGGTGGGGATGGAATTGCGGTATTCCAGCTGCGGATGCTTTCTGTAAGTCCATGGGCTTTGACTTCGCGCTGAGTTATGACACTAGGCTCGATACCCCTCCAACAAGGATCATCTCCACAGGTGAACTTTGTCAGGAAGCCACATGCGACCGTATTGCATCGGTCACTTGTATCACGGGTGGTCCTTGGGGCGGTGGCGATTAGTCTGCTCTTCCCATTGTCGTCGCCGGCGTGAAACTGGTTTAAACCAGCCGACAAGAAACCGGTCTGTTTGTGCGGCGGTGCCGAGTGAGTGGTGCAGACGAGGCGAAGCCGGCGGTGACGCGAAGTCACGGCCGGCAGAATGAGGAAGGTGGAGGGGCGCGATCAGGTGTCGTTCTGCTCGCGCATGCGATAGCTGGGGCCCTCGATCATGACCGACTCGGCGTGATGCAGCAGGCGGTCGAGCAAGGCCGAGGTCAGGGTACTGTCGTTGTTGAAGATTTCTGGCCACTGCTTGAAGGCGCGGTTGGTGGTGATGACGGTCGAGCCGCGCTCGTAGCGTTGGCTGATCACCTGAAACAGGCTGTCGGCGCCGAACTTGTCGATGGGCAGATAGCCGAGTTCATCGATGACCAGAAGGCGGGGCTTCATCAACCGAGCCATTTCCCGCTTGATGCCGCCGGTGGCCTGCGCGGCGGCGAGCCCATTGACGATCTCGACCGCGCTCGTGAACAGCGTCGTCTTGCCATGCAGACAGGCGGTATGGGCGAGGGCATTGGCCAGGTGGGACTTACCGACGCCGACCCCGCCCAGGAAGATCACGTTGCCATGACGGGGCAGAAACTCCAGCCGGAACACCTGTTGCACCTGAGCGCGGTTGATCTTCTTCGGCCAGTTCCAGTCGAAGCCGTCGAGCGTCTTGATGCCGGGCAGGTGAGCGGCCTTGACCCGGCGGGTGACGAGCGCCTCGTCCCGGCGCGCCACTTCGCCGGCCACCAACTGTTCGAGGAAACGCCCGTGCGTCCAGGCCTCGCGCGCCGCCTGTCCGGCCAACTCCGGGTAGTGCTAGACGAAGTACGGCAACTGCAAGCGACCGAGTTGCTGGTGCAGCACGGTGTCAATGATCGCCATGATCCTCTCCGTTCACATAGTCGGGGACATCGGGATACGCCGAGAGATCGGCGGGGGGCAATTCGAGGTCGAGCGCATCCTGGCGACGCATCAGGACGAGCGGTGACTTCCTCGCGGCTCAGTACCACGGGCAGGGTGCGCGGTACCCGTACCGGTTCCATTCCGGCCATCAGTCCAGGTTGCCGGAGGGTGACATCGCAAAAGAAATTCAGTCCCGTGATCGCTGCGTTGAGCGAGATGGGCGAAGTACCCGAATCGACCAAGTGCAGCTGGTAGCGGCGCAGGTCGTCGATCGTGGCGGTGTCGGGCGAGCGCCCAAGGTACTGGGCGAAGCAGCGCACTGCCCGGAGGTAATGGCTCTGGGTCTTGGGTGCAAGCTTGCGCATCCGCATGTCGTCCAGCATGCGCTGGCTCAGCGGGCTGATGGGGTGAAGGGTCGTGCTCATTATGGGCCTCCAGTCATGAAACGAGGCGGATTGCCTCATTCCACAACGTAGGCCGTGCGGGCTACTACCTCAGCCGTACCGCACCGCTCAGCCAGAACCACCCCTACCGCGCGAGCGGTTTAGTCCTCTGGCCGATTCGAGCCAACGTCCAACTCAAGTTGGTCGCCGTAAACCAGTCATCCAGGAGAGCCTGAACAGGAAAATTTCGATACCGTCCTCAACGGCGGCTCATGGCCGAGTCCCGACCCCCATTTGCATTATGCCCTGCCCACTGGAACGGCAGGTGGGCTCAGTAAGCTGCCGCTCTGAGCCTCGCCAGTTCATGCCAGCCAACGTCATCAAACGTTGATAGCCGAAGTTCGGACCGACCGACGTTAACAATCGATTTAGAGTTATCCACAGTTTTGGTGAGTAACTCTGTGGATAACCAGGGTTTTCTTCGACTTGTCACATGGTTGCAAGCCTGCCCTTGATACGTGCATTTCAGGAGGTATAAACATGTCATTGGCCACACGAACAGAACCGAGCGGACACGCCAAATGCGCTTGACAAATGGCTGCTTATTTAGTTGACTAATAGCGTACTTCCTGGCCTTCGGGCTCGTCTACTGGTGCGTCATCCAGTCCCTTAAGCGCGGTCAGCCTTGTAACCGCGCCGGTTCTCAGGAATCGAGGCAAAATTGTGAGTCTAAATCGCCGGTTAGCCGGCTTCCTTCGGGTCGCAAGACCCACATCCCACTGGGGAGACTATCTCTCCCCAGCGCGGGCGATGGTCTCCCCGTTTTTTGGAGATCATCATGGAAAACACCCCCGCTGTTAATCAAACAGGTGTGCCTCCCGTTGCCGCCGCCATGGTCCAAGATGCGCCCAAAACGCATTTTGACCTTCATGTAACCGGCATCGGTTATCTCAATAGGATTCGCCAGGTGCAAGTCAAGAAGGGCTCCTTCTGGGCCTGCTCAATCGCTGCCCTGCATGGGGACATCAACGATCCGGAAACGACGTACTTCGATTGCAAGATCGAGGGCTCGGAAGCTCTGGAGCGTGTGAAATTCCTGGCGAGTGCAGTCGAGAAGAAGATGAAGGTGGTCGTGAGCTTCAAGCTCAGCGACATCTATGCCGAAACATTCCAGTACCAGACCGGCGACAAGGCTGGTCAGACGGGTTGCTCCATCAAGGGGCGCCTGCTTCAAATAAGGTCGGCAAAGATTGACGGCATGACCGTTGATTTTGCCGACCCGGTTCGTATTGCTGCATAATCCCGCAGCCAAGACCCCCACGGGGTCTTGTTTGAGTCTTGGGCTCAGGACTCAAACAAGTCTCCCAGGCTCCCGATTTCCCTCGTTTGGACGTTCGAGCATAAAACGTCCAACTAAATGCACAGTCAGCCCTGAACACTGTGCGCCACCGCAAGGTGGCGGGCCTAATCTCAAAAAACCGGGTTGTGGCGCATAGAGTCTTCAAAGTCTCGACAACGCCATTGACGCGATTCCCTGTCGCGCTCTCCCTGCCCACGGCCTTGGCCGTGACTCGTCCGGAAGACGGGCATTAGATCGACCCTACCATCGGTTTCAGTCCTTTCGAGGATTGCGGCCGATGGAATCCCCACCTACCCGCCATGCCGGTTCTACCCGGGTGGCCTCAATTTTCTCAACCTGTCCCGTTCGGGAGTGTGCTCACTCCCCAAGGGAGAGGCGCCTTCTGGCTGGACGTTTCAACCAGGAGGCATCATGTCAGTTCAACTACACGGCACTCTTTGCATCAAGGCGGTATCCGGGCGCTCCGGCAATTTCTGCGTGGGCGAATTGTTGACGGATATTGGTTCATTCAAGATCAAGGATGCCATCCTTGATCAATACCAACCCGGCGACTATGAGGGCAGTTTCATCGTCGATGAGATTTTCCCTTCCAGTTACACCTGGCGCGGCAAGGTCTGGGTGGAAGTACGGGCCAGGCTATCGGCGATCCATGTCGACGAGGAGCCCGAGAAGCCGGACACCGAGACCCTGCCAGAGTCGGCAGAGCCCGATCCGGCGGATGAGCCCCACCCGGACGTATCCGCCGCGTCGCCAACGCCTGAACCGGCGCCGGCAACGAAATCCGAAGGCGGGCTGTTTGACGCCGAGATGCAAGCGATGATCGACGCCGGGCAACCGGTGAAGCTCGATCCGACCGTCGACCGCAACCTCTTCCGCGAGCAGCGGGATGCCCTCAAGGGTCTGGGGTATCGGTTCGACAGTAAGGGGCAGATGTGGGTTACGCCCCAAGCGGCTGAGTAATCAGTCCGAACCCGCGTTGCGGGTTCACCCTGACGGCCTGGCTAGGCTCCCAGGGTGAGCCCGTACAGCGGCGATTGAATCTTGGTTTGCGGTCATCCAAAACCGTCGCCCTTAACTGCGCGTCCCGGTCTCCCCTTCGGACGCGGCAGCGGCCATCCTGGCGCTGCTTGGAGACACGATTTGATCGTACCCACCTAATTCATCCTGCCCGCCTCGGGCATCCGTGAGTCGGTTCTTGGAGCCGACTGACGCATTCCGAGGTTTTACTGGCCCTTGTGGCTTTGTAGGAATGTGCTTCTGCCGCTGAAAGAGCACGCGTCGAAAGGCGCGCGGTCAAATCGCAACTCGGACGAAAGTCCTTTTCCAACCTGCCCACACGGGATTCCAGCCCGTGGGGCCGGATCTCGTGTTGGGCATTCTTCTTGAAGGAGTCCAGCATGAGTAATGTCAGCCATATCCGTACCTTTCAACACAGGCTTGAACAAGCACGAAGCGCCAAGGCTGGCATCAAGCCCGCCGACCAGGTGCATTGGGATGCTGTAACGGCACGTGTAGATGAGCCGGAGATCGCACGTCTGATCGTGCGCCACTTCGACCGGATGGCGCCGGCGATGAAGGCCCAACAACCGGGTCTTTATCTCCGCGCCAAGATGGTCTTGGCCAACGACTTCCAGGCCCGCGACAAGGCGAGCAAGGAAGTCCGAAATCGGCTTGTTCAGTCGGTGTCGAGGGGTATTGGCGAAGTTGCATATTTAGCCTATCGTTGTCTCCGATTGCTGTTTCGCGCGTTGCGCGACCTGGCAGCGCTGGTGTCCCAACGGCGGCGGCAGAATCGCCCGCTGTTTCACCACTAAAACGACAACGGAGGTAGCTATGAACCCCTATGGCATGCTCGCCAAAGAAATACTCAACCGAGAGCTACCGCTCCAGGTGTGTGAGTCAGAGGCCGGTTATTTCATCGGTACGATTTGCCCCCATGATGGGCCGATCAGTCGCGAGTCTCAGGAGTTTTTCCCGACTCGGGAGGCCGCACAAACGGCCCTTGAGACGGGTTCCTGGACTCAGCTTACGGTCGAATACCTCATGGTGGCCTAAGCAACCCTACCCAGTGGCGCTCCACGCGCCCTGGGGCTTTTCTTGAGGGAACCACACCCTGAAGAAAGGCCCGGGTGCCTATTGATGTTGTACTGCTGACAGACGGTATCTGTCGCGGCGCGTCAGTCCCTGAAACGCGCACGGCCTCAAGGCCTGGGGCTTGATCACAGTTTCGAGCCTTTGAGTTGTGGGGACACCCTGCCCTGGGGAGTGGGGCACGGTGTCCCCACAGCAAGGAGGTTTCACCATGAGAGTCATCGAATTTGAAGTCATGTTTGAAGAAGACATGGGCTATTACCTCGCGCAGTACAACGAGGCAACGCGCCGGTTTGAACGAGTCTCGGCTGGATTCTTCAAGACCCACGGCAGCGCGGTTCTCGCGTTTTTCACGGGCAGTTGGGCGAGTGCGTAAGCGCTATGACTTTAACCTGCCGGAGTGTTCACCCGATGGTGAATGCTCCGGTTCCACGAAGCGCTTGATGCCTCTATCAGGCGCTTTCCTTGAGGGCTAACCCTGAAGGAAAGCCGATGCTTGGCTTCCTGGAGTTACACCGCTAACAGACGGTATCTGTCGAGGCGCGTCAGTCCCTGAAACGCGCACGGCCGCAAGGCCTGGGACTCGATCATTTCTCAACCCTCGCGGGGATATCCCTCCCCGCATGGGGCGTGGTGTCTCCGCTTTTTTATGGAGGTCACCATGGCCCTTATCCTTTGCGTTGCCTTCGGCACGTTGCTGTATTTCAGCTTGGTCCGCCCGGTGCTTTTCAGGGCAGGCTGGATCTGATGAAGCTGTTGCGCGAACGAGCGTAGCACGTCACTTATTAACAACCCCTGCGGTGAGTTCGTTCCCGCACGGGCAACGGGCGATCCGCGTCATGTCATCGGAGAACCCTATGCCCGTCTCGTATGAAACCAATGAAGAGTTCATGGTTCGGATCATGAACTTCTGCCCCCAGGGGGCGCTGATCCAGGCATTCGTGCTGGAAGCGCTACGTCAGTATTCGGAGACCGTGGCCGATCCCAAGGTCCACATCCCCGATTCGGACTTTCTCAGTGGCCAGGCCTGGAAACGCACTGGCCAGTGGCTGCAAGGCCAACTGGAAGTGCATCTGAACCAGCATCGCTAATTTCTATTTTCTATCAACCCTTGCGGGGAGGCCATTCCCCGCAAGGGGCATGGCGTCTCCGCTCATTCTGGAGACTCTTATGCCCTTGGCACTGCACATGTCCGACCTGGAGCTGCTTAGCGCTTTGGTTGGTAAAAACACTGCCGAAAATCTCTTGGCGGAAAACGACGGTTCCCTGTTCCAACTCTTCGGCCTCGCGGCCGTCGATCACCGAAGCGTGTCGGCTGATCGTTTCCAGCTTCGAGAGGCGATGCCTCAAGGTGGCTGGGATCGCGCCCGCTTCGTGCTCGACGCTGCGCGTGAACTGGTGTCGCGGGGATTCGCCGAATCCCTGCGGCATCGGGACGCGCTGGGTTCGCCCAATGCGGTGCGAGATCATTTGAAAACCGCGATCGGGCACCTGCATTACGAGGTGTTCATCGTGCTGTTCCTGGACGCCCAGAACCGCCTGATCGCCTCGCGCGAGTGTTTCCGGGGAACGGTGTCGCAAACCAGCGTCTACCCCAGGGAGATCGTCAAGCTCGCCCTGGAGTATGGCGCCAGCGCGGTGATGTTTTGTCATAACCATCCTTCAGGAATCACGGAACCGAGCCATGCCGACCGGTGGCTGACCGAGCAGTTGAAGAGCGCCTTGGCGCTGGTCGACGTGAAGGTCTTGGATCATTTCATCGTCGCCGGCGAACAGACCATTTCCTTCGCGGAACGGGGCTGGCTCTAAGGCCCATTTACTTACCACCCTGCGGGGCATCTACCCCGCCCGGGGCCAGGTGTCTCCGCGTTTTCGAGGAGTACATCATGGCAAGTCAAATCGAGATCGGCAGTCGGGTTGGGGTCAAGCACAAGCAAGACCGGCTCGGTGGACCGAAGTATCCAGGCCGAACCGGGGTTGTCGTTCGTGAAAACGAGTTGGGTCGCAGCGATGGCGGTCTTTGGTATGTCCAACTGGATGCCACGCAGCGCGCCAAAGCACGCGTCGAACTCTTCTTTAGCAAGGAATTGGATCTCCTGAACGAGGTGACGACGTGAGCACGAAGCCACTACGCATCGTCGAGTACCGCATCGACTACATCCACAAGGTACAAGTCGGCGTGCCATCAGAAAGCGACCAGGAGGCCCTGAACACGGCGAAAGCCGCGTTCGATGAAGGCAGCATCTGGGATGACACCCCGGAGATGCCCTTGCTCTATGACGATTACGACGAGGTCGAGGAAGAAACCCTGACCTTTCGAGTGGTCGATACGGTCGAGGTCTGGCCCGAGCCGGCGGTCTGTATTCTCAACGCGCGCCGCGATGCGGCCGCAAGAGAGGCCTGCCGTCTGCTGATGCTGGCCGAAGCCTTGCGCGCCGGCAAGCTGGGCACGGAGGGCGAATATCAACGTACGCTGGATCAGGCCTATCGCATGGCTTCACAGGCCTTCGGCGGTCCCGAAGTCCAAGGGGCGCCACGGCCGCGTGTCGTGGTCGGTGTCGAGGGTGGCCTGGTGCAAGGCGCATCGTCGGATCTGCCGGTGGCGTTGATCGTGATCGATTACGACATGAGAGACCCTGGCGATGGTGCGGTCCAGGTGCCGCAAAGTGGTGCTGGCTCAACCCTGGCCACGCTGATTGACCACTTCGTTGACCTAGATCCGGGATTCGTCGCCGAGGTTTGGCAGGCGTTACCGCCAGACTGATTTTCAACCTGGCTCCTCAATGAGGGGCCTTTCCAGGGGCGTCTAGCGACGCTCTCGGAAAGGCCGAGTGCCCATGGAGTTCTACCGATGACAGACGGTATCTGTCGCGGCGCGTCAGTCCCTGAAACGCGCACGGCCGCAAGGCCTGGGATTCAATCCAAAGCCGCCCCGCGAGGGGCTATTTCTCAACCCGCCGGGTGGTTTCGTTCCCGGCTGGGGCGCGACTCCCCGGCATTCTTTTTCATGGAGTGCATCATGGGATGGAGCGTTACCTATGACAAATCACTAGCCGGGCTCATCGAGGAACTGACCAAGACGGAGACCCAATCGGACGGAAGCGGCTGGGAGTGCTTGCGGCATGCCACGGTCGGCAATGTACTTTGGACAGTCTGGGAGGTGACGCCGGCGACGCCGGTGCCGCCCAAGGCCTATCGACCGCCGTATCGTTTCATCGGCTGTCACCTTCTCGCCCCTGGGGGCAAGGGCTTCGGCTGGGGTTACAAGGGCATGGATGAAAGCGTGGGGCCGGTGTACTACACCTGCCCCCTCGCCTACCTTGACCTGGTGCCGGTAGCCAGCGCCGCTTGGCGTGAGCAGGTTCGCGCTTGGCACGCCGCGCGCAATCGCAAGGTCGAGGTCGGTGACGTGCTCATCCTGGAGGGGTTTGCCATTCCCCAATTGAAAATCGTCGAGAAGCAGGGACGGCGCCTGACTGGTGAATATCAAGGTCAGCTTTATCGAGTGCCGCCGCGTGTCTTGGCCAGGGTCGTTGAGCAACGCAAGGCGGCCTAGCCGTCGAACTTTCTATCATCCATCGGCGCCGCCCCCCTCGTGGGGCTGGCGCGTCTTCATTCAAGGAGTTGAACATGCCATTCATCGTTGAAGCCAGTACCTCCGATCCGAGGCTACGTGAGGGCTACGCCAGGGACAACCTGGCGGATTATGCCATCGCGCCGACTCGGCCACTGGCCTGTGACCAGGTGCGCCGCTACTGGCGTTCCGGGTATTGGGTCGAGGTCTATGATCAGGACAGCAAGGAATTGCTGGCCGGGCCGACCGACCCCGATCAGCCGCTACCGACGTACATCGTTTGAATCCCATCGAGCGAAATTGACCCAGTTAATACAGGCTGATAGGCTCGAAGAAAGGAGTAACAAGGGTGGCCGATTTATTCAGTCAACGTTTCGGGAAACGTGTTTGGATCACGCGACATGCACGGATGAGCATGCTGAAGCGAGAAATCGACGAAGCAACGCTTGAGCGGGTCATTGAAGAAGGCGAGATCAAACGCAAGAATGAAACCGACATGTGGATTTATTTGCACGTTGGCGAGCGTACGGACAACTTGATCTGTGCTGCGGCGGTCGAAACGAGTGCGGTGATTATCAAGACCGTCATGATCAACTGGGAACTGGAGGACGAAATATGAGGATCAAATATGATGATCAAGACGACATTCTCCATATCGAGTTCACCAAGGAACCGATCGTCAAGGATGTCTCTCACGGCTGGAACGTCAACGTAGGCTACGGCGCCAAGGGCATCGCTGAAATCACGATACTCGATGCCAAGGCCAAAGGTTTCTGGCCGCTGGAAAACGTCGACGATCTCTTGCGCCAAGCCGCCTAAGGCATCGCACCGCCGGCAGACGTATTCTGCCCGCCTGGTCCCCGTCAAGGATCGCGGCGCGTCAGTCCCTGAAACGCGCACGGCCGCAAGGCCTGGGACTCAATCCTTTCTCAACCCTCGCGGGGATCGCCATCCCCGCCCGGGGCGTGGTGTCTCCGCGTTTTCTTTGGAGATCCACGATGAACCTTCCCAAAACCATTACCTGGCGTGGCCAGGAGTATGACGTTCCCAGCATGGAACAAATTGGCGAATGGATATTCGACTCGGTATGCGAAACGCCGGAAGGCGATTGCGTCGAGCCGGACCATCCGGATAGCTGGTTGTCGCTGCTCGGTCTGATGTGAGGAGCGTGCCATGGGACTCATGTTTTCGCGCCTGGCGCGCAATTTCATCAAGAACGGCTACTTTCCTACCGACGAGGTCACCCTCGGCCGCACGCTCAACGCCTTGGACATCCAGGGTGGCCACGTGCGCATCATCGATCCGTGTTGTGGCGAGGGCGTCGCCCTGGCCGAGGTCAAGCATCATCTGACCGAGGCCGGCGCCAGCGTGGAAGCCCTGGGAGTCGAGTTCGATGCTGAACGTGCCTGGCACGCCAAGCAGCTTCTCGACACCGTCCTGCATTGCGATATGAACGACGCCTGGGTGTCTTCGCGCCTGGCCGGCCTGTTGTTCCTGAATCCGCCCTACGGCTTCACCGTGGCGGATACGGGCATGACCGGTGACGGCAAGCATAGCGAGCGCCTGGAGATGATCTTCCTGCGCAAGACCCTGGCCTGGTTACAGGTCGGGGGCGTGCTGGTGTTCATCGTGCCGCACTACGTGATGAGCGAGGAGATGGCCAATTATCTAGGCCGACACTTCGCCAATCTCAGCGCCTGGTCGGCGCCGGAACGGCAGTTCAAGCAGATGGTGATCTTCGGCATTCGCCGCAAGCCTTCGACCCCCGCCAAGGGCGTCATCGAGGGCCTGCTGGCGGTGAAGGAGACGCCGCCGCCGGAACTGCCCGAGGCCTGGCCGAATGCGCCCTTGCTGGTGCCCGAGCGGCTTGTTGGTGATGACACGGTGTTCCAGGCGATCCGCCTGAACGGTCCGGAGTTGTCCGTCGAGGTCGATCGGCACCATGCCAGTACGCTCTGGCCGAACTTTGCACGGACCTTCAGTGCCCAGGCGCAAGTCCACCGGCGTCCCCTGCGGATGCTCTCGGACTGGCACCTGGCGCTGGGCCTGGCGGCGGGTCAGATCGGTGGTTTCGTCGATGCCGAGGACGGCCGTACCTTCCTCATCAAAGGCGCCACTCATAAGGAAAAAGAGGTTTCGGTGCAGCATGAAACCGATGCGAAGGGCAACGTCTCCGAGACGCGCATCCTGACCGACAAGTTCGTCCCGGTGATCCGGGCGATCGACTTCACGGACGGGAGCCCGACCTTCGGCCATGTGCTGACCATTCGATAACAAAGCTCCTCCCTTTACCCCTCGCACGAGGGGTCTTTTTGCAGCGCCTGGCGACGGGCGCTACAACAAGGCCCTTGGCTTTGACAGGCACTACCGCTGGTCGATCGTTCATCGACTCGCTGATGCCGTAAGCATCGAGATCCGGTCATCCCTGCAACCGGATCGGGCGCCTGGCGCCGGGGCACATCTTTCTCAACCATCGCGGGGTATTCGCCCCGCCGGGGGCGAGCCTCGCGGTTCTTTTGGAGGCTCGCATGGCAACACAACTCTGGGGAATCCGGGAGTTCTCGGATGTCTTTCTGGACGCATTGGTACGCAACGAAGCGGGGCAATTGATGTTCGCCTCGCTGTACGGCCGGGATACTGCCATCCAGCAACTGCTGGCGGCGTTCTCCCTGCCGGTGACTTCAGGCGGTGTCGACCGCATCACCCTGAAACCCGTCGAGGCGCCGCCTCGCGTGGCCGACGGCGTGGTGGGGGTGGTGCCCCTGCATCCGGCGACGCCGGCGGCGGACGATCCGCGCGGCGTGGCCTACATTGGCGATGCCGCGCGGCTCACCAAGCTGGCCGGCAAGCTGCCAAAGAAGTCGCTCCTCGGCCCGGTGTCGCATGTCTTCATCTACGACCACCTGGTGATCGACCCGGACACGGCCAACGGCCGCGCCTGGGTGCTCACCCAGGGCGACGGGCCGGAGCATCTGGACTCCGTCTGGGCCATGATCCAGCGCATCTCACCGGTGCCGCTGATCGATGCCTGGATGTCGCCGGTGCTTGAACACCTGGGCGATGCCGTCATCAAGGATCTGAGTCCACAAAACTTGTCCACGGTGACCTGGCCAACCATGGGGCCAATCCAGGCCTCGGTGATCGACTTGGGGGAAAGCTTCTCCCAGGCCATTTCGGAGCTGGTTCAACGCCGGGTGCTGACGCGCCCGGACACGGCCGGTGATGTCATTCAACAGGAATTGCCGCTCGCGGCCTGACCTGAGTTTTACCTACTACCCACCCTTGCGGGGATGTCATGTCCCCGCAAGGGGCATGGTGTCTCCGCGTTTCTTTGGAGATCATCATGCAAGTTGCACATCACACGTTACATGTCACCACGTCCACCCAACCGGTGGGCGACCATAACACGCTGCACGCGGACATCCTGGCGTTCATCGCCCGGCATCCCAAGCCCGAGGGTGCCCCGGAACAGTGGGTCATCTGCAAGCTCTTCGACGCCTTCGGCTCGGCCACCTGGTGGCTGACCGAGTACGACGCCGAGGACAAGATCGGTTTCGGCTACGTGACCGGCCTGCAATACGACGAATGGGGTTCCGTCTCCATCGACGAACTGGCTGAGTTGCATGCCGGCCTCTCGGGCATGTCGGGATCGGCGCCGCGTATCGAGGTGGATCAATACTTTCTGCCCCGTACCAAGGACGAAGCGGTCTCCGCCTACTATCAGCGCAGCAACGAGGGCGTCCAGGCGCCGGAAGAGCGGATCGATGGCGACATCGCACCGCTCGCCGAGCCTGGGGTGTTGTCGTTGTCGGCGTTCGTGTCAGCGTTCGGCACGGGCCTGCTCGACGCCGTGCGCCGGCAGAATCCGCCGGTGTATTCCGGTATCCCGGATGCGCGGCGCGAGGCGGTGATGGACACCCTTACCCGGGCGCCCTTCCCTGCCCAGCGCGAGGTGGTGCAAGCCGTCTGCGCGCTGCTCTTCGATGAGAACGATCCGGCTGGCATCATCAACGCCGAGATGGGGACGGGGAAGACCATGATGGCCATCGCGGCCGCCGCGGTCGCCCATGCCGAAGGCTATCAACGCAGTCTGGTGATCTGCCCGCCGCACCTGGTCTACAAGTGGCGACGGGAGATCAAGCAGACGGTGCCGAATGCGCGGGTCTGGGTGCTGAATGGCCCGGATACGCTCAAGAAGCTCCTGACGCTACGCCAGATGCGCGCTGCGCCCCTGCATCCCGAGTTCTTCGTGATGGGTCGGGTGCGGATGCGCATGGGCTACCACTGGAAGCCGGCGTTCAATCTGAAGCGCGTCCTGGTGCAGGAGCAAGACGGCGAGTCGACGATTCCGGAAGGGTCGAAGGTCGCGGTCTGTCCGAGCTGTCACACCTGGATCACCGATGGGGACGACAAGCCCCTGACCCCCACCTTGGCCGAGTTTCACCTGGCCAAGGAGCGGCGTTTCTGCCCGCATTGCCACGGCGCTTTATGGACCTTGACCCGTCCGCAGGCCTCGGCGCAAACGCGGGATGAGATGGTGCTTTCGGCGATGCAACAGTTGCCGACGATCGGCGCGAAAACCGCGCGTCGTTTGCTCGATACCTACGGCGCGACGATGTTGGGTGACATGCTGGAGGACAACGTCTACGAGTTCATCAACCTGATGGACGAGGATGGCGATCTGTTCTTCTCCGACCGCCAGGCGACCCGGATGGAGCGGGCCATGGCCAACGCGGAGTTCAGCTTTGGACAAGGCGGCTACCAACCGACCGAGTACATCAAGCGCTACCTGCCCCAGGGCTACTTCGGCTTGCTCATCGTCGACGAAGGTCACGAGTACAAGAACGAGGGGTCCGCCCAGGGGCAGGCCTTCGGTGTGCTGGCCAGGAAATGCAGCAAGACGCTGCTCCTGACCGAACGCTGATGGGCGGCTATGCCGACGATCTCTTCTATCTGCTCTGGCGGCTGAATCCCGGGGCGATGATGGCGGATGGTTTCGGCTACTCGCGGCGTGGCTCGCTCGGGCCGGCGTCCATGGGCTTCTTGCGAGCCCACGGTGTCATCAAGGACATTTACAAGTCCAAGAGCGACGACGAGTCGCGGTCTCATCGCACGGCGCGCGGTCGACAGACCGTGCATCGCGCGGCCAAGGGTCCGGGTTTCGGGCCGAACGGCATCATGCGCTATGTGGTGCCCATTTCAGCATTTTTGAAGCTCAAGCAGATCGGCGGCAACGTCCTGCCCCCCTACGAGGAACATTTCGATGGGATCAGGATGACGCCGGATCAGTTCGATTGGTATCGGAAGCTGGAGGGTGCCTTGAAAGAGGCCCTGAAGCAGGCGCTGCGCGCGGGGGACCACAGTCTCCTGGGCGTAGTCCTGAATGCCCTCCTGGCCTGGCCGGATTGCGCGTTCCGTGCGGAACACGTGGTCCACCCGCATCACCGCAGCAGAGTTCTGGCCCACGTGCCTGTCCTGTTCGGTGAGACGGAACCGATGCCGAAGGAACTGAAGCTGATCGAGCGGGTGAAGGCCGAGAAGGCGAAGGGCCGAAAGGTTCTGGTCTATACGGTCTACACCGGCACCCGAGACACCACCGCACGGCTCAAGATGCTCCTGGCGTCGGAAGGCCTCAAGGTGGCGACATTGAGCGCAAGCGTGGCCGCCGAGAAGCGGGAAGACTGGGTCGCTGACCAGGTCGACCGTGGCATCGACGTGCTGATCACCAACCCCGAGCTGGTGAAAACCGGTCTCGACCTATTGGAGTTCCCGACCATCGTCTTCCTCCAGTCCGGCTACAACGTCTACACCCTGCAACAAGCCGCCCGCCGTTCCTGGCGGATCGGCCAGAAGCACCCGGTGGATGTCGTGTTCCTGGGCTACGAGGGGACGGCGCAGATGACCTGCCTTGAGCTGATGGCGAAGAAAATCGCCGTGGCGCAATCGACTTCCGGCGACATGCCGGAGTCCGGGTTGGACGTGCTGAACCAGTCGGGTGATTCCATCGAAGTGGCCCTGGCCAAGCAATTGGTGGCCTAGCCGCCCTGCCCTACCCCGGCGCGCCCTCGGGCGTGTCCGGGGCTTTCTTTGACGTGTATTGAGGAGCAACACCATGTTGACGAAGCTGGATCAGGAACGGCTCGACAAAGCCACCCAGGCCGCAGGCCTGCTACAGGAGGATATGCGCGATCTCAGCCGGGCGGATAACCCGCTGCTGGCCGATATCGCCTACACCCTGATGGATGACGTTGTGGGCCTGCATCAGCGGCTGCAACGAATCAGCGTTCTGGTGCGGGAACCTTCCGAAGACGTGATCGAAGGCTGACCCGCCATTACTAACCTACCCAAGGGGAGCCCCTTCGGGGGCTTTCCATTGGGCTCATGGAAGGAAGAAACCATGCGTGTTTTGAAGTATCTGGATCTGGCCTTGCCTCACGTCTCGGAAGGGACTCGGGACTGGCTAGACGAGGCCACGGCGGCGCGGACACATTGCACCGGTATCACTGTGGCACCCACGACTACGGCGCGTTCCTGAGCGTTCCAGCCGAGTCCGGCTGAATCAACGATCTTGGCTGTCCGGACGACTTGAAAAGCGTCCTGCACTATGCCAAGCAGCTTGGCTGCGATGTCGTGACGCTGGATCAGGATGGCACACCCAAGAGTAGCCTGCGATATATCCACTTCGCTGAGCGGGCGCACTCGTCTCTGGCAGAACGCGCGGCATCAGTTGCTAGCTGGTATGCAAGGCAACACAGATCAAGCCGAGGACGTAACATTGCAAAAGCGGGACAAAGCCCGACTCTGAGCGATACCTCATTCCAGTTTGGGTTCGCGTCACCTTGCAGAGGATACCCTTAAAGGGTAAATTGATTTCTATGGAGAAGCGCACACCGCATTACCCATTGGCAGACATCCTGGCGCAGATGGTCAGTGTCGAGGAAATGAGTCTCACGCTGACCGCACACACTGGAATTCGTCTGACAGGTATGACGGTGGCAGAGGCGCTTCAAGTTGTTCGTGGCCTGACTGGGCCGAACTTCTACAAGAGCATGACCACCCACGCCAACCACCGTGTTTGGCAGGACGTATATCACGCCAAATGGGCTGGCAAGGGTCTCTATGTGAAGTTCCAGCAAGCCGGCGAGTACTTCATCGTCTCGTTTAAGGAGTTGTGACATGGCATCGAAATGGAATGGCAAGCTTTGCCCGCTGTGCAGCGAGGGCACGTTGCACGACGGCAATAAGGCGCAGCAAATGGAATACCGTGGCCGGGTGTACGAGTACACCACCAGGGGCGCGTTCTGTGATCACTGCCAGGACGGTTTCCCGGTCCATGACGAGCAGGAGGAAGCCGCCTGGATCGCCTTCCGCGACAAGGTGGATGCCGAAGAATGTGCGGAACTGGTCCGCATCCGCCGCAAGTTGAAACTCACTCAGCAAGCGGCCGCCAGACTGACGGGGGGCGGTAAAAATGCCTTCTCGCGCTATGACCGAGGCGAGGCCAAGCCAATGCCCGCCGTGGTAAATCTGTTCCGTTTGCTGGACCGCCACCCCGAACTACTCAAAGAACTGGGCGCAACAGCCATATCCCCATCTTAAAGGTGGCAACGCCCCATCTGGCAGCAATCAAGGCAACACCGGGCGCGGTAGCCAATGACTTGGGGCTGGTCGAACAGACCCTGCGCCAACAACGTAAGGCGCTTTCGATGGTTGTTACGAAAGGCAAGGTTTTCTGAGCAGCCTATCCGGCATTGATGTCCGCTAATGGACTATTATTGTTTAATGTCCATTTATGGACTATCCTGTAAAAATCACACAATGCAATCAAAGGAGAGACCCTCATGACTGCCGTGGCTCGCGGTGCCAGCGCAAGCGCTCCACCGACCAACAAGGCCATGTCCGCCGCCGGCTTGCGCGCGTTCTTCAGAATCGCTGGTAGCTGGGGCCTGAATACCGAAGAACAGATGGTGCTGCTGGGCGCTCCAGGTCGCTCCACCTACTTCAAATGGAAGTCAGCGCCGGAAGCGGCAGATCTGAAGCGGGACACCCTAGAGCGTCTGTCATACATCTTGGGCATCTACAAATCACTGCAAATTCTGTTACCGGATACGACCGCAGCCGACGCATGGGTCAAGAAAACGAACACTGCGCCGTTGTTCGGTGGCAAAAGCGCATTGGATCGCATGCTTGGCGGCAATACGGGTGACCTGTTGGCCGTGCGCCAGTACCTGGATGCTCGGCGTGGAGGGTGGGCTTGAGCTATCCCGTTGCGGCGATTGCCTGGCATCCCGCCTATCGCGTCATCCCCTCACGCTTCCCGTCCGTCTGCTTATTTGAACGTGTTGCCAGTCCGGAGGATTTCGACGCGCTCTATGCTCTTGAAGCGATGACCAACGACCGGATTCGCGACGAAGTGGGGGAAATCAGTTTGGTCCCGGTCGAGGAGCGTCTGTTCGGCAACGGCAGCACCCCGATCATGGCCGCTTTCACGCACATCAATCCGCAAGGAAGCCGTTTCAGCGATGGCACGTATGGTGTCTTTTATTGTGGCCATGACAAGAAAACCGCCATTGCGGAAACCTGTTACCACTCGGCGCTGTTCATGGGCGCCACCAATGAATCCGCCATGCGTCTTCAGATGCGGCTTTACTCGGTCGAGGTCGAGGGCGAGGTCGCTGACCTGCGACAAGCCGCGATCACCGATCCTCTCATCATTGATCCAGACAACTATGGCTATACCCAGGACATCGGCCGCAAGATCAGAAGTGAAGGCTGTCCTGGCATCCTCTATCCATCCGTTCGTGATCCCGAAGGTGAATGTCTGGCAGCCCTGCGCACCGGGATACTGCGCGATTGCCTGCATGCCGCCTATCTGGAATACAACTGGAACGGCCGGACAATAGACGCAGTTTTCGAGGTTTCAAGACTATGACGCTGAACGTCGACTATCAGGTACCGATCCGCTGGGAAAGCGCTACTCGGTACTATGTTGCCGTGATTGATCGAGATCTCTTAAATGAACTGGTGGTCTCGCGCTACTGGGGCGGCAAATGGTCGCGCATAGGCGGCGCACTTCACGAAGTCATCGGCTCGTTGGAGGATGGCGTGGCGATGATCCAGAAGTACGACAAAGAACGCGAAAAGCGCGGTTACAAAGTGGTCGCCAGTCACCACCAATAACGGCAAAGCCCAACGGCCGAGCCACCTGAAAACACACAACCAAAAGACATCTCCCCCCATGCTCGACGACATCAAGAAAACCCTGTGGGCCACGGCCGACAAGCTGCGCGCCAACATGGACGCCGCCGAATACAAGCATCTCGTGCTGGGCCTCATTTTCGTGAAATACATCTCCGACACCTTCGCATCGCGCCGGGCTGAATTGACCCGGCGCTTTACCGATCCGGCGGACGATTACTTCCTGTATGAATCGGACGATGAGCTCCTCGCCGAAGAACTTGAAGACCGCGACTACTACAGGGAAGTGAACGTCTTCTGGGTACCGGAATCGGCGCGTTGGGAAAGCCTGCGCGCTGCGGCCAAGCAACCGGATATCGGCAAGCGCATCGACAACGCACTGGCCATTGTGGAAGTGGAAAACCCCAAGCTCAAGGGCATCCTCGACAAGCGCTATGGTCGCGCCCAGCTGCCGGACGGCAAGCTCGGCGAGCTGGTCGATCTGGTCTCCACCGTGGGCTTTGGCGAAGACGCCAATGTCGCCCGCGATGTGCTCGGCCAGGTCTATGAATACTTCCTCGGCCAGTTCGCCAGCGCCGAAGGCAAGAAAGGCGGCCAGTTCTACACGCCAGCATCGATCGTCAAGCTCCTGGTCGCCGTCCTTGGGCCACATCACGGCAAGTTCTACGACCCCTGCTGTGGTTCCGGCGGCATGTTCGTGCAGAGCGAGAAGTTCGTCGAAGCGCACGGCGGCAAGCTCGGGGACGTATCCATCTACGGGCAGGAATCCAACCCGACCACCTGGCGCCTCGCCGCGATGAACCTGGCCATCCGTGGCCTCGATTTCAACCTGGGGCGCGAGCCAGCCGACACCTTCACCCGCAACCAGCACCCGGATCTACGCGCCGACTTCATCCTGGCCAACCCGCCATTCAACATCAGCGACTGGTGGCACGGCAGCCTGGAAGGCGATCCGCGCTGGGTATACGGCACGCCGCCGAAAGGCAATGCCAACTATGCCTGGTTGCAGCACATGCTCTACCACCTGAAACCGACCGGCCGCGCCGGCATCGTCCTGGCCAATGGCCCGATGAGTTCCAGCCAGAGTGGCGAAGGCGAGATTCGTCGCGCCATGGTCGAGGACGACGTGGTGGAAGTCATGGTGGCGCTGCCGGGTCAGCTTTTCTTCAACACCCAGATCCCGGCCTGCCTGTGGTTCCTCACCAAGCAAAAGCGCAACCGCAAGGGTGAAGTCCTGTTCATCGACGCCCGCAAGCTGGGCCGCATGATCAGCCGAGTGCAGACGGAACTGACCGATGACGTCATCAATCGTGTCGCCGACACGGTGGCGGCATGGCGTGGCGAGGCGGGATCAAATGGCGAAGTGGCCGAATACCAGGACATCCCCGGTTACTGTCGCAGCGTGACATTGGCCGAGATTGCCGAACATGGTCATGTACTGACCCCGGGCCGCTACGTCGGCGCCGAGGCCGTGGAAGACGACGGCGTGGCGTTCGCCGAGAAGATGCAGACGCTCACCGAAAAACTGGGCGAACAGATGGCGAAGGGGGCGGAGCTGGATCAGTTGATTCGGCAGAAGCTGGGGGGGCTGGGGTATGAGTTCTGAGTGGATAGAAACCGTCTACGGCAAGATGCCTTTGGGCCTCAACCACTCAAAGCTTGGTGAGTTATGTGTGGAAGGAGGCGTACAAACTGGGCCATTCGGTAGCCAACTGCATCAAGAAGATTATGTGGAGTCTGGAACCCCCATCATCACAGTTGAACATTTGGGCGAAAACCGAATTGTTCATTCCAGCCTACCAAGGGTATCCGACGAGGATCGTCAACGACTTTCCAGATACACCCTGAGGCGCGGAGACATTGTTTTTAGCCGGGTCGGCTCAGTTGACCGACGCGCCCTTGTTCAGCAGCACGAAGACGGATGGCTATTCTCAGGGCGCTGCCTCCGTGTAAGGCCGCGACAGGATGTATTGGACAGCCAATGGCTCTCATATTATTTTGGGTTACCCAGCTTTAAGAACTACATACGGGGCATCGCAGTTGGAGCAACGATGCCATCGCTCAACACGAAATTGTTAAGCGATATTCCAATCTACTTCCCCTCCATGGAAATACAGCGTCAGGCGGCTTTTGCGCTATCGTCCCTCGACGACCGCATCGCTCTCCTGCGCGAAACCAACACCACGCTCGAAGCCATCGCGCAGGCGCTGTTCAAGTCGTGGTTTGTCGATTTCGACCCCGTCCACGCCAAGCAACAAGGCCTCGCCCCGGAAGGAATGGACGAAGCCACCGCCGCGCTTTTTCCCGATGGCTTTGAGGAATCGGAACTGGGGTTGGTGCCGAGAGGGTGGGGTCAGACAACGCTTGCCGATGTTGTCGCAGGGAGCGGCGGCTTTGTCCAGACGGGGCCATTCGGCAGCCAACTTCACGCCTCGGACTACGTGGAGTCAGGTATCCCAGTGGTGATGCCTAGGATATTCGGAACCGCAGTGTGGTCGCCGACTCGATTGCCAGAGTCCCAGAATTCGATGCTGAGCGACTGAGTCGCCACCGCTTAAAAGTGGGAGACATCGTTTTCAGCCGGCGAGGAGACGTTGAACGTCACGCGTTGATCGGCCCCCGTGAAGAGGGATGGCTGTGTGGGACTGGATGCTTGCTCGCTCGGCCGGGTGACAGATTCCCATCCCCCACGTTCCTGTCAACGACATTGGATGCACCCGGCGCACGTACTTGGCTGGTCCAACATGCAGTGGGTGCAACGATGCCAAATCTCAACACAGGCATTCTCGGCTCAGTTCCAGTCCTATCGCCTCCAACACCTATTTTGATTGCCTTCGAGGACGTCATTTCAGTGCTCGAAGCGCAGCGTGGTACAAGCGCAGTCACAGTAGAGACTCTTGCCTCCCTCCGCGACACCCTGCTTCCCCGGCTGATCTCCGGCCAACTGCGCCTCCCTGAAGCTGAGGCCATCCTGGCGGAAGCCATCGTATGACACTCAACCTATCCACCCTGCCGCTTGCGAAGTAAATGGGGACCAGAACGAAATGAGCTGAGGGCTGAAATGACCGAAGACCAATTGGAACAGGAAGCACTTGGCTGGCTGGCCGATGTCGGTTACGTGACGTTGTACGGCCCGGACATTGCGCCCGATGGCTGCAGCCCGGAGCGGGCCGACCACCGGCAAGTCGTCCTGGTTGAACGTCTGCAAGAGTCTGTCTTCCGTTTGAACCGGAAATCCCCGCCGCCGCGGTGCGGGGATGCGATCAAGCAAGTGCTCGATCTGGGTATCCCCGCCCTGCTCTCCGCAAACCGGCATTTTCATCAACTGCTGGTGTCTGGTGTGCCGGTGCAATACCAGAAGGATGGCGAAACGCGCGGCGACTTCGTTCGCCTGATCGATTGGGCGGACTTGAAGCAAAACGAGTGGCTGGCGATCAACCAGTTCACCATCAAAGGCAGTGGTCACAAGAACGCGCACACGCGCCGGCCGGACGTCATCCTGTTCGTCAATGGCCTGCCGCTGGTCCTGCTTGAACTGAAGAATCCCGCCGACGAAAACGCCGACATCTGGAAGGCCTACGACCAGATCCAGACCTACAAGGAACAGATTCCCGATGTGTTCCAGTACAACGAGGTGCTGGTCATCTCCGACGGCAGCGAAGCGCGCCTGGGTTCGCTCTCCGGCGATGCCGAACGCTTCATGCAGTGGCGCACCATCGATGGAGTGACGCTGGATCCGCTGGGTCAGTTCAACGAGCTGGAAACCTTGATTCGCGGGGTACTGGCCCCGGCCAGACTGATCGACTACCTGCGCTTTTTCGTGTTGTTTGAGGATGACGGCACGCTGGTCAAGAAGATCGCCGGCTATCACCAATATCACGCGGTCCGCGCCGCGATCGACCAGGTGGTGAACGCGTCGCGACCCGGTGGCACGCACAAGGGCGGCGTCGTCTGGCATACCCAGGGCAGCGGCAAGAGCATCACCATGACCTGCTTTGCCGCCCGCGTCATGCAGGACGCGGCGATGGAGAACCCAACCATCGTCGTCATCACCGACCGCAACGACCTGGACGGCCAGCTGTTCGGCGTGTTCTCACTAGCTCAAGGCTTGCTGCGCGAGCAACCAGTGCAAGCCGAAACCCGGCAAGACCTGCGTGCAAAACTGGGCAACCGCCCCTCTGGCGGCATCGTGTTCGCCACCATCCAGAAGTTCATGCCCGGCGAGGACGAAGACACCTTTCCGCTGCTGTCCGACCGTAGCAACATCGTGGTCATCGCCGACGAGGCGCACCGCACGCAATACGGATTCGAAGCGAAGTTGAAAGGCAAACCGGGGCAGGAGAAATACCAGGTCGGCTATGCCCAGCATCTGCGCGATGCGCTGCCCAACGCTACCTTCGTGGCCTTCACCGGCACGCCGGTCTCCAGCGAGGACCGCGATACCCGTGCCGTGTTCGGCGACTACATCCACGTCTACGACATGCAGCAATCGAAAGAGGATGGGGCCACAGTCGCGATCTACTTC
>JADJCP010000009.1 GCA_016703155.1 Hydrogenophilales bacterium
GCAGGCCTGGCGTTGAGTCATTCCAGAGGCGTCGAGTTGTCGATCCTCCTCCGGACCCGTCCCTCCAGAGCCCCAGGCAAAAGGCTTTGATGCTCTCAGTTCTCGACGAGGCCACCAGCCGTTTCATTGACGGACGACCGAGAAGGCAACGTGGACTTGGTGCGCGGTTGCCTGCGCTGTCGGAAAAAACCCCGGCCTTCTCGTGGAATATACCCCGTGAGTAGTGTCCCTTCGGGTCAAGGCGTAAGGCCAGCTTGATTTCGAGCAGCCCCGCTGCCGCCAGCCAGGCAAGCGCATTGAGCCGGTCCTTTACTAGCGCATCCTCAATGTCGGCCAGGCTCTTGGCCACAATGGCGCGCACCGCATCGGCTGGATGCTCTGCCGCTGCCTGGAGTGCTTCCACATCCTCAGGCTGAAGGTGGGGTGACACCACCAGCTTCATCTTGCCTCCGCGAGAGGCAAGGCTAGCAACGCCACGGGCAGCCAATGCCAGGCCTGAGCTACTGAAATACCCGGCCGCTCTGCGATAGAGGACTGAGGCTTCCAGGCATGGAATAAAGAAATCGCGCACCAGGTCGTCGCGACCGGTGCGATAGGAAAGTTTGAGCGAAATTTCTTTGAGTAGCTTCAAGTGTTCATTCAGTGGAATACAGACACATCCTTCGATGTAGCTGATCAGTTAAATGTTATCGAGCTTGAAAACGCTTGGTGCTGATGGAATAAACCTCAACTTCCAGCCACATGTAGGTTTCCAGGGACATAGTGGGTTCTATGTCCACCACCGGCAAAGACTGGTGGTGCTGTAAGGGTTTCAGGCATCGTTTCGGCTGAACCACCAATCGCAACAGCGAGTTGTGGATATACCCTCACCAATTCATCTGGCATGTCGTCCATCCATTGGGGAGTGGGATCGGTTTCTTTTCGCAGAATTCGGTGACCTTTCACGTTTATTGGTCCACTACCAAGCGCTTGCATCATCGGTAACGATGAGCTACCTCCTGTCAAAACAACATGCAGAACCACGCCATCCATGGCTAGCCACCGCAACCAGGTTTCGTCCAGTGCTTCCAGAGATCTTGAAGCCAGCTTCGACAGCACCTCCAAACCGCCGTACAGCCTCGTCAGCGAGGAAGTCATCTAGGTACGACCTTGCCAACGGTTCCGTCCGCAAGCGCATATTCAAGAGTGTCCGATGTGAATAGGGTCTCCTTAAGGCTGCGAATTCGCCGGTTCAAATCGGCCAATATCAGCTTTCCAGAAGTGTCACTGGTGTCTATCGATTCCTTGCGTGCGATATAGCCGCGCAACAATCCGTCCACTTTGTCACCAGCCTGCATCAGGCCGTGGATGGAGGCGGGGACCTGGAAGACCCGTACATTGTCGTCGCTATCGGGCTTGTGGGTCGTTACAAATAACCCAAAATCTGTAGTGCCTGCGCCGACATCCACGACTATGAAAGCATCACGCATGTTCTCACTGTCAGAGATTGCACCTGCAGCTACGGCAACGGGTTCCGGCACACCATCGTCGATTAGATAGTCAGGCCGTCTGCCAAGAGTTTTTATCTGCTCGATGGCCGCCTTGAGTTCAGGCACTTCAATTCCACCGTCCCAACGATTGGTGAATGTGTCAGCGAGTATTTGTGCTTCAGCAAGCATCGTCCGCATAAGCTGATCAGCCCATTGTGTTTGTGCTGGGTCAGGCCAACAGGGACGAGCAAATCGTCTTTTTGCATGTCTAGCATCAGAGACGCCACGATGGGCCATCGAACGCTCAGCCACGTCGGTTAGATAAGCAAGGTAGATGCGGATCAGATCACCCTGGGTAAGTCTATAGCCGGTAGGATTCATGGCATCCGTCAGCACGCAGGGCTCACTATCCAGATTTCCCTCCTTGCGCAAACTAAGCCAACCCTTGATTGAGTCGAGACGTTCACGTCCTGAGAACACGAGATCCGACTGAGCTCGATGCCTCGAAGCCGAAAATACACCTTACCGTCATCGCCAATAAACACAGATGACGGCGTGTGTACCCCTTCCAGCCAACCTCAGTACCGAGTTCAAGGTCGAGATATTCGTCTGGGAATACGCTGGCGAATGCCTTCGACATCGCGGTTCCGAAGTCGAGGCACAACAGGACGTCAGGATCGGTCACTTCTTCGCGTTCGATCGAATTCAAGACGAGGTCCACGTTGGGCAAGACCAAGGTCTTTTGATCAGACACCAATGGTGCTTCGTTTGTAAAACCTGCTATTTCGATCGACGGAGATGAAAGTTGAGATGTAGCAATCCCCTGCGATGCAATGAGGTGTACTGGGGCAAGTGATGGCAGTGATACAGCAGACGCTGTCTCTGAATCCAGCTCCTGTATCGCAAGCAGCAAAGCGGCACTCAAGCGACGAGACTGTGCCAATGGATTGATCGCGATCGATTCGCTCCATCATGCTTGCGAGTAACGTTGCGGCTATCTTCTTGTCCATATCTACTCCTCTCCCAAAATCTTCGACGTGGTTGCGGTCACAATGTAATTACTCGACAAGACCCTTCGTTATTACGTCCCCAAAGCTACCATCCGAGCGCTTGCGCACTACTGCTGGCTGCTTGACGATCATTCGCTGGCGAGGTGCGCTACTAACTATCGTGAAAAACTTGGGCGACATTTCGATCTCCTCCCCCGGGGTGCCATACAAATCCAGCCTACGTAGGCTGGCAGCCTGTTCCAACTGCACGGCCAGGACTTTCACATAATCCAGTAGCTCAAGTGTGGGAGCAGCCAGCGCTGGGTCATAGATTTCTAGATTGGATGCAAGGGGGTCCCGCAAGCCATCCCTAAGTTGTCTCGCCTGTCGAGCAACCTGGAGGGCCAGACCAATACTCTCATCGGCATTGCTTGCCGCTATCTCGATTGCAGATTCACTGGCCTGCTGTACTACGCGTATGCGGCCTTTTTCCAGCCAGTCCCGTACCTCTTCAGGGAGCTCAAGATGTCGACGAGCTAACTCCTGTGACACGGCTCGCGCCCTCTCGGGGTAGTTACACAAGACCTCAAGTTGGTCAAGCAGGGGTTGGTCACACTGTCCCTGACGCCCCAGAAGTACCAAAGCTTCAGTCACGTCCGTGACCAAGCGCTCCAAGGGTTTCGTCAGTTCGGTGGGCCAGGTACGGCCACCACAAAGCTTGCGACAGTAATCGACCACACGGTACATCTCAGGGTCAGCGGCCACAGAAATACGTGTGCGCACAATGTCATAATCAGAAAGGAGAACCTCGCGCGTAAGGTCAGGCGAACCTTCTCCTCTTGTGGCTTCCCCTATGGTGGTCAGTGGCTTGGCAATCAGCTGGTGTAGTGCTTTGCCAAGTCCCTCTCCAGCCTCAGGCTCGCATTCCAGCAGGGCATTTCGAAGCACCACCAAGGTACGAGTCAGACGACGAGCAATAGTGTCACCAGGCGATTCTGTATCTGGCCTTAGGGACTCGAAAGCAACTCCTACTGCGTACAAAACATCTCTCAGGCTTGCCGATCGTGCTAGCAAGGCCGACATCATCTCAGCGCGTGCCTTTTCTCCTTTTTCCTCTTAGGCGATTGACGTTGCGAGATAGCCCGGCAGCCAGTCAGCCTCTAGCTGGGCACAAGCTCTTGCCAAATTGAGCCGGTCATCCCCTTCAGTTAGCAATTGCATAGCAGGCAACTGCATCGTGATGGCTTTACGTAACTGGGTCCCGATTTCGGGTGCCCAGCGTTTGACCACTTGCCCCAAGCGAATACTTTCGGCTATTGAGAGCAATCGGGAAGACGGTTCATCGGCTTCAACAATTGAAGATAACAAAATCTCACGCCCAGCCACCACAGCAGGGTCGTCTGCTTGCTTGGGCAAGACCTTTGCAGTGATCAAAGTGGTCAAAGCATTACGTCTTAATTCGGGTGAAGTACCAGCATCACCAAAAAGCGCAAGAGCATCAGTGGTGTCCATGCTTTTTGCGACCTGAGCGTTTGGTTCTTCAACGGTCATAGCACCGTCTCCACAAAAATATTTTTCACCAGACTGTAACTTTAGTCCCAATACTTCGCCTTCTCCGGCAACACCCACCGCACCCCACCCCTTGGATCCTCCCGGTCCCCTTGGTAGCGCGGGATCAGGTGGATGTGCAGGTGCGGCACGGTCTGCCCGCCCGCCGGGCCGTGGTTGATGCCGATGTTGTAGCCGTCCGGGTGGTGCGCATCGTCCAGCATGGCCTTGGCGCGGTTGAGCGCCCTGAGCAGGGCCTGCTGTTCCTCATCCGTGGCTTCGAACAGCGTGGCGATGTGGCGTTTGGGGATGATGACGGTGTGGCCGGGTGACACGGGGAAGCCATCCTTGTAAGTGACGGTGAGTTCGTCTTCGGCCAGTACCCGGGTGGGGTCGCGGTAGCAGAAGGGACAAGGCCTGGCGTTCATGGGCTGGTCGGTAGTCAGCTGCGGGCGAAGGCGAGCGGTGGACCGTAGTCCGGGCATCGGCGGCTTGCAGGGCGGCGATGTAGCGCTGGCGTGTCTCGCTGGCATCGACCAGGCCGCGGCGCCCCAGCTGAACCGGGGGGCGGCCCAGCCGTTCGGCGAGCAGGTCGGCCATCAGCCGGGCGTGGCGCCCGTTGCCGTTGGGAAAGGGGTGGATGGCGACCAGCCGGTGTGGGAAACGCACGGCGATTTCGTTGGCCGGATAGCTGCCGTGCTCCACCTGGTAGCGCACGTCGTCGAGCAGCTTCTTCAGTTCGACGCCGATCTTCAACCAATCGACGCCCAGGTTCTTGTCGGACTTGCGGAACTCGCCGGCCCAGCGCCAGGTTTCGCCGAACATCCGCTCGTGCAGTTTGCGGACGTAGGCTTCCTGGAGGATTTCCTGGCGCTGCTTCCTCGTCCAGGCTTCGCCCTGCAGGATGTTGAGTTGCTCCCCACTCGTTCAGCTCGCCCTGCGTGGTGATGTGCCCGGGGATCAGGGTTGGCCAGTTCGTCGGCATCCAGCAGGGTGGCGCGGGCGGATAGTCGAGGTTGACCGTCATGACGGCGGCTTCTCCCGCCACAGGGCGCGGCGCGAGCCTTTGAGCAGGACTCTCGGCGAGGGCGCGGGATCTGGGGACTCGACGGTTTCCGGCGGGGTGGATTGGGCCCTCCAGGGCCATGGTGTGGCTGATGGCGGCCATCGGTTCCCGCGCCAGTGCGTCGGCACGTGTTTCAGGGTTTCCGCCAGGGAGCGCCTGGGCACCAGGGCGTAGCGCAATTCGCAGTCCAGGGGCTTCGGCGGCGCGGCGCAGGGTGGCCAGGCTGGACGGTATCGTCGGCCTCCGAGGTTTCCATGCGCGTGACCGTGGACGGGCAACGCCCAGCCGCTGCGCGAGGTGGGCTGCCGGCATGCCCAGCGCTTCGCGGATGGCCTTCAGCCAGCCCTGGGGTGGGCGCGTCTGCAGATTGGCACCGCGCCAGTGTGAGCGTGGCATCGAGTTGACGAAGCTTTTGAGCAGGGAGAAATCCGGTTTCCTTGGTTGCACCATGATGCACGATAGTTAGATTGTTATTTGCATTATGGCGCATTAACTCAATAAATGAAAGTTGCATTTTGATGCAATTTATTCTGACCAATCCGGGCCTGTGTGGCGTGGCACGATGGCGGGGCTGTGGTTGCCGACTGTCGCCGTCATCCAAGCTCATTCTTCCGCCTTCAGCTGCGCCACCGCTAGGCCCTTACAGCGCCCCAGTTCCGCGTCCAGCGCCTTCTGCATGCGGTCGGCGCGGTCGAGGACCTTGCCGGCGTTGTTCTGGATGGTCTGGCTCCAGGTGCGGATTTCGTCCAGGTATCGGGCCTGGCGCTGGATTTCGGTGATGGACTTGTCGATGGCCTGGAAGTCCGCCGCGCGTTCGGCGTTGTCATTGGCGGACCTTACGGCCAGGGCCTTGGCGGTGAGCAGGCCGGCCTTGAGCCAGGCGTCGGTGGTCTCGTCCTCGGCGTCCCAGGTGACGACGATGTCGTTGCCGTAGCGGGCCAGGGGCTCCAGGCCTGCCGGCGCGGTGCGGCAGGAGTGGATGAAGAGGCCGATGCCGGCTGCCCGGTTCTGCCGGGCGACGGCGATCTCGTCCAGACTGGCCTTGAGGGTGTAGCTGGCGTCTTCCTTGATCTCGATGGCGATGCGCGCGCCGGCTGCGGCGACGCTGTCCGGCGACAGGGTGACGACGGCGTCGCCCACCTTGCTGCGCGGGATGACGCCGACCGTGTTGCCGGTGTCCTCGACGATGTCCCCCGCCCGGCCGGCCATCTCGCGGAGGGCTTCGATGCAGGCGTTCTGGAAGTCTTGGCCGTGGGTGGTGGAGGCGGCCTCGGCGGTCTTGCGCGCGCGCATGGCCTCCAGTTCGCTCACCACCCGGGTCTGGAAGGCCTGGGCGGCCTGGTTCTGGGCCTCGATCATCTGCGTGAGTTCGCGCTTCATGCGGGCCAGGGCGGAGTTCTCGGCGTCCAGGGTGAACTCGGCGCTGATGCGGCCCTGGGCTTCTTCCACGCGCCGCACCAGGCGGCTGAGGGCGGACTGCTCGTTGTCCAGGGAGAACTCGCCGACCACTTCGCCGATGCGCTTCTGCAGG
>JADJCP010000010.1 GCA_016703155.1 Hydrogenophilales bacterium
AAAACACCATTGATGGTCGTTGTTGGATTGCAAGGGCGGCTCTATGCCGCCCTTTTCGCTTCTTGCGACCTGAAACACATCGATCTGACGCTATACTGTCCGTCAATATTAAGAACCCGCGATGTAACATGTCCGTCCCCTTGAACGTCGTCATCCTTGCCGCCGGCAAAGGTACCCGCATGAAGTCGGAACTGCCGAAGGTACTGCACCCTCTCGCGGGCCGGCCTCTGTTGAGCCATTGTCTGGCGGCGACGGATGCACTCGAAGCCGCGCGTATTTGTGTGGTGTATGGCCATGGCGGCGATATCCTGCCCACCCGCATCGCGCGTGATGATGTGCACTGGGTGCTACAGGAGCCGCAATTGGGTACCGGCCACGCCGTACAGCAAGCGGTTCCCGGGCTTGACCCCGCGGCTATCTGCCTGATTCTGTACGGAGATGTGCCGCTGATCCGGCCTGAAACGTTGCAGGAAATGACACTGATCGCCCGTCAGGGCGCAGTCGCTTTGTTGACTGTGCGCATGGCCAACCCCGCAGGTTACGGCAGGATCGTTCGGGACGTTCAGGGCCAGGTGCGGCGCATCGTCGAACACAAGGACGCCAGCCCGGATGAGTTGGTCCTGGACGAGGTCAATACCGGCATCATGTGTTTGCCTGCCGCCAGGCTGATCGCCTGGCTTGGCCGGTTGGGCAACGACAACGCACAAAGCGAGTATTACCTGACCGACATCATCGGCATGGCGGCCGCCGAGGGTGAGCGGGTCGTGCCCTGCCACCCCGCGACCGAATGGGAAGTGCTGGGCGTGAACAGCCGGGCGCAGCTAGCTGATCTGGAGCGCCATTACCAGCAGGGTATCGCCGAGTCGCTGATGCACCAAGGCGTGACCCTTGTTGATCCGGCACGCATTGATGTTCGCGGCCAATTAAATTGTGGTCGCGATGTCCTGATCGATGTCAACTGTGTTTTCGAGGGCCATGTCATCTTGGGCGGTGGCGCGGTGGGGCATACGTGCTCGGGCGGCCCCTGGGTGCGGGAGTCGAGATCAAGCCGTTCTGCCATCTCGACGGCGCGCGGGTCGCCGACCGGGCGATCATCGGGCCCTATGCGCGCCTGCGGCCAGGCACCGATTTAGCCGAGGAAGTGCATGTTGGCAACTTCGTCGAACTCAAGAATGCCCAGGTCGGTTTCAATTCCAAGATCAATCACTTGTCTTACGTCGGCGATGCCACGGTGGGGCGCAAGGTGAATGTCGGTGCCGGCACGATCACCTGCAACTACGATGGCGCCAACAAGTACCGCACGGTGATCGAGGATGAAGTATTTGTCGGTTCGGACACGCAACTCGTGGCACCGGTTACCGTGGGCAGGGGAGCTACTTTGGGCGCCGGCACGACCTTGACCAAAGATGCGCCGCCAGATCAACTGACCCTGTCGCGCGCCAAGCAGATCACCATCCCCGGCTGGAAGCGACCGGTAAAAAACAGAAGTAAGGGAGTACTAACAAAATGTGTGGCATCGTTGGTGGAATCGCGCAACGCGATATCGTTCCGATCATCGTCGAGGGACTGAAGCGTCTGGAATATCGTGGTTACGATTCGGCGGGCGCGGCCGTACTGCATGACGGCAAACTCGAGCGGGTACGTCGTGTCGGGCGCGTCGCCGAAATGGAAAATCAGGTCGCCGCCCAGGGATTGAGCGGTGGCGTAGGCATCGGCCACACCCGTTGGGCTACTCATGGCGGGGTCACCGAGAACAATGCCCATCCACACATCTCGCGCGACGAAATCGCGGTCGTCCATAACGGCATTATCGAAAACCATGAGGCACAACGGCAACGGCTGGCCGCGCTCGGCTATGTATTCGAATCCCAGACAGACACCGAAGTGATCGCTCACCTGGTTCACTATTACTACAGACAGAGCCATGACCTTGTCTGGGCCACCCGAAAAACGGTCGCCGAATTGCATGGGGCCTATGCGATTGGTGTGATCGCGCTTGCTTCGCCGGATCTGATTTGTTGTGCTCGCATGGGCTGCCCTCTGCTGATTGGACGCGGCGACGGTGAAAACTTTTTCGCCTCGGATGTCTCCGCCCTGCTTTCGGAAACCCGCCGGGTGGTATACCTCGATGAGGGTGATGTCGCGGCCTTGACCCGGGACGGGGTGCGCATCACCGACCGCGACGGGCACGCCGTGCTGCGTGTCGAACGCTTGTCAGAGGTCTCCGCCGATGCGATTGAGCTCGGCCCATACGACCACTATATGCAGAAGGAGATCCACGAGCAGCCGCGCGCGACGGCCGACACGCTGGAAGGCGTGATCGATGGCGGCATCCGACCCGACTTGTTCGGCGCCGGGGCCGAAACCACCTTCGAGCAGATCGACAGCGTGCTGATCCTGGCCTCGGGAACCAGCTACTACGCCGGCCTGGTCGGCAGGCAATGGCTGGAGTCGCTTGCCAAAATCCCCTGCAATGTCGAGCTGGGGCACGAATATCGCTACCGCGATTCGATCCCGAATCCGCGTCAGCTGGTGGTCACCATCTCGCAGTCCGGCGAGACACTCGATACCATGGAAGCGCTGAAGCGCGCCAAGTCGCTGGGCCATGAGCACACCCTGTCGATCTGCAACGTCCAGGAAAGCGCCCTCCCGCGCAATTCGAAACTGGTGTTCTATACGCGCGCCGGTGCCGAGATTGGCGTCGCCTCGACCAAGGCCTTCACGACACAATTGTGCGCCCTGTTCATATTGGCGCTGACCCTGGCCAAGCAGCGAGGACACCTTGTTGCCGAGAGCGAGCATGCCCACCTGGAAGCACTGCGCCAGCTTCCCGGCAGTGTCCAGCATGCACTCAATCTGGAGCCGCAGATCAAGGTCTGGGCCGAACATTTTTCAGACAAGCACCACGCTCTGTTTCTGGGCCGTGGCCTGCACTACCCCATCGCCCTGGAAGGGGCGCTCAAGCTCAAGGAAATCTCCTACATCCACGCCGAGGCGTATCCGGCCGGCGAACTCAAGCATGGTCCGCTTGCGCTGGTCGATGAAGCCATGCCGGTGGTGGTGATCGCCCCGAATGACAGCTTGCTGGAAAAGGTCAAATCCAACATGCAGGAAGTCCGAGCCCGGGGCGGTCAGCTTTATGTCTTCGCCGACCTTGATAGCCAATTCGGCGAAGCCGAGGCGGTGCATGTCATCCGAACGCCGCGTCACGCCGGCCTGCTGTCGCCGATCATCCATGCCATCCCTGTGCAATTGCTGGCCTACCATGCGGCATTGAAGAAGGGGACGGATGTCGACAAGCCCAGGAACCTGGCGAAATCGGTCACCGTGGAGTGATGGTCAAACCGCTAATTCACTATCAAGTTATCGGCGGTACTGCCGTTAATGACCCATCGGTGTCATAGGAACGAGAGAAAAGCATGTCCGTGATCGCGGTATTCAACCAGAAGGGCGGCGTCGGCAAGACCACGACCACGCTCAATGTCGCGGCCTGTCTTGCCATGCTGGAGCGCCGGCCGACGGTGATCGACCTCGACCCTCAGGCACATGTCACCCTGGCGCTGGGTGTGCGCAACCAAGCCAGCGCCTTCTGCACCTCCGCGTTTTCCGCGATTCGACGCCCCTGGGCCGTTTGCTACGGCCGCTGGCGAATGGTGTTCGGCTGGTGCCGGCGCATCCCGACCTTTCCAAAATCGATGCCATGCTGGGAGCCACGCCGGGTATCGCCGGGCGCCTGCGACAGGGCCTGGCGGTGGCCCCCGAGATTAAAAACGATCCGGTCCTGCTGGATTGCGCTCCTTCGCTCGGAGTGCTGACGCTGAATGCCTTGTGGGCCGCGGACCGGGTGCTCATTCCGGTGACTTCGGATTATCTGGCCCTGCAAGGGCTTCATCGCCTGGAGATTGCCCTGCGTGTCCTGGAACAGCCGTTGGGCCGCGCCATAGAGCGACGCATCGTCCTGACTCGCTATGACGAGGACAAGGCAGCCTGTCGTGAAGCCCTCGCCGAGCTTCGGCAACGCTATGGCGATCAGCTTTGCGACACATGCATTGCCGACGACGTGGCCTTGGCGGAAAGTCCGGCGCACGGGATGGATGTTTTCGGCTACGCCGCCGAATCGTCCGGCGCGCGCGATTATCGCCTCCTCACCATGGAACTCCTTTCCAAGGGCTTCTTCCGTTAAGGCATTCTGGTATTTTCCGGTTTGTTGATCTGCCTCAAGCGTTCATTGGGCGCAATCTGCTATTGATACGCAGATTATTCGCGATGGGAGTATGCAATGAGGAGAGCGTATACGTGGATGTCCGTGGCCCTGGTCGCGGCAGCGATGCTGGGGTGTGCCGGATCAGGAGAAAAACAAGTCGCGGTGTCCAAGCCGGCGATGTCGTTTTCAAGTGCCGAACGAGACTCGATCGCGAGTTATTACGGTGCACCACGCCCGGCGACGCAGGCGCTGCAAGGAGCGGTGAAGGTTGGCGATCGATTGGCGCCGGGCTCAAGGCCGCAGAAACTACCCAGCGATCTGCACAGCAAGCTGAAGGCCCTGCCCGAGCCCTATACGTGGTATGTCCTTGGCGCCGACGTGATCCTGGTCAACCGGGACAGTCACGAGATCATGGACGTCATTCCCCAGGTCGTCAGGTAGCCGCGCTGACCACGCGTTTCACGTGAAACAGGCACGCCGGAGTGGGGATGCGACCCCGCTTCAGGCCGTGCGGCGCATCCGCTCAGTGGCCCCCCAAAGTTCCTCCAGGTTGTAGTGCTGGCGCACCGTGGGGTGCATGACGTGCACCACCAGGTTACCGGCATCCACCAGGACCCATTCCGATCCCTTGCCGCCCTCGACCCCGAGGATCTCGCCGCCCGCGTCGCGGATCTTGTCGCGAACGTGCTCGGCGAGTGCCTTGACCTGACGTGTCGAATCGCCGCTGGCGATGATCATCGTCTCGAACAGCGAAGTCAGGTGGTGCACATCCATGACGGTGATGTCCTTGCCCTGGATGTCTTCCAGGGCGCGGACGGCAATGCGGGAAATTTCGGCGGTATCCATAAGCTCCTTCAAAGATAGAGTTGGTGTTGATAGATATGTTCAAGCACAGGGTCGGGGAGTAGATAGCGGGGGTTCCGTCCGGCGGCGATATCCGCGCGTATGCGGGTCGCGGAGATGTCCAGTTGCGTGATCGGACGCGTAATCACGTAACCCGCCAAGGACTCGGATGGGCTTGTGCCTGGTCGCGGCGTCTCGGGCGATACTGCCGCTCCAGTGCCGGTGGCAGCGTGCGTTCCCAGTTGGTATGACCGGGGCGTAGCGCCACCGCGAAATGACACAGGTCGAACAGGCGTTGCCACTCGTGCCAGGAGGTCAAGCCGGTGAAGACGTCGGCGCCGACGACGAGCACAATGGGCGTGTCAGCACCGAGTTCAGCCCTGAGGACCTCCAGTGTGTCGACCATATAACAAGGGCCGGTCTTTTCGAGTTCGATGGCCTCGATCCGGAAACGCGGGTTACCGGTGATGGCGAGTTCCACCATGGCACGGCGTTGAGTCGCATCAGCAATCGGTCGAGGCCGATGTGGCGGCACGCCGGTGGGCATGATGCGCACTTCATCGAGGCCGAGGGCCGCGCCCATTTCCTCGGCCAGGCGCAGGTGACCATGGTGAATCGGGTCGAAAGTGCCGCCGAGCAGCCCGATGGGCTGAGTGACACGTGATGCGTGACGCGTGACGGAGGTCGCGTCGGTTTTCGTCACTTGTAAGCGGTCACCAGTCACCGCCGTATGTGGCCGTCACCGAGTACGATCCACTTCTGGCTGGTCAATCCTTCCAGGCCGACCGGGCCACGTGCATGGATCTTGTCGGTGGAGATGCCGATCTCCGCGCCCAGGCCGTACTCGAAGCCGTCGGCGAAGCGCGTCGAGGCATTCACCATGACCGAGCTGGAGTCCACTTCGCGCAGGAAACGCATGGCGTTGGGATGGTTGGTGGTCAGGATCGCGTCCGTGTGGTGCGAACTGTAACGGTTGATGTGGGCAATGGCGGCGTCCAGGTCGGCGACGACTTTGACGCTGATGACGGGCGCGAGATATTCCGTGGACCAGTCTTCTTCAGTCGCTTCAGTGACCGTGGCGCCTGCCACCGAGCCAAGAATGGCGCGGGAGCCAGGGTCGCAGCGCATCTCCACGCCCTTGGCGGCGAAGATGGCGCCGATGCGCGGCAGGAAGGCGGCCGCGGCGGCGGCATGCACCAACAGTGACTCGGTGGCATTGCAGGGGCTGTATTTCTGCGTCTTGGCGTTGTCGGTCACCACCAGGGCTTGTTCGATGTTCACTTCCGCGTCGATATAGGTGTGGCAGTTGCCGTCCAGGTGTTTGATGACGGGTACCTTGGCTTCCTTGCTGATGCGCTCGATCAGACCCTTGCCGCCGCGCGGGATGATCACGTCGACATGGCTCGGCATGGTAATCAGTGCACCAACAGCGGCACGGTCGATGGTTTCCACCATTTGCACCGCTTCGGCGGGCAGGCCGGCGGAGGTCAGGGCCTGCCGCACCAATTGCCAGAGCGCGAGATTCGACTGGATGGCCTCCGAACCACCGCGCAGGATGCAGGCATTGCCGCTTTTGATGGCCAGCGAGGCCGCCTCGATGGTCACGTTCGGACGGCTTTCGTAGATCATGCCGAACACCCCCAGCGGTACGCGCATCTGCCCGACGCTGATGCCGCTCGGCTGGCGTTTCACGTTGGTGATTTCACCGATCGGGTCGGGCATGGCGGCCAGCTGTTCGCAGCCTTCGGCCATGGTGGCGATGATCTCGTCGGTCAGTCGCAGGCGGTCGACCATGGGCGCGGCCAGCCCCGCCGCCAGGGCGGCGGCGATGTCCTGATCGTTGGCCAGTTTTAGCGGGTCCCCGGCTTCCAGCAACAGGCGGGCCAGCTCACTGAGAGCCTTGTTTTTGGCCCGGGTGGCGGCACGGGCCATGTCCGCGGAAGCGGTACGCGCCTGGCGGCCCAGGGTCTGCATGTAAAGTTCAATATCCATAGCGTTCCTCGAGTTGCTTCAGATCGGCCCGCCCCATCAGGGCCAAGCCAAGTTGTTTCAGCATGAGCCAAGCATCTTCGCGCAGCAAGCCTTTCGCGGCACGGTCGGCGCGGCTGACCAGACGCAAGGCGCTGGCCAGGCTGGCTGCCGGGAATTGCTTGAGTGCCTTGCTCACCAAGGCTTGCCGGCTGTCCCAGACACGCTGTTGCTTCATCAGGGTCGGCAGCGCCTGGCCCAGAGCCAGGCCGGCGGCCAAACGGTACAGTGTGCGCAATTCCTGGGCTAGCAACCAGACGGCCAGGGGCGGGGCTTCGCCCTCTGCCTGCAAACCATCGATGATGCGGCAATAGCGTACAGCATCGCCCTTCAGCAAGGCTTCGGACAGGTCGTTGACATCATAGCGCGCCACATCGACCACCGCGGCGCGCGCCACATCCAGGCTGACCGGGCCGGGTGGCAAGAGCAGGGCCAGTTTCTCGATCTCCTGGTGCGCCGCCAGCAGGTTACCTTCGACACGTGCCGCCAGATAGGCCAGGGTGTCACGGTCAGCCTGCAACTGCTTGCGCGCCAACCGGGCGCCGATCCATGCCGGCAACTGCTCCGGGGTCGGTTCGGTGATCTGCACAACGGCGGCCACGCGCTCCAGAGCGGCAAACCATTTCGTCTGTTGAGTCGCCCGATCCGGGCGTGGCATCAGCAACACCAGAAACACGTCTTCCGGGGGACGTTCGCACCAGGCTTCCAGAACCTTGCCGCCCTCGACACCGGGCTTGCCCGTGGGCAGGCGCAGTTCGACAAGGCGGCGACTGGCGAACAAGGACAATGAATCGAAGCCCGCCATCCAGGCACGCCAATCGAAGCGGGCGTCGGCGACGAAGCCCTGGCGCTCGGCAACCCCGGGCCGGTTGATGGCCTCGCGGACCAGTGCCGTGGTTTCATCCAGCAGCAACGGTTCGTCACCGCATAGCGCATAGATCGGCGATAGCCCCTTGCCCAGGGCGCCCGACAGTGCCTCGGCCCTTAGTTTCATGCGCCCTGAACGTAACCCAGGCGACGCAGGATCTGACGCAGCAGGTCCTGCTCCATTTCTTTCTGGAGCAAGGCCTCCTCGGCCTCCTTGGCCATGATCTGCTCGTCGCTGTAGGAGAAATCGCGATTCAGCTGCAATAAGGAAGGCGCGAGAACCTCCTGACCGTTCTTGTCCATCGCAGAAATCCTGACTCGGTGTGTCAGGCGGTATTCGCGTACCTTGCCGGTACCGCTCAGCGTCAGAATGGTTTTTTCCCGGGCCTCGCTGGTCAGGCTGATGACGATGGCGGCGCTTTCCTTGCTGGCGGCCAGCTTCTGGTTGACCTGGAGCGCGGTGCGCAGCAGTGGCGCCAACTGCGAAGCAATGCGCTGCGAAGTCAGGGAGGTAGCCGTGCCCGAGGTCGTCAGCACCGCGGCGGCGGCATCGACGTAGGCGCTGGCGAAGGGTAACGATGCCGCGCCGCGCAGCTTGAAGCCGCAGCCCGCCAGCAAGCCGGCAGCGCCGAGTACGGCGAGATTTTTGATGGCCTGACGCCTCATGGGGCTCTCCTAAACGACGATGTTCACCAGGCGACCCGGCACGACCACGACCTTCTTGGCGGGCTTGCCTTCCATGTGTTTCTGGGCTTCGGGGCTCTCCAGGGCCGCCTTTTCGATGGTTTCCCTGGTGGCGTCGGTCGCGACCAGCAATTGGCCGCGCAACTTGCAGTTCACCTGGAGGACCAGTTCGATCTCGTTCCGGACCAAGGCGCAGGCGTCGACCGTCGGCCAGGCCGCGCCGACCAGACAAGCGCCGGGCCGAAGCGCTTTCAGCAAGATTCGGCAGATGTGCGGGACAATGGGCGCCAGCATCAGGACGATATTCTCCAGGGCCTCCTGGCGAACCGAGCGCGTCAGCACGTCAGTGCCGTCCAGCCTGGCCAGGGCGTTCATCAGCTCCATATTCGCGGCGATGGCGGTGTTGAACTGCTTGCGGCGCTCGATGTCGTCGGTCACCTTGGCAATCGTCTGATGCAGTTGCCGCCGGAAATCTTGCAAGGTACTGTCGAGTTCGGCGCCGGAGTAGGCGCTTACATCACCCCGCTCGACGTGTTCGTGGACCGTCTTCCACAGGCGTCGCAGAAAACGGTGGGCGCCCTCGACGCCGGCGTCCGACCACTCCAAGCTCTGTTCCGGCGGCGCGGCAAACATCATGAACAATCGAGCCGTGTCGGCGCCATATTGATCGATCAGGGCCTGCGGGTCGACGCCGTTGTTTTTCGACTTGGACATCTTCTCGACGCCGCCGGCCATGACGGGCTGACCATCCGATTTCAGTATCGGCCCGGAGGCGGCCTGCTCGACATCAGCGGGGTTCAACCACAGCTTTCTGCCATCGCCGAGCTCCCGGTAATAGGTCTCGGCGATGACCATGCCCTGCGTCAGCAGGTTCGTGAACGGTTCGTTAGTGCTTACCAACCCTTCGTCGCGCATCAGCTTGTGGAAGAAGCGCGCATAGAGCAGGTGCAGAATGGCGTGCTCGATGCCGCCGATATACTGGTCGACGGGCAGCCAGTAGTTGGCGCGCTCGTCCAGCATGCCGGCGCCCAGGTCGGGGCAGGCATAACGGGCGTAGTACCAGGACGATTCGACGAAGGTGTCCATGGTGTCGGTTTCGCGTTCGGCCGGGCCGCCGCACTTCGGGCAGGCGCACTCGTAGAACGAGGGCATCTTCTTGATTGGCGAGCCGATGTCGATCTTCACGACCTCGGGCAACACCACGGGCAACTGGTCTTCCGGTACCGGCACGTCGCCGCAGGTCGGACAGTGGATGATGGGGATGGGGCAGCCCCAGTAGCGCTGGCGGCTGATGCCCCAGTCGCGCAGGCGCCAAGTGGTGCGCTTCTCGCCCAGTTTGAGGTTCTTCAGTACGAGGGCGATCTTTTCGATGGCGTCATCGGAGGTGCGGCCGGAGAAGTCGCCGGAGTCGAATAGTCTGCCCAAGTCGACATAGGCGGCTTTGAGCGGCAGTTCCAGTTCGCCGTCGGTGGGCTTGATTACCGGCCTGATGGGCAGTGCGTATTTCTCCGCGAAGGCAAAGTCCCGCTCGTCGTGCGCCGGCACGGCCATCACCGCGCCTTCGCCATAGCCCATCAGCACATAGTTGGCGACGAACACAGGAATAGGCTCGTTGGTGAAGGGGTGGTAGACCTTGAGGCCCGTGTCCATGCCCTTCTTCTCCATGGTCGCCATGTCGGCTTCGGCGACGCTGCCCTGCTTGCATTCGTCGATGAAAGCGGCAAGTTCCGGACTGTTGGCGGCGGCCTGGGTCGCCAGCGGGTGCTCGGCGGCGACGGCGACGTAAGTGACCCCGAACAGGGTGTCGGCGCGGGTGGTGAACACCTTCAGCACATCCTGGCCGTCCTCGTGGCGCTCATTCAGCGGGAAGTGGATCTCGACACCGAAGCTCTTGCCGATCCAGTTGCGCTGCATCGTTTTGACGCGCTCCGGCCAGCCGGGCAGGTTGTCCAGTCCGCTGAGCAGTTCTTCCGCGTAGGCCGTGATGCGGAAGAAATACATGGGGATGTCGCGCTTTTCGACCAGGGCGCCGGAGCGCCAGCCGCGCCCGTCGATGACCTGTTCGTTTGCCAGGACCGTGCAATCAACCGGATCCCAGTTGACCGCGGCCATCTTCTTGTAGATCAGGCCCTTCTCGTAGAGCTTGGTGAAGAACCACTGCTCCCAGCGGTAGTAGTCCGGCTTGCAGGTGGCCAGTTCGCGTCGCCAGTCGATGGCGAAACCGAGGCGCTTCAATTGGCCGCGCATGTAGTCGATATTGGCGTAGGTCCAGCCGGCGGGGGCGACGTTGTTGGCGATGGCGGCGTTTTCCGCCGGCAGGCCGAAGGCGTCCCAACCCATCGGTTGCAGGACGTTGTAGCCCTTCATGCGGTGATAGCGGGCCAGGACGTCGCCGATGGTGTAGTTGCGCACATGGCCCATGTGCAGTTTGCCAGAAGGATACGGGAACATCGACAGGCAGTAATACTTGGGTTTGGTGCTGTCCCAGCCGGGTTCATTCGGATCGGGGGCGCGGTAGGCCTGCTTTTCTTCCCAGTGCTGCTGGGCTTCCGGTTCGATGATCTCCGGGCGGTATTGGGCGTCCATGGTCGCAGTCGGTCTTAAGGTCAGAAAAAAACGTTATGGGGTGGGTTGATAATTATATCGGCGATCCGAGTGACATGCCGTTTAGGCGGCGTTTATACTCGTATAAGTATCCGCTTATCTCATGTGTTCCTAGGGGGAATCGCTCATGTCCAAGAAGCATCCAGTTGTCGTCGTCACCGGTTCGTCCGGCGCGGGCACCACCACGGTCAAGCGTGCCTTTGAGCACATTTTTACGCGCGAACACCTGGTTGCCGCGGTCATCGAGGGCGATAGTTTCCACAGTCTCAACCGCGCCGAATACAAAGAGGCCATCAAGAAGGCCGAGGCCCAGGGCAACAAGCATCTCAGCCACTTTGGCCCGGAAGCCAACGATTTCGACGCTTTGGCCAACCTGTTCAAGACCTACGGCAAGTCCGGCGGCGGCAAGAAACGCTACTACATTCACAGCGACGAAGAAGCCGTCCAACTTAACGCCCACTTCGGCACCAACCTCAAAGCCGGCGAGTTCACGCCTTGGGAAGACGTGCCCAAGAATACCGACCTGCTGTTCTACGAAGGCCTGCACGGTCTGGTGGTGACCGACAAGGTGGACATGGCCCAGCACGTCGACCTGGCCATCGGCGTGGTGCCCGTGGTCAACCTGGAATGGATCCAGAAAATCCATCGCGATGCCGCCGAGCGGGGTTACTCCGCCGAGGCCATTGTCGACACCATCCTGCGCCGCATGCCCGATTACGTGAATTACGTCACGCCACAGTTTTCGCGTACCGACATCAACTTCCAGCGCGTGCCCATGGTCGATACCTCCAACCCGTTCATCGCACGCGACATCCCGACGCCCGACGAGAGTATGGTGGTGATCCGCTTCAAGGATCCGAAGGGCGTCGACTTCCCGTATCTGCTTTCCATGATCCACGATTCGTTTATGTCGCGGCGCAATAATCTGGTCGTCCCGGGTGGCAAGATGGGCATGGCCATGGAAGTCATTCTCGAGCCGATCATCCACAAGATGGTGGAAGAAAGCGGCAAGAAAAAGTAAGCGAGGCGGTTAGGAGCGCAACAACGAGGCCGGGCGATGACCCGGCCTTTTTCGTTCGGAGGCCCCATGTACGCTATACGAACTGCAATAGCCGCCTGCTTGGCCGGTTTATTGTCGCCGCTGGCAAGTCACGCCGCGCCGCCGCCACATCTCGACACGGCTGGCATGGTGGCCTACCGTGCCTTTGGCGCCGCCGAGGAGCATCGGGCCTTTGCCATCGCCCCGGGGGGGCGCTGGGGCTGGTCGGGCGGCGCGATCAGCCCGGATCAGGCTCGCGAGCAGGCCATCGGGTATTGCCAGGAGCGTAACGAGCAACCCTGTGTACTCTATGCCCTGGATGGTGAAACCGTCTTCGACGCCAAGGCCTGGCCCGGCTTGTGGGGGCCGTATGCCAACGCGGTCGATGCCGCCAAGGCGCGTGTCGGCCGTCAGCGCGGCCAGCGCTTTGCTAATCTCAGCCTGACCGATCCGAGCGGGCGCAAGGTCAACCTGGCTGATCTGCGTGGCCAGGTCGTGGTTCTGCATTTCTGGGGCTCCTGGTGTGGCGTCTGCCGCAAGGAAATGCCCGAGATGCAGCGCGCCGCCGCTAGACTCGGCTCGGCGGCGCGCTTCGTGCTGGTCCAGGTGCGCGAAGACAGTAGGCTGTCCCGACGCTGGATGCAACAACAAGGCATCAGACTGCCGCTTTACGACAGTGGCGCGCGGGGTTCAAGCGACGACACGCTGCGCCTGGCGAATGGTGGTCGACTCAACGATCGGGATGTGGCCACGGCATTCCCGACCACATACATCCTGGATAAGCATGGCTTGGTGTTGTTTTCGCACACAGGCGCCATACACGGATGGTCCGAGTACATTCCTTTCCTGCGTCATGCCGCGCGGGCAGGAAAGTGAGGCAGTAGTCCATTGGAACAATTGACTGATCAGGCGTAGGGGTTTACGTTCATGGGTCACGGTCTGATCTGGCCGGCCCGAATTAGGACTCAATGCATGAAAAACGCTGCCAAGTATGTCTGCCTTGCACTCTGCGCCGCCCTCCCCCTGGCATATGCCGGCAATGTGTGGAGCGAAGTCACGCCGAAGAAACACATCGTCAAGGCCAAGGCATCAAAGCACAAGGTTCGGGCCAAGAAGCCGGCCAAGCCGCGCATCACGGCTAGAAAGTCGGCACCGGCAAAGATGGCCGGGCAGGCACCCGCCACGACGCTGGCTTCGGTAAGCCAGGCATTGGTTCCGGCCATACCCGTGGCCCCGATCCTGGCAGCCGTAGAGCCGGTGGCCGTGGTAGCCGCCGCTACGGTAGAGAGCAATCCGTACCTGCCGCAGCACTACGTCCCGGCGAAGGCCGTCAATCCCTATTTGCCGCAACCGGCGACGCCATGGCCTGAGCAGAGGGTCTCGGTCCCGACCGTGAACCCCTACCTGGCCAGCCCGGCGCCTGGCGCCTCTTCCGGCACGCCGTCTCCTGCGCATGTGCTTGCCGCGCCGGCACCCCAGGCCGCGCCGGTCATCGGCGCCAGCACGAATGCCTATGTGGCGAGCGCGGTCAGCTATGCGCCGTCCGCTGCCCTTGTGCAGAACTATGCCGCACAACAGCCGGTCCCGGCTCCGCCCGTGGCGGTGGCGCCCCCGGTCTCCGGCGCCAGCCCCAAGCCAGCCAAACCATCTTTCCTTGCGTCCCTCGACCCCAAACAAGGCCTGTCCGATCTGTTCAGTAGTGTGCGCAACGGTATCCCGCTCCTCAATGATCAAGACCTGCTACCGACGATCAAGAAGGTCTATCCGACCGGCGAAAAGCCCCTGGTCATCCTCTCGTTCAAATGCCCTACCGAGATGATTGGTGTCACACCGCCGCCAATGAAGGCATTGCACGAGTTGATCAACCTTGGTTTCGATGGTCTGAACAAGACCAACATGCTCAGTTTCAACCTGCAGCAAGTCTGTAACTAGGCTGGCTCGCCTGAGTCACCCAGAGCCTGGGTGGCTCGGCCCCTCCTGGGCGGGTCGTCTTAGGCTTTGCCGATCAAGCACATGAAATCCACCAAACACACGCTACGCCTCGGCATCCCCAAGGGCAGCCTGCAAGACACTACCCAGAAACTTTTCGTCCGTGCAGGCTACGACCTGCGCATCTCCGGGCGTTCGTACTACCCGGACATTGACGATGCCGAGATCGAGTGCATCCTCATCCGTCCGCAGGAGATGGCGCGCTATGTCGGCCATGGCATTCTCGACTGCGCCATCACCGGCCTGGACTGGATACTGGAAACCGGCGCCGATGTTGCTGAACTGGCCGATCTGCGTGCCCCCTGGCCGAATTACGGCACGGTGCGCTGGGTCATGGCCGCCAAGGAAGACTCGCCCTTTCAGACGGTGGCCGACCTGCAAGGCAAGCGTATCGCTACGGAAGCCATCGGCATGACCCGGCATTTCCTGCGGCAACATGGCGTCGAGGCCGAGGTTGAATTTTCCTGGGGCGCCACCGAGGTCAAGCCGCCCATCCTCGCCGATGCCATCGTCGACGTTTCGGAAACAGGCTCGTCGCTACGCGCCAACGGGTTGAAGGTGATGCACGTGGTGCTGGAAAGCACGCCGCGCTTCATCGCCAACCACCAATCCCTGGGCGATACCTGGAAGCACGACAAGATCAACCGGCTGCTCATGTTGCTGAAGGGTGCCATCGCCGCCGCGACGCGTGTACTGCTGTCCATGAACGTGGCGCGCACCAGCCTCGACGATGTGCTGCGCATTCTCCCTGCCCTGGCCACGCCTACCCTATCGACGTTGGCCGACCCTGATTGGGTCGAGCTGAGTACCGTGGTCGAGGAAAAGCAGGTCCGTGAATTGATCCCCGGGCTTTACCTGGCAGGCGCCCGGGGCATCATCGAACTGCCGATCAACAAGATCGTCGAGTAGACGGATTGCGGCGCAATGCCCATTCCCGGGGAATCGCGCCGCGTGACTTAAACCTCGTCGTACCCCGTGATCATCGCCTTGATGTGCGCCATCGGGGTATGGCCGGTGGTGGTCAGGTACACGTGGACGATCAGGAAGCTCAACATCATGAAGGCCGCGACGGTGTGGAAAAAGGCGACCCACTCCAGGCTCAGGTACTGATCCCAGCCCCATTCCAGCCACTTGTCGTAGAAGATGTAGAACCAGCCGGTGAACCAGATCAGCGGGCCGATGAACACCAGCACGCCGATATAGGCCAGGCGCTGCAGCGGGTTGTGCTTCTTCAGGGCGGTCGCCTTGAAGGGATGCGCCTCGCCCTTGAAAATGCCCAGGGCGTAGTACTTCGCCACGGCGTCGATGTTCTTCAGGGTGGGGATGTACTGTTTCCACTCGCCGGTGGTGAAGTGCCAGAAGATGGCGAAGACCCACAGGCCGACCAGGGTCCAGGCGCCGACGGTATGCACCTCGACGGCATCCTTGAAGCCGATCAGGATGTAGCTGCCATGGATCTCGAAGCCGGTGACCAGCAGCAGGATGATCAGCGCCGCCTGGGCCCAGTGCCAGAAGCGCTCGAAGACCTTGAAGACGTAGATGCGCTCGCTCATGGTCAATGTCCTTTCTTCGCGGTGAACAGGCGCAGCGCGCCGTGGCCCAGGACGCCGAGCAGCGACAGCGCGGCGATGCCCCAGCCGATGATATTGAGCCACTCGTTGGCGCGCCGGCCGGGCATGTAGATGCCGGGCACTTGGTCGAGCCGACCGACGCCGCCCGCAGGCGCGTGGCACTGTTCGCAGCGCAAGGCGTCGCTCTTCGGCGCCACCATGTGGGTAATGGGCCAGGACATCTCGGTGCTGACGAAGGCATATTTGCCGCTGTACTCGGCGCCGATCTCCTTCATGCCGAACTCGATGGCCTTGTCCCAGTTGAAGTTGCTCCACAACGCGCTGTCGTCCTTGCCGTAGGTGTGGAAGACGAGCAACTGGTTATGGCCGACGTCATAGGGCTGCTTGCCGACGAAACGCTTGATCGGCCAGATCTTCGAGGCGCCGTCGTCCGGGCTGCCGTGGAAGGTGTTGATGCGCAGCGTCTGGTTCGGGTCGATCCTGGTCTCGCGCAGGGTGTAGTCGACCCGACCGTTGAACCAGATGTACTCGGGGATGACGTTCGACTCGTAGCGGAAATCGCCTTTCTTGCTGTCATAGGCGTCGTGGCCGGCCGGGTCCTTGAGCTTGAAGGGCTTGCCGTCCTTGTCCAGTTTGCCGGCGGTCGACCAGTCCCACATCATCTTGGTCGGCTGAGCGCGTGCGAATTCCGGGATGTGGCAGGTCTGGCAGGCAATCTTCACGGCGTGCGCGTTCAGACGGGCATTCTGCTTGTGCGGCGCGTTCGTGTGGCAGGCCTGGCAGGTGGCCGGGTTGCTATCCTGCTTGCCGCGCTTATGCGCGTCTGGCTTCTCATTACCGGCGGTGGGCGCGTAGCGGCTGCCCGGTACCTCATGGCCGGTGGTCTTGTGGCACTCGCCGCAACTGAAGTTGAGGCCGTCCTTGGCCATGTGCACATCGAGATACTTGCCGGGATTGCGTAGCGAGCTGTCCAGGTCGCCGTGCTTGACAGCGTCGCCGCCGCCGCCATAGAAGTGGCAGGCACCGCAGTTCTGCCGGCCGGTCTTGCCGACGCCTTGCGCCACTGCTTTCAGGTCTGGCGCCTTGACGATCTTGCCCGAGTGCGGCGGGTATTCCATGTCCTGGTAGGGCGGATGACCCGCCAATCCGGGCAGTTTTCGGTAGGTGCCGGTGGTGTCGTGGCAAACCAGGCAGTCGACATTCTCCTGCGCGGCGAAGTCGAAGTTCTTGTCCTTCCAACCATAGCCCACATGGCAGGCGGTACAGAATTCGTAGTTCGACGGGATCGCCGTACAGAAATTGTTGATGGTGTTTTTCTTGCCGAGCCGCTGATGGGTGTCGGGGTTGAGAAACTCCCAGGTCCAGTGCTTCGACTTGTGTACCTGTTTCGCCGCCTCGGTGTGGCAGGCAAGGCAGGCCCGGGTGACCTCGGGACCAGACTTGAAGCTCTGCTGCAATTCCTTGAACTTGCTGTGATCGGCGGTCGAGGTCGTGGCCGGTTTAGGCATGGCCGGGGGCGCGACCGCACTGGTGGGGGCTGGATTAGCCTGGGCGCCGAACGGCGTCCAGGCGATGCCGGCCATGAGCGCCAGCATCGACAGCAGTTTTCCTGAAAACATGGGGCTCTCCTGCGAAGCGGTGGCTGGGAGTCGTGCGGGGCTTAGCAGCCGCCGCCGGCGCCGCCGCCCGAACCGCCCGCGGCGGGCGTCGCCGTGGGCAGGATCATCTGCGGCGCGGGGGCCTTCGGGTCGAAGACGAAGAACTGCTTCTGATCCTCGGCCACCTGGCCCATCACGTCGCCAACCATGGGGCCGAACATCTTGCCCATCAGGCCGGCGTTCATCGAGCCGATGTAGACCTTGCCGTCTTGCTTCTTATATACCGAGACCTTGCAGGGCATCAGGATGGACAGGAAACGCACCGTGTCGTCCTTGAGGATGGGCTTGGAATACTTTGTGCTGCATGCCTCGATCATCATTACCGGCAGGACGTTGCCACCGTCGGTTTGCACCGCCTTGGCCGGGTTGCGCAGGCCGGACAGCGACCAGCCATTGGCCTTCAGTGTCGGGTTTCCGGCGATATTGTGCTGGATACGGGCGATGGTCTCTTCCATGCCGTAGGGGCTGGGCCGTTCCGTGAACATCAGGCTGGGCATCATCAGGTAACCGGCAACCGCGGTGAACAGAATCCCGACGATGAAACCCGCGACAACTTTCAACATGACTTCTCCTCCTCAAGAAAAGACATAAGCCTATAAATTATGCAGGCGCCAAGAGAGTCACTAAGGAATATTTCTATCGCACCCGTAGTATGCCGATAATGCACGTCAAGCAACGATACCGATAGCCCTGTCATGGATATTTTCAATGTTTTCAATCTTGAAGCCGCCCGGCGTCTGCCGCGATTGCCGGAGGCGCATCCTTGTGCCCGGGTACATGGCCATTCCTTCCAAGTCGAGGTTCATGTGGGTGGCCCGCTGGATGGCGAACTCGACTGGGTACTGGATTTCGCCGAAGTCGACCAGGCCTGGCGGCCAATTCACGATGCGCTCGACCACCGCTATCTGAATGATATTTCCGGCCTGGAAAACCCCACCAGCGAGCGTCTGGCAATCTGGATCTGGGACCGCCTCAAACCCGCCCTCCCCGGGTTGAACAAGATCGTCGTCCGCGAGACGGAACGCTCGGGGTGCGTGTATACGGGCGGGTAGTGTTCATGTGCTCGGCGCCGACCGCCGACGCGCGCGGCTACAATTGGGCAACCAGTTCGCGCGCCAGAGCCGCGCCGATCTCGTCTAGCGTTAGGGCGATGCCCTGAGCGTGGGTCTGCGTCACGGCGAGGCCGGCATGGCCGCAGGGATTGATCGCCTTGAAAGGTGTCAGGTCCATGGCCACGTTCAGGCTCAGGCCATGATATGAGCAGCCGCCCCTAATGCGCAGCCCCAGGGCGGCGATCTTGGCACCACCGACATACACCCCGGGCGCTCCAGCCAGGCGCTCGGCGTCGACGCCGTGCACCGCCAGCAGATCGATCACCGCTTGCTCCAGGCGCCGCACCAGTTCCTTGACGCCGTAACCGCGCCGTTTCAGATCGATCAGGATGTAGACCACCAGCTGGCCCGGGCCATGGTAGGTGACCTGGCCGCCCCGGTCGATCGCGACCACCGGGATGCCAGTCTCGGTCAGGATATGTTCGCGCTTGCCGGCCTGGCCCAGGGTGAACACCGGCGGGTGTTGCAGCAGCCAGATCTCGTCGGGCGTATCCGCGCCGCGTGATTCGGTGAAGGCCTGCATGGCGAGCCAGGTGGGCAGGTAATCCACCTGGCCGAGGCTCCGGATCGACAGGCCGGGTGGGTCAGCTGGGGGCATGCGTGGCTCTGTGGCAATTCATGGGGTTAAGTGTATCCCGCCTACCGTTGATCGCGGTTCATGGACCGTTCGGAAGCCGCCGCGAAACGCCCCTAAAGTTTTTCCGGAGATGCCCGATATACTTAGTGTGCAGTATTGAAATCCGACCTGAAAAGGGCAAACCCATCGAAAGGTGGGGACGCAAAGTCACCGGTCTAAAGGGCTCCGGCCCCATGACGGCGGGATTGCCGGGTAAAGCACGCCGCTCTGGCGTCTCTTTTTCGCGCATTCCCTTGTGTGTTGCTTCCGGGTCGTTGCTCCGCGAGGCCCCTCGCCATGATGTTCAGGGCGCGATGCCGCGGAAGTCGGAAAGGATGGAATCATGGATTCGATGCATACAGGCAATGCGACACGATCGGCGTTCGACCGCCTGGTCGAGCAGGAATGGGCGAGTCTCCCGGCGGCCTTGCAGGAGTGCGGCGAAATCGCCGTGATGCGGCTCGCGCAGGCTTTGGCCGATGCCGTGGCCAATGCCGCGAGCAAGATGTTCGATCAGGCCAACCAGTCACTCACCCCGCTGGAGCGTGAGCATTGGCTGTCGGCAGCCGACTTCGCCCGTGCCATCCGCCTGAATCTGGGCCATGATTTCTCGCGCTATTTTCAGGCGAAATATTGTCATGCCTGCAAACACCCGCGTGTCGTCCCGGCCGATCGGAACAATCCGTTCGCCATGGAGGCTCTGCGTGTCGCCGACCAGAACACCTTCGGCGCCGATGTCGACGCCGATTTCATGCGGCAGTTCAGCCAGTTCGTCGCCAGGGATAGCCTGCAGCGCGTCAGCGAATGCTTTGCCACGTTGCTCGGCGTAGACCTCGAGCCGGGCGACGCGCCCATCGGGCCGCGGGTGATCTCGGCGGCCCTGTCGGATACATTCAAGATCCAGCCGGGGCACCAGGACGCGAAACAGCGATTGCTGCGTACCCTGCATCCGGAATTTCTGGTCAGGGTGAACATGCTCTACCGGGATATGACCAGCTTCATGATGGCCCTGGGATTTCAGTCGGTGAGCCTCTCCGCCCGAGTCAAGTCCGTCGAATCCGGCCCAGCCCCCTTCGCCGCGTTGGATGCGCCGCCGGCCGGGGTGGCGCACGCCGGCAATGCCGCGCCCCGATTTCTCAGTGAGCCAGAGGCCCCTCAAAGCGTGGAAGCCGCGCGTCCGTCGATGGCACAATTCAATCTGGGTGACTGGATCGAATATCGGCAGTCGGGAGAGGTGACCCGGCAACTGAAGCTGACTTGGGTGAGCCCGCTGAAAAGCCTGTTTCTCTGGACGACGCCCGAAGCCCGGCGGGCGCTCTGTGTCAGCCCCGAGGAGTTGACCTCGATGTTCGAGAGCGGGCGGGTACGCCGGATACCGGCCCCGGACGGCGTCGATATCCAGGCCGATGCCGTAAAGTCGCTGCGGAAGATCGCTTGAGAGGGAGCACGCCATGAGTTACCTGCAACTGGACAGCGCAGCGCCGACACGTGCCACCGCAACCCCGCGCACCCAGCCCGCGGAAGCGCCCCTGCCGCAACCGGCGGCGCGTTTCCTCAGCCGGCAACCGTTGCTTGACGGCGACTATCGCGTCATTGGTTACGAGCTGAAGGTCAACCAGATGACGCCCTTGCCCGTGCTGCCCGGCGCCACCTCCCTGCAACAAGTCCGTGACGAGGCCCTGCTGGTCAGCGTCATCGACATGCGCTACCAGCAGGTGCTGAGCCGCAAATTCACCCTCCTGGAGTTGGACCCGACCTCGCTGGAAAACCCCATGGTCGAGCAGTTACCCAAGGAAAACGTCATTCTTGCCATCAATGCACCCCGCCCGGACCCGGCGCTCGTCAGCCGTTGCCAGGAACTCGCGCGCCAGGGGTTTGCCCTGGCGCTCGACGAAAAAACCCTGGTGCCGGGGCTGGAACCCCTGGCCCGGGAATGCCGGTATCTGCGTCTCGACGTCGCCGACAATGGCCTCATGGCCTTGTGCGACCGGTTGGCTCAGGTTCAGGGCATCCGCGGGCCGCGACTGATTGCCCGAAATGTCGAGACGGAAGAGGCTTTCATGGCCTGCCGCAAGCTCGGTTTCGATCTTTATCAGGGCTATTTCTTCACCCAGCCCGGCGCCACCGCGCCACGCAGCATCGACACCAGCCGGCTGCGCGTCATGAACCTGCTCAACCTGGTCGTCGGCGAGGCCGAGCATGCCCGTATCGAAGCCGAGTTCAAGCTCGATCCGGGGCTGACCTACAAGCTGCTGCGCTTCATCAATTCGCCAGCGGTCGGCTTGCGTTACCCGGTGCGCTCCATCGCCCATGCCTTGCTCATGCTCGGCCACGAGCCGCTGCATCGCTGGCTGCTGTTGCTGCTGTTCGGGCACGAGGCAAGCGATGGCCGCAATCGTGCCCTGCTAAAGCATGCCCTGATCCGCGCTCGGTTCATGGAAATCCTCGGTGAACAGGCTGCGGACCCGAGCCGCTGTGGCGGTTTGTTCGTCGTCGGCATCCTGTCCATGCTCGAAGCCTTGCTGAACCTGCCCATGCGCGACGCCCTGGCACCCCTCAAGCTGGCGCAGCCGGTCGTCGATGCGCTGCTGGGCGGCAGTGGCGTCCATGCGCCCTATCTCGCCCTGGCGCGCGCCTGCGAAAGCGGCGACAGCGACCAGCTCGCGGCCTGCGCGGCCGACCTGGGTCTGGGGCCCGAGGCGGTCAACACGGCGCATCTGGCGGCATTGATCTGGTCCGAGGGTATCGATCTGTAGCGTGGCCGTGGCGCCAGGGCATGCATGTTTGTCGCAGGTCTTGCTTGCCTAAGGCGCTTACCAGTCCTAGTATTTAAATTCAGCGCGGCGGCGTCAGTGTGGATGCGTGTGTTGCCCAGCGGCGCTGTATGGACCGGCAGGACACCACCTACAAAAGGAGCACACCGTGAAATTAAGCGCCTCGATTCTCGCCCTTGCCCTCGGGCTGGCCGCCTCCCTGGCCATGGCCGCCGAGCCCATCGTCATCAAGTTCTCACACGTCGTCGCGCCGAACACGCCCAAGGGCAAGGCCGCCGACTATTTCAAGAAGATCGCCGAGGAGCGTACCAAGGGCGCGGTCAAGGTCGAGGTCTATCCGAACAGCCAGTTGTACAAGGACCGTGAAGAGATGGAGGCGCTGCAGATCGGCGCCGTGCAGATGCTTGCCCCGTCCCTCGCCAAATTCGGCCCGCTGGGCGTGCGCGCCTTCGAGTTGTACGACCTGCCCTACATTTTCCCCAACAAGGAAACCCTGTACCGGGTGATGGACGGCGACATCGGCAAGAAGCTCTTCGGCATGCTCAATGCCAAGGGCATCTCCGGCCTGGCCTACTGGGACAACGGCTTCAAGCAGATGAGCGCCAACAAGCCGATCAAGACGGTGGCCGACTTCAAGGGCCTGAAGATGCGCATCCAGTCCTCCAAGGTGCTCGAAGCGCAGATGAAGGCGATGGGCGCCAACCCGCAGGTCATGGCCTTCTCCGAGGTGTATTCGGCCTTGCAGCAGGGCGTGGTCGACGGCACGGAAAACCCCATGTCCAACCTCTACACCCAGAAGATGCATGAAGTGCAGAAGTATCTGACCCTCTCCGACCACGGCTACCTGGGCTATGCGGTCATCGTCAACAAGGGTTTCTGGGATGGTTTGCCGGCGGATATTCGCGCTACCCTGAACAAGGCCATGGCTGATGCCACCGTCTATGAGCGCAAGATCGCCCAGGACGAAAACGACGATTCCCTGGCGGCGGTCAAGAAGGCCGGCACCACCGAAATCTACGTGCTTCCCTACAAGGACCGCGTCCTCTGGCATCAGGCCATGCTGCCGGTGCACAAGGAGTTCGAGGAGAAGATCGGTCGCGATCTGATCCAGGCCGCGTACAACGTCGCCGCCCAGGTCGAGAAGGAAAAGGCCGCCGCCGCGACGGCGCCGGCGCAGAAGGACAAGCCCGGTCCGACCAAGACGAAAAAATAATACGGCTTCACCCCGGACCTGGGCCGGGGTGATTTTTCACCCGTCCATGGGGGACGCGCCATGTTCCATCGTATCCTCGACCGCCTGGAGGAGTGGATCATCCTCTCCTTCATCGCCGTCGCCACCCTGGTCACATTCGTCTCCGTGGGTATGCGCTATCTGCTTGGCACCGGCTTCACCTGGTCCACCGAACTGACCATTTACCTGTTCATCTGGATGGCCAAATTCGGCGCCGCCTATGGCGTGCGCACCGGCATCCACGTCGGCGTCGACTATGTCGTCAACAAGGTGGAGGGCAAGACGCGCAGTTTTCTGGTGATTTCCGGTCTTTGCCTGGGCATCGTCTTTACCGGCCTGATCTCCTTCTTCGGTGCCCGCTGGGTCATCTTCATCCATGGCACGGGGCAGATCTCGCCCGACCTGGAATGGCCGATGTGGATCATCTACCTGGCCATCCCCTTCGGCTCCGGGCTGATGTGCTACCGCTTCATCCAGTCTTTGGTGAAATTCCTGCACCGAGGCGAGATCGTCTCCGCCGGACCGGCCGCCGACCTGCGCGAAGGCGCCCTGGATAGCCTCAAGGAGCATGCCAAATGACCGCCGCGCTGATCATGGGTATCCTCGCCCTGCTGCTCATTACCGGTACGCCCATCTCCATCGCCCTGGGCATGACCGTGATGGTCTTCCTGGTGTTCTTCTCGTCGTTCGACATGACCACGGTGAACATCATCTCGCAGCGCCTGTTCACCGGCCTGGAGAGCTTCGCCATCATGGCCGTGCCATTCTTCGTGCTGGCCGGCGCCTTTCTCACGGACGGTGGCGTCGCCAAGCGCATCATCAACTTCGCCATCAACCTGGTCGGTTGGATGCCCGGCGGTCTGGCCATGGCCTCGATTGTCGCCTGCGCCTTCTTCGCCACGCTGTCCGGCTCCAGTCCGGCGACGGTGATGGCGATCGGCTCGCTGATGCTGCCGGCGATGATCCAGCAGGGCTATCCCAAGGGCTTCAGCACCGGGGTGATCGCCTGTTCGGGCTCGCTGGGCATTCTGATTCCGCCGTCCATCGTCATGATCATCTATGCCGTGGCGACTTCGGAATCGGCCGGCAAGCTGTTCGTCGCCGGCATCGTCCCGGGGATGTTGCTGGCTCTGTTGCTGATGGGCGTCACCTTCCTGTATGCCAAGAAGCACAACTTCCCGACTGTGCCGCGCGCCAGCTTCAAGGAGGTGGCGAAGTCCTTCGTCGATGCTTTCTGGGGCCTGATGCTGGTGGTCATCGTCATGGGCGGCATCTATGGGGGTGTTTTCACCCCGACCGAAGCGGCGGCGGTATCGGCGGTGTACGCCTTCGTCTGCGCCAGCTTCATCTACCGCACCCTGCCGTTCCGCGATATCCCCAAGGTGCTGCTGCACGCCGCGAACACCTCGTCGATGCTGCTCTACATCATCACCAACGCCATCCTCTTCAACTTCCTGCTGACTTCGGAACAGATCCCGCAGGAACTCGCGGCCTGGGTCGTCAGCATGGACCTGGAGGCCTGGCAGTTCCTCATCTTCGTCAACATCGTCCTGCTGCTGGCCGGGCAATTCATGGAGCCGAGTTCCATCGTCCTGATCCTGGCGCCGCTGTTCCTGCCGATCGCCATGCACCTGGGTATCGACCCGATCCACCTGGGCATCATCATGGTGGTGAACATGGAGATCGGCATGCTGACACCACCCGTGGGGCTGAACCTGTATGTCGCCAGTCACCTGTCGCACATGGGCCTGACCGAGGTTTCCAAGGCGGCGCTGCCCTTCGTCGGGGTGATGCTGCTCTATCTGATCCTCATCACCTACGTGCCGGAAATTTCCATGACGCTGGTCGATTTGCTTTACGACGCACCGGGGATTCCGGTGGGCGAAGGGGTCAGCGGCGGTCCGGCGTTCGATTGAGGCTGGCCGTTGGCTGGCCTGTAGCCCTGTAGGTCGGACTGAGCCGCAAGGCGATGTCCGACGATCGGGCACGTTCGGACATCGCTTCGCTCAGTCCGACCTACGCAGAACCATGGGGGCTTCAGCGCGGCTAAAGCCGCTCCTTCAGTCGTTTGCTGGCTCAGTCCTTGCGGTTGCTGCCCGCCACCAGTTTGTATTCGTACAGCCGGCATTCCAGCGGGCCGTTGTAGAGCGGTACGCGGCGCGTTGCCTTGAGGCCGATCTGCTTGGGCAGTTCCGGATCGGCGGAGAGCAGGTAGGCGCGCCAGCCGGTGAAGTGCTGTTTCAGGGTATCGCCCAGGCCGTCGTAGAGCGCCGCCATGTCCTCGACGCCGAGGCGTACGCCATACGGCGGGTTGCTGATCAGCACACCGTGGTCTTCCGGGGCCGGAATCTCCAGGGCGTCGCCTTCGTCGATGGCGATGCAGTCGAGCAGACCGGCGGCGCGCAGGTTCAGGCCGGTGGCGCGCACCATGGCCGGGTCGATGTCGCAGCCGTAGATCGGCAGGGGTTTCGGCTCCAGTGCCGCCGCCTGGGCATCCTTGCGCAGGCGCGCCCATTCCACCTTGTCGAAGCTCTTCAGATTCTCGAAGGCGAAGTGGCGCTTCAGGCCGGGCGCCCGGTTCAGGGCCATCAGGCCGGCTTCCAGCAGGATCGTGCCGCCACCCATCATCGGGTCGAGCAGGGGTGTCTCCGGCGTCCAGCCGGACAGGCGCAGCAGGCCGGCGGCGAGGTTTTCGTTGAGTGGCGCGGGGGCCGGTTCGACGCGATAGCCGCGCCGGTTCAGCGGGTCGCCGGTGAGGTCGATGTACAGGCTGTACTGGTCCTTGTTCAGGTACAGCAGGATGGGCGCCTTGGGCTCGCGGGCATCGACGCTGGGCCGGCTGTCGCCGACCTCGCGGAAGCGGTCGCAGACCGCGTCCTTGACCTTCAGGCTGACGAAATTGAGGCTTTTCAAAGGACTGGAACGTGCCACGGTGGTCACGGCGATGGTCTGGTCGACGCTGAAGTACTCCGGCCAGTCGATGCTCATGGCGGCTTCGTAAAGATCGTCTTCGAGTGTGTATGCCCCGGTCTTCAGACGCCACAGGACGCGGATACCCAGCCGGCTCCAGAGGTTGACGCGCCAGGCGTCGACCAGGCCGCCTTCGAAGCTGGCGCCACCCGGCCCGGCTTGCGCCGATCCGATACCGATTTCGCCGAGTTCCTTGGCGAGTTCGTCTTCCAGGCCGCGCGGGCAGGGGACGAAGAAGGTGTATTGGTTGGGCTTGGGCGGCGCCGCCGGTCGCGGTTTCTTGCGGTCGACGAAATGGCTGCGGCGTTCGTCACGCGGCGGTCGCGGCACGGCGGGCTTGTCCCCGGAACGTGGGCCGCCACGGGGTTTGTCGCCCGATCCGGAGTGCGCGCGCGTTGCCGACGCTGCCTCGCTGCCGGGCTTGGGGCGGCGGCGCTCCTGGCCGCCGGGCTCGCCCTCGGGGCGCGGTTTGGCACGGGCCGGCTTGTCCGGTTTGGCGTCCGGCGTCCGGTCGATGGCCCGGTTGCGCATCAAGGGGTTGAAACGCACCGGCGGCTTGCTGCGCCCGGCGGGTTTCTCGGCACCGGCGTCGGCGGGCGTGTCGCGCTTCAGGCTCAGGGTCCTGCGCGGCTTTTTATCGGGAGAATCGGTCAAGGTCGGTCCAGTGCGGCGTGTGTGTATTTGTCGGTTGGCGTGAGTCGAGGGCGGAGTCCAACCTGCGGTAAACCGGGTCTCACGGTTCGGCGAGGATCTTGTCCATCTCGCGCCGGAAGTAGATGAAATCCATCTCCGGGCAAGGTGCCTCAAGGCGGGTGAGCACCGCCGAGATCTGACCGCGATGGTGGGCGTAATGGGTAAACAGGTGGTTCAGGACGTCGCGTACCCAGTTGTCCTTCATCTTGCCGTCGCTGGAAACGTAGGTGATCTTGCCTTCGAACCAGGCCTTCGGTTGGCGATCCAGCCAATCTTGCAAGTGGCGCGTCTCTTTGCGCATGGCGTTTTTCAACTCGCGCCAATCGGGGTGCTGGATAGCCTTGTAGTTTGGCGCCGGCTCCAGCGTCTCGCCGCGCAGCCGCGCTTGCCAGACCTGGCTGACCAGCAGCATGTGATCCAGGGTGTGATGGATGCTCTTGAAGAACAGTCCTTGGTCGCTGTCCAGAAATTCCGGTTTGAGGTGGTCGATGGCGCTGAACAGCACTTCGTTGGCCCAGTGCTGGTAGTCCGTTTGAACGACGTAATGGCTTTTCCATGTGTACATAGCAACCTCGGTTTTCTTGGTCTCAGTGTAGGCGATGCCGGTTCACGGCACTATGCTCGGCACGCGGCTGCCGTCGGCCCATTCGAGGCGCCTGGCCAGGGCCTGGGTCACCTGTATGTTGCCCTGGGCGTCGATCAGCAGGGCGTCGGCGATGCCCATGCGCGTCGCCATGGCGCGCCAGCCGGGGGTTCCGGAAATAAACAGGGGTTTGCTGGCGACATCCGACATCACCCCGGCGCGCTCGCCTCGGGTCAGCACGGTGACGGCCTGGACGCCTTGCGCCGGCCAGCCGGTGCGCGGGTCGATCAGGTGGCAGTAACGTTTGCCGTCGGCCTCGAAGTAACGTTGATAATCGCCCGAGGTGCCGATGGCCTCGCCGTCGCGCAGTTCCAGCATGGCGATGGCACCCGGTTTACGCGGGTGCTGGATACCGATCTTCCAGGGCCGGTCGCCGTGCTGGCCAAGCGCCATGATGTTGCCGCCGATATTCACCAGCGCATTCTTGATGCCCTGGCTGCGCAGGTAGGCTGCCGCCCGATCCAGGGCATAGCCCTTGGCGTAGCCGCCCAGGTCGATGCGCACCGCCGGATTTGAGCCGCTGACGGACGGACCGTCGAACTTGACGTCGGTGAGGCACGGCTTGGCCTGGACCAGGCGCTCGATCTCGGCGGCGGGCGGCATCTTCGGCTCGAAGGTGTCGGAGTGGAAACCCCAGAGCCGGATCAGATTGCCGATGGCCGGGTTGAACAGGAAGTCGGATTGCGCCGAGAGCCGTGTCGCGTCTTCAATCAGCGGCACGAGGGCCGGTACAGCCTCGAAGCGCGCCGAGCCGGTCGCCAGGGCCGTGTTCAGGCGTTCCAGATCGCTCGGCTCCCAGGCATGCAGGCTGCGGTGCATGGCATCGAAATCGGCGAGAACGTGCGACACAGCCTGTTTCGCCTTGGCTTCGTCCTCGCCATGGATGGACACCTCGACCAGGGTGCCGAAGACGTAGGACTGTTGCTTGTAGGGGGACTTTTCGCCGCAGCCTGAAAGGAGAGACAGGGTGACGAGCGACAGGGCGACAAGGTGAGCGCTACGCAGGCCTTTTCCCCCCCTTTGTAAAGGGGAGCCAGGGGGGATTTCTTGGGCCTGCGCGGACGCTAACGTCAGAAAAATCCCCCTCATTCCCCCTTTTTCAAAGGGGGAAGCCACGTAGGACCAGACCTTGCGGAACTGCCCGAGCATCACCCGGCGACCTTCCGTTCCAGCGCATCCATGAACATCCCGGCGACATTGAATCCGGTCTGTTCGGTGATCTCGCGGAAACAGGTCGGGCTGGTGACGTTCACCTCGGTGAGCCAGTCGCCGATGACGTCGAGGCCGGCGAGGAAGATACCGGCGGCCTTGAGCACGGGGCCGAGCGTCGCGGCGATTTCGGCGTCGCGGGCGGTCAGGGGCAGGGCGACGCCGGTGCCGCCTGCGGCCAGATTGCCACGCGTCTCTCCGGGGGCGGGGATGCGCGCCAGAGAATAGGGCACGGCCTCGCCGTCGATGATCAGGATGCGTTTGTCGCCGTCCTTGATCTCCGGGATGAAGCGCTGCGCCATGACCGTCTCGGCACCGTGCCGGGTAAGCGTCTCGATGATCACGCTGAGGTTGGCATCGCCCGGACGTAGCCGGAACACCGAGGCGCCGCCCATGGCGTTGAGCGGCTTGAGGATGATGTCGCCGTGTGTATCGAGAAAATCACGCAGCAGTTTGGCGCGGCCGGTGACCAGGGTCGGCACGGTGAACTGCGGGAAACCGGCAATGGCCAGTTTTTCGTTGAAGTCGCGCAGCGACGCGGCGCGGTTGAAAACTTTCGCGCCCTGCCGCTCGGCCAGTTCCAGCAGGTACGTGTGATACAGGTATTCCTGGTCGAAGGGCGGGTCTTTGCGCATCAGCACCGCGTCGTAATCGGCCAGGTCGCGCCAGGCTGGTGCGCCGGCCTCGTGCCAATCCGGCCGTCGGCCGGTGAGGTGCACCGAGCGCGCCTCGGCCTGGGCGCGTCCGCCGCGCCAGACCAAGTCACGGCCTTCGCTGGCGTCGATGACATGGCCGCGTGCTGCGGCCTCGGCCATCATGGCGTAGGTCGAATCCTTATGGATCTTGAAGTGATCAAGCGGGTCGGCGACGAACAACAGCTTCATGCCCGATCCTTGGGCGGATTGAACTCCGGGTCGGTGTCTTCCAGCTCGATGGCCGCCGCCAGGGCCGCCAGCCGTGCCAGCACGCCATAGGTGTAGAAGCGGTTGATGGGGGCGTCGGGGCGTGCGCTGGGGTCGGCGTAGCTGCCGGTCTCCTGGAAGGCGAGCGGCGCGAAGTGCATGCCCGGCGCATTCAGGTTTTCATCGACGCCGCGGCTGGTATGCACGCGGTAGAAACCGCCGATGACGAAGTGATCGATCATGTACACCACCGGTTCGGCGACCGCCTCGTTGATGTTCTCGAAGGAGTAGACGCCTTCCTGGACCAAGACCCGCGACACCGGCAGGCCCTCCTTGACCACGGCCATCTTGTTGCGCTGGCGCCGGTTCAGATCGCGCACGTCATCGGGCGATTTCACCGTCATGATGCCCATGCCATAAGTACCGGCGTCGGCCTTGACGATGACGAATGGCTCCTTGTCGATGCCGTATTCGACATACTTGCGGCGGATCTTGGCGAGCACTTCCTCGACGTGCGTCGCCAGGCATTCTTCGCCGTCGCGCGTCTGGAAATCCACCTCGCCGCAACTGGCGAAGTACGGGTCGATCATCCAGGGATCGACGCCGATCACTCGGGCGAAGGCCTCGGCAACCTCGCGGTAGGCGGCGAAATGGTTCGATTTCAGGCGCGTCGCCCAGCCGGCATGCAGCGGCGGCAACAGGGTCTGCATCGGGTCCAGGCCCTTGAGCAGATCGGGCGCCCCGGCGGACAAATCATTATTGAGCAGGATGGCGCAGGGGTCGAAGCCGTCCAGCACCAGGCGGTCGCCTTCGCGGCGCACCGGCTCCAGCTTCAGCACCTGGCCGTCCGGCAGGTCCAGGGACAAGGGGCCGGCCAGGTCGGGAATCAGGCTGCCGATGCGCACCGTCAGACCGGTCTTGCGCAGGATGTCGGCCAGGGCGGCGACGTTCTGCAAATAGAACAGGTTGCGCGTGTGGTTCTCCGGGATCACCAGGAAGCGCTGCGCCGAGGCGCACATTTTCTCGACGGCGATGCGTGCCGCCTGCACCGCCAGGGTCATGAACGCCGGGTTGAGATTGTTGAAGCCGCCGGGAAACAGGTTGGTGTCCACCGGCGCCAGCTTGAAGCCCGAGTTGCGCAGGTCCACCGAGGAGTAGAACGGCGTCGCGTGTTCCTGCCATTGCATGCGGAACCAGTGCTCGATTTGTGCTTGCGCACTCAGCACGCTGCGCTCGATATCGAGCAGCGGGCCGCTGAGAGCCGTAGTCAAGTGAGGAACCATGTCGCGTCGCCGGGTAAAATGCAGGCCAACATTGTAATCCAAGGCCAGACCGCGCCATGTTCGAGCTTGTCCTGTACCAGCCGGAGATTCCACCCAACACCGGCAACATCATCCGTCTTGCCGCCAACACCGGCTGCCGCCTGCACCTGGTCAGGCCGCTCGGCTTCGATCTGGACGACAAGCAATTGCGCCGCGCCGGCCTGGACTACCACGAATACGCCGACGTCCGGGTGCACGACGACTGGTCCGCCTGCCATGCGCACTTCGCCGGGCGGCGCCTGTTCGCCTTCACCACCAAGGGCGCGCGCGGATATGCCGAGGTCGACTACCAACCGGGCGATGTCTTCGTCTTCGGCCCGGAAACGCGCGGCCTGCCGGCGGACATCCTGGATCGGTTCCCTACCGACCGGCGCCTGCGCCTGCCCATGCGTCCCGGTCAGCGCAGTCTGAACCTGTCCAACGCCTGCGCCGTGGTGGTGTTCGAGGCGTGGCGACACCACGACTTCGGCGGCGCCGCGTGATCCGGATGCTTGGCGACGCCTGCGGCGATGGTCGGGCTGGTACAGGCAGCAAACCTTGATGCAAATCGAACAACTACGCCAGCGCTTGCGCGGTTTGGGTGCCAAACCCGGCCACGAGCAGCGCGTCCTTATCGCCTGGGCGCAATCGCTGTCGCTGGATACGCGGCGGCGCCGTGCCGAGGATTTTCTGCCGCTGGAGGTGCGTAACGCACTGCCGGCCTTGAACGCGGAGCTGGATGCCCTGGCGCGCCTGAAGTCGGAACATCCCGGCGAGGATGGCTCGGCGCGTCTGCTGGTCGAACTGGCCGATGGCCAGACCGTCGAGAGCGTGCTGCTGCCGCGTAATGGCCTGTGTGTCTCGACTCAGGTCGGCTGCGCGGTCGGTTGCCTGTTCTGCATGACCGGCCAGGACGGCCTGATCCGCCAGCTCGGAAGTGCCGAGATCGTCGCGCAGGTGGCGCTGGCGCGGACACGGCGCCTAGTCCGGCGAGTGGTGTTCATGGGTATGGGCGAGCCGGCGCACAACCTGGACAACGTCCTGGAAGCCATTGATCTGCTTGGAACCGTCGGTGGCATCGGCCACAAGAATCTGGTCTTTTCCACGGTGGGCGACCGGCGTGTTTTCGAACGTCTGCCGAGCGGTCGCATCAAACCGGCCCTGGCGCTTTCGCTGCATACGACACGCGCCGATCTGCGCGCGCGTCTGCTACCCAGGGCACAGCGCATCGACCCGGCTGAACTCGTCGAACTTGGCGAGCGGTACGCGCGCGCCACCGGTTACCCGATCCAGTATCAGTGGACCCTGCTGGATGGCATCAACGACAGCGACGAGGAACTGGAAGGCATCGCCAGACTCCTCGCCGGCAAGTACGCGATGATGAATTTCATTCCCTACAACAGCAATGACGGTCTGGGATTCGCGCGTCCCTCCTGGGCGCGCGCCTCGGAGATGGCCGGCCGCTTGCACCAGCGCGGCATCGTTACCCGGCTGCGCAATTCGGCCGGACAGGACATCGACGGTGGCTGCGGCCAGTTGCGCGCGCGGGCGGCGGCAATGAAGACCGCGCGCTAACCGCTAGATGCCTTCGGCCCTTTGTTCCCGGCTGAGCAAGCCTTCGACAGCCTGGCGTGCCGGCAGGTCGCCGACCAGGATGCGCTGGACGGCCTGGGTGATGGGCATGTCGATGCCGAGTTTTTCGGCCAGCGCGGCGACTTCGGCGGCGGTGGAGACGCCTTCGGCGACGTGGCCAAGTTCATGCAGGATGTCCTGAAGCGTCAATCCCTGGGCCAGCAGGGTGCCGACCTTGCGATTGCGCGACAGGTCGCCGGTACAGGTCAGGATGAGGTCGCCGGCGCCGGAGAGGCCCATGAAGGTTTCCATCTGGCCGCCCAGTTTCAGGCCCAGCCGGGTGATCTCGGCGAGCCCCCGGGTGATGAGCGCGGCGCGGGCGTTCAGGCCGAAGCCGAAACCGTCGGAGATGCCGGCGGCGATGGCGAGGACGTTCTTGACCGCGCCACCGATCTCGACGCCGATCAGGTCCGTGGAACTGTAGATGCGCAGCCGCTGGTTATGCAGGGCCTGGGCGGTGCGGCGCGCGAAGTCGGCATCGCGCGAGGCCAGGGTGACGGCGGTGGGCAGGTTGCGGGCGACTTCCAGGGCGAAGCTAGGGCCGGAGACGACGCCATGGGGGCCGTTCCCGGCCCATTCGTCCTCGACGACCTGATGCGGCAACTTGCCGCTGCCGGTCTCGAAGCCCTTGCAGAGCCAGACGAAGGGGCGGTCCAGGCCGGCCTGGCGCAGCTTGCGCAGCGTGCCGCGCAGGCCCGCCGTGGGTGTGGCGATGATCCAGAGGTCGGCCTCGGCGGCGGCCTCGATGAGGTCGGCGCTGACGCGCACATTGCCCAGCGGAATGCCGGGCAGATATTGCGCGTTGCTGGCTTCCCGGCGCATGCGCTCGGCATGCTCGGCCTGCCAGGTCCAGAGGCTGACCTCGGCATGGCCGGCGGTGTGCACGGCGAAAGCGGTGCCCCAGGCACCGGCGCCGAGGACCGCGATCTTCATGGTTGGTGGCGGATCAGGGTTGTGCTTCGCCGCCTGCTTGCAGTTGTTGCTGCTTCGACTGCATGTACATGGCTTCGAAGTTCACGGGCTGCAGCAGCATCGGCGGGAAGCCGGCGCGCATGATGGCATCGGAGACGGCCTCGCGGGCGTAGGGGAAGAGGATGTTCGGGCAGCCGACTGCCAGCGCCGGCTCGATGGCCTCCTCGGGGATGTTCTGGATGCGGAAGATGCCGGCCTGATGGACTTCGACCAGGTAGGCGGTTTTGTCGTTGACCTTGGCGGTAACGGTGACGGTCAGCACGCAATCGAAAATCCCGGCTTCGACACCGTTGGTCTGGTTCTGCAACTGGATGTCGATGCTTGGGGTGCCCTGTTCGAGGAAGATCTGCGGGGCATTCGGGACTTCCAGGGACAGATCCTTGACGTAGATCTTTTCCAGGCCGAATACCGGCATGGCCGGCTGTTGCGCTTCTTGTTCGCTCATGATGCTGCTCCGGGTTCGTTTGGCAATCGTCAATTATAGCCGGGAACAAGCGTCGATTTGCCTACCTTGGCGGGCTGAAGTCAGGCGTGCCGTTCGGCCTCGTTGCGACGCAGCATCATGGCCTCGAACTGTGGGGCACAGATGACATCGAGCGCCAGCTTGAGCTTGCCGCCGGGCACGATCATCGTGCTGGGGCGGCTCATGCGCGCGCCCGGCAGGCGTTTCAGCAGCCGGGGGAAATTGTGCTGTAGCCGGTCGCGGAAGTGGATGACCAGGATCGATTCTTCGGGTGTCGGGATATCCCGGGCGACGAAGGGATTCGAGGTGTCGACGAGGGGGATGCGCTGGATGTTGATGTCGGTCAGGCCGAATTGCGGGACGATGTAATGCAGGTAGTCGTCCATGCGTCGCAGGATGGTCTCGACCGATTCCTGAGCCGAACAATAGCCCTTGTCGCAGTCGCGGTGGATCTTCTGTATCCATTCCAGGTTCACGGCCGGAGCGATACCGATGAGCATATCGACGTGCTGGGCGATGTCGATGCCTGTTTTGTCGACGCGGCGGTCGATTTCGGGCGGAAAATGCCGGGCATCGACCAGCCGGCGGGTCCAGGTGGACGCGACCACGCCGCCATGCTGGCCTTCGTAGAGCAGTAGGTCGCTACCCTTGGCCAAGGGCTTCCAGGGCGTGAATTCGCCAACCGGTACGCCGAGCGTTTGGGCGCGCGGGTCGTTATGGGCATAGTCGCGCAGCACGCCACTGCCGGTCTTGCCATAAGCCTTGAAAAAGGCCTCCAGCTCCGGGAAATGATTGCAATCCGGGCCAAACCAGGAGAGGTGCCGGTTGCTGGTGCGCGCTTCCTGAAGCAGCGCCGCGAACTGACGCTCGGTGTAGCGCCGGAAGCCGTCGCCGTGGACGATGGCCGGACGTATGCCGAGTCGCTTGAATATTTCCTTGAAGACATGGCGCACCGTGGACAAGCCCGCGCCGGCGGCGCCGGTGACGGCAACAATCGGATGTTTGGCGGACATGGGCCGACCCCCTCTTCAGCGATGTCTAATATAGCTATGTTAACGGAAAGCGGTCCCGGCTGTCCGAAATCGCCGCCCCGGCTGGTCCGGACGGCGCGGGTCGGTATCCTGGGCTGTACCTCCAGCTCGACCGCCCGGTTCGGGGGAAGATGGAAGAAAGATGTCGGCGTGCCGGTGTTGCGCGTCAGACGTGCTTGGCCAGCCACGCCTGCAACTGTTGTCCCGGCAGGGCGCCGGAGACCCGGTCAATTTCCTGGCCACCTTTGAACAGGGCCAGGGTGGGGATACTGCGTATGGCGTGGCGCGACGCCAGAGCCTGTTCCGCTTCGGTGTCGACCTTGGCGAAGCGCGCCCGGCCCGCGTACTGGCCGGCCATCTGGCTGAAGGTGGGCGCGAATTGTTTGCACGGGCCGCACCAAGGCGCCCAGAAATCGACCAGCACCGGCAGGCCGTCGCGACCGACGAAACGGTCGAAACTGGCGTTGTTCAGGTTGATCGGTGCCGCCGGAATGACTTCCGCGCCGCACTTGCCACATTTCGGCCGGTCACGCAGGCGTGCTTCGGGGACGCGATTGAGCGCGCCGCAGTGTGGGCAGACAAGTTCCATGCTGTTCTCCAGGCTGGCGATGCCTTGGAGATGGCGCCAGCCTGGAAAAAATCAAGCGGCCAGCAGCGGTTCCAGGCCGCCCTCGGCGTCGAGCGCCGCGAGGTCGTCGAAGCCGCCGATATGGCGCTCGCCGATATAGATCTGCGGTACGGTACGGCGGTTGGTGATCTGCATCATCTCCTCGCGCCGCACCGGGTCGAGGTCGACGCGAATCTTCTCGATGTCGGTGACGCCCTTCTTGGTGAGCAGTTTTTCGGCCATGACGCAGTAGGGGCAGACCGCGGTGCAATACATCTTTACGTGGGGCATGACAGTCCTCTCACTTCTTTTCGCGCGGCAGATTGGCCTGTTCCCAGGCACCCATGCCGCCCGCCAGGTTGTAGACGTTCTCGAAACCGGCTTTCTTGAGGATGCCGCAGGCATGGCCGGAGCGGTTGCCGCTGCGGCAGACGGCAACGATGGGCTTGCCTTTGTGCTTCTCCAGTTCGCTCAGGCGCGTCTTCAGCTGGCCCATGGGCACGTGCTTGGCCTTGGCGATGTGGCCGTCGGCGAATTCCGAGTTTTCCCGGACATCGAGGATCAGCGCGTCTTCATGATTGAAGAGCATCACCGCCTCTTGCGGGCCGATCTGCTTGACTCCCGAGAGTCGGCCGAACAGGCCGCCGCCGAAGAGCATGAAGCCGGACATGCCGGCCAGCAGGAACAACCAGACATTCTGTTGGACGAATTCCATCCTGTATCTCACAAACACGAAGCGAAGGGCGGCAAGTTTACCGCCCACGGCCTGAATTAGGAAACGCAAAGACGCTGCCGGGCGACGCCTCGAACCGGCGCTGGCGAAGCATGGCCGCGACTAGGCGTTATCATGGCGCGATGCGTGCCGCAATTTACTATGTGCTGGCCTATGTGCTGCTCGATTGGGTGAGTTACCTGCATCCGGTCCTGCCACTCGCCGTCACCCCCTGGACCCCGGCGCCCGGTCTCGGTCTGGCCTTTTTGCTTCTGGCCGGGTTGCGCCAGTGGCCCTGGCTGTTGATTGCCGCCCTGAGCGCGGAACTCTTGCTGCGTGACGTGCCGCTCACCCTGCCCTGGGTGGTGGCGGCCAGCTCCATCCTCGCGCTCACCTACGCCGGCCTGGCCTGGGCTCTGGGGCAGTGGGTCAGGATCGACATACGCCTGCGATCCTTGCGCGATCTGACCTGGCTGATTGGGGGCAGTCTCAGCGCGGCCTTGCTGGCGGGCCTGGCGTACGTTGGTCTGTATACCGTCGCGGGCGTCACGGCGGCGGGTGATTTTCCGACGAATGTCCTTCGCTTCTGGGTCGGCAATAGCGTCGGCCTGCTGGTGACCGTTCCCCTGCTGCTGGTCTGGGCGGGACGTTACCCGGCCCGGCTGGCGCCGAGCCGCGAGGTCTGGCTCCAGGCGGGCAGCCTGATGCTGAGCCTGTGGGTCATTTTCGGCATTCCCTTCACCGAGGAATTCAAGTTCTTCTATCTGCTCTACCTGCCCATGGTCTGGATCGCCACCCGGCATGGCATCGTCGGCGTGACCCTGGCCCTGGCGGCGACCCAGCTCGGCCTGATCGGCGCGCTGCAATGGGGCGGGCATCACGACACGACGGTACTGGAATTCCAGTTGTTGATGCTGGGCCTGAGTGTCACCGGCCTGTTCCTGGGGATGACGGTAACGGTGCGGCAGCTTGCCGAAGAACGGCTGCACCGCCGCGAGGCGGAATTGAATCAGGCGTTGCGCCTGGCCGCCGCCGGCGAGATGGCGCAGGCCCTGGCGCATGAACTGAACCAGCCCCTGTCGGCCCTGGCGAATTATTCGCGCGCCAGCCGGGCCATGCTGGCGGCCCCCGAACATGGCGTCCTGCTGGCCGAAACCCTGGAGAAGATCGAACGGGAATCGACCCGCGCCGGGCAAGTGGTGCGTCGCTTGCGCGAATTCTTCCGGGGCGGCGGCCTGCGCCTGGAACGCGTCGGCGTCGCCGCCCTGGTCGAGGAGGGTATCTCACCGGCGCGCCGGCGTGCCGAGCGGCTTGGCGCGGACATCCGCATTGTCCTCGACGAGGCCTTGCCGGAATTGCGCGCCGACCGTGTGCAGATCGGCATGGTGCTGCACAACCTGGTCGCCAATGCCCTCGACGCCATCGGCACTGAGCCGGAGACGGCGCGCCGCGTCGACATCGTCGTCTGGCGCCAGGACGGCGGGCTGGTGCGCTTTTGCGTCAGCGACAGCGGGCCGGGCATCGCGGCGGAGATGCGCGCACGGCTGTTCGAATCGTTCGCCACCAGCAAGCCGGAGGGCATGGGGCTCGGGCTGAGCATCAGCCGCACCCTGGTTGAGGCCCATGGTGGCGCACTTTGGTTGGAGGCTACGCAGCCGACCCAATTCTGCTTTAACCTACCGGTCGACACAGATTCCGGCACTGCTGCGGCCGATTCAGCCGCGAGCCAACCCCAGCCATGACCGATCCGCAGATCTACATCGTCGACGATGACGACGCCGTACGCGACTCGCTGGCCTTGCTGCTCACCTTTCGCGGCTGGCGCACGCACACCTACCCGAGCGCCGAGGCGTTTCTCGACGACTGGCGTGAGCAGTGGCGCGGCTGCCTTCTCCTCGACCTGCGTATGGGCGGCATGGATGGCCTGGCATTGCAGGCGGTGTTGAGTGCGCGCGGCAATCGTATGCCCATCGTCTTTCTCACCGGCCATGGTGATGTCGCCCAGGCCCGACTGGCGCTCAAGGCCGGTGCTGTCGATTTCCTGGAAAAGCCCTATAGCGAAGAAGCCCTGCTCGCCGCCCTCGGTGAAGCCCTGGCGCGCGATGCCCGGCAGCACATCCACCAGACCCGCAGCGCCGAGATCGAGGGCCGCTTGGCGCGCCTCACCGAGCGCGAACGCCAGGTCATGGATCTGGTCGTCGACGGCAAGCCGAACCGCGAGATCGCCGCGCTGCTCGACATCAGCCCGCGTACCGTCGAGGTCTTCAAGGCGCGCATGATGGAGAAAATGCAGGCGCGCAGCCTGCCGGAATTGGTCCGTCTGGTGCTGGCCGGCGCGCCTCCGGACGAGACGCCATGAAACGCAGCATGCGCTATCGCGATTACCTCGGTCAGGTGTGCATGCGCCAATGGCGCACAGCTACATTGATGTGGCGCGGTACGACCAGAGGATTGAGTGTGTTCAATGCGTCTCTTCGCCTCTCTCCATGGTCACGGTGCCTGCCCTCGATGCACCACGAACATACCTGTATCGCGGCGTCTGGGCTAAGCCATGCAACTCCTTGACATGTTTACCGGTCGTGCTGGACTGATCGCCGCTTGGGCGCTGACCGCGCTGCTCATTGTCTTCCTGGGCCTCGCTCGCGTCGGAACAGACGCCCAATTCGCGTTCGCAAGCGCGGCGATCATCCCGATCTTTCTGGTCACGTGGGCGGGGGGATTCCGGCATGGCTTTCTTGCTTCGGCCTTTGCGGTGGCCATGTGGGTGGTCAGCGATGTCTGGGTAGCCTGGGACGCCGATCATGCATGGATACAGGGGGTCAACGGAATGACGCGCCTGGCCACTTACAGCTTCGTGGCATGGCTGACCGCGCGCATTCGCGCTATGCATGCCCGCGAACTCGAACTCTCGCGTCTCGACCCTCTCACGGGCTTGCGCAACCGGCGCGCCTTCATGGAACTCGGCGAGATGGAGGTCGCCCGAGCGGCTCGCTACGCTCAGCCGTTGGCCCTGGCCTACCTCGATTTGGATAATTTCAAGCAACTCAACGACCGTTTCGGACACGCGGCCGGCGATGCCGCGCTCGTCGCCGTGGGGAGGGCACTCGACGCGACGATGCGCGGTTCCGATGCCGTCGCCCGTCTCGGCGGCGACGAATTCGCCGTAATCTTGCAGGGCATCGACCGAAGCAAAGCCGATCAAGCCGGCGAGCGCATTGCCGGCGCCGTGGCGAATGCGCTCACCAGCCACCGACCAGTCACGGCGAGCATGGGCATCGCCGTGTTTGAGCAGCCGCCGGGCGATTTTCAGACGATGCTCAAGGCTGCCGACGCCTTGATGTATGAGGTCAAACAAACTGGCAAGGGGCGTGTATTGATACGCACGGCACACTCCCAGAACGATACCTAGAAGGCAAACAAGATATGATTTATTCCGCGATCCTGATCGCTGCGCTGACCTTGCTGTTGTCATTCATTATCGAGAGGCTTAGCGGCGCGCTTCGTTTTCCGGCCGTTGCCGCCTTGATCATCGCCGGGATCGTCGGTAATCCCTTATTGGCTTCCTTGGGCATCACCTTGTTCGGACTCGATCAAGTGGTGCCGGTCATCGGCACACTCGGACTCGTCTTGATCGTCCTGGATGGCGCCCTGGATATCAAGCTGACCCGACCCGCCTTGCGGGCTGCCTCCATGGCCTTCGCCAGTGCACTGGCGGGTTTCGTGGCGTGCCTGCTCTTCTTCGCCTCCTTGGCGATGGCCCTGCTCGATCTGGATGGGTTTCAGGCCTGCCTGCTCGCCGTACCCTTCGCCGTGATCAGCAGCGCCGTGGCCATTCCCAGCAGCCAGGGGCTGGATGCCAAGACGCGCGAGTTCGTGGTCTACGAAAGCTCGTTATCGGACATTGTCGGCGTCCTGGTGTTCTTCGCACTCGCGAGTTCCGATGGCAGCCTCGTCGACATTACCCGACAACTCGCCGGCGGCGGTGCGATCTCACTGATTCTCTCAGTGTGTTGCGCGTTGGCGCTGGCCTACGCCTTGATGAGCATCGAAGGTCAGGTGCGCCACTTGCCCGCATTGGCAGCCCTATTTGCCTTGTACGCCATCGGCAAGATCTACCATTTTTCCCCTTTGCTGATGGTGCTGCTCTTCGGATTGGCCATGAACAACCCGGGCTGGATGACGCGCCTGCCGTTCCGTCGTGAGGGCATATCGAGCGAATACCCCGCAACCCTGGACTCGTTCAAATCCTTGGCGACTGAATTGACATTCGCGGTACGCGGATTCTTTTTCATCCTGCTCGGCTATTGGACGGATTTGGCGGCACTCGCCAACCCATATGCCTGGTTAGCCGCCATTGTGATATTGACGATTATTTACACAAGCCGCTACTCATTGCTACGGGTAATGAAAATGGAGTCACGCGATATGTTGCTCTGGGTCGCGCCGAGAGGTCTGATTACAGTTCTATTATTCATTAACGCCCGGCAACTAATTCATGTACCTGATTACCTTAATGGTGCCGTATTGATTGTGGTAATCGCATCCGCGCTGATGGTGATGCTATCCAGGCCTGCCACGGCGCAGCAAGGCACCTGACTTAACTGCCGCTGCGCATCGTTAGGGATGCGCTTAGTTTATTCGTCACCCCGGCGTAGGCCGGGGTTCAGTCCCTTGATTCAACGGATTCCGGCGTTCGCTGGAATGACGAAAAGCGAATAAATCAGCGCTTCCTTGGTAGTCGACTTAATCCGGCTATAATCCAGCCGACCGAGTATTGTCAATACGAGAATCCCGTACGGGATGCCACAAATGCGCGCCGCATGAGCTATCAATATAATTGCGGCATGAATACAAAAAGCGCAGCCGGGCAGGCAATATCATTTCTTGATCCCACAATGGATGCCGACGTTGCCTGGGCTAAAAGACAAGAAACGATTCGCGGTGTATTGAAATTGTTTCGTGTAATCGTTGCCGGGGCACGGCAGCATGCCGAGGCCATTCAACGCGATTTCGGGATTACCGCAGCCCAGTATTGGATACTCTCCGAATTGGCGCGTGCCCCGGGTTCGCGGCCGCTCGACGTCGCTAAGGCGATTGCCATGCATGTCTCGTCGGCGCACGCCGCACTTGATGAGTTGCAACGCCTAGACTTGATCGCCGTAAGCTCGGCGGGCGACACCCCAAAATCTACCCGCTGGGCCATTACGGAACGGGGGCGGTATTTACTCGGGGTATCGGATTTACCTGCCCGGGGCAGCGTCTGCGCCGCCCTGGATGAAATGGACGACTGCTCGATTGTGGCATTGGCCGAGGACTTGCAGACCTTGGTCGGCGCCATGCGTTTCAAGGACGGCGCCGCTGCCCTGACGCCGTTGTCGGACCTGCTCGGCTAGCACTCTGCGACGGCAGGCATAACTAAAGGAGTCGATATGAACCAACAACTCGATCTATTCGTGACCACTCTGCAGGCGTTCTTTGCCGAGATCGCCATCTTCTTCCCAAAATTGATGGCCGCCCTGCTGCTGCTGCTCATGGGCTGGATCCTGGCGCGCGTCGCGCGTGCCGGCGTCGAAAGGCTCTTGGACATGCCACAATTCCGCAGCCTGGCGGAACGCTCTGGCCTGGAGGCGTTGGCGAAATCAGGCGGCATGCCTATCTCCTTGGCTACGGTCATCAGCGAAATCGTCTATTGGCTGGTTTTGCTGGTCATGGCGGTGTCTATCACCAACAGTTTGGGCTTGCCCGCCCTCGCCAGCCTGCTCAACCGCGCTGTGATGTACTTGCCTAACGCTCTCGTGGCCATCGTTATCCTCGTCCTCGGCACCCTCTTGGCGCGTTTGGTAAACCGGCTCGTGTTCGCATGGCTGAGTGGCATGAAAATACCCAATGCCCTGAACGTCAGCACAATCAGCGAGTACGCGATTCAGGTTTTCGCTTTCTTCCTGGCCCTGGAACAGCTTGCCATTGGCACGCAGTTGCTTACTGCGGCTTTCTCGATCGCCTTCGGGGGTTTGGTGTTCGCGCTGGCCCTGGCCTTCGGCCTCGGCGGCAAGAACTGGGCAGCCGCCAAGATCGAAGCGTGGGACAAGAAATAGCGCGCCGGGATTGCCGACTCGGGGTACCCTGAAGCCCTGAGGAACCGCCGCCGTAGATCCAGGCACCCTGCCGGAGTTCGGCGTCACCGAAAAGCGCCGGCAGGCGTGATGACGGCCAATCCGGCCGCAAGAAAAGGAAGGTCCCCGATGCTCAATATCCGTATTCCCACGCTCGTCATGTTCGCAATCTTGGCGCTCACATCGTTATTCGTCGTGTTGAATTGGCAAGCGATTCTCGCCCCCACGGAATTGTCCTTCGGGATCGCCACGATGAAGCTGCCCCTGGGCATGGTGATGTTGAGCCTGCTGACGCTGATCGTCGCCATGTTTCTCATCTATATCGTCTATTTGCAGGGCCAGGCCCTCATCGAGGCGCGGCGCTTTGCACGCGATCTGCGCGCCAATCAGGAGCGGGCGGACAACGCCGAGGCCTCTCGGTTTACCGAGGTACATAAACTCATTCGCGAAGAAATGGCGAAGCTCGCCAGCCAGGAGGCGGAACACCACGCCGCGTCGATCGCGGCCCTTGAGCTGGGCCGCCGCGAGCTCGACGCCAGGATCGGTGACACCGTCAATACGGTTGCCGCGTATGTCGGCGAGCTGGAAGACCGGATCGAGCCGATCCTGCCCGGCAAGCAAGCTAATCCCTGAGTTCATCCACTTGCCATCGCCCGTCGTGCGCTGCTGGAACTGCTGGAAAGGGGGCGTCTGGAGTAACAGGGCGGGACTGCTCGCCGATCAGCATCGGTGGGCGGTATGTTGAACCTGCCCGATCTCCTCTCCGCCGATCTCCTTGCGAGCCTGGGCCGCGTCCTGCTTATTCTGGTGCTGGCCGCAGTCGCCCTGCGACTGATCCAGCGCGGCATCCCGCGCCTGCGCGAACTCATCGCCGCGCGCCAGGATAGCCACGACGACAGCCAGCGGGTGCGTACCCTTTCGCGTGTCATTCGATATGCGCTGAGCGTGATCGTCTGGCTGTTGGCCGGGATCGCCTTGCTCGACGTGGCCGGCGTCTCGGTGGCGCCGATCCTGGGCGCGGCCGGGGTCGTCGGCATCGCTGTCGGATTCGGCGCGCAGTCTTTGGTGAAGGACTATTTCAACGGCCTGTTCCTGCTCCTGGAGAATCAGATCCGCCTCGGCGATGTCGTCGAGGCAGGCGACAAGGCCGGCGTCGTCGAAGAGATGACCCTGCGTTACCTGCGTCTGCGCGACTATTCCGGTACCGTGCATTTCATACCCAATGGCGAAATAAGCCGCGTTTCCAACATGAGCCTGGGTTATGCCTATGCGGTCATGGATGTCGGTGTCGCCTATGGCGAAGATGTCGATGCCGTCTGCGTGCTGATGGGCAAGACCGGGTCGATCCTGCGTAACGACCCCGACTTCAAGGCGCGCATCCTCGACGAGCTCGAAATTGCCGGCGTCGATCAATGGGCGGATTCCGCGGTGATCATCCGTTGCCGCTTCAAGGTCGCCCGGCTCGAACAATGGGGTGTCCGGCGCGAATACATGAAGCGCCTGAAAGAAGCATTCGACAGGAACGGCATTGAAATACCTTATCCGCACCGAACTCTTATCCTTGGCCAACCCTATGGTTCGGCGATACCGACTGCGCCGGTCCGCTAGGCTAGACTTGAGAACACCGCCAAAATTTTTACCTTGGCTCGCGCGCACACGATGGACGCGGTCATTCATCGCAATCGATTAAGATCCCATGGACGAATCCCGCTTTCTGCTCGACCTGCTGCTAATCCTGTTGGCCGCCCGCCTCCTGGCGGAGGTCGCGACGCGCCTGAAATCGCCTGCTGTCATCGTCGAGCTCCTGGCGGGCGTGGTCCTTGGACCCAGTCTGCTGGGCTGGATGACGCCCGACACCACCCTCCATCTGCTGGCCGAGATCGGCATCATCCTCCTGCTGTTCGAGGTTGGCCTGGAAACCGACGTGCGCAGCTTAGCGCGTACCGGCGGGCAGTCGGTTCTGGTGGCGGTGGCGGGGTTCGTGCTGCCATTCCTGTTCGGTTTTGGCGTTGCCCACGACCTACTCGGCCTTGACCTGCTGCCCAGCTTGTTTGTTGGCGGCACCCTGACCGCGACGAGCATCGGCATCACCGTGCGCGTGCTCGCCGACCTGAAGCGCCAGGCGAGCAGAGAGGGCCAGGTGGTCCTGGGCGCGGCGGTGCTCGACGACGTCATGGGCGTGGTCCTGTTGGCCTTGCTCTACGAGTTTTCCACTGGAGGTGGCATTAGCTTGGTCAATACTGGCAAGGTACTGCTCTTCGTCATCCTGTTCTTCGTCCTAGCGGCGCCAGCGGCGAAGATCATCTCCGTGGTCATCAAGCGCTTTGATGCGGTGAGCGAGGTGCCTGGTCTGGTACCGACCACCATTGTGGCTCTGGTGCTGTTCTTCGCCTGGTTGGCGCACGCGGTCGGTGCGCCTCAGCTACTGGGCGGCTTTGCCGCTGGCCTGGCCTTATCGCGGCGCTTCTTCCTTCCCTTCGGCAGCGCCCTTCACGAAGACCCAGTGTTCGCGTTGCGGGTGGAAAAAGAGATGAAACCCATCGTGCATCTGTTCACGCCGATTTTCTTCGTCATGGTCGGCCTGTCCCTGAATCTGCGCGAGATCGACTGGAGTTCCGGCTTCATCTGGCTGTTCTCGGGCGCCTTGTTGGTCGCAGCGGTTCTTGGCAAACTGCTCGGGGCGTTAATTGTGCGCGAGCCTTGGCCGGCGCGCTGGATCATCGGCACGGCCATGATCCCGCGCGGCGAGGTCGGTCTGATCTTCGCTGAACTTGGCCGTAGCAGCGGCATCCTCGATGGCCAGGCCCAGGCTGGCTTGGTGCTAGTTATCGCCCTGACTACGCTGTGCCCGCCCTTTGTGATGAAGTGGCTGTACCGCCGCCACGGACAGTTACTAAATGCCACCACCATTTGAGGCGAGCCCATGCCCGACACGCCTGCGGCAGCTACCGAACGACCCTGGCACAGCCTAACGGCATCCGAGACTTGCGCGGTTTTGTCGGCCTCGCGCGCCGGGCTTGATCACGCCGAAGCCGAGCGGCGTTTGAAACGCTACGGTCCGAATCGCCTCCCGGCGCCACAGCGGCACAGCGCCTTCTACCGTTTCCTGCTCCAGTTCAACAACGTCCTGATCTACGTGCTGCTCGCCGCCGGCGGCGTCACCGCCCTGCTCGGCCACTGGATCGACAGCGGCGTGATCTTTGGCGTGGTGGTGATCAACGCCTGCATCGGCTTCATCCAGGAAGGCAAGGCGGAACAGGCCCTGGAGGCGATCCGCAAGATGCTTTCGCCGAGCGCCGTGGTCTTGCGCGACGCGCAGCGCCGCACCCTGCCGGCCGAGCAACTGGTGCCCGGCGACATCGTCTTCCTGGCCTCGGGCGATCGGGTACCCGCCGACCTGCGCCTGATCGAGGCGAAGAGCCTGAAGGTCGAGGAAGCAGCGCTCACCGGCGAGTCGCTGCCGGTGGAAAAACAGACCGGCCCGGTCGCCGCCGATGTACCGCTGGGCGACCGTTCCTGCATGGCCTGGTCGGGCACGCTGGTCGCCTACGGTCACGGCGTCGGCGTGGTCACCGCCACCGGCGCCACCACCGAACTGGGCCGCATCAGCGCCCTGCTTGCCGAGGTGCGGGCCCTGGCGACACCCTTGCTGCGCCAGATGGCGCTATTCGGGCAGTGGCTCACCTGGACGATCCTGGGCCTCGCCGGAATCACCTTCGGTTTCGGCATCCTGGTGCGCGACTACGCGTTGGACGAGATGTTTCTCGCGGCCGTCGGCCTGGCGGTGGCGGCCATCCCCGAGGGCCTGCCGGCGGTGGTCACCATCACCCTGGCCATCGGCGTGCAGCGCATGGCGCGGCGCAATGCCATTGTCCGCCGCCTGCCGGCCGTCGAGGCGCTGGGTTCGGTGACGGTGATCTGCACCGACAAGACCGGTACCCTGACCCGCAACGAGATGACCGTGCAACGGCTGCTCACCGTCGATGCAAGCTTCGAGGTCACCGGCGTCGGTTACGTGCCCCAGGGTGGCTTTGTCCTGGCGGATCGCGATGCGACGGTGGACGACTACCCGGAGCTGAGCGCCATCGGCCGGGCCGCCCTGCTCTGCAATGATGCCTCGCTGTCGCGCGTCGATGGCGAACTGGAGCTGGTCGGCGACCCCACCGAGGGCGCGTTGCTGACCCTGGCCATGAAGGCCGGCCTGGCGGCGCGCTATGAACACGAGGCCTTGCCCAGGGTGGATGTCATCCCGTTCGAAGCCGAACACCGTTTCATGGCCACCCTGCATCACGATCACCGGGGCCACGGCCTGGTCTACCTGAAGGGCGCGCCGGAGCGGGTGCTGGAGCTTTGCGGCCGGCAACGTCGAGCTGGCGACGATCAGGCACTCGACCTGCTTGCCTGGCATGCGCGCATGAATCAATCCGCGGCGTCGGGTATGCGTCTGCTGGCGTTGGCGGTGCGCGAGCACGAGAACGCACCCACCAGCCTGAGTTTCAGTGATGTCGAGGCAGGCGGTTTCACACTGTTGGCGGTGGCCTGCATCGCCGATCCGCCGCGCGAGGAGAGCGCCCGGGCGATCGCGAATTGCCGTGCCGCCGGTATCCGGGTGGTGATGATCACCGGCGACCACGCCGATACCGCCCTGGCGATCGGTCGTAGCATTGGCCTTGCGGAGGCGCCGCGTGTGCTGACAGGCACCGACATCGAGACCATGGACGCAGACCGGCTGCGCGCCGCCGTCGGCGAAACCGACATCTTTGCCCGCGCCAGCCCGGAGGATAAGCTGCGTCTGGTCAATGCCCTTCAGGCCAATGGCCAGGTCGTGGCCATGACCGGCGACGGCGTCAATGACGCGCCCGCCCTGAAGCGCGCCGATGTCGGCGTGGCGATGGGCCGGAAAGGCACCGAGGCGGCCAAGGAGGCGGCCGAGATGGTCCTCGCCGACGACAATTTCGCGTCCATCGCCGCCGCCGTCGAGGAAGGCCGGACGATCTACGACAACCTGAAGAAGGCCATCGTCTTCATCCTGCCCACCAACGGCGGCGAGGCCGGCATCCTGCTGATCGCCATCCTGCTGGGCCTGACGCTGCCGATCACGCCGGCGCAGATCCTCTGGGTGAACATGGTTTCGGCGGTGACGCTCGCCCTCGCCCTATCCTTCGAACCCGCCGAGGCCGACATCATGCGCCGCCCGCCGCGCGATCCGGCCGAGCCACTGCTGTCGCGCTTCCTGGTCTGGCGGATAGTCTTCGTCACCTCGTTGCTGACGCTGGGCGGCCTCGGCCTGTTCCTCTGGGAAAGTGCCCAGGGCGCCGCCCTTGAAGTTGCCCGCACGACCGCGGTCAACGCTTTGGTGATCGGCGAGATCGCCTACCTGTTCAACTGCCGTCGCCTGACCGGCTCGGCGCTCAACTGGAGCGGCCTCGTCGGCAACCCCTACATCTGGTGGACCACGGCGATCCTGCTGGTCTTCCAGGGGGTATTCACCTACTTGCCGATCATGCAGACCCTGTTCGGCACCGCCGGCCTCGATGCCGCGACATGGGGGCGCATCCTGCTGTTCGGGCTGATGCTGTTCCTGGTCATTGAAGCCGAAAAAGCGCTGCTGGCGCGGCGTGTACGCAATAAATCGTAAGGGTTTCCCTTACGCGCTGGCCCGGATTTTCGCCCGTGCCGGTGGCGCTACGATTCGCCCTCACTATGTCGTACACAGCCATGATCCGCCCGCCCGCCTACGCCCTGCTCGCCGTGATGCTCAGCCCGGCGGCCTGGGCCTGCAAGCCCGCGCCGGCGGCGCAATGCTCCAACGCCCAACTGGCCAGGGTGAAGCTGGGCGGCGCCAACCTCGAAGGCATCCAGCTCGATGGCGCCAATCTGGAATGGGCCGACCTCGGCGGCGCCAACCTCAAGGGTGCCAATCTCAAGGGCGCCAATCTCAAGCACACCCGCCTTAAGGGTGCCGACCTGGGCGGCGCGCGCCTCGATGAGGCCGATGCCACCCATGCCAATCTGACGGAGGCCTCGCTGGTCAAGGCCAATTTGCGGCGCACCGTATTGGACAACGCCGATCTCAGTCTGGCTGATCTCGAACGGGCGGTGCTCGAAGAGGCTGATCTGACCCGAACCGACTTGGTCAATGCCGACCTTGAAGATGCCAACCTGAGGCGTGCCATATTGCGCGGCACCTTCCTGGATTATGCCAATTTGAAGAACGCCGACCTGACCGGAGCCGAAATCGACAAGGTCAAGTTGCGCGGCACATGGATGAAGGGCGCCATCTGGAACGATGGCCGCCTATGCACGCTGGGCTCGATAGGCGAGTGCAAGTCGCCGTCCCGGCGTCCGAAAGAACCTTAGCAGGGTACGCTGCTTAGCAGAGCAGCAGTCTTTCAAGGGTGGCGCGAGCCACCCTTTTTTTTGGGCCGGCGGTTAACCGCCGAGCGTATTCATGCGCAGCCCCCTGAAGGCGCGGACAGCCCGCGCGGCGATGCGCCGCAGCCGATGACGCTGAGGCTTGCGCATGTTCCGTTGACTCCCCGGTCCGTCATGCAAAGGTAGATAATCTTGGCTTCATTGGACATGTAACGTCTCGATATGACCCAGACCCTGACCCGCTACTGCCGCATCCTGGAGATCGTCGGCGACTTGCTCAAGGTGGAGGTGCGCGTCGGACCGGGCGAGGACCAGGCGGTGGCTCGCTACGGTCACCTGGCCGTGGTGGAGAACGCCGACGGCAGCCAGTCGCCCGCCCAGGTCATTCATATCGACCGCGATACCGTTTCCCTACAGGTCTACGCCGGCACCAAGGGGCTGTCGACGGCGGCGACGGTGCGTTTCCTCGGCCATCCGATGCGCGCGATCTATTCCCCGAACATTCTCGGCCGGGTATTCCGGGGCTCGGGTGATCCGATGGATGGTGGCCCGGATCTATCGCACGACCCCCAGGTGGCCATCGGCGGTCCGCCGGTGAACCCCATGCGGCGGGTACTGGCCTCGCGCATGATCCGCACCGACGTGCCCATGATCGACGTGTTCAACTGCCTGGTGGAAAGCCAGAAGATCCCCGTGTTCTCGGTGGCGGGCGAACCCTACAACGCGCTGCTGGCGCGCATCGGCATCCAGGCCGACGCCGACGTGGTGGTGTTCGGCGGGCTCGGCCTGATCTTCGACGACTACCATTTCTTCCGCAGCGCCTTCGAGGACGCCGGGGTGTTCGCGCGCACGGTGATGTTCGTCAACCAGGCCTCGGACCCGGTGGTGGAACGCCTGCTGGTGCCGGACCTGGCGCTGGCCGTGGCGGAAAAGTTCGCGGTGGAGGAGGGCAAGCGGGTGCTGGTGCTGCTCACCGACATGACCGCCTTCGCCGACGCCCTCAAGGAGGTCGGCATCGCCATGGATCAGGTGCCGTCCAACCGGGGCTACATGGGCGACCTCTACTCCCAGTTGGCACGGCGCTACGAGAAGGCGTGCGATTACAAGGGCGCCGGCTCGGTGACCATCCTCAGCGTCACCACCATGCCCGGCGACGACGTCACGCATCCGGTGCCGGACAACACAGGCTATATCACCGAGGGCCAGTTCTATTTGCACGGCGGCATGATCGACCCGTTCGGCTCGCTGTCCCGGCTGAAGCAGCACGTCATCGGCAAACAGACTCGGGAAGACCACGCCCAGATCATGAACACCATGGTGCGCCTCTACGCCGGGGCACGCGATGCCGAGCAGAAACAGTCGATGGCCTTCGACCTGTCGCCCTACGACCAGAAGCTGTTGAAGTTCGGCGAACTGTTCCGCCAGCGCTTCATGGACATCCACGTCTCCATGCCCCTGGAGCAGGCGCTGGACCTGTGCTGGCGGACCCTGGCGGAGTGTTTCGAGGCGGGCGAACTGCTCATGAAGGCGGCCTTGATCGAGCGCTATTTCCCGCGGTCGCCGGATTCCGCTATCGCTCCATCCGGGCTACCTGCCTGATCGCACCCCTCATGTCCAAGCTGGCCCTGAACAAATCTTCGCTGCACCGCCAGATGGCGCGGTTGAAGATCTTCGAGCACTTCCTGCCCTCGCTCGATCTGAAGCGGCGCCAGGTGGTGATGGAGCGCGCCCGCGCCCGCCAGGCGGCGGTGCGGACGCGCGAGGAACTGGAGGCACTGCTGGCTTCGGTGGGGCGCGATTTGCCCATGCTGGCCAACGATAGCGTGGACCTGGCCGGGCTGGTCCGGGTCGAGTCGGTCGATATCGTCGAAGAGAGCCTGGTGGGCATCCGCCTGCCGACGCTGCGGCATGTCGAGGTGCGCACCCAGCCGTATTCCTTGCTGGCCAAGCCCCATTGGGTCGATGCGGTGGCTGCCCGTCTGGAGCGCGCCATCGGCCTGCGGCTGCTGGTCCAGGTCCAGGAAGCGCGTGTCAGCCTGCTGGACGAGGCGGTGCGGCGTCTGACCCAGCGGGTGAATCTGTTCGAGAAGGTGCTGATCCCCCAGGCCCGGGAGGACATCCGCCGTATTCGCATCCATCTCGCCGACGCCGAGCGCGCACGCGTCGTGCAGGCGAAGATCGCCAAGCGCCAGCGTCTGGAGGCGGCGGCATGAGTATCGTCGCCCTGGAAAAAGTCACCCTGTTCGGCCAGGCGGCGGACAAGCAGTGTGCCCTGGAGCGATTGCAGGAACTGGGTTGCGTGCACCTGCAATCCCTGCGAACCGCCGCCAGGGGGCCGGAAGCCACGGCCCCGGCACGGCCCGAGGCGGCGTATCGGGCCTTGCGCCATCTGCTGGAAACGCCGAACCGGCGTCATCAGGTCAGCGAAGATGCCGGATTCGACATGGACGTAGTGGTGGCCCAGGTCGAGGCGAACCGGGAAGGTACCCGCGCCGCCTCGGATCGGCGCGATTTCCTCGAAACCCGCATCCGCGACCTGGAACCCTGGGGGGATTTTCGGCTGCCCGACCCGGCGGCCCTGCGCGGCTACCGGTTGTGGTTCTACATCGTCCCCAACGAACGCTTGCGCGATCTGCCCGGCACGGGTCTCGCTTGGAGCATCGTCCATCGCGATCCGCGCCAGTCGCACGTGGTCGCTATCGCCCGGGAAGAACCCCCGTGGCGCCATGCCGGTGGCGCGCACGCACGTCGGCCGGGTGCCGCTTGCCGAGCTGCGCCAGGAACTCGACGGCGTGCAACTGCAACTCGAAGACCTGGCGGCGGAACGGGCATCGCTCAGCCGCTGGATTCAGCACATCGGCCAGCACCTGGTCCAGGCCGAGAATCAGGCCAGCCTCTGGCAGGCCGGGGAGATGACCCTGGATACCGGCGACCTGTTCGTGCTGCAAGGCTGGGCACCGAGCCAGGCCGTGCCGGCGATCCGCGACTATGCCGCGAGCCTGGGCCTGGCCCTGGTCGCCGAGATGCCCGGGACGGACGACCATCCACCGACGCTCCTGGAAAACCCGGAAAAAGTGTCCGGCGGCCAGGATCTGGTGTCCTTCTTCCAGACCCCGGGCTATGCCGGCTGGGACCCTTCGCAGGTGCTGTTTTTCTCGTTCTCGCTGTTCTTCGCCATGATCCTCGGCGATGCCGGCTATGCCGCCCTGCTGTTGCTGGCCCTGTTCGCCGGCTGGCGTCGCCTGGGACGCGCGCCGGCGGGACGCCGCCTGCGTTATCTGGCCCTGGCGATGCTTGCCGCCTCGGTGGTCTATGGCGTGCTGGTGGGCAGTTACTTCGGTGTCTCGCCGCCGCCGGGAAGCCCCCTGGCGGGCCTGCAAATCCTCGACATCAACGATTACCCGACGATGATGCGATTGTCGGTGGCCATCGGTGTACTCCACGTCACCCTGGCGAATCTGATCACCGCCTGGCGCCAACCCGGCTGGCTGGCACGGCTCGCGCCGCTGGGCTGGGGTTTGGCGGTGGTGGGCGGTTTCTTCATGTGGGTGGGCGGGCCGGAACTGGTGCGACTGGGCACCGGCGGCCTCATTGCCGGCCTGGTCGCGGTGCTGCTGTTCTCCAGCGCCCGGCCCTGGCGGCGGCCGGCGGATTGGGGGCTGCGTCTGGTCGACGGTCTGCTGGGCCTGACCAGGATCTCCGCTGCACTTGGCGACATCCTCAGCTATATGCGCCTGTTCGCCCTGGGACTGGCCAGCGCCTCCCTGGCGGTCACCTTCAACAACCTGGCCCAGGAGGTTCAGACAGCCATGCCCGGCATCGGTCTGCTGTTCGCGCTGCTGATCCTGCTCTTCGGGCATACCCTCAACCTGGCCCTGGGGGTGATGAGCGGCGTGGTCCACGGGCTGCGCCTGAATTTCATCGAGTTCTACAACTGGAGTGTCTCCGACGAGGGCTATCCATTCCGATCTTTCTCGAAAAAAGAGGTCAACACATGAACGAACTTCTCCTTGTCCTCGGCTGGACTGGCATCTACGGTGCCATGGCATTGTCCAGCATCGGCAGCGTCATCGGCTGTGCCATCGCCGGCCAGGCCGCCATCGGCGCCATGCTCGACACCGAAAGCGGCCATGGCCGGTTCGTCGGCGTCGCGGCCATGCCGTCCTCCCAGACCATCTACGGCCTGGTGGTGATGCTCGCCCTGAATCGCGGCGTCACGCCGGAAAACGCCCCGGCCCTGGCGGGCATCGGCCTGCTCGCCGGCCTGGCGCTGATGTATAGCGCCATCTACCAGGGCCAGTGCTGCGCCTCATCGATCCAGGCGGCCAAGTCGAAGCCGGAGATCCTCGGCCTGTCCCTGGCCCCGGCGGCCATGGTCGAGGGTTTCGCGGTGTTCGCCTTCATCTTCGCCCTGGTGCTCAGCGGCGGCATCCCGGGAGTCCGGTGATATGAGCCCACCCACCCACCCGGCCGCCTCGGGCGTCGAGGAACTGATCCGCCGGCTGCATGATGAAGGTGTCGGCAAGGGCCAGGCCGAAGCCGAACAGCGGCTGGCTGACGCCCAGGCCCAGGCCAGCCGCATCCTGGCCAAGGCGGAAGAGGATGCCAACGCCCTGCGCGACAAAGCCCGGCTGGAGGTGGAAACCTCCCGTCGTGCCGGCCAGGAGGCGCTGCAAGTCGCCTTTCGCGACACGGTCCTGAGCCTGAAGAACTGGCTGCTGCAACGTTTCAGCGACGATGTCGAGCGCCTGGTCAGCGCCGAGATGAGCGACCGGGAATTCCTTCAGCGCCTGATCCTGGAAGTCGCCGGCCGCGTCCGCGAGCGCCACGACCTGGACAGCGAATCGGGCGGCATCGAGTTGCTGATCCCGGAAGAAGCCGTCGAGGTCGAAGAATTGCGCCGCCACCCCGAGGAACTGCGCGGCGGCACCCTGAGCCATTTCGTTCTGGCGCGCGCCGGCAGCCTGCTGCGTGAAGGGGTCAGCCTGCACGTCGTCCCGGGCGCGCCGGCCGGCATCCGCATCCGCCTGGTCGACCGGGATGTGGAAATCGACCTGACCGATGCCACCGTCGCCAGCTTGCTGCTGCAACACCTGCAACCGCGTTTCCGGGCCTTTCTGGAAGGCATGGTGCGATGAATCCGGGGCGCAACCGCTACGCCATGCTGGTGTGCGGCCTGCCCGCTTTGCCGCCGGCGTTGTTTGGCGAGCACCTGGCGCCGATTTCGCGACTGCAACTGGACCGTCGGCTCGCCCTGCTGACCCCGAGGATGCCCGCCAGTTGTCGACCCTGGAGGATGTGCTGCACTGGGACCGCCTGTCCCTGAACCTGAGCGATGCCCAGGCGGTACAGGCATTTCGCGCCGGCATGGCGAGCCTGCCGCCGGGGTTGCCGCGCGCCGTGGCGCAATGGCGCCTGGAAGACCGGACCGTGCTGGCCGCGTTGCGCCGCCGTCACCTTGGCCGGCCGGCACCCGCTCCCGGAGAGCTTTGGGGCTGCGGCCGCCTGCTGGAGCGCATTCAGCGCGCCTGGACCGAACCGGTATTCGGCCTGGAGCGCCACCTCCCCTGGGTGGCCGAGGCCGCGCGTCTGCTGGCGGCGGGCGACTCACCCGGGCTGGAACGGCTGCTGCTCGGCCACACCTGGGACGGCCTGGGACGCCAGGGCGCGGGCCATTATTTCGATTTCGAGGCGGTGGCGATCTATGTCCTCAAGTGGGACATCCTGCGCCGCTGGTCCGGTTACAACGGCGTCGCGGCGCTACGCCGCTTCATGGAACTATCCGACGCGGGTCTGGACGGCAGACAGGCGCTGTTCGCCCCGCTTCAAGGAGTGTGAAGATGGTTGCAGACAACGGCCTGGTACAGGCCACGGCACGGGTGATCTCGGTCCAGGAGGATCTGGTGGCCATCGAAACCCTGGTCGGGCCGGAAGGCCGGCGCCCCCTGATGAAGAACGAGGTGATCTACATCTGCCCGCGCCCCGCCCCGGCGAGCGCCAGGAGCGCCTCAAGGGCGAAGTGCTGCGCATCCACGGCGACACCGCCGTGGCCCGGGTGTTCGAGAGCACCCAGGGGGTCGGGGTCGGCGACCCGGTGGAACAAAGTGGCGAACTGCTCTCGGTCGAACTTGGGCCGGGCCTGCTCGGCCAGGTCTTCGACGGCCTGCAGAATCCCCTGGAAAAACTCGCCGCCGAATACGGCTTTTCCCTGCCGCGGGGTGTCGCCATCGACCGGCTCGACCGCAACCAGAAGTGGTCCTTCGTCCCGGCGGTGACCGCCGGGGCCAAACTGCGCGCCGGCGCCAGCCTGGGCAGCGTCCAGGAAGGCCGCTTCAGCCACCGCATCCTGGCGCCCTTCGACCTGCCGGGCGAAGTGGAAGTCACCTGGATCCAGGCCGGCAGTGCCACCCTGGATGTGCCCGTGGCGCGGCTGCGCGATACCCTGGGCCGCGAGCGCGACGTCACCCTGGTGCAGCGCTGGCCGGTGCGCCGGCCGTTGCCCGGGCAGATGCTGCGCCGGGGCCTGTGCGAACGGCTCTACCCGAACGAGCCGCTGATCACCCAGCAACGCCTGATCGACACCTTCTTCCCCATCGCCCGGGGCGGCACGGCGTGCATCCCCGGCCCCTTCGGCGCCGGCAAGACCGTCCTGCAAGGCCTCATCGCCCGCCATTCGGCGGTCGACATCGTCATCGTCGTCGCCTGCGGCGAACGCGCCGGCGAGGTGGTCGAGACCATCAGCGAGTTCCCGCAACTGCGCGACCCGCGCACCGGCGGCAGCCTGATGGACCGCACCGTCATCATCTGCAACACCTCCTCCATGCCGGTCGCCGCCCGCGAGGCTTCGATCTACACCGGCATCACCATCGCCGAGTACTACCGGCACATGGGCTTCAACGTCCTGCTGCTCGCCGACTCGACCTCGCGCTGGGCGCAGGCGATGCGCGAGACTTCGGGGCGCATGGAGGAAATCCCCGGCGAGGAGGCCTTCCCCGCCTATCTCGACTCGTCCATCCGCGCCGTCTACGAGCGTGCCGGGGTGATGCGCACGGTCGATGGCTTCGTGGGCAGTTTCACCTGATCGGCACGGTGTCGCCCGCCGGCGGCAACTTCGAGGAACCGGTCACGCAATCCACACTGGGCACGGTGAAAACCTTCCTGGGCCTGAGTGCCGAACGCGCCTACAAGCGCTTCTACCCGGCCGTCGATCCGCTGCTCTCCTGGTCGCGCTACAACGAGCAACTGACCGACTGGTACGACGCCAACGTCGCCCCCGGCTGGACCGACCGGGTGCGGGCGATGATCGACCTGCTGCGGCGCGGCGACGGCATCCTGCAAATGATGCAGGTCACCGGCGAGGAAGGCGTCAGCCTGGACGATTTCGTCACCTACCAGAAGGCCGTGTTTCTGGACGCCGTCTATTTGCAGCAGGACGCCTTCGACGAAGTCGACAGCGCCACGCCCCTGGAGCGCCAGCGCGCGACCTTCGACCTGGCCTATCGGCTGGTCACCAGAACCTGGGCGTTCAAGGACAAGGAAGCAGCACGCGGCCACTTCATTCGCCTCACGGGCCTGTTCAAGAACCTCAACTACGCCCGCGCCGACAGCCCGGAGCATGGCGACTACCTGCGCCAGATCGAGCTGCCCGAGCCGGCCACGCAAGCATCGCGGCCCGCGCACTAAAAGTGTGTTGATGACCCATGGCAACATGCCCCAATGGCACTCCTTAAGCCTGTCGTTGGAAAATCCCCCTTTGATTGGGCTGACACTGTTGAAATCCCTGTAAATCCCTACCCTTCGGTACCGCATTCCCCTCAGGAAACGCTTATTCGCTCATGGTCATTGCGAGCGAAGCGCGGCAATCCAGTGCGCGAAATAAATCAACAGCCTATGGATCGCCACGTCGCTGCGCGCCTCGCATGACGAATTCTTCAGCGTTTCCCCAGGAATTTGCCGACGCCTTCTTGATCCCGCGCAACACACCTGTCCCGGCTGGGCTGGCCAAGGCTTAGAATCACGGCAGTTCCACCGACGATTCCGATTAACCACCCTCGCGAGGCCCATCATGTCCATTCGCCATCTGATCCTTGCGCTTGCCCTCGCCGGCAGCGTTGCCACGCCCGCGCGGGCGCAGTTTCCTCGATCCGACCCTGCTCCTCCAGGGGCTCGTGCAGACCGCTCAAATGGCGCAGCAGGGCAACGCCCTGGCGCAGACCCGCATGGGGCAACTGCTGGAGAGCGGATTTGGCGTGCCCCGCGACCTCGGCCGGGCCCTCGGCTGGTATGAGCTGTCCGCCGCGCAAAAAGACCCCCTCGGTCTGTACAACCTGGGGCGTCTGCTGATCGAAGGCAAGGGCATCCCAAAAGACACCGACCGGGGCGCCAGGCTGCTTTCCGCCGCCGCCGAACTCAACGTCGCCGCCGCCCAGGTGCAACTCGCCGCCCTGCTCGAACTCGGCCAGGGCGTCCCGGCCAGTCAGGAAATGGCCGTGTTCTGGCTGCGCAAGGCCGCCGAACTCGGCGACGTGAACGCCCAGACCCGCCTCGCCGCCAAATACGTCCAGGGGCAAGGCGTCGCCGCCGACCCCGCCGAGGCCGTGAAATGGTACGAAATAGCCTCCGAAGCCGGCGACCGTGAAGCCCAGGCCAGCCTCGGGCAACTCCTCCTCAACGGCGCCCAGGGCCTGCCGCGCGACCCGGCACGCGCCGGCTCCTGGCTCGCCCTCGCCGCCGGCCAGGGCCAGGTCAGCGCCATGATGGCGCTTGGCCGGATGTTCGAAACCGGCGATGGCGTCGCCCGCGATGCCGCCAACGCCGGCTACTGGTACAGCCGCGCCGCCGTCGCCGGGGCCAGCGACGCCCGCCCGGCACTGGAACGGCTGCGCGCCGGGAAGTAGTCCGAGGGCAAGCGGTGCCCATGCCGGACACCGCTTGCCAGCGGGGGTGACTGAGCGTCTAATTCCTCGACAGGGTGGCGCACAAACCAGACGGGACAGCATGCCACCCACCTGCTTCAAGGAACGGAGCAGGCAAAGATAAAAAAAAATGAAAAAACCAAAATCGGGGAGTGAAAATGATGGGTATGTCCAGGCAACCAGATGATTTGCTTGTGGAAACAGGTGCTTCCGTTTTCAAGATTGCTCACTGCTTGGTGTGCATATCAGGTTAGCCCTGTTCAATGTCCCTACTGGCCCGCACACAGAAACTTTCCGACGACCTCTACAACGTAGTCGATGGTCGCCCTGTGCGGTCGGGAGTACGTGAGCGCCTCGCTGGCGGAAGTTTCGACGCGGTGCACGAACATCACCGATCAGTCGCACTCCTTGTTCAGCACGGGCTCTACGGCTCGGCTTTTGTTCTGTTGCGCCCAATGTTTGATGGCTGCATCAACGGCATGTGGCTCACCTATCTCGCCAATGACGGCGAACTTGATCGTTTTGCCAACAATCGGCTCACTCCAGAACCGACTAAGGTCATCAAGCGCCTCAAGAAGAATGATATTCACAGCTCCGACATCCTTCACAGAATCAACCAGTCCGCGTGGAAGTCGATGAGCAGCTACGTTCATGGCGGTTATCTGCAAGTGGTTCGCCGAAATAGCGAAGAATTTCTCGGCTCCAATTACGCCCCCGCCGAAATCGAAGAAGTCTTGGGGCTTGCGAACTGGTTCGCTTTGTTGGCGGCGGTTGAAATCACGCAGCTTTCGAACAATCCAGTGTTCTTTAACGATGTCATTTCTATTGCCCAAGGCTATGTGGCCGCACAGGGCTAACTTCCCATCATTCCACCGGACGCTGTGCGATGAAGCCGCGCTGCGTCGGTGACTTCTACGTTGGGCGCCACGATAACAAGCAACCTGGTGGTGGATGAGGATGCAGCCGCTTGGGCGGTCCATGTCGGCGCGACGCGATGCGCGCGTCTATATTCTCCTGGGGCTGGGTCTGGTGTTTGCCCTGGCGGGCGTCACCATTGAGCCAGGCACGAATTGCAGCGAAAGCGGGGAATGTGCGCCCTGGCTGATCCATGTCGCGCTTGTGGTCGGGGTGCTGGTGAGCCTATCCGGTATTGCCATGCTGTTGGCCAACCGACAATGGGGCTACCGGTTGAACATGGACGAGAGACGTCTCTATTGGTGGGACACAAGCCGGTCGCCGGAGCCGCGCAGCCTCGTGTTGGATGACGTGTCGTTGATCAAGGTGCGGGTTGTCTGCGAGGGCAGCGATCATGTCTTCTTCTATGACCAGGCGGGCAATTTGTTACCCTTTCCGTCTGAAGGCGTGTCCCCGCCGGCATGTGAGAATTGGGCGCGGGACATTGGCGACCGGTTTCCCCATGTCAAAGTCGAGGTCGAGGATGCCTAGCGAAACGCTGATATATTCGTTCATGGTCATTGCGAGCGGAGCGCGGCAATCCAGTGCACTGTATAAGTCAACAGCCCTGGATCGCCACGTCGCTGCGCGCCTCGCGATGACGAATTCTTCTCCGTCTGAAGGCGTGTCCCCGCCGGCATGTGAGCACTGGGCGCGGGTCATTGGCGGCAGGTTTCCCCATGTCAAAGTCGAGGTCGGGGATGCCTAGCGAAACGCTGATTTATTCGCTCATTGTCGTTGCGAGCGAAGCGCGGCAATCCAGTGCACTATATAAATCAACAGCCTATGGATCGCCACGTCGCTGCGCGCCTCGCGCTGTCGAATTCTTCAGCGTTTCCCTGGCGCCAAGGCCGCCTGCATGGCATTCCCGCAGGATGTCGGTGCCCGACAAACGCTTCGGGAGGGGCGTTAGGCCATGCCCACATCCTCTGTCATGAACATTTCGGGGGCCTGGAAATACCTCGCCGCCTGGTGCGTCATGTTGCTCGTGTCCATAGTCAACGGGGCCGCGCGCGATCTCACCTATGGCAAATACATGAGCGAGCTTGCCGCGCATCAACTGTCCACGGTGACCAGTGTTCTGTCGCTCGGGGTGGTGATCTGGGTTTTTGTCCGCCGCTATCCGCCGTCTTCCGCACGCCACGCCGTTAGCATCGGGCTGGCGTGGGCCACGCTGACCGTGGCCTTCGAATTTCTCTTCTTCCACTTTATCGGCGGCCATTCGTGGGCGGAGTTGCTCGCCAACTACAACATTTTCGAGGGGCGCGTCTGGGTCGTTGTCCTCCTCTGGGTGGCCGCCGCGCCCTATGTCTTCTTTCGTTTCCGCCGTCCGGCTTGACCGCGCCTGCGCGAAATGCCAGGCCGGCGCTGCTCACTGGGCTATAAACAAACCATAGGCTTGTGAGCCTGGGCGGTTGAGTGAAAGGCGCATCATGAAAACAACCACGCACATTCTTTCGGCTTCATTGGTCGCGGTCGGTCTTGGCCTGAGCGCTTGCGCCACGACCGAGGAAATCCAGCAAACAGCGCGCCTGAACGACCGGCTCGGCAAGCTGGAAGACGCCGTCAGCCAGTTGCAGCAATCCAGCCAGATGCTGAACCAGCAGGTCGGTTCGATCCAGACCGAGCTTGCCAGGACGCGACACCAGGGTCTTTTGGCGAAGCAAATCGTTCTGACCGAGGACAAGCTCCTCTTCCCGCACAACTCGGTGGATCTGACCGGACAGGACGTGAAAGCCCTGGATGCGCTCATTGATGAGATCAAGGCCGGCGCCCCCAATTATCACGTGGAGATTCAGGGGCATACCGACGACAGCGGCAATCCGGAGTTCAACTACCTGCTGGGCGAAGGCCGGGCCAAGGCGGTGCAACGCTATCTGCACCAGTTCGGCGGTATCCCCCTGTATCGCATGTCTCCCCTCTCCTATGGGGCTCGCATACCCGCCACCGCCAGGCCCGGAGATGCCGGGACGGCCTCAAGCCGCAGGGTGGAAGTGCTGATTTTCAGATAACGGGGCCGCTGCATTCTGACAGACCCGTCAGGCCGACACTAAAGGAAAGGCTGTTTTTTTCGCCAATGGTCAATGCGAGCGGAGCGCGGCAATCCGGTGCACTATATCAATCAACAGCGTATGGATCGCCACGTCGCCGCGCGCCACGCGATGACGCTTCCCTGGGCTCGCTTTTCTCCGGCGCGTTCATATACACACACAGGAATCCCCCAAATGAGACTGCTCCACACCATGATCCGCAGCGGCGATCTGGATCGTTCGATTGCCTTCTACACCGGGATTCTCGGCATGACGCTGTTGCGCCGGAAGGACTATCCCGAAGGAAAGTTCACCCTGGCCTTCGTCGGCTACGGTAACGAGGCGAACAGCTCGGTGATCGAGCTGACCTACAACTGGGGCGTCGAGCGCTATGATCTGGGCACCGGTTTCGGTCATCTGGCGATCGAGGTGGACGATGTCTATGCCGCCTGCGCCGAAATCGAGAAAAAAGGCGGCAAGATTCTGCGCCCGGCCGGGCCGATGAACGCCGGCACGACGATCATCGCCTTCGTCGCCGACCCGGACGGGTATCCGATCGAGCTGATCGGCAAACCAACGAGGAATGGAGATGGCTGATATGACCCTGGGTACTGTTCGTCTGCACCGCGTATTGCGCGCCCCGCCCGAGCGGGTCTATCGCGCCTTTCTGAATGCCGAGGCCATGGCCAAGTGGTTGCCGCCGAACGGCTTTACGGCGAGCGTGCATCACCTGGATGCGCGGGTCGGCGGCTCGTTCAGGGTGTCGTTCACCAATTTCACCACCGAGCAGGCCTTCGCCTTCGGCGGCGAGTACCTGGAAGTGTTGCCGAACGAACGGCTGCGTTACACGGACACGTTCGACGACCCGAACCTTCCGGGCGTCATGCGGACCACGGTGGAATTCAAGGCGGTGTCCTGCGGCACCGAGTTGAGCGTGGTGCAGGAGGGCATCCCCGAAGCGATCCCCGTCGAGATGTGCTATCTCGGCTGGCAGGAATCGCTCGTTTTGCTGGCGAAGCTGGTCGAGACCGAGATTCGCGAGTAGCCGTCAGGCTCAGCAACAGCCGCCGGCGGCTTCCTTGAAGCCAAGCTTCTTGAGAATGGTGACCATCGGGCAGAGGTTGGTGAAGCCCGACTGGAACAGGTTCAGGCCGACGAAGGCGGTGAACCAGAGCCAGGACATCTCGCCGAGGTTGGCGGTGCCGCCGAAGTGCGCCAATGCCAGGGACAGCAGGATGAAAAAACCGGCGACGATGCGGACAATGCGTTCGATGGTCATGGGAATGGACTCCTTAAGGTTGCTTGAATAGGGGCTTGATCACGCGGCCGCGCTCTTGCGCTGCCACAGGTAATACATCAGCGGGATGACCACCAAGGTCAGCGCCGTCGAGGCGAAGGTGCCGAAGATCAGCGACACGGCCAGACCGCCGAACACTGGATCGGTGATCATGATGGCCGAGCCGAGGATGATCGCCAGGGCGGTCAGCAGGATGGGCCGGAAACGCACCGCGCCGGCTTCGATGACCGCCTGCTCCAGGCCGTAGCCCTGCTTGCGGTAGTCGAGGATGAAGTCGATCAGCAGCAGCGAGTTGCGCACCACAATGCCGGCGAGGGCGATGACGCCGATCATCGACGTCGCGGTGAAGGCCTGGCCCGTCGCCCAGTGGCCCGGGAAGACGCCCACCAGGGTCAGGGGAATCGCGCCCATGACGATCACCGGCAGACCGAACGACTTGTAGTAGCCGACCAGCATCAGGTAAATCAGGATCAGCGCGACGATGAACGCCGAGCCGAGGTCGCGGAACACGTCCAGGGTCAGGCGCATCTCGCCGCCCCAGAGCAGGGTGTTTTCGACGACATCCCTGGGCGCTGCCTGGGTGAAGCCGAGGTTGCCGGTGGTGAAGGTGGCACCGTTGGGCAGTTTCTTGCCATCGAGCATCTCGTCGAGGGCGAGCACGGCGTAGACCGGGCTGGACTTGAGCAGCTCGCCGCCGACCATGACCATGGGGTGCTGGTCGCGGGCGTAGACGGGCTTGGCCTCGACGACCTTGTCCACCGTGGCGATGGCCGAAAGCGGTACCTGCATGCCGTGCGGGTTGGTGATGCGCAGCGACATGAGCGTGCCCGGATCGGCGCGTAGTTCCCTGGGCAGGCGTACCTTGATGTCGACCGGCTCGCGGCTGTCCTCGGTGTGCAGCGTGCCGATGGCGAAGCCGGAGACGTAGTCGCGCAGCATCTTCGCCACCTGGCCGGGGGCGACGCCGGAGAGCAGAGCCTTCTCGGCGTCGACGCGGACATGGAAGCTGTCGAGGTTGGCGGTGACCGAGTCGTCGACGTTGATCATGCCGTAGATCTGGCCGAAGGCCTGGTCGACGTAGGGCGCGGCGGTACGCAGCTTGTCGTAGTCCGGGCCGTACAGCTCGGCGAGGATTTGCGCCTGCACCGGCGGGCCGGGGGGCGTTTCGTAGAGCTTCAGCTTGGCCGTCGGAAACTGTTTGCGCACGGCGCCGAGGGCGACATTCAACTGGTCGGCGATCTCGTGGGAACTGTCCGAACGGTGATGCTTGTCGACCAGATTCAGGCGGATTTGCGCCAGATTCTGACCGCGTTTGATCATGTCGCCGCGCACCAGGGCGGCGAAGTCGATGGGCGCGGTGAGGCCCAGGAAGGTCTGGTAATTGGTGACATGCGGATGCTTGCCGAGCACCTGGCCGACGGCGCGCGCCACCTGGTCGGTGCCGGCCAGGGCGGTGCCGGCGGGCATGTCGACCTGCACCAGCAGGGTGTTGGTGTTGTCGTTGGGCAGCATTTTCAGTTCCACGCCGAGCATCGACAGCGGGCCGTTCAGGCCGGACGGGCGGATGAACTGCCAGGCGGGCATGAGCATGGCGCCGATCAACAGGCCGAGCACGACCAGAAAGGTGATGTTGCGTTTGCCGGCGGAGCGGATCAGCGGCTGGAGGACGGCGATGTAGGCACGCTGCAGCGCGTCGGGCTGGGGCGGCTCGGAATCGTCCTTGTGCGCGGCGATGGTCGCCATGGCCTTGTTCTTCAGCCAGAGATTCGACGCCCAGGGCACCGCCATGTAGGCGATGACGATGGAGGCGATCATCGCCACCGGCACATTGAACGGGATCGGCGCCATGAACGGCCCCATCATGCCGGTGACGAAGGCCATCGGCACGAAGGCCAGGATGACGGCAATGGTGGCGATGTTGGTCGGGTTGCCGATCTCGTTGGTGGCGGTGATCAGCGTCTGGCCGAAGTCCTTGCCACCCCCCCCGTGGTGCAGGTGACGGTGGATGTTCTCGATGACGACGATGGCGGCGTCGACCAGCAGGCCGAGCGACAGGATCAGCGCGAACAGGGTGATGCGGTTGATGGTCTGGCCAAAGGCCAGGCCCACGGCGAGGACCACAAAGAGGATCAGCGGCACGGTCAGGGTGACGATGCCGGCCTCGCGCCAGCCGAGGAAGGCGATGAGGATCAGCACCACCGAGCCGATGGCGATACCCAGGTGCATGACCAGCTCGTTGACGGCGGCGTTGGCTTTCTCGCCATCGTTGCGGGTGACGGCGATGTCGATGCCGGCGGGGATGGCCTGCTTTTTCAGTTCTTCGACCTTGGCCAGGACGGCATCGGCGACGACGACGGCATTGGTGCCGGCCTTCTTGGCGATGGCCAGGGTGACCGCCGGCCCTTCGCCCTTGAAGCCGGCGGATTGTGCCGCCAGGCCGTAGGCGAAGCGCGTCGTCTCGTCGAGCTCGGCGGCGCCGTCCTCGACATTGGCGATGTCTTTCAGGTACACCGGCCGGCCCTGACGCGAGACGCCGACGACGATCTTGCCGACTTCTTCGGCGGAGCCGAGGAAACCTTGCAGACGCATGGGCGTGGCCTTGTTGTCCTGGGTCAGCTCGCCCAGCGGGGCGGAGACGTTGCTGCCGCGCAGCATCTGATCGACGCGGTCCAGGCTCAGGCCGGCGGCGTCGAGGCGCTGGGCGTCGAGCCAGACATTGACCGTGCGCTGGCGGCCACCGACGATCTGCGTGAAGGAAACGCCGGGAACATTGCGCACCTGCTCCAGCAGACGCTGGGCGACTTCCCTTAAGCGAAAGTCGTCGTGCGCCTGCGATGCCAGGGTCAGCGTCAGGATGGGTACGTCGTCGACGTTGACCGGCTTCACCAGCGGGTCCATGGCACCCGGCGGGATGCGGTCCATGTTCTGCATCAGCTGGTTGTACATCTTCACCAGGCTGTCTTCCTGGTTCTCGCCGACCTTGAACTGCACGGTGACGACGCCGAAGTCGTTCGTCGCGTAGCCGAAGGTGTGATCGACACCGGACTGCGCGTTCATGATCGCTTCGAGCGGCTTGACCACCAGATTGCGGATCTCGGTGGGCGAGGCGCCGGGCTTGGCGACGATGATGTTGGCCGCGGGCACGACGATCTGCGGGTTGTACTCGCGCGGCGTCACGAACAGGGCAAGCAGGCCGGTCAGGGTCACCGCCAGGATCATCAGGGCGGTGATCTTCGAGGTGAGGAAGGCACGCGCCAGCTTGCCGGCGACGTTCATGGGCGTGTCGTGATGTTCGCTCATGGTTTAGCTCTGCCTGATGGCCGTGCCGGTTGTCGCCGCAGCCGGGGCAAGCGTCGCGCCGGTAACGCGGTCGCCATTGTTCACCGCCTGGGCGTTGTCGGTGACGACGCGCTCGCCCGGCGTCAGACCGGAGAGGATTTCCACCTGGCCGTTTTCGGCGCGGCCGGTTTTCACCATTCTGTATTGCGCGTTGCCCTGGGCATCGACAACGAAGACGCCGGTAATGCCCGCCCGATCCAGGACGGCGCTGCCGGGTACGGCGAGCAGCGTGCGCATCCCGGTAGGGAACAGCACGCGCGCGAAGGCGCCGCTCTTCAGGCCGGCGCCGGCGACATCCAGCTTCACCAGATAGGTATGCGTCATCGGGTCGGCGGCGGGCGAGAGCTGGGCAACCTTCGCGGCGAGCGGCGCGGCGAAACCGTCGACCTCGACCTTGATCGTCTGGCCAAGTTTAAGCGTGTTGAAGATGGCGTCGGACACGGAGGTCTGGACTTGCAGGCGCGCCGGATTTTCGACCATGACCACCGGCTGGCCCGGCGCGGCGATGTCGCCCTGGTTGGCGAATTTCTGCGTGATGACGCCGTTGATCGGCGAGGTCACGGTGGCGTAGCGCATCTGCCCCTGGGCGGTGTTCAGCCCGGCCCTGGCCTGGGCGGCGCGCGACACGGCGATGTCGTAGTTCAGCTTCATCTTCTCGTACTGCTGGCGCGTGACGACTTCTTCCTTGTGCAGGTTCTCGAAGCGCTCATAGTCGGCCTTGGCATCGCGCATGGCGTTCTCGGCCTGGCCCAGCCCGAGTTGTGCCTGGGTGACCGCGCCTTCGATATCCAGCGGGTCGATGCTGAACAGGCGCTGTCCGGCCTTCACCGCCTGGCCTTCGACCACGGCGATGTTCTTGATGTAGCCCATCAGACGCGAGGCGACCTTCACCGATTCCATGGCAACGACGGTGCCGGGGGCGATCTGTGTGGCTTCCGCCTGTACCGGCTGGATGATCTGGGTGACGGCCTGCACTGAGCGCTGCGCGGACGCCGCGGCCTTGTCTTCGGATTTGCCGCCGCAGCCGGCCAGGGCGATCAGCACGGCGAGGACGAGGGGTTTCACGAATGTGTTCTGGGTCATGGCGAATTCCTTCAAATCTGTTCGGCGGCGAGCACGCCGGCGGCACGTTTCAGTTCGGCGCGGTTGACGGCCAGATCATATTGGGCGGCAATCTGGTCGGCGCGCGCCTTGTCGAGCTGGGCCTGGGCGGCGAGCAACTCGATGAGGGTGCCGACACCGTTTTCGTAGCGCTTCTTGACCAGGCGCTGGGCCTCGGTGGCCTGCTCGACCGCGACGCCGCGGGCGGCGATCCTGGTTTCAGCCTCCAGGGCTTTGCGTTTGGCTTCGGTGACCTGATAGCCGACGCCGTCCTCGGCCTGGCGCAGCTTCGCCAGGAGTTCGCCGCGTTGCGCTTCGGCGCGGTCGATACCGGCGTTGCTCGAACCGCCATCGAAGGCGGTCCAGGAGAGGACACCGGCCACGGTGTAGGAACCGGCGTCGAAGCCGACGCTGTCGCTGTTCCAGTCCTGTTTGACCATGACATTGAACTGCGGCTTTTTGCCGGCGCGGGCGACGTTGACCTGGGCGCCGGCGGCATCGACCTGATGGCGCATGGCCTGTAGGCCGGCATGGTTTTCGCGGGCGCGGCTGCGCAGTTCGATATCCGTGCCGTCGAGCATGCCGGGCAACACCTGGGCACCCACGTCCAGGGGCTCTTCCAGGGGTTTGCCGAGCAATAAATGCAGTTGATCGAGGGCGGCGGCTTCGGCGTTCCTGGCCTCGGTCGCCTTGATGCGCACCTCTTCGAGGTTCACTTTGGCGGAGAGCACGTCGCTTTTCACCGCCATGCCCTGTTTGTGCAGATTTTCAGTGATACGCACGTATTCCGCCGCGGCCAGCTCGGCCTCCTTGGTGACTTTTATATAGGCGCGTGCCGTATGGACGCCCTGGTAGGCCATCAGCACATGCTTGACCAATTGCTGGCGGGCATGCCGATCGCCCGATTGTGTGGCGCGTACGTAAGCCTTGGCGGTGTCGACATAACTCTGCACCATGCCGCCGTTGTAGACCGGAACCAGCAATTCCACGCGCGGGTTGAAATTGGTGACCGCATCGGGTTCGTTGAGTCCGGCGGGGGCGATAGGCAGTGGATTGCCTCCGGTATTCAGGGCATTCAGGAAGTCGCCGGCGCCGAAATCGTTGAAGGTTGCCTGGCGTTGCCCAAGTTTCAGGCCAAAGGCGCTCAGGGCATCGTTGGTATGTACGCCGGTCAGCGACAAATTGACGCGCGGCAGCCGGTTGCCCTCGGCCTGACGCACGGCGGCCTCGGCCTGTTCGATCTGTGCCTTGGCGATACCCAGTTCAGGGTTCTGGCTCAGGGCGATCTCGACGGCCTGCTTGAATTCCAGGGTTTGCGCCAGCGCCCAACCGGGCAGCAAGCTTGCCAGCAAGAGTCCAGGGAGAACCCGGCGGCGCAATAGCGATTGACGACGATCATGCGGCTTCATGGCACGAATCCTAAATATTAGATAAGTCTAATATACATCATCAAATTATTTTATTCAACCATTAGCGGGTATGGGCGTGGGCCAGCCCATGCTTTGTCGTTATGGTCTCAGGTCCGGCAGGGCGAGCCTTCGGCCGATATGCCAAAGTTTGCGCGCCAATGGGCGAGCAAACGCCCCGGATGCGGCGTCCGGGGCGGAAAAGATTTAGAATGGCGCCTGGGCGGCGCAATTCGCCGGGATTACTTGGTGAAGCCGCAGAATACGTCGCGCATCATGCTGATCAATTGCAGGGTACGCGTGTCCGCGACACGGTAGAACACCCGGTTGGCGTCCTTGCGGGTACGCAGGACGCCTTTATCGCGGAGGATGGCCAAATGTTGGGAGATGTTGCTTTGCGAGGTGCCGACGCTGTCGACGATTTCCTGAACGCTGACCTCCTGGTCGCCCAATACGCACAGAATCTTCAGGCGCAAAGGGTGCGACATCGCTTTCAAGGCGCGGGACGCCTGCTCGATGTGCTCGTCTTTCTGGATCAGTTCGGTGGGCTCCAACAGCATGATGGCTAAGGTCTCCGTGGCAATTGCGCGATTCTGCGCCAAGTTATTCAGTGTGTAAACGTGTATTCAAATATACTAAAATGCTGAGCTTCTGTGACGTAATTCTCAAATAAAATATTCTGATGCCAAGGTCCATTAAGCCCGTCCTGCTGCTCATACTCGATGGTTTCGGCTATCGGGAAGCGAGCGACTTCAACGCCATTGCCCAGGCGCGCAAGCCGAATTGGGAAAAACTCTGGTCGGACTACCCGCATACGTTGATCCATGCCTCGGAGGCGGCCGTCGGTCTGCCCAAGGGCCAGATGGGCAACTCGGAGGTCGGCCACCTGAATATCGGTGCCGGGCGCGTCGTTTATCAGGAATATACGCGTATCGACCGCTCGATCGAGCAGGGTCATTTCCAGGAAAATCCCGCGCTGCTGGATACCCTCGCCAAGGTCAAGCGGACCGGCGGTGCCCTGCATATCTTTGGCCTGCTGTCCGATGGCGGTGTGCATAGCCATGAGAATCACATCCACGCCATGACCAGCCTGGCCGTCGCAAAAGGTGTCGGGCAGGTCAACGTACATGCCTTCCTGGATGGCCGGGATACGCCGCCGAAGAGCGCCGAATCGTATCTGCGCTGTCTCCAGGACAAAGCGGATGCGTTGCGTGGCGTGCGCATCGCCTCGATCGTCGGCCGCTATTACGCGATGGACCGCGACAACCGCTGGGCGCGCGTCAAGGAGGCCTATGACATGCTCACCCTGGGCACGGCGCCCTACCGGGCGACCAGCGCCCTGGTCGGGCTGGAGATGGCCTACGAGCGTGACGAGACCGACGAATTCGTCAAACCGACCCTGATCGCCGCGCCGGGTCAGGATCTGGTGCACATCCAGGATGGCGACGCGGTCATCTACATGAATTTCCGTTCCGACCGTACCCGTGAGCTGACCCGGGCTTTCATCGAGCCCGACTTCGCCGAGTTCGAACGCGGTGCCGTGCCTGACTTGTGCCAATACTGCACGCTGACCCAGTACCAGAAGGACTTTGCCGTCGCCATCGCTTTTCCGCCGGTTAGCCTGAGCAACGGCTTCGGCGAATACATCGCCAACATGGGACTGCGCCAGTTGCGCATCGCCGAAACCGAGAAATATCCCCATGTGACCTATTTCTTCAACGGCGGGGTCGAAACGGTCTATCCGGGCGAGGATCGTGCGCTGGTGAAATCTCCCGACGTGGCGACCTATGACATGAAACCGGAGATGAGTCTTTTCGAGGTGACCGACAAGCTGGTCGAGGCCATCGGCAGCCGGAAATACGACGCCATCATCTGCAACTTCGCGAATGCCGACATGGTTGGCCACACCGGGGACATGGACGCGGCGACCCGGGCGATCGAAGCCATCGACGCCAATCTTGGCCGGGTCGTCGAGGCGATGCGCTCGATAGGCGGCGAGATGCTGATCACCGCCGATCATGGCAATGCGGAAACCATGCGCGACGAGCTGAATAACCAGCCGCATACGGCGCATACCGTGAATCTGGTGCCGCTGATCTATATCGGCCGCCCGGCGCGTCTGGCCGACACCGGGGCGCTGGAAGATATCGCGCCGACCTTGCTGAAGATGATGGGCCTGGCGCAACCGTCCGAGATGACCGGCCGCGCCCTGATCGAGGCCTTCGTGGCATAGTTGTCCACAAGCTACACAGTGCGCCGCTACCTCTGCTGGTTGTTGCTGTTTCTGAGCTGGCCCGTGGCGGCGGCGCTGGACGACAAACAAGATGAGCTGCAGTCCATCCAGCGCAAGATCGAGCGGCTGAAGGAGGAACTGGAGCAATCCTCCGAGGATCGTAGCGAGACCGCCGATTCCCTGAAGCACTCCGAGAGGCGCATCTCCGAGGTCAACCGCGGTTTGCGCGAGCTACGGCAAAAACAGTCGCGGTTGCTCGCCGAACTGACCCGTCTGGGCGGCGCGGCGCGCTCGACGGAGAGCGAGGCACGCGAGCAGGAGACGCGGCTCGCCGAATTGCTGAGACAACGCTATAGCCAGCGCGGCGATGATGGCACGCGCGTGTTGCTCAGCGGCAGGAATCCCGCCGAGATCCACCGACGCATCGCCTACTTCGCCTACATCGGTCGGGCACGCACGGCCCTGATCGAACGCCACCGCGCGACCCTGAACCAGCTGGACTCCTTGCGCCGGGACACCGAGGCGCGCAAACAGGATCTTTCAAGTGTCGCGCGCGAGAGAGAAGCACAGCGGATCGCCCTGGAGAAGGAAAAAAGCGTGCGCCAGGGCATGCTCGACAAGCTCTCCGAGCGGATACGCAATCAGCGCAAGGAGATCGGCAGCCTGCAACGCGACGAGAAACGCCTCGGAAAACTGATCGAAAAACTGCGAACCTTGGCCGAGGCCAGGAAGTCCAAGAAACCTGCCCAGGCAAAAACAGGCGAGCGACCCAAGGCCGGCGAGAAGGTCAAAAGCGTGGCCGATGCCAGTCTCGCCGGGCTGGAGTTCACCAAGCTGCGCGGCAAGCTGGCCTTCCCCGTGGCCGGCGAGATCATCGCCCGCTATGGTCAAAGTCGTGACAGCGGCGGCCCAGCCTGGAAAGGCCTGTTCATACGGGCGCGCAATGGCCAGGAAGTACGCTCGGTGGCATCGGGCGAAGTGGTGTTTTCGGATTGGTTGAGAGGTTTCGGTAATTTGTTGATCGTCGACCATGGTGGTGGCTACCTCAGCCTGTACAGCAATAATGAAAGTCTGTATAAACAGGCGGGTACTCGTGTGCGGGCGGGTGATGCGGTGGCATCGGTCGGCAACACGGGGGGACAGGAAGAGTCCGGGCTGTATTTTGAGTTACGCCATCTGGGCAAACCGTTCGATCCCATGACTTGGGTTTCCGCGAGATAGGCAGCGCATGTACGTAAAAATGAAACAAGTTGGTTTGATCGGCGTCGGCATTCCTGGTCGGCGCGGCCTTGACCCTGAACTATTCGGCGGTCGCCGAGCGTGAGCCGGAGCCTTTGCCGATCGAGGATCTGCGCGCCTTTACCGAGATCTTCGGGAAGATCAAGAACGACTACGTCGAGCCGGTCGAGGACAAGAAACTCATCACCGAGGCCATCAACGGCATGCTCTCCGGGCTGGACCCGCACTCCGCCTACCTCGACGGCGAGGCCTTCAAGGAACTTCAGGTCGGCACCCAGGGTGAATTTGGCGGCCTGGGCATCGAAGTCGGCATGGAGGATGGTTTCGTCAAGGTCGTCTCGCCTATCGAGGACACGCCTGCCTACAAGGCCGGCCTGAAGACGGGCGACCTGATCATCAAGCTCGACGACACACCGGTGAAGGGCATGACCCTCAACGACGCGGTCAAGCGTATGCGTGGCAAGGTGGGCACCGACATCACCCTGACCCTGATGCGCAAGGGCGAATCCAAGCCGCTGACCATGACCATCACGCGTGCCGTCATCAAGATCAAGAGCGTCAAGCACAAGCTGGTCGAACCGGATTACGGCTATGTGCGCATCACCCAGTTCCGAGGAGCACACTGGCGAGAATCTGATTACTGCCCTGAACGATCTGGAAGAGAAGAATGGCGGTGCCATCAAAGGCCTGGTGCTGGATCTGCGCAACGATCCGGGTGGTCTGTTGAATACCGCCGTCGGCGTGTCTGGAGCCTTTCTCAAGCCCGGTGAACTGGTGGTCTACACCGACGGTCGTACCGAGGATGCGAAAATGCGCCTGACCAATGCCCGCGAGCATTATCTGCGACCCGGCGAGTCGGATTACTTGAAGACCCTGCCGAATTGGGCGCGCAACGTACCCATGGCCGTCTTGGTCAACGGCGGTTCGGCTTCGGCCTCCGAAATTGTCGCCGGTGCCTTGCAGGATCATAAACGTGCCCTGGTGGTCGGCACGCAGTCCTTCGGCAAGGGCTCGGTGCAGACCATCCTGCCGCTGAACAACGGCACGGCCATCAAGCTCACCACGGCGCGCTACTTCACGCCGAGCGGTCGCAGCATCCAGGCCAAGGGCATTACCCCGGATCTGGTCATCGAAGAAGGCACGGTCAGCCAGAACGACGAGGAAAAGCTGGATGTCCGCGAGGCCGATCTGGACCGTCACCTGACCAACGGCGAGGCCAAGGACACCAAGCCGGCCAAGTCCAAGTCGGACAAGGCGACGGGCGACAAGAACGGCACCGAGAAGTCGCCGCACGACAAGCCGAAGCTCGAACCGGGCGAGATCGTTTCGAAGCACGATTACCAGTTCAACCAGGCGCTCACCCTGTTGAAGGGCTTGAACCTGCTGCAACGCAAATAAACGCATCGCGGCTAGCGCATGGACGATACCCAACTCCTGCGCTACTCGCGGCATCTGCTGCTCGACGAGATCGGTATCGACGGGCAGGAAAAACTCAACCGGGCACGTGCCCTGATCATCGGTGCCGGCGGATTGGGTTCGCCTGTTGCCTTGTACCTGGCCGCCGCCGGCGTCGGTCACATCACGCTGTGCGACCACGACCAGGTCGATCTCACCAATCTACAACGCCAGATTGCCCACGACACGGCCAGCCTGGGCGTCAACAAAGCCGAATCGGCCGCCGGGCGCATGCGTGCCATGAATCCGGATATCGAGGTCGTGCCTCTGCCTTTGAAACTGGCGGGCGAAGCCCTGCTGGAACAGGTCGCCCTAGCCGATGTCGTGCTCGACTGTTGCGATAATTTCGCAACGCGCCATGCCGTCAACCGAGCCTGTGTACGCTATCGTACGGCGCTGATTTCCGGGGCGGCGGTGCGTTTCGATGGCCAGGTGAGCGTCTTCGACCTGCGCCATGACGATGCACCGTGCTACGCCTGCCTGTTTCCGGAAGAGGCGGGTGGCGGCGAAATGCGTTGCGCCGAGTTCGGCGTTTTCGCGCCGCTGGTCGGCATCGTCGGCTCTATCCAGGCGGCCGAGGCCTTGAAACTGCTTATGGGGATCGGCCAGTCCTTGAATGGCCGCTTATTGCTGCACAATGCCCTGGATGGCGACTGGCGCGTGATTCGCTTGAAGAAGGACCCGGCCTGCCCAGTATGCGCAGCCCGGAGTCACTGACACTCAGGGCGCCGCCGGCTTGGCGGCGGTGAATCCGAATTTGCCGTCGGTTTCCATGAAGTGGCCGACCAGGGTGCCTGGATTGGCCGGTTTTTCCTCGAAACGCTGTGTCTTGCAGTTTTGCGTGCTGAGCGCATAGAAATCACCCTCGATATCGAGGATGTAGATCGGCTCGGCAAAATCCTCGGGCGCCCAATACAGCGCCAGTTCCGCCGTGCGTGGCACGTCCTTCACCAGTATCGACTCCTGGCAGTCGGGCAGGCGCGTCGGTGAAATGTTGATATTGGCGGTGTCTTTCCAGAACCAGTCCTGATTGCGCAACAACGTGATGGTGTGATTCTTGTCGCCATCGACCAGGTACGCGGCGGAGTCGCTCATGCAGCCGGACAGCGCCGAGAGCAGCGCGGCGGCGATCAGTGGCCGGGTCATCGAACCGACAATAGGGCGCAGGGTCATGTCAGGCAAGGCCTTGGCTGGCCAGGTAGTCTTCGTAGGAGCCATCGTACACCACATGGCTGCCATCGAGTTTCAGCTCGATGATCTTGGTCGCCAGCGACGAGACGAACACCCGGTCATGCGAGACGAAGGCCAGCGTTCCGGTGAACTGGTCGAGACCGGTGTTGAGGGCCTCGATGGATTCCATGTCGAGGTGGTTGGTCGGCTCGTCGAGCAGCAGCACGTTCGGGCGTAGCAGCATCAGCCGGCCGAACAGCATGCGCCCCTGCTCGCCGCCGGAGATGACCTTCACCGGCTTTTTCACATCGTCGCCGGAAAACAGCAGGCGGCCCAGGGTGCCGCGGATCAGGGTCTCGACATCGCCGCCTTCGAGCCACCGGCCCGGACATAACCGCTGATCCATTCGGTGAGCGACTCGTTCGAGGCAAAATCGGCGGCGTGGTCCTGGGCGAAATAGCCGGACTTGGCTTTTTCGGCCCATTTGATGCTGCCGCGCTCCGGCTGCAACTCGCCGGCCAGCAGGCGCAGCAACGTGGTCTTGCCGACGCCGTTCTCGCCGATGATGGCCACCCGGTCACCGGCGGCAATGTTCAGGGTGAGCTTGTTGATGATGTCCTGGCCGGCTTCGTATCCGAAGCACACGCCTTCCACCTCGCAGGCGAGGCGGTGCAGCTTGTCGCGGTCGTCGTACTCGAAGCGGATCCAGGGGTATTGCCGCGACGAGGGTTTGACGTCCTCGGGCTTCAGCTTGTCGATCAGCTTCAAGCGGCTGGTGGCCTGCTTGGCCTTGGAGGCGTTCGCCGAGAAGCGGCGCACGAAATTCTGCAGGTCGGCGATCTTTTCCTTGGCGCGGGTATTGGCCGCTTGTTGTCGTTCGCGGGCCTGGGTCGAGGCCTCCATGTAGTCGTCGTAGTTGCCTGGGTAGACGCGCAGGGTCTGGAAGTCCAGGTCGGCCATGTGGGTGCAGACCTGGTTCAGGAAGTGGCGGTCGTGGGAGATGATGATCATGGTCGAATCGCGCTGGTTGAGCACGTCTTCCAGCCAGCGGATGGTGTTGATGTCGAGGTTGTTGGTCGGCTCGTCGAGCAGCAGGATGTCCGGGTTGGCGAACAGCGCCTGGGCCAGCAGCACGCGCAGCTTCCAGCCGGGTGCGACTTCGCGCATCGGCCCCTGGTGCTTGTCGACCGGGATGTCGACGCCGAGCAGCAGTTCGCCGGCACGCGCCTCGGCGTCGTAGCCGCCCATCTCGCCGAACCTGGCCTCCAGCTCGGCGGCGTGCATGTAGTCGTCCTCGGTCGCCTCCGGGTTCATGTAGATGGCGTCCTTCTCGGTCATGCAGGCCCACAGTTCTTCGTGGCCCATCAGCACCACGTCGAGCACGCGCATGTCTTCAAAGGCGAACTGGTCCTGGCGCAGGTAGGCCATGCGCTCGTGCGGATCCTTCGAGACGTTGCCGGCGCTCGATTCGAGCAGGCCGCAGAGGATCTTCATGAAGGTCGATTTGCCGCAGCCGTTGGCGCCGATCAGGCCATAACGGTTGCCGTCGCCGAACTTGATGTTGACGTTCTCGAAGAGGGGCTTGGCCCCGAATTGCATGGTGATGTTGGAAGCGGTAAGCACGACGAATCCGGACAGGCTGGAAAACCCGACATTCTACCCGAGTGCCGGGGTGGTCATGCCGGCATCCCGAAATGCCCTGCCTACAGGGGCTTGATCAGCACCTTGGAGCGCCGCTGCCAGTTGTACATCTCCTTACGCTTCGCAGGCAGCTCATCCGGACTGGCCGGGACGAAACCGCGCTCGACAAACCAGTGGGCGGTGCGCGTGGTCAATACGAACAAGCGGCCCAGGCCTTGCTCGCGGGCGACATCCTCGATCGCCTCCAGCAAGGCCTCGCCACGACCGCCGCCCTGGAAATCCGGGTGCACCGCCAGGCAGGCCATCTCGCCGGCCTGGGCGTCCGGGAAAGGATACAGCGCGACGCAGCCGACGATGCGGCCGTCGATCTCGCTGACGAAGACCTGCTCGATCTCCTGTTCCAGCAGCTCGCGCGGCCGATGCACCAGGATGCCGGCCTGTTCAAGCGGCTCGATCACCTGCAAGACGCCACCGACATCGTCGATGGTCGCCGGGCGCAGATTTTCCACCGACTGGCGCGTCACCATGGTGCCGACGCCTTCGTGGGTGAACAGCTCCATGAGCAGCGCGCCGTCGACATCGGCGCTGACCAGATGCGCCCGCGCCACGCCCTGCTTGCAGGCGCGCACGGCGAACGGCAGGTAGAGCTTCATGTCGCCCTCGGGCAACTCACGCACCAGCTTCTGGGCCTGCGGCGCGGTCAGGCGATTCACCGCCCGGCCTTTGGCATCGACGGTCGTGCCGTGGTCGAGGATGAAGATCAACTTTTCGGCATTCAAGGCAATCGCGCTCGCCGTGGCCACTTCTTCCAGCGTCAGGTTGAACACTTCGCCGGTCGGCGAATAACCGATGGGCGACAGCAGAACGATCTCGCCGGCATCCAGACGACCACGGATGGCATCGCCAGCGATCTTGCGCACCTCGCCGGAAAACTGCAGATCGACGCCGTCGACCACGCCCGCCGGCTGCGCCGTAACGTAATTACCCGAGGCGACGCGAATCTCCGCGCCGGCCATGGGCGTGTTCGGCAAACCGATCGACAGCACGCTCTCGATATCGACGCGTACCGAGCCGACCGCATCCTTGACGTGCTCCAGGGTATCGGCATCGGTGACCCGCCGGCCCTGGACATATTGCGCCGCGCCGCCGCTGGCGGTAAGCCGCTCCTCGACCTGCGGCCGGACGCCATGCACCAGCACCAGGCGCACGCCGATGGCATTGAGCAGGTTGACGTCATGGATCAGATCGACGAAATCCTCGCGCAGCATGGCATCGCCGCCGAAGGCGATGACGAAGGTCTTGCCCCGGAAGGCGTGGATGTACGGCGCGGCGGCCCGGAACCAATCCACGAATGAAGCGGTGTCGGCGAGGCTGGTCATGATGCGGCGTCCCGGCTCTGGATAAACAAGGGGATTATGCCGAAGAAACCCCGGGCGCGGTGACGCCGGCACGCAAAGCCGCGTGAAGTCTGAGCACGAGGCCTACAAATCGCCCCACAACCCCTGCATCGCCGCCAGAGCCGCGACTGCGGCCGTCTCGGTGCGCAGTATGCGCGGCCCCAGACTGACCGGGGTGCAGCCGGCGGCGATGGCCGCATCGCGTTCGCGCGGGTCGATGCCGCCTTCGGGGCCGGCGATGAGATAGGCCGGTTGCTCGGGCGCGGCGAGCTGGCTCAGGCGGCGGCTGGCGCCGGGGTCGAGGATCAAGCGCAGGCTGGCATCGTGGCGCGTGCGCGCCAGCCAGGCACTGAAGTCTTCGATCTCCAGTACCTCGGGCAGGCGATTGCGACCGCATTGCTCGCAGGCGGAGGCGGCGACGCCCTGCCAGTGCAGGCGGCGCTTGTGGCGTTTGTCCGGGTCGAGGCGCACCACGGTGCGCAGCATCATCACCGGCAGGATGCGGCGGATACCCAGTTCGACGGATTTTTGCAGGGTGTAGTCCATGCGTTCGCCGGTCGAGATGCCCTGCACCAGGGTGATATCGAGCGGCGATTCGCGCTCCACGCTCTGCACACCGATCAGATGCGCCTGGGCGTGCTTGCCCTGCCGGACCAGGACACCGTGATGCTCGCGCCCGTCGCCGTTGAACAGGACCAGGGCATCGCCGTCGTTGAGGCGCAGGGCGCCGACGGCATGTCGGGCGACCGTTTCCGGCAGTGTCAGCAGGCCCTCGGCGGGCAGCGGCATGGGGCAGTAGAAGCGTGGATTGGCCATGGTTCAGGTCGGATGGAGAGGCATGCGATGGTATTATCGACGAAAAGTCTGATGGAGAACGTCAATGGTTCGTATGGAGACCCCGGTGTGTGATTTTGGCTGGAGGGCGCCCGATTTCGATCTGCCCGGCGTCGACGGCAAACGCTATTCCCTGAAGGATGCGGCAGGCCCGAATGGCCTGCTGGTGATGTTCATCTGTAATCATTGCCCTTATGTGAAGTCGGTGATCCAGCGCATCGTTCGCGACGTCAACGACCTCAAGGCGCTGGGTGTGGGCGCCATCGCCATCATGTCGAACGATCCGGCCGAGTATCCGGAAGACTCGTTCGACAACATGAAACAGGTGGCGGCGGATCTGAAATTCCCGATGCCCTACGTGATCGATGAATCCCAGGCCGTGGCCAGGACCTATGGCGCGGTATGCACGCCCGATTTTTTCGGTTTCAACGGCAGGCTGGAGCTGCAATACCGCGGCCGCCTCGACGAGTCGCGCAAGGAAACCGCTCCCGAAGGCGTGCGCCGCGATCTGTTCGAAGCCATGCAGCAGGTCGCCGAGACGGGCCGGGGGCCCGCCGAGCAGATTCCCAGCATGGGTTGTTCGATCAAGTGGCGCGGTGAGTAAGATCCTCGACTCGGTCATCGCCGCCGCCCGCAAGGTCGGGCGCGAAGAGGTCATGCCGCGCTACCTGAAGGTGGCGCACGAGCGCAAGACCGACGGCAGCCTGTTCACCGAGGCCGATCTCGCGGCGCAGCAGGCGCTGTTTGTCAGCCTGCGCGAGATCGCCCCGTATCCCGTGCTCGGCGAGGAGATGACCGAGGCCGAACAGCAGGCGGTGTGGGATGCCGGTGACCAGGGCTTCTGGTGCGTCGATCCCATCGATGGCACCACCAATTTCGTCAGTGGCATGCCCTTCTTCGCCGTCTCGATCGCCTTGGTGAAGAATGGTCGCAGCGTGCTGGGCGTGGTCTACGATCCGCAGGCCGACGAGTGTTTCTATGCCGAGCGCGGTGGCGGTGCCTTTGTCGATGGCGATCCGCTGCCGATCAAGCCGCCTCCGGGCCAGTTGAGCCGCTGTATCGCCGGGGTCGATTTCAAGCGCATCCCGCGCAGTCTCGCCGGGCGGCTGGCCGCCGAACACCCGTACAGTTCGCAGCGCAACCTGGGCGCCAGCACCCTGGACTGGTGCTATCTCGCGGCCGGGCGGCTGCATATCTACCTGCACGGCGGCCAGAAGCTCTGGGATTATGCCGCCGGCGCACTGATCCTGGAGGAGGCGGGCGGGCGCTTCTCGACCATGGCAGAAACAGACTTCTGGCAGGGTAATCCCTGGACGCGCTCGGCGGTGGCCGCGCTGACCCCGGAGTTGTTGAGCCAGTGGCAGGATTGGTTGGGGCTGCCACCGCGGAGCGGGTGACCGCCACTCACAGTGTTGCGGTGCAGCATCCCTACCAGAAGCAGGGTCGATAAACAAGGTGTTTGAGTTTATAAAAACATTTTAATTTTCCCGGTGCAGGCCCGCCGCCCCGCACCAGGCAAGGAAATTCCATGTCCGACCCGCACTGCGAGCCGCTTTCGCCGGTTTGGCTGTATTGCTCTGCCTTTCGGCTCAGCCATAATCAGAGTTCCCTGTCCTGATCGGACGGCATAGAAGATTTTTTTATTCCAAGGAAACAACAACATGGCAACCCGTACCGACCTTGCAAATGCCATCCGTGCCCTGGCGATGGATGCTGTCGAAAAGGCCAAATCCGGCCACCCTGGCGCCCCCATGGGCATGGCGGAAATCTCCGAAGTGGTCTGGAATCACCACATGCGTCACAACCCGGCCAACCCCAAATGGCCCGATCGCGACCGCTTCGTGCTGTCGAACGGCCACGGTTCCATGTTGATCTATTCCCTGCTGCACCTGACCGGTTACGACGTCACCATCGACGACATCAAGCAGTTCCGTCAGTTGCATTCGCGTACCCCGGGTCACCCGGAGTACGGCTACACCGCCGGCGTCGAGACCACCACCGGCCCGCTCGGCCAGGGCATCACCAACGCGGTCGGCTTCGCGCTGGCCGAAAAACTGCTCGCTGCCGAGTTCAACAAGCCCGGCCATGACATCGTCAACCACCACACCTACGTCTTCATGGGCGACGGCTGCATGATGGAAGGCATCTCCCACGAGGCCTGCGCCCTGGCCGGCACCTGGAAGCTGAACAAGCTGATCGCCGTCTGGGACGACAACGGCATCTCCATCGACGGCCACACCGAAGGCTGGTTCACCGAAGACGTCTGCGGCCGTTTCGAGGCGTATGGCTGGAACGTGGTGCGCAACGTCGACGGCCACAGCTTCGAAGCGGTGGAAGCCGCCGTCCAGGCCGCCAAGAAGAGCAGCGACAAGCCCACCCTGATCCAGGCCAAGACCATCATCGGCAAGGGCTCGCCCAACAAGGAAGGCACCCATGACGTTCACGGCGCCGCCCTGGGCGACGCGGAAATCGCCGCCGTGCGCGCGCACATCGGCTGGGCGCACGCCCCGTTCGAAATTCCCGCCGACGTCTACGAAGGCTGGAGCGCCAAGACCAAGGGCGAGGGCCTGGAAAAGCTGTGGAACAACAAGTTCGCCGAGTACGCCAAGGCCTTCCCGGCCGAAGCCGCGGAATTCACGCGCCGCACCAAGGGCGAACTGCCCGCCGACTGGTCCGACCGCGTCGCCGCCGCCATGAAGACCACGCTGGAAAAGGCTGAAACCGTCGCCACCCGCAAGGCTTCGCAACTGGCCATTGAGCGCCTGATCTCCACCCTGCCCGAGCGCGTCGGCGGCTCCGCCGACCTGACTGGCTCCAACCTGACCAACTGGCCCAACTGCCAGCCCATCCATCGCCACGCCCAGGCCAACTACATCTCCTACGGGGTGCGCGAGTTCGGCATGAGCCACATCATGAACGGCATGGCCCTGCATGGCGGCCTGCTGCCGTTCGGCGGCACCTTCCTGATGTTCTCCGAATACGCCCGCAACGCCTTGCGCATGTCGGCCCTGATGAAGCAGCGCGTGGTCTACGTCTTCACCCACGACTCCATCGGTCTCGGCGAGGACGGCCCGACCCACCAGCCGGTCGAGCAGACCGCCACCCTGCGCATGATCCCCAACATGAGCGTCTGGCGTCCCTGCGACACCACCGAGACCCTGGTGGCCTGGACCGCCAGTGTTGAAAAGAAAGACGGCCCGAGCTGCCACATCCTGTCGCGCCAGAACCTGCCCTTCGTCAAGCGCAGCGACGCCCAGATCGCCGACATCCGCAAGGGTGGCTACGTTCTGTCCGATGCCGCTGATGCCAAGGTGGTGCTGATCGCCACCGGCTCCGAAGTCGAATTGGCGCTGAAGGCGCAGGAAGCCCTGAAGGCCGACGGCATTGCCGCGCGCGTGGTGTCCATGCCCTGCACCAACGAGTTCGACAAGCAGGACAAGGCCTACAAGGACAGCGTGCTGCTGCCCACCGTGCACAAGGTCGCCATCGAAGCCGGCGTCACCGACGGCTGGTGGAAGTATGTCGGCTTGCGTGGCGCCGTCATCGGCCTGGATCGTTTCGGCGAATCCGCCCCGGCCCCGCTGTTGTTCAAGGAATTCGGCTTTACGGTAGAGAACGTGGTCGCCAAGACCAAGGCCATTCTGTAATTCATTTATGTCGTCGGGTTTAGGCCTTCGGCCTGACCCGACCTACACCCTTATTTCACTAAAACAGGAGCAAAAACATGACTATCAAAGTCGGTATCAACGGTTTTGGTCGTATCGGCCGCATGGCTTTCCGTGCCATCGCCAAGGATTTCCCCGGCATCGAAGTGGTCGGTATCAACGACCTGCTCGAGCCTGACTACCTGGCCTACATGCTGAAATACGACTCCGTGCATGGTCGTTTCAACGGCGATGTGTCCACCGAAGGCGGCAACATGATCGTCAACGGCAAGACCATCCGCCTGACCGCCGAGCGCGATCCTTCCAACCTGAAGTGGAACGAAATCGGCGCCGATATTGTCATCGACTGTACCGGCTTCTTCCTCACCACCGAATCCTGCCAGGCCCACATCAAGGCCGGCGCCAAGAAGGTTGTCCAGTCCGCTCCGGCGAAGGACGACACGCCGATGTTCGTCTACGGCGTCAACCACAGCAAGTATGCCGGCGAGGCCATCGTTTCCGCCGCGTCCTGCACCACCAACTGCCTGGCGCCCGTCGCCAAGGTGTTGAACGACAACTGGGGCATCAAGCGTGGCCTGATGACCACCGTGCATGCCGCCACCGCGACCCAGAAGACCGTTGACGGCCCGTCCATGAAAGACTGGCGTGGTGGTCGCGGCATCCTGGAAAACATCATCCCGTCCTCCACCGGCGCCGCCAAGGCCGTCGGCAAGGTCCTGCCCGAGTTGAACAAGAAGCTCACCGGCATGGCCTTCCGCGTCCCCACCTCCGACGTCTCCGTGGTCGACCTGACCGTGGAACTGAACAAGGAAGCCGCCTACGCCGACATCTGCGCCGCAATGAAGGCTGCGTCTGAAGGTGAACTGAAGGGCGTGCTGGGTTACACCAACGAGAAGGTGGTGTCGACCGACTTCGTCGGTAACTCCGCACCTTCCACCTTCGACGCCGAAGCCGGCATCGCCTTGGACAGCACCTTCGTCAAGGTCGTCGCCTGGTACGACAACGAGTACGGCTACACCTGCAACATGCTCCGTCTGGTCGAGCACGTCGCCAAGTAATCAAGTTGAAAGAGGCAGGATTCAAGATACAAGGAGTTTCCTTGCATCTTGTTTCTTGCCTCTTGCACCTGCGTTATTGAGTCGTAAGGCCTGAGCCCCCTCAGCCCTTACCGCTTAACCGAACAGGAGAACCCGAATGGCTAAATTCCTCCGCATGACCGACCTTGATCTGAAGGGCAAGCGCGTCTTCATCCGCGCCGATCTGAACGTGCCCGTCAAGGATGGCAAGGTCACCTCCGACGCCCGCATTACCGCGTCCATGCCCACCATCGAGCACGCCATGAAGGCCGGCGCGAAGGTCATGGTCACCTCCCACCTGGGCCGCCCGACCGAAGGCGAGTGGAACGAGGAAGTCTCCCTCAAGCCCGTGGCCGCGATGATGGCTGCCAAGCTGGGCAAGCCGGTGCGCCTGATCAAGGACTGGGTCGATGGCGGTTTTGATGTCGCCGAGGGCGAAGTCGTGCTGCTGGAAAACTGCCGGGTCAACAAGGGCGAGAAGAAGAACGTCGAAGAGACCGCGCGCAAGTACGCCGCGCTGTGCGACGTGTTCGTCATGGACGCCTTCGGCACCGCCCACCGCGCCGAGGCCTCCACCTACGGCATCGCCCAGTACGCGCCGACCGCCTGCGCCGGCAAGCTGGTTTCCGAGGAACTGGAAGCCCTGGACAAGGCCCTGGCCAACCCGGCCCGGCCGATGGTCGCCATCGTCGGCGGCTCAAAAGTTTCCACAAAACTGACCGTGCTGGAAGCCCTGTCCGAGAAGTGCGAACAACTGGTGGTCGGCGGCGGCATCGCCAACACCTTCCTGGCCGCGACCGGCAAAAATGTCGGCAAGTCACTGTGCGAGCACGACCTGATCCCCACCGCCCAGGCCCTGATCACCAAGATGACCGCGCGCGGCGCCACCATTCCCATCGCCGTCGACGTGGTCTGCGGCAAGCAGTTCGATGCCAACGAGCCGGCCGTCGCCAAGGCCGCCGGTGACGTCGCCGACGACGACATGATCTTCGATATCGGTCCGAAATCCGCTCAGGAACTGGTGGACATCATCATGAAGGCGGGCACCGTGGTCTGGAACGGCCCGGTCGGCGTCTTCGAGTTCGACCAGTTCGGCGCCGGCACCAAGGCCATTGCCATGGCCATCGCCAGCACCAAGGCCTTCACCCTGGCCGGCGGCGGCGACACCATCGCCGCGATCCAGAAGTACGACATTTACGACAAGGTGTCCTACATCTCCACCGCCGGCGGCGCCTTCCTGGAATACCTGGAAGGCAAGGTCCTGCCGGCCGTGGATATCCTGGAGAAGCGGGCGCAGGGTTGACCTGTAGGAGCGGCCGCCTGGCCGCGATTCGAATGTATCGCGCCTAAGGCGCTCCTACAGAGGAACGAACAGATATGTTACGTAGAACCAAGATAGTTGCCACGCTGGGCCCGGCCTGCACCGACCCCAAGGTGCTGGACCGGATGATCGAGGCCGGTGTCGATGTCGTACGCCTGAACTTTTCGCACGGCTCGGCGGAAGAGCATATCCAGCGCGCCGATCTGGTGCGCTCCCTGGCCAAGACGCGCGGTCGCGCCGTCGGCGTCCTGGTCGACCTGCAAGGTCCGAAGATCCGTATCGGCAAGTTCAAGGACGGTAAGATTCTCCTGAACAACGGCGATCGTTTTACGCTTGATGCCGATTGCGAACTGGGCGACCAGGAACGCGTCGGCCTGGACTACCCCGATCTGGTCTATGACGTATCGCGCGGCTCGACGCTGATCCTGGACGATGGCCGCATCGAGATGTGGGTTGAGGACGTGCAGGGTACGCAAGTGGTCTGCAAGGTCGTGCAAGGCGGCGTGCTCTCCAACAATAAGGGCATCAACCGCAAGGGCGGCGGTCTGTCCGCCTCGGCCCTGACCGACAAGGACATCGAGGACATCAAGACAGCGGCAATGCTGAAGGCCGATTACCTGGCCGTCTCCTTCCCGCGCTCGGCGGCGGATATCCAGCAGGCGCGCGAGATCCTCCAGGCGCACGGCGGCAAGTCGTGGATCGTCGCCAAGATCGAGCGCGCCGAGGCCGTCGAGGCGCTCGAAGCCATCGTCAAGGCGTCCGATGCCATCATGGTGGCGCGCGGCGACCTGGGCGTCGAAGTCGGCGATGCCGCCGTGCCGTCGCTGCAAAAGAAAATGATTCGCCTGGCCCGACAGCACAACAAGCTGGCGATCACCGCGACACAGATGATGGAGTCGATGATCTCCAGCCCGATCCCGACCCGTGCCGAGGTCTCCGACGTCGCCAATGCGGTACTCGACGGTACCGACGCGGTGATGCTCTCGGCGGAAACCGCCGTGGGCGACTATCCCATCGAGACCATCGCCGCCATGAACCGCATCTGTATCGAGGCGGAAAAGGAAGTCGAGACCCCGAACTTCGGCGACTACCAGAGCAAGGACGGTATCCTGCGTGTCGACGAGGCCATCGCCAAGTCGGCGGCGTACACGGCGCTGAACCTGAACGTCAAGGCCATCGCCGCCATGACCCAGTCGGGCTCGACGGCCTTGTGGATGTCGCGCATCAGCACCCATGTGCCGATCTACGCACTCACCCCCGAGGTCGAGACGCGCCGCAAGGTGACCTTGTTCCGGGGTGTCTACCCGGTCAATTTCAAGCCATCCAGCAACGACCGCGACCAGCTCCTGGCCGAGGCCCAGGACGAGCTGCGCCGGCGCGGCGCGGTGCGCAACGGCGACCTGATCCTGCTGACCATCGGCGAGCCCATCGGACGCTCGGGCGGCACCAACACCATGAAGATCGTTCGCATCGGCGAGCGTAAAATGACATAACTTTCCAGACCCTACAGGAGATACCTAGATGGCACTGATTTCCCTGCGTCAACTTCTCGACCACGCCGCCGAACACGGCTATGGCCTACCCGCCTTCAACGTCAACAACATGGAACAGGTCCAGGCCATCATGCTGGCCGCCGCCGCGACCGACAGCCCGGTGATCCTGCAAGGCTCCGCCGGTGCCCGTTCCTATGCCGGCGAGCCCTTCCTGCGCCACCTTATCCTGGCCGCCATCGAGCAATATCCGCAGATCCCGGTGTGCATGCACCAGGACCACGGCGCCAGCCCGAGCATTTGCTTCCGCTCCATCCAGTCCGGCTTCAGTTCGGTGATGATGGACGGTTCCCTGGGTACCGACGGCAAGACCCCGTCGACCTATGAGTACAACGTCGACACCACCCGCCACGTCGTCGAACTGGCGCATGCCTGCGGCGTCTCCGTCGAAGGCGAACTGGGCTGCCTGGGCTCCCTGGAAACCGGCAAGGCCGGCGAGGAAGACGGCCACGGCGCCGAAGGCGTGCTGGACCACTCCGCTCTGCTGACCGACCCCGACGAGGCCGCCGACTTCGTCACCAAGACCCGCGTCGATGCCCTGGCCATCGCCATCGGCACCAGCCACGGCGCCTACAAGTTCACCCAGAAGCCCACCGGCAAGGTGCTGCGCATCGACCGCGTGAAGGAAATTCATGCCCGCATCCCCAGCGTTCACCTGGTCATGCATGGCTCCTCCTCGGTGCCGGAAGACTGGCTTGCCATCATCAACAGCTATGGCGGCGACATGGGCCAGACCTACGGCGTGCCGGTCAGCGAAATCGTCGAAGGCATCAAGAACGGTGTGCGCAAGGTGAACATCGACACCGACCTGCGCATGGCCTCCACCGGCGCCATCCGCAAGCATCTCGCCGAGAACAAGGCCAACTTCGATCCGCGCAAGTTCCTGAAGGAAGCCACCAAGGCCATGAGCGGCATCTGTTCGGCGCGCTACGAAGCCTTCGGTGCCGCCGGCCAGGCCAGCAAGATCGGCAAGATCTACAACCTGGAAGACATGCAGAAGCGCTACGACAAGGGCGAACTCGACCCCAAGGTCAACTGAGTCTTCGCGCTATCATAGAGGGCGGCGCAAGCCGCCCTTTTTGTTTTCAGGAACCGATATGTCCGACGCCCTCTTTGAAACCGCCATCAAGTCCCTGCCGCTGCTGCACAAAGGCAAGGTCCGCGACATCTATGCCGTTGACGACCGGCGCATGCTGCTGGTCACCACCGACCGCATGTCGGCCTTCGATGTAGTCATGCCGACGCCCATCCCCGGCAAGGGCAAGGTACTCACCGCCGTGGCGGATTTCTGGTTCCGGAAACTGGCGCACATCCTGCCCAATCAGCTCACCGGCGACGATCCCGAGTCGGTCGTGGCGCCCGAGGAGCGTGATCAAGTACGCGGCCGGGCAGTGGTGGTGAAGCGCCTCAAGGCCCTGCCGGTCGAGGCCATCGTGCGTGGCTACCTGGTCGGTTCCGGCTGGTCTGATTACCAGAAGACCGGCGCCGTGTGCGGCATCAAGCTGCCGGCCGGCCTGCGCCAGGCCGACAAGCTGCCCGAGCCGCTGTTCACCCCCTCCACCAAGGCGGCGGTAGGCGCCCATGACGAGAACATCGACTTCGCCGAATGCGAGAAGCTGCTCGGCGCCGACCTCGCCGCGCGCGTGCGCGACGCCGCCATCGCGCTTTACAAGGCGGCGGCCGACTATGCCCTGACCAAGGGCATCATCATCGCCGACACCAAATTCGAGTTCGGCCTGGACGCGAACGGCACCCTGACCCTGATCGACGAGGTCCTGACGCCCGATTCGTCACGCTTCTGGCCGGTGGACGAGTACAAGGTCGGCAGCAACCCGCCCAGCTTCGACAAGCAATACGTCCGTGACTGGCTCACCCAGTCCGGCTGGAACAAGCAGCCGCCCGGCCCCGAACTGCCTGCCGAGGTGGTGGCGAAGACGGCCGAGAAATACGACGAGGCACTGCGCAGGCTGACGGCGTAAAACGGGACGAAAGGATCAACCAGCAACCCTATCGCGTGGACTCAGAACCCCTGAGGCACCAACCCCAGCGAGTTGATCTTCTCGTTCACTAGCGCCAGCGCATCGTGGATCGCCAGAACTTCCAGGTAATCCCAATACTTCAGCTTCCCTGACAAGCCGGGCACACTGGCCGAGTGTTTTTTGATTTTTTCAATCTGGGCCGCGTCGGACACCGCGACCACTCCCTGCACCGCCGGATTGTTGAGCGACTTCAGCAGGTTGATGATCAGGCTGTCGATGGAGCCTTTTGTCTGCACCTTGAAGACGTAGATCACCCGACCCATATTGCCGATGGTGGATTCCCACACCGTATCCACCTTGGAGCCATCCGCCACCTTCACTTCCACCCGGCTGTTGAAGCCCAGCCAGGTGCCGATGGCGGCCAGCTTGTCACGGATTTCATCATGGACGAAGGGCGCGTCGCTGGCGGTGGCGGCATCCTTAACCACCTCGACTGAGGTCTCCTTGTCGAACATGCGGCTTAGGTTGCTCTCTACCTGGAGCTCATCCCAGATGAAGTAGTCGGCGGTCAGCATGTTGGCGTCGGTGTCCCCGGAAACTCGCAACGCCGCCACGATCTCGCCAACCTGCGCCGAAATCACTTCGTAGCGTTTCCCGTCCATCTGATAGTCGTAACGGGGCAATTTCTCCACCCCGAGGTAATTCAGGCCCGCATAGGCGCGGCGGTTCCAGATGGCGCATTGGTCCGGGTGGGTGTGACACAACAGTTCGCTTATCATGGCCGGGCCGATGCCCTTCACCTTCTGGCGGAAGCGATCCCATCGCTTGGCCACCGGGGCTGATCCCCAGAGCAATTCCGCGAGTTCGGCACGCAAGACTGGCAGACCGTTGTTATCGATCAACTTGTCGGTGACGTAATGCTTGTTGCCCCAGATCAGCATGGCCCACAGGGGCGCCAGGTATTCGTAGAGTCCATCCGCATCCAGTGCCAGCAAGCGCTCCCGGGTCCAGGCCTGGAAGCCGATGACCCGCTTCTGACGTTCTTCCAGGTCGGCACGGTGTTTTTCCGGGTTTTTCCGGAGGTGGCCAAGGTAGGACTGGATATGTTTCTTCAACAGGGCTTCATTCATTGCTCTGGCTCCCTGGATTGGGGTGTTTCAACGCGAATCCGGTTTCTTGTGCTTGGGTAGCTTACTTGCCATCTGTTCCAGCGCGCCGACCCGCTGGGCCTCGCCCTCCGCTTCCAGCAAGGCCCGGCGCCGCGCCGCGAAGCGTGCGTACTCGGTTTCGGCGTGGGCGTCCGCTTCCAGCTTGGATACGCTGCCGATGTCCGGCAGCACCTGCCGGTCGTTGAATTTCAGGAAGGCATCCAGCTTCTCGCCCCAATCCTTAAGAAAAACTTCCTTGCGTCGCCTGGCCTGATCCTCGGCGAAATCCAGCCACATCACGACGATGCGGTTCAACTCGCCGATCTCCGGCTCCAGCAGATAGTTCTTGGCGACGGTCACGTCCGCCTTGCGCACCACGCCGGATTTCGACGAAGTCAGACCCATGTTCGGTTTGCCCGCGTCCGCCCGCTCCCGGATCAGCTCCGCCGCCGTCTTGCCCGTCACCGCGAAATGCAGCTTGTTCTGGATGGTCTGGAAGAAGCGCGTCGTTTCCGGGAGGGAGGGCGCGTAGTCCGCCGCCATGGCGAATATTTCTCGCACCCGCAGGTACATCCGCCGCTCGCTGGCGCGGATGTCGCGGATGCGTTCCAGCAGCTCGTCGAAGCGGTCCGGCACGCCGGAACTCGCCATGGGCGGATTCTTGAGACGCTCGTCATCCAGGGTGAAGCCCTTGACCAGGTATTCCCGCAACCGCTCCGTGGCCCAGCGGCGGAACTGGGTGCCTCGCTGGGAGCGTACCCGGTAGCCGACGGCCAGGATGGCGTCCAAGTTGTAGTAGGCCACCCGGTAGTTCTTCCCGTCGGCGGCAGTTGTCAACCATTGGTTGACAACTGCATCGGCCGCCAATTCGCCTTCCGCGAAGATTGCCTTGAGATGCTTGGCGATGTTCTGCTTGCTAGTCTGGAATAGGTCCGCCATGCCTGATTGCGCGAGCCAAAGGGTGTCGGCGGCGAACCGGCATTCCACCCGGGCACGGCCGTCCTCGGTCTCGTAGAGCAGGAATTCGCCCGTAGGCTCGACTTGCTGGTTCACGGCAACTCTCCCAATTCCCGTTCAATCTGCTCGATGCTGGGCAGGCTGGTCAGCAACACCTGGTTATGACCCCAGGGCAATTGTCCAACAGGCTGTTGGACAATTTCGGCATCCGGCCACGCCTCGGCAAAGGCCCGCATGTACATCAAGTTGGCGCGGGAAAAGCCCTTCATGTCGGGGAAAGCGGTGCGCAGGTCATGGGCCAGCCGCTCGATCACCTTCGCGCCCCAGCCCTGTTCCGCTTGGCGGCTTAGGATGTCCCGCCCGATCTGCCAGTACAGCGACACCAATTCTCGGTTCAAAGCCAGCGCTGCGCGCTGCTGGGCGGTGTGGATGCGGGTTTTCAGGTCGGCCAGCCAGTCGGCGTAGTCGGTGGGGACCGGGGTGAGGGTTGCTGGCGTGTTGTCTGTCATGTCACTTGTACCAATTCCGTTTGCCAAGCATCGAGCCGGGCTTGTTCCAACAAGGCGTTGGCCAATACCTGGTGGACCTCGTGGAAGGGCTCGGAAGCAAACAGGTCATCGAGGTAGTCCTGGGCGAAGGCGGTGACCTCGGCCTGGGTATGGCGGGGTTCACCCTGATGCAGTCGCTTCCGCTCCCTACCCTTCAAGATGCCTTGCTGTTTTGCATATTCCATCTTGAATTCTCTGGTCCAGCGGTCGGTCAGATTCAGCAGCCTGTTCAGATTGCCCACGCGCGCTTCATCGGCAGGATGGGTGGCGGCAAGAGTGACCGTCATGTCGAGGGGGGCATAGCCCAACGCCATCGCCCCCGTGCCCGGCCGCAGGTAAGGATGGAACCATGCTTGGAATCCATCCGGGCCGAACACATCCTTGCTTCCCTTGTTGGACGTGGAGTTGCAATCGCCGCAGATAGGCAGCAGGTTGTAGGCGCACACGCTCAACAAAGGAAAGGCATGTTTGGCGATCCAGTGGTCCACCTCGGGCATGCTACCCAGCGGGCCGCCGCATAACACGCAGACCTCGCGGGCTTTAGGGTCGGGGTTCAGTCGATGGGCCTCCCGAAAGGCCCGGACGAAATCGGCATAGCTGACGCCTCCAGCGGCGACGGGCGCGCCATCCGGCGCGTAGGGAAGCCCGGTTTTCAGGCCTTTCTCGTAAAACGCTTCCATCAGTTCCTTGAGGGCGCGCCATGCCACCGGGGGAATAGCCGGGGGCCGGGCGGGCCAGGGCGGTGGGTTGGGTTGGAACTGGGCCGCCAGAGCCGCCACAGACTGTCCCCAGGCCAGCAAGGCGGTCTTCTCGGCATGGGTCATGGCGGCCAGAACCCGGGCGCGCTCCAGTAGCGGGCGCTTGTCATCCGTCTTTTCGAGTAATGCCCAAAGCCACTGCGCTTCAATGGCGCTTGGGCCGGGCACATTGGCTTGCGTCAGCGCGACCGGGGTAGTGGCGGGCTCACACAGCCAGGCCAGCAGCCGTTCCTGCAAGCCCCGGCAGGCGCGCAGAGCGGGGGAACAGGCGACGTGGTGAATCGGCTTAAGCATTTAAGGTCAGATAGTTTTCATCGGGGCGAGCGCGTCGCCAAGTGTTCAGCAGGGTACGCAACTCGCTGCGGTAGAAACCGCTGCCCATGCGCGCGATCAGTTGTTCCAGTTGCCGGATGTCCTCGTCACTACCGGTCGCCTGGTCCAATTTGCCTTGGATCAACTCCTGGGCGCGCTTGCCGATGCTGTCCTCGGCCTCGAACACGCTCATCATCAAGGCGCTGGGGTCGGTGGCGAAGGTCTGCTGATCCACCGGACGGGCGGTGGAACCGTCCTGGGTCTTCTCCACCAGCACGATCTCGTCGTTGAACACATCGGAAAGCACGATGGCCGAATGGGTGGAGATCAGCACGTCGTTGGCGGTATGGCCGATGGCCTCGTCGATGATGTCGACGATTTCCCGCTTCCACTTGTCGTTGAAATGGGTCTCCGGCTCGTCCAGCAGCAAGAGGGCATCCTCCTGGCCGGACAGCAGGTGGAACAGGGCCATGCGGCCCAGCACCATTTGCTCGCCATCGGACAACTCCTCGTAGCGCAACACGCCGATGTCCCGCTCCCGCGCCTCCGGGCCGGCATCCGCTTCCGGCTTGTTGGCACGGCGCAGGCGCAATTCCAGGTCGTCGAACAAGCCAGCCTGATGCAGTTTCACCAGGCTGGTGAATAGCTCGAAAGGTGGTACGTCCCGACCTCCGCCCAGCAATGACCAAAGAGCCTCGCCATGGGTCGTGCTGATGTCGAGTCCGTCATTGGCAACCAGGGTGCCCACGCCTCGGCTGCTGAACAACTGTTTCAGGTCGAAGTACAGCAGACGGCGAACTTCAGTGGGATGGGGCTCGGCAACGATGTCGCTGGCACAGAGCAGCCAGTCGTGGGCGGTCTCACGAATGGAGCGGTTCCACACCTTCGGTTGCAGGCGACAGCGGAAGGCCACGGAGACCAAGTGGTGCCAACCGCCCCGTTCAAGTAATTCCTGCAAGGGGTTCTTGTTGTCCGCGCGTCAAAGGAACTCGGCCATGGCGGTATCCACTTCCGCCCGGCCTGGATAGTCATGGGTCTCAATGAACGCCTGGGGCAAGGCCACGGCCAGCAGGGCACATTTCAGTAGGGTTGGGTTGAGCAAGATGGGGCGGCGGTAGAGGTCTGAATCCGTGGGTGATATCGCTTCATCCCCAGTCGGAAGCGTTTCGCCAGGCGTTTCAGAGTGAGACAAGGCCAGCGCCATTTCCTGGGCGGCGGACCAGCCCGCCGGGCGTTCTTCGATGCTGTCCGCGCCGCCTTCGCCGGAACCCATGTCCAGACCTTCCGCCGCCTGATTGCGGTTCCAGATGGAGCGCCAGGGCCGCAGATCGCCGGTGGTGTAGGCCAGCACGGCCTTGGGTAGGGCCATGGGCATAGCTTGGGGCCAGTTGCCGCGAGGAATCAGTGCCACGAATCCCTGGGGTGCTTCTCCCACACGCAACGCTTCAAGCAACTGCTCAAAGGTGTCAGCGGGGGCGTTATCCGGGTAATGGAAGCCTTCGGCCATCCACACACTGGCTTCAGCTTTACCGCCGGGGCAATCCACCACGAAGGTGTGGTTCCGCTGGGTATGGCGCGGCCCCAGTTCATAGATCAGGCTCACCGGAAAGGGTGGCAAACGCTCGTCGGCCAGGGCCAGAAACACCTCGGCAATGGCGCGCAGCAGGTTGGATTTGCCGCTGCCGTTCACCCCCACCACGAAGCGGATGGCGCATTCCCGGTCCAGAGGCGAGCCGCTGGCGAAGCGCACCGCCAAATCCTGGATGGGCGGGTAGTTCTTGAGGTGGAGATAGCGCAGGCGCATTACACCTCCTCCAGAATGACCTGATCTGTGGCGACGCCGAGTTCATGGGCAATGTCCGCAGCCAGCTCTTCTTGGCTGCCGTAATGCTTTCCTTGGTCAACTAGGTCTGTTCTGTCCTTGCCCGTATCGTCGGTGACGGTAATGACCTGAAACATGCCGCTCGCGCCAGCGCGTTCAGAGGTTTCGAAATCCAGGGAAACCTGAAAGTAATGCATGAGTTGAGATGGTTCGACCCCCAAAGCATGCCGCAGAAGCTTTATGTCGGCTACACGGCTGTGATCATCGGGTCGCAGGGGGCGGAAGGCGGTGAGAAATTCCTGTTCCTGGGTAGTGGGGTTGGTGCGGGGCAGGCTGACCTTGGTGATCAGGCCCAGAGCGGCCAACTGGCTGAGGGTGCGGCGCAGGGGGTTGGGCGAGGGGGGCGGGAAGGCCGCCAGGTGTTTGCCCAGGGCAGCGCTTTCCCGGAAGCGGTCGAGCTCATCCGGCACCTCGGCCAGCAAAGGGTGGCCGTCGTAGGCGAGAAAGGCCGCGAGAACCGCGCGCTGGAAATCGCTCAGTTCTGACAACAGCCAGTGGCGGTGGGAGAGTTCAGCTTCCTCCCGTGGCGGGGGCAATGAGGGTTCGGGCGGCCGGGCCGCGAGCTTGGCGCCGCGTTCGCGCAGCAGGGCATCGCGGGTTTGGGCGGCGGCGGTGATCTCTTCGCGGTGTTGGGCGCGCCAGGTCTGAGTCAAATCGCCTATCAAAGCCTGTTGAGTAATAGTTGACAGCACGTCCACATATCGCTGGTCAGCAATATCCCGAAGCCTGTTTACCTCGTCCAGTTTGAGCAGAGTCTTGGCGAAGTCGTCCTGAATCTCTTGGTCGGGCACCAGGATCTCAACCTTATTGATACGGCCAGCGGATATGAGTGGCTGCCCTGCCTGGCCGGCGTATCGGTTCAGGTTGGCGTATTCGAGGGCTGTAACCAGGTAAACGTCATTCAGGTACTCAAGCTTTTCTGAGACGTAGAGCGCGTTATCCGTAATCCAGGATTGTGGCTCCGTGTAGTGAACAGCTCCGCAGTAGGCACCAACACGGCCAATGACGACCGTCCGGCACTCGAACATATATTTGTCGTGAACACCATTAATCCCGTTGCCGCCGTAAACCTTGTATTTCCCGGTCGTCACCATGTCTTTGGCAGGTAGGAAGTCGCCACTTTTGACCTTTATGAGCTTTCCTAAGGGCCGCTTTCTTAGCAGATGGGGATTGCCGACCGGGTCACCGATCATTTCGATGAATAGCTGTCGTTTTGCCCGTGATAGAAAGTCGTCGAATTTGCTCCGCAGTTTGCTTACTTCTTCAGCCTGACGGAGCACATCGACGATGCGCTGTTGTTCGGGGAGGGTAGGCAGTGGGAGTACAAATCGGTCGAACGAGTCGGCGGGAACCCGAGGGAGGTTTGCACCAGCGGCAATCTGGCTGGCTCGTATATGAACTGCTGGTGACTGTAAATAATGGGCAGCGAACTCCGGCAATATTTCTCCGGATGTACGCAGTGCCCAGATGTCAGTGCTGCAAATCCCATCCTGTACAGCGAGATGTACCTTGTTCAGATTGGGGCGTAATTTCCCATAAAGAATGTCGCCCGCCTGAAATGCGGTCTTGATACTCAGGATGTCGCGGCCCTCAGTGACTTCTTCTGTGTTACGCAACAAGCGTCCCGTATGGCTTTCGATGTGTTCGAGCCCGATATAGAAGTGCTCCAGAGCATCGGATGTCTGCGGGTCTACTTTCGCTTCGACACGCCATAAAACATCACCAAGGCGCACCTCGCGCCAACTGCCCGGCAACTTCATTCCCGCCCCTCCACCATCGCCAGCAGCTTGTCGAGGCCGCCGATGATTTGCTGCTCGGTGGCGCGCAGTTCGCCGATGAGTTCGGTGACGCTCTTGTCGCTCTTGAGCTGAGTGAAATCGAAGGGTTTGTACTGGCCCGCCGAGAAGTTCCAGTCCCGGGCCTCGATGCAGTCTGGGTCCAGCAGGCCGTCCTTGAGCTGGCCCTTGTCGTCGTAGAGGCCGGCGGCGAGCATGGCCTTCTTGTACTCATCTCGGACCAGGCCGTTTTCGTCGTGGGAGGCCACGAGGTCGCCGTCCCGCCAGTCCTCGTTGCGCGCCCATTCCCGCACCGGGATGACCCAATGCTTGGCAGCCTTGAGTTCGCTGGGCTGGTCGATGGCCAGGCTGCGCAAATCCACGTCGAAGCCATCCAGCTTGGCGACTTCGCGGGCGATGGCTTCCAGGGCGGCGGTGAGATTCGGGACGGGCTCGAATGTCGGGAACTGCATGACCTCGTCCAGGGCATTTTTCAGCCAGTAGTCGCAGTGTTCCAGCCCCACTTTCAGGCTGTCCTTGAGGATGTCCTTCCACAGGGGCAGGGCTCGGCCATCCTCGGGTTCGAAAAAACGCTGTTGCACGTCGCGGGCGGCGCGGTTGAAGTCTTGCAGGGGAACCTTGCTGACTTTTTCCCACGTGGCTAGGGCTTGTACCTCGCTCATGGGCTGCTTGTCCGCGCGGCTGTCGCGGCGCTGCTGCCAGATGGGTTGGACGAGGGGAAAGAAAGTGTCCTGAACCAGTTTGAACAGCCGTTGGCTGGCGGCGTTGAGCACATGGATTTCCGCCTCGGCGGGGTTGGCGGACAGATCAGGAAACAGTTCGTGGATGCCCCACACCTGACCGTCCCACATGCCTGTATCCGGCAGGCTGGAGAAAGCCTGGCCCGCCGGGGTCAGCTTGTCGCCAGTATCCCGCATCAGCGCCTGACGCCAGCGTTCCTTGCGGAAGCTGGGCTGCAGCAAGGTCTTTTCGTTGCGGCGGGCGCCAATGCGACCCTCGTTGATCCAGGTCTTGAACTTGACCAAGGCGTCCCACAGGTCGTTGCGCTGGCCGGGTTTGGGGTTGCGTTTGGCGTTATCGGTGTAGCCGTCTTCCTCCACCTCGTAGAACCAAACGTAGTCGGTGCGCGGGGTCTGGCCGGTGAATTTCTGTTTCTCATCCCGCCGGGTTTCCTTGCGGAACAGGAGGATGGAGGTCTTGACCCCGGTGTAGGGCTGGAACACGCCGCCGGGCAGGGAGATGACGCCTTCCACCACATGCTCGGTGAGCAGTTCCCGACGCAGGCGGACATGGGCGTCGGTGTTGCCGAACAGCACGCCCTCGGGGACGATGACCGCGCAATTGCCGCCCACGTCCAGCAAGTCGAGCATGAGCCAGAGGAATAGCAGCTCGCTTTTGTTGGTGATGGCCTCTTCCTTCTTCTTGCCCTTGTCGGCGGCGCGGGGGAAGAGCTTGCTGTCCTTTTCCAGGTCGTTGCTGTCCACGGAGCCGGTAAAGGGCGGGTTGGCCAGGACGAAGTCGTAGCTTTCCGAGGTGAGCAGTTCGGCCAGCTGGGCCTTGCCCTCGCGCTTGCTGAGCGAGTCACCCTGAAGCAGATGCGGGTCAGTGACGTCGTGCAGCACCAGGTTCATCCAGCCGATGCGGGCCATCGTGTGGTCGTTGTCGAGGCCGACGAAGTTGGCGCCGTTGTGGATGGCGGCGTATTGCTCCGGGGTGGCGGCGGCGCCGTCGGTGCGGTGGGGGGTGCCGTCCCATTCCAGCACCAGGTTGTCCTGGGCGGAGTATTTGCGCATCAGGTATTGCTGGGCGCTGAACAGAAAACCGCCGGTGCCGGCGGCGGGGTCGATGATGCGCTGGCCGGGTTCCGGGTCCAGCAGTTCCACCATGAAGCGGATCAGGTGGCGGGGAGTGCGGAACTGGCCGTTCTTGCCGGCCGTGGCGACTTCGGAGAGCAGGTATTCGAAGGTGTCGCCCATGATGTCCTGGGCGGCGGAGCCTTCGCCGGCACGGGCGAAGAGTTCGTCGATCTTGTCGATGGCGTCCGACAGCACCTTGCCCTTGTTGGGGTCGAGCTGGAAGTAGGCGTCGGCCATGCGGTTGTTGAGGCTGGCCAGTTCAGTCCCTTCGGCGCTAGATTTGCTGAAGTGCTGATCCAACAATCTCAACCAGGGGAAGACTCTTTCGATCAGGTGGGCGGGGTTGGTCTTCTCCTGACGAATGTAGCTCCACTTACAGTCCTCATTTCCGAAGTAGATTGAAGGAAATCCCCGTTGCTGGCGCTTGAGGTCGATGTCTTCCAGGCGCTTGAGGAACAGCAGATAGGTGATCTGCTCCACGGCCACCAGAGGGTTGGTGAGGCCGGCGGCCCAGAATCGGTTCCAGAGTTCGTCGACTTTTTTCTTGATGTGGGGGGCGAGCATTCAGGCGGTTCCTTGGGGTGGTGCTTACGCGGCTTCTTCAACCAGTTGGTTGGCGAAGGCGATGAGTTCTTCGATGTCCTGGGGCGGGAACAGGGCTTCGACGCGGGCGATGCGGGACAGGGGCGGTTCGCTGAGGGCGGCACGTGAGATGCAGCCATGGCGGAGCACCGCAGCTTTCACCGCGCGCAGGTAGTTCAACTGGTTGGCGCGTAGATAACCATGTTGGGCGATGAAGGCGGCGAAGGCGGCATTGATGCGTTCTTCCCGATTGGGCAGGCGGACATCCTGGCAGAGGATGTGGCGCCGGAAATCGGCCAGGTTGGCGGCGGGGCCTCGAAGGCACGGCGCAATGTGTCTTCGGTGACGAACAGGTCGGCCTGGTTAAGGGTTTCGCCGATCCGTTCCAGTTCGTCGTCGCCGAGCGTTTCGCCGCTCTTGAGCCGGACGAGGTCCGGCATCTGTTCGGCTAGGCGGCGCACCAGGGCTTCCACTTGTTCCCGGTAGCTGGCGGCGAAAGCGCCTTCGCCGGTGGGACCGTAGATGATCCAGTTGCGCTGGGTGATGCTGTCCGGTAGGTTGATTTCCACGGTGTTGCCGGGGGTGGTCAGACGGTAGCGCATGAGGGGCGCGAAGGTGTTTTGCAGCATGATCAGCCGTTCCAGGTCCAGTTGTTGCCAGAAGCCGGCGGACTGGACCCAGGCCCGTTGTTCCGCGACCTTGCGCACGGCGGGGATATTGTCGGCCAGGCGGGCGATGGACTCCCGGATGCGTTCGGCGATCTTGGCCTGTTCGCCAGGATCGGACTTCAACCAGGCGACGGTGAGGCGCTCGCACCAGATGCGGAAAAGCAGTTCGTCCAGCCCCCAGAACGGGTCCAGCCGCATCAAGGGCGCGATGGTCTTGCCAAGGTGATCAATGTTAGGTTGGGCGGGTGAAGGCCATTGACGCAACAGGGCATCGAGTTCTTCCAAATGTGGTCGGACATTGATGTTCTGCCTGGGCAGCGAGGCCAACATTGTTTGCAAATCGTGGAGGACGGGGCGGGTGTCTTGCCGCTGGGCGACTTGCAATAACCATTTTTCCAGGCGTAACCGGAACAGGCGTACGGGCAAAGGTTCGGTTGGATGGTCCGTTTCGCCATCCGGTTTGAGTTTGAATCGTGCGAAGTTCTTCCAGTGGTCGATGATCAGGAAGTCCTTTTTGACTTGGCCTGTGGCCTTGTCGGTGTGCAAACGGGTGCCGCGTCCGATCATCTGCCAGAACTTGACCTTGCTAAACACGGGCTTAGCGAAGACCAGGGTTTGTATGGCGGGGATGTCGATGCCAGTGTCGAGCATGTCCACCGAGATGGCGACCCGGGGCATGGTTTTGTACTTGAAGTCGTCCAGGGTGGCGTCGGCCCGCTCCATGTGGCTGTCGATGATCTCCGCCAGCCCCTGGCGCTGCCATTCTGGGTATAGTCGATTGAAGCTTTCGTAGAGCCGCTTGGCGTGGGCATGGCTGACGGCGAAGACAATAGACTTGTGGGGCAGGCCCCGGATGTCCTTGCGGCTCTTGTCCATGAATTCCCGGACCATGGCGTCGTTGGTGCCCTGGTTGATGACGCCTTTCTCGATGTCGCTGCCGTCGAAATCCAGCTCGTCCGGGTCGACGCCCTGATCACGAGCCATTTGCTGGAGGGGTTTGGGCAGCGCATCGCCCTGAATGCCCTTGATCTGGAAATTGGTCTGGGCATCGAGCACCCGGTAGTTGACCAGGTTGCCATCGGCGATGGCCTGTTCGTAGCTGTAGTAATAAGTTGGCGCGCCGTCGCCGCAGTCGAATAGCTCGAAGGTGTTGTGGTCGATGTAGTCGGTGGGCGTGGCGGTGAGGCCGAGCTGAATGGCGTCGAAGTGGTCAAACAGCGCCTTGTAGCGTTGGTAGATCGAACGATGGCTTTCGTCGGCGATGATCAGGTCGTAGTAGCCGACCGAAAGCCGCTGATAGACCTGCATCATGCTGGGGTAAGTGGCAAACTGAATGCGCGCACCGGAGGTGTCGCCGCCTTCGATGCGGGCCAGGCTTTCGTTGGGCAGATGGGATTTGAACTCGCTCATGGCCTGGCGAACCAGTTCTCGGCGATCGGCGATGAACAACACGCGCTGAACCCGCTTTGCGCGTAGCAGCACATCCACCAGTGCGATGGTGGTTCGGGTCTTGCCTGTGCCGGTGGCCATGACTAACAGATATCGGCGCTTGGCGGCCGCGATGCCTTCGGTGACGCGGCGAATGGCTTCGTTCTGGTAGTCACGTCCGGCGATATCGGGGTTGATCGTGATACCGTCGAGTGGCTCGGCGAAACGTCTTTGGTGGCGCAGCCTTTCGAGGTCGTCGCGGGTGTAAAAACCGGCGACTTTCCTTGGGGGATAGCGCTCTCTATCCCAGAATTGGATGGTCTGGCCGTTGGTCAAGAAGATAAATGGGTCGTGGCCAAAACGTGCCTTGATGCGGTCGGCGTAGTCGGCGGCTTGACGTTTGCCGGCCAGTTCGTCGCGGCTGGAGCGCTTGGCTTCGACGATGGCGATGGGGTTGCCGTCGCTGCCTAAGAGGACGTAATCAGCGAATTCAGAAGTGTCCCCTGAATTGGGCATTGTCTTGTTGTGCACTGAGAACAAACTCTTCAATTAGCGTTCGTTTTGAGGACGACCAACCTGCCTGGGCTAGGTCGTGATCAATACGATACAGTCGGGTTTGTTTTTCAGTTAGCACGCGTATGTTGACTCAGGTCTTATGAGTGCTGTCTCCCAGTTCGTGGGGGACTATATATCGCGCATACAATGAGTTCAAACAGAACCTTGCACGTTTGAAATAGGAAACCCCGCCGCAGCGGGGTTTCTGGACCCCGGCCTGCGCCGGGGGAAAGGGTGTTTGATCCCTCAGCGCGGCAGCACCGAACTCCCCATCAGGAAGGCATCGACCTCACGGGCGCACTGCCGCCCCTCCCTGATCGCCCAAACGATCAAAGACTGACCCCGCCGCATGTCGCCAGCGGCGAACACCTTGGCGACGTTGGTGGCGTAGCAATCGGCACCGTCGGTCGTGGCGTTGGCGTTGCCGCGCGCGTCCTTGGCGACGCCGAAGGCGTCGAGCACGGGCGCGAGCGGGTTGGTGAAGCCCATGGCCAGGAAGACCAGGTCGGCGCGGATTTCGAACTCGGAGCCGGCGACTTCGCTCATTTTGCCGTTGTGCCATTCGAGGCGCGCGGCCTTGACGGCCTTCAGGTTGCCCAGGCCGTCGTCGATGAACTCCTTGGTGACGATGGCCCAGTCACGTGCGCAGCCTTCCTCGTGCGACGAAGAGGTGCGCAGCTTCAGCGGCCAGTAGGGCCAGGTCAGTTCCTTGTGCTCTTGCTCGGGCGGGCGCGGCATCAGTTCGATCTGGGTGATCGACGCGGCGCCATGCCGGTTGGAGGTGCCGACGCAGTCGGAGCCGGTGTCGCCGCCGCCGATCACCAGGACGTGCTTGCCCTTGGCGTCGATGGGGTTGGCGCCGTCGCCGGCGACGCTCTTGTTCTGCGGGATGAGGAATTCGAGGGCGAAGTGCACGCCCTTGAGCTGCCGGCCGGGGACCGGCAGGTCGCGCGGCAGTTCCGAGCCACCGGCGAGGATGACGGCGTCGAATTCGGCGCTGAGTTGCGTGGCGCTGATTGTTTCCGTGGCGTCGTTGACCACGCCGGCCGGGACGTTGTCGGCGCCGACCAGGCAACGGGTCCGGAAGGTCACGCCTTCAGCCTGCATTTGTGCCATGCGCCGGTCGATCAGGGCCTTGTCCAGCTTGAAGTCGGGGATGCCGTAGCGCAACAGGCCGCCGATGCGGCTGGATTTCTCGAAGACGGTGACGTCATGGCCGGCACGCGCCAATTGCTGCGCGGCGGCCAGACCCGCTGGGCCGGAGCCGACGATGGCGACTTTCTTGCCGGTCTTGGCCATGGGCGGCAGCGGTACAACCCAGCCCATCTCCCAGCCTTTGTCGATAATGAAATGCTCGATGGACTTGATGCCCACCGGATCGGCGTTGATGCCCAGGGTGCAGGCCGATTCGCAAGGTGCTGGACAGACCCGGCCGGTGAATTCCGGGAAGTTGTTGGTGGAATGCAGCACGTCGAGCGCTTCGCGCCAGTTGCCGCGATACACCAGGTCGTTCCAGTCCGGAATGATGTTGTTCACCGGGCAGCCGTTGTTGCAGAACGGGATGCCGCAGTCCATGCAGCGCGCGCCCTGGGTCTTGGCGGCCTCATCGCTGAGGGCATGGACGAATTCACGGTAGTCCTTGCGGCGCGCGTCGACCGGCTCGTAGACCTCGGGCTGACGCTGGAACTCGAGGAATCCTGTCATCTTGCCCATTACGCGGCCTCCTTCATCTGGCCGGCGGCGATCTCTTTCAGCGCGCGGCGATATTCATTGGGGAACACCTTGACGAACTTGCCGCGCGCGTTCGCCCAATCGGCGAGCAGGGCGCGCGCCACGGCGCTGTCGGTGGCGGCGAGATGCTTTTCGATCAAGGTCTTGAGGAGCACCTCGTCGGCGGTGTGGCGATGGCGAGTGCCATCGTCCGGCTGTTCGGCGGCGGGCAGGACCTTTTCCAGGGTGACCATCGCCAGGTTGCAGCGCTTCTCGAACAGTCCATCCACATCCAGAACGTAGGCGATGCCGCCCGACATGCCGGCGGCGAAGTTGCGGCCGGTTTGCCCGATGACGACGACGGTGCCGCCCGTCATGTATTCACAGCCGTGGTCGCCAATCCCTTCGACGACAGCCTGGGCGCCGGAATTGCGCACCGCAAAGCGTTCGCCGGCCATGCCCCGGAAGTAGCATTCGCCGGCGATGGCCCCGTACAGGCACGGTATTGCCGACGATGATGTTGTCTTCCGGCGCGCCACGGAACTGCATCGGCGGCTTGACGACGATCTTGCCGCCGGAGAGGCCCTTGCCGACATAGTCGTTGCCCTCGCCGGTGAGCTCGAAGGTGACGCCGTGCGCCAGGAAGGCGCCAAAACTCTGGCCGGCGGTGCCGGCGAGCTTGACGGTGATGGTGTCGTCGGGCAGCCCGGCCTGGCCATAGCGCTTGGCGACTTCGTGCGAGAGCATGGTGCCGGCGGTGCGGTTGGCGCTCCTGATCGGAGTTTCGATGACCACTTTCTCGCCGCGCTCCAGCGCCGGCTGGGCCTGGGCGATCAGACCATGGTCGAGGGCGCCGGCGAGGCCGTGATCCTGTGCCTCGCAATGATGACGGGCGACATCAACAGGCATCGGCGGCATATAGAAGACGCGCGAGAAGTCCAGGCCTTTGGCTTTCCAGTGTTCGACGCCCTGCTGCATGTCGAGCAGGTCGGCGCGGCCGATCAGGTCGTCGAGGCGACGCAGGCCCATGCGCGCCATGTGTTCGCGGACTTCCTCGGCGACGAAGAAGAAGTAGTTGACGACATGCTCCGGCTGGCCGGTGAAGCGCGCGCGCAGCACCGGGTCCTGGGTGGCGACGCCAACCGGGCAGGTGTTGAGGTGACACTTGCGCATCATGATGCAGCCTTCGACCACCAGAGGCGCGGTGGAGAAGCCGAACTCATCGGCGCCGAGCAAGGCGCCGATGACCACGTCGCGGCCGGTCTTCAACTGACCATCGACCTGCACCCGGACGCGGCCGCGCAGGCGGTTCAGCACCAGGGTCTGCTGGGCTTCGGCCAGACCGAGCTCCCAGGGGGTGCCGGCGTGCATGATCGAGGACACGGGCGAGGCGCCGGTGCCGCCGTCAAATCCGGAGATGACGATGTGGTCGGATTTGGCCTTGGTGACGCCCGCCGCGACGGTACCGACACCGACCTCGGAGACCAGCTTGACCGAGATCGAGGCGCTCGGATTGGCGTTCTTCAGATCATGAATCAGTTGCGCCAGGTCTTCGATCGAGTAGATGTCATGGTGCGGCGGCGGCGAGATGAGCTGCACGCCGGGCACCGAGTGGCGCAGGAAGCCGATGTATTCCGAGACCTTGTGGCCGGGCAACTGGCCGCCCTCGCCGGGCTTGGCGCCCTGGGCCATCTTGATCTGGATCTGGTCGGCGTTGGCCAGGTATTCGGTGGTGACGCCGAAACGCCCCGAGGCGACCTGCTTGATCGCCGAGCGCAGGCTGTCGCCGGCCTTCAGTTCCAGGTCGCGTTCGATGCGGCTCCTGCCGCCCAGGTCGAAAATCATCTTGCCCCCCTCGCCCGGCTCGAAGCGGGTCCGGTCTTCGCCGCCCTCTCCGGTGTTCGAGCGACCGCCGATGCGGTTCATGGCGATGGCCAGGGTCGAGTGCGCCTCGGTGGAAATCGAGCCGAGCGACATGGCGCCGGTGACGAAGCGCTTGACGATCTCCTTGGCCGGCTCGACTTCTTCGAGCGGCACCGGCGGGCCGGCGGGCTTGATCTCGAACAGGCCGCGCAGCGTCATGTGACGCTTCGACTGATCGTTGATGATGGCCGCGTATTCCTTGTAGGTGTTGGCGTTGTTGGCGCGCGTCGCGTGTTGCAGCTTGGCGATGGCGTCCGGCGTCCACATGTGTTCCTCGCCGCGTGTCCGGAAGGCGTATTCGCCGCCGGCATCGAGCATGTTGGCCAGCACCGGGTCGGCGGAGAAGGCGGCGCGATGCGTGCGCACCGCCTCTTCGGCGACCTCGGCGAGACCGATGCCTGCCACCTGGGTGGCGGTGCCGGTGAAATAACGTGCCACGAATTCGTCGTTCAGGCCGACCGCTTCGAAGATCTGCGCGCCGCAGTAGGACTGGTAGGTGGAGATGCCCATCTTCGACATCACCTTGTTCAGGCCCTTGCCGATGGCCTTGACGTAGTTCTTCTGGGCGGTCTTGTAGTCGTCGCCGGAGATCGATTTGATGGTTTCCAGCGCCAGCCACGGACAGACCGCCTCGGCGCCGTAGCCGGCGAGCAGGGCGAAGTGGTGCACCTCGCGAGCCGAACCAGTGTCGATCACCAGGCCGGTGCTGGTGCGCAGGCCCTTGCGGGTGAGGTGATGATGCACCCCGGCGCAGGCGAGCAGCGCCGGAATGGCGACACGCTCGGCGCTGACCGCGCGATCTGACAAGATGACGACGTTGTAGCCTTCGGCCACCGATTTCTCGGCGGCTGCAGCCAGCCGCTCCAAAGCCGCAGCGCAGCCTCCGGCACCTTCCGTCGCCGGGTAGGTGACATCCAGAACCAGCGATTTGAAGCGCCCGTCAGTGAGCCGGTCGATGGCCATCAGCCGGCCCAGGTCGGCATCGACCAGCACCGGCTGGGTCGTTTCCAGGCGCGGCGTCAGGGCCTCGTCGGGATCGGTGACGCCGAGCAGGTTGGGCTTCGGGCCGATGAACGAGGTCAGCGACATGACGATTTCTTCGCGGATCGGATCGATCGGCGGATTGGTCACCTGCGCGAAAAGTTGCTTGAAGTAGTTGAACAGCGGCTTGTTCTTGTTCGACAGCACCGGCAGGGCGGTATCGTTGCCCATCGAGCCAGTCGGCTCTTCGCCATTTCGGGCCATGGGCGTGAGGATGACCTTGATGTCTTCCTGGCTGTAACCGAAGGCTTGCTGCACGTCGAGGAGATCGGCCGCCCTGCAGGCAGGCGCCGCCGCTTCGGGCAGATCGCCGAGGTGGATGCGCGATTCGGCGATCCACTGCTGGTAGGGCTCGGCCGTGGACAGGGCATCCTTGACCTCGGCGTCGTCGATGATGCGGCCCTGCTCCAGGTCGATGAGGAACATCTTGCCGGGTTGCAAGCGCCATTTCTTGACGATTTTCTCTTCCGGGAAGGTGAGCACACCCATTTCCGAGGCCATCAGGACGATATCGTCGTCGGTGACCAGATAGCGCGCCGGGCGCAGGCCGTTGCGGTCCAGGGTGGCGCCGATCTGCCGGCCATCGGTGAAGGCCACGGCGGCGGGGCCGTCCCAGGGTTCCATGATGGGCGCGTGGAATTCGTAGAAGGCGCGCCGGTTTTCGTCCATCAGCGGATTGCCGGACCAGGCCTCGGGGATCAGCATCATCATCGCGTGGGTCAGCGAATAACCGCCCATCACCAGCAGTTCCAGGGCGTTGTCGAAACAGGCCGAGTCGGACTGGCCTTCGTCGATCAGCGGCCAGAGTTTGTCCAGATCCTTGCCCAGCACTTTCGAAGCGATGGCCTTCTGGCGCGCCGCCATCCAGTTGATGTTGCCGCGCAGGGTATTGATCTCGCCGTTGTGGGCGATCATCCGGAACGGGTGCGCCAGATCCCACTTCGGGAAGGTATTGGTCGAGAAGCGCTGATGCACCAGGGCCAGGGCCGAGGTCATGCGCGCGTCTTTCAGGTCGAGGTAATACTCGCCGACCTGATGCGCCAGGAGCATGCCCTTGTAGACCAAGGTACGCGACGACAGCGAGGTGAAGTAGAACTGCTTGCCGTCATCCAGACGCAGGCGGGCGACTTCATGCTCGACCCGCTTGCGGATGACGAACAGCTTGCGCTCGAAAGCATTCTGGTCGGCCAGCGCCGCGCCTCGGCCGATCAACACCTGGCGTGTCACCGGCTCTTCGGCGCGCGCCGCTTCGGCGAGGCCGGCATTGGCGCAGGGCACATCGCGCCAGCCGAGGAAGTCCAGGCCTTCTTCATGGACGATGCGTGCCACCGCCGACTCGCAGGCCATGCGGCCATTCACCGACTGGGGCAGGAAGACATTGCCGCAGGCGTAGGCGCCGGGCGCGGGAAGCTGAATACCGAGCTTGGCGGTCTCTTCGCGCAGGAAGGCGTCGGGGATCTGGATGAGGATGCCGGCGCCGTCGCCGAGCAAGGGATCGTAGCCAGTCGCGCCCCGGTGCGTCAGGTTTTGCAGGATGCGCAGGCCCTGCTCGACGATGGCATGGCTCTTCTGGTTCTTGATGTGGGCGACGAAACCGACGCCACAGGCATCGTGCTCCTGCGCCGGGTCATACAGTCCCTGCCGCTCGGGCAGGCCCCCCACGGGGTTCTTGCTGTGCATCACGCTAGCATCCTCAGTCAACGCAGCCGCGTTCGGAGCGGCTGAAAAAAACACCGGTGCATGCACCGGTGGTCGGATTCCGGGGTCGGCAGGAAAAATGCTTTACGCCGACCAGATAAAGTCAATTCAAAGGGCTTGGAATAGTAGCGCGAACAAGGGCTTGCCGCCAACTGTCGCAGCGTTGGCGGCGGCCTTGATTTGACACCCTTTCGGGTTATTTGGCGGCGGCGATGGCCTGGTCGATGTCGGCGAGGATGTCGTCGATGTGCTCGATACCGATGGACAAGCGCACCATGTCGGGCGAAACCCCGGCCTTCTTCATTTCATCCGGGGAAAGCTGGCGGTGCGTCGTCGAGGCCGGGTGGCAGGCCAGGGACTTGGCGTCGCCGATGTTCACCAGCCGGACGATCAGCTTCAGGGCGTCGATGAAGCGTGCGCCGGCCGCCATGCCGCCCTTGATGCCGAAGGAAACGATGCCCGAGGCGCGTCCGCCCATGTATTTGTCGACCAGGGGCCGGCTGTGATGATCCACCAGCCCGGCGTAGTTGACCCATTCGACGTTTTCCAGGGTATGCAGGTGCTCGGCGACCTTCAGGCTGTTCTTGCAGATGCGGTCCATGCGCAGCGGCAGGGTCTCGATGCCTTGCAGGATCAGGAAGCTGTTGAACGGCGAGATTGCCGCGCCCATGTTGCGCAGCGGCACGACGCGTGCCCGGCCGATGTAGGCCGCTGGCCCGAGGGCCTCGGTGTAGACCACGCCGTGGTAGGACACGTCCGGTTCGTTTAGCCGCTTGAAGCGTGCCTTGTGCTCGGCCCAGGGGAATTTCCCGGAATCGACGATGCAGCCGCCGATGGAGTTGCCGTGACCGCCCATGTACTTGGTCAGGGCGTGCACAACGATGTCGGCGCCGTGTTCAAAGGGCCGGCAGAGATAGGGCGTCGGCACCGTGTTGTCGACGATCAGCGGCACGCCATGGGCATGCGCCACCTCCGCCAGGGCGCCGATGTCGGTGACGTTGCCGAGCGGGTTGCCGATCGATTCGCAGAACACGGCCTTGGTCCGGTCGTCGATCAGCTTGGCGAAGCTGGACGGGTCGCGGTAGTCGGCGAAGCGCACCTGGATGCCGTATTGCGGCAGGGTGTGGGCGAACAGGTTGTAGGTGCCGCCGTAGAGCGTCGAACTGGTGACGATGTTGTCGCCCGCCTCGGCGATGGTCTGGATGGCGTAGGTGATCGCCGCCATGCCCGAAGCGACGGCCAGCGCGCCTATGCCGCCTTCCATCGCCGCGACGCGCTGTTCCAGCACGTCGGTGGTCGGGTTCATGATGCGTGTGTAGATATTGCCCTTGACCTTCAGGTCGAACAGGTCGGCGCCATGCTGGGTGTCGTCGAAGGCATACGACGTGGTCTGGTAGATCGGCACGGCAACCGCCTTGGTCGTCGGGTCCGGGGAATAACCGCCATGGACGGCAATGGTCTCCATCTTCATTTATGTGTCTCCTCCATATGGGGACTGCGATTATGGCGACAGCCCAGCCGGCTGTCATGCCCATGCGGCGACAAATTGACCCGGAACAAGCCGGTTTATTCGGCGTCCCAGTGGCCTTTCGGCATAAGCCGCGCACTTCGCACCAGCGGCATGTCGAGGGCGCCCCGGTGGCCGGCAGGCTGGCACCGGCGGCCAGGGCCTCCAGGGTCGCGGCCAGGCGCGCCGACTCGGCACGCGCCGACTCGGCCAGGTCGGGCAATTCGACGGCATCGACGCGCGCATCATCCAGGCTGACCAGTTCAGCGTGCGCCGCTCCGCACATCTTCGCCCGGCAGTTTCACCTTGGCGCGCAGAGTCGCCAGCGTTTGGGCCTTGTAATCGACCACGGCGGCCCCGTTCGGCCCGGCATCCAGCCGGTCCAGTCGGCCATGCAAGGTGATGGTACGCCCCGAATCCAGCGCCAGGGGCAGGTTGAAGGTCGCTTCGCTTTGTTGCCAAAGAAAGCCGCGCGCTTCCCGAGCCAGGGCCCATTCCAGATAAATATCGAGGTGTTTTTCCCAGCGTTGCCGCCAGGCGCGTACCAGATAATCGCCGATGCCGGCCTCGGCGAATACCGTGTCGCTGTATTCGGTCAATGCATCGCGCAGCCTGGTCTGTGGCGTCTCGCTCAGCACCGGATGAGCCGTATGGAAGCGTGCCAGGAGGCGATGCAACAGGTCGCCATACTGGCGCTTTTCCATCGCCTCGACGGCTTCGTCGGCCTCACCCAATCTCAAGCCGTAGCGCGCGAAAAAGCGATAGGGGCAATCGACCAGGGTTTGCCAGCCGCTCGCCGAGAGGCGCTCGGGCAAGGTGTCCAGATTGGCTGACGGGCAGACGGTTGGCGCTAACCGGGCATCGCGCGCGCTGGTTGCCGCGAGGTCGGCCGCGGTGTCATGCAAACTGTCGCCATAGGCCAGGCGATGGAAGACTTCCAGGGTTTCGAGCCAGGGGCTTGGGGAGTTCGGGCTGCCATCCATCTGGCGTTGCCAGGTGAACACGACCGTATCCGCCTGACCGAGGACATCGACCAAGGCGCTGCGTGCCAGTTCTCGGGCCTGGCGTTGGCCCGGTAAACCGAGTTCCACGCGGACGGCCTCGCTGAGCGGGCCTGTCCGGGCCACCGCCGGCAGGTGCGCCGCATCCGCGCCCAGGACGACGACGGCCTCGAAATCGCGCAGGCGCGCGGCATTGAGATGCGTCAGGCGGATCGGGCTATCGATATCCCGCTCCTGGAATGTCGCCCGGTCCAGTTGCTGGTCGAGCCAGGTGCGCCATTGTTCGAAACTGTGGCGCGGCGTATCCCTCGCCAGTTCATGAGATAGCCGGCGCAGCAGGCTGAGCAACTGCACGCCCGCACTGTCACGTTCCCACGCGGCCAGCACGCCCAGGGTTTCGAGGGCGGCCAGCAGGGTTTTCAGCCATTCCGCGAGCGGGCGCGGCCGAGCCGGCGCCATGGTCCCCGTCGCTTCAGCCAATCGACTCAATTGCCCGGCAATATGCTCCAGACCTTCGCGCCTTGCCAGGCGCTGGAAACCGGCCAAGCCTCGGGTCAGGTTTTCCCGATTCAGGGCGCGCTCGAATTCCGGCAGTTCAATGTAGCGCCGCGGCGTATCGGCATCGGCGAACAGATAGTGCGACTTCAGCAGGTCGAGCAGGTCGCGGTAATAAAAGTCGTCTTCAAGCAGGGCGAAAAAACGGTCCAGGACGTGGCTGACCACCGTCGTGGAAAAGGTCCAGCCGGTTTCGTCCTGCATCAGGATGTTGTCCCGTTCCAGAACGGCGCGCAGGCGGCGTGCCGCCAGCCTGTCGAGGGCAATGACGCCAATGCGGCGCATGCCTTGGGCCAACCAGGCGCGGATGTGTCGTGCCACATACCCGGCCTCGGCTTCCAGGTTGTCGGCGCCATGCAGCATGACTTTGCCCGCGAGCGGGCTGATCGGTATGACCCTGGCGCAGTCCTCGGCGCGCCCACGCAACTCGATGGCGCCAGGGTCGTTGGGCCAGACGTGCTGGAAGAACTCGACGCGTTGCCGGTGGGGCAATGCCACCGGCAATTCGCGCAACGGGCAATGCAAGGCGCACTGGCCGAGAAAACGGGCTTCGAGGCGCGACAGGCCATGCAGACCCAGCGTATAGAGTGACACGTGCCGTGCCTTGGCTGAGAGCGAGAGACGCTGTGCGTAGTCGCGCATTGGGCTGGCCGGGCCCTGCTGGAAGGCGCGCCAGACCTGGAAAACCAGTTCGGCTTCGCGCGTCAGCGGCGTCGAGCGCAAACGCCGGCTGAGGGCGCGGATATGCGCCTCGAAATCCGCGAAGGCTTCCGGTGGCGACAACAGCGCGCTATCCATTTCGTCGATCAGTTCGAGCAGCTCGAACGCCATCGGCCAGCGCGCTTCCTCGGCGATCCAGTCGAAACCCCGTAGCAGGCCGAACAAGGCGGATAAGCGTTCACTGGGTGTTTGCGCCCCGGCGTCGCCGGGGTGTTCGGCTGCCAGCGCCGGCAGGGTCAGCAAACGGGGCGGCAAGAATACCGGCAGGTCTACCGCGCTACGCAGCGCGCTCAGAAAGGGGCCGACGACGTGATGATGTGGAACCAGAACCACGGCCCCGGACAGGTCGGGCAAGCGATCCATCTCCTGCTCGGCAAAAAGGCGCGCGGCGGCGGCAAAGGGGTGCATGCGGCCATTGTCGGCTGGCACTGGCGAAAAAAAAACCCCGGAAAACACCGGGGTGAAGAGAGGAGGAGGATGTCAGCCGCGCCAAGCCGGCGGCGACCAACAAACCCGATCAAGCAATAGATGGCTCAGTCACATGATCGGGATACGACATGAAACACGCTTACAACAAGCCGTAACACGTATTCCGGATGTCAATGTAGAAAATGCAGACCATGGTGTCAATAGGGATATTCTAAATAACTAATCTTTCTTTTGACGCCGATCAATCCATACCTATAATACCCGACTGTTTTAATTGGCTATGGTGAGGGTCGTATGTCTGTTCAAGAGCTTATCCATCAAGAAGTGACCGGTCATCCGGTGGTGTTATTCATGAAGGGAACCCCCCAGTTTCCGCAATGTGGTTTTTCAGCCACGGCGGTGCAGGTGCTCAAGGCCTGCGGGGTGCCGGTTTTTCATAGCATCAATGTTCTTGAGGATGCGGAGATTCGCGAAGGCCTCAAGATCTACTCCAACTGGCCGACCTTTCCGCAACTGTTCATCAATGGGCAGCTCGTCGGCGGCGCCGACATCATGCGCGAGATGTACCAAAGCGGCGAGTTGCAGAAATTGCTGGTTTGATGATCCCGCGCACGCCTGACCCGAGCCCGGCTGGTTTGGCCGTGGCGCGGGCAGGGTCGTAACCGGTTCGAGCAAACTCGGCCTAAAGTTTTCCCGGCGCTTGCCGTTAAGTGGGGCGTCAGCCTCGTAATACGAGCCATACACAGGGGAAGATATTGAAGCCGTTATCCTTGGCCGGTGTGCTCGCCGGCGCCACCATCATCGTTGGGCTCATTGCCTGGTTCGGCGCGCCAGTGTGGCGTGTACTGGCCGTCCTCGGTCTGGCCGTGGCGGCGTATTTTCTCGCCCGGCGGCGCGGCCCCGAGGACGAGGAAATCGCCGTCCAACAGGAACGGGACGCCAACCAGACCGAGCTCGATGCCTTGCGCAACCGGCTCTCAACCGAGGGACAGGCTCTGGCTCAGCCATCGCTCACTGAGATGGCGCGAGTCGGCGATCTGCTCCATGAGGCTACCGGCAAGTTACTGAGCAGTTTCAGCAACATCAATGCGCATATCCAGGCACAGCGCGACCATGCCATCGCCATCCTCGATGCGATCCAAGGCAAGGGCGATCAGCGCGGTATCAATTTCAATGCCTTCGTCGCGGAAACCTCGCAGACCCTTGAGTCCTTCGTCGATAACATCGTCGGGACCAGCAAGACCGCGGTCGGGCTGGTCGAAACCATGGATACCATCAATACCCAGGTGTCCTCGGTACTGAATATTCTCGGCGAGATCGAGTCCATCTCAAAACAAACCAATCTGCTGGCCTTGAATGCCGCCATCGAAGCGGCGCGCGCCGGCGAGGCGGGGCGCGGCTTTGCCGTCGTGGCCGACGAGGTGCGCGCGCTGTCGCAGCGTACCAACCAATTCAGCAGCGAAATTCGCAGCCATATGGACGGCGTGCACGACTCCCTGAGGCATGCCCAGAGTGACATTCAGGCGGTTGCTTCGATGGACATGAACTTCGCGCTGCAATCCAAGCAGCGTGTGCAAGACACCATGGTGAAGCTGGAGAAGGTGAACCAGGGGACGGGGAGCATCGCCATGGCGATCGACGGTCATGCCGAGCAGGTCGCGCATGAGGTCAACAACGCGGTGACCGCATTGCAGTTCCAGGACGTCACCAGCCAGATTCTCGAGCAGGTTCGTGTCAGGGTGGAGCAGCTGCGTGATTTGATGATGGGCCTCCCCGTTTCCAGCGGCACGGCGCCGGGCGCGGCGTCGGCCTCGACGGCGGTCGGGAATGTGGCGGTCTCCCGGGATGCCACCGTGGCACAGAAGAATATGCAATCCGGCGATATCGAACTTTTTTGAGGGAAGTGATGATGAATAAAACTGTGCTGACCGTGGATGATTCCGCTTCCATCCGCCAGATGGTGTCGTTCACCCTGAAAAGCGCTGGTTATGAGGTCGTCGAAGCCGTGGATGGCGCCGATGGCTTGAACAAGGCCAAGCAGAAGAGCGTCAATCTGGTGCTCACCGATCAGAACATGCCCAACATGGACGGCCTGACCCTGATCAAAAGTTTGCGCCTGTTGCCGCAGTACAAGGCGACGCCGATCCTCATGCTGACGACTGAATCGTCGGATGCCATGAAGACCGCCGGGCGCGCCGCCGGCGCGACTGGCTGGCTGGTGAAGCCGTTCGATCCGCAAAAGCTGATCGAGGTCGTCAAGAAAGTCATCGGCTGAAATACATCCAGGCTGGTCGGGCGGTTTGGACTGTCCCGTTGCCTGTCAGGGGAGTGCTATGACCATCGACATGAGCCAGTTCTATCAAGTGTTCTTCGAAGAAACCGGAGAGCACCTGGCCAACATGGAAAGTCAGTTGCTGGCGTTGGATATCGACCATCCCTCGAACGAGGAACTCAACGCGATTTTCCGCGCGGCGCATTCGATCAAGGGCGGCAGCGGCACCTTCGGGTTCACCGACATGACCGAGGTGACCCATATTCTGGAAACCTTGCTGGACCGGCTGCGAAAATCCGAATTGGCCTTGCGTTCGGAGATGGTCGACGCCTTCCTGGCGGCGGGCGATGTCCTGCGCGCCCAGCTGGAACATCATCAAGGCGGGCCGGAAGTGGACCCCGAGCGTCTCGCCGAGATCTGCACCAGACTCTCGGCCTTGGCTAAAGACGCTCCCGCCGAGGTGCCAGCGGCCAAACCGCCGGTCGCCGCCGCGCCGCGCCGGCTGCACTTGGAATGTCTGTTGCCCGGCGCCGCCGCCGATTCTCTGGAGGCACTGCTGGCCTCGTTGGCGGAATTGGCCGGGGTGACGCCCCGGCATATGCCGGATGCCGAAGATCCGCGACTGCAACTGGGCTTGGTGACGACGCAGAGCGATGCGGCCCTGCGGGATGTTTTTTCGTTCCATGTCGAGCCGGAAAATGTCCGCTTGCTTGACGATGTCGTCGAGGCAGAGGCCTACGGCTTTTTTGAGCCGCTGCAGTCGGAACAACCTGCCGTTGCGGATGAAGCTTACGGCTTCTTCGAGCCGCTGCCGGCAGCAGAACTCCCCGCGCCGGACGAGGCCGGCTTCGGTTTTTTCGAGGGCATGCCCGGTGCCCCGGTGGCCGTGGCGACCATCGAGGGCGACGGATTTGGCTTGTTTACCGATGCGCCAGGCAGCGAGCATGCCCAGCAAAGTGGCGCGGCAAAATCTGCTAGCGTACCCGTTGTCAGCTCGCCCGGACGTCGGGTCAGCGACGATCCAGCCATCGAACGTGTGAGTGCCGGTCGGCGCACCACGGACAAGGTGGTGGTCGGTAACAGCAGCGAGACTTCCAGCATCCGCGTTTCCGTCGAGAAGGTCGATCAACTGATCAATCTGGTCGGCGAACTGGTCATCACCCAGGCCATGATCGCCGATGCCGCTGGCTATCTCGATCCGGTGGAGGCCGAGAAGCTCCTCTCCGGGATCGATCTTCTGGCGCGCAATACCCGCGACTTGCAGGAGTCGGTCATGTCGATCCGCATGCTGCCGATGAGCATGGTTTTCTCGCGTTTCCCCAGGGTGATTCGTGACCTGGCCGGCAAGCTCGGCAAGCAGGTCGAACTGAAGACCTTCGGCGAAGGCACCGAACTCGACAAGGGCCTGATCGAAAAGATCACCGACCCGTTGACCCATTTGATCCGCAACAGCCTCGATCACGGCATCGAGATCCCCGAAAAGCGCATTGCCGCCGGCAAGTCGCCGAAGGGCACGGTGACCCTCAAGGCCAGCCACCAGGGCGGCAACATCGTCATCGAGGTGATGGACGACGGCGCTGGACTGAATCGCGAGCGCCTCCTCGCCAAGGCTCGCGAACGCGGCCTGAATGTGCATGACGGCATGAGCGACGCCGAAGTCTGGCTGCTGATCTTCGCGCCTGGATTCTCCACGGCGGATGTGGTCACCGATGTCTCGGGCCGGGGCGTCGGCATGGACGTGGTGAAGAAAAATATCGAAGGCTTGGGCGGGCGCGTCGAGCTGGAATCCAGCCTGGGCAACGGCACCCGCACCATCATACGTCTGCCGCTGACCTTGGCGATTCTCGACGGCATGTCGGTGGGCGTCGATGGCGAGACCTTCATCGTGCCCTTGACCGCCATCATCGAATCCCTCCAGCCGCGCAAGGAAGACATCAAGTCGGTAGCCGGCGATTCACAGGTCGTGCATATCCGTGGCGAGTACCTGCCGATCATCCCGCTGTCCGATGTCTTCGGCGGCACACCGTGCCACGATCTGGAAAAAGGCATCTTCGTCGTGGTCGAGGCGGAGGCCGGCAAGGCCGCGCTGTTCGTCGATGAACTGCTCGGCCAGCACCAGGTGGTGATCAAGAGCCTGGAGGCCAATTACCGCAAGGTCCCCGGCACCTCGGGCGCCACCATCATGGGCGACGGCAGCGTCGCCATGATCCTGGATGTCACCGCGGTCACCCGCATGGGCCTGGCCAACACCAACCCGCGCCGCCTGGCGGCCTGATCAGACACGTATAGAAAAAGGAAGCGCGATGGAAACACTGGATACCGGCACCGGCATCGTCAGTTCCGGCGAATATCTCACCTTCACCCTGGGCAAGGAGGAATATGGCATCGACATCCTCAAGGTCCAGGAAATCCGCGGCTACGAGGCCCCGACGCGTATCGCCAACGCGCCGCCGTTCATCAAGGGGGTGATCAACCTGCGCGGCGTCATCGTGCCGATCATCGATCTGCGCATCAAGTTCAACCTGGGCGAGCCAAGCTATGACCAGTTCACCGTGGTCATCATCCTCAACATTGGCAAGCGGGTCGTCGGCGCCGTGGTCGATGGTGTCTCCGATGTCATCCAGCTGGATAACGAGAACATGCGCGCCGCGCCCGAATTCGGCTCCATCCTGGATACCCGCTACATCCTCGGTCTGGGTACGCTGGATGATCGCATGATCATCGTCGTCGATATCGAATCGCTCATGTCCAGCCAGGAAATGGCGCTGATGGACGAGGCCGCCTGAGCGGGGCCAGGCACAACCGAATCAAGGAAGCTCACATGAACAAGAACAAATCGATCAAGGCCAGGCTGACCGGTGTTATCGCCATGTTGTCGATATTGCTACTGGTCGTCGGCACCTTGGGATTGATCTGGATGTATCGCGCCAACGAAGACCTGCGCATGGTCTACGAGAACCGCACGCTGGGTATTCACCAGATTTCCCAGATCGACCGACTGATTCTGCGTAACCGCCTGCTACTCGAAGAGTCCATCATCGATCCGACGCCCGAACGGGTGCAGAAGAAGGTCGCCGAGGCCGAGGCGAATATCGCCGAGATCACCAGACTATGGGAGATTTTCAGCAAACACGACCTCGACCCGGACGAGCGCGCCATCGCCAAGCAGTTCGGCGAGGCCCGTGGCCGCTTCGTCAAGGAAGGCTTGGCCCTGGCCATTACTCATCTGAAAAAGGATGAAGCCCATATCGCCATGCAGGTCGATACCGACCATGTGCAGCGTTTGTATCCGGCGCTCAAGCAAAGCATAGACGGCCTCAACAAGCTGTTCGTCGACAAGGCGCAGCAGGCCTACCAGGATTCCCAAACCCTTTACAACGTCTTGTTGCCGGTATTCATCATCGTCATCCTGGCGGGTATCGCCACCGCCACCTGGCTAGGCAGATCGCTGGTCAATGCCATCGTCAAACCACTCGATACCTGCATTGCGGTTTTTCAACGGATTGCCCAGGGACAATTCGACAACCAGATTCGGGTCGAGGAGGACAACGAGATCGGCAAGCTGATGCGAGCGCTCGACGGCATGCAAATCAGGCTCAAGGAGGATGTCACCGAAACCCGCCGTCTCGCGGCCGAAAGCCTGCGATTGAAAGTGGCCCTGGACAACGTCTCGGCCAGTGTCATGGTGGCCGATACCGAGCGCAATATCATTTACATGAACAAGTCGGTGGAGGCATTGTTCCGTAACGCCGAGGCGCACATCCGGGAACAGTTACCGGGTTTCGATGCCAGCTGTCTGCTGGGCGCGAATATCGATGGCTTCCACAAGGCGCCGTCGCACCAGGCACAGCTACTCGCCAGTTTCACCTCGACCTACAAGAGCACCCTGCATATCGGCGGACGGACCATGACGGTCATCGCCAACCCAGTCATCAACGATAAGGGCGAACGCCTGGGCTCGGTCGTCGAGTGGGGCGACCGGACCGAAGAAATCGCCGTGGAGAATGAAGTCTCCGGTCTGGTCGAAGCCGCCGCCCAGGGCGACTTCTCGCGACGCATCGCCCTGAGCGACAAGGAAGGTTTCTTCCTGAAGCTTTCGGAAGGCATCAACAATCTGGTGGAGACCTCGGAACGCGGTATCAAGGATGTTGGCGAGGTGCTCAAGGCGCTCTCGATAGGCGATCTCACCCGGCTGATGCAAGGCGACTACCAGGGCCTGTTCGCCGAACTCAAGGATGACACCAACGCCACGGTCACCAATTTGCAGGACATCATCGGCCAGATCCGCGAAGCGACCGATGCCATCAACACGGCGGCGCGCGAGATTGCCTCGGGCAACGCCGACCTGTCGAGCCGGACGGAATCGCAGGCCTCCAGCCTGGAAGAAACCGCCAGTTCCATGGACGAACTGACCAGCACGGTGAAGCAGAACGCCGACAATTCACGGCAAGCCAACCAACTTGCCAAGGGCGCCTCGGACATCGCCATCAAGGGCGGCGAAGTGGTGGGCCAGGTCGTACACACCATGTCCTCCATCAGCGAAAGCTCGAAGAAGATCGTGGACATTATCTCTGTCATTGACGGCCTCGCCTTCCAGACCAACATCCTCGCCCTGAACGCCGCCGTCGAAGCCGCCCGAGCCGGTGAACAAGGTCGGGGCTTCGCCGTGGTGGCTGGCGAAGTACGCAACCTGGCGCAGCGCTCCGCCGCCGCCGCCAAGGAGATCAAGGGCCTGATCTCCGACAGCGTCGACAAGGTCAGTGACGGCTACAGGCTGGTGGAAAGCGCCGGCAAGACCATGCAGGAGATCGTCGACGCCGTGAAGCGGGTCACCGACATCATGGGCGAGATCACCTCGGCGTCGGTGGAACAGAGCCAGGGCATCGAGCAAGTGAATGCCGCCGTGACGCAGATGGACGAGATGACGCAGCAGAACGCGGCGCTGGTGGAAGAAGCGGCGGCCGCCGCCGAGTCGCTGCAGGATCAGGCGGGCAGTCTGGTACAGGCGGTATCGGTGTTCCGCACCTCGGCGGGCGGCGGCAAGCCCGCCCGCCAGCTCATGGCGCCGGGTAGCCTGGGTCAAGCGCCGACCCGGTTATTGCCGATGGCAGGCGCCGATTTCGATGCCATGATCCTGGCGCATCAGGATTGGAAGAAGAAGCTGCGCGTCGCCCTGGCGAGCGAACAGGAGGCGCGCAAGCTGCAACCCAAGGACATTGCCAAGGATAACGTCTGCGCCCTTGGCAAGTGGATTTATGGCCCGGGGCGCGAGCATAGCGCCATGCCCGAGTATGGCCAATTGAAAGAGCATCACGGACGCTTCCATCGCTGCGCCGCGGATGTTGCACGGAAGGCCCAGGAGGGCGACAAGGACGGCGCGAAAGCCTTGTTGCACGACACCTTCACACCGCTCTCCGAAAAAACCGTGGCGCTGATCCGCAGCATGCGCGATCGGCCAAAAACAGAACCGGCCCGCCGTCTGGGGCGCACCGAAACGAACCAGCCAGGCAGATGACGAATGGCAAGAGTTTTAACCCCGCTCGGCCTGATGAAATCTTGTCTCAGCGATGAAAGGACCTGAATCATGCGTACCAACATGCCCGTAACCAATGTCGAACAGGTCATGCGCGACGGCGAGTTCATTGTTTCGCGTACCGATGCCCGGGGCCTGATCACCTATGTCAATCCGTACTTTCTGGAGATCAGCGGCTTCACGGAGTCCGAACTTATCGGCGCGCCGCACAACATCGTCCGGCATCCCGACATGCCCGCCGAGGCTTTCAAGGATTTATGGGATACCTTGCAGGCCGGCAAGCCCTGGACCGGCTACGTCAAGAATCGCTGCAAGAACGGCGATCACTATTGGGTGCTGGCCAACGCCACGCCGATCTGGGAAAACGGCCAGCTTGCCGGCTATTTGTCGGTACGCGGCAAGCCGGATCGGGTTGCCGTAGACAAGGTTGAGCAGGTCTATCGCCAGTTCAAGAATGGACAGGCGCAGGGTTTGGCGATCCTCGAAGGTGGGGTGGTCGGCACCAGCGGCCTGGCCTACTTGAGCCGCGCCTGGAACGATATGAGTATCAGCAAGCGACTCCTCGGCGTATTTGCCTGGATGGCCCTGGCCGCCCTGATCGCTGTCGTCCTGGCGGTCAACGGCTACGCGCTGGCAGGTTTTGGCGCGCTTGCGATAGGTGTCCTGGCCGGGCTGGTATTCACCTTACAGGCCGCTACGGCTATCCACTCGCCGTTGCATCGGCTGTCCGAGCATCTGCGTTTTGTATCGCAGGGCCGCTTTGATCTTGTGGTGACGCGCGATCGTAAAGACGAGGTTGGCGAGGCTGTGGATGCCTTCAAATCGATGTTTATAAAACTGGGCTTCGACCTGGCAGAGTCGCAGCGCCAGGTGCGCCTGGCAACACAGCTCAAGGTTGCCATGGACAGCTCGACTGCGTGCCTGACGATCTCCGATGTCGACGGTGTCTTGGGTCATATGACACCCTCGGCCAAGGCCTTGCTGGCCTCGATTGGCGGAAACGGTTTTAATCCGGAAGCCTTGCTGGGTACGCGGCTCTCTGCCTTTTTCGATGATCGTGAGGCTTCGGCCAAGCTAGACCATGCTATTCATTCCGCCGAAACCGTCGATTTCCTGTTCAAGGGCCATCATTTGCGCCTTGCGGCCCGGCCGATCAATGACGCTCAAGGCAAGCTACTGGGCCGGGTCAGTCAGTGGATTGATCGCACCGCCGAAGTCGCCGTCGAACAAGAGGTGTCGTCTCTGGTGGCGGCGGCGGCGGCGGGCGATTTTAGCCAGGAGATTGCCTCGGGCAACGCCGACCTGTCGAGCCGGACGGAATCGCAGGCCTCCAGCCTGGAAGAAACCGCCAGTTCCATGGACGAACTGACCAGCACGGTGAAGCAGAACGCCGACAATTCACGGCAAGCCAACCAACTTGCCAAGGGCGCCTCGGACATCGCCATCAAGGGCGGCGACGTGGTTGGCCAGGTGGTGCACACCATGGGCGCCATCTCCGACTCCTCGAAGAAGATCGCCGACATTATTTCAGTGATTGACGGCATCGCCTTCCAGACCAACATCCTCGCCCTGAATGCCGCCGTTGAGGCCGCCCGCGCCGGCGAACAGGGCCGGGGCTTCGCTGTCGTCGCCGGTGAAGTGCGCAACCTCGCGCAACGCTCCGCCGCCGCCGCCAAGGAGATCAAGGGCCTCATCTCCGACAGCGTCGACAAGGTCAGCGACGGCTACAAGCTGGTGGAAAGCGCCGGCAAGACCATGCAGGAGATCGTCGACGCCGTGAAGCGGGTCACCGACATCATGGGCGAGATCACCTCGGCGTCGGTGGAACAGAGCCAGGGCATCGAGCAAGTGAATGCCGCCGTGACGCAGATGGACGAGATGACGCAGCAGAATGCGGCGCTGGTGGAAGAAGCGGCGGCCGCCGCCGAGTCGCTACAGGATCAGGCGGGCAGTCTGGTACAGGCGGTATCGGTGTTCCGCACCTCGGCGGGCGGCGGTCGCCTGGCGGCCCCGGTGGCGCGGATGGCGGCGCGCATCCCCGCGCCGGCGCGCAAGGAACGTCTGCCCAAGCCAGTTCAGCCCAGCGATGACGAATGGGAAGAGTTTTGAGGCCGCGCCATGAGCGAAGCCCTGCGCGCCGACCGTGAGTTTCATTTTTCGCATCGCGACTTCGAAGAGGTGCGCAAGCTGATCTATGACCATGCCGGCATTGCCCTGACCGAGGCCAAGGAAGACATGGTCTACAGCCGTCTGGCGCGGCGTTTGCGCGCCACCGGTCTGAAGACGTTCAAGGACTACCTGAGCTTCCTGAACGCTGGCCATGAAGAAGAATGGGAGGCCTTCGTCAATTCGCTGACCACCAATCTCACCGACTTCTTCCGGGAAAACCATCATTTCACGATACTCAAGGAGTTTCTGAAGACGCGTCAGGATCGTCCCATCGTCCTCTGGAGCTCGGCGGCCTCGACCGGCGAGGAGCCCTACACCATGGCCATGACCGCCGTCGAGGCCTTCGGCGGCTTCAATGCGCCGGTGCAGATCATCGCCTCGGACCTGGATACCAACGTCATCAAGAAGGCGGAAGACGGCGTTTATCCCGTGGAACGCATGAAGAAGCTCAGCGCCGAGCAACAGCGCCGCTTTTTCCTCAAAGGCACGGGCGAGCGCGCCGGCTTCGTCAAGGTACGCCCCGAATTGCGCGCCATGGTGCGCTTTTTCCAGTTGAATCTGCTGGCGCCCAGCTGGCCCATCCGCCAGCCTGTCGACGGCATCTTCTGCCGCAACGTCATGATCTACTTCGACAAGCCGACCCAGCACAAGTTACTGTCGCGCATGAAGCCGCTCCTGAAAAAGGACGGCCTGCTCTTCGTCGGCCATTCCGAGGCCCTGTACCACGCCACCGACCTGTTCCACCTGCGCGGACAGACGGTCTACGAGCACATCGAAGTCGCGCCAGCGAGGCCCCGCAAATGACCATGGGCGGCATCGAGGAAGTCCTCGCCCCCAATCATTATTTCGACCGGGCCTTTCAGACCGAAGCGGCGAAGATCCTGCCCGGCGAGTATTACGTCACCGGCCGCGACATGCTGCTGGTGACCGTGCTAGGCTCCTGCGTGTCGGCCTGCATTCGCGATCCCAAGAGCGGTATCGGCGGCATGAACCACTTCATGTTGCCGGAAGGCGATCCGCACAACCCGCTTTCCGAGTCGGCGCGCTACGGCGGCTATGCCATGGAAGTGCTGCTCAATCAGTTGATCAAGATGGGCGCGTCGCGTACCCGGCTGGAAGCCAAGGTCTTCGGTGGCGGCGCGGTGATGCGTGGCTTCACCATGCACAATGTCGGCGAGCGCAACAGCGATTTCGTGCTCGAATATCTCGATGCCGAACGCATCCGGGTCGTCGCCCAGGACTTGCGCGATATCTATCCGCGCAAGGTCTATTACTTCCCGAGCAGCGGCCGGGTCCTGGTGAAAAAACTCAAGCAGGTCCACAACAACACCATCGTCCAGCGTGAAGAGGAATAAGGTTCGCGTCTGAAGAAGTCGGAAGTGTCCGGCGACGTGGAATTGTTTTTCTGATTGAGATCCTTCATGGCCAAGATCAAGGTACTCATCATCGACGACTCGGCGCTCATCCGTAGTGTCATGAGCGAGATCGTCAACAGCCAGGCCGACATGGAGGTGGTTGGCGTGGCCCCCGACCCCATCGTCGCACGCGAGATGATCAAGCAGTTGAATCCGGATGTGCTCACCCTGGATGTCGAGATGCCGCGCATGAACGGCCTCGATTTCCTGGAAAAGCTCATGCGTTTGCGTCCAACGCCGGTGGTCATGCTTTCGACCTTGACCGAGCAGGGTTCGGACGTGGCTCTGCGTGCCCTGGAGCTGGGCGCCGTCGATTACATCGCCAAGCCCAGGCTGGGCGTCAAAGAGGGGCTGGGCGAGTTGGTCGACGATGTCGCCGACAAGATACGCAACGCCGCGCGGGCCAGAGTCAGGCACCTGCCCGGTGGCGCGCAGACGAGCGCCCCGGCGCCGATTCGGGTTACCGGGAAGTTCATGCACGGCACCGAGAGGGTGGTCTTCATCGGTTCGTCGACGGGCGGCACCGAGGCCTTGAAAGCCGTCCTGACGCGCATGCCGGCGGACTCACCGGCGATCATGATCACCCAGCATATGCCGGAATCGTTCACGGCATCCTTCGCGGCGCGCCTGAATGGCCTGTCCGCCATGCAGGTCAGGGAGGCCGGGCACAACGAGCGTGTGCTACCCGGCCACGCCTACATTGCCCCGGGCCACTCGCATTTGCTGATTTGCAAGAGCGGGGCGGACTACTACACTGCGCTGTCCCAAGCGGACCCGGTGAGCCGGCACCGGCCCTCGGTCGATGTCCTGTTCGACAGCGCGGCGCGGATTCTGGGCGCCAATGGTCTCGGTGTGATCCTCACCGGCATGGGCAAGGATGGTGCCGCGGGCATGCTGCGAATGCGTCAGGCAGGCGCCTACACCATCGCTCAGGATGCCGCCACATGCGTCGTCTATGGCATGCCCAAGGCCGCCGTCGAACTGGGCGCCGTCCATGAAGTGCTCCCACTGGCCGGAATCGCCGGACGTATCGTCGATCAGCTGAGCCAGCGGGCTTGACGCGGTACACTGGAAAAGTCGAACACTATTTTCACCATGGAGTTCTAGATGCTGATTCGAGAAACACGCACCGATGCGAATGCCACGCTCTTCCTGGAGGGTCGCTTCGATTTCAACTCGCACCGTGACTTTCGCGGTGCTTACGATAATTTGCTGAACGATCCTGGCGCGCGCACGATCGAGATCAATTTCAATCGGGTCGACTATCTCGACAGCTCGGCCCTGGGCATGCTCCTGCTACTGCGCGAGAAAGCCGAGGCCAGCGGCAAGAGCGTCACCCTTTCCGGGCTGCAGGGCACCGTCAAGCAGGTTCTGGAAATCGCCAACTTCCAGCGGCTGTTCACCATCAAGTAACGCCGGACGAGATGATTCTGTAATGGGCAAACCCCTGAAGATCCTGGTCGTCGACGACACACCGTCGAACGCCAAGCAGCTTGAGGTGGTGGCGCGCAAGCTCGGCCACGAAACCATCTTCGCCGAAGATGGCCTGGTAGCCATCGAGCGCTACCAAAGCGAGCATCCCGACCTGATCTTCATGGATATCATGATGCCGCGCATGGACGGCATCAACGCGGTCGAGCACATCCGCGCCCTGCCCGCCGAGAAGTGGGTGCCGATTATTTTCTTTTCGGCGCTGGAAAGCGTCCAAGACATTATTCAGGGCCTGGAAAAAGGTGGCGACGATTATCTCACCAAGCCCGCCAACCTCGCCCTGGTGCGCGCCAAGATCAATGGCTATGCGCGTGTATTGGAGATGCAGGACGCCGTGCGCCAGCAAACCATCGAGTTGCTCGACTGGCGCAACGAGGCCGAGGAGCAGGCGCGTCTGGGCTATCACGTCATCAACCGGCTGGCCGACGCCGATGGCTTGAAAGACCCGCTGTTGCAGTGGTTCAACATCGCCGCCACCACGTTCAGCGGCGACCTGATGTGCGCCACGCGCGGTCCGGACGGCGTGCTCTACCTGATGCTTGCCGATGCCGCCGGGCACGGCCTTGCGGCGGCGTTGAGCGCCCTGCCGCTGACACAGGTGTTTTACGGCATGGTCGTCAAGGGATTTCCACTGACCTCGATCGCTCAGGAACTGAACCGCAAACTCAAGGCAATCATGCCCGCGGATCGCTTCGTCGCGGCCATCCTCGCGGCCGTGGATATCGATCACCACACCCTGGAGATCTGGAACGGCGGCCTGCCCGACGCGCTATTCGTCGATGCCGAGGGGGCTATCCAGAAGCGCTGGTGCTCGAAACACCCGCCACTCGGGGTCTTGCCGCCCGGCATGTTCTCGGCGCTCACCGAAACCTATCATTTCCACCAGGCCGGCGAACTGGTCGTCTATTCCGACGGCCTGGTCGAGATCGATACCGGCCACGGCAATCGCCTGGACATGGCCATGCTCGAAGCCGTCCTGCGGCAAACGCCCCGGGGCCGCAGCCTGGAGGGCGTACGCGACCATGTCGATGCCTATCTGCGGGGCCAGCCCGGGCATGATGACATCTCCTTTGCGGTGGTCGCCGTGCCCCTGGAGGAACGCAAAAGCTTGCCGGTCGCCACCAGGCAGAGCGTCCAGCAGGGGCCGGTATCGGAATGGCGCCTGGAACTCGCCTGGTCGGCGCAGGAATTGCGCGAAATCGATATCGTCCCGGCGGTACTCGGCCTGACCAACCAGATACGCGCATTGAAGGCACACCAGGGCGTGCTGTTCCTGGTGCTTTCCGAGTTGTTCAACAATGCCCTGGATCATGGCCTGCTCGGTCTGGATTCTTCCAAGAAAGACACCGAGGGCGGTTTTGAAAGCTACCTGGCGCAGCGCGCGGAACGTCTTGCAAATCTGAAGCACGGCCAGATCGACATCATCCTGCACCTGCATATGGAAGACGAGATCGCCGTGCTCGACATCACCCTCGCCGACAGTGGCCAAGGCTTTGACTTCAACCGTTATCTCGCGGACATCGGCGCCCCGGAAAATGTCGACAAGGGCCAGTACCACGGGCGTGGCATCGCCCTGGTACGCCAACTCAGCATGGATGTCGCTTATTCCGGCGCCGGCAACCGGGTCTGGGCACGCTACAAGCTGTAGGCCAGTTCGGACTACTCAGGCGTTGATCTTCGCCAGCAGCGCCTGAATCTTCTCCGGATCGCCCAGACGCAGCAGCTTCGTGGCCATCGGTTCCAGGGCATCCGTCTGGCTGCGCAGGATCTGCTGTTTCACCGAGAGGATGTGCGCGGGATGCATCGAGAAGCTGCGCAGCCCCAGACCCAGCAGCAAGCGGGTCAGGCGCGCGTCACCGGCCATTTCGCCGCAGACCGAGACAGGCCGATGCAGGCGCTTGCCCACTTTGAGGGTGTGCGCGATTAACTGGATGACCCCGGGATTCAGGGGATCGTAGAGGTGGGCGACGGCGTCGTCGGTGCGATCGATGGCCAGGGTGTACTGGATCAGGTCATTGGTACCCAACGAGAGGAAATCCAGTTTTCTGGCGAACCATTCCGCCGCCAGGGCCGCCGCCGGGATTTCGATCATGCCGCCGATGGCTGTCGTCGGGTCGAACTTGATCTTTTCCGCCTTCAGTTCCGCCTTGGCCGCATCGATCAGGGCCAGGGCCTGATCCAGTTCGGTGAGGCTGGCCAGCATGGGCAGGAGGATTTTCGTCGTGCCGTAATGACTGGCACGCAGTATGGCGCGCAACTGGGTAGTGAAGACCTGCGGTTCGGCCAGGCATAGGCGTATCGCCCGCAGACCAAGCGCCGGGTTGTCGCTTTTTACCGGTAGCCAGGCGAGCGATTTGTCGGCGCCCGCGTCCAGGGTGCGGATCACGACCGGCCGGCCCTTCATGACCTTGACCACATGCCGGTAGGCCTCGAATTGCTCGTCCTCGGAGGGTTGGTCGGCACGGTTCAGGAACAGGAATTCGCTGCGGAACAGGCCGATGCCGGCGGCATTCTCGTCCAGGGCTTCCTGGACGTCCGGGGGCAGATCGATATTCGCCAGCAATTCAATGGAAACGCCGTCCAGCGTCGACGACGGGCTGCTTTTCAGGCGCCGCAGCTTCTGCTGTTCCAGGCGCCACTGATGCTGGCGCAGACGGTACTCGTCGAGAATGGCCTCGTCGGGGTTCACTACCACGACGCCGGCGACACCGTCGACGATCAGGGTGTCGCCTTCCTGGATCAGGGCGCGCGCGTTGTGCAGCGCCATGACTGAGGAGATGTTCAGGCTGCGCGCCAGGATGGCGCTGTGCGAGGTGGCGCCGCCCAGGTCGGTGATGAAGCCGGCGTAGGCATGGCGTTTGAATAGCACCATGTCGCTGGGCGACAGGTCGTGCGCCACGAGGATGGTGGGTTCGTCCTCGACCGGTTTCAGGGGGGCGTGGCCCGGGTGGCCGAGCAGGGCTTTCAGGACACGGTCGGCGACCTGCTTGACGTCATGCCGGCGCTCGCGCAGGTATTCGTCTTCGATGCTCTCAAATTGCGCCAGCAGGGACTCGGTCTGCTGGGCTAGAGCCCACTCGGCATTGCAGGATTGTTCGCGGATCAGCCGCTTGGGCACCTCGGCGAGCATCGAATCGTCCAGAAACAGTCCATGCAGATCCAGGAATGCCGCCAGCTCGGGCGGTGTGCCCTCGGGCAGGTGGTCGCGCAGATGGCTGCATTCCTGGCGTACCGTTGTCAGCGCCGCTTCATAACGTTGCACCTCCTCGTCGAGATCCGCGGCGCGCAGCAGGTAATGCGGCGCCTCCAGGCGATCATGGGAATAGAGTTGCGCCCGACCGATGGCGTAGCCATCGGAGATCGCGATGCCGTGCAGGGAGAAAGACATTGCTTCAGGACTGAGTGGTTAAAGGGCTGAGGACTGAGTTTACACGCGAATCCCAATCCTCAGCCCTACTGACCCCCATCCCGGTTTATTCGCCTTCGCCAAATTTGTCGGTCACCAGCTCGACCAAGGCGCTCATGGCCTCGGCCTCATCGGGGCCGTCGATCTCCAGCTTCAAGGTGGTGCCTTTGGGCGCGGCCAGCATCATGACACCCATGATGCTCTTGCCGTTGACCCGGCGCCCGCTGCGCGCCAGCCAGACCTCCGACTGAAAGCGGGCGGCGGTCTGGGTCAGCTTGGCCGAGGCGCGCGCGTGCAGACCCAGTTTGTTGATGATCTCGATTTCACGTTCCAGCATCGCAGTTGCACTCTTCGACGCGGAAGATGCCGTTGCGGCCGCCGTTGGCGATGCGCTCGGCGAGTTGCTCCAGGGGCTCCAAGCGATACGTCAGGGCCTTCAGAAGCATGGGTAGATTCACCCCCGAGACCACGTCGACGTGCCCTGCCTTGACCAGCTTGCAGGCGGTATTGCTGGGTGTGGCGCCATAGATGTCGGTCATCACCAGGACGCCGGAGCCGTCGTCCAGGCTGGCGATCTGCTGGTGTACTGCGCGCAACATGGATTCGGTGTCGGTATAGC
>JADJCP010000011.1 GCA_016703155.1 Hydrogenophilales bacterium
GATACCGCCATCCAGCAACTGCTGGCGGCGTTCTCCTGCCGGTGACTTCCAGGCGGCGTCGCCCACATCACCCTGAAACCCGTCGAGCGCCACCTCGTGTGGCCAGACGGTGTGGTGGGGTGGTGCCCCTGCATCCGGCGATGCCGGCGGCGGACGATCCGCGCGGCGTGGCCTACATCGGCGATGCTGCGCGGCTTACCAAGCTGGCCGGCAAGTTGCCCAAGAAGTCGCTCTTCGGCCCGGTGTCGCATGTCTTCATCTACGACAGCCTGGTGATCGACCCGGACACGGCCAACGGCGCGCCTGGTGCTGACCCGGGGCGATGGGCCGGAGCATCTGGACTCCGTCTGGGCCATGATCCAGCGCATCTCTCCGGTGCCGCTGATCGATGCCTGGATGGGGCCGGTGCTTGAGTACCTGGGCGATGCCGTCATCAAGGATTTGAGTCCACAAAACTCGTCCACGGTGACCTGGCCAACCTTGGGGCCGATCCAGGCCTCGGTAACGACTGGGAAGCTTCACCCAGGCCATTTCGGCTGGTGCAACGCCGATCTGAGGCCAGACGCGGTCGAGCGATGCTCACTTCCAGGCCATTTCGCAGGTGCCGCTCGCGGCCTGATCTGCGCATTCACTCATGGAGCGAGGTATGAATCAGATAAGCAATCGTGGCGCCTGGGGACGGGCGCAAGGCCAGAAGCCGCAAAGGCGGCTTGGTTTACAAAGGCGACCATACGATTTTGTGATGTCGTATGAAGTCGATTACATAGACGACTTGCGCGTGATCGCGGAAGAGATGAAGCCGCTTGGATTCGTTGATCCAATGGATGTCATCGAGACCATCGAGGTGCGCCAGGTCCATGTGAAGTTGCCGAAAGGACTCGTCCTGGTCGGTATGGTGCCCGTGGGATCGGATAGCCCGGAAACCTACGGCATCGTTGATTTCTCGGCTTTCCGGCCGACGTAGTACCTCTTTTAAACCCACCCTTGCGGGGATGTCATGTCCCAGCAAGGGGCATGGTGTCTCCGCGTTTTCTTGGAGATCACCATGCAAGTTGAACATCACACGTTACATGTCACCACGTCCACCCAACCGGTAGGCGACCATAACAAGCTGCACGCGGACATCCTGGCGTTCATCGCCCGGCATCCCAAGCCCGAGGGTGCCCCGGAACAATGGGTCATCTGCAAACTCTTCGACGCCTTCGGCTCAGCCACCGGTGGCTGACCGAGTACAACGCCGAGGACAAGATCGGTTTCGGCTATGTGACCGGCCTGCAGTACGACGAATGGGGTTCCGTCTCCATCGACGAACTGGCCGAGTTGCACGCCGGACTATCGGGCCTATCGGGATCGGCGCCGCGTATCGAGGTGGATCTCTACTTTCTTCCACGCACCAAGGAAGAAGCGGTATCCGCCTACTATCAGCGAACCAACGAGGGCATCCAGGCGCCGGAAGAGCGATTTGATGGCGACATCGCGCCGCTCGCCGAGCCTGGGGTGTTGTCGTTATCGGCGTTCGTTGCATCGTTCGGCTCGGGCTTGCTCGACGCCGTGCGCAGGCAGAACCCGCCCGTCTATTCCGGTATCCCGGATGCGCGGCGCGAGGCGGTGATGGATGCCCTTACCCGGGCGCCCTTCCCTGCCCAGCGTGAGGTGGTACAAGCTGTCTGCGCTCTGCTCTTCGATGAGAACGATCCGGCCGCGATCATCAACGCCGAGATGGGGACGGGCAAAACCATGATGGCCATCGCGGCCGCTGCGGTTGCCCATGCTGAAGGCTATCAGCGCAGTCTGGTGATCTGCCCTCCCCACCTGGTCTACAAGTGGCGGCGGGAAATCAAGCAGACGGTGCCGAATGCGCGGGTCTGGGTGCTGAATGGCCCTGACACGCTCAAGAAGCTCCTGACGCTACGCCAGATGCGCGCTGCGCCCATCCATCCCGAGTTCTTCGTGATGGGTCGGGTGCGGATGCGCATGGGCTACCACTGGAAGCCGGCGTTCAATCTCAAGCGTGTCCTGGTGCAGGAGCAAGACGGCGAGTCGACGATTCCGGAAGGGTCGAAGGTCGCGGTCTGCCCAAGCTGTCACACCTGGATCACCGATGGGGACGACAAGCCCTTGACCCCCACCTTGGCCGAGTTTTATCTGGCCAAGGAGCGGCGTTTCTGCCCGCATTGCCACGGAGCCTTATGGACCTTGACCCGTCCGCAGGCCTCGGCGCAAACGCGGGACGAGATGGTGCTTTCGGCGATGCAGCAGTTGCCGACGATCGGCGCGAAAACCGCGCGCCGTTTGCTGGATGCCTTTGGCGCCAACATGCTGGGTGACATGCTGGAGGACAACGTCTACGAGTTCATCAATCTGATGGACGAGGACGGCGATCTGTTCTTCAGCGACCGGCAGGCAACCCGGATGGAGCGGGCCATGGCCAACTCCGAGTTCAGCTTTGGACAAGGCGGCTACCAGCCGACCGAGTACATCAAGCGCTATCTGCCCCAGGGCTACTTTGGCTTGCTCATCGTCGACGAAGGTCACGAGTACAAGAACGAGGGTAGCGCCCAGGGCCAGGCCTTCGGTGTGCTGGCCAGGAAATGCAGTAAAACGCTGCTCCTGACCGGAACGCTGATGGGCGGTTATGCCGATGATCTCTTCTATCTGCTTTGGCGGCTGAATCCCAAGGCGATGATGGAGGATGGCTTCGGCTACTCACGGCGCGGCTCGCTCGGGCCGGCGTCCATGGGCTTCTTGCGAGCTCATGGTGTCATCAGGACATCTACAAGTCCAAAAGTGACGACGAAACGCGGTCCCATCGCACGGCGCGCGGTCGACAGACCGTACACCGCGCGGCCAAGGGGCCTGGTTTCGGGCCGAACGGCATCATGCGCTATGTGGTGCCCATTTCAGCGTTTTTGAAGCTCAAGCAGATCGGTGGCAATGTCCTACCGCCCTACGAGGAACACTTCGAGGGCGTCAAGATGGCTCCGGTGCAGAGTGATTGGTATCAGAAGCTGGAAGGCGCGTTGAAACAGGCGTTGAAAGACGCCCTGCGGGCCGGGGATCACAGCCTGTTGGGGGTGGTGCTCAATGCCCTATTGGCCTGGCCGGATTGCGCGTTCCGAGCGGAACACGTGGTTCACCCGCATCACCGCAACAGAGTCCTGGCCCACGTGCCGGTGCTGTTCGGTGAGACGGAGGTTAGCCCGAAAGAGCAACTGCTCATCGAGCGCGTGAAAGCCGAGAAGGCGCAGGGCCGAAAGGTGCTCGTCTACACGGTCTACACGGGCACCCGTGACACCACCGCGCGGCTGAAGACGCTCCTGGCGTCGGAAGGCCTCAAGGTGGCGACACTGAGCGCCAGCGTGGCCGCCGAGAAGCGGGAAGACTGGGTCGCTGACCAGGTCGATCGTGGCATCGACGTGCTGATCACCAACCCCGAGCTGGTGAAAACCGGTCTCGACCTACTGGAGTTTCCGACCATCGTTTTCCTCCAGTCCGGGTACAACGTCTACACCTTGCAGCAGGCCGCCCGCCGTTCCTGGCGAATCGGCCAGAAGCAGCCGGTGGACGTGGTCTTCCTGGGCTACGAGGGGACGGCGCAGATGGCCTGTCTTGAGCTGATGGCGAAGAAAATCGCCGTGGCTCAATCGACTTCCGGCGACATGCCGGAATCGGGGCTGGATGTGCTGAACCAGTCGGGTGATTCCATTGAAGTGGCACTGGCCAGGCAGTTGGTGGCCTAACCCGGCCCTGCCCCGATCGCGCCCATAAGGCGCGCCCGGGGCTTCTTTTCTACGACAACAAGGAGATGACTATGTTGACGAAACAGGATCAGGAACGGCTCGACAAGGCCACCCAGGCGGCGAATCTGTTGCAGCAGGACGTGCTAGATCTCAGTCGTGCCGACAACCCGCTCCTGGCGGACATCGGCTACAGCTTGCTGGATGACGTCGTGGCATTACACAACCGGCTGGAGCGTCTGACCGTGGTGACACGGGAAGAGGCCTATGGCTCGGTAAGGTGTCGCCTCGGGCGGCGCCTCTGTCCGGGCGTTTTCAATGGAGGTTTCATGGTCAGTATGGGCTATCACTCGTCAGAAGGCGCGGCATTCGATTTCGATGCCTACAAGCGTCAATGCAGGGCGATTGCCGAGGCCTACCGCGCCTGGTCAGTCGGCTACATGTCCGATCTGGAGTATGAGGACGTGCTCGGAAAGTCGGGCATGGTTGCTGCCATATCTGTGGCCAAGATCTATCGCGAGGTCATCGTCAAAGGTGATCGGATTCGACCGAGCGATGCCTATTAGTTCTAACCCAGGCCTTGGGGCCTGTTTATCAACCAGCCTGGAGGGGTTTCGCCCTTCGGGTGCGGGATTTCCCTTGGCGTTTCCATGGAGATCTTCGCATGAAGGAAGAAAAGAAAAGCGAGGCAGCGAAGCGCCTGATTCTGTCCCTGGCAGACGAGCTGAAAAAGCTCTCCTACCTGGGCACGGCCGGGATGCTGCTGTTGTTCGGTAACAAGGCAAGCCAGGTGGTCGACGGCCCCACGATGATGGTGATCGCCATCGCGTGGTATTTACTAATGCAGGTTATCGCGCACATACTATTGGCGTGTGCAGACTGCTTTGACGGAGGTGAGAAATGAGCGAATCCATGCAGATGCTGCTGGTGTTCTACGGCGCCTTTACGGTGCCAGCTCTGATCGCCTGCGGTTTCGCCTTCTACCTTTATCGCAAGTATGGTCGGCGGCGTGAGCATTACCGCGTGGCCAAACACGTTGACAACGGCGCGCTGCGCGCTTGATTACCCGCCCCACCCTGAATGGCCCGCTTCGGCGGGCTTTTCTTTGGGGGCGGCGCTGACATCAACCAAGGAATGAAGGCTGGCGATTTCCATCCGCAAGATTGGTTTTCATAATTGGTTTTCATAGTCGCCTACCCTTCCAGGAACTGCCTTAACTCGTTGAGCAGGTGGTGGATCGGTGCGGCTCCTGATCGCCCTCCAGGGCGACGTACAAAGCAGAAAATGCCATTCCCATCAATCTCGTAGACAGTGCCGTCGGCAGCCTCGAAGCGCTTGCCCGCCATGGATACACGCAGTGTGTCGACCTCGTTAGCCTTCTTGTTCTCCTCGTTGACCTTTTCGGCATCCCGTATCTTGCTGCGTGCCATCCATGCGTAATCTGTCAAAGTGCTTGAGAGCAAGCTGGCCAACCAACCCCAAAGATTCCGTATAGAACCAGATCGGATCTGTTGGTCCTTCACGAACAGCACGTCCTGGAGCCGCTTGCCATGCCGTTTTGCGATCGACAATAAACCAACGACGTCATGGCTGTTCAACCCACAATCTGTAACCAGCCAGCGCAGGTCCGTAGGGATTTTTGGCTCGTGCCCAAGAGCACTCTTGCTCTGTTCTTTAACAACAACGGTATTCCTATATGTGTCTATCGCTGTGATAGACGGCTCGGGGTTAGGGGCAGGCACCGCCGAGGTCCGTGGTGTGTTGTGAGAAATCAAATGCTTTCTGAATAGCAACAAAATTGTCTGGCCAAGAAATATTGGAGAATTCCCGAATCGCGTCTGATATCCAGATCCTTCCAATATTTGTCCAGATCGCTGAATATGGCCTTTCATTTGAAGGGCAGATAGCGCGCGATAGACTGAAGCCACCCCGAGCCCAGTCCTTGCCGCAATTGTGTCGCGTGCTGGAGTGACGGGACGGTCGGAACCATCCTTTTCGATCAGGGACGCGAGATAGAACAGAACACGTTGCGCGGATTCAGGCAAAGCGACCATCAATTCAGATTTGGCCAAGTCTCTTAGAAAATCCCGGACGATGGCTGGACGATGGGTAATGATGGGCTCTGCCCACAAAATCGTAGACATAATAGATCTCCTACAATGGGCTTAACGCCCTTTGCATTGAGGCCGTGATTTGCTACGATGTGACTTGAGTTTGAGCCGTAGCAAATACGGATCATTGAATGCCCAGAAGTTCGCACCTTCTGGGCATTCGTCTTTCTAGAGGTCGGTCGTTAGGTCATGGCTGCAATCCTCAAACAATCCGAGGCCATAAAAGCCGAAGGCCCGCTCATCGCGGGCCTTCGTTCGGTAGGTGGTGAATACAAACCTCATGTCCGCCATCTCACCAAGCATTGAAAATGTAAAACCGGGCGGGATGTGTTTAGACGTCTAAACACTGCGGGAAAGAGGTCGGAGCATTGAGTCGATGTCGACAACGTGTTTAGACGTCTAAACACGTGGCCAACATACGGTCTAGTCTTGATCGGCATCGTGATCCGGTGTTGCTGGGGCGAGGCCGGTCTTGATCGGCATCGCCACTGTATCCAGAAGCGCTTCAAGAGCGGTGGAGAAGGCTTCGCGTTTGTCTTCTGGAACGCTGATTACCAATTCAAACCCGTCGACGCGCTCTTTGAAATAACCATTGGCGTAGCGAATGGTCTTCTTGGTGGTGGCCTGTTTGCTTGTCAATGGGGTGGTGATGCTCTGGACTTGATTGACGAGCCAACGGATGGGGTGCTCACCTTCGGAGAATCGCAGTGCGATGGCAACGGCCTTCTTGGCGCCGGCATGCTTATAGAGCTTGGATAGATAGTAAGCCGCAGTGGAACCGAATTTGACGGGGTGCTCGCGCACTATAAGTAGTAGGTCTTCAGGCAAGTCTCGAAATGCCATGAAGAAGGACATGGCTGTCTTTGAGAGATTGGCCTTTCGGGCAATTTCGGTTGCTGTTTCCCCGTTATCAATCATCTTCAGGAAAAACATGGCACGATCATAATCGGTATGCTGGTTGCGCCCCTCGTTCTGCTGATAGCCGAACCAGCCTGCTTGTTCTGGGTTCAGATGGGGGTGGATTTCGGCCAGCAACTCATCCAACACCCCGTGCTGGATGCATGCTTGGACGCGTGTCCAGCCATCAGCGATGATGTAACGGCCAGGGGTGTCCGGGTTAGGGATCAGGTGGATTGGATCGTGCTGACCCTGTGTCCTCAGCTCCTCCGCGCGATTCAGGATCATGTCGTGCGTGTAGACCACGCGAGGGCCGTAAACGTTTTCGTCGATTAGGGCGACCGGAATCTTCCTGAAATTACGCCCAGAATCAGGTGCGATGGGCTCAGGTATTGACGGGTTAGCGGTTTCCTCTTCGTGCGTTTGCTGGCGCCTAGAAGTGTCGTCGTATCCAGCTCCTGGCGTGATAATGCCAGCCTTGACCAGACCAGATAGTTTGGGGGCTTCCGTGTATTGCCGCTCATATTTCCGCCGCAAGGCCGGGCAGATGAATGCCGAAAGACCTGATCAAACCCTTGGTAACATCGATGATCGCGGTCGCACCCACTGACGAGGGGCTCAGCTTCCATCAGGGGGTGAGCGGTACGGGTATCAGCATCCATTTGCCGGCCGAACCCCGAGTACTGTGGAACGATCGAGTCGTTGAGCATTGATCCGTATTTTGAGTACAGGAAGCCCATGGATTCCCTGACGTGCTTCAGAGAAGGGTGGTACTTGTTGATCACGACTTCCATGCCGATCGTCGCGCCGGTGACAGTCTGTATCTCGGCCAAGTTGGAGGCTAGCAAGTCGAGGGCTCGCAGGCACCCCCTTCGGGCTCTACGACCGTCAGCACTTTGCCGCTAGCCTTGGCCGCGTAGGTGAAGGCCAGTCCGATCGGCGTGGTGCCCGGAGCGGTGTCGACGACGATTACGTCATAGTGAGCAGCGAGATAGTCTCTATTTCGTGTCAGGAACAGATCGGCACGAGCATGGGAGGCCATTACCGTCACCATGCTGGCGTCGGTTTCAGCCAGAGTGATGTCCGCAGGGATCAAGTCGAGGAAACCGCCTGCGTAAATAGGGGTGATGGCGTCCTTCAGATCTTTGTCGGGCGATTTTTCGGCACGCATTAAGTAATGGCCAATATGCGTTATTTTCGAGTCATAGCTGGTGTCGACGCCCAGCAAATTAGACATTGAAGCCTGGGGATCGACGTCTAGACAGAGTACCCTATACCCCATCATGGCCATGGCAACGGCGACATTGGTTGAGATCGTTGTCTTGCCGGGACCGCCTTTCGTCATGCGAGAGACCATCAATGGGATGGGTTTGGTCCGGGTGGTCAAGGGGAGCTGGTTTGCGCTGTCCGGATCAATCTTGTTGGCACGATATCGAGCCGCACGCAGATCCCCGGGCGTATAGCGCATGTGATGTTGGCCTGCGGGTTTCTCGCGCCCGACGAGTTCCTGTAACTTCTTGGGTGTGACATCTAGTCCGCACAAGGCTAGTGCCACTGAGGTCTTAAACTCGACTGCACGCGACATAGTAATAATCACTATACAAAGAAAGGCTCAATGAAATATACACAACAGTATATAAGGTTGACAAGTTATTTATCGGAAAGGCAATAACAACTATATCTCTGCGTTTGGGTTCAACTATGTCCTGGATGGCCATGTGCCACAGGAAAAACTTCAAAGACAGGGACGGGCAGGGTAAAGTGATACCTGCATCATCAAGCGCGTCAGTCCCTGAAACGCGCACAGCCGCAAGGCTCGGGACTTGATCCTTTCTCAACCCTCGCGGGGATATCCATCCCCGCCCTGGGAATGGTGTCTCCGCTTTTTTATTGGAGACACCCATGCAAGACCTTCACCTTCAAAGTTCTTCCAGAGCAGGTTTACTTCGATGTCGATGCCGGTCGGGTTCGAGCCGGCGCGCATGAGATCGATGTTCACACCGACTGGCCCGTCGTCGCCGCAAAGCATGGCGAACAGGGCTATTTCCCGATCCAGACACGCCGTACAGCGGCGGAACTCAATGAGTCAGGCATCGAGGCGGATGTCCTAGAGGCCATGCTGGTAGGCTCGATTTTCGGTTGGCGTTTGCCGATCGTCGATCAAGCCTGTGCACGCCTTTGTGCAGCCTTGAAGCCGATCATCATCTACCACCTTGAGGACGAATCCTCGTCGTTCGAGGCAAGGACACCGGAAGGTGCTGCTGTCCTCTGGCGCCGTGGGTGTTATCGCAAGGTGGCCACGGTATTCCCTGGGTGCCTTCAAGGTCTCGATGCGCTTGAAGAGGCTTGGCGACTGACCAACACCATCGAAGCGCCCTGGTACCCGGGGCGCAAGTGGTGATGGACCCACAGTTTGCCAAGGGCTGCCGTAGCTCGTCGGCGGGCGACATCTTCGAGATGCCGGATAGCAGCCACCACCTAGTGGCGGCGTTTGGTTTCCAACTGATCGACATCAGCACGACCTAATCAGCTTTTGGTCTTCCAAGCTCGCGGAGTGCTCCCTTGGGGGCGCTCCACTCACAACATCATGGAGTATCAAGATGACACAACTCGATTCACTGTACGAAATCCGGGTCAGTGGTGAGCGGTATTTCACTGGCGACGAGGCGTCGATCGGTGTTCTGGTGAACAACCTGAGCGGCGAAAATTTCAACAAAAAGGCCAGGCCTGGTGCCGCGCACCGGGGCTGGCTGACACATGGTCGCGGGTATCAAGTGCCATTACCGCCTGGGGTGAAGTGGCGTTGTTTTCGCCGCTGGGCGTGCCGATGAGAAAGGAAACCATCGGCGGGCGCTTGCTTGCGGGCGATCCTGTGAGGGCGTAATCGGACGTATGGAAGCCCGCTTCGGCGGGCATTTTCATTTGACCTGTTGCGTGTCCTGAGTGGGCGCCTCTTCGACCACGACTTCAACGCCTGCGGCTCGCTTGGCTTTACGCCAGGTCCAGGGTGGCACCGGGTCTTTATCCTGCCAGAGGCCGAGCCGCCCTGCACGGGCCATTTCCTCAGCTTGGGCATAGGTCGCCCGATCTTCGGGCGGCTGTTCCCGTTCGTATTCCTAAAATGCCATGCCATACCACGCTGTACTTGCACCAGGTTGATGTCCTGACCGTCGATCCGAACTTTGCCGACGATCCTGCCGTACTTGTCTTTCTTGCCCCACTCCACGGTGGCTTGCTTGCCGAAGCCAGGTCGGAGAGCGACTTCTTCGAGACCTGGCCGAAGGGCATCCCCTTTTCGGGGGCGTCCAGTCCGCTCAATCGGATGGGCATGTCGAGTTTGAGCGGTTCGATCAGGATCGTCAGGGTGGCGCCGTCTGCGACTCGGATGACTTTGCCTTGCAGCTCGTTGGCGTGAATGCTCGCTGAAAAGCCAGCCAGGAGGTAGAGCAAGGGGATAATGAGTCGGTACATTTTCATCTCTGCAGATTCCGGGCGCACGAAGCCCACGCGGTCAGTTCATCATGACCATCGACTCCATTCGTCATGATCAACAGGCCTACCCATGTGATGATGCCACCGGCCGGCTTCTGAAGAAACTGCCACCTGCGCGCCAGTCCAGGACAGCCCCTCGGCCAAAACCGCCGTTCATTGGCCAACGATTAAATGACTACTCCGGGGTAGGAGCCGCCCTTGATTTGGGGCTGCTACGAAGCGCTTTGCTTCGTGAGCCCAACGTTTGCAGTGACTATGAGCACTGTTGCAGGGGTAGCGGCCCAACTGCCACGACTCCGTACCGAAGAGGGTGTGGTAGCCTTGCACAATAAATATTAGGGATTGGTATCCGGCTGACATGACAACTGGCGGACTGAACGCTGCAACTATCACGGTTCCCGAGACGCTGGCTCTCCTTGACGGGCCGTTCGCCACTGTGGCCAGAGGGTCGCCGAGGACCGTTACGTGTTCTGGCCCAGATCCGGTATCTCTTTCGGCCGCGTCGACAGACTTCGCCAAGTCATCGCAAGAGTTCTAGAGTTCTCCGCGCACGAACCAGCCCGGGCGACCCGGCGTGCCGGTTCGGCAAAGCTCTTCAAACCGCGTTGGAGCGTGCGCCGATCACAGCCGGAAGAGGCCGCCCGCGTTGAGCTTGACCCAGCCGTTTGCGACTTGGCCTGATGGCAACGAGATCGTGAATCGGTTGTGCAACAACTACGCTCGGCTGCTAGACGTCAATGTGGAGGGTGAGCCCGAGGACTACTTACTGTGGGAGGCCGTGGATATCCGAACGACGTTCGCGGACCCGGCCAAGCCACCGGACGTAGAACACCTCTGCCTCGCTATCCTCGTTCTCGAAGGTGCGTGCTCCGACCTTGCATCGGCCAACTGGGATGGCCTTATTGAGTGTTTTCTGCAAACAGGCTTGGCGGAGACCAGCAGGGGCTGCTGCAGAACGTCTATCGGCAGGACTGACGCCCGGCAGCCGTCAGCAGATCATCGACGAGGCCCGATCCAGGCCTACGCCAAGCCGTTGTTGCTGGCTCTGGTCCTCCACCTGCTGTGCAGCAAGGTCCGGGCGCTCGTCGACCTTGCGCCTGGTGGAATGCCCGAGGCCGATCGGCAGTTACTGCGAGATGGTGTTATTGCGCTGCGAGATCAGCTTGCGGCAAGCGTGACGCCGGATCCACTGGCATTCATCAACGCCTTCATTTATCAGTGGGGCCGATCCCTCCATTTGAGAAACGGAAGCTTGGCCCATGCAGCAGGGCGCTACCAGCCACTGACGGTCGAGTCGATCGCCAAATATCACTACAAATCCCGGTCTTCCGGCATCGGGTTTGCGCGAGACTGCCGTCGCGGCTGGAGTCCTCGGGTACGGAGTCTCCCGCGGCGACTGGCAGATCGATGCCCGGCGTCGAAACGCTGTACGCGATGGAATGTTCCGCCTGCATGCCCCGTCAGGCGAGGCCAGAGTGTTTCTCACGTCCCGGCCGATTTCCGCCCTGCTTAAGCAAGATGGACGTGGTGGATGCAAACAGGCCCATCGTGGTACACGGACACAAACTCGTCCCGGCAATGCCTCGCTCGCCGCGCACTGCCCGGGCGGACAGGTCGACAGGGTGTTCGAGAAGTTAGCGTTGCCAGCTTACTGGAGTCTTGACCCCTAGATGAGTTCTTTCCGCGATTCCGCATGGAGCTGGCAATATGAATGACATCACTCCAGTGGAACGGATCACAAGCATGTTGTTGGAGGCAGGCTACCGATCCGTTTCCCGCCGCTAGTGATTGGCGGACTGAAGTTCGACTTTCCAGCTGCACTTGTGAGTATTGAACCTTCGCCGGACCTGATCCTGATTGCCGACACCGGCATTCGAGCAGGAAGAACGGCTGGTGACCAACTGGAGGAGGGTGTTTGCAAGGGCGCTCGATGTTGCGGGTCGAAGCGGCCGATGACGGCTGTCGTGATTGCTGGGCCACGCCCATCCTCAGCGAACCTGGAGACCATGTCGCGCGTTTGTCGAGTGCTCCAACCGGAACTGTGCTCGACAAAGACACGGAAGGTTCCCTGCGAAACTGGCTTTCCGTGCTCTTGCCCCTGCGACTTCCAGAGGCGCACGCACCAATGCCGACGCCCTTGAGCAGTTGTCGAAACTGGGTGCGGGGCTGGACAGGAAGGTCCTGGTTGGTGACTCCCAGCGAAACAGGGGACGCGGGCTGTTCAGTGGCAATTGCATCAGATCATCGACGACGCAGTTGCCGATGC
>JADJCP010000012.1 GCA_016703155.1 Hydrogenophilales bacterium
GATATTGGCGTCGTCGCGGATCACCCACAGGGTATGGCGCACGCCGGCCTCGGAGGTGGCGTCGGCATCGGCCTGTTGCTGGGTCGTCGCGGCGAGGATGGCATCGACCTCGGGGGCGTCGGGGTAGGCCAGCAGCACCGGGCCGGTCTGACCGTTCAGGGCCTCGACCTGGCGTACCCGGTCGTCTTCCTTGTCGGGGCGCGTGAACTCGTGTTTGCGGACGCGGTTGACGTCGTACTCGGCGACGCTGGCGGCAGCCACCAGGCCGGTCTGGACATGCGCGCCCATGATGATGCGATAGGCGTAGTAACAGGCCGTGTCGTCCTGTTTCAGGACGCCGGCGTCGAGCATGGTCTTGAGGTTTTCCGCCGCCTTGGCATAGACCACCGGCGCGTAGGGGTCGGTGTCCACCGGCAGGTCGATCTCCGGCTTGGAGATGTGCAGGAAGCTCCAGGGCCGACCGGCGGCCAGGGCGCGCGCCTCCTCCGAATTGAGCACGTCGTAGGGCGGGGCGATGACCTCCTGGGCACGGCCAGGAGCGGGACGCAGTGCGGGGAAGGGGCGGATCAGGGACATGGCGGTTCCTAAAGTCGGACGGAATGAATCGCGGCATTTTACCCGGCTTGCCCGGTTGACCGCATTTCGGCTGATAATCCGGCATCCATTCCCCGAGCCGACGATGTCCCCAAAACTGCCGCAACGCACCGACCGCGCCGACTGGCTGATGCAGGTGGCCTTCACCACCGTGCGGCTGTTCATGCGTAACGGCTTGCAGAACCATGCGGCGGCGACGGCGTTCTATTTCATGCTCTCGGCCACACCGCTCCTGCTGCTGCTCGCCTATGGCACGCAATGGCTCGCCAAGCTGGCGGAAACCTCGAACCTGGCGACCATCATGCTCGCCGCGCTCTACGAGCAACTGCATCTGGATAGCCTCACCGAGATGGGCTTCATCCCCAGCCAGACCCAGCTAACGGCCGGCGGCGTCGGTATCCTCACCCTGATCGTCTCGTCGCGCGGCCTGGTCAACGCGGTGCAAAGCGCCTTCAAGGCAATCTTCCCGGATGAGGACAAACACCGGCCCATGCTTCTCTCCTGGCTGATGCCGCTGGTGATCATTCCCATCGCCTTCATCCTGGTCGGTCTGACCGCCGGCATTCAGGTCATCCTCGGCTTCCTCGGCGAGATCGAGATGCTGGGTGGACAAGCGACGACCCTGCTGAAGATGCTCAGCAGCCTGCTCGCGTTCGTGATCGTCTGGGGCATGATCCTGCTGGCCTATTGGCGCTTGCCGAGCAATCGTCAGGCGGTCGGCCTAGCCGCGCTCCTGGCCCTGTTCGCCACGCTGTCGCTGGCTCTGCTGGTGTTCGGCTTCGACTTCTTCTTCAAGGTGGAACGCTACCGCTCGCTGTATGGCGCGCTCGGTGGCGTCGTCTTCATACTCATCGGCACCTATCTGGCGGCCATCGTCTTCTACCTCTGGGCGCAATGTCTGTATGCGCTGGGCAAGGTCGACGTCGCCGCCCTGGAAAAACTCATGCTCGCCGACGGCGCCGGGGCCGGCAAGCTGGAAAGCTATGTCTTCGGCCGGGCCGACCGCTTGCTCAACAAGTACGGCCGGCAATATGCCCCCGGCGACACCCTGATCACCGAAGGCGACGCCGGCAAGGAGGCCTTCTTTCTCTACGACGGCCAGGTCGGTCTATTCAAGGCCATGCACGGCAAACAGGAACGCCTGGGCGAACTCGATGCCGGCCAGTTCTTCGGCGAGATGGCCTACCTGCTCAACGAACCGCGCGCCGCAACGGTCGTCGCCGCGACCGAGGTCATCGCCCTGGTCTTCCCGCCGCGCATGCTGGAAGAACTGATGACCTACTCCGCGCCTCTGTCTCGGCGGATCGTCAACACCCTGGCGCAACGCCTGATGCGCATGAATCAAACGGTCGCCCGTTGATGAAGCGCTGATGAAATCGGCGTCGGCTGAACGCGTACAAAAAGCCGCGATCAGCCGGTAGCCCGGATAAAGCACCAGCAAAATCCGGGGAATGACCCGATGCGATTCACCCATCCAGCGAGATCCTACACCCTGCGTTTTCCCGGATGGAAAGGGAAAGGGGAGAAACCAGGGATGGAAGATGACCGTCATGTCCCTTGACAAAGGCTCGTTGCGCACCACGCAACACGCTATAATTTCCGCATGATCAAATCCTTCCGGCACAAGGGGTTGAAGCGACTGTATGAAACTGGCGGCGCAGGCGGTATCCAGGCGCACCAGGCCGCCCGGCTACGCATGCAACTGGCCGCGCTGGATACCGCCGCCAGCATCGAGGATATGGATATCCCCGGTTATCGGCTACACCCGTTGAAAGGCAAGGAAAAAGGCCGCTGGTCGATCTGGGTCAGCGGGAACTGGCGCCTCACTTTCGAGTTCCATGAAGGGAACGCCTACATTCTGGATTATTAGGATTATCACTGATGGCCATGCACAATCCCCCGCACCCCGGCGAGTTCATTTCTCGCCACCTATCTGGAGCCTTTCGGCCTCAGCGCCCGCGCCCTGGCGGAAAACATCGGGGTCGCCCCATCCACACTCGCCCGCGTCATCGCCGGCAAGAGCGGAATCAGCCCGGAAATGGCATTACGCCTGGCCAAAGCACTGGGCCGGTCACCGGAAGCCTGGCTTGCCATGCAGGATAACTATGACCTCTGGCAAGCCCGGAAAACCACGCGGCTGGAAGACATCAAGCCCATGGAATTCGCAGCGGCCTGAGCCCGTAGGGCGCAATAACCGAAGGGCATTGCACCGCCTTCCCGCCCCCGCCATCATCCCGCCATGCCCGACTACCGACGCGCCTGGCATCCCGGCGGCACCTACTTCTTCACGGTCAATGCCCTGCACCGGCATGGCAACGATCTTCTCGTGCGACAAATCGACCTGTTGCGCGACAGTGTGCGCCAGGTACGCCAAGCCCATCCGTTCACCATCCACGGCTGGGTCGTGATGCCCGATCACCTGCATTGCGTCATCGAACTACCACCCGGCGATGCCGACTTCGCCCTGCGCTGGCGCCTCACCAAGGCCGGCTTCTCCAAGCGCCTGCCCAACACCGAACGACGTTCGGCGGTACGCCAAGCCCGGGGCGAACGCGGTATCTGGCAACGGCGTTATTGGGAACACCTGATCCGCGACGCGCGCGATTACCAGGCGCACATGGATTACCTGCATTTCAACCCGGTAAAGCACGGCCACGTCGTCAAGGTGGCCAATTGGCCGTATTCCACCTTTCATCGCCTCGTCGCCGCCGGGGTGTACCCCGCCGATTGGGCAGGCAGCGCCGGGGCCAATGATTTGGATTGCCCCGATTGACCGCCATCATCTCGCCGCGTGGGCGAAGAACGTAGGGTGGATTAGCGAAGCGTAATCCACCAAGAATGCAAAAGCATCCGGCGCAAGGCCGAAGGCTCGATGGCGCAATGCCGGACGTTTGTTGGCGCAATGCCCTTCGGTTATTGCGCCCTACGCGGGCTCGTCGCCGCCGTGGTGTATCCCGCCGATTGGGCCGGCAGCGCCGGCGCAAACGATTTGATTTGCCCCGATTGACCCACGTCAGCGGACGTAGAATCAAAGGCGCCTGGCTCGATTTCATCCGCCCTTCGGCATAGTGACAAATGGGGTCAAGCCTGAAGGCCGCCCCACCTTTGGCTTTTCTGTCACCGAGCCGAGTAAATCAAGCTGCGTCAAGACTGAACAGGCCGGCTCGTTCAGGGGATAATGGCGGGCTTCGTCGCCGTCCTCGCCATCATGTCCGACCTGCCTTCCCTTCCGCCCGCTGGCCAGCGCCTGCGCCTTGCGCTGCCTTGCGGCTCGGCGGATGCCTTGCTGCTAAGTCGGCTGGCGGGCGCGAGCCGGTTGCTGATCCTGACCGCGTCGGCCCAGGATGCGCTGCGTCTCAAGGAGGAAATCGCCTGGTTCGCACCGGAACGGGCGGTGTCGCTGTTTCCTGACTGGGAGACCCTGCCCTACGACCCGATCTCGCCGCACCCGGACCTGATCTCGGAGCGTCTCGCCGCTCTCTGGCTGAGTTCGCAGGCGCGCATCGACGTGCTCGTCGCGCCCCTTGCCACGGCCATGCAGCGCCTCGGCCCACCCGACTTTCTGGCGGCGCATGCCTTCCTGTTCAAGCAGGGTGACCAGCTCGATGCCGAGGCCTTCCGGTCACGTTTGACCAACGCCGGCTACAGCCATGTCAACCAGGTGCTCAGCCCCGGCGAATTCGCCGTGCGCGGCGGCCTGCTCGACCTGTTCCCGATGGGCACCGCCCTGCCCTTCCGCCTCGACCTGTTCGACGACGAGATCGAATCGATCCGCACCTTCGACCCGGACACCCAGCGCACCCTTTACAAGGTCAACGACATCCGCCTGCTGCCGGCGCGCGAGTTTCCGCTCGACGAGGCCGGCATCACCCGCTTCCGGCAGAACTACCGCGAACGCTTCGAGGGCGACCCGTCGAAGAGCAAGCTCTACAAGGATGTCTCGAACAAGCTGGCGCCGGGCGGCATCGAGTATTACCTGCCGCTGTTCTTCGACGATACCGCGACGCTCTTCGATTACCTGCCGGAGGGCACGACCTTGGTGCTGCACGGCGACGCCCAAGCCGCCGTCGAGGGCTACTGGAAGGACACACAGAACCGCCACCGCATGCTGGTCGGCGACAAGGATCGGCCGCTGCTGGCGCCGGATGCGCTGTTCCTGCCGCCGGATACCTTCTTCGGACGTATCCGGTCGTATGCACGGATCGAACTTCAAGCGCCGAGCGAAGGCACGTCCCCCTTTGAAAAAGGGGGAATGAGGGGGATTTCTCCGGACGTTGGAGATGAAGGAAGCGCCGCTAAATCCCTGATAAAGCCCCTACCCTTCGGTACCTCTGCCCCCCTTTTGCAAAGGGGGGAGAACGACCGCTGCTTGCCGCCGCCGCAGGTCGATACCGACCGTCGTGCCGATGATCCATATGCGCGTCTGAAGGCCCACCTGAACCGCTTTACCGGCACCACCCTGCTGATCGCCGAGAGCCTGGGCCGGCGCGAAACCATGAGCCAGGCGCTGGCGGAGTACGGCCTCCGACCCGAACTGCTGGAGGGCTGGGAAGCCTGTAGGAGCCGGCTTGCCGGCGACCCAACGTTGTCATCGCCGGCAAGCCGGCTCCTACAGGATGCGTCGTTTCTCCTCACCACCGGCCCGCTCGCCGCCGGCTTCGTCGATACCCAGGCCAAGCTCGCCGTCCTCACCGAGACGGAACTCTACGCGCGCAGCCCGGTGTCGCGCGCCGGGCGTGCCGCCAAGGCGACCCAGGTCGAGGGCCTGCTGCGCGATCTGTCGGAACTGAAGATCGGCGACGCCGTGGTGCACGTCCAGCATGGCATCGGCCGCTATCTGGGCCTGACCGGCATGGATATGGGTGACGGCGTCGAGGAATTCCTGACCCTGGAATTCGCCGGTGGCGACAAGCTCTACGTGCCGGTGGCGCATCTGCATCTGATCGGCCGCTACCTGGGCGGCGCCGCCGACGATGCGCCCCTGCACCGGCTGGGCAGCGGCCAGTGGGAAAAGGCCAAGCGCCGCGCCATGGAGAAGGCGCGCGACACGGCCGCCGAACTGCTCAACCTGTACGCCCAGCGGGCAGCACGCGAAGGCGTCTCGTTCGGTCTCGACCGGCACGGCATGGAGGCCTTCGCCGCCGGTTTCGCCTTCGACGAGACCCCCGACCAACTGGCGGCAATCAACGCCGTGGTCGACGACATGACCGCCGGCAAACCCATGGACCGCCTGGTCTGCGGCGACGTCGGCTTCGGCAAGACCGAGGTCGCCCTGCGTGCCGCCTATGTCGCGGTCGCCGACGGCAAACAGGTGGCTGTGCTCTGCCCGACCACCCTGCTCGCCGAGCAGCACTTCCAGACCTTCTCGGACCGTTTCGCCGATTTTCCGGTGAAGCTCGCCGAGCTGTCGCGCTTCCGCAGCGCCAAGGAAGTCAGTGCCGCCATCGACGGCATGAAGGCCGGCAAGGTCGACATCGTCATCGGCACCCACAAGCTGATCCAGTCGGACATCAAGTTTGCAAATCTCGGCCTGGTGATCATCGACGAGGAACACCGCTTCGGCGTGCGCCAGAAGGAGCAACTCAAGGCCCTGCGCGCCGAGGTCGACGTGCTCACCCTGACGGCGACGCCGATCCCGCGCACCCTGGCGATGTCGCTGGAAGGCATCCGCGATTTTTCGGTGATCGCCACGGCGCCGCAAAAACGCCTGTCGATCAAGACCTTCGTCCAGCCCTTCAGCGAAGGCCTGATCCGCGAGGCCTGCCTGCGCGAACTGAAGCGCGGCGGCCAGATCTACTTCCTGCACAACGAGGTCGACACCATCCAGGCGATGCGCGAGAAACTGGAAAAGCTGTTGCCCGAGGCGCGCATCCTGGTCGGCCACGGCCAGATGGCAGAGCGCGAACTGGAGCATGTCATGCGCGACTTCACGCACCAGCGCGCCAACCTGCTGCTCTGCACGACCATCATCGAAACCGGCATCGACGTGCCGACCGCCAACACCATCCTGATCAACCGCGCCGACAAGTTCGGCCTGGCGCAACTGCACCAGTTGCGCGGCCGGGTCGGCCGTTCGCACCACCAGGCCTATGCCTACCTGCTGACGCCGCATGGCGAGATCAAGGTGACCAGCGCCGCCGGCAAGCGTCTGGAGGCAATCCAGCTGATGGAAGATCTGGGCTCGGGCTTCTATCTCGCCATGCACGACCTGGAGATACGCGGCGCCGGCGAGGTGCTCGGCGAATCGCAGAGCGGCGAAATGCAGGAAGTCGGCTTCAACCTGTTCAACGACATGCTGCTGGCGGCGGTGAAATCGCTCAAGGACGGCAAGGAACCCGACCTCGAAGCGCCCCTGGCGGTCACAGCCGAGATCAATCTGCACCTGCCGGCGCTGCTGCCCGAGGATTACTGCGCCGACGTGCATGAGCGCCTGGTGCTCTACAAGCGCCTCGCCAACTGCACCAGCCGCGACGATCTGCGCGCGCTCGAAGAAGAACTCATCGACCGCTTCGGCCTGCCGCCGACACCCGCCCGCGTGCTTCTGGAGACCCACCGACTGCGTCTCGACACCCAGCCTCTGGGTATCCTTAAGCTCAACGCCGGCGACAAGGCGGTGAACATCCAGTTCATTCCCAACCCGCCCATCGACCCGCTACGCCTGATCAAGCTGATCCAGAACAAGCGCGAATACAAGCTGGCCGGGCCGGACAAACTGCGCGTCGAGCGCGTTTCCGAAGGGCTGGATGGGCGCTTGAATCTGCTGCGCGAAATCCTGTCGGAGATCGGCACACCATAATTCATGCGGATACCCAGCGTATGACCCATTCATCAATGCCACCCGTCACATAGCCTGAGAGCAACTATGACCGGCCCCGATTTTTTCCGCGCCTTCCTCTTCGAACAACTCGACATACGTGCCGCGCTGGTGCGTCTCGGCCCGTCCTGGGAGGCCATGCAGGCCGGACGCGGCTATGCCGCGCCGGTGCTCGGGTTGCTCGGCGAAATGGCCGCCGTGAGCGTGCTGATCGGCGCCAACCTGAAGCACGTCGGACGCCTGACGTTCCAGCTCAAGGGCGACGGCCCGGTCGGCATGCTGGTCATGGACTGCGACGAGCAGCTCCGGCTGCGCGGCATGGCCCGCTGCGGCGAGGGGATACCTGTCGCGCCGGTACCTGAATTACTCGGCGATGGCCAGCTGATCCTGAGCTTGGATGCCATGGGCATGTCGCAGCCGTACCAGAGCCTGGTGCCTATCGACGGCGACTCGATCGCGGCGATCTTCGAGCACTACCTGCTGCGCTCCGAGCAGCAACCCACCCGCCTCTTCCTGGCGGCCGACGCGCATGGCGCAACCGGCCTGTTCCTGCAAAAACTGCCCGACGCCGATGCGCGCGACCCGGACGGCTGGGATCGTGTCCAGTGCTATGCCGAGACCGTGCGCCCGGACGAATTAAACACTCTATCGATGGAAACTCTGCTGACGCGCCTGTTTCCGGACGAGGCAATCCGCCTGTTCGATCCCAGGCCGGTGGTCTATCACTGCCCCGAGGATTGGGAGAAAGTGCGCGGCATGCTGCAAACCCTGGGCCATGCCGAGTGCAAAAGCATGCTGCGCGAGCAGGGCGAGATCAGTATCCAGGACGAGATCTGCAACCACCGCTACCGGTTCAGCGCGGCGGATATCGACGCCCTCTTCGCGCCGCGCACCGTCCATTAGCGAACCCCGAACATGCCCGAGGTGCTGCGCCCGGCGCAGCTGACCTACGCCGACGATGGCACACCCTATTCGGACGCCTACGACGATGTCTACCACACCTCGGCGGGTGGCCCCGGCCAGGCAACCCATGTCTTTTTGCATGGCAACGGCCTGCCGGAGCGCTGGCTCAAGACCGGGCGTTTCACCATCCTGGAAACCGGCTTCGGTACCGGCCTGAATTTCCTCGCCACCTGGTCGGCCTGGCGCGCGGCTGGGCAGCCTGCCCGGCTGCATTATCTCGCCGCCGAGAAACATCCCTTCCAGGCCGCCGATCTGGCCCGACTGCATGCCCGCTGGCCCGCGTTCGCCGCCGAATCGGCGGCATTGCGCCGCCTCTGGCCGACACTGACCCCAGGCTTCCACCGCTTGGAGCTGGACGGTGGCAAACTCGTCCTCACCCTGTTGCTGGGTGATGCCGCCGACACCTTGCCACGCTTGCAGGCACGGGTTGATGCCTTCTACCTGGACGGTTTCTCGCCGGCACGGAATCCCGAATTGTGGTCGCCGGAGTTGGGCAGGATCTTGGCCAGGCTGGCGGCACCCGAGGCGACGCTGGCCACCTGGTCGGTCGCGGGGAAGGTGCGCGAGGCCCTGGCCGGCGCCGGCTTTAGTGTCGAAAAAGTGCCGGGGTTCGCTCATAAGCGCGAGATGCTCGTCGGGCGCTACGCCCCCCCGGCTTATCGTCCGGTCGAGCCCTGCCCGGAAACACCGCCGGAGCGCCGGGCCATCGTCATCGGCGCCGGCCTGGCCGGCACAGCCTGCTGCGCGCGTCTGGCGGCGCGCGGCTGGGAGGTGATCCTCATCGACCGGCATGCCGGCCCGGCCAATGAAGCCTCGGGAAATCTCGCCGGCATCTTCCATCCCCTGCTGGCCCGCGACGACAACATCCCGGCACGTCTCAGCCGCGCCGCGTTCTTGTATGGCTTGCGCCAATGGCGGAATCTGGCCGAGACGGGGCCAGACTTTCCCTGGGCTGCCACGGGACTGGTGCAATTGGCGCGCGACGACAAACACGAGGCCCTGCAACGCCGTCTACCCGACGCACTGGGCTACCCGCCGGACTATGTTCGCTATGCCAGCGCAGCCGAACTGAGGGCGCTTATCGGCCAGGCCGTCCCCGCGGGTGGCTGGCTCGTACCGCAGGGGGGCTGGGCCAACCCGGCCGGTTTGTGCCGGGCCTACCTGGCCCAGGCAGGCGAGCGCGTCAGGACGATATTCGGTCACGAGGTCGTCGATCTGCGCCGGGTACGGGGGCAGTGGCAGAGCGTTTCCCGGGACGGGGCGATACTCGCGGAGGCGCCGCACGTCATTCTCGCCAGCGGCACGCAACCTGCACTCGGCACGGCCTTGGCGGGCGTTCTCCCGATGCAGCGGATACGCGGCCAGGTAACGCACATCCCGCGGGGGGCAATACCGGGGGTCGCGTTGCCCCTGTGCCGCGAGGGCTACCTGACGCCGGCACTGGACGGCTGGCATTGCCTGGGGGCGTCCTACGACCTGGACGACGATCCCATGCCGCGCGCCGCCAGCGATGACGAAAACTACGCCCGCCTGGCCAGGCTAATCGATGATTTGCCGAAAATTCCGGATTTCACCGGCGGCACCAGCCGGGTTGGCTTTCGTGCCGTACCGTCGGACCGCCTGCCCTTGGCCGGCAACCTGGCCGATCCGGTGGCCAGCGGCACCGCGGGGGCGACCCAATTGCGTCACCTGAAGCGCTTCGAGGGACTGCATGGCCTGCTCGGCTATGCCTCGCGCGGGATCATCTGGTCCAGCCTGATGGCGGAATTGCTGGCCGCAAGACTCGAAGGCGAGCCTTTGCCCATCGAGGCCGACCTGGCTGATGCCGTTGATCCGGGCCGGTTCCTGCTGAAGCACCTGCGCAAAAACAAAGGCCCCGACTAGCGGGGCCTTTGCGGAGGCACTGGCGCTTACGGCTTCGCCGCGCCCGCGCTGCCGGCCACGTGAGCCAGGGTATCCTGGATGATGTACGGTGCCTCGACGATGCGCATGAACTGGCCCATGCCTACCGCCGGCCAACCCAGAGCGATGCGATAGCGTGCGAACAGATGGTTGACCTTGGTGTTGATCACATAGATCTCATACGGCAAGGCGGCGATGTTGTCGGCGCCAACGGTCTTGACCCACCAGCCTTCGCCTTCCTTCGGATCGTTCAGGGCAACCCCGAAGACGGCGATCTTTTTCTCCGGGATGACGACCTCATAGACCTTCTGCGTCTTGTCGACGCCGCGCGCCAGGGTATCGCGGATGGCGCTGATGGCATCTTCGAAGGTGAGGTGCTCCATCAACAGATTCTTGTCCGACTCGAAGCCTTCCATGCCGAACATGTACTGGTACTCGAGCAGATCCTTCTGCGCCACATCGCCGCCATATTTTCCACGCGAGCCCAAAGCCTTGCCGAGCTTTGCCTGCAAGGCCTTGACCGTCTTTTCCCGCAACGCCGTAGCTCTTGCGGAAGAACGCGCGATACCAGTATTCCGGGTTGATGTAGGACACCACGCCATCGGATTTGACGCCGATGCGCACGCCGGCACCGACTATATTGGCGCCGCCCAGGCTCTTGATGGTTCCCAGCAAAGCATTGTCGGTAACGACGATGACGCCATATCCGGGCAGGCCTGGTGGCGCGTATTTTCCGGCGATGTTAAACCCCGCCTTGGTCAACTTGCCTTCCACGGCGGCCATGACGGCATTGATATCGGCATTCGCAGCGACGCGATCACCGTAAACATAGGGCGATAACGCCCACACCATGGGGCTGAACAGCATCAGCAGCACGACGCCGAAAATTTTAACCATTCCTCACTCCATCACATCCAAGTAAAACGGGGCTGGAGACAGATCTCCAGCCCCGCCATTCTACCCTCAAGCTATCAGAAGCGGCGGGTGTACATCACCTGCCAGTTGGTCTGGCTATGGCTATGCTCGACATCGGGCGTCAACATCGGCATGCCAGGACTGGTCTGGTTGGTTTCCGGGGCATACGTCAACGCGAAGTTCAACTCGGAGTCCTTGTTGAAAACATAACCGAGGCCAAAGCTCACATGGTTTTCGACGATAGCCGGGAACAGGTAGTTGACGGTCTGATCCGGGATCGGATTGCTGGCAAAGCTGGCTCCGGCACGCAGGGTAAGCACATCGGAAACCTTGTGGGCAACGCCAACCTGGACAACGGTCTGGTCATCCCAGTTCTGAGGCAATGCGAAATCGACCTTGGTGCCCGCGGGCATGCCAAAGGGTTCGAAGGTCATGCTGAATTTCTCCATGACATCCGCCCAGCCGATGTGCTTGATGTCCATGGCCAGCATCGTCTGTGGAGTCGCCTGGATGGCCACGCCGAAGGCAAAGGTCTCGGGCCACTCGAAATCGCGCACGGTAAGCCGACCGGGCATCACTTCGCCGATCGCCGCGGTGTAAGCGCCATCGCCAGTCAGGTCGGCCATGAACGTGGAACCTCTGGAACTGGTCTCCAGATCGTCCAGGGAGGTCTTGGAATGGAACGTACCACCGATGCTCACCATCGGGCTGGCCTTGTAGACGAAGCCGAGCTTGCCCGCCCAACCGGTGCCCTTGGCCTTACCCGTGTAGTCGTTGTCGTCGGAGAAGTCGATTCGACCAACTGTCGGAACACCAGGCAGCGCCATGGTCGAAGTCGGTTCGACGAGGCCCATCAGGACATTGCCGGGCATCGCCATTTTGATGTCCAGATTGGCCCAGACGAAGTCCAGCGAGCCGCCCAACGACAGCTTGTCGTTGACGTTGTAGGAAAGCGGAGCGATCAGTCGACCGACACCCAGTTCCGAACGCTGTGCCATGCCATCCGCCATGCCGATCCAGGTGGAGCCGGCGTATTCAGCGCCCATGCCGCCCTGCGCAAACATGCCGACGCCATAGGTCAAGGCACCGGCTTTACGAGTCCAGCCTCCCGCCGGCATCAAATAAGCGTCGCCGCCGGACGTTGCGCTGGCGCCAGTACAGGGGGCGCTGGCACAAACCGCTTTGACGTCCGGGCCGAGGAAACCGATGGCCAGATCCAGGCGATTGCCATCCTGGGCCAAGCCCAGCGTCGCCGGGTTGTTCATCATTGCAGCGTTACCATTGTCATACGCCATCGACGCGCCGCCCATGGCGGCCCCGATGGGACCATAACCTTCCATATTCATTCCGTTGGTGGCATACGCGCCGGTCGCAAAACCAACGGACATCAGGGCAACGGCTAGCTTGCTTAGTTTCATATACTCCTCCATGTCAACTTCACTCCATAACTGTCGCAGGTTAGGCGAGTTTTGGCCTTGTTACAAGGCTTTCGGAGCAAAAAAGCAGCTTCCGGCACATGAATCCGCGATGTTATTTATCGCCATCCAGTACCAATGTCTGTATGACGATGCGTCGGTTGCTGTTCGATTGGGGGTCGAGCGGTTGCGTCGCGCCATAGGAGATCACCGACATCCAGCTTAGCGGGATGCCGCCGGTTTCGTGCAGATAGCGTTTCATCACCTCGGCCCGGGCCTTGCCGAGGTGATAGTTGTAATCATCGCCGCTGGTGTTGTCGGTGTGTCCCTGGATTTCCAGGTGGTAATCCTTGCCCAATGCCTTCACGCGCTTCACCAACGCATCCAGAACCGCGCGATCCTTCGAGCCAACAACCTGCAAATTCAGCGGATACAAAGTCTTGTCTTCAGTCAGCCGCGTTGTGAAGGCGACCTTGCCATTGCTGCGGATATCGCTTTGCGCGGCCAGTTCCATGGCACTGCGCGCCATGCGCGCCAGTTCGTCCATGCGCGACTCCAGGCGGGCCATGCGCTCAGGCAGCTGTGTGGTGAGCTGATCCAGGCGTTGCTCACCCTGGCTCAGGCGCTCAGTCAGTGTTTTCGACTGAGCCATGCCGTCGGCGACATCCTGGAGCAGCGCGCCCTGCATATCCGCGGTGGCACGCATTTGCGCCGCGGTTTGCTCCAGACGCTGTTCGCTCTGGCTCAGGCGCTCAGCCAGTGTTTTCGACTGGATCATGCCGTCGGCGATATCCTGGCGCAGCGCGCCCTGCATATCCGCGGTGGCACGCATTTGCGCTGCGATTTGTTCCAGGCGCTGATCCATGTGCTGTTCCGATTGCGCCAACCGCTCCGCCGTGGCGGCGGCCAGCGTCGCTGACGCCGCCAGCTTGTCGGAATCGGCATCACCGCGCGCCGCCATGTCATGCGCCAACGTCGCCAGTTCATCGAGGCGCAGTTCGGCTTGGGTAAGCAATTCGCGTTGGCGCGCAACGGCAGCGTCGCGCAGCGCATTTGTAGACTGCGCCTGTTGTTCCTGCGCGACGAGCCGCTCCGCCAACGCCTTGGTATCGGCTATTGCCGCATCGAGACGATGACTCAGGGAGCGCTCCCTGGCCTGTGCCTCGGCGATCTGCGCCTGGGTCAGGCTGGAGGCTCCGGCACTCGCCTGGAGGGCCTCATCCAGCTTCGCCACCTGGACTCTCAGAGGCTCGGTTTGCTGGGATACCGCATCCTGGGTGGCGCATCCAGGCAAGCCAGCCAAGGCTGCCGCAACGACAACGAATAACCGATGAGATGATGCATGGGACATTTCGCGACTCCAGACAGTAAGGTAAACACCGGATGGCCGCCCTAGCCGTGGCTCACACGCGCTGCGCGCGTGGGCGTCGGGTCGACGACATTATTCGTCAGTTTAGCATCGGCCCTCGGCCGGTTTGGCCAACCCGGTTGTGCCCTGCGCGCGTCGAATTACCCAGCTTTTCTTGACAAGGCATAGGCCAAGGCGATCATGAGTGAGATAATGCCGACATGAATTCTGACCAACCCATCCCCCCGCGCCGACGGCTACAGGCCCTTTTGGCGATCCCCGACAGCCAGCGCACCGAGGCTGAGTGGGACGAGCTCGTCGAACTCGAAATCTCCCTCGCCCCCGGCAACCGGGCCGACGGTGCGCACCAGGACAAACCCAGGCAGGATTATCCGCGCCAGGAAAATCCGGGCCGTGGCCAGCCACCGGGTTCGGGTGGCGCAGGCAAACCGCGCCAGCACAGCGGTCCCAGAGGCAAGAAACCGCCTCGGAAGCCCCACGGCAACCCGCCCAAGAGCAACCCGGCTTGAGTTCACCCACGACGCCGCCGAGCGTCGTTATCACCCACGAGCCCTGATTCAGCCACATGGCGCGCATCCACCCCGACGGTTGGCGCGAGCTTCAGGCCACGGGTGCCGCCGCACGCGAAATCGAGACCTTGCATTGCCTGGCTACCGGACTGCCGGAGTGCTACAGCATCTACCATGGTGTCCACTGGTCCCGCGTCGAGCAGGGTACGGCGCTGTTCGGCGAGATCGACTTCGCCATCGTCAATCCAGCGGGGCAGGTACTGCTGATCGAACAAAAATCGGGATTCCTCGAGGAAACGCCCGAGGGGCTGATCAAGCGCTACGGCCAGACGGAGAAACACGTACCGATGCAGCTGGCGCGCAACCGCGATGCCCTCCTCGCGCGCCTGACGCGCGCCTCAAGCCAGGAACGCATCCATCTGGATGCCCTGCTTTATTGCCCGGATTACACGGTCAAGGCGCCCGGCAGCGCCGGCATCGACCCGAGCCGCATCGTCGATGCCAGCCGGCGCGACCGTCTGGCCGAGGTCATACGCACCTTGCTGCCGGAAGATGCGCCGGTCACGCCCTTGGCCGAGCGGGTACAGCGCTTCTCGCCGACGAGCTCAAGCTGGTTCCCGACGTCAGTGCCGTCATCGGCCAGAGCCAGATCCTCTATACCCGCCTGTCCGGCGGTCTGGCCCACTGGGCGCGCCAGATCGACTGCCAGCCCTTTCGCTTGCGCGTAACCGGCACGGCTGGCTCGGGCAAGACCCAACTGGCCCTGAATGTGTTGCGCGATGCCGTCGAGGCCGGTCGACGGCCACTTTATGTCTGCTACAACCGCCCCCTGGCCGACCATATCGCACGCATCGCCCCGCCCGGCTGTAGCGTGGCGACCTATCACCAGCTAGGCGACCGCCTCTACCGGGCCTCCGGCCGGATTCCCGACTTCAGCCGGCCCGGCGCCTTCCAGATCCTGGAAACCTTCATGGCCGAGCACCAGCCCGGTCCGGACGCGCATTTCGACGAACTCATCGTCGATGAAGGCCAGGACTTCCTGCCCGCCTGGAAGGACAATCTGCTGAAATTGCTCCATGCCGATGGCCGCGCCTGGTGGCTGGAAGACCCGATGCAGAATCTCTATGGCCGCGCGCCGCTGGACCTGCCCGGCTGGGTCAGCCTGCGCGCCGACATCAACTACCGCAGCCCGAAGGACATCCTCGGTCAGATCAACCGCCTGCTCGGCCCGGAATCGGCGATCAGCGCCGGCAGCCCGATCACCGACCCCGAGGTCGAGATCCTCACCTACGCCGATGCCGCCGGCTTGATGGAGCGCACCAAGACGGCGATCACCCGGGGTCTGGGCGCGGGCTTCAGGAAGGAGGCCATCGCCCTGGTCACCTATCGCGGCCGGGAACATTCCCTGTTCGCGCCCCTGGATCGCCTGGGACCGCACAGTCTCAAGGCATTCACCGGTGACTACGATCTACTGGGCTCACCGGTCTACAGTCCGGGCGAGTTGTTCATCGACTCGGTCTACCGCTTCAAGGGACAATCCGCGCCGTGCATCGTCTTTACCGAGATCGACTTTTCCGAACTGGACGAAGCCGCGCTGCGCAAGCTGTTCGTCGGCATGACCCGGGCCACGCTCAAGCTGATCCTGGTCATGTCCGAAGCCGCGGCCCAGGTATTCAAACAACGCATGGACAGAGAACCATAAATGCTTGATCAAGCCCTCACCGACGCCGAATTCGACGAACTCGACCAATTCCTGATCTCCGACAACGTGCCGGGCGGATGCATGGATATCAGCATGCTCGACGGCTTTCTCACCGCGCTGCTGATCGGTCCGAACACCCTGCTGCCAAGCCGCTGGCTGCCGCATGTCTGGGGTGAAACGGACGACATGCCGATGAACTTCGAAAATGAAGCCCAGGCGCAGCGCATCCTGGGGCTGAGCATGCGCCTGTACAACGACCGCGCCCGGGATCTGGCCGAAGGCGTCGACCTCTACGACCCGGCCATCTACACCCGCGAGGATGAAGGCAAGAGCATTGCCATCATCGACGAGTGGTGCACCGGGTTCATGCGCGGCGTGATGCTCGATGCCGAGGCCTGGGACCCGTTATTCCAGTCCGAGGAAGATGCCGCGCTGCTGACGCCGATGATTCTCTACGGCACCGAGTCCGGGATGCAGCAACTGGAGGAAAACCCGTCGCTGAAGGCACGTCACCAGCACATCGCCGACGCCATCGGCGTCTGCGTCATCGGCATCCGCGACCACTGGCTGCCGTTCCGCAAGACCGCTTCGACGTTCCGGCGCACGGCCGACAAGGTCGGCCGCAACGACCTGTGCTCCTGCGGCAGCGGCAAGAAATTCAAGAAATGCTGCGGCAGTCCGGAAAAACTGCACTGAACGCGGTCAACCCCAATACTTCGCCTTTCCCGGCAATACCCAGCGGACCCCGCCCCGGGGGTCTTCCTTGTCCCCGGCATAGCGTGGGATCAGGTGGATATGCAAATGCGGCACGCTTTGTCCACCGGCCTTGCCGTGGTTGATGCCGATGTTGTAACCGTCCGGCTGGTGCGCGGCGTCGAGGATCGCCTTGGCCTGGTTCAGGGCCTTGAGCAAAGCCAGTTGCTCTGCCTCCGTAGCGTCGAACAACGTCGCGAAATGGCGCTTGGGGATGATCACCGTATGACCGGGCGAAACCGGAAACCCGTCCTTGTAGATAACGGTCTGAGCGTCCTCGGCGAGCACGCGCGCGGGATCCCGGTGACAAAATGGGCAGGGTTTTGGAGTGGTCATGGCCTGTAAGCCTGTCGTAATTATTGGGAAATCGGCTGGGTAAGCGTAATGATAGCGCCTGAGTCCACGTCCGCCGATTCACGGAATCACCGCGCCGGGACTAATATCGCCGCCATGGACGACTCGAACAGCCATGCCGCACCCCTGATTCACGCCTACCGCGGCGGCACCCGAGCCGATGCCCGGCCGGGAGTTGGCCCGGCCACGCCTGAACAGGCTTACGCCGTGCAGCGTGCCGTATGGCAGGCCATGATCGGCGATGCCAGGCCTCGCGCCTGGAAGATCGGCGCGCCGGCACGTGACGCGAAGCCGCTTGCCGCACCGATATTCCCGGACCGACTGGTGGCGAGCCCGGCGCGTTTCGGTCGCGAGCGGTTCCTGAGTCTGGGCGTCGAAGCCGAGATCGCCTTTTGTTTCGGGAAAGATTTACCGCCTCGACACACACCCTATTCGCGCCAGGAAATTCTCGACGCCATCGCCAGCGCCCACGTTGCCATGGAACTTGTCGACACCCGCCTGGCCGACCGGATGCCGCCGGGCCGCTGTGGCGGCTCGCCGACAATCTGCTCGATGGCGCGCTGGTGATCGGCCCAGCCATCCCGAACTGGCGCGACCTCGACTTCGCAGCCCAGACCGCGCGCGTATTTACGGGAGACGCGCTGATCCGGGAGAGCCTTGGCCGCCCCCCCTGGACGACCTGTGCCACTGCATCCCCTGGTGGATCGAGCATGTCGGTGGCGCCCGGCAAGGGGACATCGTCACGACCGGCGCCTGGAACGGTATGCACCCGGTGCGCATGCCCGGCGTGCTCCGGGTGGAGTTCGCCGGCCTGGGCGAGGCCTTGGCCGAAATCGCCTAGTTTGCCGAGCCGATCATTCGGCGTGGCTAATCGTCATCGTCGTCCGCCATCTGCCGGCGCGGCACGGTCGCCGGATCGGCGATGATGCCGCGATAGATCTCGACGCGGTCGCCCGGATTCAAGGCCGCATCCAGCTTGACCAGTTTGCCGAAGACACCGACCGCCTGCTCGGTCAGGTCGATGTCGGGAAACTGGCGCAGGATGCCCGACTTGATGATGGCCTGTTCGACATTGCTGTCCTCGGCCACCTCGATGCGCAGCCAGACCTGCTGCACCGGATCGGAATAGGCGATACCGACTTGCATGTGCGTCTCCTAAGCGTTTTGCGGCACGCCGTCGGGCTGCGACTTTTCAGCCAGACGCTTGTCGAGCACGCGCTTGCCGGCCAGCAGGCAGCCGACCACCAGGAACCCGCCCGGCGGCAGGATCATCAGCAGGAAGCCCTTGTACTCGGGAATCAGCGTCATCTCCAGAAACGCGAACGACTGACCGAGCAGCAGATGCGCCTGGGCGAACAAGGTGCCGCTGCCGAGCACCTCGCGCACGCCGCCGATCAGCACCAGCGCCAGGGTAAAGCCCAGGCCCATCATCAGGCCGTCGAAGGCGGAACTCGCCACGGGGTTCTTTGCGGCAAACGACTCGGCCCGGCCGAGGATCGCGCAGTTGACGACAATCAGCGCAATGAACAGGCCCAGCACCTTGTACAGGTCGTGCGCCCAGGCGTTCAGACTCATGTCCACCAACGTCACCAGCGTGGCGATGAAGACGATGTAAACCGGGATGCGTACCTCGGCGCTGATGAACCGGCGCAGGGCCGATATCAGCGTATTCGAGCCGATCAGAACCGCCGTCGTTGCCAAGCCCATGCCCAGTCCATTGGTGGCGCTGCTGGTCACCGCCAGCAAGGGGCATAGCGCCAGCATCTGGGCGAAGACGACGTTGTTGTCCCACAGGCCATCGCGCGCGATACGGCTATAGTTCATGGCTTGACTCCAGGTTGATCGAGCAAGCGGGTTTTCTCGCGGCCGAACCACTCCAGGCCGCCTTTCACCGCCTTGACCACGGCACGCGGCGTGATCGTCGCGCCGGCGAACTGGTCGAAGACGCCGCCATCTTTCTTCACCGCGAACTTGTCCGGCGCCGGATCGCCCAGGCTTTTGCCTTCGAAGCGGTGTATCCAGTCCGCCTTGGCCGGATCGATCTTGTCGCCCAGACCCGGCGTCTCGGCGTGCTTGATGACGCGCACCCCGAGGATCCGACCGCCCTTGTCGACGCCCATCATGCAGACGATGCGCCCGGCGTAGCCGTAGCCCACCACCTGGAACACCACGGCCTCGACCTGGCCGGCGCGACGCGCCCGGTAGGCCGTGACCTCGCCCTCGGGGCCGGGCAGCACGAGGCGATCCTTGAGCAGATCATTGTCGTACCGGCCCGGCAGCACCTGGGTCAGGGATTGTTGCAGGTCGCGCGCCTCGGCGGCGGCGATGTCCGGTCCCGTGGCCTTCGAGGCCAGGGCCAGCGCGGTGCTGGTGAGCAGGGCCGCGATCCCCAGCAGGGCGCCCTGGTAACCGAGTTTGTCGCGTAACGCATCGAGGTTCATTTTCCGGACTCCTTCGCGGGGGTCAGGGCCACGCCCTTGCGGTCACGGCCGTAGATGCGCGGTTTCAGGTAACGGTCGATCACCGGTGTCGCCGCGTTCATGAGCATGACCGCGAAGGCGACACCCTCCGGATAGCCGCCCCAGGTGCGGATGATCCAGGTGAGCAGACCGCAGCCCAGACCGAAGACCAGTTGTCCAGAGGCCGCGTTGGGGCTGGAGACCGGATCGGTGGCGATGAAGAAGGCACCCAGGATCACCCCGCCGGAGAGCAGGTGGTAGAGCGGTCCGGGGGCATGTGCCGGGTCGATGAGACTGGCCAGGAACGCCGGCACGACAACCCCGGCAAGCATCGCCACGGGGATGTGCCAGGTAATGATGCGCCGCCAGATCAACACGCCGCCACCGGCCAGCAACAGCAGTGCCGAGGTCTCTCCCAGACTGCCGGCACGCTGGCCCCAGGCCATGGCGTCCGGGTGATAGAGGCCGGCGAGGATCTGGTCGAGGCCAATGCCGCGTCCCAGATCGGTCTTGACCTGGCCGAGCAGCGTGGCGCTGGAGATGCCGTCGGCCGGCGCCGTGCCGGCGAAGGTGATCGCCAGTCCGTCGACGAAACCCGGCGCCGCCAGGCTGGTAATGGGTACGGCACCGATCCAGGAGGTCATCTCCAGCGGAAAGGAGATCAGCAGCATGACGCGTGCCGCCATCGCCGGATTGAACAGATTCTGCCCCAGACCGCCGAAGATCTGCTTGGCAATGACGATGGCGAACAGCGAGCCGACCGCCGCCAGCCACCAGGGCGCCCAGGGCGGCAGCGACAAGGCCAGCAGCCAGGCGGTAAGCAAGGCCGAGCCGTCCATCAGCGCGGCTTTGATCGGCCGACCCATGATGCGCAAAGTCACCGACTCGGCCAGCAGGGCCACACCCAGCGATACCAGCCAGACATTGATCGCCGGCCAACCATAGAGCCAGAAGCCAAACAGGGTGGCGGGCGTCAGCGCCAGCATCACCGTGGCCATGACCTGGCCGACGCTGACCTGGGCATGGGCGTGCGGGGAATGGGCCAGCGGCGTCATGCCACCTCCTCGGCCTGTTTCGCGGCTTCAGCCGCTGCCTTTTTCGCGGCCTCGGCGGCGGCCTTCTTGGCGGCACGCTGGCGCGCCGCCTCCTCGCGTTCGCGGGCGATGCGTTCCATGCGCCCATTGCGTTCATCGGCCAAACGCTTGGTCGCCTCGTTCTTCAGCTTCAGGCGCTCGCGCGCCGCCAACTCGCCCTTGGCGTGGTTGAACCAGTGCACCAGTGGGATATGCGCCGGGCAGACGTAGGAACAGGAACCGCAGGCGATGCAATCCTTCAGGCCCCAGTCCACCGAGCCGACCGGATCGCCGATCCGGATGCGTGCCGCCATCTCCAGCGGCAGCAGGCCCATCGGACAGGCGCGTACGCAACTCGAACAGCGGATGCAGGGACCCGGCTGCGTCTGTTCGACCTCGGCATGGGTCAGCGCCAGCACACCGCTGCTGCCCTTGACGATGGGCACGTCGAGACCGGATACCTGCATGCCCATCATCGGTCCGCCCAACACCAGACGCGCCGGCGTACCACGCAGGCCGCCGCAGGCGCGCACCAGATCGCTGGCCAGGGTACCTATGGGTACTTCGAGATTGCCCGGCGCGCCGACCGCGCCGCCGCTCACCGTGACGATGCGCGACACCAGGGGCCGGCCGAAGCGGATCGCGTCGCGCACGGCATAGGCCGTGCCGACGTTGTGCACCAACACGCCGATATCGGCGGCCCGCCCCCCGGCAGGCACTTCCTGACCGGTGAGTACCTGGATGAGCTGCTTTTCCGAACCCATCGGATACATCGCCGGCACGGCCACCACCCTGACCTCCGTGCCCTGTGCCGCGGCCATCATGCTTTCGATGGCCTCCGGCTTGTTGTCCTCGATGCCCACCATGACCTCGGCGGCGCCGGTGGCATGACGGATGATGCGGATACCCTCGACGATCTTGGCGGCGCGCTCGCGCATCAGACGGTCATCGCAGGTCAGGTACGGCTCGCATTCGCCGCCGTTCATGATCAGGGTGCGCACTTCGCTGCGCCGCGAAAGGTTAAGCTTCACCGCCGACGGAAACGCCGCGCCACCCAGGCCGACGATGCCGGCGGCGCCGACGCGCGTGGCGATCTCCTAGGGCGACAGCGCGAACGGATCGGCATGTTCCTCGGTGTCGATCCAGCGATCCTCACCGTCCGCATCGATGGTCAGCGTCGCTACCGGCAAGCCCGAGGGATGCGGCGCCGGAAAGTCGCCGATGGCGCTGATCCGACCGGAGGTGGGCGCGTGCACCGGCGCCGAGATGGCGCCCTGACTGGCGGCGATGAGCTGCCCCTTCCTGACCTGTTCGCCGACACTGACAATATGTTTCGCGGGCGCGCCGATGTGCTGCTGCAAGGGCACGAACAGACGCTCGGGCATGGGCAGGACGCGGATCGGCGGTTCCGCCGAGAGTTCCTTGCGGCCTTCCGGGTGGACGCCGCCGCGCAGTTTGAAGAGTTTCATGCCGCGGCTCCCAGAGGTTTATCCCAATACCCGGTCTGCATGGTCACCGGCATCGCCACCATGCGCGTCGCCTCGGTGGGGCAGACATCGACACACTTGCCGCAGGCGGTACAGGCCTCCCTGAACACCGCGTGGATCTGCTTCGCCGCGCCGAGGATGGCGTCGGTGGGGCAGACCTTGTAGCACTTGGTGCAGCCGATGCAGAGGTCTTCCATGATCTTGGCGGTCTTCGGGCCGCTATCCTTGTCGTCGGCGGAAGCCAATTCAACACCCAGCTTTGCCGCCAGGGCCTCGACCAGAGGCCGGCCACCGGGGGGACAGAGGGTGATGGGCGCGCCACCGTTGGCCAGGGCCTGCGCCGCGCCGGCACAACCGGGAAAACCACACTGACCGCATTGCGAGCCGGGCATCATGGCCTCCAGCTCGGCGACCAGGGGATTGCCGACGACGGCCAGCTTGCGCGCGGCGAAACCGAGGCCAAAACCGAGTGCCAGGCCGAGCAGGGTCAGACTTAACAGGGCGGCGATCATGCGATGTCTCTCCTAGACCAGTCCGGCGAAGCCCATGAAGGCCAGCGACAACAGACTGGCGACGACGAAGCCAATCGGCGCACCGCTGAAGGCGGCCGGGGTGTGCGCCAACGCCAGGCGCTCGCGCAGACCGGCGAACAGCAGCAGCACCAGCGAAAAACCCAGGGCCGAGCCAAAGCCGTAGAGCAGGCTCTGCATGAAGTTGTGCTTCTCCTGCACATTGAGCAGGGCAATGCCGAGCACGGCGCAATTGGTGGTGATCAGTGGCAGATAGATGCCCAGCACCTGGTACAGACCCGGGCTGACCTTGCGGATGACCAGTTCGGTGAACTGCACCGTGGCGGCGATCACCAGGATAAAGGCGAGGATGCGCAGGTAGTCGATGCCCAGGGGTTGCAGCAGCCAGTGCTCCAGCATCCACGAGGCGGCACTTGCCAGAGTCAGCACGAAGGTGGTCGCCATGCTCATGCCCAGGGCGCTGTCCATCTTCTTGGACACGCCCATGAAGGGGCACAGGCCCAGGAATTTCACCAGGACCACGTTGTTGACCAGGGCCGTGCCTAACAGCAACAGCAAGTATTCGCTCATGACGCACTCAGGGTTGACTGATTCGGGCAGAGAACCGCAAGCCCTGTGCCAAACCCGACGATCCCGGCGGATGCCCGAAAAATCAGGGATTTGCGGTGCATGCGCACCATTGCGGTGCGTCAACGGTTTGTCGGGCATGGCGCGTAGCCAGTCCTTGTGTGGCAATTCCGACAATGGGCCGTGTGCCGCATATACCGCTACGGGAGCGACTTACCGGCCACGGTCGGGTATTGAAATTTAACGGCCGGGAGGTCGCTCCCGCAAACGCACAACAATTACCATGATTGCGGGACGGATATTGCTGCATAAGCAACAACCGTCCGAGCCAGCCATTGCCATGCCCAACCCGTCCGACTTACCGCCGCAAGTATTCCTCCAGGCCGTGGAGCAATCCGCGCTGGCCATCTCCATCACCGATGCCCAGGCCAACATCCTCTACACCAACCCCGCCTTCGAGCGCGTTACCGGCTATAGCCGGGCCGAACTCGCCGGCCGCAACCAAGCCATCCTCTCCTACAAGGTCACGCCCAAGCTGGTCTATGAAACCTTGTGGGCGCAACTCAAGCGGCAGCGCTCCTGGAACGGCCTGCTGGTGAATCGGCGCAAGGACGGCAGCCGCTACCTCGCCGATCTGACCATCACCCCGGTGGTCGATGCCGAGGGCCGCTCCAGCCATTTCCTGGGGATGCATCGCGACGTCACCGAGGTACACCGCCTGGAACGCCAGGTGCAGAACCAGAAGGCCATGATCGAATCGGTGGTCGATGCCGCCCAGGTGGCCATCTGCCTGCTCGACGAACGCGACCGGGTGGTGCTCGACAATCAGGAATACAAGAAGCTGATCGGCGATCTCGGCAAGGAACCGGCGGCGACCCTGCTGACGGTAATGCGCGAGCAAATGGGGAGCGAATTCGACGTGGCGCGCAACAAGCGTCGTCCCGTGCCGAGCCGGGAAGTCATGCTGGAGCAGCCCGGACGCGCGCCGCGCTGGTTTGCCTGCGCCCTGTCCTGGTTCGAGGAACAGGATAGCAGCGCCGATGCCTTCTACGAGCCGGTGCGTCATAGCTACCTCCTGCTCACCGCGCAGGACATCAGCGAGTTGAAGCAGCAACAGGAGACGATACGCATCAACGCCCTGCGCACCCTGCTTGGCGAGCAGGAGCGCATTCAGGGTTTGCGCGAAACCCTGGCCGGGGCCGTGTACCAGCTGGAAGGGCCGCTGAACATGCTCGGCGCGGCGGTGAAGATGCTCGAACGCCGCCTCGACACGAACGCCGACGAACACGCCGCCACGGCCCTCGATGATGCGTTGAGCCAGGCGCGCACCGCCCTCGATACCCTGCGTGGCTGCGTCCCGGATGCCACACCCGAGACGCCGAGCCCGCTCGACCTGAATGAAATCCTGCGCGATCTGATGAAGCTTGCCACCGCGCGCCTGCTGGCCGCCGGCGTGGTCGTCGACTGGTCGCCCGACCCGGCGTTACCGGCCTTGTCCGGCCTGAACGGCCAGATATTCACCCTGTTCAAGCAGTTGCTCGACAACGCCATCGACGCCGTCGACGAACAGCGGGCCGGTGAACGCCTGCTGCGACTTCGAACCCAGGCCGGCAACGACCATGTCGAGGTCATCATCGAAGACACCGGTCCGGGCATCCCCGCGGAATGGCGTTACAAGGTCTTCGAGCCCTTCTTCACCACCAAGGGCGCCGACCGCCAGCACCTGGGCATGGGCCTGTCCATGGCCCAGGAAGCCGCCACCCGGCACGGCGGCCTGATCGACTTCGACACGGCGTATCGCGGCGGCTGCCGCGTGCGCGTGCAACTACCCATCGCCGGAGGCCGCGATCATGCATGAGCTCGATCCCGAAATCGGCCCCGAACTGGAGCTGGAGTTGCTGCGCACCGAACTGGAAACGCTTTACCAGGTCAGCCGCATCCTGTCCCGCTCGCTCGACCTCAAGGAAACCCTGAGCAACGTTCTGCGCGCATTGCACGACGGTGTCGGCCTGGAGCGCGGCATGGTCAGCCTGGTCGAGCCGGAAACCGGCGGCCTGCAAGTCTCCGTGGCGCATGGCCTGGCCGACATTTTTACCGAAGACATCCGCTATCGTCCCGGCGAAGGCGTGGTCGGCATGATCATGGCCGAGGCCGAGCCGGTAGCCTTGCGACGCATCGCCGACGAGCCCCGTTTTCTCGGCCGCCTGGGCATCTACGAACCGGAAGGCGCCTTCATCGGCGTGCCCATCAAGATCGGCCGGCAGAGCGTCGGCGTCCTGACCGCCCAGCCCGCCGCCGGGGCGGAAATCCTCATCGAGGACTACACGCAATTCCTGGAGATGGTTGCCAATCTCATCGGCCAGAGCGTGCGCCAATCCACCGACATCCAGAAGGAACGCCAGGCCCTCACCGAGGAGCGCGACACGCTGCGCCGGACCGTGCGCGGCCAGTACGGCTTCGACAACATCATCGGCCACACCCAGCCGATGCGCCGGGTCTTCGACCAGGCACGCCTGGTGGCCAAGTGGAATACCACCGTGCTCATTCGCGGCGAAACCGGCACCGGCAAGGAACTCATCGCCAACGCCATCCACTACAACTCGCCGCGCGCCAAGGCGCCCTTCGTCAAGCTCAACTGCGCCGCCCTGCCGGAGAACCTTCTCGAATCGGAACTCTTCGGCCATGAGAAAGGCGCCTTCACCGGCGCCATCAGTCAGCGCAAGGGCCGTTTCGAACAGGCCGACGGCGGCACGCTGTTCCTCGACGAGGTCGGCGAGGTCTCCGGCGCCTTCCAGGCCAAGTTGCTGCGCGTCCTGCAGGAAGGCGAACTGGAGCGGGTTGGCGGCACCCGCACCATCAAGGTCGACGTCCGCACCATCGCCGCGACCCACCGCGATCTGGAAGGCGAGGTCGAGGCCGGCCGTTTCCGCGAGGATCTCTACTACCGGCTCAACGTCATGCCGATCTATCTGCCGGCGCTGCGCGAGCGCATGGAAGACATTCCCGACATCGCCCGCTTCCTCACCGACAAGATCGCCCGCCAGCAAGGCCGTGAACTCACTCTCACCGACGCGGCCCTGCGCGTGCTGATCCATCACGGCTGGCCGGGCAACGTGCGCGAACTGGAAAACTGCCTGGAACGCGCCGCCGTGCTCACCGAGGCCAACGTCATCGACCGCGACGCCATCCTGCTCACCGGCATCGAGGAACACGTCAGCTTCAGCCGGGGTGTCATGCAGGCCGTCAACCTCGACGATCCCAACCTGGACGAACGCGAGCGGGTCATCGCCGCCCTGGAACAGGCCGGCTGGGTGCAGGCCAAGGCCGCGCGCCTGCTCGATATGACGCCGCGCCAGATTGCCTACCGTATCCAGACCCTGAACATCAAGGTACGGCAGTTATGAGCCACTTCGCGCTGGCTGGCCGGCCCCTTGGCAAAGCGGGGCCGAGGGGGATTTATCCACCCGTGCCATGCGTAACGCCGCAAAATTCCCCACCCCCCATTTTTCAAGGCTCAATTCGCGTTATGTAGTGACAAGCTCACGCACTGAGCCTCGGGAGTGCCAAACTGGTCATGTTGGTAAGTGGCCAGGAGGGCGAGAGGAGGCAACAGGAATGGAAGAAACTCAAGGCGATGGTGGCAAAGTTGACCTATGGACAGCGCCTGGCGCTAATTTTTCAAGCAGTCAACATAATGCAAAATTGATATCCAATGTCCGTGAGGCAGCATCTGGTGCCAAGTCGTCCTACAGATGACGAGCCATTACCTAACCATTCTCGATGTTCCATAGTGTTCCAATAACGCTTGACAGGCCGGTGGTTCCGGGTATTATTGGCACACCACGGAACATCAAAGAAGGAAGGAAAATGGCAAAAAGTTACACTGCAACCGTCAAGCGCAATCCCGGCAGAAAGTCTTGGCTGGTTGAATTCCGTCACCCACTGCGCAATGACTCGAACAACAAGCCGGGCAAAAAAACCCGCAAGGGGTTGGGTACCGAAGATGAGCAAGAGGCGCGACGTCTGGGCGAGCAGATCAATGAGCTGCTGAAGAACGAGTCACTTTGGTCGCTAGGCGCCGGGCTGAAGCATCAAGACTTTACGACGCCAAGGTCATCGAGATCTTCTATGGAGAAATTGCTCCGCGCACCGGCACGGCTAGGCAGTTGAGAGACAAGCTTCTCCCTCTCCCCGGCCATGACGATGGTTATGCACGTGTTGTTCTGATGGGTGTTCCAGGAGCAGGAAACCACGCTGGTACGCCAGCTCATCGGCACGCACCCAGAAACCGAGCGCTTCCCATCAACATCAGTCAATCGCACAACTACGTTTCCTACTGAGGTTGCTCTCCGCGAGGGCCAATATGAGGCAGTGGTCACCTTCATGTCGGAGCGCGAGACGCGCTTTGAGATTGAAGAATCCTTGTCTGCGGCCCTTGTCGAAGCTGTAGATGGCGACGCCAAACGAACAGCCCGAGCCTTTCTTGAAAAGAGCGACATGCGGTTTCGCTTGAAGTATCTACTTGGGGATCTCGCACAAGAGGGCGAACAGGAGGTTGACCCCTACGAAGAAGATAGCGCGCTTGAAGAGACAAACGAAGCCGACGGTGTGTCTACAGTTGCACCAGCCGAACAGATCAAGCTTCAGCAGAAGCTGCGCGAATATATTGACCGTATCGTCTCAATGGCTGCCAGGCTGAAAACTGACCTAGAGTCAGTCCAAGGCGATATGGCAACCATGTCTTCAGACGATCGCAGTGCGGCACTGGACCTCATCGAAGAACAAGCCGTCGAATCTGATGAATTTATTGAGCTTGTGTCGGATGTTCTGGATGAGATTCGTACAAAGTTCGAGCCGATAACTGCGGGACGTTTCGATAAGACAACAACGGGGTGGCCCAGGGCGTGGCAAATCCAGTGCGGCCGCGATGAACGCGAAGCCTTTCTGTTGGCTGTTCGCTACTTTTCGGGCATCTCGTACCGGTCATGGGGGAAGCTGCTGACCCCTCTGGTCAACGGAATGCGTGTCATTGGCCCATTCAAGCCGGAGTGGGCAGAGCAAGCAGCGCGAATCGTGCTGGTCGACACCGAGGGGCTGGGCCACAAAGCGGATGCAACCGCTGACCTTCCAGAGCAAGTGTTGCCGCTGCTACACGAAGCTGACGTTGTGTTACTAGTCGATAGCGCAAAGAACGGTCTGACCAACTTCACGGCCGGCAAAGCGCTAGAAGGGGTCGTCAACTCTGGTCATACGCGCAAGTTGGTCGTTGTTTTCACGCACATGGACGCGGTCAAGGGAGAAAACTTGAAAGGGCAGTCCAAGCTTGACCATGTTTTTGGTGGGCTGCGAAATGTCGTAGAGAACCAGCTGGCGAAGAATGTCTCAGCCGAGGCTGCGCGGTATCTACTTGAGCATCTGGCAACCAGCACGTTCTATGTGGGGCGGATTGATCAAACAGATCCAAAGCCAGCGAAACCCGAGCTGAACAGACTTCTTTCGCATCTGGCCGCCGCGCAACCCCGAGTGTTTGAACCCGTTGCCTTTCCGGAATACAGCGCCGACAACCTGGTTCTTGCCATTCAAGAAGCTGCAAGAGACTTTCGCCAGCAGTGGCAAGGCATGCTTGGGCTCGCGCCTAACCCTGAATACCGCCCCAAACCTTGGCAAACCATTAAGGCACTCAGCCGCCGTTATGCGGAAGGCTGGGATGACGGATTTGTACTGCGGCCTACGTCGAACCTGGTCGCAGCCCTATCGGCAGCAATTTCACGCTTCCTTGAAACACCTATTGGCTGGAGCGGTCACCCGACCCCCGAGCAGATGCGAGAAACAATCGACCGAGTTAAAACGGCCGTGGCAGTACAGCTTCCAATATTGAGCATGCACCGCTTGCGGGAGCAGCCGCAACCAACATGGCACGAGGCATACTCTCTTCGAGGCACAGGGAGCACGTTTGAAAGACGCATCCGCATTGAAGGCATTTATGAACGATGGGTTCCGATCCCCGATGCGCGCGGCGACCGTCCGGTCTTCGAGTTTCTGAATGACGTGAAGGAAGTTGTTATGGGCGCGGTCGGAAAGGTCGAAGAAGATGTGCGTGCCGCAAATGTATCTACGCACCAAAGTGATCAGAGTCGACTTCCATCACTTGATCTCGATGGGTCTTGACCCGCCAAGCACGGGGAGGCACTAGCGATAGACCTCGCGGCGATGGCCGATCCTCACCACTTCGACAATGATGCTGAGATCGTCGATCACATATACGATCCGATAAACGCCTTGCCTGACTCGGTAGCTTTCCTGCCCGGCGAGCTTCTCCGAGCCGGGTGGGCGCGGGTCGTCGCGCAACGCTTCGATCCTGCCGAGGAGGCGCGTGACATCGTCTTTCGGAATACCCTTCAGATCCTTGGCGACGGATGTCTTAAAGCGCAGTTCATAGCGTGCCATCGGCCTTCAATTTCTTCAGGAACGCTTCGTAGCCGATGCTTTCTTCCTTGCCACGTGCTTCGATGGCGGCAAGATCTTCCTGGTCTTCGCGCAGAGTTTCGCGCACCGCTTCATTAACGATATCCGAGATGGACCGATGTGTCGTCACCGCCTTCAGGCGCAAGGCATTATGCAGGGATGACTCCAGATAAATCGTGGCGCGGGTGGTGGTATCCATGGTCGCCTCTTGATTGAATAAACGTCACAACACTATAACGTTATGACGTTTCATTGACAAGCGGACACTCCCGAACGGATCGCAGAGATGCGCGGGCAGATCGCGACCGGACGCTCACTCTTACGGTGAAGGCCATGTAGGAGCGAGCTCCAGTTCGCAAACCTTCCGATCAAACCGCGCCGTGCACCACCCGTTTGGCATCGGTGCCCCGGGTCAAGGCGATATCCAGTGCCACGGTCTCGTACTTCGGCGTGTAGTCGACGGCGGCCTCATAGACCGTCAGTACCTTTTCGCCGCTGGACTTGCCCTTGAAGTCGCTCTTTTCGAGTTTCAATTCGTCGACCAGCTCGTTCCAGGCCATGCCGTCGTCAAGCGGCAGCAGAACGAAACGGATGCCCGCGGCCTCGACCTGCATGGGCTTTTTGATGTTGACCACGTAGACGATGGCGATGGTGTCCGGCGTCAGGGCAGCGCCGTATTTCTCGATCAGCACCGGCAGATGGGCAATCTCGTCGAGCGAGCCGGAGAGCAGCTTGAGCGTGTCGCCCTCGGCGAGCAGGCCGGCGCCGACCATGGTGGCGATGGGCGGTTTGCGCCGGCCCTGGGCATCGGTAATTTCACCTTCGATCAGCACCAGGTCGCCCCGGTAGGCTTGCATGCCGTTACCGGCAGCGTCCTTGAAGTTGATGTTGAAAAGCAGGCCCTGGGTTTCGTACGTATCGATCAGCATGGTGTCCTCGCGGTCTAAATAATCCCTAGTCAGCAAAAAGCAGGCCAGTAGCGCAGCGTTCCTGAAAACCCTTTACGAATAATGGGATACGCCGATCGAACGCGTCGCCGCCAGGACTTTCCCGGAATTTTTGTCGCCTTCGCCACAAGCGCACCCGGCCCGCCTGTGCCGTTTCCGACAGTTCTCCCGACAAAAAACCCGGAAGACCAATAAAAACAGCAGGCTAGATGCGCCCCATGGGCAGGCACGGGGATTGCAATGGATAGCTCGTCATTCATCGGAGGACGTGCCGTGGAGCTACCCGTAATCAATGCCAGTGAAGCCAGCGCCAGCGAGGGCGGCTGCGCCTCCCATTCCTGTGGTTCGACCGACGACCAGATGGGCCATCTGCCGGAGCACATCCGCCAGAAGGTGTACAACCATCCCTGCTATTCGGAACAGGCGCACCACTACTTCGCCCGCATGCATGTGGCCGTTGCCCCGGCGTGCAACATCCAGTGCAACTACTGCAACCGCAAGTACGACTGCGCCAACGAATCGCGCCCCGGCGTCGTCTCGGAACTGATGAAGCCCGACCAGGCCGTGAAAAAGGTCATGGCCGTGGCCGCCACCATCCCGCAGATGACCGTGCTCGGCATCGCCGGTCCCGGCGATCCGCTCGCCAACCCGGAGCGCACCTTCCAGACCTTCCGCGAACTGTCCGAGAAGGCCCCCGACATCAAGCTGTGCGTCTCGACCAACGGCCTGTCGCTGCCCGACTGTGTCGAGGAACTGGCCAAGCACAACATCGACCACGTCACCATTACCATCAACTGCGTCGACCCGGACGTGGGCGCGAAGATCTATCCCTGGATCTTCTGGCAGAACCGTCGCATCCGCGGCCGCGAGGCCGCCGAGATCCTCATCGCCCAGCAGCAGAAAGGCCTGGAGATGCTCACCGCGCGCGGCATCCTGGTGAAGGTCAATTCGGTGATGATCCCCGGCGTCAACGACGAGCACCTGATCGAAGTCTCCAAGGTGGTCAAGGCCAAGGGCGCCTTCCTGCACAACGTCATGCCGCTGATCGCCGAGCCCGAGCACGGCACCTACTACGGCCTGATGGGTCAGGCCAGCCCGACCGCCGAGGAATTGCAGAAGCTCCAGGACGCCTGCGCCGGCGATATGAACATGATGCGCCATTGCCGCCAGTGCCGCGCCGACGCGGTCGGCCTGCTCGGCGAGGATCGCGGCCAGGAGTTCACCATGGACAAGATCGAGGACATGGAGATCGACTACGCCGCCGCCATGGTCAAGCGCGCCGAGGTGCATGCCGAAATCGAACGCGAACTGGCGCTGAAGCAGCAAGCCCACGAGGCCAAGGTGCAACTGGTCGGCATCGACGGCCTGAGCAAGACCAAGCCGGCCACCCGGCCGGTGCTCATGGCCGTGGCCACCAAGGGTGGCGGCGTCATCAACGAGCACTTCGGCCACGCCCGCGAATTCCTGGTCTACGAGGCCTCCGGCAGCGGCGTGCGCTTCATCGGCCACCGCAAGACGACGCCCTACTGCGAAGGCGGCGACACCTGCGGCGACGGCGAAAGCGCCCTCGACCAGACGCTGCGCGCCCTGGTCGGCTGCGAGGTGGTACTGGCCTCGAAGGTCGGCTACGAACCCTGGGGCCCGCTCGAAGCCGCCGGCATCCAGCCCAACGGCGAGCACGCCATGGAAGTCATCGAGGATGCCGTCGCGGCGGTCTACGAAGAGATGCGCGTCGCCGGCAAGCTCGACGCCAAGCCAGCGCAACAGAAAGTCGCCTGAGGAGAACCGCCATGGCCTTTGAAATCATCGAATCCTGCGTCAACTGTTATGCCTGCGAACCGCTCTGCCCGAACCAGGCAATCTACGAGGCAACCCCGCATTTCCTGATCGCCGCCGAGAAATGCACCGAGTGCATCGGCGACTTCATGGACGCCCAGTGCGTCAGCATTTGCCCGATCGAGGGCGCCATTCTCGACGAACTGGGCGTGCCCCTTGAACGCGCCGGGTTCGCTCACCGGCATCCCGCCGGAGGTGCTGGCGACCATCGACCACCGCGGCACGGCGGCGGTGATGTGATGAACCACACTCCAGGAGCCGAGGTAGGTCGGACTGAGCCGCAAGGCGATGTCCGACTTGCGCGGGTGTCGGACATCGCCTTGCGGCTCAGTCCGACCTACGCGGCTTCATCAGGGATTTCTACGGCCTCGCCAAACCAACCACCGCTAAATCCCCCCTACCCCCCTTTGCAAAGGGGGGAATAACGGCCATGGCGACCATCCTGTTCTACGAGAAACCCGGCTGCATGAACAACACCCGCCAGAAGGTACTGCTGGCGGCGGCCGGACACACCGTACAGGCGAAAAGCCTGCTCACCGAGAAATGGACGGCGCAGCGCCTGCGCGCCTTCTTCGGCGATCTGCCCGTACCGGAGTGGTTCAACCTGAGCTCGCCCCGAGTGCGCGAAGGCGAGCTCGACTACGAGCGCGTCACCGAGACCGAGGCCCTGGTACTGATGCTCGCCGACCCGTTGCTCATCCGCCGGCCCTTGATGGAGGTCGATGGCGACTATCGGGTCGGCTTCGACCCGGTCGAGGTCGACCGCTGGATCGGCCTCGCCAGTAAGATGGACCCGGCCAGCCACATCGACGCCGACCTGGAAACCTGCACCCGCAAGGCGCACGCGCCCTGCCCGCCCCCGGCGCACGCATGACCGAAGCCCCTGTCGCCATTGCCCCCGATGTCTACTGGATCGGCGCCCTGGACCCGCAATTGCGGGTCTTCGACGTCATCCTGAAGACCGCCAACGGCACCACCTACAACGCCTATTGCGTGCGCGGCGCGACCGGGGTGGCGGTGATCGACACGGTGAAGGCGGAGTACGCCGACACCTTCTTCGAGCGGCTGGAACAGGTCGCACGCTACGACGAGATCACGGTCATCGTCCTGAACCACCTGGAGCCGGACCATACCGGCGCCCTGCCCGAGCTGATGCGCCGCGCGCCGCAAGCGCGGCTGTATATCTCGGTCAAGGCGCAACTCATGCTCAAGGGACTGCTGAAAAGCGAAGACCTGAGCTACACGCCGGTCGACACCGGCGATACCGTGGATCTGGGTGGCCGCACCCTGACCTTTCTGAACACGCCCTTCCTGCACTGGCCGGATACCCAGTGCACCTATCTCAACGAAGAAGCGCTGCTGTTCTCCGGCGACGTCTTCGGCTGCCATTTCTGCGACCCGCGGCTGTTCAACGACCGGGTCGGCGATTTCCGCTTTTCGTTCGAGTATTACTACCAGCACATCATGCGGCCGTTCCGCGAACATGTGCGCTACGGCCTGGACCTGATCGAGCCGCTCGACCTGAAGCTCATCGCCCCGGCGCACGGCCCGATCCTGCGCGATACACCGCGCGCCTACGTGCAGCGCTACCGGCAACTGGCCGCGCCGCTGCTGCATAACGAAGCCGCCGACCGCGCCAAGACCCTGGTCATCTTCTACATCAGCAGCTACGGCAACACCGCGCTGATGGCACTGGCGGTGCGCGACGGCGCCGAATCCATCGACGGCGTGCGCGCCAGCCTCTACGACCTGCAAGGCGGCGAGGTGACACCCTTCGTCGACCTGATCGAGGAAGCCGACGGCATCGTCTTCGGCTCGCCGACCATCAACGGCGACGCCGTGAAACCCATCTGGGACCTGCTCTCGTCGCTCGCCGTGGTCAACATCAAGGACAAGCTGGGCGCCGCGTTCGGCTCCTACGGCTGGACCGGCGAAGCCGTGCAGATGCTCGAAGACCGCCTGCGCGGCCTGAAGCTGCGCGTCCCGGTGGCCGGCGTCCGGGTCAAGCTGATCCCCACCGGCGAAGAGCTGGCGCGTTGCCACGAATTCGGCAAGCAGCTCGCCGAACACCTCACCGGACGTGCCTCCCGGCGCGTCATCGACATGTCGGAATTACTCAAGGAACCCTCCCATGCCCAAGGCTAACGTCACCTTCGAAGACATCGGCGTCACCGTCACCGTCCCCGCCGGCACCCGGCTCATCGAGATCTCGGAAAAGGTCGGCGCCGGCATCACCTACGGCTGCCGCGAGGGCGAATGCGCCACCTGCATGATGAAGATCGTCTCGGGCATGGAGAACATGACCGAGCGCTCGGTCCTGGAAGACAAGGTTCTCCAGGAAAACATGGCCAGCCGCAAGCACCGCCTGGCCTGCCAGGCCCAGGTTCTCGGCGGCGAAATCGTCGTCCGGCCGGGATGATCGACCATGCGTATAGCGGATCGAATTTTTTCAACCACAGGAGTTCTACAAATGCCACTCGTCACCTTCTCCAGCCCCCTGCACAAGGACAAGACCGTCTACGCCGTCGCCGGCAGCCACACCAAGACCCTGCTGCAACTGGCCAAGGAAAACCACATCCCCATCGACTTCTCCTGCCAGGACGGCGAATGCAGCACCTGCCTGATCAAGGTCACCAACCTGTCCAAGAATGGCCCGATGGGCGGCCCGCTCACCGACCGCGAGATCACCGTCCTGAAAGACCTGGGCAAGATCAAGCAGGCCGATATCGATGCCATGAAGGTCGATGACGTGCCGCACACCTCCTGGCGCCTGGCCTGCCAGATGATCGTCCGCGACGAAGACATCCTGGTCGAATATCCGAGCAAATAACCATGCACCCCGAGCCCGCACCCCGAGCCGCCGAATCCCGTCCGCCGGGCCTGTACGGCCTGCTCATGGCGCGGGCGGCGGCGGTGCCGAACAGCGAGCTGTTCGCGCGCATGCTGGTCAGCCAGGCCATGGGCCAGGGTGGTTTGCTGCCCGGCCTGGGGCTGGGCTCGGTGGCATTCGCCGCGCTGATGACGCGCCACTTCCCCGGATTCGGCCTGCCGGCACGTCTGGCGATCGAAGCCGATCTCGGCGAACGGCGCGCCGAATGGGACGACCTGCTGGCCCTGCTGATGGATCACCGCGCCGGCGCCGACCCCTCCGAGACCTGGATGGCGCACATCGTCGCCAATGCCTGCATGGGCGGCGACCACCTCTGGCAAGATCTCGGCCTGTGGTCTCGCACCGACCTATCGAAACTGATGGTCGATAACTTCCCGGCCCTGGCGGCACGCAACGACCGCGACATGAAATGGAAGAAATTCCTCTACAAACAGCTCTGCCAGCAACAGGGCGTCTACGTCTGCCGCGCGCCGTCATGCGAGGTGTGTGTCGATTACGCCAAGTGCTTCGGCCCAGAAACGTGACACACCTCACGCTCCCCCCTTTGAAAAAGGGGGGTTGGGGGGGATTTAGCGGCGTCTCGCCATGCTGATGCCCTCAGAAATCCCCCCTACCCCCCTTTTGCAAAGGGGGGAACACCCGTGTCCGACGGGTGACATCAAGTCCCGCGCCACCGCCGCCTACCTCGGCATGGCCATCGGCGATGCCTTTGGCGCCACCGTCGAGTTCATGACACCGCGCGAGATCGCCGCGCACTACGGTCGCCACGACCGGATCGTCGGCGGCGGCTGGCTGCGCCTCAAGCCCGGCCAGGTCACCGACGACACCACCATGGCCCTGGCGCTGGGCGAATCCATCCTCGCCTCGGGCGGCGTCTTTGCCGGCGCCGCCGCACGCGCCTTCGATGCCTGGATGCGCGCCAAGCCGGTGGACATCGGCAGCACGGTGCGCCGTGGCCTGCTGAATTTCCGCAAGAGCGGGGCGACCGAGGTCGACTACAGCGAACACGATGCCGGCAACGGCGCCGCCATGCGCGTCCTGCCGGTGGCTCTGGCCATGCTTGGCCAGAGCGAGGCCGCGGTACGCAGCGCCTGTCGCGCCCAGGCGCACATCACGCATCACAATGCCCTCTCCGATGCCGCCACCGAAACCCTGGCGCTGATGGTTCAGGCGGCCCTGCGCGGCAGCGACACGGTCCGGCTGCTGCACGACTACGCCCATCCGTTGGCCGCGCAACACCCGGAGTTCACCTTCCGGGCGGTACGCCAGCGGCAGAATCCGAGCGGCTACGTCGTCGAGACCCTGCAAGCGGTATTCCAGGCCTTCTTCGATACCGACGACTTCGAGTCCTGCCTGATCGACGTCGTCAATCGCGGCGGCGATGCAGACACCACCGGCGCCATCGCCGGCATGCTGGCGGGCGCGGTGTATGGACTGGACGCCTTGCCGGCACGCTGGCTGAACGGGCTCGATCCGGATGTGCGTAGTGCCTGCGCTCGCCAGGCCGAAGCCTTGATCGCCATGTAAGTCCGCGTCGGTGTGCACCTGGGCGGCCAACCCACGTACCATTGCGCCATGCCTGCCGAACCCGCCAGCCGCACCGCCACCGACGCCGTCCAGCGCGTCGTCAAGGTGCGCCGCGACTACAACACCTGGGTCGCCAACGAGACCCTGGAGGACTACGCGCTGCGCTTCACGCCGCGCAACTACCGCAAGTGGTCGGAACTGCGCGTCGCCAACACCGCCTTCGGCGCCTCGGCCTTCCTGGTCCTCGAAGCCGTCGGCGCCACCCTGCTGGTCAACTACGGCTTCGTCAACGCCGCCCTGGCGATCCTCGCCACCGGCCTGATCATCTTCCTCGCCGGCCTGCCGATCAGCGTCCACGCCGCGCGCCACGGCCTGGACATGGACCTGCTGACGCGCGGCGCCGGCTTCGGCTACCTCGGCTCGACCATCACCTCGCTGATCTACGCCTCGTTCACCTTCATCTTCTTCGCCCTCGAAGCGGCGATCATGGCCTATGCCCTGGAGCTGGCCTTCGACATCCCGCCGGCCTGGGGCTATCTGATCTGCGCCCTGGTGGTCATCCCGCTGGTGACCCACGGCATCAGCGTCATCAGCACCCTACAAACCCTGACTCAACCGATCTGGCTGGCGCTGCTGGTGCTGCCCTACGCCTTCCTGCTCTGGCACGACCCACAGGCCCTCGCCGGCTTGACCGACTACCCCGGCCAGGACGGCCAGGCCGGCGGCTTCGATCCCGCCCTGTTCGGCGCCGCCATGGCGGTCGGCCTGGCGCTGATCACACAGATGGGCGAGCAGGTCGACTACCTGCGCTTCATGCCCCTGAAAACCGCCGAGACGGCCAAGCGCTGGTGGGCCAGCGTGCTCATCGGCGGGCCCGGCTGGGTCGTGCCCGGCGTCATCAAGATGCTCGGCGGCGCCCTGCTGGCCTATGTCGCCATCAGCCACTCGGTGCCGCCGGACCGCGCCATCGACCCGAACCAGATGTACCTCGTCGCCTATGAGTACGTCTTTCCGCACTACGGCTGGGCGGTGGCGGCGACCGCCATTTTCGTGATCATTTCCCAACTGAAGATCAACGTCACCAACGCCTACGCCGGTTCGCTCGCCTGGTCCAACTTCTTCGCCCGCCTGACCCACAGCCATCCCGGTCGGGTGGTCTGGATGGTGTTCAACACCCTGATCGCCCTGATGCTCATGGAACTCGACCTGTTCCAGGCCCTGGGCCGGGTGCTCGGCCTGTATTCCAACGTCGCCGTCGCCTGGATCATGGTGGTGGTCGCCGATCTGGTGATCAACAAACCGCTCGGCCTGTCGCCGCCCGGCATCGAATTCCGGCGCGCCTACCTGTACGACATCAACCCGGTCGGCGTCGGCGCCATGGCCATCGCTTCGGGTCTATCCATCGCCGCCTACGTCGGCGTCTTCGGCGATGCAATCCAGCCCTTCGCCACCTTCATCGCCCTGGGCGCCGCGCTGGTCTGTTCGCCGCTCATCGCCTGGGCCACCGGTGGGCGCTATTACCTGGCGCGGCTCGCCGACAACACTATGTCCCCCCCTTTGCAAAAGGGGGGTAGGGGGGATTTAACGGCGATCGCGCTCGTGGATACGCTGGCAAATCCCCCCCAGCCCCCCTTTTTCAAAGGGGGGAGTGGCCAGCCAGCGTCGGCAACTGACTCTGTGCACAACCACGTGGACTTGGTACGACGTATCGATACGACAACGCAATCCCCCCTTTGCAAAGGGGGGGTCAGGGGATTTAACGGCGGCCGCGCTCGTGGATACGCTGGCAAATCCCCCCAGCCCCCCTTTACGAAAGGGGGAGTGCCCCATCCGCGCCCACGCAGCCCCCGCCCAAACCTGCTGCATCTGCGGCAAGGACTACGAGGCCGAGGACATGGCGGCCTGCCCGGCGTATCAGGGCCGCATCTGCTCGCTCTGCTGCTCGCTCGACGCCCGCTGCGACGACCTGTGCAAGCCGCATGCCCGGGTCGGCGAGCAATGGACCGCGCTGCTGGAACGCCTGCTGCCGGACTCGGCCCGGCCCTTCCTGGAGGGCGGCCTGGGCCATTACCTGCTGCTCATGGCCGTGGTCGTGCCCTTCCTGGCCTTTCTGGTCGGTCTGCTCTACTACCAGGAGATGCTGGCCCTCGGCACGGCCGGCGCCGAGCTCGCCGCACCGCTGCGCGAATCCTTCCTGCGCGCCTTCGCCGTGCTGCTGCTGGTGTCCGGCATCGTCGTCTGGTGGCTGGTGCTGACCCACAAGAGCCGACAGGTGGCGCAGGAAGAATCCAACCGCCAGACCGAGCTGCTGATGCGCGAGATCGACTCGCACCGGCGTACCGACAGCCTGCTGCAACAGGCCAAGCAGAGCGCCGACCAGGCCAACCAGGCGAAGAGCCGCTACATCACCGCCATCAGCCACGAACTGCGCACGCCGCTCAACAGCATCCTCGGCTACGCGCAAATCCTCGAAGGCGACGCGGCCATCCCGGACAACCGCCGCCAGGCCGTCGGCGTCATCCGCAAGAGCGGCGAACACCTGCTGTCGCTGATCGAAGGCACCCTCGACATCGCCCGCATCGAAGGCGGCAAGCTGTCGCTCGACGCCCGGCCGCTGGAACTCGCCGAGTTCCTCGCCGAGATCGTCGGCATGCTGGAATTGCAGGCACGTGCCAAAGGGCTGGCCTTCCGCTACGAAGTCATCGGCGAGTTGCCCGCCCGGGTACGCGCCGACGCCCGCCGGCTGCGCCAGATCCTCATCAACATCCTCGGCAACGCGGTCAAGTTCACACCGCGCGGCGCCGTCACCCTGCGCGTCCGCTACCAGAGCGAAATGGCCCATTTCGAAATCGAGGACAGCGGCCCCGGCATCTCCGCCGACGACCTGGCGCGCATCTTCGAACCCTTCGCGCGCGGCAGCGCCGCCTCGGTGGGCGCCACCGGCGGCACCGGCCTGGGCCTCACCATCGCCAAGATGCTCACCGACCTGATGGGCGGCGAACTCACCGTCGACAGCACCGCCGGCCAGGGCAGCCGGTTCCGCGTCCGCCTCTTCCTGCCGCAACTGCACGCCGCCCAGGCCGAACAGATGCAGCCGCGCGTCAAACGCATCGGCTACGTCGGCGTGCGCCGGCGCATCCTCAGCGTCGACAACGAAGCCGCCGACCGCGAATTGCTCGTCCACCTGCTCGAACCGCTCGGCTTCCAGATGGCCCAGGCCGCCTCCGGCGCCGAATGCCTCGAACTGGCGCCGCGCTTCCGCCCGCACCTCATCTTCATGGACCTCGCCATGCCCGGCATGGACGGCTGGGAAACCCTCCGCCGCCTACGCGCCGGCGGCCTGGTCGATGCCGACGTCGCCATCATTTCCGCCAACGCCTTCGAGCAGGGCGGCGACAACGATCTCGGCATCGCTGCCAGCGACTTCATCACCAAACCGGTGCGCGTCGACGAGCTGCTCGACTGGATCGGCCGCCGCCTCGGCCTCGACTGGGTCAACGCCGAAGCGCCGCCCTCCCCCGCCGCCGCCACCCGCGAGCCGACCCCGCTGCACTACCCGCCCGCCGAAGCGCTGCGCAGCCTCGATGAACAGATCGAACTCGGCTACCTGCGCGGCATCCAGAAACAGCTCGACGCCATCGAAGCGCTTGATGCGGAACACGCCGAATTTGTCGAAGTCATGCGCCGGCTCGCGGCGCAATTCCAGTTCGACCCTATGCGCGAAATCCTGCGCGACGGACTGACGGAGGACCGCCGGAATGGCCCTTGACCGACTCAACCAGGACATCGTCCTCATCGTCGACGACATCCCGGAAAACCTCAGCCTGCTGCACGACGCCCTCGACGAAGCCGGCTACACCGTGCTCGTCGCCACCAACGGCGAAAGCGCCCTGCAACGCGCCCGACAAGCCCGCCCCGATGTCATCCTGCTCGACGCCGTGATGCCCGGCATGGACGGCTTCGAAGTCGCCCGGCGGATGAAGGCCGACCCGCTCACCCAGCCCATCCCCATCGTCTTCATGACCGGCCTGACCGAGACCGAACACGTCGTCGCCGCCTTCGCCGCCGGCGGCGCCGACTATGTCACCAAGCCCATCAAGCCCGCCGAAGTGCTGGTGCGCATCGCCGCCCACATGGCCAATGCCCGGCAGATGAAACAGGCCCGCAGCGCCCTCGACGCCTATGGCCAGGCCACCGTCGTCGTGCGCCAGACCGACGACCGCCTGCTCTGGCAAACCCCGCTGGCGCGCCGCCTCCTGCGTGACTACTTCCAGATCGAAGGCGACCAGGCCCCGGCCCGACTGGCCGAATGGATTGCCGAAGCCGAACAGGCCGCCAGCGAAAAGCGCGACGCCCCGGTCCTCGCCACCGACGCCCAGCGGCGCCTGATCGCCACCCTGCACGACCCCGGCCGACTCGGCCACGAGGGCGAGCCCAACGCCAAGGAATGGCTGCTCGTCCTGCGCGAAGAAAACCACGCCGCCGCCATCGAAGCCCTCATCGCCGGCTTCCGCCTCACCGGCCGCGAGGCCGAAGTCCTCTACTGGGTCAGCAAAGGCAAAACCAACAAGGACATCGGCGACATCCTCGGCACCAGCCCGCGCACCGTGAACAAACACCTCGAACACGTCTTCGAAAAACTCGGCGTGGAAACGAGAACAGCGGCGGCGAATCTGGCGATGGCGAAGATGGGGATGGGGCGCGGGGAATGAGTTTGGGGTAGGCTGCCGGGAGGGTAAAACAACCAAGTTATCGTTTTATTTGACTGATAATGATCCTGTTAAGGGAGTGGTCATGTCATTTCTAAACAAGATATTGTTGGGCTGGTCTGCCGCTTTAGCTGGGACATTGCTGTTTTATGGCTGTAATGGCGGCGGCGATTCGAACCCCGCGCCGGGCCCATCTCAGCAAGCGACATTGCAAGCCTTTGTCGGGCATGTCGAGGGGGGAGCAGGCAATATCGACGGCATCGGTCCGACTGCCTATTTCGCCAATCTCGTTGCGGTCACGGCCGACCGTGCGGGCAACTTGTTCGTGATCGATTCTCATGCCATCCGCAAGGTTTCGCCGTCGGGGAGTGTCACGACGCTGGCGGGCAACATAGACCTCAGCGGTCATGTCGATGGCACGGCTCAGGAGGCACGTTTTCTCTTTCCGCGCGGCATCGCGATAGACAGTGCCGGCAATGTCTATGTCGCGGATGACATGACCATCCGCAAGATCACCCCGGTGGGCGTGGTTTCAACCTTTGCCGGAAAACTCAACGAATATGGCGGTGAAGATGGCCCCGTTGCCTCCGCCCGTTTTACCGGTCCGAGTGGGTTGGCCATCGATAGCAGCGATAACATCTATGTTGCAGAGCCCGGCGCCTCTACCATTCGCAAGATTACCCCGGCGGGAATAGTCAGCACACTGGCTGGCTCTTATGGGATCTCCGGTTCCAACGACGGCACGAAAGATGTGGCCCTGTTTTATCAACCTTGGTCTGTCGCCGTGAATCAAGCGGGCGATATCTACGTCACGGACTATGGCGCCGTCCGCAAAATCGCCAATGCGGGTGTCGTGACAACCATCGCGGGTCAGGTCGGGCAGTCTGGATACGTCGACGGAGCCGGGACGAATGCACGCTTCGGCACCATGACCGGTATCGCAGTCGACAGTACCGGTACCTTTATTTGGCGGACACCAACAACAACGTAGTACGGAAGATTACGCAGAATTCAATTGTTTCCACCTTGGCTGGAAACCAAACCCCCCGCACCATCGACGGTGCCGGGACTTCAGCGGAATTCACCTACCCCGGTGGCATCGCCAGCGGCAGCCAGGGAAATCTATATGTAACTGACCAGTTGGCCATTCGAAAGATCACACCTGCCAACGTGGTCGCAACCCTGGCCGGGTCGGCTTCTCCCCTCCCGGGGACCAACGATGGGACAGGTGCGAACGCCAGCTTTTCTGAGCCGACTCGATTGGCCACCGATCACGCCGGCAATCTTTACGTAGTGGATAGGTCTCGGGCGGTGCGCAAGGTCACGCCTGAGGGCGTGGTGACGACCATAGCCACTTCGATCAATTCACCGAGCAACGATGGCACAACCTATGGCCCCTTTGGGGTGGCAACAGACGTCCTGGGCAATGTCTACATAGGATTCAACCATGTAGGAACGCCAGGTAGTCATTTCTTAACAAGCAGCGCATTTATAAAAAAAATCAGCCCAAATGGAGATGGCTCGGTGCTGGCCGGCTCAGCGAATAGATCAGGGTCGGTGGACGGCGATGAGTTGACGGCGAGTTTCTCTTTCCTGAATGCCATGGTGGCGGACAATCACGGCAATTTGTATGTATTGGATGCCGGAGCGCTACGTGCAATCTCCAGTGATGGCAAGGTAACCACGCTTAAGCAGTGGACCGTAAGCTATCCAGCGGGCATCGCACTCGATAGTCATGGTTATATCTACGCATCTGACGTTCAAGCAAACGTCGTATACCGGATCAGTCCCCAGGGAGAAGCCTCGATTTTTGTCGGGGAGAGCGGCGCCTCCGGTTATGCCGATGGAATTGGCGCGGCGGCCAGGCTCTCCGCGCAGGACATCGTATTCGACGACGAGGACAACCTGTACGTGGCGGATGGCGGTAATAACGTGATTCGCAAAGTGACGCCCGACGGGGTGGTCACTACCGTCATCGGCACTCCCGGGTTATATGGTTTTATGCCCGGCCCGCTGCCCGGTGTCCTGAAGAAACCCACAGGTGTAGCGCTTTCCGGGCGGACGTTGTATGTCTCTATGCAAAAGGGAGTCGCCCGAGTGTCCAATGTGCCCTGAGCTTGCTGACTGCCACGATCCTCAATGTCCGGAATGTCTAAGGAAACGCTGAAGAATTCGTCATCGCGAGAAGCGCAGCGACGTGGCGATCCATAGGCTGTTGATTTATTTAGTGCACTGGATTGCCGCGCTTCGCTCGCAATGACAATGAGCGAATAAAGCAGCGTTTCCCTAAGAAACAGAAAAGAACTTTGCAAATATCATCAGGCAGCATTGGGTAGCTAGCGGACTGGAGCACCAACGATTCTGGCCTGACGTTCGAAGCAACTTTTGACCCGGTTCATTAACGGGGTCGATACTCGGGCCACCTTGAAATACGTCGCCCACTGTTTGTAAACGGTCTCGGCCAACTCGCTGACAACACGTTGAGCGTCATCAATGGACAGCCCGAAATGGGCTGCGGACTGAATCGCTCGGTCCAGGCTGGCTTCCTGGCTGATGCCGTCGATGGAGAGCATTTGATATCCGAGGTTGGTGAGCTGCGGGACGATGTCAAATGCGGGCGAGAGTCTGAACCGCCCATTGCCCATGTAGAGCATGCCGTGGTTTTTAAGATGGTCGTCCGAGTTGTCGACCAGAATATTGAAAACCATGCGCCGGAACAGTTCCTTGAGGTCTTCGCCCGGGACGATGCTGAGTCGGCGCAGCACGCGGGCAAATTCTGTATAACTGCCGGCGCTCGATTCGTAGGGGATATTCAACAAGGCACTTGCCGAGAGGTAATGCAGGCGCCGAGGATTGTCGACGGGCTGTATGCGATCGAAGCGTTGCGACAGGAAGGCATGCTCGCCTTTGCCGATGGCCACGGTCATGGAGCGTGGAACGCGGATGCCGCATTGCATGGCCAACCCTTGGGTGGCCGCTTCGAGTGTCTGCACGTCCACCGGATCGTCGTTGGCCGGAAACTTCGCCAGCCAAAGCGCATTGTCGTGCACGAACGAGGCCTTGGGTCGTGCGCCGCCAAGGCTGGCGCCCTGGTGCAGTAGCCGTTTCAGGGGCTCGGGAACAGTCAAGTCATATTGCAGGCGCTTAACGGCGTCAGCCAATTGCTTGAGATCAAATCTTGGCGAAGGTACACACTCCGGCATCCGCGTTGTTTCCGAGAACACCATCGCGCCCACCCGATCATCATTGGTGAGCAATAGCAGTTCATCGTCCGACGCTATTCGGCCGCCCAGTTGGTGCGCAATCACCAGGCGGCCCCAGGCGTCTGGCAATGCATCCTTGATCGTAAGCGGCATTGCTCCGCCCTCGCGTATGAGGCGTGACGCAAGTTGGAACACCGCTTTTTGCAAAGGCAAATGGTCCGGATTGAGGGAGATGGCTTCCGGTTTTTCCAGGTAACCCAGGCCATAGGCGAAATGGCCCGCTTCGGCATTGCCGACCCGTTTCAGTTTCATGATGGCGGCGGTCGTCGGCTCACTTTGCGCAGGCAGGTAGAGCCCGACGTAAAGCGTGCGTTCAGAAGTTGCGTTCGTCATCACTCACCCCGCGGACGTGCCACCCGCGCGGCGTGCGCGTCGATGTTCGATCAGCCACTCGCCTAGCGGGAAGACCTGGCCGAGGTCATCCAGTCGACCGAACACCCAAAGCGCGCTGACCATCAGCCCCAGGCTGACCGAGGGTTTTCCGGCTTCCAGTGCGCGATAGGTCGTTGGTGAACAAAGCACGCGCTCGGCGGTTTGCTCGATGGTCCAATTGGCCGCCAGGCGATGCGCGCGTAGACGCTGACCAAGCAATCGCAGGGCCGTATGCGCTTCCGAAGGCAAGCTGGCGATGGCTTTAGAGCCTTTAGTCATCAATATAGCGTTTATAAATGGTCTTATTAGTCATTATATTGATGATTATTGGCATGGCAAGGCGGGTATCAGCTTTCCGGGATTTATTGGAGAGAATTATTGGGAACAGAGCAACGATGCGCGAAGAAAACCACGCCGCCGCCATCGAAGCCCTCATCGCCGCCTACCGCCTCACCGGCCGCGAAGCCGAAGTCCTCTACTGGGTCAGCAAAGGCAAAACCAACAAGGACATCGGCGACATCCTCGGCACCAGCCCGCGCACCGTGAACAAACACCTGGAACACGTCTTCGAAAAACTCGGCGTGAAAACGAGAACAGCGGCGGCGAATCTGGCGATGGCCAAGATGGGGATGGGACGCGGGGAGTGAGTTTTGGGTAGGTTGTCGGCTGGAAAGCAATCGACTATTTGCTATGCTTGCCTCTCTCTGTCGGCCTGTGCCTCAGCATAGGCCAGCGAACCCTATTTTCGGAGCAGCACAAATGGCTTCATTGCAGGACCAGTTCTTGAAAGCCGGTCTGATCGACAACAAAAAAATCAAACAGGCCCACCAAGAGAAGAGCAAACAAAAGAAGGTCGAGCGCCAAACCGGCACGCAAATGGTTGATGAAGCGCGCTTGGCCGCACTCGAAATGCAACGCAAGAACGCCGAGCGGGCACGCGAACTCAATGCCCAGCGCGATGCAGCGGCCACCCAAAAGGCGATCCAGGCGCAAATTGCCCAGATGGTGCAGCAGAATCGCCAGAGCAAGGGTAATGGCGATATCGCCTTCAATTTCACCCTCGGCAACAAGATCGAACGGCTGCATGTGTCGGCTGCGGTCCACGCACATATAACGGCCGGGCGCCTGGTGATCGTCTGCCTGGGCGGCTCCACCGAACTGGTCCCCAGGATCATTGCCCACAAGATCGCCGAACGAGATCCTTCGCTCGTCATTCGGGTGAACAAGACCCGCGCCGAGACCGATGCAGACGATCCATATGCCGCCTTCAAGATTCCGGATGACTTGATGTGGTAGATCGGACGCCCCAAGTGACTGCTACACTCAAGTACCTGCCGTTGAACGTCTGACTGGACGAACAGCTCTTCAGGACCACGACCGATGCAATCTACCGTCCGCCCCTTCTGGCTGTTGTGCACGCGCCGGATCATGTCGCGGCTTCACGCCAGGGCAAGCCTGTTCCAGGTCAGCCAGTGAAAATTTACCGGGCATCTAGCCGATGACTTCGAGCACCCGTTGGGTCTTCCGCGTGATGAGGTTAAATGGCCGCAAAGATACGGCCTGCCGCCGTCACTTAGTCTTGCTGATGGCGCGCTGCAAACCGACTTCTTCGTTGGCATGGTCGCGACTCCACAACTGGAATAGCGGGTAGTTCAGGTACGCCTTGTCGGCCACGTAGCGCAGCACGTTGGCCAACCGGGAAAACTGCACCACCGAATCGACGCGAAAGATTTCCTTGCCGCGTTCGTCGAAGAGAAGCAATGTCGGCGCGTAGAACAACCCGAGGTCGCGCGCCCACTGGCGTGCCGTCAGGCGTTTGCCGTCCGGTGTCAGGACACGCGACTTGTCATCCCAGACGTTGAGCTGGACCACCTCGAAGGCGTCCAGACGTTTGCGCACCAGGGGGTTTTGCAGCGGCTCGGAATGCAGCACGTCGCAGGCGTGGCAGCGGGGCTGTTCGAATATCACCAGCAGGGGGGTTTTTGCAGGGAAACGGCTGCGGTCGAGGGCGTACGGCGGCGAGCTGAATAGCGGGTCCGGGATCAGCGTTTCATCGGCGAACTGCGGCGGTGGGTCCGCCTGTTCGAGATACTCGCTGAAACTCAGGGTCTGATAGTGGCCGTCGGCGACGTATTCGAGCGCGGCGCGCATCTTGTACGGGGAGTGGTAGCCGACCAGCTTCAGGGCCAGTTTGCGCCCTTTGACATAGAACAACAGGGTGGGCGTGAGTTGTGCCTTCTGCGCGGTCGCGAATTCGCTGATCGGCCGGGTCTTGCCGTCCATGCCGGTAATCGTCTCGATGCTGTGCGCGTTCAGCCCGACCACGTCGAAATTCAAGCGCAGGTAACCCACCAGATCGCCTTTGGACAGGTTGTCCTTGATGAGCATTTGGCAGTACGGGCAATGCTTCTGACCGAAATAGACGATCAGTCCCTTCTTGCCGGAGGCGAGCGTTTCGTCGAGGTCTTCGGGAAGATTCAGGAAACTGGACTTGAACCAGTCCGGGTGGTCGTCCTGGTAGTCGGTGGGCAGGTCGATGAACGAATACGTGCCATCGGCGGGTGGCGCGGCAATGACGCTGTGCGAACACAGCAGCGCGGCGATGACCACGGCGGCAGTACGTAATAGCTGACCAGGTGATTGCATTGCGGTGTCGAGGCGAATGGTGTGGAGCCCAAGAATACGTGCCCCCAAAGGGGTTTGCACTAGTGCATCGCACCTACCCCTTTGGGCCGGATACTTCGAGGTGCCAGGTGACACCCCCCGTAATTGCTAGTCGGCGCAGCCGGCGCGGCAATCCAGCCCAACCCAACCGCCGCGGGCGCCGACACCACACCCCTGGACTGCCGCGCTACGCTCGCAGTGACACCCCCCGGCACCTCGGCGCGATTGCTGAAGCGCAGTTGTTCGCGCAGGCCAGCTAGGTCAGCAAAGGCCTCGGCCAGCCCTTCGGCGTAAACGCGCTCCAGCGACAGCTTCATGGCTGTCAGCGGCAGCGGAAATGGCTGGCAAGCTATTGAATTGTCTGGGTTACAGCCATTGTCTTGACCTCGTTTTGCGTGGCTGCGTTTGTGCGCTATTCGACAATCCGGATTCCGGTCTGCACGACAACGTTCGCGCGAAAGTCCGGACACGCCGGGTCGTAACCTGGCGATGCATCAAGCGCGACACCGAGTGTTCGATCAGCCCGTATTGCGCATCCCGGCGGCGATGGCGTTGATCGAGCGCAGCAGCGGTTCCAGCCAGGGGTTGTCGCCTTCCTGATCGCGGCGCAGCTTGTCCAGGGCGACGGCCTGGATATGGTTGAGCGGGTCGAGATACGGATTGCGGTGCGCCAGGGACAGGGCGAGCTCCGGGGTTTCCTCCAGCAGGGTGCGGATATCGGCGACATGCAATAGCTGGCGCACCGCGTTCTGGTGCCGCTGCCGGATCAGGTCGAAGATGCGCGTGCCGGCTTCCTTGTCGAGACACAGCCTGGCGTATTCACCGGCGATGTTCATGTCGGCCTTGTAGAGCGCCATCTGGGCGTTGGACAGCAGGGTACGGAAGAACGGCCAGTCGCGGTACATGGTTTGCAGCTTGGCCAGACGCGCCGGGTCGTTGCCGCGCCAGGCCTCGATGGCGCGGTCGAGGCCGTACCAGGTGGGCAGGGCGTGGCGCGACTGGCCCCAGGCGAAGACCCAGCCGATGGCGCGCACCGAAGCCAGGGAACGGTCGCCCTTCTTGCGATGCGACGGGCGCGAGCCGATGTTGAGCAGGCCGATCTCCTGGATCGGCGTGGCTTCGTAGAAATAGTCGAGGAAGCCGGGCGTGGCGCAGGTCAGCTCGCGGTAGGTGGCTTCGCCCTCGGCCGCCAGCGCGTCCATGATGGCCAGGTAATCCTTGCGTTCGACGGCCGGGCTGCGCAGCAGATGCCGGCTGGCCTTGAGCGTGCCGGTGACGCCAAGGGTGAGCTCGTAGACGGCGGTCTCCGGGTTGTTGTACTTGTAGAACAGTACCTCACCCTGTTCGGTGAGCTTGAGCTGGCCGCGCACCGTGCCGGGCGGCTGGGCGAGGATGGCCTCGTGGGTGGGTCCGCCGCCCCGGCCCAGGGTGCCGCCCCGGCCGTGGAACAGGCGACAGGCGACACCATGCCGGTCGGACAGGGCCATGATGGCCTTCTGCGCTTCATACAGATGCCATGACGACGCCAGGATGCCGCCGTCCTTGCAGGAGTCGGAATAGCCGAGCATCACCTCCTGGCCGGCGCCGTAGGCGTCCAGCAGGCTGCGGTAGATGGGCTGGGAATAGAGCAGGTCGAGTACCGCCTCGGCGTGCTTCAGGTCGTCGATGGTCTCGAACAGCGGCGAGATGCCGATGTGGCAGTACCAGCTCCCGGCGAGCCGGCCGGCCAGTCCGGCCTGGGAAGCAAGGAACATCACTTCCATGACGTGCGAGGCGCTGTGGGTCATCGAGATGACATAGCGGCCGAAGCAGTCGGCGCCCAGTTCCTGGCGCATGTGGGCGATCAACTGGAACACCCGCAGGGTTTCCTGGGCCGCCTCGGACAGACGCGCGGCGTCGTATTCCAGGGCGGCGGGGTTGGCGATGGCCTCGGCCAGCAGGGCGATGCGGCCGGCCTCGTCGAGCGCGTCGTAATCGCGCTTGAGGGCCGCCGCGAGGATCTCGGCCACCGTGGCGCTGTGACGTCCGGACTCCTGGCGGACATCGAGCTGCATCAGATGGAAACCGAAGGTTTCGACCAGCAGGATCAGGTCCTGCAACTCGCCCTGGGCCAGGGCGGCGTCGCCGTGACTGGCGAGCGAATCGCCGATCAGGCGCAGGTCGTGCAGGAACAGCTCGGCATGGCTGTAACCGGGCATGTCCAGGCCGCGCGCGTCGCCGGCGATGGCGCGCCGGACCAGTTCCAGGTTGCGCCGCAGGCGGTACTGCATCACCTCGATCTTGCGCCGGTAGGGTTCCTGCGGGTGCGGGTTGGGCAGACCGCCGAACATCAGGCTGGCGACACGGGCATCCTCGGCCAGGCTGGCGCGATAGGCCTCGGAAGGCTGGCACAGGCGGTCGGACAGGCTCAGTTGATCGAACAGCCGGTCGAGCCGGCGCAGGTACTCCTCGACGACGATGCGTGCCTGGGAACGCCAGGCCAGCGCGGTGACCTCGGTGGTGACGCCGGGATGGCCGTCGCGGTCGCCGCCGATCCAGGAACCGAAGCGCAGGAAGGCGGGCTTCTTCAGCGCGGCCGCCGCCTCGCTGCCGTAGACGTCGCGCACCGATTTGTTGAAATTGCGATAGACCTGGGTCACCGCCTGGAACAGCGATTGCGGGAAGTAGGACAGCCCGGAATCGATCTCATCGCGCACGTCCAGCTTGAAGGAACGGACCTCGTCGGTCTTCCACAGGGCACGAATCTGGTTTTCCAGTTGCGCCACGGCCTCATCACGATACATGCCCCGGGTGCGCGGATCGTCGAGGTGTTCCATGGTGACGAAGATGTTGCGCAGCGCGCCCTTGATGGTGCGCCGGCGCGCCTCGGACGGGTGCGCCGTGAGCACCGGCAGATAGCACAGCTTGTCGAGCAGGGTGGGCAGCTCGTCGATGCCGATGCCCTCCTGCTTCAGGTCCAGCAGGGTGTCGTGGAACGAACCGGTCCACATGTGGCCGCTCTGCGCCACCCGTTGCCGGCGACGGTTGAGCTGATCGGTTTCCTCGGCGATGTTGAGCAGGCTGAAATACAGATTGAAGGCGCGGATGATGCTCGACAGATCGGCGGGCGACTGGCCATCGATCAAGGCATCCAGGGCCGCGTGGGCCGCCGCGTCGGGCTGTTTGCGCAGCGCGGAGAAGCCCTGGCGCAGCGCGCCCACGGCCTGATAGGTCGCCTGCGGCAACTCGCTCTTCAGGACGCGCGAGAGCAACAGGCTGAGCAAGCGCTCACGGGTATGCAGGGTCGGGGGAAAAGGGGTCCGGCTCATGGGTCAGGTTTCGATTTCTGGATAGACGAAGAGGTTGCAAAGCTACCAATGCCGGTTCAACCGGCACGCACATGGAGCCAGAGTAGTTGCGCCAGCCAGGTTCAGCAAGATGCATGCCCGACAGTAACGCGTCCGGCCCTCGCGAAATGCCCCCGCACAGGCCAGACCTGCGAATTTCACGCACCACGATGGCTACGCGGCGAATCATTGTGGTGCGCCCGGACCCGACGGCCGCCAGCCGGACTTGCGGAGTCAGGGCGAAAAATTGCCCGTTTCGACCGCATAACCGCCGTTCATCTTCGACGAACGGTCTGCCGTTACAACTGGTTACAAATGCTTGTCCCTGCAACCGACTGTCAAATTTACTACCAGGGGGTAGGACTATTCTGCCATCACCCCGTTCACAACAAGGAGATGCAAATGGCGAACAACTGGACAGTCCCGGATGCCGCGCACCTGATGCGGCGTGCCGGTTTTGGCGGCAGTTTCGAATCGGTCGGTCAACTGTACGCGCTGGGGCGGGAAGGGGCGATCGACTGGCTGATCGAGTACGACTCGGTCGCCGACCCATCCGCGGCCGATGTCGCCAAGCTGGGCCTTGATCTGAGTACCGGACCGGGTGTCATTCAGGGGCAACTCTACCGCATGGCGGCGTCGACGCGCCCATTGCAGGAAAAGCTGGCCTGGTTCTGGCACGGTCATTTCGTATCGGCGCTGGGGCAGGCTCCCGTGCCCCTGATGCCGATACAGATGGATACCTGGCGCAGACAGGCCAGCGGACGGTTCCTGGATTTCCTCTACGCGATGTACAAGGATCCGGCCATGCTGCTGTACCTGGACAACAACACCAATATCGTCGGCCAAGCCAACGAAAACTTTGCACGCGAAGTCATGGAGCTGTTCACCCTCGGCGCCGGCAACTACACCGAGACCGACATCCGGGAGGCCGCGCGTGCCCTGACGGGTTGGACCGTGCTGCCGAACCGGCGCACCGAAGCCGTATTCATCGCCCGGCGCCATGACGATGGCATCAAGAGCCTGTTCGGGGTCACCGGCAATTTCGACGGCGACGACGTCATGGACATTCTTTACTGGCACCCGGCGTGCGCGCCCTTCGTCTGCGCCAAGCTCTACACCTACTTCATCGGCCCGAGCATCGTGCAAGCCGAGCTGGATGAGTTGGTCGAGACCTGGAAACGCACCGACGGCAACCTGCGCGAGGTTCTGCACATTCTGTTCCGCCTCGACGGATTCTGGGCGCCTGAAACCGCAACGCCCTGGTCAAGAGTCCCGTGGAGTACGGCATCGGTCTGTACCAGCGGTTGCGCATGCCGCTGACCAGCCAGACCCTGCGAGCGCTTTCTGCCGCCTTGAGCACGATGGGCCAGGTACCGCTGAATCCCCCGGATGTCGCCGGCTACCCGGAAGGCCTGGAATGGGCCGGCACCAGCAACCTGCTGTCGCGCTACAACGGGGCGTATACCGTCGCCTACACCCTGTCGAGCACACAGGTCAGCCAGCTTCTCGCTTCGATCGATGTGTCCAGGGCGGAGACCCTGCTCGACGGCTTGCTCTACCAACTCGGTCCCATCGAGCTGGGTGACGCCAGCCATGCCGCCCTGCTCGCCTACCTCCAGAGCGGCGGCTACTCCGGCCGCAACACCGCGCGCGTCCACACCAAGGCGCGCGGCGCCCTGCATCTCATCGCCGCCACCCCGGAATATCAATTGAACTGAAGGAGCCCACCATGTCGAACATCGAACTCAACCGTCGCCGATTTCTGCAATCCATGGGCGCATTGACCGCCTACGGCAGCCTGCCTCTGGGCCTTGCCCGTCACGCCCATGCCCAGGACAGCGGCAGTCCGGCGACTGACCGGGTCCTGGTGGTGGTGCACCTGGACGGCGGCTGCGACGGCATCAATACCGTCATCCCGTTTGCCGACCCGGCCTATGCGGCGGCGCGCCCGACCCTGGCGATCGCCTCCGCCGAGGTGCTGAAACTCGACGCGACCGATGTCGGCCTGCATCCGGCCATGACCGGTTTGCATGCCTGGTATTCGCAGGGTCATGTCGCCATCGTCAACGGTGTCGGTTATCCCGATTTCAATCAATCGCATTTCTCGGCCGAAGACATTTACTGGACGGCCTCGCCGGAAAACCCGAACCAACCGACCGGCTGGCTCGGCCGGGGCCTGGAGGCGATGCCGACCTTGACCACGCTCAGCGGCGCCTGCCTGCAAAGCCGTGTGCCCAAGAGCATGGCGGCGGTGAGCTATACGCCACCGGCGATCCCCGAGCCGGACAGCTATCTGTTCCAGACGCCCACCAACGCCACCGAGCGCGCCGCGCAACTGGCGGCGGCCGAGGCCATCTTCGGCCAGGCGCCCGCCGGTGAGGTTCTCTTCGATGGCCTGCTGGCCGCCGACATCGCCGCCATGGACAGCGTCGAGGACGTGCAAGCCGCGGTCGCCGCCTACGCCAGCCCGGTAGCCTATGGCGACGATGACTTCGGGCAGGCGATGAAACTGGCCGGCCAGTTGATCCATGCCGATCTCGGGGTGCGTGTATTGACCGTTTCGCAGGGCAGCTATGACACCCACGCCAATCAGGCGGTGATGCTGGATGGCCTGTTGACGGCGTTCTCGGATGGCATCGACAAATTCATGCAAGACGCGGTCACGGGAGGATTCGCGCATCGGGTGACCGTCCTGGTCTGGACCGAGTTCGGCCGGCGCGTCGCGGAGAACGCCAGCGGCGGCACCGATCACGGATCCTCGGCACCCATGTTCCTGATCGGCGCGGGCGTGCGCGGTGGCCTTCATGGCAACTACCCGAGCCTGACCGACCTGGACAACGGCAATCTCAGGATGACCACGGATTTTCGCGGCGTCTATGCCAGCGTCCTGCAGGACTGGCTCGGTTACGACGCCGACACCATCCTTGGTGGCACCTGGACCCGACTGCCGCTATTTGCCTGAAACCAGCGCGCCCCACGCCCGGGCCCCCTGGCCCGATCCACCGGATCGGGCCAGGGGCCTTGGGCTGTGATCAGGCCAACGCACACCTACGCAATCTGACGTATTCCTGAGCCCTCCTCCGCTGCGTACTCTGGCATCGCACTGATTCGTTCAGTCCCTGCCACTACACAAGGAGTCGCTCATGCACCGTCGCACCTTCATCAAAGCCGCCACGCTCAGCGTGGCCATGGCCGCCGCCGGCCTCACCAGTTGGTCCGCCTTCGCCGCCGACACCATCAAGGTCGGCATCCTGCATTCGCTGTCCGGCACGATGGCGATTTCCGAAACGGCGCTGAAGGAAACCGCGCTGATGACCATCGCCGAGATCAACGCCAAGGGTGGCGTGATGGGCAAGAAGCTGGAAGCCGTGGTCGTCGATCCGGCCTCGAACTGGCCGCTGTTCGCCGAGAAGTCGCGCCAGTTGCTGAGCAAGGACAAGGTCGATGTGGTGTTCGGCTGCTGGACTTCGGTGTCGCGCAAGTCGGTGTTGCCGGTGTTCAAGGAGCTGAACGGCCTGCTGTTCTACCCGGTGCAGTACGAAGGTGAAGAACTGGAAAAGAACGTCTTCTACACCGGCGCCGCACCGAATCAGCAAGCGATTCCCGCCGTCGAGTACCTGATGTCCAAGGACGGCGGCTCCGCCAAGCGCTGGGTGTTGCTCGGCACCGATTACGTCTACCCGCGCACCACCAACAAGATCCTGCGCGCCTTCCTGAAATCCAAGGGTGTGGCCGAGGCCGACATCATGGAGGAGTACACCCCCTTCGGTCATAGCGATTACCAGACCATCATCGCCAAGATCAAGAAGTTCGCCGGCGAAGGCAAGAAGACCGCCGTGGTGTCGACCATCAACGGCGACTCCAACGTGCCGTTCTACAAGGAACTCGGCAACGCCGGCCTGAAGGCCACCGATGTCCCGGTGGTCGCCTTCTCGGTGGGCGAAGAGGAACTGCGCGGCGTCGATACCAAGCCGCTGCAAGGCCACCTGGCCGCCTGGAACTACTTCCAGTCGATCAAGAACCCGGAGAACGCCAAGTTCATCAAGATGTACCGCGACTGGGCGAAGAAGAACAAGCTGCCCAAGGCCGATACCGTCGTCACCAACGACCCGATGGAAGCCACCTACATCGGCATCCATATGTGGAAGCAGGCGGTTGAAAAAGCCAAGTCCACCGATGTCGACAAGGTCATCGCCGCCATGGCCGGCCAGACCGTCAAGGCGCCGTCCGGCTTCGTCGCCAAGATGGACGAGAAGAACCATCACCTGCACAAGCCGGTGTTCATCGGCGAAGTGAAGGGCGACGGCCAGTTCAACGTCGTCTGGAAGACCAAGGGTCCGGTGCGCGCCGCACCGTGGAGCCCATACATCCCCGGCAACGACAAGAAGAAGGACACGCCGTAAGCGCGTAAACCCGGCGCCCCGCGAGGGGCGTCATTCCCGTGCGCCCCGTAGCCCGGATGCAGCGTAGCGAAATCCGGGGAAACATCCCGGATTCCATTGCATTCCATCCGGGCTACGCCGTCGCAGCGGGAATGACGAATCACCACGAACCATGACCCGATACCTACTCTCCATTCTCCTCTGGCTCTTGGCACTGCCGGTGCAGGCCGCCCTCGATCCGGCGCTTGTGAAGCAACTCGCCGCCGAGGATTCCGACGCCAAGATCGCCGCCATCCAGCAGCTCAGCGCCACACCCGGCGCCGAGGTGACCAAACTGCTTCAGGCGATGGCCGACGACGGCCTGCTCCAGGCTGGCGAAACGCTCTTTCTGCTTGACGGCGAACAGGCCATCGACGCCGCCAGCGGCGCGCCGACCCAGCCGGCGCCCGAAGCCTACGAATCGGTGACGGTGAACAACCGGGTGCGTTCCGCCCTGGGCAACGTCCTCGCCGGCATGAAGCTGTTCGATGCCGACCGCGCCGTGCGACTCGCCGCTGCCCAGGAATTGCAGAGCAATGCCGGCGTCGAACTGGTGCCGGTCCTGGCGCAGGCCATGGACAAGGAAGCCGATGCCGGGATCAAGGCGCTGCTGAAACAGGCCCACGCCCAGGCCAGCCTCGCCAGCCCGGAGGTGGCGCTGCGCCTCGCCGCCGTGCGCGCCCTGGCGCAGAGCGCCAGCCCGGCGACGCGCAGCCTGCTGGTGCCCTTGCTCGACCCGGCCAGTGAGCCCGATGTGGCGGTACGTCAGGCCGCCAAGCAGTCCATCGACGCCATCGAATCGCGTCTGGTGGTCGGCGAGACCCTCGGCCAGATTTTTACCGGCCTGTCGCTGGGCAGCATCCTCCTGCTGGCGGCGCTCGGCCTGGCCATCACCTACGGTGTCATGGGCGTCATCAACATGGCGCACGGCGAGCTGCTGATGATCGGCGCCTACACCACCTGGTTCACCCAGACCCTGTTCCGCAACTACCTGCCGGAGTATCTCGACTGGTATGTCCTGGCGGCCATCCCCGCCGCCTTCCTCGCCGCCGCGCTGGTCGGCATGGCCCTGGAACGCACCGTCATCCGCCGCCTGTATGGCCGGCCGCTGGAAACCCTGCTGGCCACCTGGGGCCTGTCGCTGATCCTGATCCAGGCGGCACGCGTCCTGTTCGGCGCCCAGAACGTCGAAGTCGCCAACCCGAGCTGGATGTCCGGCGGCGTCGAAGTCATGGCCGGCCTGGTGCTGCCCTGGAACCGCATCGTCATCATCGGCTTCACGCTGTTCGTGCTGGCGCTGATGTGGGCGCTGATGCAGAAAACCCGGCTCGGCCTGTTCGTCCGCGCCGTCACCCAGAACCGGCCCATGGCAGGCTGCGTCGGCGTGCCGACTTCCCAGGTCGACACCCTGGCCTTCGGCCTCGGCGCCGGCATCGCCGGACTGGGCGGCGTGGCCCTGTCGCAGATCGCCAACGTCGGCCCGGACATGGGCCAGGGCTACATCGTCGATTCCTTCCTGGTCGTGGTGCTGGGCGGCGTCGGACAACTCGCCGGCGCCGTCTGGGCGGCACTCGGCCTGGGCGTGGTAACCAAATTCCTGGAAGGCTGGTCGGGCGCGGTGATCGCCAAGATCGTCGTCCTGCTGATCGTCATCGTCTTCATCCAGAAGCGCCCGCAGGGCCTGTTCGCCCTCAAGGGCCGGTTCGTGGAGAACTGAGCATGGAATCGACTCCACGAATGCCCAGCGCTGCAAAATCCCTGATGAAGCCCCTACCCTTCGGTACCCTAGCCCCCCTTTTTCAAAGGGGGGAATACCCGGCGCGTATCTGCTACAAGACGCCATGCCAACGGTTACCAAGCGCTGGCATCGTTCGACCCACACACATTTCCCTACGCGGCTTCCCCCTTTGCAAAAGCGGGAATGAGGAGGATTTAACGGCAGCGGCCATCGAGACGCCCGAGAAATCCCTGATGAAGCCCCTACCCTTCGGTACCCTAGCCACCCTTTTTCCAAGGGGAGGAATGACGTGACCACGGACACCATGCGTACTCCCCTGACCCTTCGTTTCCTGAACGCCATGCCGCGCACCGGCTGGATCGCCATGGCCGTATTCGCCGCCATCACCCTGGTGATCATGCCGGCCCTGCACCTGTTCGTCTCGCCCGACAGCGCGCTGCACGTGTCCGGCTACGTCATCACCCTGGGCGGCAAGATCCTCTGCTACGCCATCGTCGCCGTCGCCATGGACCTGATCTGGGGCTATGCCGGCATCCTGTCGCTCGGTCATGGCCTGTTCTTCGCCCTGGGCGGCTATGCCTTCGGCATGTATCTGATGCGCCAGATCGGTCGCGACGGCTCGTATCAGTCCGACCTGCCGGACTTCATGGTCTTCCTCGACTGGAAGGAACTGCCCTGGTACTGGGCCGGCTCCGATTCCTTCGTGTTCTCGCTGCTCCTGGTGCTGGCCTTGCCGGCGGTCGTCGCCTACGTCTTCGGCTACTTCGCCTTCCGCTCGCGCATCAAGGGCGTGTATTTCTCGATCATCACCCAGGCGCTCACCTTCGCCGCGATGCTGCTGTTCTTCCGCAACGAGACGGGCTTCGGCGGCAACAACGGCTTCACCGACTTCAAGCGCATCCTCGGCTACGACATCACCTCGCCGGAAATGCGCGCCACCCTGTTCGCGCTCTCGGCGCTGGTGCTCATGTTCACCCTGCTGCTCGGGCGCTATCTGACCACCTCGAAGTACGGCCGGGTGCTGGCGGCGATCCGCGATGCCGAGAGCCGGGTCATGTTCATCGGCTACAACCCGCTGCACTACAAGCTGTTCATCTGGGTGCTATCGGCCGTGCTGTGCGGCATCGCCGGAGCCCTGTACGTGCCGCAGGTGGGCATCATCAATCCCGGCGAGATGTCGCCGGCGAATTCCATCGAACTCGCCATCTGGGTCGCCGTGGGCGGACGCGGCACGCTGATCGGACCGGTGATCGGCGCCGGCCTGGTCAACCTGTTCAAGAGCGTCTTTACCGTCGCCTTCCCCGAATACTGGCTGTTCTTCCTGGGCGCGCTGTTCGTCGGCGTCACCCTCTGGCTGCCGGAGGGCGTGGTCGGACTGTGGAAGCGCATCCGCAACCGAGGTGCCGCATGAACTCCGCAACGCTCAACGGCCTGGGCTGGGAAGACAACGCGCCGGCCGTCGGTCGGGTCCTGGAACCGGGCCTGGACACGTCGCACAAGGTCATCCTCTATCTGGAAGACATCAGCGTCAGCTTCGACGGCTTCAAGGCGCTGAACAATCTGAGCCTGGCCATCGACGCCGGCGAACTGCGCTGCATCATCGGCCCCAACGGCGCCGGCAAGACCACCATGATGGACGTGATCACCGGCAAGACGCGGCCCGACACCGGCACCTGCTTTTTCGGCCAGACCATCGACCTGACGCGCCTGACCGAACCGGAGATCGCCCACACCGGCATCGGCCGCAAGTTCCAGAAGCCGACGGTGTTCGAGAACCACACGGTGTTCGAAAACCTGGAACTGGCGATGAAGACCGACAAGGGCGCCCTGAAAAGCCTGTTCGCCTGGCTCGACCGCGAGGGCCGCGACCGCATCTCGGATACCCTCAGGTTGATCCGTCTGGACGGCGAGGCGGACCGCCAGGCCGGTCTGCTCTCGCACGGCCAGAAGCAGTGGCTGGAGATCGGCATGCTGCTGATGCAGGAGCCGAAACTATTGTTGCTCGACGAACCGGTCGCCGGCATGACCGACGACGAAACCGAACGCACCGGGGAACTGTTCAAGTCGCTCGCCGGCAAGCATTCCCTGGTGGTCGTCGAACACGACATGGCCTTCATCGAACAGCTCGGCGGCAAGGTCACCGTCCTGCACGAAGGCTCGGTGCTGGCCGAGGGCGACCTGGCGACGGTGCAGGCCGATCCGCGCGTCGTCGAAGTCTATCTGGGGCGCTGAATGCTGAAAGTCGAAAACCTCAACCAGTATTACAGCGGCAGCCACATCCTGCGCGACCTGTCCTTCGATGCGCCGCCGGGGACCGTCACCGCCGTCCTCGGACGCAATGGCGTCGGCAAGACCACCCTGCTGAAGTGCCTGATGGGTCTGGTGCCGGCGAAAACCGGCCAGATCGGCTTCGAGGGCAAGGACATCACCACGCAGCCCTCGCATGCCCGCGTCCGCGCCGGCATCGGCTACGTGCCGCAGGGCCGGGAGATCTTTCCGCGCCTGACCGTGGAGGAGAACCTGCTCATGGGCATGGCCAGCCTGCCACGCGGCAGCAAGCTGCCGGAGCGCATCATGGAACTGTTCCCGGTGCTGAAGAGCATGCTCAAGCGGCGCGGCGGCGACCTCTCCGGCGGCCAGCAGCAGCAGCTCGCCATCGGCCGGGCGCTGGCCCTGAATCCGCGGCTATTGATCCTCGACGAGCCCACCGAAGGCATCCAGCCCTCCATCATCAAGGACATCGAACGCGCCATCCGCGTGGTCGCCAGCAGCAAACCGAACCTGGAAGTGGCGAAGAAGAACGCCGAGCGCCATGAAGTCATGGAGGCGATCCAGAAGGTCGCCGCCACCGGCGAGGTCGCCATTCTCCTGGTCGAGCAGTATTACGACTTTGCCCGCGCCCTGGCCGACCAGTACCTGGTCATGGAACGCGGCGAGATCATCAAGCGCGGCGCCGGGTCGGACATGGACAAGGATGGAGTGCGCGAACTGCTGTCGGTATGATGGCCCGATGGATCTCGCTGAACCCGTCACCCCCGCCTGGCATGCCCGCCTCTCGCTCGGCTTCGAACGCCGTGACGCTTCGACCATCCTCACCCGCCGCGAGCACTTCGGCCCCCTGCGTGTACAAAAGGCGCTCTATCCGGAAGGCGGGGCGATCTGCCATACCATCCTTCTGCATCCGCCCTCCGGCATCGCCGGCGGCGACCAGTTGGCCATCGAGGTCGACGTGGCGCCCGGCGCCCAGGCCCTGCTGACCACGCCGGGCGCCGGCAAGTGGTATCGCAGCGCCGGGCCGCTTGCCGCGCAGAATCTGCATTTCCGGCTGGCCGAGGCCGGCACCCTGGAATGGCTGCCTCAGGAAAGCATTGTTTTCGATGGCGCCCGCGCGGCCATGACCAGCCGCGTCGAATTGACCGGCTCGGCCCGCTTTCTCGGCTGGGAGGTACTCTGCCTGGGCCGGCGTGCCTCGGGCGAACGCTACGCCACGGGTGGCCTGAGCCTGAACACGCGCATTGAGCGCGACGGTCGACCGATCTGGCTGGAGCGCGGCCGTCTTGACGGAGGTTCGACCCTGCTCGATTCGCCCGCCGGCCTGGCCGGCTTCAGCGTCAGCGGCACCCTGCTGGCCAGCGGCGCGGCCGTCGACAGCGACCTGCTGACAGCTTGCCGCGCCGTCGCCCCCGGCGAAACCGGGGCGCGTACCGGTCTGAGCGCCCTGCCCGATCTGCTGGTGGCACGTTACCTGGGCCATTCTTCGGAGGCTGCACGGCACTGGTTCACCCAACTCTGGCACGTACTGCGCCCGGCTGTTGCGGGGCGCGAGTCGGTCGTGCCACGTATCTGGAACACCTGAGGGAAACACCATGGAACTGACACCACGCGAGAAGGACAAGCTGCTGATCTTCACCGCCGCGTTGCTGGCCGAACGGCGCAAGGCGCGCGGCCTGAAGCTGAATTATCCGGAGGCGGTGGCCTTCATCACCGCCGGCATTCTGGAAGGCGCCCGCGACGGCCGCACCGTCGCCGACCTAATGAGCTACGGCACCACGTTGCTGAAGCGTGACGAGGTCATGGAAGGCGTGCCCGAAATGATCCCGGAAATCCAGGTCGAAGCCACCTTCCCGGACGGCACCAAGCTGGTGACCGTGCACCATCCCATCGTGTGAGACAGGCGTGAGCCGGCGAAAACCTGGGTCCCGCCCCCCTACCCCCCTTTTTCAAAGGGGGGAACAACCGAGGAGCACGCCATGATCCCAGGTGAATACGCCATCCAGCCCGGCGACATCGAACTCAACGCCGGTCGCACCACGCTGATACTGGAAGTCGCCAACACCGGTGATCGGCCGGTGCAGGTCGGTTCGCACTACCACTTCTACGAAACCAACGAGGCGCTGCGCTTCGAGCGGGACAAGGCGCGCGGCATGCGTCTGAACATCGCCGCCGGCACCGCCGTGCGCTTCGAGCCGGGCCAGACGCGGACCGTGGAGCTGGTGGCCTATGCCGGCGACGGCCGGGTGTTCGGGTTCCAGGGCAAGGTGATGGGGGCGCTATGAAAATCACACGACAGGCTTATGCCGAGATGTTCGGCCCCACCGTGGGCGACCGGGTGCGCCTGGCCGACACCGACCTGTGGATCGAGGTGGAGAAGGATTTCACGATCCCCGGCGAGGAAGTGAAGTTCGGCGGCGGCAAGGTGATCCGCGACGGCATGGGCCAGGGTCAGAAACTGGCAGCCGAGGTGGCCGACACGGTGATCACCAACGCCCTCATCGTCGATGCCGTGCAGGGCATCGTCAAAGCCGACATCGGCCTGAAGGACGGCCATATCCAGGCCATCGGCAAGGCGGGCAACCCGGACGTACAACCCGGGGTCACCATCAACATCGGCGCGGCCACGGAGATCATCGCCGGCGAAGGCATGATCGTCACGGCGGGCGGCATCGACAGCCACATCCACTTCATCTGCCCGCAGCAGATCGAGGAGGCGCTGATGTCCGGCGTCACCACCATGATCGGCGGCGGCACCGGTCCGGCCACCGGCACCTTCGCCACCACCTGCACGCCGGGGCCGTGGCACATCCACCGCATGCTCGAAGCCGCCGACGCCTTCCCGATGAACCTGGGCTTTCTCGGCAAGGGCAACGTCAGCCAGCCGGAGCCGCTGCGCGAGCAGGTGCGCGCCGGCGCCATGGGCCTGAAGCTGCACGAGGATTGGGGCACCACGCCCGCGGCCATCGACAACTGTTTGAGCGTGGCCGACGAGATGGATGTGCAGGTCGCCATCCACACCGACACGCTGAACGAATCCGGTTTCGTCGAATCGACCCTGGCGGCCTTCAAGGGCCGCGCCATCCACACCTTCCACACCGAAGGTGCGGGCGGCGGCCACGCCCCGGACATCATCAAGGCGGCGGGGTTGAGCAACGTGCTGCCCAGCTCCACCAACCCGACCATGCCCTACACGGTGAACACCATCGACGAGCATCTCGACATGCTCATGGTCTGCCACCATCTCGATGCGTCGATTGCCGAAGACATCGCCTTCGCTGAGTCCAGAATCCGCCGCGAAACCATCGCCGCCGAGGACATCCTTCACGATCTCGGCGCCTTCTCGATGATGTCGTCCGACTCGCAGGCCATGGGCCGGGTCGGCGAAGTCATCATTCGCACCTGGCAAACGGCGCACAAGATGAAGATTCAGCGCGGTCCGCTGGCGGGCGATGGCGCCGCCGACAACTTCCGCGCCAAACGCTACATCGCCAAATACACCATCAACCCCGCCATCACGCACGGCATCGGCCATGTCGTCGGCTCCATCGAGCCCGGCAAGCTGGCCGACCTGGTGCTCTGGAAGCCGGCCTTCTTCGGCGTCAAGCCCAGCCTGATCGTCAAGGGCGGCATGATCGCAGCGGCTGCGATGGGCGACCCGAACGCCTCCATCCCGACACCGCAGCCGGTGCACTACCGGCCGATGTTCGGCAGCTACGCCGGCGCGCTGAAAACCTCGGTCACCTTCGTCTCGCAAGCCGCGCTGGACAACCCGGGAGGTCGCCGCCCTCAAGCTGGCCAAGCCGCTGGTTGCGGTGAAGGACACGCGCACGGTCAGCAAGAAGGACATGCTGCACAACGATGCCATGCCGGTCATCGACGTCGACCCGGAGACCTACCAGGTGCGCGCCGATGGCGAATTGCTGGTGTGCGAGCCGGTGGCGGTGCAGCCGATGGCGCAACGGTATTTCCTGTTCTGACCATGCTGCTGATCGAACGCCGCGCCGACCCGCGCGACACCGCCACGGAACGCCTTACGCTCAGCTTCGAGCTGCGCTGCAAGTCACGCCTGCGCGCCCGCCTCGACAGCGGCGAGGAGGTCGGCCTGTTCCTGGAGCGCGGCCTGATCCTGCGCGCCGGTGACAAGCTGGCCGGCAACGACGGCCGCGTCGTCGAGGTGGCGGCGGCGACCGAGTCGGTGATGGAAGCGCGCGCCGGCGATCCGGTTTTGTTGGCGAAAGCCGCCTACCACCTGGGCAATCGCCATGTGCCGGTGCAGGTGGGTGACGGTTTCCTGCGCTTCGGCCGCGATCACGTGCTGAGCGAAATGGTGCGCGGCCTCGGTCTGGCGGTGATCGAGATCGACGCGCCCTTCGAACCGGAGAGCGGCGCCTACGGCGGTCATGGCGGCCACGCCCATCCGCACGGCCACAGCGCCGACGGCGAAGGCCGGGGGCCGCGCATCCACGATATGTTGGTGACGCCCCGGCGATGATGGACGCTTCCAGAAACATCCCGCTCCCCCCTTTGAAAAAGGGGGGCTGGGGGGGATTTGACGGTGTTCGCAAATTCACCGGCAGCGAAATCCCTGATAAAGCCCCTACCCTTCGGTACCTCGATCCCCCTTTTTCAAAGGGGGAGGACAACACCCGTGGTCATTACCCAAGTCCGCATCCATGACCCCCGCCCTCATCCGCCTGTTGCACCTCGCCAGCCCCGCCCTGCCGGTGGGTGCCTACACCTATTCGCAGGGGCTGGAGTGGGCCGTCGAGAGTGGCGCGGTGACGCGCGAGGCGGAGGCCCTGGCCTGGATCGGCGATTGTCTGGAACAGGGTCTGGCGCGCTTCGAGGCGGTCTATCTGGCGCACATGCTGCACGCCTGGCGCGACGACGACTTCTCCCGGCTGACCGAACTGGACAGCGAGTTCATCGCCAGCCGCGAGACCGCCGAGCTGCGCGCGGAGACCCTGCAGATGGGGCATTCGCTGGCGCGCCTGCTGGCCGATCTGCCGGAGTTCGCCGAGGCCCGGACGACCGGATTCGCGGAGCCCAGCTTTCCGCTCGTCTGGAGCCGCGCCGCCGCGCATTGGGACATTCCGGCCGAGGATGCCGTGGCCGCCTACCTGTGGGCCTGGGCCGAGAACCAGGTGATGGCGGCCCTGAAAGCCGTGCCGCTCGGCCAGACCGCCGGCCAGCGTTTGCTGCTGGCCCTGGGCGAACGTCTGCCGGTCCTAGCCCGGCAAGCGGCGGCCGCGCCGATCGAAAGCACGCACAATTTTCTGCCGGCCTTCGCCATCGCCAGCAGCCTTCACGAAACCCAGTACACCCGGATATTCCGCTCATGAGCAACACCTCCCAACCCCTTAGAGTCGGCATCGGCGGCCCGGTCGGCTCCGGCAAGACCGCCCTGACTCTGGGCCTGTGCCTGGCCCTGCGCGACAAATACAACCTGGCCGTGGTCACCAACGACATCTACACCGAGGAAGACGCCCAGTTCCTGGTGCGCAACGAGGCGCTGGAGCCGGCGCGCATCATCGGCGTCGAGACCGGCGGCTGTCCGCACACGGCCATCCGCGAGGACGCCAGCATCAATCTGGAAGCGGTCGACCGCCTCAACAAACGCTTCCCCGGCCTCGACGTGATCTTCGTCGAAAGCGGCGGCGACAATCTGGCCGCCACCTTCAGCCCGGAGCTGTCCGACCTGACGATCTACGTGATCGACGTCGCGGCGGGCGAGAAGATCCCGCGCAAGGGCGGCCCCGGCATCACCAAATCCGATCTGCTGGTGATCAACAAGATCGACCTGGCGCCCATGGTCGGCGCCTCGCTGGAGGTCATGGATCGCGATGCGAAAAAAATGCGCGGCGACGGGGCGGCCCTTCGTGTTCTCCAACATGAAGACCGGCCAGGGGCTCGCCGAGATCATCGCCTTCGTCGAACGTCAGGGCATGCTGCGCAGTCAGGCGTAATCCGCTCGCGGATTCAGACCGCGCAGCGGGTATCAGCGTCGACTTTCCTGCGGTAGTGCGCCGCCAGGGCCGCATCCATGGTCGACAGGTGCAGATCGAACCAGGCCGGTAGGCCCTGCTTGACGTAAGCGCGTGCCAGTGCGGTGCGCCCGCGACCGATGGCGCGATTGAATTGCAGCAGTTCGCCGAGCACCCGGGCGTGTTCGCCTTCATGCTCGCCGATGGCGCGGAAGTCGCACAGACGCATCAACCGACCTTCCTGGGCGAAGTGCAGTCGGGTATGTTCGACCAGTTGCTTGAACAAGGGCGGAAAGCTCGTGTCGTCGGCAGCCGCCACGGCTTCGGCCAATGCCAGAAATTCCCGATGCATGTCGTCCATCTCGGCAACGCCCAGGGCGTGTCGCGGCGCGTTCCACAGGGTCATGACGTGATCTCTCCTTGCAGCCAGGCGGGCAGGCCCAGGCTGGATGTCGCGGCCAGACTGGCCAGCGTGTGTTTTTTCAGATCGTCGAGCAGCTCGGTCTTGATGGGTTTCCATTGGCAGTGCAGGACGCAGGCACTGTCGTCGGCGCACTCCTTGAAGCCGAGCAGGCATTCGCGATCAGCGTGCTGGCCTTCGGTAAACACGACTATGTCATAGACGCTGAGCCCCTCGGCGTCGGCCGCGAGGCGCATGCCGCCGCCCCGACCGCGCGCCGTTTCCAGCCAGCCCGCGCGGCTGACCGGTTGCAGCAGTTTGGCCAGGTAGAACTGGGGAATTTGCAGCCGGTCGGCGATATCGCGTACCAGGACCATCCGGTCGCGGCCCTGCGCGGCCAGATAGATCAGGGCCTGCAAGGTGTACTGACTGCCCCGGCTAAGTAGCATGGCGACTCAACTGCTTGATCCAGGCCTGCTGGCAGATGCGCTTGCGGCGTGCTTCAAGCATGCGCCGGATGGGCTCGCGCGCTTGCGTCCGGGTCAGCACCCCGGCGGGCGTGATGGCCTCGCACAGCACCAGGTGGTAGCCCAGCGGCGATTCGATGACGCCACTCAGCGCCCCGGCGGGCAGTTCGAAGAGCACCGCATCCAGTTCCGGGTACAACTGGCCGCGCGGCACATCGCCGACCAGCCCGCCATGCAGGGCGGTGGGACATTCCGAGTGTTTCAGCGCCTGTTCCTCGAAGCGGTCCGGCGCCTTGGCGAGGCGCGCGGCGATGGCGTCGATGCGCTGCCTGGCGAGTTCCGGATCGTTATCCGGCAGGGCCGGGTTGACCGTCACCAGGATGTGTCGGACGCGCCGGGTCTCGGGGCGCTGGAACTGCTCCGGGTGGTAGTGATAGTAAAGGTCGGTATCGACGTCAGAGACCTCGGCGGCGCGGGAGCCGACTTTTTCGAGGATGGCATCGACCTTGAGCTCACGCTCCAGAGCGGCCATGAAGGCCTCGCGGTCGAGGCCGATGCGCGCCAGATCGGCGTCGAATTCCTCGTCTTCGGCGTAGCGCTTGCGCACCTCGGCCAGGGCATCGTTCAAGGTGCTCGACGGCACCATGGCATCGCGCGCTTCCGGACTGCGCAGCACCCGCTCTTCAAGCTGGTATTGCCGGTCGGCGAGGCCGCGCACATGATCGCGCTCGCCGGGCATCAGCTCGGACAGCGATTTGTCGAACAGGCTTTGCGCGGTCTTCAGTTCCAGGTAGGCGATGCTGGTGCTGGCGGGCATGTCAAACCTCCTCGGCAAGACCGGGTTCGATGGGGTCGAGCACGGCTTCCCGGACTTGCAGCACATGCCCGCCCGGAAAGTGGATGTGGTACTGCACACCATCCGGGAGATCGCGTAGCACCTTGAAGACCTCACCCTCGGTGCCGGGCGGCACGACCACCTCGCCGCGCAGCGACAAAGCGAGGCGGGCGCGGACCTTCTCGCGCGTCTCGAAGCGACTCTCCACCCAGGTCTCGTCGGCGCCGATCAGTTCCTCCTCGCGACAGCCGACAATCCGCCCCTGCTCCAGGAAATTCACCGTATAGATGATCTGGTCCTGCAGGAAGGTGCCGACGTTCATGACGAAGCCGATGCTGCCGCGCTTGATCAGCAGGTTGCCGACCGCCATGCCGGGGTAGGTGCCGTCGTTGCGCACGTTGCGCGTCAGACGCACCTGGTCGCCGTAGTCGTAGGAGGGCAGCATGATCAGAGATCGTACCTACACAGGATCATCATGCCTCCCGCAGCGCCGCTTCGGAACTGTGGCACGGGCCCTTATTGCCACAGCCGCAGCCGCCGGCTTCCTGGGCAGGAACAGGCGCCTGACGGGTCACAGTGATCGCGGTCAACGGCACGAACGCGGTCTGCGGTTCGTGCATGTGGAAGACCTTGAAGACCTTCTCGGTGAGGGCGTCGGATTCGACGAAGTCGTTATAGGCGCGGCTCAGCAGCACCACATACAGGTCGTGCCGCACCTTTTCCGCGGTCGGCAACGCGCCGGCCTTGGCGAGGTAGTCGTGGAAACGTTGCAGGATGTGCAAGCGGTTCACCTGCACAATCGCCGGGTCGTACTCGATGCTGAAATAGTCCAGAAAGTCCTCCGCGCTGGAGAGGTCTTCGAGGGCTTCGTCCAGGGTCATATCGTCCATGTCGGTTCCTTTCATAAGTGTCGGATCAAGCCTCTGCGGAGGCCGCGGCTTCGTGTACCAGATTGAGCAGGGCCTTGCCGCCGAGCCGGTCGTGACTGTCCAGCTCGGTAAGTTTTTCGAGCATGGCCTGACCGTTGTCGGCATGCCCGAGGCGCAGTTCGATATAGCCGGCGGCCTTCAGAACCATGAGGTAAAAACGCAGCAGGCCCATGGAGCGCAGTACGGCGTGGCCGATATGCTCGGGATGCAGACGCTGCCATTCGCTGGGCAGACCGAGGCGCCGGCCGGACACCGCCATAGCGCGCTCGGCGACCTTGAGGGCTTCGCCAAGCCGATGCTGATAGAAGTAATAGCGATACAGCGCGACCAGCACGACCAGCTGCTCGGGTGCCTGGAGATACGCGCGCAGCAGGAGGATCTCGGCGTCACCCTCGGCATAAGCGGCGCCGGCTTCAAGCAGCAGCGTCTCGACCTCCGGGGCCAACGGGTCATCGAAATACAGCTGCGGCTGGTCGAAATCCATCAGATCCATAGTGTCCTCATAGTTTCTTTATCGTATGTGCCACGTTGCTGCCGCACAGGTCGTCGGCGTCGCACAAGCTGCATTGGCCATCCACCGCCGCGCCGCGTGCCTGCAAGGCGCGCTCCAGCACCTCGATGCGTTCCATCAGGCAGGCGATGGCCTTGCCCACCGGGTCGGGAATGAGGTGGTGGTCCAGGTTGATGCCCAGGGTTCCTGGCCCGGCATCCTCGGAGCGCAGCACCACTTTTCCGGGGATGCCCACCACGGTGCGCCGCGCCAACACGTCCTTGACCACCACCGAATTGGCGCCGACGCGCACCTGGTCGCCGAGCGTGATGGCGCCCAGCACCTTGGCGCCGGCGCCGATGACCACGCCGTTGCCCAAGGTCGGATGACGCTTGCCCTTGCTCCAGGTCGTGCCGCCCAAAGTGACGCCGTGATACAGGGTGACGTCGTCGCCGATCTCGGCGGTTTCGCCGATCACCACGCCGGCGCCGTGATCGATGAAGAAGCGCCGGCCGAGCTGCGCGCCCGGGTGAATGTCGATATTGGTGAGCAGGCGCGCCAGCCAGGACAGCAGCCGCGCCGGATAACGCAGGCCGGCATGCCAAAGCCGGTGCGCCAGACGCTGCATGACGATGGCGTGCACCCCGGGATAGGTGGTGATCACCTCGAAGCGCGAGCGCGCCGCCGGGTCGCGCTGAAAGACGCAGTCGACATCCTCGCGCAGCAGGGTCCAGAGGCTGGGCGACGCGAGCTGGCCGGTTTCAGCGACGGCATTCATCGCGTTTTCCATGCGTGCCCCTCCAGGCCGTTGGCGGGCAACAGGTCGCCGAAGCCCCAGACCCCCGCGTCGTTCGAGATCAGGGCGAATTCATCGGCCCAGTCATCATGGTAATAGGGGTGGAACAGCGCCAGTTCGCCACGCGTCCAGAGCGGCGGCGCGGACGGAGCGCGTAGCCCGGATGCAGGCCAAAGGCCGGAATCCGGGGAAACGCCTTCCCGGATTTCGCTGCGTTGCATTGCGGCTGGGGGCTGCATCCGGGCTACGGGAAGTGGCGGCTTGTTCATCATCTCAGTGCACCAGACTGGCCGCCGAACGGCCGACCAGGCGTTGATAGAGGAACACCAGTTCGTGATCGGCCGGCGCCCGCTTGGCCTTTTCCGTGAAGGCGCGGATGTCCGGCAGCAATTCGCGCGCTTCCGCCGGGCTCAGGGTCAGACCCATGCGCGCGTAGGCGCTCATGATGCCGTGCGCCCCGGAATGCTTGCCGACGACCAGACGATGCGCGCGGCCGACCTCGCCCGGGTCGAAGCCCTGGTAGGTTTCCGGGTCCTTGAGCAGGCCATCGACATGGATGCCTGCCTCGTGGGTGAAGACGCCCTCCCCGACCAGGCTTTTCTGCCAGGCGACAGGCCGGCCCGAGGCGGCGGCGACGGTATCCGACAACAGCGGGAACAGGCTCAGGTCCAGGCCGGTTTCCATGCCGTAGAGTTTCTTCAGGCCCAGCGCCACCTCTTCCAGCGGCGCGTTACCGGCCCGCTCGCCCAGGCCGTTGACCGTGGTGTTGACGTGCGTCGCGCCCGCCCGACAGGCCGCCAGGGTGTTGGCCGTGGCCAGGCCGAGGTCGTCGTGGGCATGCATCTCGATCTCCAGATCGGTGATCGAGCGCAACGTGGCGATGGCCTCATGGACGCCGAACGGCTCCATCACGCCCAGGGTGTCGGCATAGCGCAGGCGACGCGCACCTGCGGCCTCGGCGGTCTCGGCAACGTGCATCAGGAAATCCAGATCGGCGCGCGAGGCATCCTCGCAACCGACGATCACGTCCAGGCCGAGATCCTGGGCGCGCGGCACCATCTCGCGGATGCTGTTCAGCACCCAGGCGCGATCCTTGCGCAGCTTTTTCTGGATGTGGATATCGGACACCGAAATGGACACGTCGATGAGATGCACACCCAGATTGCGGCACGCCTCGATGTCGCCGAGACGCATCCGGCTCCAGACCACCAGCTTCGACGCCAGGCCCAGTGACGCCACGGCGCGGATGCCCTCGCACTCGCGACTGCCCATCGCCGGAATGCCGACTTCAAGCTCCGGCACGCCCATCGCGCCGAGGCGCCGGGCGATGTCCAGCTTCTCCTCGACCGTGAAGGAAACCCCGGCCGACTGCTCGCCATCCCGCAGGGTGGTGTCGTCGATGATGATGCCGCGCTTGGTCATGGTGTCCAGTGAATCGGATGTCGATGTCTGCTGGATTGCAAACCATGTGCCAGCCGGCACGAAATCACTATCTCATTGAAATCAATATGAAATCGTGGCCAGAACGGCCCTACCCCGCGTCGGCAAGGAGACCAGATGGGGAAGATCGTCATCTTTGCGACAATGCCGATGACAGGCGGCATAGGCCCACGCATAATGGCCATGGCGCCTTTGCGTCCATTCCGAGGAGAAAATCGTATGCATGTCCCAATGATCATGGCCGGCATCGCCGGCGTTGCCGCCATCATGGCGGGCTGTTCAAGCACTCCGACCGCGACGACCAAGGTCACTTATGAAAACACCATCCGCCAGTTGGTCGACAAGCGCTGCGCGGAATGCCACGGCAACGACGCGCCGAGCATGCCGGACTTCAAGAAGGACGAGGAAGGCTACAAGACCAAGAAGCTCGGCCCGCGCATGGATACCTATGAAAACCTGATGGTCATGGTCAACGGCAGCGATACCGGCGCCATCATGCGGCGCCTCGATGACGGCGCGAACACCAAGGACGGCAAGCCGGGCAACATGTACCAGAGACTGGGCAAGGACGATGCCGAGCGCGCCGCCAACCTGGCCCTGTTCAAGAGCTGGATGGGCAGCTGGAACCTGAAGCGCGCCAAGGACATCACCGAGGAAGAGCGCAAGCTCGTCCTCGCCCCGCGCAACTAAAAAACGCAGTGCATTCCCTCCCCTTCACGGGGAGGGTCAGTCGGCGATCACGATGCGGTTTATTGATCGGGCTAGGTTCATACGTAGCGTGTAAGTGATTTTCATAGCAATGTAACCGTTTACCGGTAAACGGTATATCATGCTTCTATGATTGTTTCCTTCGCCGACAAGGACAGCGCCGATCTGTTCGCGGGCAAGCGAGTCAAACGCTACGCCAACATCGCCGCGATTGCCGAACGCAAATTGCAGCAGCTCGATTGCGCCGCCACGCTCGACGCATTGCGCGTGCCACCGGGCAATCGCCTGGAAAAACTGGCCGGCGACCGCGCCGGTCAGCACAGCATCCGTATCAATGAACAATGGCGGCTGTGTTTTGTCTGGAAGGAAGACGGCGTTCACGATGTCGAGATCGTGGACTATCACTAAACCTTTACGAGAGGACACGCCATGAGCATTCCCGCCCCCACCAACGGCATGCGCCCGGTGCATCCGGGTGAAATCCTGCGTGAGGATTACCTGAAGCCTCTGGGCATGAGCGCGAACGCCCTCGCCCAGGCGCTCAAGGTGCCCGCCTCACGCATCAACGACATCGTCCTGGAACGACGCGGCATCACTGTCGATACCGCCCTACGCTTGGTGCGCTACTACGGCGGCGACGTGCAGAGTTGGATGAATTTGCAGACGGCTTACGAGATCAAGGTCGCCGGAAAGGAACTGGCGAAGAAGATCGAGGAAGAGGTGCAGCCGCTGGCGGCGTAGATGAATGTATTCGTCGGGATATCCAAAATGACCGTATAGGGAAAATGGCTGCAAAGATCACTCCCCGATTCATCGAGCTAACCTACGAAGCAGCGCTGAAGTCCTTCTGGCGCAAAGAGGCACTCCGTAAATTTCTGCGTGCCTCTCACGTAGCAGAGACCTTCGTTGTTACTTGGGCACCCGACGAAAGCAAACGAGACTTTCTCGACCGGATGTTTCAAAAGCTCCAAGCCACCGACCGTGGGAAAGCTGTTATTTTCGAGATGGCACGGTTTCTTTCAGAGCAAACCACGTTCCCCGATTTGCGCAACTGGGAAGACTCTGTACAGAAAATCGCCGAAGCGGCAAAGGCAGTGGCCGAATTGAAGACATACCTCAAAACGCAAGACGGATCCATTCGGAATGAAAAAGAGCGGGAAGAGGCCAAGGCCAAGGCCCGAGACGATCGCCAGAAGATACAGCGAAGCCTGACCGACAAAACCAAGCTACAGCAACGCTTAGACGCTATGCATACAGCCGTTGGTACTCAGCAAGGCGGGTATGACTTTCAAAAATGGTTCTACGATCTTCTCGATTTCTGCGAAATTCAGAATCGACGGCCTTACTTTGCATCAGGTAGACAGATCGACGGGTCGCTCACTTTCGACGGAACAACCTATCTCGTCGAATTGAAATTCACAGCAAGCCAAGCAGATGCCACCGATATTGATTCTCTTCGTTCGAAGGTTGACGACAAAGCTGACAACACCATGGGAATCATGGTGTCTATATCGGGATATTCCAGTGTCGCCATAGCACAAGCGTCAGGCCGGAAGACAACCCTCTTGCTGTTCGATGCCATGCACATCTACCTATTCTTGTCAGGCACGTTATCCTTCCGAGACATTATTTCCCGCGTGAGACGCCATGCGTCACAAACAGGAGAGGCTTTCCTTGCAGCCGCAAATTTCAGCAGCTAGGAGTAACCATCTGAGGTACATCGGACGCTACTGGCTGCATGAGCAGCCAGTAGCTCACGCATAAACCGGCGCAAACGCCTTCTCAGGCTCCTCTGCCGGTCCGTTCTCACCCCAGTAAGGCGACAGTTTCCGCAACTGCGCAACGATCTCCGGCACCACCTGGATGACCCGGTCGACTTCGGCCTCGGTGGAGTAGCGCGACAGCGAGAAGCGTATGGTGCCGTGCGCGGCAGTGTAGGGGATGCCCATGGCGCGCATGACGTGGCTGGGTTCCAGCGATCCTGATGTACACGCCGAGCCCGACGATGCGGCGATGCCGAATTTGTTGAGCAACAGCAGGATGGCTTCGCCTTCGATGAACTCGAAGGCGATGTTGCTGGTGTTGGGCAGGCGGTTGCTGACGTCGCCGGTGGCGAAGGCGCGCGGTACCTTGGCGAGGATGCCGGCCTCCAGTTTGTCCCTGAGACGCTTCACTTCGGTGTTCTCGTGGTGCATGTGCTGCTGCGCCAACTCGCAGGCCTTGCCCAGGGCGACGATGGACGCGGTGTTTTCGGTGCCGGCGCGCCGGCCGCGTTCCTGGTGGCCGCCCCTCAACAAGGGTCTGAAGCGCACGCCGCGCTTCAGGTAGAGCACGCCGATGCCCTTGGGCGCGTGCAGCTTGTGGCCGGAGATCGACAGCATATCGATCTTCGTGTTCTGCAAATCCATGGGGATCTTGCCGACGGCCTGCACCGCGTCGGTGTGGAACATGACGCCGGCGGCGTGGGCCATCTCGGCCATCTGTTCGACGGGGAACAGGGTGCCGGTCTCGTTATTGGCCCACATCACCGACACCACAGCGACCTTGTCGGTGAGCAGCCGGGCGTATTCGTCCAGGTCGAGGCGACCCTTGTCGTCGACCTTCAGGAAATGGGTCTTGTAACCTTCCTTCTCCAGGTGGCTGCACAGCGCCAGCACCGCCGGATGCTCGATGGTCGTGGTGATGATCTCCTTGCGCTCCGGATTGGCGCGCAGCGCGGACCAGATGGCCGTGGAGTCGGACTCGGTGCCGCAGGAGGTGAAGATGACCTCGGACTCGTGCGCCGCGCCCAATAGCTCCTGCACCTGCAAGCGGGCCTTCTTGATGGCCAGGCCGACCTTGTTGCCGAAGCTGTGCATCGACGAGGGGTTGCCGAACTGCTCGGTGAAATAGGGCAACATCTCCGCGACGACGCTATCGTCGACGCGGGTGGTGGCGTTGTTGTCGAGGTAGATGCCGTCCATGGGAAGCTCCTTGATGATGCGAATGTTTTCGTAGGAATGGCGTCACACGTGGCTGGCGGCGCGGACGTAGGAACCGGCCCGCGACGGCACGACCTTGACGAACTCGCCCAGGTCTTCCATCAGCCGGGTCTGGATGCCTTGCAGGGTCTGCGCCTCCATCTGGCAACCGGCGCAGGCGCCGATCATGTTGACGTAGATGGTCTTGCCGTCGACGTCGACCAGTTCGATGTCGCCGTGGTCGCGTTGCAATTGCGGCCGGATGGCGTCGAGGATGGTCTCGATGCGCTTGATGCGTTGCAGGTTGGTCAGCTTGCTCGGCTTGTTTTCTTCCTTGAGGACCACGGCATGCGGCGAGAAGGTCTCGCCGCGCTCGGCCATCACCTTGGTGAGGATTTCCTCGATGCCCTCGTGGCACGACGAGCAGCCGCCACCGGCCTTGGTGTAGTTGATGACGTCCTCGACCGAAGACAGCTTGTTGGCGCGCACGGTCTCCTCGATGAGTACCGCGTCGATGGCGAAGCATTTGCAGATCAGCGCGCCTTCCTCGTGGTCGTCGCTCCAGACCTCGCCGCGATAGTTGGCGATGGCCGCCTGCAGGGCCTCGCGGCCCATCACCGAGCAATGCATCTTCTCGGGCGGCAGGCCGTCGAGATAATCGGCGATGTCCTGGTTGCTGACCTTGAGGGCGTCGTCCAGGGTCATGCCCTTGATGATCTCGGTGAGCGCCGAGCTGGAGGCGATGGCCGAGCCGCAGCCGAAGGTCTGGAAGCGCGCATCCTGGATGGTCTCGGTGTCCGGATCGACCTTGAGCATCAGCCGCAGGGCGTCGCCGCAGTTGATCGAGCCGACATCGCCGACCGCGTTGGCCTCATCCATGGCGCCCGAGTTGCGCGGGCTGAAGAAGTGTTCCTTGACCTTATCGGAGTAGTCCCACATGGTCGTGTCCTTTACGCGGTGAACGACGAGCCGCAGGCGCAGCTGCTGGTCGCGTTGGGGTTTTCGAACTTGAAGCCGGAGCCGTTCAGGCTGTCGACGAAATCGACTTGCACGCCCTCAAGCAGGGGCGCCGAGAACGGATCGACCAGCAGGGTGACGCCGCCGAACTCGACGACGACATCGTCCTCGGCCTTGGCCTCTTCCAGACGCATGCCGTACTGGAAACCGGAACAACCGCCGCCGGAGATGGAAATGCGCAGGCCGGCGACCGGGGCGTCGCTGCCCTTGACGAACTTGTCGATGGCGGAAACGGCGTTGGGGGTCAGGGTGATCATGGTCGGCTCCTCGAAGCAATGGTGTGTACGAGGGAGCTATTGCAATGCCTGTGCCAGTCGGGACGGGCAAGCTATCTCCATGATTTATATGGAATGCAGCACCTCGCCGGCGCTGAACAGGCTGTGCGTAAGCCCACTGACCGCCGGCCTTGTCGGGTTTGCGACAGACGCACCGGGTGCAGCTCCGACAACCCTCGACCCGGACTAACCCCCGCGCAACAGCGGCCAGCCGCACCGGGCCGGCGTTACGGCCCTGTTCAGCCGCGTGTCTGGCGTCTGGCGTGCGGCTTGCTTACAGGTATCCAGTCAGTTCAACCTCAACGAGGACACCCATGGCACGCATCGGCCTGTTTTTCGGCAGCAGTACCGGAAATACCCGCAAGATCGCCAAGATGATCAAGAAACGCTTCGGCGACGACGAACTCTTCGCCGACCCACTCAACGTCAACAAGGCCACCCCCGAACTGGTCGCGGGCTACGACTGGCTCATCCTCGGCACCCCCACTCTGGGCGAAGGTCAGATGCCCGGTCTCGATGCCGACTGCCAGAACCCGAGCTGGGCGGAATTCCTGCCGCAGTTGCAGGACGTCGACTTCTCCGGCAAGACCGTCGCCCTCTACGGCCTCGGCGACCAGGAAAAATACGCGGACAACTTCGTCGATGCGCTCGGCGAGCTCCATGACTTCGTGGTCGAACGCGGCGCGCGGGTCGTCGGCGCCTGGCCCACCGATGGCTACGACTTCATCGCCTCGAAGGCCGAGCGCGACGGCGAATTCGTCGGCCTGGTCCAGGATCTCGACAACCAGAAGATGCTACTGGAAGCGCGTCTTGAAGAATGGCTGCGACTGATCGCCCCGGAGTTCGGCTTGCCGATATGAAGCCCACCGCCCCCATGGCACCGGGGACGCGCTGAAGAAATCGTTATCGCGAGGAGCGCAGCGACGTGGCGATCCATGGGCTTTTGATTTATACCGTGCACTGGATTGCCGCGCTTCGCTCGCAATGACCATTCGCGAATAAATCAGCGTTTTCGTATATGGGGTTTCGGTGAGTGTTGGTTCATCCGGCAGCGTCTGAATCGCTTGTCAACCATCAAGACTGGGCATGCCGACGAGCGCGTCTTGCAGGGTTTCATGGATGGCTATGAGTACATCGATGCCGGCGATACCGAAGCTCTCCGCGACCATGGGCTGAAGCCCCCATAGGGCCAGATGCCCACCCTGCGGCGCATTGGTTTTCGCGCAGGAAATCAGAAGCCGCATGCCGACGGAAGCCACGAAATCGACTCCGCTCATTTCGATGACGACCCGGGCATTTTCCCGCGCCACCAGGGCGGTGAGTTGCGAGTCGATCAACAAGGTGTTCTTCATGTCCATGCGGCCGATAAGCTGAATGGCCGTGATGCCGTTTTCGAGCGGGGTTACGGTGAGTTCCATTTCAGCTCTCCGAAAAGTGTTGAGCGAACGCGGCCACGCAGGTTCAGGGGCCGCGTCATTCCCGGCTGCTCACCAGGGCGTAGCGAAGCGCCTCGGTCGATGAGGCCAGGCGGGCCGCCAACTGCACCCCGATGTTTCGCATCAAGGACAAGGCGATGTCCGGGTGTTCGCGATGCAGGCGCCAGAGAGCCTCCTGAGCAAGACGCAGCAATTCGGTGTGCCCGGCGGTGGCCACCGCGTCCGCGGACCGTGGCGCGCCACGCAGGATAGCCATTTCCCCGAACAGTGTGCCGGCGCGCAGGGCAATCAGCCGTCGGCTGCCGCCGCCTTTCACGGGCACGCGGATCTCGATCTGGCCGGCGAGGAGGATGTACATCGCGTCGCCGGGGTCATCACGCCGAAACAGAACGTCGCCGTTCGCCAGGACCACCTCGTCAGTGTAGTCAAGAAAGGTGCCTATCTGGGCATCGTCCAGCCCGACGAGGGCATCCAGTTTCAATGTTCGTCCCGTACTCGCCGTGTCGCCGATTCGGCTTTCCTCGATCAGCGCATCCTCGGCCGCTGCCAGGGCGATGTCCGGGTCGTCGAACCACTGGTCGAGCGGAATCGCGCTTTGGGCGTTCGACTCGATGATCAGGCGTCCATGAGAGCCGCCTGGAGAAATCGATGCCAGGGCGAGGCGCACATTTCTTTGCCGCAAGCGTTTGGCGATGCGCTGCAATGTCCCGGCGCCGGACGCATCGATGGTGCCGATCTGGCGGAAATCGAGAACGATGTGACGGGCATGCTTCGCCAGGGCTTCCACCTCATCCATCAGGATTTCCCCACTGCCGAAAAAAAGCGGGCCGAACAGTTCCACCAAGGCAATCCGTTTGCCCTGGCTCTTGAGGAATTCCACGTGTGCAAGCGGTCGCATGACGGTGGAGTGGCGTTTCTCGCCGAAATACACCCGCGCGACGATGGAGCGACTGTTCATGCGCACGAACAGCACCATGGAAAGCAGGACTCCGGTCGCCATGGCGGCGACCAGATTGGTCAGCACGGCGATACTCATGACCACCAGCATGACGGCGATGTTGCTGCGCAACTGATGCCTGAACCCGGCGTCTCCCTCACGACGCCACCAGGCTTGAATCTGGTTCTTGGCCCAAGGGTCGAAAATGCTCAAGGCCATGTAGATCAACAGGGCCGCCACGGCGATTTTTGGGATGTATCCGGACAAGGCCGGCATGACCAGCAGGACCACCAGCATAGCGACCGCAAACGCGATGCTGGCTGACCAGCCGTCGCCGCCCATCTGCTTCGCCACCAGTTGTCTGGAGTTGGACGGGGCCGAGGGCAGTGCGCCGAGCACCCCGCAGGCGATATTGGCGAGTCCCTGCCCGAGCAGCATGCGTTTGTCATCGTGCCGGGAGTTGTCGTTGTTATCCTGCTTGTTGGCGATGACCAGGGCTTCCAGTGAATTGAGGGTGGCCAGCGACAACGCCGGGGCAATCACCAGCTTGAGCACGGCGATCCAGTCGATCGCGGGTAACCCGTGCATATTCAGGGCGGTGATGCCGCTGGCCGGTTGCAGCGATGTCAGCGGCGGCAGCATTTCGCCCAATGAAACGCCCGGCACCCACGACATCAGCCCGGCATGGAGGCCGGCGCCGAAAAGGCGTCCGGTCAGCGACCAGTGCACGGACGGCATTCGACGATACAGCCAGAACATCCATAGCAACAACAGCGCGACAAAGGCGAGACGGGCAGGGATGTTCGAGTCGAACGTCAACCACGCCGAGGCATTTTCGGCATCGAGTATGATCAACAGGGCGGACAGGATCATTGACAGCGCCACGCCGTTGGTGAACCCCGCCAGGACAGGGACTGGAGTAAAACGAATGATGCGGCCCAGGCCCAGCAGCCCGAAGGCAATCTGGATCATCCCGGCCAGACTCACGCAGGCCATGGCCGCGACGGGCACCAGGAGGGCGCTGTTTTGACTCGACGATGCCGCCACCGTGCCCAGAAGCGCCGCGAAAATCAGCGTCTGCGCCGGTCTTGGCCCCCCGAACATGGGCGCCGACCCGCGGATGAAGGCCGGTATCAGGCTGCCCAGCATGGAGGCGAGGAACGCCGCGATAATGCCGGTGTTGGCGTAGTCATGGCCGAGCGGCGCGTAGGCGATGTAGCCATAGCCGATATCGGAGGCGAACAGCCCCAGGGCGACGAAAAGGCCCCCGTTCACATTACCGAGTTCCTGCCAGCGTCGACGGAGCGAAAGATTGACGTTCAGCAACGGCAAAGGGGGTGTTCGGCTGGACTTGCGGCCTCGCCCATCTCGAAACAGGCGCATTCCCGCTCGGAATCAGAGGCGAGCGGCGAACCTGCGGCGTTTGAAGGGAGTGGCTGGCTGTCAGACATTGCGGCGGATGAGGCGCGCGGATGAAACCGGAAATGCCATGATGGTTAGCGTGAGCAGACAATTAACCTTTGGATGATACTTGTGGCATATGAAATAAAAATGACAAAGTCGGCGGAACAGCAGATAGCCATCGCAGAGACTTCAAGCCGACAGTCAGGCGCCATAACTCCTGGCAAGGCGCGCCATCCGACAGATCGAGCGCATGCCCGATGACAAACACGCGCGTTGCCACGCCCTGGCCAAAGTCGCGGCACCCGCGTCAATCCCGGCTGGATGAAGTCACAACGCTGCTGTTGGCGGAGTTCGATGCCGAAACCCGATTCCAGTTGCGAGCGGAGCGCGGTGCCGACAAGACCGAACGCGACCTGGCACTGTTGGAGAAGGTCTCGGGCAAGTAATCCGGGGGGCGGCTTTTGCTCTGAAGCGACTCAGAACATCGCCGAAACGCCGTCGATCCGCTCCAGGCGGATGACGATGCGGCTGGTCGTCTGGCTGCGGCCGGTGACGTAGTGCTCGTCGACACCGGTGACCACCATGCCGATGTTGTTGCCCTTGACGTGCAGGGTGACGCCCCGGTTCTTCTCCTTGCTCTCCAGCAGCACGGCGCGCAACGGGTCGGCCGCCGGCATCGGGTCGGCGGCGTAGGCGGCACAGGACAAGGCATAGGACAGCAGCAGGGCTTGGGCGATACGCTTCATTTTCGGTCTCCTCGTTATTCGGGTCGGGGTCGCCGCGGCTCGCGAATTTCCCGCGCCTACTTCATGCGCGACGACAGTGTGATCGTATCACCGGCGACCATGAATGTACCCTTGCCACGATGATGCAGGGTTTTGGGCGCCTTCACCGAGGCATCGACCCAGGCCTTCACCACCTCCAGGATGAAGATGCCGTAACGGTTCGCCATGCGCGTATCGACGACGCGGCATTCCAGGCTGGCATAACACCCGACGACCCGCGGCGCGCGCACCAGCGAGCTCGGCCGGGTGGCGAGGCCATGGGCCGCGAACTTGTCGACGTCGCGCCCCGAGCAGTTGCCGACGGCGACGACCTTGTCGGCGAGCTCGAGCGTAGGGATGTTCAACGTGCATTCCCGCTCTGCCTTCAGCCGGGCGTAGCTGAAATCCATGTTGCTCAGGACGCAGGCAACAAGCGGCGGCTCGAACTCCACCGGCATGTGCCAGGACAGGGTCATGACATTGGGCCGCGCCGTGCCGGCGGTAGCCAGCAACAGCACCGGACCGGGTTCGAGCAGGGCGTAGACCCTGGATAACGGATAAACGCGTTGCGCCATGGCAAACCTCACGAAGTCGGGTGTCGATTTCAGCCTAGACCACGCGGCGGCGGCCGGATCGACGGACACTCCCTTTCACGCCCACCGACTGACTCGGCCCGATCTCATTAAATACCCGATGTGTCTATATTTGTTGTGTGTCGGCACCCATCCAAAATCGCGCGTGTCGGGCAGTCGGCCACGCGATAATCAGGTTCCCGACCACCTCAACGACCGTGCTGTTTACACCGCCGCCGCGAGTGCAAGCACCACGCTGACGCCGCTGCCGTCTTCCGGATCGAGTTCGCGGAGTTTTTCCAGAAAGCCCGACGCGCCGGTTTCGTCGCCACCGCGCAGGGTGATGAAGGCCTGTGCCTTGAGCGCCAGCAGAGCCTGGCTGGCGACGAGGGGATCGACTTCGGCGAGTCGATCACGGGTCCAGGCGCTGTAATCCGCCGGCAGATTGGCCTGTCGAACGGCTTCGGCGAGGGCGCGTTGGGCGAAGTCCATGGCGAGGTCGAAACGCCGCTGGCGGTTGTAGAACTTGTAGAGCGTGCGGTAGAGCGGCAGTGGGTCGGCGGCCTGGGCGCAGGCGACCTGCAGGATGAAGTCGCCCTGGATGGGGTCGGCGGCGTAGCTGGCCAGGGTTTGGCGCAACAGGGCTTCGGCGGCCTCGTCGGGGAGCATGGCTGGGGCCGCTACAGGCACGTTGCGGGAGTGACCTCCCGGTCGAGAAAATCTCGCAGGTTCGCGACCGGGGGGTCGCTCCTGCAGGGAGGCTGTGGCTTAGTCATAGGCGGGCAGCGTGGTGATGCGCGTGTCGTCGAGGGGCATGCCGATGGCGTAGTGGTAGATGACCTGGTAGCGCTCGTCCTGGAGGCCGAGGATGTCGTGGTCGGCGTCGTCGAAGAAGCAGCCGATGCCGGTGCCGCGCCAGCCGGCGGCCTCGGCTTCCAGGGTCAGGCAGTGGCCGAGCATGCCGGCCTCCCAGTGCAGGTGGCGCCAGGCGGCGGGATTTTCTGCAATGGGCGCGGCGAACTCGGCGACGAACATGACCGTGAACGCGCCGTGCGCGGCGATGTCCTGGTGGCAGGAGACGGTGCGGGCGCTGCGCTGGGCGTTGGCGGCAATCAGACGATACAGGGGCAGGTCGGAGTCGGCGGGAGCCCATTCGAACTCGCCGCGCATGGCAGCGCCCAAGTCAGCGACGCCGGCCTCGGAACGCGGGAGGATGTAGAGGCCCGGCGCCACACCCTCGACGCGATGCACGAAAAGCACCGGGTGGACACGCGGCGTCGCGGTCCACATGTCCCAGACCGGCGAACCGCCCGGCAACACGCTGGCGAGCAGACGCCGGAAACAAGCCAGGGGCAGCGTCGATACGCCGTCGAAGGCCTGGGCGCTGCGGCGTTTAAGGATGACGGCGGTAGCCGCGATCCCGTCGTTCCCGCGCGGACGGGAAGCCAGTCCAGTACTGGATCCCCGCACTGGCGGAGATGACGCTAAAGGCGGCTCGCCGCGCGTCGCCTCGGCGGCCTCGGCGATCACCGGCCAGGCGTAGAGCGGGTTCGGGTCGAGCTTGCTGGGCAGGCCGCTCCATTCGTCCCACTCCCGTGGCGGCACCGGCACCGCGCCGGGTTCCGGGACGTGCATGGCGACGATGACCTCGGCCTCCTCGGGTTCGACGCCGGCGAACTCCTCGGCACGATCCAGGCCCAGGCAATGGCTGGCGGTGTCGTGATCGAGGTTGACCAGGCGCGGCTGCCAGCCGAACAGGGCGCTGGCGTAGGCCAGGGCGGCGAGGACATGGCCCATGTCGAGCTGGCAGTAGCGCAAGGCGCGCTCGCCGTATTTCCAGGCCTCGCGCCAGTGGATCGAAGAGAAGCCAAGCCAGAGTCCCGGAGTCTCCGAGGCGGTCAAAGAACTGGCGCGCCATTCGAGGCGATGTTCGCGGCTCTGGTAGTGATACAGGCCGTCGGCAAGACCGTCGACCCAGTAGGCGATGACCCAGGTTTCGGTGGGGTGCAGGTTGCCCGACGACGGATGCGCGCAGTGCCCAGCGGCTGGTGCCGTATTGTTTCCAGGCGGTGATGGCACTGGTCAGTTGCAGCAGGTTGCCGAGGCTTTCCACGTCGAAAGGCGCTGCCGGACGGGGCGTGCCGAGTTCGTTCCAGGGCGTCGTCAGGTTCGCCGCATTGCGTGCCAGGGCGTAGTGACTGGTGCCCAGCCAATGCCTGAAGGCATCCGGCTGGGCGTCCCAGTCCAGATTCGCGGGGCCGGCGGCGTAGCGGTTCGGATGGTGCTTGGTGCGCTGGTGGTAGGCGCGAATCCGGTCCGCCCGACTCGCCTCGCTCATGGCTAACCCCGGGTGTAGCCGAGTTCCTCGGCGAGGCATCCGACAGGCTCGCCCAGGACACTTTCCGGGCCGGTCTCGAAGCGCACCAGATAGATAGCCACCTCGGGCTGGGCCTCGGCATGGCCGACGTTGACGACAACGCCGCGCGTCCCGGCGGCGGCCAGCAGGGTATCCGGGGCAATGCCCGGAATGCCGCTCTCGCCGGTGTCTTCGATGGTGTCGTTGCTCAGGTCGACACTGGCATAGACCATGTCGCCCAGTTGGAATGCGGTCATGAGGTGACTCCGGGGTAATGGCGCAGGCAGATCAGGCGCGTGCCCTGCCAGTCCATGTGTCGATAGAAATCCAGGGCGGCCTGGTTGTGCTGGTCGGCAAGCAGTTGCAGGCGCGTCAGACCGCGCCGGGCGGCCCAGGCAGCGACGGCGTCGAGCAACTGCCGGCCGATGCCCTGGCCGCGTAGCGCCGGGGCAGCGATGAGATCCTCGATCCAGGCCGAGGGTCCGCCCTCGGCGGTGGAGATGACGATCTGCGCGCTGCACATGCCGACCACCGTGCCGTCCTGGTCGGCGACCCAGACGGCGGCGTTGTCCGGATGGCCGAGCAGCATCTGCCGGCCGCGCCGGGCCTTGGCCGGTTCGAATACGTTGTCCGGCTCGAGTGTGAACAGCATGCCGATAAGTTCGATCATGGCGTCGAGATCGGCGGCGGTGGCGAGGCGAATGCGCATGGCTGAATTCTAGTCGTCATCCCAGTAATACGCTGTAGGCCTGTCTGAGCAATTCGAGTTCCACGGGCGTCGCGCCGCGCGCTTCGGTGATGGCGATGAAGCGTCCGCCCAGGGCCTCGGCGGCCTCGAAGGGCGGGTCGATGCCGGTGAAGGTCGCCAGGCGCACACGCAGCGGGCCGTCCGGGGTGTCCACGGCGGCGCTGAACTCGGCCTCGTAGGCCAGGTCGCCGGCTTGCAGCCCAAGCCGGACCTCGGCCTGACGCAGGACGTGCACCGGATGCGTCTCGACGCGCGCCGGCGGTACCGGGTCGAGCACGGCGGAGAGCGTCGGCAGGGGCGCGAAGGCCGTCATGCCGTGGGCGAAACGCAGGAAACGGACGCGCGCACTGGTCTTCTGCTTGTGCGCCAGGATCAGGCGCAGATCCGCGGGCAGTTCGGTGGACGGATTCATACCGCCGCCAGCATGCGCGGCTCGGTCTTGACCTCGCCGTCGCGACCCCAGACAGTCACCGCCTCGACGAACCAGTGCGGCTTGGCGGGATGCATGCAGAGCACGTCGTATTCCGCGAAATAGCTGCCGTCGCTGTTGATGACCAGGCTGCCGCGCTTCTGCTTATGGGCATCGCGCCAGGTGCCCTGATAACTCGGCAGACCATTGGCCGGGTCGATGATCCGCTCGAAGACGGCATCGCCGAGGTGAATGGCTGGCTCCGACTCGGCGGGTGCGTAGCGCTTCGCCTCCCATTCCAGCGCCAGGCAGAGGCGCACGCCGGTTTCGACGAGGTGGTCGGGGAGGCTCACCATAGGTCGGCGGGCACTTTAAGGCGTTCCACCGGCGTGCCGCCCAGGAGATGTTCGTCGAAGATGGCGCTGACATCTTCCTTCTTCACGGCGCCATACATGACGCCCTCGGGGTAGACCAGGACATTGGTGCCGGTACTGCATGGCCCCAGGCAGCCGGTGCCGGTGATCGCCACCTTGTCGAAGCACTGGCGCTGCTGGAACTGGAACAGGAATTCGTCCATGACTTCGCGGCAGCCCTTCTCGGCGCAGGAGCTGCGCGGGTGGCCGGGCGGGCGAGCCTGGTTGCAGATGAAAACGTGTTTTGGGGGTCTGGGCATGATGATTCCTTGTGTAGGTCGGAGTGAGCACAGCGAAGTCCGACACCCGTTGACGTCGGACTTCGCCTTACAGCTCAGTCCGACCTACGTGGGCGTTCCTTCAAACCGCCAGCGGCAAGGCCTCATGCGTGTGACACGCCTTCGGACAGACGCGCGCGCAGGAGCCACAGCCGATGCAGTCCATGGCATTTTTCAGGGTCATGACGCTCATCTGGTCCTCGTCCTCCATATCGTCGTCCATCTCGTCCTCGTCGCGTTCGACCAGCTCGAAGACATCGCGCGGACAGACCTTGTAGCAGCGGCCGCAGCCGATGCAGGTCTTCTGGTTCAGGTCGGTGATGAAGGTCGGGGTGTAGGCGGTGCCGCCCCGGGTAAATGCGCTATACGGGTCCATCATGTGCCTTTCTGTTGCGCCGCCAGACGGGCGCTGGCCTCGGCCCAGGCCTCGCAGGCAGCGTAGGTGGATTGGGCGATCCCCGGGATCTCGTGGTACCCCGCGGGCAACCGGTCCTCGACCAGGTCATGCAGTTGCGAGGCCCATTCGCTGGCGACGCGCTTCAGTTTCTTGACCTCCTTGTCGAGGTCTTTCAGTTCTTCCTCGGTCATATCCAACTCCAGTGACAAAGTGACGCGTTTCAAAGTGATGGGGACAGGGCGACGGTGTTTGTCACGCGTCACCTGTCACCAGAGCACTGCCTTACAGCCCCGCCACCTCGGGATACTTGCCGATGATCTCCAGCGCCACCGAGAGATACTTGTCGGCTTCGTCCTTCATCTTCGACAGGCTCTCGTAACCGTAGCGGTGGATATCGCGCACGGTACGATCCATGACCACCAGCTTGCCGGTGGTGATGAGAGCGCGGCCAAAGCCTTCGTGGGTGATGTTGACCATGGGCACGGCCATCAGGCCGCATTCCTTCTCGATCAGCGCGGCGATGGCGTTGTAGAAGGCCTTGACGCGCGACAGGGTCTCCTCGTCGGGGTCGCCGATCACCGGGATTTCGCGACGCTGCTCCTTGGTGACGATGTAGGGCGCCAGGATGCGCTCGACCGGCCAGCCGTCGTAGGTGCCGTAGCTGTCGATGGCGCGCATCTGCTTGACCATCTCCTTGATGAAATCGGTCTCGAGGATGGGGTCGAGTTCGACGGTTGCGCTCATGAATGTTCTCCTTGGGTAACGGTGATGGGAATGGTTCGGGTGTGCATGCGCGGGGTGGGCGCGAATATCCGGGCCAGAAGCAGGCCAAGGCCGACACCGGCCAAGGCCGCCAGGGCGCTGCCGACATCGCCCAGGCCGCGCCAGTCGGCCAGCGCCGCGCCGCCTACGGCGAGGCAGGCGGGAAGCAGGTAGGCATACAGCCCCACGGTGAGCAGATCGCGCTCGGCGATACCCACCAGCAGTTCATCGCCGGGGCGCGCGGCGGCGCTGGCGATGGCCACAGGTTTGCGGCGGCCGTCGAAATACTTGCCCAGCCCGGAGATGCCGCAGTTCGACCGCGACGCGCAGGCGGCGCAACCGTTCTGTTCGGTCGCCTCGACGAAGCTGGTGCCGTGACTGGAGGACAGGACGCGGACGCGGGTCTCGATCATGTCGGACTCCCGGCCAATGGAACGCTGCCTGGCTCCCCCCTTTGAAAAAGCCCCCGTTCGGGGATAAAGGGGGTTAGGGGGGATTTAGCGGCGGTGGCAATATGAGAAGCAGCAAAATCCCCCTCATTCCCCCTTTTACAAAGGGGGAAGTCACGCGCTATGAGCACTTGAATCAACCTCTGGCGCCGCAATTCGCGCAGGTTGCTGGAGATCATTCCGACCACTCCTCATCGGCCATTGCCGCGAAGCGGGCGTTGTCCTTCGGCTTCCGCGACTTCGCCAGCCAGGCGGGCGGCGTGTCTTTCAGGCTCTGGTTCAGACCGCAGAGCAGCTCGTCGACGGTGGCGCCCTCTTCCACTTTCATCGGCTGGATGCCGGCGGCGAGGAGCTGCTTGATCGCCGAGGCGCCGACCGCATTGCAGTAGACCGCGGCGCAGCCATCGAGCAGCTCGATCTTGCGGGCCAGCTTGCCTTCGTGGCCATCCATGGCGATATCGCTGTCGTGGAACTGCACCGCCTCGACCAGGCGCGCGTCGTCCTCGGCCAGTTCGTAGATGACGAAGGCCTCGGCGGCACCGAAGTGCTGGTCGACGAATTTGCGGTCGCTGCTGGCAAAGGCGATCTTGACGCTCATGGCAAGCTCCGGGTCAGTGGAATGGACGAGTTTCAGATGGCGCATGCGTGTGCCCTTGTGGCGACATCTCTCCCCCCTTTACAAAAGGGGGGCCGGGGGGGATTTCCGAGCCGATCGCTTGATCCACCGCCGTCAAATCCCCCTCATTCCCCCTTTGCAAAGGGGGAAGAAAATCATGACCCGCGACGTCGTCACTTCTAGCGCGACCTGGCCGATACCCGTGGGCCATTTGTGGGACTAGGGGGGTGTCTTCTTCACGTTGCGCATAGATCGACCGATACGGCTCAACCTCATGGTGACCGTGTTCGACCAGCAGGTTGGCCAGGTCGAAAAGGGTCTGGCGCGTGCCGCGATAGCCCACCCAAAGTTTCTGATAGCCGCCGATCAGATCGTATTGCGGGAAGCCGGCGCGCAGCAGGGGCACGCCCAGGCGCCGTGCCGTCTCGACGGCATGCGAGTTGCCGATCAGCAGATCGACGCCGTGGTCGCGCGCCGTGCGCTCCAGGTCATCGAGATCGCCCAGCTTCACTTCGGCGGTCGGCACGGCTTCGAGGATCGGTGCCCTGGCCGGAGCCACGGCGGCGCTGACCGAGCAGCCCATGCCGGTAACCAATTGCGCCATGCCGTAAAGCAGGTCCGGATCGGCGGCGATGGCGACGCGTGCGAAACCAAGCATGAAATGAGTATCGACCATGGCGTCCTGCAGTTGCGCGCGCTGCCGCTCGATCTTCGCCGGCACCGGCTGGCCGCTGATCTGCGCCAGGGCGGCGACGAAGGCATCGACCGCATCCAGGCCCATCAGGCTGGGGAATCGGCTGTCGGGCACACCGGTGCGTTCCTTGAGCAGGTCGGCGGCGGGATCGAGCGAAGCGCCGATCACCAGGGTCGCCGCCGCTTCGCCCAGCGTGGCGATCTCGCCCACCGGCGTACCGCCGACGGTGACCGGGCTGGACTCCTGATCGGTGAGATGGCCATCGAGCGAATCCAGTCAGCATCGAGCCGGCGAGGATGTTGACCTGCTGCTTGCGCTTACCGACGCACTGACTGCCTGGAACCAGCACATCGATGACCGCCTTCACGGCCAGGGCATAACCGGATTCCAGGCAACCGCTGAAGTCGGGCGTATTCACCGCCGCCACCGGCACATCGGCCAGTTCCGGGTAGGTCACGCGAAACTGTTTCACCAGACCGTGGATGTCAGTGCCCTGGGTCTCCGACAGGCCGGTCGTCGGCAAGCCGATCAGCGCCGGTTTGCTTTTCTCGATGAGCGTCTTGAGGCCTTCGATGACGTTGTCGTCGGCATTCATCACCGTCGACACCTGATCCATCGCCGTGGTCTGCAACGGGATCGGCTCGCGGAAATGGCGCACGAAGAACACCTTGCCGAACGCCGTGCAGCCCTGCGAGCCATGCAACATCGGCACCGCCCGGTTGATGCCGAGGAAAGCCAGGGCGGCGCCCACCGGCTGGCTGACCTTGAGCGGATTAACGGAGAGCGCTTTGTTGCGTTTGACTATGTCGGCCATGTCATCTCCCGCTCAGATCGATCACCGGCTCGACGCTTTGCGCCCATGGAGCCGGCGTGCGCACCGCCTGCCATACCGGGCTTTGCAGCGTCAGCGCCAGTTGCCGCGCCAGTTCCAGCATGCCGGTGTAGCCTTCGTAGCCGAATTCGCGTTCCTGGTTGATGTCGAGGAACGGGATGCGCGCCTTGAGCGCGGTGTACATGTTGCGGCCGCCGGCGATGAGGATGTCGGCCCGATACTCCCTGACCACCCCGAGCAACGCTTTCGGACTGCCGTCGGTGATCATCTTGGTCTTGTCGCCCATGATCTCGCGGATGCGTGCCTTGTCTTCCTCGGTGGACTTGTTGGTGCCGGTGGCGACCACCTCCAGACCCAGATCCTGCAAGGCCGAGACGATGGACCAGGATTTGACGCCGCCGGTGTAGAGCAGCACGCGCTTGCCGCGCAACCTTTGCCGCCAGGGTTCCAGGGCGGCATGGATCTTCGCTTCTTCGCGGACGATCAGGGCTTCGGTACGCGCAGTCAGATCGGCATCGCCGATGACGCGGGCGAAATCGCGGAAGGCCTGCGAAGTGTCGGTGACGCCGTAGAAGCTGCCCTCGAAGTACGGCACCTTGAACTGCGTTTCCAGTTTGCGCGCCACGTTCAATAAAGCCTTGGCGCACACCACCATGCTGACTTCGGCACGGTGCATGGTCTGCACGTCCCTGAAGCGGGCGTCGCCGGACAGCGAGCCGAGGATGCGCAGGCCGAGTTCGTCGAACAGCGGCAGGACATGCCAGAACTCGCCGGCGATGTTGTATTCGCCGATCAGGTTGACGTCATGCACGGTGATACCGGCGCGCTGCAATTCGAGCGGCACCGGGTCGGGCTCGCGCGTGCCGATGACGTACTTGAACATGGCCTCGCCGGCGATGCGGTTGCCGAGGTTCTTGGTGCCGTAGAAGCCGGCGCAATCGACCGGCACCACCGGCGTGCCGAAGTGCTCGGCGGCGGACTTGCAGACCGACTCGACATCGTCGCCGGTGAGCGCCGGGACGCAGGTGTTGTAGACGAACACCGCCGCCGGGGAATAGCTCTCGACGGCCTGCTTGATGGCGTGGAACAGGCGCTTCTCGCCCCGGCCCATGATGACGTCCTGCTCGGTAAGGTCGGTGGTCATGCCGATCTTGTACAGGGTCGGGCCACTGGAGCGCGTGCCCCGATTGTCCCAGGACGAGCCAGCGCAGGCGATGGGGCCATGGACGATGTGCGCCACGTCGGCAATCGGCAGCAAGGCGATCTGCGCGCCGTCGAAGGCGCAGCCGCCCGCCGTCGCGCCGGGTTTGGGCCGGGCGCAGCCCGACTTCGACTTGGCGTTGTGGGCGCAGGCGGGCTCGTTGAGCAGTTCGGCGATCTGTTTGCTGGTTTGCATGATGGCAATGGCGTAAGCGTTGTAGTGCTAAGTGCAAACCGTATGCCAGCGCTAAGTGACTGATTTACCGTTGATCTGCCTTGGCGGGATTGTCACGAACGCGACAAGCGGGAGGGGGTGCGACAACTGACGATGTACTCAATATGATTTCCAGGGTGGTTGGTCATGCGAAGGCCGTCAAATCCCCCTCAATCCCCCTTTGTGAAAGGGGGAAGGTGCCTCGGTCAGCGCAGCAAGTATTTTCAACGACAAACGCATAGAGCGCCTTGAGAAAGCGAGGTGACCAGGTCGAGCGCCATCACAGGGAATACGGGTCTTCCAGCCACCCCTTGAGCAGGGTCAGGTCGGCCTCGGCCAGATAGCCGAAGCCGGCGTCGATATCCGCCATCACCGCGTAGGCGATGTCGCGCGGCACCAAGGCGCCGGCGATCATGTGGAAGTACCAGGCACCCGGATAGCCGGCGGCGCGGTCGAAGGCCTGCAACTGCGCGGCGGCATCCAGGCCGTGCAATCCGCCATCCCAGTGGAAGGGCTTGAGTTTGCGTGCGTGCAGCGACACCGGCGTCGCGCTCAGGAAGGTGTTGTTGTAGCGGTCATGCTGTTCGCGCACCGCGACGATCCAGTGTTCCGAGAAATGGCCTTTATCGCCGGCGCGGCTCCGGCCCCACTCACTCATGAAGCGGCTGATGGCGGCCGTCTTGCCCACCGGAGCCGCCAGACGCGCGGCCACCCGGCGCATGTCGGTCATGCGCCGATAGCGGTAGCGGGGTGCCGCAACGGGCTGGGGCGGGACGGGAACCACGGAAATCGGCTCGCTCAGTTCCATCGCGTCGGCGGGCGGGGCGGACTCGTCCCAGAGTTTGCGATCCAGGACTTCCTGAAGCTCCTCGACTTCGAGTTGCAGGAAATCCGCCGGCTCCGGGCCGTAGCGGGCGACAAAATAATGGCTTTTGCCGGCATGCCGGGTGACCAGGAGCTCGCTGCCGTGCCGTTCGAGGAATTCCGCGATATCGTCATCGCAGTCGTCCATCTCCTCGGCTACCCAATTCGTCAGATGCTCGGCGACACGCGTCCCATCGGCGGCGATCACGCCACCTTCCCGGTACCAGCCGCCACGGGTCAGGGCGAAGCGCCAGGGACAGTCCGGGATCAGCCGCGCGGCGGCCGCGAGCAGCGTGGCATGGTGCGGCCGCGGCGTGCTGGCATCGATCTCGGCGATCAGGCGTTGCAGGGTGGATTCGTCTGGAACACAGCTATTCATGATTCGTCCTCAAGTAAAAATCCTTCCAGGCGCGCCCGCACACGGCTGCGCACATCCGCTTCGGGATCGTCGACCAGTTCGGCGATGGCCTCGACCGGGGCACGGCGCGCCACTTCGAGACGCACCAGCCAGTCGGGGTCGTGGAGCAGGCTGGCGGCATCACCCGGCAGCAATCGACTGGCGACGATGCGCCGGACCTCGGGCGCCTCATCGCCAACCATGCGCGCCAGTGCGAACGGCGGCAGACGGCGCGCCACCACCTTGCGCACCTCGCGCTCCGGATCGTGGGCCATGCGCGCCAGTTGTCCGTGCGGCAGGCGCTCGGCGACACGCTGGCGCACCAGATAATCGGCGTCGTGCAGCATCGGCCCGAGCAGTTCGATCGGCAGTCGGCCGGCGACGGTGATCCGCACCTCTCGATCCGGATCGAGGCGCAGCGGCGCCAGACTGGCAGGCGGCAGGCGCAGAGCCACGGCCCGGCGAACGACTTCATCGCTATCCCGCACCATGTCCAGGATGGCCTCGATGGGCGCATAGCGCGAGGCGATGGCACGGCGCTCCCAGAAAGCGTCGGTCAGGCAGGACTCGGCATATTCCGGGTTACGGCGCAAAAAGCGGTCGATTTGCCGGCCGCTGTGGGCGACCAGACAGACATCGCCGGGCTCGCAGCGGCCCGAAGCAAGCAGGCTGTGCCGATGCACGCATGCCGAGCAATCGGCATACGTAGTCTCGACCGCGTGCAGCAACGGACGTCGGCCTGGCTCAGGTTTTTCGCTGCCGCCATTCATGTGCGGTCCCCATGCGCCCGATATCGACGCGCTTGCAAGTGCCCGGGCAACTGGGCGCCCGGGTAACGCCCAAGCGGATACCGCAACCCTCGTGCCAGCTCAAGAACGAACGTATCCATATGATTATTATCAGGATTGTCACATCCGCCAAGCGGATGCCGTGAACATGGCGACAGGCATTTCCGCAACTTGTCGGAAACCCGACAAGCACGCGCCATGCGCCCCGCCAAATCCGCGCCTGTCTCCCTGACTACTCCGCTTCGGTCCAGGCGATGACCACACCGATCGCCACATCCGGATCGGTGGTCAGGCTCAGGCAATGCTCGCTGCCGTTGATCAGATACAGGTTGAAGCCGGGCCGTTCGAGGGCAGGCGGCAGGCGCGCCGGGACATCGTTGTCGCCGCAGAGCGTGAAATGCGTGTCCGGCCAGGCCTGGCGCAATGCCTCCAGGCCGGCATCGTCGAGGGCGGGCAACGCCGCCGTGGCGGCGGCGATGTGCTCCAGGGTCTCGGCGGCGATCATGCGTCGCTGTCTTCGGTCTCGGCAAAGCGCGCCAGACTGCTGGCCTCGACGCCGAGGATCTTTGCCAGCCAGGGCGGCGGCCTGTCCAGGGTGGCCTGCAAACGCGCCAGCGCCTCGCGCGCCGGGCCGGTCTGCGGAAACTTGATGGGATGCACGCCGGCGCGCACCACCTTGGCCGCCGCCGGACCGCCGATGGACTGCACATAGACGATCTGGCAGTCGTCGATCAGTTCGGAGCGGGCGACATTTTTGTCTTCGGCTTCGTCGGCGATCAGGGTCGGACGGACATCGATCAGCCTGATGGCGTCCTTGCCCACCTGATACACCAGGAAGCGCAGTGCCGAGCCGAAATGGCCGTCCAGATTGTCGGCGCTGTTCGAGGCCACGGCAACGCGCAGGCTGCCGGGCATCTCGCCGTCGACATAGGCCTCGGGCTTGGGTACGTCGCTGTCGTCGCCGTTGTCGCCCCAGAGGAAGCGTACGGCAAGCTTGATCGCCGCGGTGTCGATATCGGACTCGATGGTTTCCTCACCGGTGATCATGAGTTTCAAATCGGCGACGGTGAAGTTGGCCAGTTTTTCTTCGGTGACGGGCAGGCCGATGTGTTCTGCAAGCTTGACCGTGAATGCGCGCGGATCGACTTGGGGCAGGGCCTTGGTGGCGAGGGCGATACGCAGTGCGGCGCCTTTGGTGATGGTGGTCATTTCATGACTCCGGTGACAGCGTGACAAAGCGACGAGTGACAGGGACGCGCGAAACGGTTCGTGTCACTTTGTCACCTGTCACTGTGTCACTGGCTTCAAACTGCGGTGATGCAGCCGTCGATCGGGCAGAGCGACAGACACTTGGGCTTCTTGAAATCGCCTTCGCATTCCGTGCAGGTCTCGGCGTCGATGATGTAGATGCTCTTCTTCTTGATGATCGAGGTGGTCGGGCATTCCGGTTCGCAGTCGGCGCAGCCGGTACAGAGGGTGGGGTCGATCTTGAGTGCCATTTCGGTTCCTTTTCGTAAATGCGCGACGGCAAGACGTAACGAATAACCAACCGTCACGCCGTCAGGTCACGCCTTTCAACAATTATTCCGCCGCATCGAGGCGCTTGGCGCGCACCGAGTAGGGCAAACGGTCAGGCGCGGCCTGGGGTTCGATGAAGTACGCGCCGCCGTTGTTGAGCTTGATCTCGCCGCCCCACTTCTCCGGGGTGTCGAACTCCATCGAGACGATGGTGCCCTCGAGATCGCGCTTGGGCAGGTAGAACACATATTCGCCCTGGGCGCCGCGCTGAATCATGATGTTGGCCATATGGGCTCCTTTCGTTTACGACCACCGCTCGCCGCCGGGTTCGGTGGCAAGCGGTGGGTTACGCTGCGCTAACCCACCCTACACCGGGTCTCGGATGTAGGGTGGGTTAGGCCGCAGGCCGTAACCCACCGTTTACCGGACCAAGTCGTAGTTGTAGTCCGTCGTCCCCATGCCGCGGGTCTCGTCGTCGAGGCGTTCCAGAACCGCATTCACCAAGGTGGTGAGGATCTGCATGGCACCCTCGTAACCCAGCGTGGTCTGCCGGTGCAGGTGATGGCGGTCGAAGATCGGGAAGCCGAGGCGGATCAGCGGTACTTCGAATTCCGGCCCCTTGTGCAGGGTGTCGCGCTGGATGTACTTGCCGTAGCTGTTGCCGATCAGGAAATCCGGCTTGTCGGTGAAGCACAGGCTGCGCAGATGCCACAGGTCGGCGCCCGGGTAGGTCTTGCAGTTGACGCCGTAGGGCGACGATTCCAGCAGCTTCTTCATCGCCTTGTCCCACTTCTTGCTGCCGTTGTGGCTGACGATGTGAATCGGCTCGGCGCCCAGTTCCATCAGGAACTGGGTCAGGCCCATGACGAAGTCGGGATCGCCGTAGAGGGCGAACCGCTTGCCGTGCAGCCAGGTGTGGCTGTCGGTCATCATGTCCACCAGTCGGCCGCGCTCCTTGGCCAGCGAGTCGGGGATCGGCTTGCCGGTAATTTCGCTGACCTTCATCAGCCACTCGTCGGTCCACTCCAGGCCCATCGGAATATTCAGCTTGGGCACCGCCTGATTCCAGGTGTTCTCGACCAGTTTCTTGGTCTTGTCGAGCTGCATCGGCTGTAGCAGGAAGGTGGTTTTGGCGTTCGGCGCATCCTTGATCTCGCCCTGGGTGGTGCCGCCGGCATACATGCGGAACTGACCGTCGGCGGGGGTATCGAGGACTTCGGTCGGGTCGGACAGGAAAGTGTAGTCGACGCCCATCTCGGTGAGCATGCGCTTGATCACCTTGTAGTTGCCGAGGTAGGTCTCGAAGCCCGGCACGATGTTGATCTTGCCGTTGCTGCCGACTTCCTTGCCTTCCATATAGTTCAGGGTGAAGTAGCGCATGATCCCTTCGAACATGTTGTCCCAGCCGGTGACATGGCTGCCGACAAAACTCGGGGTGTGGGCGTAGGGGATCGGGAAGTCCTGCTCGATGTGGCCTTCCTTCTTCGAGTTGTTGATGAAGGCGTGCAGGTCGTCGCCGATGACTTCCGCCATGCAGGTCGTCGACACGGCGATCATCTCGGGCTTGTATAGCGCCTTGGCGTTGGGCAGGCCGTCGAACATGTTCTTCTGGCCGCCGAACACCGCCGCGTCCTCGGTCATCGAGTCGGACACGCAGGAGATCGGCTCCTTGAAATGGCGGTTGAAGTAGGTGCGGAAGTAGGCCACACAGCCTTGCGAGCCGTGCACATAGGGCAGGGTCTTCTCGAAGCCCAGGGCGGCGAGTACCGCGCCCAGCGGCTGGCAGGCCTTGGCCGGGTTGACGGTGAGGGCTTCGCGCTTGAAGTTGAGTTCCTGGTATTCAGCCGAGGTGGTCCACTTGAAGACCTCTTCGATCTTCTCCTGGGGAACCTTGTCTTCGAACATTTCCTGCTTGTTGCTCAGCGATTCCTTGTATTCCGGCTGGCGGAACAAGGGGTACGACGGCACGATCTTGTCTACGACTTGCATGTTCATCTCCTTACCGGCACCACCAATCTGTGGATGCCGGTTGTAGGGCCGGTTTCAACCGGCCGGGGATCAAGTTGGCGGGATGAATCCCGCCCTACATCACGCGGCTTTGGCGACCGGCTCGGCCTCTTCGGCGACCTTCTTCCAGGGCGGCGTCATCTTGCTCCAGCACGGATTGTTCAAGGTCATGTCCATGTCCCTGGCGAAGACGGCGAAGCCGTCATAGCCGTGGTAGGGGCCGGAGTAATCCCAGGAATGCAGCTGGCGGAAGGGCACACCCATCTTGTGGAAGACGTATTTTTCCTTGATGCCGGAGCCGATCAGGTCGGGCTTCACCCGCTTGACGAATTCCTCGAACTCGAAGCCGGTGACGTCGTCGTAGAGCAGCGTGGCGTTGCCCATTTCCTTGATCGTCCGGTCGTAGTCGTCGCCGTGGGCGAACTCGTAACCGGTGCCGACGACTTCCATGCCCAGGTCCTCGTAGGAGCCGATGACGTGACGCGGGCGCAGACCGCCGACGTAGAGCATGACCCGCTTGCCGGTCAGGCGCGGCTTGAACTTGGCGACCACGGCATCGACCAGGGGCTGATACTTGGCGATCACTTCCTCCGCCTTGGCCTTGATGCTGTCGTCGAAGAACGCGGCGATCTTGCGCAGCGACTCGGCGATCTTGGTCGGGCCGAAGAAGTTGTATTCCATCCAGGGGATGGCGTACTTCTCTTCCATGTAGCGGCTGATGTAGTTCATCGAGCGGTAGCAGTGGAGGAGGTTGAGCTTGGCCTTCGGGGTGTTCTCCATCTCCGCCAGAGTGCCGTCGCCGGACCACTGGGCGATGACGCGCAGACCCATCTCTTCGAGCAGGATGCGCGACGACCAGGCGTCGCCGCCGATGTTGTAGTCGCCGATGACGGTGACGTCATAAGGCGTGGTCTCGAAGGCCTTGGGCTCTTTCTTGGGATCGAGAATCCAGTCGCGGATGGCGTCGTTGGCAATGTGGTGACCGAGCGATTGCGACACGCCCCGGAAACCCTCGCAGCGCACCGGCACGACCGGCTTGCCGTAGGCGGCGGCGGCCTTCTTCGAGACGGCTTCGATGTCGTCGCCGATCAGACCGATGGGGCACTCGGACTGCACCGAGATGCCCTTGTTCAGGGGGAACAGGCCCTCGATCTCTTCCATGATCTTGGCCAGTTTCTTGTCGCCGCCGAAGACGATGTCCTTCTCCTGGAAATCGGAGGTGAAGTTCATCTCGGCGAAGGTGTTCACGCCGGTGGTGCCGACGTAGTAGTTACGGCGACCGGCGCGTGAATACTGACCGCAGCCGACCGGACCGTGGGAAATGTGGATCATGTCCTTGATCGGACCCCATATCACGCCGCGCGAACCGGCGTAGGCGCAACCGCGGATGGTCATGACGCCAGGCAGCGACTTGCGGTTGGAGGTGATGCACTTCTTCGACTGCTCGATGCTCTGATCGTTGACCGCCAAATGCTTGGCGCGATCCTTCTTGGCCTTCTCGGGATAGACTTCAAGCACCTCGGCGATGAGGGCTTCGGTCTCTTCACGGGTCAGGTTAGACATTTCATTCTCCTTTCACGCCGCCGCCAATCCGCGGACAACATGCACAGGTTGATCTACCGGGTGGGTTAGGCCGTCAGGCCGTAACCCACCGCTTGGGTGCCACATGGTGGGTACGGCCTGACGGCCTAACCCACCCTACAGTCATCACGCCGCGGCGGCTTCGGCGGCCAGTTGGGCCGCGGTCTTGCCGACGATGGACTCGTCTTCCTCTTCCAGGATGCCGAACGACATCATGATTTCTTCCAACTCGTCCATGGTGATGGGGGTGGGGATCACCAGATTCTTGTTGTTGATGATCTTGTTGGCCAGGGAGCGATACTCGTCGGCCTGCTTGGCTTCCGGGTTGTACTCGATGACCGTCATGCGGCGGATCTCGGCGCGCTGCACTTCGTTGTCGCGCGGGATGAAGTGGATCATGTGGCTGCCCAGCTTGGCGGCCAGTTCCATGATCAGTTCGTCTTCGCGAGCGGTGTTGCGGCTGTTGCAGATCAGGCCGGCCAGACGCACGCCGCCGGAGTTGGCGTACTTGACGATGCCCTTGGCGATGTTGTTGGCGGCGTACATGGCCATCATCTCGCCGGACACGACGATGTAGATTTCCTGCGCCTTGTTCTCGCGGATGGGCATGGCGAAACCGCCGCAGACCACGTCGCCGAGCACGTCGTAGAACACGAAGTCGAGGTCTTCCTCGTAGGCGCCCTCTTCCTCAAGGAAGTTGATGGCGGTGATGACGCCGCGGCCGGCGCAACCGACTCCCGGCTCAGGACCACCCGACTCGACGCACTTGATGTCGCCGTAACCCACCTTCAGGACATCTTCCAGTTCCAGGTCTTCCACCGAACCGGCCTCGGAGGCCAGGTGCATGATGGTGTTCTGGGCCTTGGCATGCAGGATCAGACGGGTCGAATCCGCCTTGGGGTCGCAACCCACAATCATTACCTTCTTGCCGGCCTCGGCCAGGGCGGCCACCAGATTTTGCGTGGTGGTAGACTTGCCGATACCACCCTTGCCGTAAATCGCGCATTGACGCAGAGCCATGATTTTTACTCCTCGGTTCTAAAACGGTTTGCGATGAAAACGTGTTCGCGCCCTATCCATCGCAAACCCCGTGCCAAACCCGAGGTTAATTAGTAACTAACTGATTCAATATGATTTATTTGCATACGGCCGGTCGAACTGTCGGGTATTTGTCACGACAAAGCCCTGGCCATTGTAGGGGTGGCGACAAGCCAACCCGACATTCCCCCGGTTGAGCGATCTCCAGGTCGAAAATCCCGCCACACACCCCATAGGAACGCGGAGCGCATGGACATCGCGGCAAGGACGCGCTACAAACGCACATGGTTTCGCCATCCCCTCCCCCTACCCTGCCGACCTGGGCACGGCTGCCGATCAACCGCTGCAATCTGCCGGCGGCGATCCTCGGCAGCCTGGCGTATCAGCGCCACCCGGTGCCGTTGAAGCTCGACGGGGTGGAGGATCTGCACCACCGCCTGTTCGCGCGACTGCATGACATGAGCACGCCGGGCGAGCGGGCGCGGGCCTTCATGACGCACATGGCCGCCGAGTTCAGTCTGGAGCACCCGGAGGAAGCCGGTTTCAGTCCGAACTGGCCCTACAGGCGCGCCAGGGCGAACTATCTCAAGGTGCTGCGCGGCTGGGCCTTCGACGCCGACGGTCGCGAGGCCGCCGTGCTCAAGGGCTGGGTGGAGTCGCGTTTCGGCCTGCTGCCGCGCCATCACGGCGGGCCGATCCGCGACTTTTCCGGCCCGACCTACCGGCACTATCTGGAACAGCGCAGCGGCGGCCTGTACAACACCAATGGCCTGGAGGCGCAGCTCGATCTGCTCTATGCCTATTGCCAGCACGAGCTGGCACGCCAGTTCGCGGGGGTCAGCCACCTCACCCTGTATCGCGGCATCAATCGCATGGGCGACTACGAGGTTATCGAGGCCGGCGAGCGGGGTCGGCGCATCTTGCTGCTGAACAGCCTGAACTCCTTCACCGACGTGCGCGAGCGCGCCTGCGAGTTCGGCGACACCATCCTCGAAGCGCGTATCCCACTGACAAAGATCCTGGTTTTCCAGAGCCTGTTGCCGGGCAAGCTCAAGGGCGAGGCCGAATACGCGGTCATCGGCGGCGTCCATGAGGTCGGCTGCGCGGTACTTTGATCTGTCGCGATCCGCCGGGGGTTCGGTCAATTGGCGTAAACCCGACACAGCACATTGGCCGCCGAGGCGCATGGTTGCTTGTATCCACGCAGGCGTGAAAATTGCGTGAGGTCTGTTGTTTACTCACAGGAGACCGTCATGCTGCCTCAATTCGAAACCATACTCACCGGCCTGGCCGAGGGCTCCGTCGTTCCCTATCTCGGCCCTGGCGCGCTCGCCGGCGTGGTCGGAACGACCCATGGCCAGCCGATTCCCGCCGACAGCGACAGCCTGATCCTGGCCATGAATGGCGGCAAGCCGATGGCGCCCAAGCTGATGTACGAATTTCCGCGCGCCGCCATGAACGTCGAACTGAAGCGCGGCCGCAAAGCGCTTACCCGTTTTCTCGACGACACCTACCGGGATACCGACTGGAGCAGTTCGCCCCTGCACGCCGATCTCGCTGCCCGCGGCCTTCCCTACATCATCGACATCAACCGCGACACGCAGCTCCAGAAGGCCTATGCTGGAAAGCCGCACACCTTGATCGTCGGCATCGCGCGCATCTCCGCGACGGCCTATCGCTTCCACATCTTCCATTACGACGGCGCGCTCTACCAGGCTATCGACCAGGATGCCGTCGATGTCTCCCTGCCCATCCTGTTCAAGCCCCTGGGCACGCCCATCCCGAATTCCGACTACATCGCCTCGGACGCCGATTTCGTCGACTACCTGACCGAGTTGATGGGCGGCTTCGCCATCCCCGGCTTCATCAAGCGCCTGCGCCAAGGCAAACGCTACCTGCTGCTGGGCCTGCGCCTGAATCGCGACACGGAACGCATGCTGCTCTCGGATATCACCTTCGGCTCGGATCGGCCCGCCGGCTGGGCACTCATCCCGAATGCCAACGCCAAGGAAAAGCGCTTTCTCGACAAACTGGGCTTCGAGTTGATCGATGCCGGAGTGGATCAGCTATTCGGCACCCTGAACAAGAAGACCGAGGAAAGCGCCCTGGCTTCCTGAAGCGCCAATTCTGTCGAGTAGGCGGCGTATTTCGGAAGCCCTCGGAGGTGCTACCACGAGCCCTTGAATTTCAAGCGATTGCCTGTCCATGGAATCCGTGAATCGCACCTTGATTGCCATCACCTTGCCGATCGGGGCGCGGGAAAGCACCAACACGCCAGCGGGTTTCCATGCAGAATCGCCAGGCGCCTTTGAACTCGTCAATCCTGGCGATAAGACTCAGGATCTCCGGGGTGATCTGTAGGGTGTCGGTTCGCGGCACGGACCAATACCACACCCATTTCACCCTTCTCGACCCACTTCCATTACCTGCGGGATCGGTTGAACACCCTGGTCAGCCTCATCAATTGTGTTAGCCTTGGATCATAACCGTGAGTCAATAACCCATTCCCTTATCTTTACTTCATCACGCCTATCCATCGAACTTACGCAGCCATGGGTGAACCCACCTCATATCGTGTCGAGGCACTGGTCAACGAAGTCGACCAATTGCTGACCCTGCCTGCCATCTACGTTCAAATCAAAAGCATTCTTGATTCGCCTGACAGCAGCATCATTGAAATCGCCAAAGCCATATCGATGGATGTTGCACTGACCGCCAAGCTCCTGCGCATTGTCAACAGCCCGATTTATGCCCAGTCACGCCCCGTCGAGACCGTTACCCGGGCCGTGAGCATGTTGGGCATAAATCAGATTCACGATCTATGCCTCGCCTGCTGCCTCGCCGATACCTTTGCACATACCCATCCAAGCCTGATGGATGTTGAGCGCTTCTGGCGCGAAAGTCTCCAGCGCGCGATCAGTGCGCGGGATCTGGCCAGGAAATGCGGCATCTTGAATGGTGAACGTCTTTTTGTGCTCGGCCTGCTCAGCGATATCGGTCATATGGTCATGTTCATGCGTATTCCCGAAATGGCTGCCAAGCTATTCCTGTTGAAGCAATCCAGCACGGAGCCCATCCATCTGATTGAACGCCGCCATCTGGATTTCGACTTTGCTCAGGTGAGCGGCGCCTTGCTTAGACGCTGGCGGCTTCCAAGCGGGATTTATCTGCCGATCGAACAACATTCGGCCCCCAGAGCCGGGCAAAGTCATGCCATTGAGTCTGCTCTACTACACTTGGTTTCTGGCGCGATACAAGCTCATGACACGGGAACCGAAGTCCAAGGCATGACGACCTCGGAGGCCTGGGAGATTGTCGGTCTACCCCCCGAAGACATCATCGAGTCACTCGCGGCCAGTCTGGATTCCGCCAACGCCATGAGACCGATCTTTCACGGTAGTTAACGGCATCGACAAGCTCGCCAGCCGAAGCTCAAACGCCAACAACGCTTATCTACCCAGCTCGGGAGCAACCCCTGGACGCCAGCTGGTGACTTGGTTGCGCCCGGCTTTCTTGGACTTGTACATGGCCGTATCCGCGCGGTCTATGAGTTCGGCCGGGTCGCGCATTTCCCGTCCCAGTGCGGCGACACCGAAGCTCGCGGTAATTTTCAGGCCTTCGGTGGTGCGTACCGACCTACCGGCGCGCTCTTCGACATCGGCACGCAGCCGGTTGGCGATCTCCAGCGCCTGAGTCATGTTCGTGTCGGGCAGAATGATGCAGAATTCCTCGCCACCGTAGCGGCATAACAGGTCGTCGTTGCGCAGACCCGCCTGCAGGGTGCGCACAATGGCGCGGATAACCTCGTCACCGACCGCGTGGCCATAGCGATCATTGAACTGCTTGAAATGATCGATGTCGGTCATGATGCAACACATGCCATGCCCCTGGTCTCGCGCCACCACAAACAGATCCTCCAGCAGATCGAAGAAGGCACGCCGATTCAGACAACCCGTGAGCGGATCGCGGCTGGCAAGATGTTGCAGTTCCTCATTCTGGCTACGGATCTGCTCGCGCGACACTTCCAGTTCGGCAAGCGTGCCGCGCAATTCCTCGTTGACCTGATGCACCTGGGTGACGTCGTCGAATGACACCAGGCAACCGCGCACCACGCCCTTCGGGTCGAGGATCGGCGAGGCCTGCAGAATGATGTTGAACGATTCGCCGCCCGGCTGCCGCAGGTTGCAGAACACACCGCTCTGCACGGCGTTGGCGTGCATCGCCCGCTGCCAGGGCAAATTCTCCACCGCGGTCGACTCCAGTGAGCCGCACAGCCACGCCTGCTCGTCGAGTTTCTTGCCGACGAGATTCTGGGTGGCATCCGGGTGAAGTTTCGCGAAGGCATCGTTAGTGAGCATGATGCGCCCCTCGCGGTCGAGAATGGCGATACCGTCGGTGAGTGTGTCGAAGGCATGCTTGACGCGCTCCGGCACCGCCGTGCTCGGGTCGAGATATTGCAGGGCGCGACGCATGTACAGGAAAAAGGCGACGAAACCCAGTGCGCCCATGGCGAGCAACATGACCACCGTGGGATAGCGCAGCCAGCCCATGAGCGTGTTCGGCAGCGCCGGCACGAAACTGATCTCGACGGCGCCCCATTCTTGCTGGTTGGCGAAAACCGGGACCTGGATATGGTCGAGAGAGGAGCGCCCGCCCTCGGGCGCCACCCAGTAACGGCCGTGTTCGCCGACAGCGACGAGTATCCGCCCCGTTTTCTCGCGAACGGCAATACTGCGAATCTGGTCATCGCGCTCACGCACCGCTTCCAGGCTGCGTCCGAGTGCCATGATGTCGCCCATCCGCAGCAGGGCGGCGGCCTGGATGGCCAGGGCCTCGCTGGTGCGGTTTCGCACCTGCTTGACCATGGCGGTCTGATCCGGGAGCAGGCCCGAGACGTCCAGCAGCAGGAGCAGTGAAACCACCAGTGAGGTAAGTCCCAGGCTCAGTCGGGTCAGCGGGCTGATGCGCGGCAGTTTCATGAGGCCGACACCTTATCATTGTCCGGGACCGCGCCATTGCGCTCGGGCGCGTGCGCTTCCGTGGCGATATCTTCCTCGAGCCATTTACCCGTGTCATCGAGTTCGGCCTTGTGGCGCAGGATCGGCAAGGGATCGAACTGGCGCCACGCCGGCAGCGTGGCGATCAGGCTGGCCATCAGCCCGCCGATGCGTATCGCCCACCAGACCGCGCCCACGGAGAAGGCTATCCCGGCCAGGCGGGCAGTATCGCGCAGGATTTCGAAAGTCTGCGCCTGCGCCTCTTCAGCGAGTTGCGGCAAGGCGGGCGCATCGAATCGTTCCGCAAGGCTGCCCTGCCCGGCGTCCGTCTGGGCATAGCCGCTCAGGATCAGCCGGTACTGTTCCAGGAAGCCGACAGGCGCCGGCGACAGATCGCTATTGGCGCCAATGCGGGCCAATACCACCGAGGCATCGGCGACGCTTGCCTGTATCGACGGTGAGATCGTGCGCGCGGCTGCCGTGTCGTATTCGAGCAGGGCATCCTGCAAGGATTCGACCTTGGGTGGATTCGGCAGGTATTCGCTCACGGCGTCTTCTCCACCAGGCTGGGCGCCCGGGTCGACCGGGGCGTCCGTGTCACCCGGGGCCGGGCCGTCGCCATCCGTCGGCGGTGTGGTATCGGGGTCATCAGGCACCGGGATGTCCGGCGGACCGTCTGGAGCCGGGGTGTCGATGAAGTCAAAACGAATGAGCGCGCTCGACGGCCCGGTGGTGTAGCGATCGTCCGAAACGGACACCTCGAACGCGGGCGCCACATCCGAGCCATCATGGACAAAGCGCACCTGCCCGGCGAGCAGCTCGCTCTGTTCGAATCGGCCGATCGGCACGCCCGGCGCCGAGATTGACTCGAAATGACCGGCAACCACATTACCGATGCTGAACGACAGGGAGTCGTCCAAACCATCCGGGTCGCGGGCATCGAACACGTCGCCGTCCAACGCGACCGTCTCGCCCTGCGTCAGACTGATGAGACTCAGGGTCAACTCGGGCGCCAAATCGTTGGCATTGCCGACCTCGACGACCATGGCGAGTGTGGACGAACTGCCGTCACTGCTGCTGGCCCGCACCGAAATGGTGTGAGACTGAACGGTTTCGAAGTCGAGCAACAACGGCTCCGCAACGCTGACAACGCCGCTGACCGGATCGATGGTGAAGCGGCCGCCGGCATTGTCGCTAAGGCTATAACGGACCATGTCGGCGTTGTCCGCGTCACGGGCTTGCGCCACGATGCCCACCGCCGTGCCCTGCCCGGCATCTTCCATGACCCGGTTGGGCGCATCGTCGACATCCTCGACAGGCCCCACGGCGGCTTCGTTTTTATTGGTGACCGTGACGGTGATGGCCTGGCTGTCCGTGCCGCCGTTGCCGTCGCTCGCCTGCACCGTCACGGTGTAGACATTGTCGACGCCGGCGTCGGCGGGATGCTCGTAATCCGGTGCGGTGATGAAGCTGAGGACGCCCGTGTCGGCGTCGATCTGGAACAGGGCCGCGTCGGCACCCCCTGAGATCGAATACGTCAGGGCCTGCGCCGGCTGGTCGGCATCCGTGGCCGTCACCACGGTGACGGCGGTCGTCCCCTCGGCAAGATTCAGGCTGGCGCTATCCCCGCCACCATCGCTCGTGATGACCGGGTCGCCGTTGCCCTCGGTCACCGTGATTTGGATCGTCTCGCTGTCGCTGCCGCCCTGACCGTCGCTGACGATGACGTCGAAGGTGTAGGTGTTCGGACCCTGCGCCTCGGAGGGCGTCCAGGTAAAGACGCCGCCGGTGGTGATACTGGCGCCGGCGGGGGCGTTGTTGAGGCTGTAGCTCAGGACGCCCGGGGGCACATCCGCATCGGTGGCCGTGGCGATGAAGGTCAGGGCTTGGCCTTCGGCGACGCTCTGGTTGCCGATGGCGTCGAGGACCGGGGGCTGGTTCGCGCCTTCGCTCACCGTGACCTGGATGGTTTCGCTGTCCGTGCCACCCTGGCCATCCGAGACAAGAACGTCGAAGGTGTAGCTGCCGGGGCCCTGGGCCTCGGTGGGGTCCAGTGAAAACACCACTGGTGGTGATGACAGCGCCCGTGGGGGCGCCACCAGGCTGTAGGTAAGCGTGTCGGGCGGGATATCGGTGTCGGTCGCGGTGGCGGTGAAGGTCAAGACATTGCCTTCGGTCACCGTCCGGTCGCCGATGGAGGAGAGGACCGGCGCCTGGTTGGTGCCTTCGTTGACCGTCACCTGGATGGTCTCGAAGTCGCTGCCGCCCTGACCGTCCGAGACGATGACGTCGAAGCTGTAGGTGTTCGGGCCCTGGGCCTCGTTGGGCGTCCAGGTGAAAACGCCGCCGGCGGTGATGCTGGCGCCAGTGGGTTCACCCGAGAAGCTGTAGGTCAGGCTGTCCGGCGGGACGTCGGCGTCGGTCGCGGTGGCGGTGAAGGTCAGGACATTGCCTTCGGTCACCGTCCGGTCGCCAATCGGATCGAGAACCTGGACGTTGTCGTTGACGGGGGTGACCGTGACGGCGATGGCCTGGCTGTCTGTACCCCCGTTGCCGTCCGAGACCTGGACGGTGACGTTGTAGACGTTGTTGCCTCCAGTGTCGTTGGGCGTCTCGTAGTCGGGAGCGGCAATGAAGCTGAGCGCGCCACTCACGGCATCGATCTGGAACAGGGGCGCGTCGGCACCGCCGCTGATGCTGTAGGTCAGCGTCTGCGCCGGCAGGTCGTCGTCCATGGCCGTGACCGTGGTGACGGCGGCGGTGTTCTCGGGGATCGGGATCGCCGCCGTGGCACCGCCGCCGTTACTGGTGATCGCGGGAGCACTAGCGTTGACCGAGGTAGCGGTGACGGCGATCGACTGGGTGGCCGTCAGACTGCCGTCCGAGACCTGCGCCACGCCATCGGAGACGTTGTCGCCACCGACATCCGCGGGCGCGTCGTAACCCGGCGCGGCAACGAAGCTCAGCACGCCGGTGTTGGCGTCGATCTGGAAGCGGGCTGCATCGGCCCCGCCCACGATGCTGTAACTGAGCGTCTGCGTGGGCAGGTCGGCGTCGCCGGCGACGACCGTGGTCACGCCGGCGGTATTTTCCGCGACGCTCAGCGCCGCCGAAGCGCCGCCGCCATCGCTGGTAATCACCGGCGCATTGTCGTTCACCGCGGTCACCAGGACGCTGATGGTCTGCGTGTCGACCAAGCCATTGCCGTCCGAGACCTGTACCGTGAGGTCATAAACGTTATTGCCGCCCGTATCGGTGGGCAGTTCGTAATCGGGCGCAACGATGAACGCGAGTGTCCCGGTGCTGGCATCGATCTGGAATCTCGCCGCGTCGGCACCGCCGACGATGCTGTAGATCATGGTCTGGGGTGGCTGGTCGGCGTCGCTCGCCGTCACGACCATGACCGCCAGTGTGTTTTCGTCGACGCTCACGGAGGTGGACGCGCCACCGCTGCCGCTGGTGATGATCGGGGCGTTGTCGTTCACCGGGTTGACCGCGACGCTGAGGTCTTGCGTGTCGTCGAGCGTGCCATCGGCAGCGCCTATGGTCACGAGGTAGACGTTGTCGGCATTGGCGTCGGTCGGCGCCTCATAGTCCGGCGCGGCGAGGAAACTCAGCACGCCGGTACTGGCGTCGATCTGGAATTTGGCCGCGTCGGCGCCACCGACGATGCTGTACGTGAGTGTCTGCGCCGGCAAGTCGACGTCCGTCGCCGCGACGACGGTCACGGCCGCGTCGTTCTCCGCGACATTGATGGTGGCGCTCGCGCCGCCACCGTCCGAGACGATGACCGGCGCGTCATTCACCGACAGCACGTTGATGGATACGCTACGCGAAGTCGACAACACGCCATCGCCGGCCAGGAGATTCAAGGCGTCGAGCCCGTTGAAGTCCGGACTGCCCTGGTAGCTGAGTGACGCAAGCGCGTCATTGATCTGCGCCTGCGAACCCGACAAGGTCATGGCGGCACTGCCGTTGGCGCCCGCGCCCAGGGTCGCACCACCGGAGAGATCGACGGTCAGCGTGCCGTACTGCACCGACAGTTGCACGTCGGCCAGGTTGCCGTCGGGGTCGTTAACCGTGATGCCCGGGATCGACAGCGGCGTGTCCTCGTTCACGGTTTGCGCGCCAGGTACCGTAACCTCGGGCGCCTCGTTGACATCGGATACGCTGACGGCGATGGCCTGGGTGTCGGTGCCGCCGTCGCCATCGCTGACCTGCACCGTGACATCGTAGACGTTGTCGGCGCCGGCGTCGGTTGGAACCTCATGGTTCCGTGGCAACGAGGAAGCTGAGTACCCCACTCGCAGAGTTGATCTGGAACAGGGCCGCGTCGGCGCCACCGTTGATCGAGTAGGACAAGGTCTGCGCCGGCAGGTCGGCGTCCGAAGCAGCGACCGTGGTCACCGACGTGCCGTTTTCGGTGACGCCGAGCGTGGCCGTGGCCCCGCCGCCGTCGCTGGTAATGACCGGTGGCAGGTTGCCTTCGTCCACCGTCACCTGGATCGTTTCGCTGTCGCTGCCGCCCTGGCCGTCGCTGACGACGACATCGAAGGTGTAGGCGCCGGGGCCCTGGGCTTCGGTGGGGGTCCAGGTGAAGACGCCGGCGGCGGTGATGCTGGCGCCCGATGGGACGCTGCCGCTGGCGCCGTTGGCCAGGCTGTAGGTCAGGCTGCCCGGCGGGACATCGGGATCGGTCGCCGTGGCGGTGAAGCTGAGTTGAGTGCCTTCGGTGACGGTCCGGTTGCCGATAGCGTCGAGAACCGGGGCCTGGTTCGCGCCTTCGCTCACCGTGACCTGGATCGTTTCGCTGTCGCTGCCGCCCTGGCCATCGCTGACGATCACGTCGAAGCTGTAGACGTTGGGGCCCTGGGCTTCGGTCGGCGTCCAGGTGAAGACGCCGCCTGCGGTGATGCTGGCCCCGGCGGGTTCACCCGAGAGGCTATAGGTCAGGGTATCAGGCGGGACGTCGGCGTCGGTCGCGGTGGCGGTGAAGCTGAGTTGAGTGCCCTCGGTGACGCTCCGGTCGCCGATGGCGTCGAGCACCGGATCGTCATTGGCCGACGTGACGGTGAAAGTCGCGGTGGCGGGTGTGGCGTCGCCAGCGCCTTGTGCGTCGCGGGCGATGTATTGGAAGCTGGTTACCCCGTTCCAATTCTCGTCCGGTACGAAATACAAGGTCAGGCTCTGGGCGCTGGCGGCATAGTCCACACCTGTCGCGGCAGATGTGGTCAGTCCCACGTCGAGATACAGCGCGCCGTTCGCCGGCAAGCTCGACAGTTGGAACCGGTCGACCGTGCCATCGACATCGCCGCCGGTAACGCTGAGGACGATGGATGCGGCATCCTCGGCCCCCGAGGCGCTGGCATTGTTGGTGGTGGGCGCGTCGTTGACGCTCACGACCTGCACCTGGCGCGTGGCGGGGGCGCTATCGAGCACGCCGTCGCTGACGATGAATTCCACGGTGCGCACGAGGATGCCGGGGTCCTCGCTCGTGTTCTGGTAGCTGACCGAGCGCAGCGCCGTCTGATAGGCGGCGACGCTGGCGCTGCCAGACAGCGTCAGCGTGCCGGTGCCGGCATCCCAGCTGCCCGAGATGCCGAGCTGGTCGGTGAAGGCGAGTACATCCTCGCCATTGGCATGGTTCGTGGTTATCCGCACCGTGGCGCCGGCGAGGTTGGTGCTGTCCGCATCGCTGACGGTCAATGCCGGATCGATCGCCTCGGGTGGATCGTTCTCGTTGACGTTGGCACTGCCGCCGGAGGTCGTGACCACCGGCGCGACGGGCACCGTATAGCTCACCAGCAGGTAGGGCCTGCGCACCGCCGTGGCGTTCTCCGAGGACATGAAGCGCCAGTCATCGATGGTCTTGGTGATCACCCAGCCATTGTTGGTGGCACCGTCCGACCAGGACTGCAAGGTCGCCTCCAGGCCCGCGAAGGTCCGGTAGCCCGAGCTGGCGCTGGAGATCGAGGCATCCGCTGTGTTGCTGGCCTCCGATGAACCGAGCTGTACGCCGTTCACCACGGAATTCCAGGTCACCATCGACTGGTCCCAGGTCAGGTCGACGAGCGGGTAGATCGTCGCGCTGCCTGACAGCCCGACATTGTCGACATAGACGGTCAGCGATGCCGCCGTGATGGTGGCGCCGTAGGGAATCTGCCCCGCGCCGTTGCCGAACAGGTTGTCGAAGCGGATCAGCACCTGCTCGTCGGCATTCTGATAGATGCCGGTCTCGGTGCCGTAATTCGTGTTCGCGAACAGAATGCCGCCGACGATGCGCGCGTCCTGCGCGCCGGTGTAGCCGTTCAGGCCTTCCTGAATCTGCAAGGCGCCGACTTGTATCGTGACGCTGGCGTTGTCGGACAAGGCACCGCCACTACCCGTATTGCCCTGATCGTTGGTCGCCAACGAGAGGGTCGATGCACCTTGATAGCCGCTGTCCGGATCGAAGCGCGCGCCGTCCAGGGCCGTGTTGATGTCCGACAGTGTCCCGGTGAACGTCATCGCGCCATCCGCGCTGCCGTCGCCGACGCTGAAGCTCAGGCCCGCGATGCCGGACAGGGTGAACGTGCCATGGGTGACGCCGATGACGACCTGAACCATGCCGGCGCCGGCATCGATATCCGTGACGGAAAGGCTGTTGCCCGTCGCGCCACTGAACACCAGGCCGGTGTCCACGGGCGTCGTCTGCGGGCCGGGAACTTGCAGAGACGGCGCGTCGTTCACCGGATTCACGGTGACGCTGACGCTCGCCGATTCGGCACTGAACGCCGTGCTCCCGCCAGTCAGCGTGGTGTCGGCGAAGCCCCCCGCGATGCCGCTGGTCTGGTCCCAGGCGCGGTAACTGAAGGGGAAGGCCACGCCGTTGTAATCCGCGTCGGGCACGAAGCGCACCCGGGTGACCGCGTCGGACGGCAGCAACAAGGCGCTGGCGGCCGAGACGCTGCTGATATCCACCCAGCTCGAACCGTCCAGGGTGTATTGCCACTGGCCGTTGCTGTTGTTGACCTCATACACGGCGATGCCACGAACGGCGCCCGCGTCCGGGTCCGTGGTCGCGGCGGTGAAATCGGAGACCAGCTTGCCGACCGGGTCGGTTGTGTCCTCGTCGATGCCGCTGAAAAGCGATGCGCTGACGCCGGAGGGGGCGTCGTTGACCGGCGTGACCGTGACGGCGATGGCCTGGCTATCGGTGCCGCCGTTGCCGTCGCTCGCTTGCACCGTGACGTCATAGACGTTGTCGCCGCCCGTGTCCATCGGGGTTTCGTAGTCGGGGGCGCTGACAAAGCTCAGGACACCGGACGAAGCGTCGATCTGGAACAGCGCCTGGTCGGCGCCCCCGCCGATCGAATAGGTCAGGGTTTGCGGCGGCTGGTCGGTGTCCGTGGCGGTCACGGTGGTAACGGCGGTCGTGCCTTCGGCAATCGAGAGCGCCGCCGTGGCGCCACCACCATTGGAGGTGATCACCGGGGCATTGTCGTTGGCCGGGGTCACCGTGATGGCGATGGCCTGGCTGTCCGTGCCACCGTTGCCATCGCTCACCTGCACCGTCACGTCGTAGACGTTGTCGCCGCCCGTGTCCGTCGGCGCTTCGTAGTCGGGAACGGCGAGGAAGCCGAGGACGCCCGTGCTGGCGTCGATCGTAAACAGCGCCTGGTCGGCGCCACCCGTGATCGTGTAGGTCAGAGTCTGCGGCGGCAGGTTGGCGTCTATGGCCGTTACCGTGGTCACCGCCGAAGTGTTCTCGGCGACACTCACCATCGCCGAGTCGCCACCGCCATTGCTCGTGATCACTGGCGCGGCGTTGAACGTATAGTTGATCGCGATATCGTCAGCGTGGAAGTAACCCGACAGAAGCACTCCTCCCACCGCCCCCGATCCAACCAGGCGAATCCGGGTAGTCGACGACGTGAACGCGGAGATATCGTACGTGTGTGGCGTATTCGTCGCCGGAGTCGTAGCAAAGTCAAAGGTTTGTAGATCAGTCCAATTTGTCCCGTCGCTGCTGATTGCAAGCGTGGACGTTCCATTCACATTTACCCCGGTAAACGAAACCGACAGCGACAAGGTCGCCGATAAGGCCATGGAGAGATCCGCCGTCCGTTGCGCGCCATAACCGGTAATGTCGGTTGGAAAAAGCAGCAACGTCGGCCCGCTTCCGATTTCCAAGGCTCTATAAGACGAATCCACCTCGACGATCCCAGTCCCCGGACCGTTCGATTCGCCCAACTCCTGCCAGGAATTCAACCAATTCACCGTGCCGTCATTATTGCTGTACGAAATACTGCCAAATCGGTCGAGAATCATCGCGGTGACCGCGCCCGGCACATTCACCGTCGTGTCGTAATTGATGCTGACCGCCCCATCGCCGTCGTTGACAAAAAATCGTACGCCCCTGGAGCCAAGCACCGGAGTGCTTGTATTTGTATTCTCATAGGTGATATTTCGGACAAGGCTGAGGCGGCTGCCAGGTTTGCGTTGCTGTTCAAGGCGACGACGAGATCGGCCCCGGAGGCGCCACCCGTGGCAGTACCTATCAACACACCACCATAGGTGATATTGCCTGCGTTAAAACCGATTTGACCCGGCGCGCTGCCTTCGTGGCGAATCGACAGTACGTCCTCGGACGCTTGCCCTCCACTGTAAATGGATACAGACAGGGCGCCGGATGCAAAATCCAGCGAATCGACATCACTGACCGCCGCGCCCACGCCTTGGTCGATCACGACGGGGCCATCACCCGGGTGTAGGTGACTGTCTCCCCGACAAATTACCGATAACCGGCGCCTCATTGACATTGATGATGGCCACCGCGATCGCCTGGCTATCCGTGCCGCCATTGCCGTCGCTCACCTGCACCGTGACGTCGTAAACGTTGTTGCCACCCGTATCCGTCGGCGCTTCGTAGTCCGGAGCACTGACGAAGCTCAGAACGCCGGACGAAGCGTCGACACTCAACAGCGCCTGGTCGGCGCCGCCGGAAATCGAGTAGGTCAGCGTCTGCGCCGGAAGGTCGGTATCCGTGGCGGTGACGCTGGTCACGGCGCTGGTGTTCTCGGCGACGCTGACCGACGCCGTCGCACCGCCGCCGTTCGAGGTGATGACAGGCGCCGTATTGGGACCGCTAGCCGTCACATCCTTGGGCAAAATTCGGAGGTAGCCCCGTAGCCTACAACGCCCAGATCAACCGTCGCCGTGGCGCTGATGACATGACCCACGGTAACCGACACACCGGCAAGCACCGTGTTGAAGCTGGCGTTGCCGCTGCCGTCGGTGGTCACGTCCGCGAATCCGAGGTAGGTCTGGCCTTCGCCGTGGCCCGAGGCATCGGCAGCGGGTGAAGAGAAGAATTCGATGCGGAAATTGGTGCCAACCGTGGAGTTCAGCGTGCCGGCGACGGTCGTATTGCCGCCGGAGGATACCGCGCTGGTCAGCACCGGGAAGTTTTGCAGGCCGTTGGCGCCCGCGTCGACATCGTCCGCGTCGTTGAGTGTCAGGCCATCGTCGCCCAGATCAATGCCCAGGCCGCTGTTGCCGTATATGGCATTGCCCAGCACGGCGATGTTG
>JADJCP010000013.1 GCA_016703155.1 Hydrogenophilales bacterium
TTCAGAAGGCGAGGCATGTTCCGCACTCCATTCACAATAATCATGCATAGACCTCACTCCCAATCACGTTACACAGCGACTCAATTGGGCCCTCACGACCACCACGGTTTTCGATGCATTTATTTATCTACCTCTCCGACCACTTCGCATCGATCTTGTCGTTACAGAGATAACGTGGCCGGGCGAGACTTTTTCAAAGCCATCCAGGAAATATCAGAGGGGAGGTGAGCAGATGCCGTTTCGGGGCCAGGCGCCCCTGTCTGCCATGCGAAGTGAATAGGCCGCCAGACCGCGCAATCCAGCGACTGATTGGTGAGTGCCTTTACACCTCGTCTTCCCAGGTGTCGCGCACTTCCTCCAGCCACACAGAAAAGCGTTCTGGCGTCAATGCCGCCATCCGACAGCGCGTTACGCTGAACCCGGCGCTGGAGAGCTGACGCTCCATTTGTGGCGGTTGTTGAGCATTCATCGAATGGATCAGGATGGGCACGGTCTTGGGTAGAGACAGGCAATGGCGCTCAATAGATGCGTGGCGCTCAAGTGGTCCTGAGCATTCACCGGCTGCTGGTCCAGATCGTGATCCAGACAAAGACCGGCGATGCCATCGGTCATACCCTTTCGAAGAATGCCGCGTGCCCGCCCGCCACTGCTGGCCTCGATGAGGACAAACTCCATTCCCGCGACCCAACGACGAAACGTGGCAATACGATCGGCGTCGTCTTCGACCAGCAGAATGCGAGGGCGCAGCCTGGGGAGTGACGGTTGGTTCATGTGCCGTGCCTTTCGTAGAGCCTTCGATGAGGTTGCTGGGTCCAATGGCACTCCTTAAGCATTGCGCTGCTCACACCCCCCTTTGAAAAAGGGGGGCTGGGGGGGATTTCTGAAGCGTTCACGTGGACCACCGCCGTTAAATCCCCCTCAATCCCCCTTTTGAAAGGGGGAAGAGACCCTTAACCAACGCCCTGCTCAAGCCCAGAATGCTTAAGGTAGTGCCAGCCTGTTTCGAAATCAGTCCGCATAGCACTTGCCCACTTCGGTACGACGGGTCGAAGCACAGTTCGGGCAGCGACCGGCGCCACATTTCTCATGGTTGCAATACACCTTCCCACAGTCTTTGCACTCGTAAATTCTTCTGGATGTACCGCCGAACAGTCCCCCAGCGGGCTTGGTGTGGCAGTTCGGGCAATGATTGAATCGGGTCATCGTATATCTCCCTATGAGGACAACCGTATAACGCAGGCTAACAATGCATTTTCAAACTGGCGACACGGGCGAAGAAGCACGCTACGTGCTCCTATCGCCGGGCACAACACATCACATCGCGCTCAGCGCATGCTGGGTCGCCGCGTCCGGCATGCCCGTCACGGTCAGGCCGTGATCCGTCTGGAACCGCCGCAAGGCTTGCCCTGTCATGCGACCATATTTCCCGTCCTGGGTGCCCGGCTCGTACCCCAGCAGCGCCAGTCGGCGTTGTACTTCCTGTAGGGGCATGGCGCTGCCCGTATCCTGCTTTGTGGCGGTGTTCGTCACAGGCGGTGCGGCGGCTTTGCTACTCTCGCTGATCGAAGCGTCGAGCGTAATCCACTGCCTCACCTCGCCACGGAGGTAACCGATCTTGATTTTGGCCGGCTTCAGGGCAGGGAAGTAAAACGAACCGGTTACCTTGTCATTGACAGGGATCGAAGCCTCATACAAGGAAGACTTGCTGAACACCCCCATCTTATCCACCCATTCGTCGGACTTGCCCATCTGATATAGGAGGGCACCGCTCGTCACCAAAGGTCCCAAAATCGGGAAACCGGCGAACATGAGCGCCGCCCCACCCATTTGTGCGGCGCTCATTAACAAGGTCGTATCGACGGCTGACGGTAGCTTTTCCAGCTCAGTGATATCGGCAGCCGCCTTGTGTTCGCGACCGTCGACATCGATCAGCGTGGCTTGCAGGCCATCGACACTCTTCGGTCCATCGTTGCTGAGCGTGAACCTGTAGTCATGCCACCCCTTGGTGGCATCCGTTACACCGATCAATCTAATTTTCAAGCCGTCTTGATGCGCGCTCTTCGTAGAAATTCCTGTCGCGAGTGCACCCTGCTGCTTGCCATTGTCAGGGATGAAACTCTCCTTGATTTTGTTGGCGGTTTCGCAGGCGGTCAGGTTTACAGACAGGATGGCGACCAACGCGACTTGCTTGAATGATTTCATTCTCTACTCCCGTTAAGAACGGCTCGGATAAGGAGCCTCACCAGGCGGATGTGGCCAAGGTGAAGCTGGCTTACTGAGAGAACGTAACGGCAGCGGAAATTTTCAAAGCAAGGATTACCCATGAGCCAGCTGGGTAGGCGCCCGGGGGAGTGTGCTAACGTAGCCGGAAAATGCTTAAGCGCTTTCATCCAAATGCGTACACAACAACACGCAATCCAGGGCGGGCTCCAACCGAGCCAGATTGCCGACGAAATGATCGGGTTTCCAGGGAGCGGTGTGCATTCGCCCTTGCAGTTTCTGAGCCTGCGTTTTTCATGCCAAGCATTGGATTGCACCCATTTCCGGAACACCGGCACGGGCACAAAGGGGCAGGGTGGTAGCACCCTGCTGACCGGCTACAAAGGTCCTGCATTGCATCGGGCCTGGGGGGCAGGACTGAAAAGAGTGGCCCCCCAGTTTTATGCCGTCATGAATCCGGTCGCGGGTCTTCCTGGCGCCCCTAGTACACCCAATCCCTACGCCTTTGCCGCGCCGGGGGACTTGCTGGTCGATTACCCGCGCGGTCACAACTTCGAGATTGGTTTGACGCTGTTTGGAACCGCCTGCCAAGGCGCAATGGCGAGTATCGAGGCGATGACGCACATGGGTGCGCGCGGCTGGGGTGAACCGCTTGGGCGTTTTCAAGTATTGGGCGTCAGCCAATATTCTCCCAATGCGGGTTGGCAACCCATGCTTGATCTTCAAGCTGGGACATGGTTGGCTCAACCGCATCCCTGTAGCGTATCGGACTTGATTGCGCCACGTATTGATGGGCTCCTCAATGTCCGATTCGCCAGCCCAACCGAACTACAGGAGCGTGAAGGCAGCTTGAATAGTGCGCCCAGCTTTGAGCAACTCATTCGCGCCATTACCGGGCGTGCCCAACAACTGGCAACCAACTACGCCGGTGTCGCATTGATCGATACTGACGAAAAGCGCCGTCTGCGCGAACTCACCCAAGGCATTCGGCTTGTTCGTCAAGACACGGAATGGGTCGTTGTCGAGGACCACGCGCGTAATGGGACACGTTGGTACCGCGGGATTTTGGGTACGGCCGTTTACCAAGGCGATTTCAAACCTTTTCAGTCTTGGCTTGCCCTGGCGGAAATTATTCATATCGGCAAAAAAACCAGTTACGGCTTCGGCCGCATTCAGCTAGGGGAATAAGCATGGTTGCAATGGTCACCGGACTGCACGAGATCGTCTTCTTTCCAATGATCTACCAGTCCGAGGCATCATTTATCGAGCGGATCGCGCAGTGGGGATGCTGGGATGAAGCGGCAGGGTTGTTCGATCGCCTGGATGGCCTGCCGCCGGCCCCTTTCTGCCAGCTAGATGGCATCTCCCGGCAAGACATCGTCCGATATGGCGAGAACGTCTTCTACCACCCCTTTGTGCAACGATTCCTCTACGGTCACGGCGATAACCAGACCCCCGTGCGCGTCTGGCAACGAAAAAACGGCCCCGCGCGGCTGCGGCTGCGGCTGATGGAGAAAGACGAAGGGTCATGTTGGCAACGCGATGCGGTAGCCGATTTTCAGGTATGCCGAACCAGCCTCTACTGGTTCAATCTGGACGAAGGGGCCAACGAAGCCACAGCCACCCCGCAAGAACGATTCGGCATCGCCATTCTCGCCCTCGAAATCGCCAAAACCGACCAACCGATGGCGGTGCAATATGCCCAGGAACTCCTGGATCGCTTCCGGCGTATCTATCCGCCCTATTTCTCGAAGGGGCGTGGCGGGCGCATACCTTATGAAATCGAGTGGCAAGATGCCTACTCGCAGCACTGCCATAACGCCCCGCCCAGCAGGACTGACGACCGACGCTGCCTGGACTGGGTCAAAAAACACCACAACACGCGCGTCAGCTACCCCGTCCTGGAACACTGGCGCTGGCTGCTGGCCAACGTCTGGGAAGATGCCGAGTCAATCAAAGCCATGGAGGGGCTCACCATCATGGAAGACGAACGTCTGCCATTGATGGCCTGGATTGCCTGCGATGACCCGCGAGCCCTCACCCGCCAGGACTTTGTGCGCCTCTGCTTCGCCGACGAGGGCGGCCGCTCCGATGCTTACCCCTACGCGCCGAACTTTCTGGCCGATTTCGATGCGAATCATTGCTATGACCGTTACTGGGTCGAACAGCCTGCCGGTGCCCACGACTGGATGAGCACCCGGTTCATGACCTCCGGCTATGCCTTCGTCACGGTCGGAAATAACGATCCCCACTTCTACGCTGACGGGACGAGCGGCCTGCTCTCACACTTCCGCAACCACTATTTTTTGATGGGTTTGATCCTGCACTTCCAGAAAACGGCCTTGCTCGCCTTCTCGGATCGTCTTTCGGGAAACGTCACGCAACTTGCCGCCGCTAAGCAATGCGGCCAACAAGGAGCCAAGGACATCCGCCGCAGCCTGCTCCACTTTACCAGCCGCTACTGGTTTCCCGACCTCACCAGCCAACTTCCAGGGCCAGGAACTCCCGACCTTTGGCGACACAAGCTCAGGTTGACCTCACTCTGTGAGCAAGTCATGGGCGAAGCGCGCGAGCTAAACGAGTGGTTGGACATGGAGAACGAGCAGCAACTCGCCCAAACCACGGCGCGCCTGACCACGGTGGCCACGCTCGGTCTGGCCGCGAGTCTGGCGGTGGCCACGCTGGGTAGTGACATTGCTGTCTTGCCGTCAACCGGCACAGGCTTGGTTGATTCGTTGGTCAACGCGACGCTTGTGTTTGCCGGGTGGTTTGGCCTGACCTGGATGGTTGTCAAGCATTCTCGAAAAATCCATCTTCTTTTTGAGAAGCTCGCATCCGGAAAAAGACCAGACAGCTATCCCGTTGCCAGGATTGAACACGTCCGACAACTACAAAAATTTCCACACCGGGGCAGCGTTACCCGGTGCCGGCTTCACGCCATCGACCTGAATTGCGGCCACGTCTTTCCGCATAGCGGGTAGTAACGTCATGGTCTGCATCAGTGTCCAAATGCTGGCCACAGCGTGCTGCATAGTGCGCAGACTGCCTTCATCCATCTGGCACTCGAACAGGCTTTCCTGAACACGCTCCCCGAACCCCTCCATCACCTTGGCCACACGAGCCAAGCGGCGCCGGTCGGCGATGTCATAGCAAATTACATAGAGTCGCCGCATAAAGACCCCCTGCGGCTCAGACCAGGAAATACCCGGTCAACGGTTTCTCGCCGCCGCGTCCCTGCCAGGATGAATCGACGTGGCAATGCTGGCACAGCGGGTAATAACGCAGGCTATCCTCGCTCCAGTCACACAGCGCGCGCAGTTCGTCACGCAGCCGGGCGAGACCGCGCATGTCCAGGATGATTTCGAAGACGCTTTCCTGAACGCGCACCCCATGGCCTTCGAGCAGATCAGCGACCAAGCCACGCCTGCGGTTATCGGCGATGTCGTAGCAGACCACCCAGACGCGGCTCATCGCAATGTCATTGCCTGATAGCCAGGCACTTCCCCAAGTACCGCGCGGGCATAGCGTTGCGTCTGGTGCCGTATCGCTCGCCGGTAGTCCATGCGCAGGCCGTTGCCGGGGTGTGTCAGATTGGCATTCAACTTACCCTCCAAGCCCTGCAAAAACTTCTGTTTCACAGCGGCGCTCATACGGCAGCCCCCCGCGTCGGACTCAAATTCTTCTGGCCGCACAGAGCGAGATAGCGTCAGGCGCAGCACGACACTATCGACGACCAGTGGCCGAAACTCCTCCATCAAGTCCGAGGCCAGGGCGGGCTGGCCATGGTGTGCCGTATGCAGCACGCCCAGGTATGGATAAAGCCCATGCGTGGACACGATGCCCAGGACATTGGCAATGAGAACGCCATAACCGTAGGACAACATCGCGTTCACCGGGTCGGTCGGCGGCCGGCGGACGCGTCCGGCAAAGCGCCACTCATCGCCCAGCAATGCACTCAGGCCGGCGTAATACGCACGTGCCGCGGCGCCTTCATGGCCGCGCACAGCCGCAACATCGCGAGCATGCGGCAACTCCTCCAACTGGTTGCCCACCCAGTCGATGGCGGTATCAACTTCCGGCACTGAGCGTTGCCGTTGGTAGCGCCGCAAGACAAGGCGGGCATTGCGCAGTTTGCCGTCGACGATGGCGCGCGCGGTCACCAGACGAAATTCAGCATCCGTGTCGCGCTCGAATTGACGGCGGTGTAAGTCCACATGCGTGCTCATACTGCGATGCAGCAGGCCGTAATGGGTACCGTCCCAGGCCAGGAAATGTACACCGATACCTTCTTCCGCTGCGTACTCAAGCACACCCGTCGAAACAGCCTGTCGGCCATGCAGAATGATCTGGTTCAAGGCGTGGCCGGGTAGGGATTCCACCTCCTCGCCGTTGCGCCGAATGCGCAGGCGGCCACCCTCTTTAGTCAGGTATAAACCCGGCGAAAGCAGATGTAGGGTGCGAAATAGCGGATCGAATTCCACGGCCGTCTCGTATTCCGTCGCAGGAGGAAAAAAACTCATCGGTTTCGACAGGGGGCCGCGGGGACGGCACAGCCATCGCCGATGGTGGTTTCTTTGTCGCGAGGGCTTGAGGTTTACGGATACGTTCGGAGTTGGTTGTCGGTGCCCCCGCGGATGTCGTGTGGGTTGCCAGTACGCGCATGAACGCCTCGGTCATCGACGATGGCGATGCGGCGGGCGCTGGGCGCGATTTGCGTGGAGGCGTGGGCTTGGCGGGCGAGGGTTTTTTGCGCGGCGGGGGAATGTGCACCGCATCCCGCAGGAAGGACGCCCCAAGAAAATGGAAACCTTCCGAGAAGTTCGTGACATGGGTTTTGCGTTCGTTCAAGCGCAACGATAGGCCCGTCAGGATTTCCTCGGTCAATTCCAGGGCATCATCCGCCGTCTCGCGGTCGCGGCATAGAATCACGAAATCGTCCGCATAGCGCACCAAGGCCAGGGACTGTCCCAGCAAGGTTTCATCCAGACTGTCCAGATACAGGTTCGCCAGCAAAGGGGATAGTGGAGAACCCTGGGCGATACCCCGAATCTGGCAGAAGTCACCCTCCTGCCAGCGTACGGTCGCTCTTAACCAGGTGCGGATCAATTCCAGCAAGGCGGCGTCAGTGACATATCGGGACAATTGGACCAGCAGCGCCGCCTGATCCACCTCGTCGAAATAGGCCGAGATGTCCGCATCCACGACCCAGCGATATCCCGCATCACGCAGTTCGACGATACGCTCGATGGCCTGAAGCCGGGATCGCCCGGCGCGATAACCATAACTGCACGACCTCGAATTCAGCCTCAAGTACCGGGCTTAGCACCAGCGCCACCGCCGTTTGAAGCACTCTGTCGCGCACCGTCGGGATTGCCAGGAATCGGGGCTTACGGCCTTCCTCTGTCAGTAAAACGCGCAACAGGGCATTCGGTACGTACCGTCCCATACTCGCGGCGCGGGCTGTGGCAAGTAAACGCTGGTGCACATGTCGCCCGTATGCATGGATATCGATCCCGTCCACGCCTGCACATCCCTCGTTGTCTTCTACCTTGCGCCAAGCCGCGAATAAGTTTTGTGGGTCGAGCACCGCGGATAAGGTAGTCGACATCTCACTCTCCCTACGTTGCTTTATTCAAATGTTGAGTCAGCCAGTTGAACTTGCCAATAACAACGACATTCCGTTAACAAGTCCGGGTAATGCTCAATAACTCACAATTCAAGGGTAGATCTGCATAAGCTGTTTCAGTCCCGTTAATAAGTCCGGGTAATGCTCAACAGCGTTATGGGGTTTGAAGTATTGGGCAGAAGTTTCAGTCCCATTAATAAGTCCGGGTAATGCTCAACAACGCCACCGCAGGGCAGAAGCCTATTTGGCGGGTTTCAGTCCCGTTAATAAGTCCGGGTAATGCTCAACGGCTACACGTTCTCTGACGCGGCAGGTACTACGTTTCAGTCCCGTTAATAAGTCCGGGTAATGCTCAACAGGTTCACCAACTCGGCGGTTGGCAGGGCTAGGTTTCAGTCCCGTTAATAAGTCCGGGTAATGCTCAACCTTCGAAGGTTACCTCGAAGAGGTTCGGGCGGGGTTTCAGTCCCGTTAATAAGTCCGGGTAATGCTCAACAGCTTCGTCGGATCATGAAACCTGGGGAGATCAGTTTCAGTCCCGTTAATAAGTCCGGGTAATGCTCAACCTCCCTGTGTCAGGAAGCGATTCCTCTGAAGGAGTTTCAGTCCCGTTAATAAGTCCGGGTAATGCTCAACCATTCGCTCGGGATGAAGCTCATGCGCAGTTACGTTTCAGTCCCGTTAATAAGTCCGGGTAATGCTCAACGGCAATAGCAGTTACATTGCCGAATTCGACAAGTCTCAGTCCCGTTAATAAGTCCGGGTAATGCTCAACACATCATGACAAACAATACTCGTAACACTCTGGTTTCAGTCCCGTTAATAAGTCCGGGTAATGCTCAACTCACTGCTGAATGCTGGTGGGCCATCGTGCCGTTTCAGTCCCGTTAATAAGTCCGGGTAATGCTCAACAACGAAAGTCATGTAGTCGCGTCGGGTTCTTGTTTCAGTCCCGTTAATAAGTCCGGGTAATGCTCAACCCCTAAATTCCTCCTGCCGGAAACGGCGGGGGGTTTCAGTCCCGTTAATAAGTCCGGGTAATGCTCAACTCGCACTCACAGCAATCCAAGCAGCGATTTGGTTTCAGTCCCGTTAATAAGTCCGGGTAATGCTCAACTGGACTATACCCGTACCAGCGGAAACTGGGAGTTTCAGTCCCGTTAATAAGTCCGGGTAATGCTCAACCCATCAATACCTGAATCCCGATGATCAAGACGGTTTCAGTCCCGTTAATAAGTCCGGGTAATGCTCAACTCTATCATGTTAGATCTTATCTTCAATATCTTGTTTCAGTCCCGTTAATAAGTCCGGGTAATGCTCAACCCCACAGTATGGAGAAGCCGACCTTGGTCATTGTTTCAGTCCCGTTAATAAGTCCGGGTAATGCTCAACGGATCAGTCGGAAGAGGCATCTGGATTTACATGTTTCAGTCCCGTTAATAAGTCCGGGTAATGCTCAACGTCCCAGAACTCGACAAAGAGGTGTGGCGATGGTTTCAGTCCCGTTAATAAGTCCGGGTAATGCTCAACTTGGAATACCTAATGGGGAGATATGAGAAGGAGTTTCAGTCCCGTTAATAAGTCCGGGTAATGCTCAACTTGCAAGTTGTTGCAGGTCAGTGATTCGCACTGTGTTTCAGTCCCGTTAATAAGTCCGGGTAATGCTCAACCCCACAAGTTCCGCAACAAGCGTCCAATGTTCGTTTCAGTCCCGTTAATAAGTCCGGGTAATGCTCAACCTCCACCATCTGCAAGCCTTTGTCCACGCGGCTTTCGACGGGCATTTGCGGCGCGTATGAGTTAGTCTGCCGATGATTCCGTTGAGCAGTTTCAATTTTACCGTTTTCTCAATATAAAACAATGCGCTGCGCTATATCCATGTTTTTAGCAGCGTGGTCCAGCGATGCGCCAGGTCTTCGCTGGTGTGTTGGCCCCAATACCCGGTTCCCGGCAACGCTCCGCCGAGCCAACCGCCCAAGTGTTCCGCGAGTGCCTGGACACGTGCGCCCGAGCCATAGAAGCCCCACTCGTTCGGTCCAATAGCTAAAATATCCGTAACGCCCTTGCCACCAAAAGAGTGGGTCGGCCATGTCTGTCACGGTCCCGGTGTAATCGTGAGGCAGTCGCACCACAGTCAAGTCAAGCAAGGGCTTTTCGGCTTGGTTTAACGCTTGGCGGGTTTCTTCCAGGTGCCTTGCGCAGATCCCGCGTGCGGCGAATTCAGCCAGACGGATGGCCCGCATCTCATCGTCGCTCGCGCCCACTGCGCGCATGACAGCAATGTGGCCGATGTCGTTGGCCGCGACCAATTGGAAATGCCGTGTCCATTCGGACTCCGGCAGTCCCAGCAAGTCGAAGGCCTGACGAAGGGAACAGGGGGTGGTCGGCGCCCGCTTGGTCGCCATGATGGTCGATCCAGAGGATATGCTGCGCCAAGTCGACGGGCAGGTCGTTTTCCAGTTCTACCGCCACGGGTTGTGCGCCGCGCGCCAGGGCGGTGTCGATGTCGGCCCGATAGGCCGATGCACGCGCTCCCCAGGCAAGATCATGGTCGCCAAACTGAACCCCATGCGCTTGCAGCAAATCGCGCAAGGTGAGCATTTCGAGGTCGTGTCCACCAAGCAAGAATAGATAGTTCACTATGGCTTATGGTTTCTTTTCAGGGTGGGAAGGCTGGTCATGCGTGCATTCAAGGGCAACAGCATTTGGTGTGTGCTTTTCTCGTTGTAAACAAACCAGCGAAAATGCTCGGCCTCTTCATGCTTGTAGCCTGGCGAATTTTTTTCTCTAACTGGGGGTAGTGTACCGGTGCGCAGATGGCGTCAGGGACACCCTGTCAACTCAATGGCTCGGCGGATGTCTTGGTTTAAGTTGGCCCGAAACTTGTTTGCAAACGTTTCCGGCGATGGCGATTGATCGATCGGTTTGCAACCAGCTTCGGCTTCGTATCGTAAGCCCCATTCGGTCTGTCGCGCCATTTCGGCAAAACCAGACGGTGGTGTAGCGTGATGAGGGTGACAAATAGCGCTTGACCCGATTAACTAGGAACATACCGACGGGTTCGATGTGGATACTGCCTAACCCTAATGGTTTGCCCATCCCGAGTTTGTGTCGATAGTCGAGACTGGGTTGAAGGGCATAACAAAGCGCACCCAGTTCCCATTCCGAGAGGTTTTCGAAATCGAGGTGAAAATGAAAGTCTTTCCGAGGCTGGATGGGCGTGACCCAGGCTTTTTGTGACAAGTCTTCGTTTTTGCGCTCAGGGGCGTCTGCCACTGCGAACTTTCCGCAGCGGCTAGATTGCTCGATGTGTGCAAAATAAACTTTCCGGCCCTTTGATGGTGCACGCCCTGGGTCAGGTTTTTTTTGCGATGAATCCCTTGGTCGACGTGAAATAAAGAGTCGGGCAGGGGGGCTTTGGACTGTCGAGTATCTTCAGCAATACCGGTTCAGGTGCGAATCCGCCGGGTGTTCCGATCGCATCCCCAGGCCAGATGCGTCCTGCCAGGGCTTGGATCTGCTCGATACTTTTTGTGTCGGAGACAGCACCGAACATGAGGTCAGCTGGCGAGAGTCGATTTCGACTCGGCGAATATGGCAGCATTTCCTGCCCGAAGGTTTTTGAAAAATAGTCATGCATTTTACCCAGGTCTTTGCGTTTGTTCGGGTAGTCGTTGGCACTCAGTTGGCTGTCCGCGAGGATGCGGAACGCGCTATTTGTGGCGCCTTCGACCAGTGAGCTGATCAGGCCGCGCAGACTCGAAGCCGGAAGGATCGGTGTTTTCTTGTCCGGTGCTAAATTTTCATCGTACGAATATGGCGTAACGACCGCAGCCGATGATTTTGTTGCCGCCGTTCGCTGGGCACCAATCACCACTGGCGTCAGAGTCCTCAAGCGACATACGATGCGGCCAGAATATCTGAACTGTTTAGTGTCAAAACTTCCATTTGTATAACGCGCATGGCTGATGGGCGGGGCGCTCTGCCAGTCTCGTTGTTTCGCACTTAGCCAGCGTGGGTCATTAGGGTTTGGCTCCTTGGCTGGAATGAAGTGGGAGGGATTATGAAACTCCAGATTGGGTGCAGTGGCGTGAGATTGGATGCTGGAGTTCTGACACCCCATTTCAGGCGCTTTAGGCCAAGCCAGCCTGGTATTGCACGTGCTCTGGTTGGCAATCTTTGTCAGCCAGGTCACAGCATTCCCATGCTGCGTTTCCGCCCACTGTTTTAGATCGCGAGGGATTGATGCAGTGCCGACGGTGTACTCGGCTTTGCACGCGCCGTAGCCCTTGGCGGTACCCATGCCGAAGCGCAGATCACCTTCCTTGAGATCGCGTAGGGTGTGGGTGAAGAGAGCGAGCGCGGCGTCCTTGTCCTTGAGGCTGGCCAGGCGCGTTTCGTCCAGGCTCAGACGGCCCTGCAAGGTGGGGCGGACCACAGCGCGAGCGTTGAATTTCTTGCCGTCAGCGCCGCCGCCGGTAAATCGGTCGATGGCCAGAAACTCCTGGGTGATGACCTGGGCTTCGCCCTGTTGGCGGAAGTCGCCGATTTCGATGAGGCTTTTCCACCCCGGTGCGCCCATTAGTTGGCAGACGGGACAGAGATTGTCGACATCTTTCGCATGGTGTAACGGTTTGCAGGTGATGCCGGTGCCTTCGCCGCATACTTTCGGGAGCCCGAGGGTGCGGGCAATGCGTTCCATCTGGCTGCGAAATACCCCTCGGAAAGAATTCGCCGGGAGATAGGCGCGTCCCTGGGCATCGAGGCGGGGTTGTTTGTTCAGCCAGGATGGGGTCATTGAAGTTTTCATGGGCGTCTTTTGCGGCGCTTTTTCTCCTGCTTGGCCCAGGCGGCACGACCCGGGGTCGTTGACGCAGAACAGGCCTTCGAATTTAAGGGTGACATCGAGGCTTGCGGCGGCTGTGGAATGGGTGCTGGGCTGGATTTGCACCACTTGGGCGCGATCGATGGGAGCATCGGCCTTGCCGGTGAAGGCATCGCGTGCCCATTGCTTCATGGCTTCGCCCGCGAGGCCACAGACCCGCGCGCACTTCCAGGTCATGCGCCCCTTGCCGCTGTGGGTTTCCGCGCCTAGGGTGAGACTGTCGTCGTTAAAGGCCTCCAATGCTGCGAGTAGGGCCTTGAATGGCGGGTTCTTCGACGTCGCGGATTTCGATGGTCTGCTCGAAGCACACGCCGGGCGGACGACTTCCTGGTAATAGAGTTTCTGGTCGCTGGCTACGCCGAGGACACGGTCGATGGCGACGCCGGCTTCGAGCAGTGTGAGCCGGCCGCTGTCGAAATGGTAGCTCTCTTGGGTCAATGACGGCTGGATGGCATGGCTGCGATATACGCCGCCACACACCCGGGTTTTGCCGGCTTCTTCCTGGTTCTTGTCGCCCCGACCGAACAGGCTGACGATGTGATTCGGGGCGTGCTTCTCGAACCAGGCGCGCAATACGCCGCGCAGGCTGCTGCCCGGCAGCCAGGGCTTGCCGTTGCAATCGGTGACGATGGCGGCAACGTCGGCATATTGCTCCTCGCCGTTTTCATCCTTGTCGAGGCTGACGCGTGGGTCGTTCGGTACGATTTCTCCGTTACCGATGTGGAAGTTGGCGCGGGTGGTGAGTGTACCGGTGATCCACCAACGGTTTGGGGTTGTCATGTCGGTGCCTCCATTATTCATTGTCGATAGCCAGCGGTTTGCCGTCGTGGCAGGGCAGGTTGACGGCGATCTGGCCGTAGCCGCCTTCAGGCAGGTAGGGGATAGCGCGCCAGGCTGGTGCGCTACTCGCTTCTGCAAGCAGCCAATCGGGGGTTGGCAGGTGCTTGCTCAACCAGGACTCGACGCAGGCTTGTGAGTCACCGTTGTTCGCCTTGAGGACGAAGACGCTACCGGCTTCAGTGAGCAGCCAGGGGGTGTAGGGTTTGCCCTTGCGGAAACGGTTGTGCAGGTACTTGCCGCCCGCCAGGCGCTGCCGGGCATAGTCGCGGACCAGTTCGAGCGCGCCGTCGGAGGCTTCACTGAAGTAGCAACGGTAGAGCGCTTCCATGTCTTCGGCACCGGCAGCTTCGTCGAGCTCGCGCCAGTCACCTAGGAGAGCCGGAGTTTGCAGGGTGACGATCCAGAGGCCGTCGTTACGCGGCTGTGCTTCGGCGATTGCGCTGGTGACGGCTTCGAGCCGGGCGAAGGCCTTGGTCTTGCCCAGTGGGCCGATCTCATGACCGAGGTCGGCCAGCAGGCTGACGAGTTCGGCCATGACCCGGTCCTGATCGGCTTTGTCGACTCGGTCTAGGAGGATGGCGCCGTGCCAGCGTACGCTGCCATCGGGAACGATGCTTTCGTAGGCGAACAACTGGGCTTTCTTGGCGCGACCGGTGGCGATGTCGATGGCCGTGCGTACGCGCAGGTCGCGTTCCAGATTGGGCCAGCCGAAGTGGTGCCGCACCTTGGCGTGGTCCTTGCCTTTCCAGTCCACGGCAAATTCCGGGGCCTGGCCGTTGATTAGGCCAGGTTCCTCCAGAGCGGCAATGTCGCGGAACTGGCCATCACCGATTTTCACCAGTGAACAAGGCGGTACATTGGCGGCCTGTTTTGCCGTGCCGGGGATGGCATGGCGAAAGAGGATGTCGGTGTAGTGCTGGCTCAATGCCGGTCTGGCTGAATCGAAACCGGCTTCGATGGGGCTGCCGGCTTTCTTGCCCAGGAGGTGTGCCCAGGCATCCGCCAGGGCGCCCTTGAGGGCGCCGCCGGGGATGACTTCGCTGCTGGCGAACAAGTTGTTGTCGAGATTGCGCTCGGCCAGACAGAAGGGGTGCTCGAAGGCCAGGGCGAAGGGCAGTTGGGCGCCGTGCGCGGTCGGCGCCTGGATGGCCGTATTGGCCGCCGGGGCAGCGACCTTGTCGAACTGGGTTTGCTTGATGGCGCCGAAGCCAACGCCACGTTCGGCCCCAAGTTGTCCGGCCCAGTGGAGGGCGGCGCGTAGCGCATGGGTCAGACGTTGGGCTTCGTCGGCATGGCCGAAGAAACGTACCTTTCCGGTAAAGGTGAGTTCACTGCCCGGCGCCCAGGGTTGTTCGGCAATCATCAGGGCACCCTTGTCGACCGCACTGTGTTCGCGGTCGACGCGTATGCGCTGGAGGGTGTGGTCCCCTGATGGGTCGGAACCTACCAGGTCATCGATGTGGAGGCTCTTGCGCATAGGCTCGAAATGGCCCGCGTCATCGCCGCTGCCGGTGCCCAGCCAGGTGAGGCAATCCTCGGCCTCGGCGACACCCAGGGCATGCATGCTCTGCCAGGCATGGCTAAGATTGCCCACGACAAGGGTGTTTGGCAGGATGGGACGACCCAGGTGGTCACGGGCGACAGCGGCATCCAGGCCGAAGGCCGCGGCACCGGAGGACTGGGTGAGGAAGGGTGCGGTCAACGTCAGGCTGAGGGTGAAGTGATGTAGGGTGGTCATGTCAGCGGCTCCCTTGTTGTTGTGAATCCTGGTAGCAGGCGAGGTAATCCCAGAGCAGGGCGAGATCGGGGGCATGAGCGGCTGGCCGGCCACGGGAGCGATGCACGCAAGCTGTCCAGGAGTGCTTCGTCTTCGCTGCTCGCCTCCTCCAGCAGCCCGGACAGTTTTTCCGTATGCTCGCCGGACGTGGTGAGTGCCTTGGCGGCACGATGCACCTGGCGCTTTGCCAGCCGGTCGCCAAGTCCCTGTTCGAAGGCGTTCAACCAGTCTTTGACGGCTTCCGGAGTGAGCATCCAGCCGCTGCCGTTCAGCCCAGACTTGCCGAGTAAGGTTCGGTCGAGGTATCGCTCCAGATCGAGACCGACGCTGTCGAAGGACTCCAGCGCCAGATAGGCACAGCCGCTTCGGTTGGGCTTGTCGTCGCCCAGGGTGGTCTTGACCAGTTCTGCCAAATTCTTCGCCAGGTGCTTGACGCGGGCGATGGGCGCATTGTGGTGGCAGAAAACGAGGCCGGCGGCGTGGTGCAGCCGGTCCGACTGTTCTCCAACAGGCGCTTCCCAATCCTCGCTTTTGGAAAAGAAGAAATCGAGCAACCACCAGCCCTTCCAGGCGGGCACCACGAACATCATCTCGTCACCCCCCCAGAGCAGGATTTCCAGACGGATGGCTTCGCCTGGTGGGGGTTTTAGCCACGACTGCCTGGAGGAGGCCAAGCAGGAATTGCCGTCGCAGCGATTTGACCTGTTTGTCGAATGCGGTCAGCCCGCCAGGTGTCTTGCACGCGGCCTGCTTGGCGCCGAAGGCGTTGCCGTCGAGGTAGAGCACCGCCAGTTTGTTGTCGAGGTTGCCTTGACCCTTGTCGCTGGCGATGGCCGCGAAGTCTTTGGCGAATTTCTTGTCATTCAGAAACGTAAGGTCTGGCGGCGGATCGAGTTGCCTGAGTTGCTGGTGATAGAAGTCACCACGTTTCTGTTCGAGACCATGCTCGCGGCGCTGCCCAACGGATTCGCTAACGGGCTTGTCGGTCTTGCCGAGAAAGGTCGTGGAGGCGGGCCGGAGACTATCTTCGTCACATACGACATGGCTCGCTCCCGAGGGAAACGCCACGCTGGGCATGCGCATCTGGCGCAGACGGTTTTTCGTCAATACCGATTCGCGCGCGCGGTTGAAATCGTTGGCATCCTTCATCGCTTCAACATCGACAACGAAGGTGGCGTGACGGTAGCGTGCATCTTTGTTGAGGAAATTCTCTACGTTTGTTCGTATTGTCTCGCCGCCATCTTCGGCCTTGAAACTGAACAGGCCGCTGGAAGCGCCGGTGCTGATGGCCTCCGCAACATTCGGGAAGAACGTGCTTCTGATATCGTCCACCGCCTGCAGCAGCAGAAGTCCGCCCCCGTATCGTGGATAGATCGTTGGTGTCGTCGAGAAACGAGGCGAGATTGACGCCTTCGAGGCGCAATAGATATTGGCCATGCTTGCACTCTCCTGTTTGTTATTTGCCTTGGATGAATCGTTATTGCTACAACGTGCTTAGTCCCAATGTTTTTCAATCATCTCGACGAGGCGCTCCCAGCGTAGCGTTTCCAGGCCGGCCAGGGTCACTTCCAGAATGGTCGCTCGGGCCAACAGTTGCGGATAACGCGGTCGGTTGTTGTGCATCTCGTCGAGAAAATCCGCGGTGACAACGAGCAGGGCGCGTCCTTGGTCATCTGCGAAGTGGATATTCCAATAGTCAGTTTCGGTCAGGTGGCCGCGTAATTGAGACATGTAGTTGGTTCGGGTCTTGTATGCGCGCAGGGTCTTGCATGAAGTATCTTGATTCGCAGGTGGATGGATAGGTCAGAAAGTTAGATTGTAATAAAGCCAGCCTGCATGTCGCGAACCGTCAATAACGCTGTCTGTAGGTATCCAAGGTCGCGCCGCAGCGCTTGATGGTGTTGTCCCAAAATGCGCGCAGCTTGCCTTGATTTTTTGCATCGATGGAGACACCCACGACATGAACGGTGGCGCCCAGGTTCGTCGGTAACGACAGATTGGCCGGTGGCGCATCCGGAATGGCGCGTTTCATATTGATACCGGTGTCGGCGCTTTGCTCGATCATGTCACTCAGGATATAGATCACGCGGTCGCGCGGCGCGATACGTTGCTGGGTGAAGTAGTCTGAGGCTGCCACGAAGGCGCCCAGGATGGAGGTGCTTTTCATGTCTGGCCTCGCAAGCGCACCTTTCAGTGCCCTGAAAAGCTGCATCTTCGCCTCCTCCTGCGCTTCACTGTTGCGAGTGGGCGAATAGCTCGGATTGGGCGCCGGTATCTGAACCTTGATAAAGGGCGCGTAGTTGTGGGTACCTTGGCCCAAAGGAAGGAGAATTACTGTGTCACCGGGCTTCAGTGGAAATTTACGGAAATCGGCGAAATAGTCGTTGCGCGCCGAACCGGCCGAGTCGCTCAGATCGACGAATACCATCACATGCGCCGAGAGCGCGGTCTGCGAGGCGAGAAGCAGAAGGCAAGCCAAGATGACAGGGTGAATCGTGCGCAGCCTGGAAATCGTAATGCTCATAATGCCTCCTTGTCTCTAATTCTATTTTCGCCGGGATTGTCACTGGCTTTGTCAGCGTCAGAGGCTTCCGTCCGAGGTTCGCTGGCCGTGGCAGGATTGGCTTCCTGCACTTCGGTGGCCGGTTGCTCCGCAGGGTTGTCGACCGCGCCTGGGTTAGCCGACTTGTCTGGATTGGGCTGGGCTTCAGCCTGGTCCATTTCCCAGCGCTTGCCATGTTCGACTTTCGTTCCTTCCAGAAAACCGGCTTCGTACTGACACAGGAGCGTGGCATCTTCAATCTTAGGATGTGCTGCTTGCCATTTCTCGTCGTTGACGATCGATGTCGTCAGGCTCGCGGCGATACTGTCGATGTTCCGCACGCCCAGATTCACGGCATCTTGTGCGCCTTTCTCGAATGCGTCGTAGCACAATGCGTTCTCTATAAACGAACGGTAATGCGCTCCCCAATCGAGCTCGGATTGCGGCAAGCGCATGCTCATATGGTCGGACATGGCACTCGGCAGGGCGACAGATTTATTGAAGGACTCGCGCATCTGTTTGATGCATTCGAGCATGGCTACACGCTGGGTGGCCGATAACGAGGACTCGATGGCCGTCTCCGCGCCGATAAAGAACTCGGCGGCTTCGCGTTGTGCGCTTTGGCGCAACTGCCCGATCTTGGCACTGAAAATGTTGTAGATATCCTCGATCTGTGTGCGGATTTCCTCCGCCTGTATTCGGGCTGTGATGAACTTACGCTGGCGTATCAGGTAGCCGACATCGCCATGCTTGTGCCAGATGCTCAAATAGAGCGCTGCGAGCATGATCATCAGGGAAATGATTGAGAAAATCGATGAGGCGAAAATGTTCTTCAGCTTCGACTCAGCCAGCTTCGCAGCCTTGGTTTCCGGCGATTTGAGATAGGCCAGGTTATTTTCGGCATCCCTCGCAACATCGGTGGAGACGGCGTCCAAGACGGTTCTTTCCGCATCCCGGACCTCCATGGAATACTTTTGCAAGGCCACCTTTTCTTCATGGATGTAGCGAATTCCGCTCAGGAGCACGAAGATCAGTGCCACGATCGCCAGCAATCCCTTACCAAGCATCGAGACGTTGCGGTCGAAATACTCGCCGAAAAAGACACGGGCCATGACATGCCCCGTCATCACCACGCCGAACAGAAACGCCAGGACCGCCAGCAGGGTGATCGACTCCCTGTCCAAAAGGTACCGAGTGCATTGTTCGACCCCATCCGGCGTCGGCACTGAATGGAGGCAGTACATGGGAGCGATGCCCTCATCTTCCATAAGCGTACTGAAGACGAGCGTTGTCGGGGCAAAGTCGAGTATGGCGAGCAAGAGCATGCCCAGTATGAATAGCGCCCAGAAATAAGGAGCCCAGCGCTTCATAATGCGCCCGTCGGACAACCAATTGAACATTCCGCTGCGCATCAACTGGATGTTTTCAGTGCCTGAGATGCAGACGACGTCCAGTTTCTCGGCGAGCTTTTTCGAGGTGCGAATGTAATGGTCCTCGTACCGTGAGACCATCGCGTTTTCGTAGGTGTCCTTGATTTCAATAAGATGTGCGGGGAGTGGTGGGTTGTCCGAGCACGGCGAACCCTCGCGTTCCTGAGTCGCCAGAGCCTTGATTTGGTCTACCCACTGAGCACCCGCCTTCACGTTGCCCCTGAATAAATTTCGCCACCACAGCATGGCATTCCTTTCCTTGTTAGGTTTTTTCGAATGTCGATGGTTTTTATGGTTATCTACCGCGTATCCCGCATCTTAGTACAGCGTCCTGATGGGCTTGATTCAGGTTGCATTCTCCCAACGTTACGATTGACGTTGGTTCGCTAACCCCAATGCTTTTCGATTGTTCCGATCAAGGTTCGCCAAGGCATCATTTCCAATCCCGCCAGGCTGACTTCAAGTATTGTCGCCCGTGCCAGGAGTAGGGGATAGCGCGACCGGTTATGGTGCATTTCGTCGAGAATATCCGCCGTTACGACAAGCAGCGCGCGACCCTGGTCGTCGGCGAAATGGATGTTCCAGTAGTCCGTTTCAGTGAGAAACGCGCTTAGGTGGTCAACCTGGATATCGCCGCGGCGATACGGTCGCATTGTCTTGCATGAGGTAAACGAGAGTATATTGCCGCGCCGTGCAATGACGTCGATCTCGTTCTTGCCGGTGACATCCCCGACGCGCCATTCAATGTCCTGGGCAAAATAGGCCTCGTCAACGCCCGCCTCCAAGTGTGCGCAGTACACCAATTCTTCTAACCAGCCACCCGCCAAGTATTTGGCGACATCCTGTTGTTCAGATGTACGCCAGACGTTGGTGCCCTCCGACGTGATCCAGCCAAGATCGCGCAGATAATCGATCGCTTCGCGAGCGCGTTGGGGGCGTTCCACCCGAGGGTGGTCGTGCGGGTTCGTCAGGTGCGGGCGCAACGCATCATAGGCGACGTAGTGTTTGGCAAGAAAACGCGAGTGATCCAGGCGCTTTCGGGCAAGCTCGTGATCGCCGCATCGGTTGATGCGGCGGGCATTGCGTTTCGCGAGGAGGGCGTCGAGACTGGTCATGGTGGCGTGCTTGGTTTCTATACTCGCAACTCGATATAGGTACCGCTCGGTTCTCTGATCGCGAGCGTCATCTTGCCGGCCTGATGTTCCGGGCTCAGCGGGATGACCGCCGTATCGCCGGCATCGGTAAGCGTGTGCGATTCAAGTAACTGGTCGTTGAGGTACAAGTCGACTTTTGCCGGCCGCTGGTCTTCGCCTAGTTTTCGCAACTTGCAGGCTTGCGGGTCGATGCGGATGTCCAGGTCGGCAAGCGTCCAGAGCAAGGTTTGGTCGGCCTCCGGCCCCATGGGGTCGGCCACGGCGGGGCGCCATTGGCCGATGGCGGCGAGTTGTCCCAGATTAGCGAGCTGTGTCGAGATTCGGTCGATCAGGCTTGGCTTGGTTGTCGCTTGTGTCTCCAATGACGCAGCGCGTGCCGCCCATTCTCCGGCGGCTATGCCATATATGCTGCGATATCGGGTGATGGCGTCAAGTTCTTCAGGTTCGTGCCGAGCCGAATCGGGAAGCCGTGGTGCGTTGCTTGCCGCACCGGTGACATAGGCCATTGCTTCGCGATCCAGCCAGGCCAGGCAGGCTGTGGCACTAGGGATGGCGATGCGTACCGGATTCCAAGTCTGCACGAATCCGGCCAAGGGGTCGCGCGACTCGGTGATATCTTCAAGATCGACATCACCCTTGGCAAAGTAGTCCAGCTCGCTTTCCGGCGCGACGACATAGCCGCTCCAGACATTGGGCGAGGCGGTGCGCTCGATCAGCAGTGCGGCGAAGGGGCGTTCGTCCTGGTTAGGATTGGGCTTCTCCAATCGCAAGATTTGCCCGCGCTTGGGCCAGTCGTCCTGTGTGATCTGATCGTGCGCGCGGAGGCGTGCTTTGATCATGGCCTGCAGGCCGAGCGGCATGGTAACGGGTTCGGTCGCGTCGGTATCGATTTCATCGATTTCCGTGGTTGCGTCCATGGCTTGTTCCGAGATTTCGAGGCCGAGTTGGCGCGATATGGTAGTCAGTGGTTTCATGTCTATTCCTCCCCCAGGCCCCGTGCCAGGGCTTCATGGCACAGCTGTATCAGCAGCCAGTGGATGCAGGCGACGTTATCCTGGACTGGGTCGACGCCAAATCCGGCGATCCACTGTCCTAGGTGACATTCGCGGAAATGCGGGTTGCCCCCTCCGCCGTGCGCCTTGGTTATGCCCAATTTCTTCAGGTGGTAGTTTGCAGATGGGATGGCAAGTTGTTTGGCGAGTGCATCGGCCGTCAGCTTGTCGTCCGTGTCGGCGCAGGTGGATTGGGCCAGTACGGTGAGTTGCCAATCCGCCAAAGACATCAGCAACGCGCGGGCAGCACTTCGCGCCTGGGATAATGTAATGCCGTATTCAAGTGCATCCAGAGCGGGGTCGATCATGTCCTCGGGAGGTGAAAAACCAAAACGCTCGATGAACGGTGTGTCGTCGTCATCCGTGTCCTCGTGGCCTGAATCCGTGATTTCGGCAGTGTCTTGGGCGCGCAGGCAATCTTTCAGGTAATTATTGAAGAACCTGCACAAGGCTCTTGGACCATAGAGTGGTGTCGAATTACGGCCCGCCGTTTCAAAGGCCTTGATCCTGAAAAAATCGTCAATAGAGTGTTCCTTCGACTCCGGAAGACTGGCCAGGATGGGCGCCTTGCAGCGCTTCAGTTGCCTTTGGGTCAACATATAAAGTTCATACCACTCTGAGTTCGACCGAAACTCATCACGGTGATTCCAGAGGTAGACGAGACGCTCCCCGCTTGCTCGATCCATGGCTCACTGGCCTCCGTTCGCTAGACCCACGCTTGGGCGCTTCATGTGATACCCCCATCTTTAGTGTGCTCACTCGATCTGTTGGATAATATCAAAACGGACATCACATGCATTTTTATAAACGTCGAGCGAAATTGTGCGTTGGAAGGGAGTTAGGGGGATGACAAGCCAGATCGAGCTTTGGCTTATGACGCGCGGCCAAGGGATGATTCTGGTTTCCCCCGACGATGTGGCCCTCATCGCGCTACCTCCGCGAGTCCCGCCGAGCGACATTCCGCATCTGGAGGCTGTGCAGCCAGAACTGGCGGATAAACTCAGCAAGACGATCAACAAGCGCAACCTGATCGTGGTGCATTTGCATGTCAGCCTGCCGGCCCAATGGCAACGGTATCCCTGGGAAGGGTTGACCCTCAAGGGGAGACGCCTTTTCGGCAAAGTGCTGTTTTGTCGGTATGCCTCGTTTAGTCAATCGACTCCGGATCACCTTCTTGGCAGCCGTGTTCACGTGCATTCAATGTGGCCCGACAGCGCGAGCGTTACCGAAATCCTTAAGCCCGCCATTGCCGCCGGACACTTGCGTGTCCGCCCGGCGGCACTCGCACATCCCTGGCCTGCTCAATCCTGGCGCGACATCTGGTCGCTGGCAGTCGTTGCTCATGGCAGCGATGACATCGATATCCCAGCCGTCGATGAACTGGGTCAGCCCTGGTCGATGCCCCCTTTGGTGCATTGGCCGCCAGTCGTGATCCTGCTCGCGTGCGGTAATGACAGTTCATTGATCCGCCATGCCGAACAGATGCTTGCCGCCGGCGCGAAGGCCGTGATCGTTGGGAGGGCGTTCTGGACCTGCAAGCCAGTCTCCAATCGCTTGCTGAACTCGCTGAAGAAGTGCGTAATGGTGTCGACCTTATAGACGCGTTAGCTCGATTTCAGTGCCGCGACAAGCATCCTGGTGGCGTGCGACATTGGGTCGTTTGTGGTCGGCCACCGAGTGGCCAGGGGCATAGTCGTCTCGATATCTGGACTTTGCAGAGTGTGCTTGAACGCGGCGATTTGACCTTGGCACCTGAAGCTTGGCGGGAATCCCATGGCATAGACCCGGGTGCCTACGGCGAAGGCCATCTGCTTGATGAGCTGAAAAATTCAGAAGCTTGGCCGCTGACATTATCTTGGTCGCTGCCTCAAGCCGAGGTTCTGGCGGAACGATACGATCCTGAGGCGCAATCCAGTCTGAGAAGCAAATATGCGGGGTTATCAAGAAGGCTCAAAGCGCGAACCCCCCACCAAAGCGACCATGCCCTGGCCCAATCTCTGCGACGCCAGGGTAAATATGTCGCGGCAATGCATGCCCTGATGAATGCCATGAGCGAGGCCGGTCCCTGTGATGTGCGCCCCGAGGATCGCTTGCGATATTTGCTGACATGCTTCGATCTGCTGCTCGATTTGCATCTTCCCAAGGCGGCGGGGCGGTTCGGGAGCGGATTCTGGCCATGCTCGACAGTCAGATTGGCGGTAGCCAGTGCGTCGTGGCTCACCACTGGCTTGATCGTGAATCGGCTTGGCACTGGCGGAGCGGCGATTTCGAGATCGCTTATGCCATTCAGCGGTGCAAGCGCGATCAGGCGTTAGACATGGGCGAGGATGGTCAGCGGGAGCTGGCCCGGCTCTTGTGGATGGCGAGTTGGTTGCGGCATCCCGATGCTCTGGCGCTGTTTGATGAAGCCACGGCGGTTCTCGGGCCGGATCAACTCGATACCTTGCACCAGTCGGGTAATGACGACTTCAAATACCTGTTTCGCGCCCATGCTCTAGCGGCATGGCGTTTTGGCATGCGTGAAAAAAATCCCGGAAATGCGCGTTCCAGGCTTATCGAATCCCTTTCGGAGTCGAGCCTGGATCCCGGAGCGAATGCGACGACGTTGTTGATCCTGGAGTGCATCGATGGTCAGGCCGAGTGGCCAATGGAGTTGGCGCTACAGCGCTTAGCCGACGCCGGCTATTTGCTGGAAGCAGGATACTGGGGCCAAGTGCATGGACGTCATGAGTTCGGGTTGGGCGCGTTCAGCGAATGGTGAACATCCGTGAAGAAATTGCGGCAATGCTGCAGGAACGCCAGGCAGTGATGAAGGAATGGCTGGAGGTTGGCGAAGATTGGTTGGCTGAGTTAAGCGCGCAATGCAACCTTCGTAGGGCGATGGAAAGTCACCCATCTGCGGGCAGCGGTGAGGGAGATATTCGATTTGGCGTGCATGCTGTGATCTGCGTGCGAAGGAGGGTTGCGTAACGTGGGCCGGATGACTGAACTGGTGATGTTGTTTTTCCCGAGCGAATTGATCGCTTATGCATCGGTACTGGCAATCATGGTGGGGGGCGCGTGCATGATCGTGGGGGCGCGGAAGGCTGCCATGTCGCTAATCATCTTCGGTATCTCCTTGCCTTTCGTGGTCGCCTTGACCGAGGCTGTATTCAACGATTTCTTCGCCATGTTGCCGGAGGCGTACATCAAGCCCGTTTCATGGCTGATCATGGGGGTGACTTACCTGCTGATGTTCGGCGTGCTGATGAAGTCGCTGTTCGGTGAAAAGGCCTGGGACCAAGCCAAGGGCGAACTGCTGGCGGATGCAATCAAGGGCCTGTTCAAATTGGCGTTTAGCAAGCCGCTGCTGATTGTCTGGGGCGTTCTAGGTTTGTATTTCTGGCTGTCACACTATGTCTCGTAGAGATAAGGAAGGAGCAAGATGAAATCCTGGCTGATTGCCTTGCTGCTTGCCATCGTGGCGTTGGATCTGTCCGCCAGCGTGGTCTCCAACGCGGCCATGAAGGCTGCCAACAAGGCCGCCGCGAAACAAGCCGTGGCAAGAGCGGCGATGAAACCCGTCGATATCGTCATCCGGCGTAGCCAATATCCCACGGCTGCGGTGCACATCGAGCATGCCCAGAAAATGGGGCAACCTACAGTGCTGACCATAGACCGCCGCAATTCGGAGTTACGCAGAAAACACTCACTGCAATACATCAAGCGCAAGGAATCCTCACCCAAAGGCATGGATCGGGACGAATACCCCCCTGCCATGACCCTGGAGGGTGGTCCCAACTCCAGCGTTCACTACATTCCGTTGCATGACAACCGTGGTATGGGAAAATTTATTGAACGTCAGACCAAGGATTTACCGGATGGGGCACGGGTGAGGATACTTGTCGCTGATTGAGGTGGCGCATTGACCATCAAGCAATTCGGCTAACGATCTGCCGTACTATCCAGATGTGGTGAGATTGGATGCGCCTCATAGTATCTAATTAGATACTAAATGTATCTTTTTGTGGGGTGCTTGCACTTAATGCTCACAAGTTCATAAGTAATATCCCCAGTATGTGAGCCTTGCACAAGTATGGTTGCCATGAGTGCTGCGATTTTCTAACTGGCACGAATTTTGAGTAGTCTCTGTTGACTAATTTGGTTTAACAAATACACCGGCAAACATGCAAATTCTGATAAATGGACTCATCTCCGGCATGGCCATCGCACTACTCGCCATGGCCTTCCAGATGGTCTACCTCCCAACCCGTGTGCTGTTCGTCGGCCTCGCCGGCCTCTACACATTGGCGCCCTATCTCTTTCAACTGGGAGCGTCTGAACTGGGCGGATGGATGGGAGGGTTGCTGGTTTCTCTTTGCGGCGTAGTCACCTTGGCGGTCCTGTTCGAATGGGCCAATCATGCCCCGTTGACCCGCAAGCGCGCCTCCGAAGGCGCGCATCTAATCGCCTCGCTAGGGCTCTATATCCTGGTCGTTCAGGTGGTGGCCATGATCTGGGGCAATGAGACGCGAACTTTGCGAACTGGGCTGGAAGTGACCTATGCCATGGGCGACACAATCCTGACCCAATCCCAGCTCCTCATGGGTGGCTTGGGTTTGCTGCTCCTGTTGGCCGTGCTTGCCATGCTGTACATGACCGACATCGGTCTGCGCCTGCGCGCCCTGGCGGACAACCCCACCCAATTTGCGCTGTACGGCTACAACGTGGATGCCCACCGGCTGCTTGCCTTCGCACTGGCGGGTGCCTTGGCCGCAGCGGCATCTATGCTCACCGCCCGAGACATCGGCTTCGACCCGCACACCGGCCTGAACGCCACACTGCTGGCCATCGTGGCAGTCATCATCGGCGGACGAACATCCCTGGCCGGGCCGATCATCGGCGGCCTGATCCTGGGGCTCATCCGAGCGCAGGTGGTATGGCAATTCTCGGCACGCTGGCAGGAAGCTGTTACCTTCCTTGTGTTGGCATTGTTCTTGCTGCTACGACCGCAAGGACTTTTCGGACGCGAAACCCGCATCGAAACCACCGTTAAATGAACTACCTCATCCACCTGCTCATCTACCTGGACATCTACGTGATCGTGGCCCTGAGCCTCAATCTCGTGGTGGGGTATTGCGGCATGCTCACGCTCGCGCATGCGGGCTATTTCGCCCTCGGCGGCTATGTCTACGCCCTGTTGGCGCCGCTTTGGGCTGGAGTTTCTTTCCCGCGCTCCTGGCGGCCATCTTGATCGCCACCGTACTCAGTCTGGCTGTTTCACTGCCTGCCTGGCGACTCAAAGGGGATTTCTTCGTGTTAGGCAGCCTGGCAGTGCAGGCCCTCCTCTTTAGCCTGTTCTACAACTGGTTCGACCCCCAGGCCCCCTTGGGCAGTTGGAGCAATCTGACCAACGGACCGTTCGGCATCACTGGCATCCCCCAAAGCCAGACGTACTCGAGATTACACCGTGCCGATGCAATCAGCGGCCTTATTCTCGCCACCTGCTGACCGTCATCTGCCGGCATTTTCTGGCGCTTGAAAACTTCTCCTGGGGGCGGGTCCTGA
>JADJCP010000014.1 GCA_016703155.1 Hydrogenophilales bacterium
ATGCCTACGCGGTCGACACGGAGTCCCTGGCTGTACGCTATTTCAATTGGTGGCTTGATCGCGTCCGCCCCGGGTGGCAAGCCGAGGTGACCGACCTGGAGTCAGCGCAGGCCAGAGCGCTAGGGGAAGCCGCCAAAAAGAGCGGCAGATCCCTGCATACCGTGGCCATCCTGGGCTTCATTCGCGACAACGACTTGCGCGACCCGGTCGCGGATGCACTGCGATCCGTTCTCTCCAATGACCGGACCTACTTCGAGAAACTGGTATCCAGCCTCTATCCTCTGCTGGAGAAGCTGACCACGGGCAAGATCGCTGACCTGATCTCGCCGAATTATGCCGCGCTGGATGACCCAGGCCGATCATCGATTGGATGGGCATCATCAACCAGTCCGCTGTGGTCTACATCGGTCTGGACTCGCTGTCCGATCACGAGGTTGCCGGCGCGATCGGCACGGCGATGTTTGCCGATTTAACCAGCGTCGCCGGACAAATCTACAAGTTCGGCGTCGGCGCCGGCCAACTGCCTCCTGGTCGGCGCAAGCTGGCCCTGCACGCCGACGAGTTCAACGAACTGGTCGGCGATGCCTTCATTCCAATGGTCAACAAGGCCGGCGGCGCCGGCTACCAAGTCACGGCCTACACCCAGACCTGGCACGATGTGGAGGCAAGGTGGGCGATGCCGCCAAGGCCATGCAGATTGGCGGCAACTTCAACACCCGTATCGTCATGCGTGTCGAGAACACCGAAACCGCTGAGATATTGACCGAGAAGCTGTCCGAGGTCGACGTACCCACCATGCAGGTCGCCTCGATGGCCAGCGACTCGAATGACCCGACAGATTTTGCGGAATTCCAGAGTCGTAACGAGGACCGCATCACCATCGAGACTGCCCATGCTGACGCCGGCACTGGTGCAACTGCCGCGGGCAGGCCTTCGCCCTGATCGACGGCGGTCAGCTCTGGAAAATTCGCATTCCCTTGGCGGACACCATCGACGAACCGGATGCCAACCAGTATCGAGGACATGGCGAGACGAATGCGCGCCATCACCCAAGCCCATGAACCGGATAGCGCGGCGATCACTGTGGATGGCAAAGGGAGCGGCTGGTAATGGCGGGCGACGGCGCAAGCATCGACATTGGCATCACCAAGGCGATCACGGCACCGTTCAAGATCCTGTCCTTTTTTGCAATCGGGTTTTTTGTGATTCTGGTCGGTCGCATGGCGATCGACATGTGGATCTTGGCCGATGACTCTCAAGACGCTCTGGAGCCACCAACTGCCGTCATTGCACGCGAACTGGAACGTGCCTCTGCCGCGCCGGCATTCATGGGTTCGACCCATGATCGCGCCATCGCTTGGGCGAATTTCATTACCGAATGGTTCTATCGCAAGCCAGGCTTGCTGAAAAACGCCAGCCCCGATGCGGCGCCAACTGAACAGGCGGTACGCCGAGGCGTTCGCGCCGTGGATTTCGCGATCGGCCGTGCATTGACTGGCTCCCAGGTCATTTCGATACGTGCCGCCGTCGTGGTGGCGTATCTACCTGGATAGGCTTCCTCTATCTGCTGGCCATCCTGGATGGATTGGTTGAGCGAGCGAGGCGCAAGTACGGCGGCGGGCGGGAATCATCCACCATCTACCACCGGGCCAAGTACTTCCAGGTCACCATCCTCACCGTCGCGTGCGCCGCGTTCCTCTGGTGGCCCGGAGACCTGGATTCTTCGCTTATAATCACGCTGACAACACTCGGCTGTGCCTTATTGGTAAGGCTACAAGCCGAATACTACAAAAAATATGTGTAAACGGGATGGTGAACAATACAACATTCAAAAAGCTATGCCTGGCTCTTGGGGAGCCCGACGACATGACTATCTGGCGATACTCTGCTGGGGCGCGAGATGAGCGACTCGGCATGGCGACGCTATGCGCAACCACAATGTCGCGGAGAAGATTGCTCACGCCAAAGGGGGATGGTAGTTGGGATGACCACTGCCAGACCTTCCTCAAACACCTTGTGCCGAGGAGGCGTCCCTCTTACCGCTTTTTTATCAGACGAGGGCCGCAAATGGCTGGATGACATCGTGAGACTAAGTGAAGGAAACCGGGCTCGTTAACTGCCTTTCTAGGGCTCTGTGATATACCCGCACAAAAGAATAGGTGTACGAATCCATGGGCATTTACAAAATTATTGATTTTTTAGATATAAAGAGTTAAATAGAACCCGGCGTTGTCGAAAACACACATCAAAAGCATATCTGGGCTACACCCCAAACAGGCCGCAATGGCTCGGGCCAGACATGTCTAGGCCATTAACAGCCTAACATTAGGCGCATTGCGCCTGGCCATGTGGGGCAGGACTGACCAGATAGTCTGACGGTGACGGCAACTCCCAAGGGTTAATCGAAATTTAGCTTTAGGGGGTTCATGTGGTCATACTCAGTGTTGTTGGAACCAAAGGCGGGATCGGCAAAACGACGCTCACCGCCAATCTCAGTGCGCTTGCCGCCGACATGGGGCTGCGCGTTCTCATGGTCGATGCCGATATCCAGGGATCACTATCAAAGTTCTACCCGCTCGGCAAAAAAGCTGAAGACGGTCTGACCTCGGTCATCGTCAGCGGACGAGTCTCCGAATCAGCGATTTCCACCACGGTATGGGAGCGACTCGACATCATCGTCTGCGACGCCCCGCGTCGAAAATTCGCGGGGATGGTCGAAAGTACCGACCTGGAACAGTTCATCCAGGGCCGAATTGACGCCCCGATGATCCTGCGCAAGGCTCTGCGCGCCCCCTCATCGAGGATAACTACGATCTGGTGTTCATCGATACCCCGGATCTCAAGGGCCATTGCTTTATACCGCCGCCCTGGCGGCGCATCGCCTCATATCGCCGGTTCTGCCGGAAACCCCGAGCGCCAGAGAGTTCCGCACAGGAACATTCGAGTTACTGTTGAAGCTCGAAGAAGCCCAGGCATTAGGAATCTCCCCGGACCGCTCACAGCCGTCATAAATCGTGTGTTGGCCACACCAACGATGCGCGTCAAATCACCAAGGAAATACGCAACAGCTACCTGGAAATGAAGGGGCTGGTAACCGTCGCTGAAACTGCGATTCCTGCCAGCGTGGCCTACAACGAGGCAGCGACGGCTCAATTGCCTGTACATCGCCTGAAGCGTCGTGATCGCGGCGTGACGCCATCGGACACGATGCACGAATTGATTTGGGAGTTGGTCCCCTCCCTCTCCGGCGTCTATGCCGGCGGATATGAGGATGGTGCCCCCGCAACGCCCAGCGAAGGAGAAGAATAATGGCTGCCGCGCGACTCCCTAAAGGGGTGAGCGTCGGCGATGCGGCCAGGACCGCTCTGCAACGCCAGCCCATCCAGCCCGAAGGCACCAAACGGCTAACTCCTGAGGATCTGCGCGCCCGTATGGTCAAGGAATCCTTGAACGTCGGCCTACCCAACGATAACAGCGCACAACTCAGCATCGATACCGAAAGTCAGATGACCTTGCCGGTCATGGAGATACTGCTCTATGACAAGAACCCGCGCAAAACCGTCAATGACCAGTGGGACGTCATCAAGGACTCTATCCGTTCCACACGGAGGCTGAACAGCCCCTTGGTGGTGACTCGCCGCCCCGGCGAAAAGAAGTACATGGTCGGCAAAGGGGGTAACACCCGCCTGGCGATCCTCCAGGAGTTGTTTGCGGAAACCGGTCATCCGGATTTCCAGTACACGGTAGTGACCTATACCCCGTGGAAGTCTGAATCCGCCACCCTCGCCGACCACTTAATCGAAAACGAACTACGCGGCGAGATGTGCTTTTGGGATAAGGCCCTGGCCTACGCGGAGATGAGGCGGCTGATCGAACTGGAAACCAGCACTTCGTTGTCAGGGCGTGCCTTCGAGCAAGCCCTGAAGGAACGTGGGTTGCCGCTTGGAAAAACAACATTAAGTTATTTCCGGTTCTCCGTGGACAACCTAATCGCTCTCGGCAATGCCAGTCGGGCGTTAACGATCAATTCCGCGATTGCTTTACAACCCGCTTTCAACGCCGTTGAACGCCTCCTAAAGCACACTCATCAAGCTGATGCCTGGCCCGAACTACGCAATCAAGTCCTCAAGAGCACCGAACAATCTTGGTTGACCACAGGCGAGCTAGACCCGGCGCATATTGTCGAGCAACTTGACCAAGCCGCAGCAATCCCGGCTCGGCGAGGCCGTGGAATACATCCGTATCATTCGAGATCTGTGTCAACGCTTCCAGAGTGAGGATGTGACCGGGCTGGTCGCGCAAGCCAGGCTGCAGATGCGCCCGCTGTCAGCCCCCTCCCCCTCCCCCGGCAGCGTTCAATCTGAGGATGCAGCCCAGCGCTCGACCCGCACTGGCCCTGGGTCGTCAGGCTTGCCAGCGACCCCCGGAAGCCGTCGAGCGGTCCATCCCACACGTCGCACGCGACCGAGGTTGAACTCCTGTCACAAGTGCAGTCGCTGGCCACCCTCTTCTCTCGTCAGAACGAAGTCGCCGACTGTCTCTGCTTGTTGAACTCGTGGCCCACCGGTTTTGTGTCGAAGTGCCGGAGAACGATGAGCCCATCGATCTGGTGGATCATCATGGCGCCGACCGTTATCACGGCTGGTGGATGCTGGCGACCCTCTCCGAGCAACTGGATGGCGCCTGGTCCGGCCTGATGCCCGAAGATTCGACCTGGCGCCAGGCGCAGCGTCAAGAACAAGGCCGCGACGCCTTCGCGCTCCAGCACTACATGGACACGATCCTGGGAATGCCTATTGATCCCCTGACGCTCGGCAAGTGGCTGGCATCGAATCCGTCGGTGGCCACATGGATGGAGTTGGTTGAAGCGTTGCGCGCCTTACGCGCTACAGCGCCGCAACGCTTCGCCATGGAAGGGGGTGAGCCATGACCAACGCCCATCAACATGTTGAGGATAACGCGCGCTTGCGTCGCCGTGGCGATCCCGTCGAGGCCCGGCTCCCTGGCATTCCGATCAATGATCGTCGACATGTCGTCTCATTACTCAGCACATCGCCGATCGTGCTGACTATGGCGAGGATCTGGATATTCTGCTGGCGCAGCTTAGTTCCACCACCCGGACACCCTGCGACAAGCGTCGGTTACGGATCTGTCGCGTCTCGCCGAGCAACGCCCCGCCTTTATCTCGGTGTGCATCGATGAACAGATGATGCACCTGGCCATGAATCGCTGCCAGCTTGTGGCGCGCCGCGAAGAAGACGCCCTTTGGTTCATTAAACGGGGCGCACCGGCCGCTGCCATGCTGGAATTGTTTGGCATGTACGAACTGGAATACCGACGCCTTCGGCAAGCCGCTTCTGTGGAGACCAAACGGGGCCGCTCTCCCAAGCTCGACAACCAGACGCATCACGAAGTCATTCGTTACTGGCATCGCAACCAGGGGCATCCGGATCATATAAGTCGATTCAAAGCCCTGTCCGAGGCCTTTCCAGACGCATCATTCGCCGCCTTGTGGTCGGCTATTCGAGGGAGTGCCAACGCATGACCAGAGCCGAACAGCGCCGTATGAAAGCCCTGGTCCAAACCACCCCCGCACCGACCGGGCAGCGCACAGGCGCCAGGGTGTTGACCCCCAGCGTATTGCTGGAGCTGTACAGCGAACCGGTGTCGTTCCATCGACCCTTCGTAGAACTCGGCGGCGGTGTCACCGCCGCACTCTTCCTATCCTGTGCCTGTGATGAAGCCGCCAAGCTCCCCCCTGATGGCGACGGCTGGTTGCGCCTCTCCACAGAGCAATGGCGCGAAGCAACATGCCTATCTCGAACAGAGCAAGAGAACGCTAGGCGTGCTTTGCGTGATCGAGGCCTCATCAGCGAGCGCCGCGTCGGTATGCCAGCACGGCTGGAGCTACGGGTCGAGATCGCCAGACTCATGGAACTGCTCCAGGAACAGGCCAACCGGAAATACATGGGGCTGGATCAGATCGATTACTCAATCGATAGGCCAGTATTTGATGTAAACGCCTCTTAGACGGATACACATTAATAACTGTAATGGTTAACCCACAGGCCGGACACATTAAGCAACTCCAGGACGCCACGGCGCTCCTGGGGGCAGCGATGCGTCGCCTTCCACCCGAAGCTGGTGCATCTCACCGGTCGCGTGACGGCCGGCTTGATGCTCTCCCAGGCGCTCTACTGGACGCGCATCTTGGCTGATCAGCCCGCCCGTCAGGGTTGGTTCTGGAAGACACGCGATGACTGGCGCAACGAAACGGGCCTGTCGCGCCGGGAACAGGATAGTGCCAGACGCACCTTGAAGGGACTCGGGCTGTGGCAGGAGCGTTTGGTGGGAATGCCGGCACGGGTCTGGTATCGGGTCGATCTCGATGCCCTGGGGAAGCTCCGGAGCCGACCGCCTATACCGGATGGGACTGGCGCAATGAACGGGCAATACTTCAACTGCTGGGACGCCCGTTCCTGTTCTATCGGTCCTTGTCGGATATATCTGGTGCCGCCACGTCGGCGGTACTGATGTCGTCCCTGCTCGCTCAGGAGCGCGGCCGTCTACGCGATGGGCAAACGCTCTTGGCATGGCAAACCTATCGGTTCGAGCCCTTGAGACAGTATCTCGGCTTCACACATCACGAACTCGACAGCGCAAGAAGACATCTGCGCGACTCTGAAGTCCTGGATGAACGTCGGGTAGGTATGCCACCTCGGGTTGAGTGGCGCGTGAGGTTGGACCGGATGATTGCGCTGCTTGCGGCGGGTAAACGCCGCCCTGAAGCAGCGCAACTGGAACTGCGCCAGTCAGATAACCCCTCTGCAAACCGCACAGTTGTCCAATTATCCGGAAACGTACCATCCAGTTTGCAGGAAACCTGCAAACAAGATTGCGGGAAACCTGTAAACAAGATTGCAGGAAATCTGCAAACTGATTTCGCGGAAACGTACCAACTGGATTTCCAAAATAGTACCAACAGTATTTCCGGAAACGTACCTACAAGCTGGGCGGAATCCGGGAAATCAGTTGGGCGGAATCCGGATGATCGCTATATGTATATAACTACAGGGTTTAGAACTACTACACCTGGGCACGCGCCCGTACACGTATGCACCGCCACGCCAGCAATGGACGTGGGTAGGAGTGGGTGGAGTGATGCGTTGGTCTGGCCAAGAACACTGCGTGCCGAAGAACGGTCGTGGGCAATCAAGATGCTCTCTGCCGTACCGGATCATGCCCAGATGCTGCTGGACGAGCTGGCAGGTCAGATTCACGGCGGCAAGCGATTGATGTCCCGCTGAACTATCTCAACGCCCCGGTGAACCGGGCGGTGAACGGGATATCATTCGTGCCTGCGGCAGCCTTCCGTGAGCAGGCAAGACGGCAACGGGTTCTAGCCGAGCAGCGCCATCGTGTTGAGGCAGTGCGAGAAGCGGCTGTGCCTGTCCAGGGCCGTAGCGGCCACATCGCTGGATTGAACAGCTTGCGTGCCTTCATGGCTGAGCGCATGGGGCAGCGGTGTCCAGTAGCTGGACAGTATGGGAAGTGAATCAGGGTGTCCAGTAGCTGGACAGTATGGGAAGCGAATCAGGGTGTCCAGTAGCTGGACAGTATGGGAAGCGAATCGTGTGGAAATTGATCGACTGAGGATGAACAAATGACCAAGGCAGCGGATTTGAAGCGGGAGGCGAAATTCAATCCCGATGAGGCAAGACAAATGCTCAAGGAATTCTTGGACGCCGATGTGGATGTTCCCGAAACGCATCCAATGTACCCGCTCTATATGCAGTTGCTCGCCTGGGAAGATCATCAGGAGGATCTGAAACGCGAGTACGCTGGCAAACTCGGTGCGGACAAGGGCATTACCCGTGATGTGGCCCGGTCAATACTCGCCGTCGGTTCATTGGATTCCGATGACGACTATATGCTGGTGCATACCCGCCAAGCGTTGCGTCTCTTCGTTGGACGAGGGCGTGATCCGGAGGGGCGGCTATCACGGATTCCTGGCGCCAAGAATGTTGGTTCGGCGTTGCGCAATCTCTGGTTGTTGTCGGGTCAGGACAATCCCTATGCAGATTGGATGCTGATCCTGTCGGAGTCAGAAATCGACGATTTGATTGAGAGCCTGTCGAAGGCGGTCGCTGATGCTCGCGGCAAGATTCAGGCGATGGGAGATTATGGGATTCATCTATCTGTTGTGCGTAGCAAAGAGCCCGCAAAGGTGTGTCTGGGTTTTCGGTCCCCCTTACGGCTTCCTGATTTCTAAATTGGTGATGGACTTCGACATGTTTGTCCGGGTCATCAAAACCTTGTCCGCACGGAACCTCATTACTGCGGATAAGGAGCGTGAAATGATCAATGAGCAGTTACGGCCCATGCGTGCCTTCTTCGATCGCGCCTTGCGTAATCTGAATGTGTTGCAGGTGCCAGCGTATGCCGCTTTGACTCGGGCGGATGTGATGAAGCCCGCATCGAAAGATACGCAAGATCGCGTCGCTGCGCTGACCGAGATCTGGCCGGGGCTGCCGATTGACGTGTTGCATCGTCGGTTCATGCCGAAACACGCGAAGCCGCTACGACGGGTGCCGAACCGGGAGGCAGTGTCGACCGATCTCAGCGTGGCTGGTGAAGGTGATTTGCTTTGAGTGATTGGTAGTTAAAGGGTTGGTCGAGTAATCAGGAGGTTGATATGTCGTTAGGTGGCTTTGGCGTTGGGCTACCAGGTGGTAATTCAAAGGGCTTTAAGGGTAGGACGCGGGCGTGAGCCCGGTCCTGCCAGTGGGGCTCTGGTCGGCTTATCGGATGAAGCCGACTTTCTAGTCGGGCTGTGGGCCAACGAGGATGCGACTGGGGCAATCGAAACCAGCGGCCGCACGGTCATGGCGCTAACTCAGATACTCCAGGCCATCGAGGCGCAGATGTGGCAGCTATCTGTCACCAGACCCGAGGCCATGGCTTCGGCTTGCAGTTGACGCTGCAACGTCGAGTTTCACAGCAAGCCGTTTCGCTGCGCTGGAAAACATCCAATCAATGCACCCTGTCAGCTCAGGCACTGGCCCAACGGGTTTCGGCGCTGCCACCCGAGGCAGGCGCTGGTATGCCGACCTGGACCAGAAGGCGCGTTGGATTAATTCAAGGGAACGTCTGGTGCGCCATGCGCGCCAGGTGATGCGCGACCTCTACGCGAAGAGGGATTAGTTGTTTTTCATTGTGGTTGTTCACTAGATAGGAGGTTGGTAATGAGCAATGAATTTCGTGGTACAGGCAATCTGGGTGCCGCTCCCGCCTTGAAGCATGTGATGGTGAAGGGTGAGGATAGCCCGGTGTGTGAGTTGCGAATTTTCTTTTCGACGAATACAGCCGCGATACGAACGGCGATATCCAGCAAAGCGGTGGATTTTGGATGACAGGATCAATCTGGGGTCGGCGCGCCGGAGTCGACGGCCAAGCTGTTGCGCAAAGGTGCCCGGGTGCGTGTCGAAGGCCGTTTGCGCGAGGAAACCTGGGAGGACAAAAACCGGTGAACAGCGCGCCGAACATCGGTTGTCGATCGATGATGTCTACTTGGCCCTCTCGCGCATCGAGTCGGTGCAGTTCAAGGAAAAAGCACCCGCCGAGGACGATGCCGGCGTAATGCGCCAGAGGGTTTCAGATGCGGCGGAACGTAGCCCTAGTCCGACTAGGTTCCGCCTGACCATCACTCGACTAGAAGGATTCGTGCAATGGCTGTTTGGCATGCTATCAAGCACGGCGGAGGGAAGCAGAATGCCCGTTCATGAATCTCATGCCCTGCGCACCCATGATCCGTTATCCGATGCCGTGGTGTATCGGCTGAAACGGACACATTGATGGTCCTGGCGAGGATGAATCAAGGCCTGTTGGAACCGGATCAGATGCGCCGTCATATCGTCTTCATCCAGCATCAGTTGGTGATGGCGGCGATCCGCGATCCAGCGATATCGTCCGAGATCAAGACCGCCCTCCTGTCATTCCAGGACATGACTGTGCGGGATTCGATTGAAGATCGCCGTGGGTCCAAGCGACGGAGGCCGCGTGAAGCCAGTCTGGGTCAGGATCGGGTGCCGTTATCGGTGGTGCGAAATTCCGCCTGAAAGCCATCGCAGAAGAGGAGAACATGATGCTGTCACAGAATCAGGTGCAATCTCAGTTGAATGCCATGGTCTTGGATCTGGTGCAGGAATCCCGCGTGAATCACCGTCCTGCGGAGGCATACTTTGGACACTACAAGGTGACGGCCGTGTGCCGTATCAACGGCATCCGAGTGCAGCTTTTCGAGGGGGGGAAATTGTTGGATATGGCTTGGCGCCAGGCGGATGCGGTCAGTTCCGATGAGTAAGTTATCCACTGTTTTAGTGGGTAAGTCTGTGGATAACCGGGGTTTTGTTAGACGGGTCACGTAGTTGCGGTCCTGCCCGTAATCCTGGCATTTTGGAGGGTGTAAAGTTGCCCATGGCGACGTGTATCGGCTGCGGTTGCGATGATCTCCATGCCTGCTTTGATGAGGTGGCTGAGGCGCCCTGTAGCTGGCTTGAAGTGGATTACGAAGCAGGCCTGGGCGTGTGCTCAGGCGTGTCCCGGATGACCTGGAGCGCTGGCGTTTGGGTGATCGCTTTATCGCCGTCCCTGTAGAGGGGTTTGACCATGGTTGATCGCGAAGATCTTTGGTGCCTGTGGCCTGATGGAACGATGTGCCAGGTGGATGATTTAGAGAGCCATCTGAGCTTCATGTCGGATGATTTCGAGCGCATCCAGGTGTTGAGCTATGCCGAAGACGGCACACCGGATTCATGGGCTCGACTGGACAGGAATGATCGTGCCGAATGTGCTTGACAAAAGGCCGGTTTTTTAGTTGACTAATAATGTACTTCCTGGCCTTCGGGCTCGATTGATTGCACGTTAAGCGATTCGTCTTCTGGTACGTCATCCAGCCCTTTTAGCGCGGTCAGCCTTGTAACCGTGCCGGTTCTCAGTAATCGAGGCATCGTCTTATCTAACTGCTGAATTTGTCGCCGGGTTAACCCGGCTCCTTTCGGGCCGTAAGGCCCACATCCCACTGGGGAGATCATCTCCCCAGCGCGGGGTATGGTCTCCCCTTTTTTTTGGAGATCATCATGGAAAACACCACCGCCGTTAACACCAATCAAGCTTTCCCTCCCGTTGCCGCGCTGTGGCTCAGGATGCGCCGAAAACGCATTTCGACCTGAGCATGTGACTGGCATCGGATACCTCCGCAGATCCGTGAAGTGAAGGTCAAGCGTGGCGCCTTCGGGCCTGCCCGATCGCGGCCCTGCATGGGGACATCAACGATCCGGAGACGACATACTTCGATTGCAAGATCGAGGGTGCGGAGGCCCTGGAGCGAGTGCAATTCCTGTCCAGTGCCGTTGAGAAGAAGCAGAAGGTTGTGGTCAGCTTCAAGCTCGGCGACATCTATGCTGAGACCTTTCAGTACCAGACCGGTGAAAAAGCCGGTCAGACGGGTTGCTCTATCAAGGGCCGCCTGTTGCAGATCTTTTCCGCCAAGATCGACGGTCCGGTTGTCGACTTTGCGGACATTGTCCGCCTTGCCGCATAATTGCGGCTTCGAGACCTACGGGGTCTTGTTCGAGTCCTGCTGGTCAGGTTGGAAACAAGTTCAGGCTCCAAGGTTCCTCGTTTGGACGTTCGAGCACAAACGTCCAACCAAATGCGCAGTCAGCCCTGACACTGTGCGCCACCGCAAGGTGGTGGGCCAAATCCTCAACAAACCGGGCCGTGGCGCATAGAGTCTTCTGTGTCCTCGACAACGCCATTGACGACAACTCCCTGTCGCGCTCTCCCTGCCCACGGCCTCGGCCGTGACGCCGTCCGGAAGACGGGCATTAGATCGACCCCGCCATCGGCACCCTTCCTTTGGGGGTTGTGGTCGATGGAATCCCCAACTTGAATTTCCTGCCATGCCGGATTCATCCGGTTGGCCTATCTTTTCAACCTGTCCCGTTCGGGAGTGTGCTCATTCCCCAGGGAGAGGCGCCTTCTGGCTGGACGTTTATTCTCAACCAGGAGGCATCACGTCAGCCCAACTACGCAGCACTTTTGCATCGGACGGTATCCGGCGCTCCGGCAATTTCTGCGTGGGCGAATTGTTGACGGATATTGGTTCATTCAAGATCAAGGATGCCATCCTTGATCAAATACCAACCCGGCGACTATGAGGGCAGTTTCATCGTCGATGAGATTTTCCTTCCAGTTGAGCACCGGGCGCGGCAAGGTCTGGGTGGAAGTATGGGGCCAAAGCGTATCGGCGATCCATGTCGACGAGGAGCCTCAGCTGGACACCGAGACCCCGCCAGAGCCGGCAGAGCCTCGCCAGATCCTATGGATGAGCCCCCACCTGACGTATCCGCCGCGGTCAACGCCTGAACCGGCGCCGGCAGCGAAATCCGAAGGCGGGCTGTTTGACGCCGAGATGCAAGCGATGATCGACGCCGGCAACCTATAGCTTCGATCCGACCGTGGACCGCAATCCCTTCCGCGAGCAGCGGGATGCCCTCAATGGCCCCAGGTATCGGTTCGACAGTAAGGCAAATGCGGGTTACGCCTCTTGTGTTACGAGAATCAGTCTGAACCCGCATAGCGGGTTCGATCGGGATTTGGCTCGGCCAGTTCTCGGGGTGAGCCTGTTTACGGCGATTGGATCTTGGTTTGCGGTCATCCAAAACCGTTACCCTTAACTACCCGTCCGGGTCTCCTTTCGGACGTGGCAGCGGCTTGCCGGGCGCTGTATGGAGACA
>JADJCP010000015.1 GCA_016703155.1 Hydrogenophilales bacterium
CCTTCACACTGGTATTGCCGAACCTGCCTGTAACGTTCATGAACGACGACCACGCTCACGCGCGCGATCTACTCGAAGCCATGGTTGCCGGTGTCGAAACCGACGATGCCCGCCTGGGCAAGACCTGCCGAGCCTTCCATGAACACAACCGCGAGCACTTCGACCGCGAGGAGGCGGCGATGCAGGCGACCGGGTTTCCGCCCTATGCTGTCCACAAGGCGGAGCACGCACAAGCGCTGACTTGGCTGGATAGCCTGGCCAGCCAGGCGGAAACGGGTCCGGTCAGCCCGGCACTGCGCCAGGCAATCGGCGTCGAGCTGCCGGCCTGGTATCTGCGCCACATCGAAACCATGGACACCGTCACGGCGAATTGGATCGCCGCGCACAGTACCGACTGATATGGTCAGGCGTGCTGGTAAAGGGCGTGATACAAGCCGCCCCTGCCCATCAGACTCGCGTGATCGCCCTCCTCGACGACTTGACCGTTTTCAAACACCAGGATGCGGTCCGCCTGCCTGACCGCCGAGAGGCGGTGGGTGATGATCAAGGTAGTGCGGCCGCTCAGAAAGTGCCCCAGGGCCTGGTGCAGATGCCGCTCGGTCTCGGTATCGAGGGCGGAGGTGGCCTCGTCCAGAATTACCACCTTGGGCTCGGCAAGGATCATACGGGCGATAGCCAAGCGCTGTCGCTGACCACCCGAGAGTCGTACACCCTGACGTCCGACCAGGGTATCCAGGCCTTGGGGCATTTCCACGACGACCTCCTTCAATTGAGCTGTTTCCAGGGCATGCCACAACGCCGCGTCGTCATGCACGCGCCCCATGCCTAGATTTTCCCGGACACTGGCGTTGAACAAGACCGGGTGCTGAAGCACCACGCCAACGTTGTCACGGATCGCCGCCCAGCCAATGTCCTGAACCGGCACACCGCCGTAAGCGATCGTCCCGGATTCAGGTGGATAAAGCCCCAACAAAGCCTGCACAAGCGTCGATTTACCGCCGCCGGAAGCACCCACCAGGGCGACCTTCTCCCCTGGTTCTATTTCCAGCGTGACATGGTCGAGTACCACCTCGCCATCACCATAGGCAAAGACCAGCGCTTCAAGGCCGACTCCGACCGTGTCCACCCCAGCGAATGGATCACTTCGTGAAACGCCGGTTTCGGCGCTTTTCAAGCCCAGCAAGGTGTTGATGCGGGTCAGCGCCGCCGTGGCCGCGTACCAGGCATACTGGATGTTGATGATCTCCTGCACCGGCGACATCATGAACCAGAGGTAACCATATACCGCGAGCATTTCGCCGATGCTGAGGTCCGAGAACACGACCATGAGCATGGACAAGGCGCGAAAAATATCGAAACCGGCGAGAAAGATGAAGAAGGACACCCGATTCATGGCATCCGACTTCCAGGCATAAGCTGCGGCATGGGTGCGGATATCCGCCGCCTTGGCGCCGACGCGTGCCAGGTAATGCTGTTCCCGGTTCATGGCGCGTATCTGCGCCATGGCGTCGAGGGTTTCCGCCAGCGCTTCCTGGAAGGCCTCGAACGCACCGTTCTCCTGCTTCTTGAGGGTCTTCACCTTCTTGCCCAGGCGTGTCGAAAAAGCGATCACCACCGGATTCAGCAACAGAATGAACAGCGCCAGCTGCCAGTGCATCCAGAGCAGCACCCCCGCGACGCCGACCAACGACAGCGACGCCACCAGGAAGCCGGAGATGGAAGCCCCAAGGAAGGCGTCGATAGCATTGATATCGGTGACGAAATACGAGGTCACCTTGCCGCTGCCAAGCAGCTCGTATTCGGACAGGGCAATGCGCGACAGACGCTGCAACATACGTCTGCGCAGGCTCAGCACGACCTCCTTCGATATCAAGGAAAAGGTGCGCGATTGCCAGACATTCAGTGAGATCGAGATCAACCTCAGGATGACCGTAAACAGCAGCGCGGCCAGGATGAACAGCACCGGCCCATGCCAGGATGCGGGAAACCATGCGCCCACGGTAGTGACGAAGGCGCCCGGCTTGTTCAACAGGATCTCATCAACCAGGATGGGCAAAATGAGGGGCACCGGCACCGAGGCGATGACCGCGAGCACAGCGAGAATATTGCCCTGTATCAAGCGCTGTTTGTGGGTGCGCAAACTGCTCAGCAAATCCGCCCAACCGATCTGGCCAAGCGGTGCTGGAAAGTCTACTGCCTGCGAATCTGTTGGTTGACCCGTGCGCAACATGTCGGAATCATCTAAAGTAGATTCATGCATTCTACCGGGGCGGACATGGACTCACGCAGCTACGTCGAGATCGAATTCCCTCACATCGCCAAGGGCTTGGTGGATAAATGGAAGAGTCCGGGCGAAAGCCGAACCTATCTTGACGACCTGGTCACTGATCGGCGCGGCGAGCGCATCGGCTTTCCGCCACCGGTATTCGATGAACTCATGTTTCTGCACGACCTGCTCTGGCAGCTGCGCCATCCCGATGCGTCACACGTCGACATCTACATGGAATCCTTCCGCTACAGCGTCAACCCGGAAAAAGAGCCGCGGTTTTAGGTGCTCACTTGCCGATGCAGAACCGGCTGAATATCTCGCCGAGCAAATCGTCGGCGCTGAATTCCCCGGTGATCTCGCCGAGCGCTTCCTGAGCCAGACGCAACTCCTCGGCAAACAACTCCAGTTGGCGCGCCTGACAACGCGCCGAGGCCAGGTGTTCCCGGGCAGTATGCAGTGCAACCAGGTGCCGCTTGCGCGCCATATAGCTGCCCTCACCTGCCGCTTGCCAGCCGGCGAGTTCCAGCAGGCGACGTTTCAACAAATCCACTCCAGCGCCGGTCTTCGCGGAAAGCCAGACCTCCATGCGGTTTTCTGAAAGCCGTGCGGTCTCGTCGACGACATCGATCTTGTTGTGTACGGTCAGCATGGGGGTATCCGGTAGCCGAGCCAGAATCGCCCGCTCATTGTCGCCGACGCCATGAGCCGCATCGGTCAACAGCAGGGCGACATCGGTACGCGCCACCGCCTCCCAGGTCCGGGCGATGCCGATTTTCTCGACGGGATCATCGGTGTCGCGCAAGCCGGCCGTATCGGTAATGTGCAGTGGCACACCCTCAATCTGGATGGCCTCGCGCAATGCGTCGCGGGTGGTGCCGGCGTATTCGGTAACGATGGCCGCCTCAAAACCGGCCAGTCGATTCAACAGGCTTGATTTGCCGACATTGGGCTGGCCTATCAAAACAACATTCAGGCCCTCGCGCAGCAACGCGCCTTGTCGGGCCTGGGACAAAACCTGTATCAGATGCGCCTCGATGCGATCGAGCTGGCCGAAGGCATCGGCCTTTTCCAGGAAATCGAGTTCTTCCTCGGGGAAGTCCAGAGTGGCCTCCACCAGCATGCGCAGGTGTATGAGCCCCTCGACCAAGGTGTGTATCCGCCGGGAAAACTCACCGCTCAAGGAACGCACGGCCGAGCGTGCGGCTTCCCTGCTTTGCGCGTCGATGAGGTCGGCAATGCTTTCTGCCTGGGCCAGATCGATTTTGTCGTTCAGGAAAGCGCGGCGGCTGAACTCGCCGGGCGCGGCGGGGCGCGCGCCCAGTTCCAGGCAGCGCTCCAGAATCAATTGCAACACCTGCGGGCCGCCGTGGCCCTGGAGTTCCAGAACGCTCTCGCCGGTAAAGGAGTGCGGCGCGGGGAAGAACAGGGCGATGCCTTCATCCAGGGGGTCGCCCGCGGCATCAAGAAAACGTGCATAACTGGCTTGGCGTGGCTTGAGCGACCGTCCGACAATGCCGCTGATCAAGGCGCCAAGATCAGCGCCCGACACCCGCACCACGCCGATGCCCCCCCGCCCGGGGGCCGTGGCGACGGCGGCGATCACATCGTTATGACTTGGCGGCAGCCTTGCCATGGCCGGCGCGCTCGATCACCGTATTGATGCGCCACTGTTGCAGGATGGACAGGACGTTGTTGACCAGCCAGTAGAGCACCAGACCGGCGGGGAAGAACAGGAACATCACCGAGAAGACAATCGGCATCATCATCATCACCTTGGCCTGACCGGGTCCGGCGGCGTCGGGCTCAATCGCTGCTGGATGAACATGGTCGCCGCCATGACGATGGGCAGGATGAAGTACGGGTCTTTCTGGGACAGGTCGGTAATCCACAGGGCGAAAGGCGCCTGGCGCAGTTCCACCGCCGAGAGCAGCACCCAGTAAAGGGCGATGAACACCGGGATCTGCACCAGGATGGGCAGACAACCGCCGAGCGGGTTGATCTTCTCTTCCTTGTAGATCTTCATCATGTTTTCGTGCAGCTTCTGCCGGTCGTCGCCGTAGCGTTCCTTCATCTGCTGCAGACGCGGCCCGAGCTTGCGCATCTGCGCCATCGACCTGTAGCTGGCGGCGGAGAGCGGATAGAACGCCATCTTGATCAGCACGGTGAGTAGGATGATGGCCACACCCCAGTTATGCACCAGGTTTTCCAGCCAGTTGAGCAGCACGAAGATCGGGTAGGCGAGGATGGTCAGCCAGCCGTAATCGACGACGTGCTCCAGGCCGGGGGCCAGTTCCTTCAGCTTTTCCTGTTCCTGCGGGCCGGCGTACAGGCGCATGCTGTCGGTCTTGGTCTCGCCGGGCGCCAGCTTCAGGGCCGGCATGATGATCCCGGCGCTGTATTCGTCCTTGCCCAGGGCGCGACTGTAGAACTCGCGCTTCGATTTGTCCGCCGAGTCGCGGGTCATCCAGGCCGAGACAAAGTGATGCTGAACCACGCCGATCCAGCCATCCTGGGCTTCCTTGACGTGTTCCTGCTTGTTATCGGCGATATCGTCGAAGGTGAGCTTCTGATATTTGCCCGCCTCGGTGAACAACGCCGGGCCGGTGAAGGTGTACATCATCGCCGACTCGCCCTCCGGGGCCTGACCGTGGCGCATGATCTGATAATAGGGGAAGCCCTCGACAGGCTCGGCGCCACGGTTGATCACCTGGGTATCGACGTCGATGACATAGCTGCCACGGGTAAAGGTATAGGTCTTGATCACCTCGACGCCTTGGGCGGTCACGGCCCTCATGGGCAGTTTCAGGGTGTTTTCGCCGGTTTTCAGGGCATATTCGCCGGGAACCAGCTCGAAGACCGTTTTATGGTTGGGCAGAGCGCCGCCGATATAGCCGGATTGTGCGAAATAATTGCGCCCGGCGCGCTCCTCGAAGAGCTTGAACAGCTTACTCTGGTCTTCGTTCTCGCGGTAATTGGGCAGGGTCAATTCGCGGATGTCGCCGCCATGGGCATCGATCACGGCGCTCAGGACATTGGTCTTGACGATGGCGCGCGCCCCGGTCTCGACGCTGCCACTGGTTGGCGCCGTTTGCGGCTGCAAGGCTTGTCCGGGTGTCGGCAGATCCGCCGTTGCCTGAGTGGCCGCGGTCGGGGCTGTCGCCGCCGCTTGTGTGGTCACGGGCGGCTTCTGGGGATTGTTGTAATCCTGCCAGGACTGCCAAATCATCAACAGTGAGAAAGAAAAGACCACAAAGGCGATGAGACGTTGGAAATCCATGTGTTACCCGTTTTTCTCGACAGCAGATAAGTTCAAACAACCACCCGAAGCCCGCATCTGGGCCTCGCATTCTTCGCGGTATTCAGCCATGGCGCGCCGCGCCTTGACCCGGACGATCACGTCCTTACCCGACAAACCTTGCTGATGCAGACGGAATACCTCCCGCACCAGCCGTTTCAGTCGATTTCTATCGACGGCGCGCGCCAGAACCTTCTTCGGCACGATAAGGCCCAACCGGGCAATATCAAGCCCATTCGGGCCTGTCAGGCAATCCAGCCCAGGACCCCGTTGACCACGCTTTAAACGAAAAACGGATGAAAACTCATCCGTTTTACGCAGCTTCTTGTCCCAGCCAAAGGTGTTCGACGGACGCGCCCGCTCGGACACCGGGTTCGTATGCCGTTCAGACAGCCAAACGAGCGCGGCCTTTGGCGCGACGGGCATTGATGATGGCGCGGCCACTCTTGGTTTTCATGCGCGCGCGGAAGCCGTGGGTGCGCTTGCGACGTACGACGGAGGGTTGATAGGTGCGTTTCATGTTGTTTCCAAGGTCCGAAAAAGCCGCTTATTGGACATCATAAGCTCATAATTTGTCAAACCTTTTTACCCTGCCAAGAGCCTGCCGGGTGGTCTCCCCGGGTGCTACAATGGCCAGTCTTGATTTTCCCTTCCCCGATCGAAGCCACACTATGAGCGACTTCTGGACGCATTGTCTGGCCCATTTCCAGACGACGCTCAATCCCCAGCAGGTGAATACCTGGATCAAGCCGCTGACGGTGAGCGAGGCCGACGGCGAAATCAGCATCTCGGCGCCCAACCGTTTTGTCGCCCAGTGGATCAAGGACAAATTTCTCGGAGAGATAGAACATCTCGCCACCGCCTTCTTCAAGAAACCCTATCGGGTCAGCCTCGGTGTCGATGAGAACCGTGGCAAAACCAGCCGGGCCGAAACCACCGAGACTCCGGTAAAAGACCTTCCGGTCGCGGTCAAACCCAAGGAACGCTCGAAATCCGGCCGGATACTGCCGGACGAAGAAACCCGTCTCAATCCGCTGTTCAGCTTCGACAACTTCGTCCGCGGCAAGGCCAACGATCTGGCGCGTGCCGCCGCTTTGCAAGTGGCCGATAACCCGGGCTCGGGCTACAACCCATTATTCGTCTACGGCGGCGTCGGCCTGGGCAAGACCCACCTGATCCAGGCTATCGGCAACAAGGTGCTGGAAAACGATCCCCAGGCGAAGGTGCGCTACATTCATGCCGAGCGTTATGTCTCGGACATGGTCAAGGCCTTCCGGCACAAATCCTTCGATGATTTCAAGCACAAGTACGACCGCCTGGATGTACTGCTGATCGACGACATCCAGTTCTTCGCCGGCAAGGATCGCACCCAGGAAGAATTTTTCTACACTTTCAACAACCTGATCGAGTCGCATAAGCAGGTCATCATCACCAGCGACAGCTTCCCGAAGGATCTGGAAGGCATCGAAGAACGCCTGAAATCGCGCTTCAGTTGGGGCCTGACGGTCATGCTCGACCCGCCTGAACTGGAGATGCGTGTCGCCATTCTGCTCAACCGGGCCCAATTGGATGGCAAGGTACTGGACGAGAACACAGCTTTCTTCATCGCCAAGCAGGTGCGTTCCAATGTCCGTGAGCTGGAAGGCGCGCTGAAACGGGTGTTCGCCTTTTCGCATTTCCACAAGCAGCCGGTCAGCGTTGATCTGGCCAAGGAAGCACTGAAGGATCTCCTGGCGGTGCAGAACCGGCAGATTTCCATCGAGAACATCCAGAAGACCGTTGCCGACTTCTACAAGATCAAGGTCGCCGAGATGTATTCGAAGAAGCGCACACGCATTCTGGCCCGTCCGCGCCAGATCGCCATGCACCTAGCCAAGGAACTCACCGACCTGTCGTTACCGGAGATCGGCGCGGCTTTCGGCGGCCGCGATCACACCACCGTGCTACACGCCTATCGCAAGGTCGAAGAATTGAAGGGCAGCGACACCAGTCTGCGCCGCGACTACAACCTGCTGCTTCAGGTACTGACCGGATAACCTGTGTACAACCCGGAGACACTTTGTGGACAAAGGCAGGGAAACCCGCCCTGCGGTAAACTGTGCACAATGTATCCACAGGCGGAAAGCCACTTTATCCACAGCCTTTAAAGTTGGATAATTCGTTGATTAAAAATAGATTACAGAATTGATACAGAAACAGGCCCAGACCTAATATCACTACCAGGAAGAGACTTATGATTGTACTTAAGACGCAAAAGGACATCTTGCTGAAACCGCTGCAAGCAGTGGTTGGGGTAGTCGAGCGCAAACACACACTGCCCATACTCTCCAATGTCCTGGTCGAATGCACTGGCGGACGCACTGCCTTCGTTGCCACCGACCTGGAATTACAGATTACCGCCTGGCTGGAAGGCACCGGCGATACCGACAATGCCTTCACGGTATCGGCTCGCAAGCTGCTCGATATCATTCGCGCCTTGCCCGACCAGAACGACGCGGCGCTCGACCTGAACGGCGAACAACTGAAGATCCAGTCCGGCAAGAGCCGCTTCAGCCTGCACACCTTGCCGGCACGCGATTTTCCAAAACTGCAAATCGAGGCCTCGGAAGGCGTCAGCTTCAGCATGCCGCAAAGTGAATTGCGTAGCCTGCTGGCCAGCGCCCAGTACGCCATGGCGGTCCAGGACATCCGCTATTATCTGAACGGCATGCTGTTTTCCCTGCAAGGGCAGAAGCTGATTGTCGTCAGTACCGACGGCCACCGCATGGCCATGGATGCACGCATGCTCGCGGAAGACACCGGCAAGACCCAGGACATCATCCTGCCGCGCAAGACCGTGATGGAATTGATCAAGCTGCTCGCCGACACCGACGAACCTATCCACATCCAGATCGGCGGCAACCAGGTCGTGTTCCGGCATAGCAGTTTCGAACTGCGCAGCAAGGTTGTCGATGGCAAATTCCCGGACTACCAGCGCGTCATCCCGGCCAATAACGACAAGGAATTCGATATCGACCGACAACGTTTGTATCAAGCCTTGTCGCGTGCCGCCATCCTGACCAACGAAAAGTACCGGGGCGTACGCCTGGCCCTGACCACCGGCAGCCTGCGCATCGCCTGCAGCAACAACGAGCAGGAAGAGGCCCAGGAAGAGCTTGAAATCGACTACCAAGGATCCCCTGGATATTGGTTTCAATATCCAGTACCTGCAGGACGTGCTGAGCAATGTCGACAGTACCCAGGTGCACTGCATCTTCGGTGATGCCAGCAGCAGCATGCTGATCACTGTCCCCGGCCAGGAGCACTTCCGCTACGTCGTCATGCCGATGCGCATTTAACAAAAACTACCCAGATTTTCGCCCCGAGCGCTTCGGGGCGTGATTTCCGCGCAAGCGGAAATTCTGTTGTTTATTACAGAGGTTTCACGTGGAACAAGACAAGAACGGTACCGACAACGGCGGTTACGACGAAGACAGCATCCAGCAACTGGAAGGCCTGGAGGCGGTTCGCAAACGCCCGGGCATGTACATCGGCGATACCCAGGACGGTACCGGTCTGCACCACATGGTTTTCGAAGTCCTCGACAACGCCATCGACGAAGCCCTCGCCGGCTACTGCGACGACATCAAGGTCATCATCCATTCGGATAATTCCATCGCCATCACCGACAACGGCCGGGGCATCCCGGTTGGCATCAAGTTCGACGACAAACACGAACCGAAACGCTCCGCCGCCGAGATCGTCATGTGCGTCCTGCATGCCGGCGGCAAGTTCAACCAGAACAGCTACAAGGTTTCGGGCGGTTTGCATGGCGTCGGCGTCTCCTGCGTCAACGCCCTGTCGAAATGGCTGCGTCTGACCATCCGCCGCGACAACGTCGCCTACTTCATGGAATTCCAGCGCGGCCATGCCGCCGACCGCATCATCGAAGTGCAGAACGGCGTCGAGGTCTCGCCGCTCAAGGTGCTCGGCGAGACCCAGCGGCGCGGTACCGAAGTTCACTTCCGTGCCGACGAAGAAATCTTCGGCCACATCGAATACCACTACGAGATTCTCGCCAAGCGGATTCGCGAGCTGTCTTTCCTGAACAACGGCGTCAAGATCAAGCTCGTCGACCAGCGCCAGGGCAAAGAAGAAGACTTCGCGTTCGCCGGCGGCGTCAAAGGCTTCGTCGAATACATCAACCGCAGCAAGACGGTCCTGCACCCCAATGTCGTCAACGCCATCGGCGAGAGCGTCATCAGCGGCGTCACCATCAGCGCCGAGGTCGCCATGCAGTGGAACAGCGGCTACCAGGAACAGGTGCTCTGCTTCACCAACAACATCCCGCAGTCGGACGGCGGCACCCACCTGACCGGCCTGCGCGCGGCGATGACGCGCATCATCAACAAATATATCGAAGAACATGAAATCGCCAAAAAGGCCAAGGTCGAGATCACCGGCGACGACATGCGCGAAGGCCTGGCCTGCGTCTTGTCGGTGAAGATGCCCGATCCCAAGTTCTCGTCGCAGACCAAGATGAAGCTGGTATCCAGCGAAGCCCGTCAGGCCGTCGAAGACGTGGTCGCCTCCAAGCTGGGCGAATACCTCCAGGAACGCCCCGCCGACGCCAAGATCATTTGCAGCAAGATCGTCGAGGCCGCCCGTGCCCGCGACGCCGCCCGCAAGGCGCGCGACATGACCCGGCGCAAGGGCGTGCTCGATTCCGCCGGCCTGCCCGGCAAGCTCGCCGATTGCCAGGAAAAAGACCCCGCCCTGTGCGAACTCTACCTGGTCGAGGGTGACTCCGCCGGCGGCTCCGCCAAGCAGGGCCGAGACCGCAAATTCCAGGCCATCCTGCCGCTCAAGGGCAAGATTCTCAACGTCGAGAAGGCGCGCTTCGACAAGATGCTGTCATCGCAGGAAGTGGTCACACTGATCACCGCGCTCGGCACCGGCATCGGCAAGGAAGACTACAACCCGGCCAAGCTGCGCTATCACCGCGTCATCATCATGACCGACGCCGACGTCGACGGCTCGCACATCCGCACCCTGCTGCTCACCTTCTTCTACCGGCAGATGCCGGAGCTCGTCGAGCGCGGCCACCTCTACATCGCCCAGCCGCCGCTCTACAAGGTCAAGCGCGGCAAGACCGAGATCTACCTCAAGGACGACTACGAGCTCAAGCAATACCTGCTGCGTGCCGCCTGAACGGCGCCGAACTACTGCCTTCGGCGGATGCGCCCATCCTGCCCAAGGAAAGTTTCGAAGAGATTGCCCGCGAATTCCTGCTCTCCGAGGCGGTCATCGAACGCCTCTCCCGGCGCATGGACTACGATGTCCTCTACAGCCTGCTCAAGACTCCGGCCCTGAAACTCGATAGCGAAGCCGACGCCCGCGACAGCGCCGAGCGCCTCAAGGCCGTGCTCACCGGCGACGGCAGTGTGCGCGTCGAATACGTCCAGGACGAAGCCGATGCCCGCTGGCACCTGGAGGTCTACCGCTTCCGCCACGGCATCGACCACGTCACCGTCCTCGACAGCGACTTCCTCGTCGGCGGCGACTACGAACAGCTCGCCAAGAGCGCCACCATCCTTGCCGGCCTGATCGGTCCGGGCGCCGAGATCCATCGCGGCGAAGCCAAGGCCGCCGTCAAGGACTTCAAGGACGCCCTCGACTGGCTGCTCAACGAAGCCAAACGCAACCTCGGCATCCAGCGCTACAAAGGCCTGGGCGAAATGAACCCGGAACAACTCTGGGAAACCACCATGGACCCGACCGTGCGCCGCCTGCTCAAGGTGCAGATCGACGACGCCATCGCCGCCGACGAAATCTTCATCACACTGATGGGCGAAGAAGTCGAACCGCGCCGCCACTTCATCGAGACTAATGCCTTGGGCGTGCGGAACCTTGATGTGTGAGGCGGTAGGATTTCACTGAAATCTAGATTTTTAGGACATAAAAAGCCGACTAACTTTAGTCGGCTTTTTTGTCTCGTGCCCAAACAACGATGTGGCGGTATATTGGCCAAAGCGGTGAGAAGGGTCGCTATTATCATGAGGCTGCATTGCACTATCCGGACACTCACGTGCGACCACCTAGCTTGACCTATGACGCTGCCGTGAAGAGGGTGCGTAACCTGTTACGCCCCTACAGCGCCACCTCGGTGGTGAAGCTTGCGTTTGATGTGACTCAAAGTGTCCGCAATGACAGCATGATTGAACAGCTCAAGACTTGGCCGTGGCTGACATTCCTGATTGTCAAGCTGGTCCTCGAGGACCAGATGATTCCATTGAACGCTGGACAGCAGTGTCCTCTGCACGTCTTTGATCAGTGCCGACAGCTCCTATGGGATGTTCCGCGCAGAGATGACCATTTGGGCTCTGGTGGTGACGATTCGAGGGGAAACGTCTACCTGATGCTGAGGTCCATGGTGCAGACCCAGTTGTTGTTCCAAAAGAATTTGTCCTGGGATTTTATTCGGTGGCCAGCATTGATCGCCAGGCTAGAGCCAGAACACCCAACGCGGGTGCAGTTCGAGAACCGGTTGGGCATGAGCCCCGACGATTTTGTCGTTCTTTGTTTTTCCGCGTATGCGACTGTAATTAACGGAAACACCATCATCGGTCCCGGTTTCTTCGAGCCTTTTGAGCAGGGGTTTGGCGTCCGTGTAGCCCGATTCCTGGGCGAGTTTTCGCGTGATCTACCCGGACTTCGTAGGGAACTCCGGATGGCGCTCAGAGCTCGCATTGCTTCTGGCAAACCGCCCCGCAATCGTCAGGAGCTGGTCGAGTTCCCATGGATTGCAAACTACCCGTTGTTGCGGCTCCCTGGTGAACGGTATGCAGTGTGGCACCCAATCGTGTTTGCTCGAGGTATGGAAACCGCAGTCCATAAACGACTGTCCGAATTGAAGGGGAAATACGCAGATTCGTTCAGCAAGGTGTTCGAAGGGTACGTCCTGGAACTGATTGCCGATGCAGGCCTCGACTACTTGAATGAGCAGGCCTACAAGACTGCGCTCGGTGCCGGAAAACATGCAGTCGAGGCCATCATTACCTGCTCTGGCGCCAATGTGTTCATTGAATCCAAGATGACGGTGTTTTCTGAAGATTTGACACTCAGTGATCGAGCTCCGGTGGTTTGGCAGAACATGAAGCGGGTACTCGAAGCGATGAATCAGGGCTGGATGGTTAGCTCGATGCTTCGCAGTGGTGCTACACCGGCCTGGGAATGCACTCATGCTGTGAAGGACTACCTCATTATTGTCACAAGCCAGCAGATTAACTGCGCATCGGCTGAGCACTTTACGCGTATGTTTAACCGCGATGTCTTTGATTCTGCTCGTCTTCAAGCCGCGCATAAAAAGACACCAACCGCCGAGCAACCAGAAAAAGCTGCCTTTGACGAACGTCGTAATTGTGTCGATCGATGAATTTGAGCACCTGATGGGTTGTGTTCACAACGGTGAGATTGATCTTGTGGGTTTCCTGAGCGAAATTGCTGATGCGCACAGCGATCCAACGACATCAGTGATGTTTGTTGATCAGCTTCTTGGCCCAAAGGTAAAAGCGTGGCACCTGTCAAATGCACTCGACCATGCCAGGAAGCGAGCAGAAGCGGCATTGGAGGCAGTACTGTCGTAGTATCAGCTTTCAAAGGTATTACATCGGTTGTATTGGCCTTTGAATCGTCGGTGTGAGTATCTGACCTTCGACCGGTAAACGTAGCAAACCTAATCAGCATGTAGCTCCACAGGCGGCAATTGCCGAATAACGAACCACAGCTATCAAGCGAATGAGAGTTACGCCGGAACAAACCTATCCCGCCGACCCACCCAGCGCCACTTCCAGCATGTCGATGAAGGCCCGGGTCTTGGCAGGCATGAGGCGTCGGCCGGGGAAGACGGCCCAGGCGGTGGATGCCGGCAGGGACCATGCCATCAGGACGCGTCGGAGTTCGCCGCGCTGCACGCTGGGCGCGGCGAAGATATCGGGCGCGGCGGCGATGCCGGCGCCGGCGCGGGCCAGGTGGATCAACAGTTCGGGCGAGTTGGCCATTACCCGTTCCGGGGGCGCGCCCTGCCAAGTGCGCGTTGCCGATTCCAGGGTCCAGGGGACGCCCGCACCGTTGCGGCCGAGCAGCAGCAGGCCGTCGAATCGGGCGAGGTCTTCCGGCTCAGCCGGTTCGCCTTTTTCGGCCAGGTAGCCGGGTGCGGCGTAGAGGCTGACGGGGTAGACGGCGATGCGCCGGGCGGCCAGCAAGGTGTCGTCGGGCAGGTCGCCGAAGCGGATGGCCAGGTCGAAATTCTCGCCGAGCAGGTCGACGCGCCGGGACGACAGATAGACCTCCAGCGAGACCAGGGGATGCAGCGCGGCGAAGGCGGCGAGCATGTCGGTGAGCCGCAGGCCGGCGAAATCGTGGGGCATGGAGACGCGCAGCCGGCCGCTCGGTCGGGCCTGGCGGTATTCGCTGAGGGCTTGCACGGCTTCGACTTCGGCGACGACCTGGCGGGCATGGTCGAGCAGTTGCCGGCCGAGCTCGGTAAGGGTCAGGCGCCGGGTGGTGCGCAGCATCAGGCGCTCCCCCAGGCGTTCTTCGAGCAGGGCGATGCGTCGCGATACCGTGGATTTCGGCAGGCCGAGCCGTTCGGCGGCGCGGCTGAAGCTGCCGGCCTCGGCGACCCGGGCAAAGATCATGAGATCGTTGGGTTCGAATTGTTCCATGGATAGAACAATGTAATCCGTATCGAGGTCTTACGGATGGTATTCAGTACAAATAAATTACGGTCTCACGACTGATCAACCCGATGGAGACCCTGATGAACATCCTGCAAATCAATGCCAGTGCACGCCGCGAAGGCGCCCATTCCAGCCGCGTCGCCGACAGCATCGTTGCCCGCCTGCGTTCGTTGAACCCCGCGGCGACACTGACGCGGCGCGATCTGGCGGTGACGCCGCACCCGGTGCTCGACGAGGCCGCGCTCGGCGCGCTGTTCACCCCGGCCGAACAGCGCACGCCCGAGCAAAGGGCGCGCGTCGCCCTGGACGATGCCCTGATCGCCGAGTTCCTGGCGGCCGACACCCTCGTACTGGGTGTGCCGATGTATAACTTCGGCATACCCGCGCAATTGAAGCACTGGATCGATGCCATCGCCCGCAATGGCGTGACGTTCCGTTATACGCAGCAGGGGCCCGAAGGGCTGGTCGCCGGCAAGACGGTCTATGTCGCGCTGGCGCGTGGCGGCCGGTATCGCGGTACCGATGCCGACAGCCAGGTGCCTTATCTGAGAACGGTGCTGGGCTTTCTGGGTATCAACGACGTGCATTTCATCTACGCCGAGGGTTTGAACATGGGCGCGGAAGCGGCCCAGGCCGGCTTTGCCCAGGCCGAAGCCGACCTCGCCGAAGCCCTGGCCTGAGCCGCGATGCCTGACCCGATATGCTTGGCCCGATATGCCTGGCACGCTAACGAAAGGAGATGGCCATGACGCATGACACGATGACACACGCCAAACGGCTGGAAGATGAACCCGTTCACCGCTCCCGGAGCGTCGAGCAACTGATCGCCGGCAAGGAGACTTCCGACGGCGCCGGGGTCAAGCTGACCCGAGTGCTGACCCAGAACCTGCAACGCAGGCTGGACCCGTTCCTGATGCTCGACGCGTTCGGCAGCGACGATCCGGACGATTACATCGCCGGCTTCCCGGACCATCCGCATCGTGGCTTCGAAACCGTCACCTACATGATCGCCGGGCGCATGCGCCATCGCGATAGCGCCGGCCACGAAGGCCTGCTGGAAAACGGCGGGGTGCAATGGATGACCGCCGGGCGCGGCGTCATTCATTCCGAGATTCCGCAGCAGGAAGCGGGCGTCATGGAAGGTTTCCAGCTCTGGTTGAACCTGCCCGCTCGCGACAAGATGTGCGCCCCTTGGTATCGGGATTTCGGCGCGGGTGATCTGCCGCGCTTCGGCACGGCGTCCGGGGCCGAGGTCACGGTGATTGCCGGGGCCAGCCACGGGGTGCAGGGCGCGGTGACGCGCGCCGCAACCGAGCCGCTTTACCTGGACCTGCGCCTCGCCGACGGAGCGACTTTCGCCCAGGCGTTGCCGGCCGAGCACAACGCCTTCGTCTACGTCTATCGCGGCGCCCTGCGTATTGGTGACCAGGTCGTACCGGCACAGCGCATGGCCATCCTCGCCAACGCCGCCGACGCCGACGGCGTGCTGGTCGAGGCGCGGGGCGAGACGCGCGCGCTGCTGATCGCCGGTCAACCGCTCAACGAACCGATTGCGCAATATGGCCCGTTCGTCATGAATACCGAGCAGGAAATCTATCAGGCGATAAACGACCACCGAAACGGTCGGCTGGCCGCGTTGGCCGAACCGACCCCTGCGATGCCATCAGGGTTTCCCTGACAGCAACTTCTGGTCCGCCTGTCGTTCAACTTCATCCGAGAAACTGGCGTCGAAGGAAAAATTCTGGAAACGCCACTTTCCATCCAGGCGGTAGAACGCGAATTTGAAGCGGATGGGCTGACGCTCGTAGAGACCCAGGTAGAGGAGATAGACGTAGTTGGCGCCGACTTTTTCGGCGAGTAATTTTTCATGCCCTTTATGCGCACCCACCAGCCTCGACAGATTGGCGAGTTGCGATTTTACGTTCTGGATTTGATCGGGCGATTGCCGTAGCCAGGGGTTGCCGCCGAACAGGAAGTCGGTGGCTTCATCCGTCTTGTTGACGCTCAGCAAGGTCATGAAGTTGCTCACCGTGGCGTCGTATTCCTCGATGGCGTATGCGGGCAAGGACAGCAGGGCAAGCAGCAAGACCATCAGGTATTTCAAGGGTTTAACCTGGAACATGGTGACTCCTTCGGGTTTGTGGCGGTGCGTAAGGCACGCTATCCGGTCGCGGCGAATCGGTTACCGCACGCTATATCCCCGCGCTTCCAGGCAAGCCCTGGTCGCGCGCTGGTAGTCGGCGCGCTTCACCGGCAACTGCGCTATCGGCAGGTCGGCGGAGGGCTGAACCGGGTCGAATCCGGATTGCTCGACCGCCCAGCGGTGGCATTCGTAACGATCCTGGGCCATCTGTTGCTCGTCCTGGCCCAGTTTAGGATAGACGAACGTTTGCTCTGGAGTGGGCGGCGGCACATAAGTGTCGGCTTCCGTGGGCGGGTCGACAACCACGTATTCGCGCCGTTCCGGACGCCATGAATAGTAGACCTCATCGGCGTAGTAGTAGGGCGCACCGCCGACCCACAGGGTGGTGTAGTAGGGCGGCAAAAAGAGATCCCCAGGCCGATGGGTGGCGCGACGACGATGAAGCGTGAGCCTTCGGGGCGGTACCATGCGCCGCCGTGGAAGTAGTAACGCGCGTCGCGATGCGGAATGGCGATGGGATGATTCGGCAGCCGGTCGACGATCTGACCGCGCGGCGGGTAATACCGGTCGTGGCGGTAGCGGTTGTCGAACGTGTAGCCGGGTTCCAGTCTGGGTGGCTCTGCATTCCAGCGGGCGTTATCCCGTGGCGAGCGGTCTCTCCGGGCATCGTCCTGGCGCGGCGCGCCACGGCCGAAATCGTCACGCCGGGGAGCGTCTACCCGCAGGGCGTCGCCGCGCTCGCCATCCCGTTTGGGCGGCTCGGCCAAGGCACCGGATACGCTCAGACTCAGTAGCAGGGTCAGGAAAATCGGGTTCCAGGGGTTCGAAGACTGGTCATGGAGTTCTCCTCATGGCGGGCATGGCCGTATGCGTCAATGCACGGTATAGCCACGCCCTTCCAGGCAGGCGGCCATGGCGCGGCGGTAATCGTTGGCACGTTGCTCGATCTGGTCGTAGCCCTGTGCGGCGCGCCGGTAATGGCGTTGCTGGACGGCTTGGGCCTGGTCCTGGCGTGCCGTATCGGAGGCGGCACCGACCAGTGCGCCGAGGATGGCGCCGACCAGCGCGCCTTCTCCGGAGTCGCGTGGGCGCGCAACGGCCGCGCCCAGCATGGCGCCGCTGAAGGCACCGACCACCGTGTCTTGTCCGGATGGCGGCACGGACACGACTTCGAGGTGCTTGTTTTCGACTTGCGGAGGTTGACTGGGGTCGTAGCCGGTCTGCTTCACCGCCCAGAGGTAGCAGTCGAAGCGATCACGCTCCTGCTGCTCGGTGGTCTGCCCGGCCGCCGGATAGAAATACACGTGCGTGGGCGGGAGCCGAACCGGGGCGGGTTCGGCGACATCCTCGTAGCTCATGGTCTGCGTGGCGCAGCCGCTCAACCATGCAGCGACCATCCAGGCTGAGAACCGGCAAAGCGACGCGGGTGTGCATCTAGATTGAAGCTTGATAGTCATGACGCCATCCTTTATGAACGTTGGGATGTGTGTCTATCTTTCGGCATAGGCCTCTGTCTTCAGCATAGTGCTCACGACTCGATGCTGGGCGGGAAAGTTGTAACGAAATGTTTCACGCCTCGGACGCAAACGTCGCACGACAGCGTAAGGCAGCTGCCTGGCCGGCTTTCACGGCGATTCACTCCCAATGCTGTAAAGTTCGGAACTCGGTGGCATTCTGGCGCTCTGTCCGGGGGACGTGGCTCCGGAGTGGCCGTGCTCCACGTGAAACATTTTCCATTCGTTAAGGAGTTTTCAATGCTGTTACGTTCCATTGTCGCTGTCGCCGTTTCCTTGACTCTGGCCGGCGCCGCGCTGGCGGCCAATCCCAATGTGCGCATGACCACCAGCCTGGGCGAGGTGGAGATGGAGTTGTATGCCGACAAGGCGCCGGCTTCGGTGAAGAACTTCCTGGGCTATGTCGATTCCGGCTTCTACAACGGGACGATCTTCCATCGGGTGATTCCGAATTTCATGAACCAGGGCGGCGGATTCGAGCCGGGCATGAAGCAGAAGGAGACCGGCACACCTATTCAGAACGAAGCCGATAACGGTTTGAAGAACACCTTGGGCACGCTGGCCATGGCGCGCACCGGTGACCCGCATTCGGCCACGGCGCAGTTTTTCATCAATACCGCCGACAACGGTTTTCTCAACCACACCGCCAAGACCGGACGCGGCTGGGGTTATGCCGTATTCGGCAAGGTGACCAAGGGGATGGATGTGGTGATGAAGATCGCCGGGGTGAAGACCGGCAACACCATGGGCTTTGACGATGTGCCGGTGAAGGATGTGGTCATCAAGCGCATGGAAACCGTCAAGCCGTAAGCCTGCGCGCCGGGCGGCCCGTCTCGCCGGGTAACCCCGTTCTCAGGCGCTGCCCGGCAAGAGCCTGACCTCGCGCTGCGGGTAGGGGATGACGATGCCCCGCGCCCGATAATTTTCCAGGATGGCCTGGTTGACCTCGCCGATGGCCGCGGGGTAGTCGGGCACCTTGACCCAGGGTTTGACGGCGATGGTCACCGAGAAATCAGCCAGGGTCGCGACCTGGATCAAGGGCGCTGGATCGGCCAGAATCTTTGGGTTGGCATGCAGAAGTTCCTCGATGCTGGCGATGGCGCGATTCATATCCGTGCCATAGGCCACGCCGACGTGGACGTTCAGTTGGCGGATGCGTCCGTAGTTATGCAGGATTTCGCCGGCGATCTTCCGGTTCGGGATGACCACGCGCGACAGGTCCGGGTGGCTCAGTGTCGTGCTGAACAGGGTGATCGTCCCGACCTCGCCTTCCTCGTGAGCGATGGAGATGTAGTCGCCGACCCGGAACGGCCGCGTGAAGATGATGGTCAGGCCGGCCGCCAGGTTGCTCAGCACGCCCTGCATGGCCAGGGCCGCGCCGGCTCCGGCGATGCCCAGGCCGGCGATCAGCGGCAGTAATTCCACGCCCAGATTTTGCAGGGCCATGATCAGGAACAGCCCGAACACGATGATACGCACCGTGCGTTCGAGCAACTGCGTCGTCGTCGGATCCAGATCCAGACGTGCGAACAGGCGCTGACTCATGCGACTCAGCCAGCGGGCGACATAGAACCCCAGGATGAGGATCAGGCAGGCCACCAGCAGCTTCGGGCCGAACTGGATGGCCAGGGTAAGGGCGGTCGATTGGGCTTGGTCGAGGACCGCGAGCGGTTCGGTCATGGTGGTCTCCCCTGGAGGTATACAGTGGAACTATTGTAGCCACCCCGCTTGGAGGATGCGTCACAGACACCGACGCGCCACGCCGCCGTAAAAGACAAGCCCGCTTGCGCGGGCCTGTTGAGTTGGGCTTGGACCCCGGCGTACGCCAGGGTGACGCGTGGTGAATCAGCCGCGGCGCATGCTGTCGAAGAAGGCGTTGTTGTCCTTCGTGGCACGCACCTTGTCGACGAGGAATTCCATCGCTTCGAGGTCGTCCATGGGGTAGAGCAGCTTGCGCAGCACCCAGATCTTTTGCAGGACACTGGGGTCGATGAGCAGTTCTTCCTTGCGGGTGCCGGAGCGGTTGACGTTGATCGCCGGGTAGACCCGTTTTTCCATCATGCGTCGGTCGAGGTGAATTTCCAGATTGCCGGTGCCCTTGAATTCTTCGTAGATGACGTCGTCCATGCGCGAGCCGGTGTCGATCAGGGCGGTGGCGATGATGGTCAGGCTGCCGCCTTCCTCGATGTTGCGCGCCGCGCCGAAGAAGCGCTTGGGCTTTTGCAGGGCGTTGGCGTCGACGCCGCCGGTGAGCACCTTGCCGGAGGTCGGCTGGACGGTGTTGTAGGCGCGCGCCAGGCGGGTGATCGAGTCGAGCAGGATGACCACATCCTTCTTGTGCTCGACCAGGCGCTTGGCCTTGGCGATGACCATCTCGGCGACCTGGACGTGGCGGCTGGCCGGCTCGTCGAAGGTCGAGGCGACGACTTCGCCGCGTACCGTACGCTGCATCTCGGTGACTTCTTCCGGGCGCTCGTCGATCAGCAGGACGATCAGCATCGCGTCGGGATGATTTGCGGAGATGGAGTGGGCGATGTGTTGCAGCATCACCGTCTTGCCGGATTTCGGCGGGGCGACGATCAAGCCGCGCGAGCCTTTGCCGATGGGCGAAATGATGTCGATGATCCGGCCGGTCAGGTTTTCCTCGGCCTTGATCTCGCGTTCCAGTTTGTACGGCTCGTTCGGGAACAGGGGTGTCAGGTTCTCGAACAGGATCTTGTGCTTCAGGTCTTCCGGCGGGCCGCCGTTGACCTTGTCCAGTTTGGTCAGGGCGAAGTAGCGCTCGCCCTCCTTGGGGGTACGGATCTCGCCTTCGATGGTGTCGCCGGTGTGCAGGTTGAAACGGCGCACCTGGGACGGCGAGATGTAGATGTCGTCGGGGCTGGCGAGGTAAGAGGTGTCCGCCGAGCGCAGGAAGCCGAAGCCGTCGGGCAGGATTTCCAGGGCGCCATCGCCGTAGATGCTCTCCCCTTTCTTGGCTTTGCTCTTCAGCAGGGCGAAGATCAACTCCTGCTTGCGCATGCGGTTGGCGTTTTCGATGCCATCGGCTTCGGCCATCTCGAGGAGCTGGCTGACGTGTAACTGCTTCAGTTCGGATAATTGCATGGTGCTTGGATAGAGTGGGGAGTGCGGCGCGGGGGCCGTGGGAGCTTCTTCAGGGAGGGATTGGACGCCCGGCGGAGACGCCGGGCGGAATACAGACTAGCGAAGATCAGATGTTGCTGTCAACAAAAGCCGTCAATTGCGATTTGGACAGGGCGCCGACCTTGGTGGCTTCGACATTGCCGTTCTTGAACACCATCAGCGTCGGGATGCCGCGGATACCGTACTTGGGTGGCGTCGCCTGATTCTCGTCGATGTTGAGCTTGCACACCTTGAGACGACCGGTGTATTCCTTGGCCACCTCGTCGAGAATCGGCGAGATCATCTTGCAGGGGCCGCACCAGTCCGCCCAGTAATCGACCAGGACCGGCATGGTGGACTGCAGGACTTCCTGTTCGAAAGTGTCGTCGGTTACGTAATGGATATGTTCGCTCATCGTGGGAACCTCACATGGGAAGATAAGGATCGCTTGGCCTGCGGGTTTGATTGGCCAATCGGGAAAACGCCGCTATCCTAGCGAAAAAGCCTGACAGAGGAAAGCGCATGACTTATGTAGTGACCGAAAATTGTATCAACTGCAAATATACCGACTGTGTCGATGTCTGCCCGGTGGACTGTTTCCACGAAGGCCCGAACTTCCTGGTGATCGACCCCGAGGAATGCATCGATTGCACCCTATGCGTCGCCGAGTGCCCGGCCGAAGCCATCTTCGCCGAGGACGACGTACCCGCTGATCAACAGCATTGTATCCAGCTTAACGCCGAGCTGGCCCGCGCCTGGCCGGTCCTCGTCGAAAAGAAGGCGCCGCTGCCGGACGCCGACGCCTGGGATGGCAAGACAGGCAAACTCGACAAGCTCATTCGCTGAACCCGGCCTCAAGCGAGGCGATATCCGATGTGCAAGGCCACCACGCCCATCGTCAGGTTGTGGTAATCGACCTTGCCGAAGCCGACCTCCTGCATCATCGCCTTCAGGGTTTCCTGGTCTGGGTGCATGCGGATCGATTCGGCGAGGTATTTGTAGCTTTCGGCATCCTTGGTGACCAGTTCGCCGATGCGCGGCAACACCTGGAAGGAATACGCGTCGTAGACCGGCGCCAGGGGCTTCCAGACCTTGGAGAACTCCAGCACCATCAACTTGCCGCCCGGCTTCAGGACACGGCGCATCTCCGCCAGGGCCGCGTCCTTGTGGGTCATGTTGCGCAGGCCGAAGGCCACCGTCACCAGATCGAAATAGCCGTCCGGGAAAGGTAGTTTTTCGGCGTCGCACTGTGCCACGGGCAGCATCATGCCCGCGTCGAGCATGCGGTCGCGACCGACACCGAGCATCGAGCCGTTGATGTCGGTGAGCCAGACCTGGCCGCTGGGACCGGCGTCCCTGGCCAGCAGGCGGGAGATGTCGCCGGTACCGCCGGCGATGTCCAGGCAGCGGTAGCCGGGGCGGACATTCGCCTTGAGTTGCAGGAAGCGCTTCCAGACCCGGTGCAGACCCGCCGACATCAGATCGTTCATGACGTCGTAACGGTTGGCTACGGAATGGAAGACTTCGGCGACCTTTGCGCCTTTCGTTTTCGGCGACCGTTTTGTAACCGAAATGGGTGGTTTTGTCGTCGCTCACGGCCTGAAGCCTTCGGGGGCGCCGACGCCATCGCCGAAGAAATATTTTTCAGCCTGTTCCATCAGGTATTTGCGATGCTGGGCATCGGCCAGATTGAGGCGGTTCTCGTTGATGATCATGGTCTGCAAGCGAACCCAGCCCTGCCAGGCCTCTTTCGAAACGCCTTCGAATAGACGCTTGCCCAGGTCGCCGGGATAGGGCGGGAAATCCATGCCTTCGGCCTCGCGGCCCAGCTTCACACATTGCACCATGCGTGCCATGACAAACTCCTGTCGAATATCAATGATTGCTGATGTTAGCCCAAGGCCCGGCGCGCGTCACGCGCTCCCGGACAACTGCTTCTCCAGGCGTTTGGCGAAAACTTTCATCTCCTTGGCGGCCTGGATGTCGCCCTTGCCTTCTGCCACGGCGATGCCGCGCGTATAGGCATCGAGCGCCGCTTGCGTCGCACCGGCTTCGGCCCAGGCCTTGCCGAGCAGCTTCCAGGCAGCGGAATAACCGGGATCGTGGCGTGTCGCCGCTTCCAGATGCGCTGCCGCATCAGACGGCCGGCCGGCCTTGAGATATTCATTGCCCAGGCTGTAGCGCAGCATGGCGGAATCCTTGCCGGCGGCAAGCATCTTCTCGAAGGTGTCCAGAGCGCTCATTTTTTCCAGAAGCCTGGGGTGAAGATGATCAGCAAGGTGAGGATTTCCAGGCGGCCCGCGAGCATGGCGACGGTGCATACCCAGGTTTGGAAATCACTCAGCCCGCCATAGTTGCCCGCCGGACCGACCACGCCCAGGCCAGGACCGGCATTGTTGATGCAGGCGATGATGGCGGAGAAGGCGGATATGAAGTCGAGGCCCGAGAGCAATAGCAGGAAGGTCAGCATGGCCACGGTCATGAAGTACAGAAAGATGAAGGCCAGGACCGAAAAAACCACCTTGTTCTCAATGACCTGGCCACCGAGCTTCACCGGCATGAGGGCATTGGGGTGCAGCAGGCGGGCCATCTCGCGGGTCGCCTGTTTGGCCAGGATCAAGGTGCGGACCATCTTGGCGCCGCCCCCGGTCGAACCGGAACAGGCCAGGATGGAGCTCAGAAACAGCATCCACATCGGCGCAAAGATCGGCCACTGGCCGAAGTCGGTATTGGCATAGCCACAGTCGGTGGCGATGGTGATCAGGTTGAAACTGGCGTAGCGCACGGCGGTGGCAAGATCGGCGTAGGTGCCTTGCAGCCAGAGAAATACTGAGACCCCAAGAACGCTGAGCAGCAACAGGGCGAGCATGCTCATCATCTCGTTGTCGTTCAGGTAGGTGCGCGGACTGCGCCCCTGGAGCATCAGGAAGTACGTGGCGAAGTTACCGGCGGCGATAATCTCAAAAATGGATAACGTCACTTCGACCGGCACCGAGTTGAAGAATCCGATGCTGGCGTCGTGCGTGGAAAACCCGCCCAAGGACATGGCTGAGAACGAATGGCAGACCGCGTCGAACCAGCTCATGCCGGCCAGGTACAGCGCGACTGCGCAAGCCAAGGTAATTCCGGCATACACCAACCAGAGCGCCTTGGCGGTTTGAGCGATGCGCGGCGTCAACTTGCTGTCCTTCATCGGCCCGGGGGTTTCCGCCTTGAACATGGAGCGACCGCCGATGCCCAGCAGCGGCAGGATGGCGACCGCGAGCACGATGATGCCCATGCCGCCGATCCAGTTGAGCAGATGCCGCCACAGGTTGATCGAGGGCGGTAGATGATCCAGGCCGGTGTAAGTCGTGGCGCCTGTCGTGGTCATGCCCGAAACGGTTTCGAAATAGGCGTCGGTGAACGATGTGTCCAGGTAGAACATCAAGGGGAGCGTGGCGAACGCCGGCAGCAGTGTCCAGGTCAGGACGACGATGAGAAAACCGTCGTGGGTCTTCATCTCCCGTTTGTACGAGCGGGTCAGCAGCCAAGTCAGTGCGCCGACGGCCAGGGTGATGGCCACCGACTCGTCATAGGCGTATATGGCCGCGTCTTGATACCAGGCGGCCACACCCAGCGGCACCAGCATGATCAGGCCGAAGATGAAGACGATGGGGCTGAGTACATAGATGACGCCAAGCATGGTTCGTCCTGACTCAGAAAAAGCCGAAGCCGACCTGGAACAACTTTTCGACTTTGGCGATCATGCGTTTGTTGGGGACGAAAATGATCAGGTGGTCCTCGGCAACGATTCGGGTATCGTGGTGAGCGATGATCACCTCGTCGCCACGCAGGATGGCACCGATGGAGACGCCTTCGGGCAGGGTGATTTCTTCGAGACTGCGGCCGATCAGTTTCGAGGACTTGGTATCGCCATGTACGACGACCTCCATGGCCTCGGCCGCGCCGCGCCGCAAACTATGCACCACGGTCATGTCGCCGCGCCGGATGTGGGTCAGCAGCGGGCCGATGGTGGCTTGGGCCGGTGACAGGGCGATGTCGATTTCGCCGCCCTGCAGCAGATCGACATAGGTGGAACGGTTGATCAGGGAGATCACTTTCCTCGCGCCGAGGCGCTTGGCGAGCAGCGACGACATGATGTTGTCCTCGTCGTCGTTGGTCAGGGCGCAGAATACGTCGATATCCTCGATGTTCTCCTGCGCGAGCAGCGCCTCGTCGGTGGCGTTGCCGGCCAGGACCAAGGTATTGCTGAGTTCCTCGGACAGCTTGGCGGCGTGCTTCTTGTTCTCCTCGATGAGTTTCACCTGATAGGTCTGTTCCAGGCTGCGCGCCAGGCGTCGGCCGATATTGCCGCCGCCGGCGATCATCACCCGGCGCACGCTGGCATCGGTATGGTGCATCTCTTTCATAACGGCGCGGATATTTTCGGTCGCCGCCAGGAAAAAGACTTCATCGCCTTCCTGGATGATGGTGTTGCCCTCGGGGATGATCGCCCGGTCCTGGCGGTAGATAGCCGCGATTCGGGCGTCAAGATGGTGTATGGCCTTCTGCTCCCGGAAAAACAGGTGCATGTGCTCACGCAGATGCTTCAATTCGTGCCCGACCATGAAGCCGCCTTGCGCCCGTACCGCGACCAGACGGATGCGGCCATCGGCGAAATCCACCACCTGCAAGGCTTCCGGATAATCGATCAGGCGCCGTAAGTAGTCGGTGATCTCCTGCTCTGGGGCGATGACATGATCCACGCCGAAATGTTCGGCATTGAACAACTGTGGGTAGTTCATGTAGTCCGTGGAACGGATGCGGGCGATCTTGGTGGGGATATTGAACAGGGTGCTGGCCAGTTTGCAGGCCACCATGTTGGTTTCGTCGTTGAGCGTTACCGCCACCAGCATGTCCGCGTCCTCGGCACCCGCCTGGCGCAGGATGGCGGGGTGCGAGGCCTGGCCGCAGACGGTGCGCAGGTCGAAACGGTCCTGGAGTTCGGCGAGTTTATCCGCGTCGACGTCGATGACCGTCAGGTCGTTGCCTTCCCGCACCAGATGTTCGGCAAGATTTGAGCCGACCTGGCCGGCTCCAAGGATGATGATCTTCAAGAGGTCTCCGGGAATGGCTCGAAGCGACGGAAACGCGCAAGCGTCAAGCTTCGTTGCGGGAGTGCGATTTTACGCCGAGTTGCTTGAGTTTCCGGTACAGGTGCGTGCGCTCCAGGCCAGACCGGTCGGCCACCTTGGTGATGCTGCCGCCACACTCGTCGAGCATGCATTCGAGATAGGCCTTCTCGAAGGCATCGCGGGCCTCCTTGATGGGCAGGCCGAAAAGATGGGTGAGGGCGCCGGCATTTGCCTTGGTGGCACTGCCCAGTACCGCTTCAACCTCGGCGAGGCCGATTTCATCGACCAGGCAGGTAATCGCCAGGTTGTTGGCCAGGGCACGCAGTTCTTCCATATTGCCGGGCCAGTCGTGCTTGCTCAGGCGTTCAAGCGCCACCTGGGTGAACCGTTTTGCGCCGAGACCCTGGGTCTCGGCGGCTTCCTTGAGGGCTGCCTCGGCAAGCGGCGCGATATCTTCACGGTGTTCGCGCAAGGAAGGGATGCGCACGGCAACGTGCGACAGGGTATTGAACAGGTCGCGCGAATACTGATTGTCGCCAGCCATTTGCGCCAGGTTATCGCTGCTCGCGCAGACGACCTTGACGCCGTATTCACCACGCTTGGCGATGAGCAGCAACAGTCCTTTCTGCTGCAGCGGGGTGAGCTTGCCGATGTCGCGCAGGAAGAGCATGCCGCCTTTACTTTTCTGTAACCAGTCCAGTGGATTTTCGGACAGTGGCGAGTGATCGTCCGGAGCCAGAAAGGTCGTCCCGGGAACCTGCATGAAGCGGGCACACAATTCGGCGCTGGTGCCGGCCTCGCCGCTGAGCAGAATGGGGGCATTCGATTGGGCCGCCTGGCGCAGGCGTTGCGCGATCGCCTCGCCGTTGCCCAGCGGGTCCAGGGACACGGGTCTGGCGGTCCGGTTAGGACGGCTATTGAGGGCCGTTGCCACGGTCGCCAGGAGTTTTTTGTAGGGGACCGGTTTTTCCAGGAAGTCGAAAGCGCCCAGGCGCGTGGCTTCAACCGCGGTGTGGATCGTGCCGTGGCCGGACATCATCACCACCGGCATGGTGAGCAACTCGTCGCTGACCCATTCCTTGAGGAGCGACAGGCCGTCGACATCCGGCATCCAGATATCCAGCAGAACCAGGTCGGGTGCTTTTTCAAGACGCGCGGCGCGCGCCTCCTCGCCATTCTCGGCGAGACGCACCTCATAGCCTTCGTCTTCCAGTATTTCCTTCAACAGGTCACGAATACCGGGTTCGTCGTCCACCACCAGGATTTCACTCATCCCCATTCTCCTGCGCCGTCACGGGTAATCTGATGCACACACCTGCCCCCTTGGGTGTCAAATTGCGTACCTCGATGCTGCCATGATGCTCTTCAATGATCTTCTTGACGATGGGCAGACCCAGCCCCGTGCCTTTCGGCTTGTTCGTCGCATATGGCTCGAAGAGGCGACTCATCAGACTGTCCGGGAAGCCGGGGCCATTGTCTTCAATACATAGTATGACTGTTTCGGCCTCAAGTCGGGTAGTCACATCGATATGCGCGTCGAGGCTTTCCGCCATCGCCTCCTGGGCGTTCTTGAACAGGTTGACTAGAACCTGGCGTAACAGCGACGGGTCGGCGCCGACCTTGGGCAGGCCCTCCGCCCCGGTGGGCGTTGACCGGCAGGGTGTCTTCATAGAGCGACAGGACCTCGCCGATCAGTTGGTTCAGGTCGACCCAGACAATCCTCGGGCTCGGTAGACGGGCATACTGCGAGAAGGCGTTGACCAGGTTTTCATCGACTCGACCTGATTGACGATGGTTTCGGTGGACGCATCAGGATCTGGCGCTCGGCTGGTTCGAGTTTATCTTCCAGCTTGACTTGCAAACGCTCGGCGGATAGCTGGATCGGCGTCAACGGGTTCTTGATCTCGTGCGCCATACGCCGGGCCACCTCGCCCCAGGCGGCATCGCGCTGGGCCTGGAGTAGCTGGGTGATGTCGTCGAAGACCAGTGCGAATTCCGGATACTCCCCGGCGGTCAGGGGGGTGCCACGGGCCAGCAGTTGGCGCATGCCGGTTTCGGTGGCGAGTTCGATCTGTTCGCGCCAGGGTTGCGAAACGTGATCGCGGAAGTGTTGATCCATATGCAAACCAAAGCGGCACAGACTGCTCTCGGGCGGGCCACATTCACGCAGCGGCACGCCCTGAAGTGCCTCGGCGTCGACCCCGAGGATCGCCGCGGCGGCCGGATTTACCATGTGTATGCGTAGATCGCGGTCGAGGGTCACCACCGCTGTGCTGACGCTGCCGAGAATGCTTTCCAGGTAGTTCTTGGTTTCCGCCAATTGGTTGCGGCTTTGCTCAGCCGTCGCGCGCGCGTCGGAGAGCTGCTGGGTCATGCGGTTGAAGGAGTGGGTGAGCATGCCCAGCTCATCCTTGCGGGCGCTGGCTTGTACCTGGGAGAAATCACCCCGGGCGACGGCGCGGGTACCGCGCGCCAGGGCGCGTAGGGGCGCCGCCAGACGTTCCGAGAGGATGAAGGCGATGGCCAGCGAGGCGAACAGGGTCAGCGCCAGGGTGAGGGTGAGGGATAGTCCGTACAAGCGCTTGAGTCCCAACTTGGAGACCGCCAGTTCCTGGTAGGCGCGATGCGTCATTTCGACGCTTTGTGCGTCTTCCGATAGCTTGGCTGGTACCGGTTGGGTGATTTGGAGCAGGCGGAGGGTTTCGCTGAGACTGACCAGATTGACCGGGACCACGACCCGAATGACCAAGGACTTGCCGTCTTCGCTTTGCTCGATGCGCGACCAGGGCTGTTGCAGGCGTGCTTGCCAGATGGCATCGCGTTCGGGCGCGCTGGGCAGCAAGTCGGCCTTGTCGCCGGAGGCAAACCCGAGCAGGCGGCCATCGGCATCGAACAGGGATATCTGGCGCAAGCCGACCCCTTCGCGCAAGCTGTTCAGGCGGTTGATGTGCAGTACAGGGGGAATCTCGGAAAGTTGCTGGGCGATCAACTCGGCTTTCTTGACGTGATCCCGCTCCAGATGCTCCAACGCCGATTGGCCAAGCGCCAGGCCGCTTTCCAGCGCTTGTTCGACACGCACGTCAAACCAGGATTCAATCGACGTGACGATGAATTGCACCGAGACGCCATAGACGATCAAGCCCGGTATCAGCGACATCAGGCCGAGGGTCCAGAACAACCGGGCGGTGAGGCGGGAGCCGAACACACCGGCCCGTACCCGACGCAACAGGCTGTAGACCTGATAGCCGAAAAGTATCGCCAGGCCCAGGGCGGCGAGCGCGGTCAGACCGAGCAGCAATGGCAGGTTGGCGGCGAAGAGTTCGGTGTTCGAGGCGCCCAGGGACAACAGGACGATGAGGCCGGCACCGAGGAGCAAACTACCAATGACAATGTTATGCATGCCGTCCTTCTCCCGGAACTACCTTGATTGAGGCGTCGGTCAGCCCATCAGGGTTTGAAGGACCATTCGCGCCAATCGGAATCGAGATCCCAGCGATTCGACGTGAAGGCATTGATCTGGAGTGGTTTCGGCAGGAGCGAGGTGTCCAGGTACATGCGCACCCGCGCCTGGTACAGAAATTTATGTTGCACGGCCTTCTTGTCGAAGACATGCCAGTCATCCAGAGCGCCCAGGGTCTGGAGCGCATGTGACAAGGTGTCGAACGTGCGCACATTGCCGCCACTGCTGATCTGATAGTTGCGCAGCAGGGCATTGTGGGAAAGCCGCAGGACGCGGCGCAGGTCGGCGACGTCTTCGGAGAGCCAGAAGTCCCTGGGCCGGTCGGCCTCGAACAGCTGCACAAAATGCAGAGGTACCCCGCGCTCCAGGGCGTCCGTCATGGCCGGGGACAGCTTTAGTTGATAGCCGCCAAGCAGGCTGTAGGCCTCGCCACGTAGCACCAGTTCGGCGCGCAACAACTGGATCGGCTCGTCCGAGGCGCGTCCGACCACCGGCAGCATGGTCGCCAGGGGTAGGCATAGCGCGAGTTTAAGAAACTCACGTCTTGACGAAGCGCGCATAGAAGAAGCCGTCGTGGTCGCTGCTCGGTAACAGTTGGCCACCCTGGCCACCCGGGAGGTTCAACGTTTCCCGCCGCGCATCGTCGTGGCGTCGGAGAAAATGCTCGGCCTGGGATTCGTTTTCTTCACGGAACAGGCTGCATGTGGCGTACAGCAATTTACCACCGCGCCCGAGCAAGGGCCAAACGGCATCCAGCAAACGCGCTTGTGCGGTCGCAAGGTGTGTTGCGTCCTCGGGACGCTTCAGCCATTTCCCGTCGGGATGCCTGCGTACTACACCGGATGCCGTGCAGGGCGCATCCAGGAGAATTCGCTCAAAAGCCCGTCCGTCCCACCAGGGCTTCGGCGTGCCGGCATCGCCGACGGCCACTTTGGCGTTGAGCCCGAGCCGCTTCAGGTTGCCGGTGACGCGCTCCAGGCGCCTGGCATCGCTGTCCAGGGCGAGCAGGTCGACGTCATGGCATTCCAGGATGTGCGCGGTTTTGCCGCCTGGCGCGGCACAGGCATCGAGTACATGCATGCCATCGGCGATATCCAGGAGGCCCTCGGCGTATTGGGCGCCCAGGTCTTGCACCGATACCGAACCTTCGGCAAAGCCGGGCAGGTCATGAACGGGGATAGGTTTGGCGAGGGTAAGTGCATACTCACCCATTGGCCGTGCGTCGATCCCGGCATCCAGCAGGCGCTTGGCGTAGTCGGCAACGCTACCCTGGCGCGGGTTTACGCGCAGCGTCATGGGGGGATGCAGGTTCATGGTCGCCAGGAGGCCGACCCACTGCTCGGGGTACTCGGCTGCCAGGCGTTCTTGCCACCAGACCGGGAAATTGTGCCGCGCTTCCGGATCGCCCGCCGCCGCCTGAACCAGATCGTTCCGCCGCCGCTGGAAGGAGCGCAGCACGCCGTTGACCAGGCCACGCGCCCGGGGATAGTGCCGGGCCGCCTGCTCGACGGCTTCGTTGACAGCGGCATAGGCGGGGGTCTCGCCACGATCGAGTTCGTATAGACCGACCAGCAGCAGGCCCTGAAGTTCGGTGGGCTGTAGGGGTCGCTCCAGTAGTTGGTCGAGGTAAAAACCGAGGCGCCCCAGATGGCGCAGGATGCCATAGGCCAGATCCTGGGCGGCGGCGATGGTCCGGGCCTCCGGGTGACCGCGCCGGGCGCGCTCCATGGCCAGGGTCAGGCTTTGTCCGTCAAGAAGGACGGCGTTGACCAGATCGGCGGCCAGCTCGCGCGCCGAAGCAACCGGGCGGGAGGCCGCGGGATATCGGGGTGTGGCCGGCCGGGACACGTTCAAAGGCCGTTCCGGGCGTATTCGAGCAAGCGCTGGACGCGCTCTTCCGTGGCTGGATGCGTGCGGAACAGGCCTTGCAGGTCGCCGCCGGAAAGCGGGTTGATGATCATCATCTGCGCTGTTTCCGGGTGCATCTCGGCAGCGTCCATGGGCGTTCCCCGGGCATGGGCCTCGATTTTGCGCAACGCCGAGGCGAGTGCCTCGGGATCGCCGGAGATCTCCGCGCCGCCGCGGTCGGCGCCGAACTCGCGGGCACGCGAAATGGCCATCTGGATGAGCATGGCGGCGATGGGCGCCAGGAACATGATGATCAACTGGACGATCATGTTGGGCCGTTCACGGTCGCCGCCACCGAAAAACATGCCGAACTGGGCCAGCGCGGAAATGGCCCCGGCGACAGTCGCCGAGATGGTCGAGATCAAGGTGTCGCGATTTTTTACATGCGCCAGTTCATGCGCCATGACACCCCGCAGTTCGCGTGCCGTGAGCATGCGCAGGATGCCGGTGGTCGCCGCGACCGCGGCATGCTCCGGGTTGCGTCCCGTGGCGAAGGCATTCGGCTGGGGCTCGTCGACGATGTAGACGCGCGGCATGGGCAGGCCGGCGCGCTGGCTCAGTTCGCGCACCATGTTGTAGAAATCGTGGCCGGATTGGTTGTCCAGCTCCTGAGCGTTGTACATGCGCAGGACGGCCTTGTCCGAATTCCAGTAGGCCCAGAGATTGATCGCGCCACCGAACAGCAGGGCGATAACCATCCCCTGTTGGCCCCCCAGCAGCATGCCAACGACGCCGAACAGCGCGACGATGGCCGCCATCAGCAGAGTCGTCTTGAACCAGTTATTCAGCATGATCGTTACCTCCTGTTAGCAACGCGCTATAGATGGCGTGCGGCACGAATAATTCAATCGGTCTGGCCAAACCAGTCACCGGGTTGCAGTGGGTGGCCCGCCAGAAAGGCCGCGACCGGCAAGCGCTTGCCGCCGGCTTGCTGCAATTCGAGGAGGGTCAATGCGTTCGTGCCGCAGGCGACGTGTATCCCGGACGGAGAGACCGACAGGATTTTGCCCGGGGTGCCGTCGCCACCGCCCGGAGTGGCGTGCCAGATCTTCAGAGGTTCGCCATGCAGCCAGGTTTGCCCACCCGGAAACGGGTTGAAGGCACGGATTTGCCGGTCGAGTTCCAGGGCCGAGCGATTCCAGTCGAGGCGCGCATTTTCCTTCGTTATTTTGGCGGCATAGGTCGTTAGTGCCGACTGCTGAGGGGTGGGGCGGACCTCGCCGCGCGCCAATCTGGGCAGGAGTTCGACGATGCATTCGGCGCCCAGAACCGCCAGTTTGTCGTGCAGGCTGCCCGCCGTGTCGGTGGCGGCGATGGCCAGCGGATGCAGGCTGAGGAGGTCGCCAGTATCCAGGCCGGCATCCATCTGCATCAGAGTGATGCCGGTCTCGGTGTCGCCTGCCTCGATGGCTCTCTGGATCGGTGCCGCGCCGCGCCATCTGGGCAGAAGCGAGGCATGGATATTGACGCAGCCCAGCTTGGGAATATCCAGCACCGCCTGAGGCAGGATCAGCCCATACGCGGCAACCACCATCAGATCGGCTTGCGCGTCGACGATGGCTTGCCGCGCGCTTGCCGGTTTCAGGGACTCCGGTTGGCCGACGTTCAGGCCATGGGTCAGGGCGGTTTCCTTCACCGGGCTCATCTTGAGCTTCATGCCGCGTCCGGCGGGCCGGTCGGGCTGGGTGAGCACCAGAGGAATGTCATGCCCCGCCACGATAAGTGCCGATAGCGCTTGCGCAGCGAATTCCGGGGTGCCGGCGAAGACGACTCTCATTGGGGGCGAAGTGTGCGTTGCGCCGTGTGATTCTGACGGGACGCGTCCTTCACATGTTTTCCCGTTGCTGTTTTTTCAGCTTGAGTTTGATGCGGCTCTGCTTCAGGCGGGAGAGGTATTCGACGAACACTTTGCCGCGCAGGTGATCGATCTCGTGCTGGATGCAGATGGCCAGCAGTCCGTCGGTTTCCAGTTCGAAAGGCTGGCCGTCGAGGCCCAGGGCGCGCACCCGGATATGCTCGGCGCGCGTCACTTTGTCATAGATACCGGGTACGGAAAGGCAGCCTTCCTCACGTACGGCCTCGCCGCTCTTTTCCAGAATCTCCGGATTGATGAAAACCTTCAATTCGTTATGGGTTTCGCTGACATCGACGACAATGAGTCGCACATGCCGGTCGACCTGGGTCGCGGCCAGACCAATGCCCGGCGCGGCGTACATGGTTTCGGCCATATCCACGGCAAGTCGGCGTATGGAGTCATCCACCTGGTCGACAGGTTTTGCGACGGTGTGCAGGCGAGGATCGGGATAATGAAGTATCTGCAACAAGGCCATTTAGATGCAAAGTTTCACAAATTGGTTTAAGTTAGACCTGAGACATAATATTTATGCATTATATAAGCCGTACTCGGAAACCCCCATTGATAAAGGTAGGCCTATGCGTATTTCCGCTCTGATCCTATCCCTGGCTGTCGCGTTCCCGGTTCTGGCCGATACGGTCAAGCTGCGCGACGATGCCCCGGACCGCCATGTCGTCGTCAAGGGCGATACGCTTTGGGATATTTCCGCGAAATTCCTCAAGACGCCCTGGAAATGGCCGGAACTCTGGCAGGTCAACAAGGCGGAGATCAAGAATCCGCACCTGATCTATCCAGGCGACGTCGTCTACCTGATCATGACGCCGGACGGCCCGCGTTTCGCCAAGATACAGACCGTCAAGTTAAGCCCGCGCATTCACGGCGAGCCCATTCCGAACCAGTCCGACGCCATTCCGGCGCTGCCGCCCGAGGCCATCGCGCCCTTTATCGCTCAGGCGGGCGTGATTGACGCGGAAAGGCTGCCGATGCTGCCGCGTATCCTCGGCGCCGACGATGACCGCGTCCTGCTGATGCTGGGCGACACGGCCTATGCCACCCAAGGTGATGGCTATACCGTCAACTGGTCGATTGTCCGCCCGGGTGCCGATCTTATCGACCCGGACACCGGTGTGTCCTGGGCAGGGAGGCGATTCATGTCGGCGATGCCACCACCGTCGTCCAGGGCATGCCTCAGACCCTGAAAATCGAGCGTGCCTCGATGGAGATCCTCAAGGGTGACCGCCTGTTACCGGCATCCACCACCGAATTGTCCGGCATGGTGCCGCGCGCGCCTGCCGGCGCCATCGACGGCAAAATCATCTCGGCCTATGGCGGGGTCAATGCCACGGCACGCTACGCAACCGTGGTGCTGAACAAGGGCCGTGCCGACGGCCTGGTACCCGGCAATGTCCTGGCGGTGTTTCGACCTGGCAGGACCATCGGTGGCAAACCGGACGCACAGGCTTCGAAACACCGTGCCAGCGAGCTGGCCGTACACCGCAAGGAAACCGTCGTATACAAGAATTTCTGGGAAGAGGTGCTGGATTTCATCGATCCGTTCGACTTTTTCTTCCAGCCCTACGCCGATGGTCGGCGCGGTTGGCGCTATGCCGATGGTAAATGCCTCAAGGAAGGTGCCAGCCTCGCGCCCAACACCAACTATGATCCGGCAACCGAGATGGTCGATTGCACACCCGAGGCCGCCAAGCAGAAGTGGGCCTATATGGATATTGGTTGTCTGAAGCACGGCAAGTCCGTGTCCTACGACCAACCCTTCGATCCGAAGGAGGTCTACGAGCCACACTGCCGGCCGCAACCGCCGATCAAGCTGCCCGATGTCCGGGCGGGGCTGGTCATGGTCTACCGCGTCTTCGACAAGGTGTCCTACGCCCTGGTCATGGAGTCGGCCGGCCCGATCTACCTGCTGGACAGCGTCCGCAATCCCTGACTTGCCCCTGCACCCAGTTGCCTAGTCCCGCTGACGCCCGCTACTGGTTCGCCCTGGAAGCGATTCCGGGGCTGGGTGCGGATGGGGTACGTCGTTTGCTGGATGAATTTGGCGATGTCAAAGCCATCTTTGCCGCGCCTTCGGTCGTTCTGCGCGACCTGATCGGCGACAAATTGGCTGACCAGGTTGTCCGCGCTGCCGACACGGCCATGCCGGAGGCGGTCAACGCCTGGCTGGACAGTCCCGATGCCCACTTCATTACCTGCATCGATCCCGCGTATCCGCCGCTGCTCAACGCTTTACCGGGGCACCCGCCTGGCTGTACGTCAAAGGCGCGCCTGAGGTTTTGCACCGGCCCATGCTGGCCATTGTCGGCAGCCGCAACGCCACGCCCCAGGGCCGGCGCGATGCCGCTGCCTTCGCGCAACATCTGGCGGAGGCCGGCCTGACCATCGTCAGCGGCCTGGCCGAGGGCATCGACACCGCCGCCCATGACGGTGGCCTGGCCGGCAACGGCAGCGGTGTCGCCGTCGTCGGCACCGGCCTGGATCGGGTCTACCCGGCGAAGAACCGCGATCTGGCGCATCGCCTGACTACCGGTGGCGCACTGGTCTCCGAGTTCGCCCTGGGTACGTCGCCCAAGCCCGGCCATTTCCCCAGGCGCAACCGGGTCATCAGCGGTCTGGCCTTGGGTGTGCTGGTAGTCGAGGCGGCGCCGCAATCGGGTTCATTGATTACCGCGCGTCTCGCCGGCGAACAAGGAAGGGACGTCTTCGCCATCCCCGGTTCAATCCATTCGCCGTTGGCGAAGGGTTGTCACCAATTGATCCGCCAGGGCGCCAAGCTGGTCGAGTCGGCCGAGGACATCCTCGAAGAGTTGCGCGGCACGTGGGCACCAACGCGGGCTCGCCGCACCGAGCCAGCCGCAAACGGCGAGCTGGCAGGTGACGAGGGCGTTTTGTCGCTGCTGGACAGCACACCCTGCAGCCTGGACGAGCTGGTCGGCCGCTCCGGCTTGACGGTGGATAGGCTTTCGGCCATGCTGTTGACGCTGGAATTGGAAGGCCGCGTGGCGCTTGTTCCAGGCGGCTTCTATCAACGACAGTACTAGATCCCACTTTCCCCGACCATGTTCGATATCCTCCTTTATCTTTACGACAACTATCTCGTCACCGAGCATGTGCCCGATGCCGATGCGCTGTCGCGCAAGTTGACGGCGGCGGGTTTCGAGGCGGAGGAGATCGATCAGGCTCTGGATTGGTTGTCGGCACTCGACAACCTCGGCGCGGAAGCGCCCATGTTCGAGACCCAGGGGCTGCGCTGCTATGCCCCCGAGGAATGGCGTCGCATCGAGGCTGAAGGCTTGGGATTTCTGACCTTCCTTGAAAATGCCGGCCTGTTGACGCCGCAAGGCCGCGAATGGGTGCTGGATCGGGCCTTGGCGCTGGACGACAGCGAGGTCTCAACGGACAAGATCAAATGGATTGCTTTGCTCGCGGTGACCCGCCTGCACGGTCCGGGGGATGCGCTCTGGTTGGAAGACCTGGTGCGCATCGACGAAGACGGCTACACGCCTACCATTCATTAAGACACCATGCGCCTATTGATCGTCGAGTCGCCGTCGAAGGCGAAGACGTTGAAGAAATACCTGGGCGCCGATTTCGAGGTTCTGGCCAGTTATGGCCATGTCCGCGACCTGACGCCGAAGACCGGTTCCGTCGACACCGATGCCGGCTTCGCCATGAAATACGAACTCATCGAGCGCAACAGCAAACACGTCGAAGCCATCGCCAAGGCGGTGAAAAAGGCTGACGAAGTGCTCCTGGCAACCGACCCGGACCGCGAAGGCGAAGCGATTGCCTGGCATCTCGCCGAGATCCTCCGGTCGCGCAAGCTGCTCGACAAGAAGATCGTCAAGCGCGTCGTCTTCTACGAGATCACCGAGCGCGCCGTCAAGGACGCCGTCAAGAACCCGCGCGAGCTGTCCATGGCCCTGGTCAACGCCCAGCAGGCACGCCGGGCACTGGACTATCTGGTGGGCTTCAACCTGTCGCCGCTGCTCTGGAAGAAGATCAGCCCGGGGCTTTCCGCCGGCCGGGTGCAAAGCCCGGCGCTGCGTCTGATCGTCGAGCGCGAGGAAGAGATCGAGCGCTTCAAGCCGCGTGAATACTGGACGCTGCATCTCGACAGCCACAAGGGTAAGCAGAAATTCAGCGCCCGCCTGAGCCAGTTCGCTGGCGAAAAGGTGCAGCAGTTCACGGTCGAGACCGAGGCGCGCCATCAGGAAATCATCGCCGCCTTGCATGCCGCCAAGGAAGGCCGCGTCGCGCGCGTCGAAAAGAAGCGCAAGCAACGCCAGCCGGCGGCGCCGTTCACCACCTCGACGCTGCAACAGGAGGCCGTACGCAAGCTCGGCTTTACCGCCGAACGCGCCATGCGCACCGCCCAGCAGCTCTACGAAGGTATCGACACCGGCAAGGGTACCGTCGGTCTGATCACCTATATGCGTACCGACTCGGTAAATCTGTCCACCGAGGCGATTGCCGACATCCGCAAATATATCGGCAAGACCTTCGCCGCCGACTATCTGCCCAACGAGGCCGTGGTCTACCGCAGCAAGGCCAAGAATGCCCAGGAGGCGCACGAGGCCATTCGGCCGACCGATATCGTCCGAGCCCCGGACAAATTGCAGAGCACCTGACCCACGATCAGTTCCGTCTCTACGAGATGATCTGGAAACGTGCCCTGGCCAGCCAGATGGCGCCAGCGCAACTGGACACCGTGGCGGTCGACATCGCCGTCGTGTCGGAAGCCAATCTATTCCGCGCCACCGGCCAGACGGTGGCCTTCCCCGGTTTCCTCGCCGTCTACAAGGAAGACGAGGACGACGTCGCCGAGGGCGACGATGAGGCGCGTCTGCCGCCGCTCGCCGAAGGCGAGACCGTGCCGGTCGACAAGCTTTATGGCGAGCAGCATTTCACCCAGCCGCCGCCGCGCTATTCCGAGGCCAGTATCGTCAAGACCCTGGAAGAGTACGGCATTGGTCGCCCCTCCACCTATGCCAGCATCATATCCACCTTGCAGGATCGCGAGTACGTGATCCTCGAACGCAAGCGCTTCAAGCCTACCGACATGGGCCGGTTGGTGAACTGTTTTTGACGCGTCACTTCCACGACTATGTCGATTACGACTTCACCGCCCACTTCGAGGACGAGCTCGACGAAATTTCCAATGGCGAGCGCGAGTGGGTGCCGGTCATGGATGAATTCTGGGGCCAATTCTCCGGGCAACTCGAGGCCAAGGCCAAGGTCGACCGGGGCTGCCCGTTGCCCGACGAAGCTTGCCCAAAATGTGGCAAGGAGCTATTCCTGCAATCCAGCAAGCGCGGCCTGTTCATTGGTTGCAGCGGCTACCCTGAGTGCGATTACACGCGCCCCTTTGGCGATCGCCCGCCGCCCGGCGAGGACATCATCCTCGGCGAGGATCCGGCCACCGGTTTGCCGGTGAAGCTGCTCAACGGTCGATTCGGCTGGTATGTGCAGATCGGCGATATGCCCGAGGACAAGAAAGCGCCCAAGCCGCGCCGTGCCAGCTGGCCCAAGGATGTGCCCCACGAGGGCGCCGATCTGGCGATGGCACTGAAATATCTGTCGCTGCCGCGCTCGGTGGGCGTCAATCCGGAAACCGGTCTGCCTATCGTCGCCAACATCGGCCGCTTCGGACCCTATCTGCTGCATGCCGACAAGTTCAAGTCGGTACCCAAGGATTTCAGCGTCTACGACATCAGCCTCGCCGATGCTCTGAAGGTGCTGGCCATGCCTGCCCAGCGGCGTGGTGGCGCCGCGGGTGCGGCGAGTCCGGGCAAGGAACTCGGCGCGCATCCATCGGATGGCCAGCCGGTCGTCCTGCGCGAGGGGCGCTATGGTCCCTATGTCTCGCACGGCAAGATCAATGCGACCCTGCCCAAGAGTATCAAGCCTGAAGAAATCACCCTCGACGAGGCGCTCGACCTGCTATCCGCGAAGGCCGCCAAGATCGAAAGCGAAGGCGGCACAAAAACCAAGGCCAAGCGCACCGCGAAAAAATAGGCGGTCGTCGCTCGTGCGCCTGACACAAAAATGTTGCAACGCAACGGTTCCGGTTTTTCGATAACTCTAGTAAATTCACCGAGCCTTCCGGGTTTGTTCCCGGCGCGCCGATCACTCGCGAGGGGGAGGAGTATCGGCATTTTCAACCCTGACATATCAAAGGAAACACCATGGCTGTACTCGTAGGTAAACAAGCGCCCGATTTCACCGCCATCGCCGTCATGGGCGACAACAGCATCAACGAGAACTTCACCCTCTCCGCACAGATCAAGGACAAGTACGCGGTTATCTTCTTCTATCCGCTCGACTTCACCTTCGTCTGCCCGTCCGAACTCCTGGCCTTCGACCATCGCTTGAAGGAGTTCCAGGACCGCAACGTCGAGGTCATCGGCATCTCCATCGACTCGCACTTCACTCACCTGGCTTGGAAGAACACCGCCATCAACAACGGCGGGATCGGCCAGGTGAAGTACCCACTGGTAGCGGACCTGAACCACGCCATCATCCAGTCCTTTGATGTCGAGCATCCGCTGGGCATCGCCTATCGCGGCTCCTTCCTGATCGACAAGGCCGGTATCGTCCGCCACCAGGTGGTCAACGACCTACCGCTGGGCCGGAACATCGATGAGATGCTGCGCATGATCGACGCCCTGCAATTCACCGAAGTTCATGGTGAAGTCTGCCCGGCCGGCTGGAAGAAGGGCGACGTGGGCATGAAAGCCAGCACCGATGGTGTTGCCGAGTACCTCGCCAAGCACGGCGAAGCGCTGTAAGCTGGTTGTAAACAACCGCAAGGGGGCCGGGCGGCCCCCTGATCATTTAATGACCGAGCCCCCAACCCGTCTCCTCGCCGTCGTCGAATTTCTCGCCCACGCCGGTCTCAAGCCGCTCTACGAGCGATTGGGCTACAGTGTCACCAGCGAATTCACCGTGCGCAAGGCGATTGCCGCCGTGCGCAGGCACAAGCCCGATGTCGTTGCCGCCGACTTTTTTTTCCAACCCGATTTTCGTGATCGGGTCAGCAACCTTGAATCCCTTCTCGCTGCACTGCATGGGGCCCGGAGGTCAAGGTTCTGGTCTATTACGACGCCGCGCACCAGCACGCACTGGATAAGGTGAGACAACGCTTCCGCATCGACGCGGCGCTTACCCTGCCAGCCAAGGAAGCGGATATTGAAGCCCTGCTCAACGCCTGGAAGCCGCGGTAGCCGTGTACCATTGACCCCACCCGGCCGCACGGGGAGCATGGCCCAAGGCAACCCAGCCTAATGCCACAAGGAGATCCTCATGATCCGCAACTTCAGCTTGATCGCTCTTGCCGCTGTCACCCTCGCTGGCTGTTTGTCGATCAGTTCCAGCGACCCAATCCTCAGTAACAACGATCCCTCCGGTTACTGCTCCGGGAAGGAGCTGCAATGCCGCGAAATCTGCGGTAGTGTCGGCGTACAATCCTTTGCCTGCAACGCCCGGCCGGGTCAGGAAATCAGCTACAAATGCGAATGCCGCAAATCCGGATCGGCCCCATGATTTCGCCCCGACAGCTGAACATGGCGACCCGGGAGACTTTGGAGTGAATGTATGAGAACCATCCTGGCCTTGGCCATACTCGTCGGCCTTGTCATCGGTCCCATCTACTGGATCTACGGCAAATTCTATTCCGGCCGCACTGCCCAGACCCTGACGCTCAAGGAAAGTCGCGAGGGCAAGTTCGTCAGCGGCGAATTTCGAGTCACACCGGACATGGCCCCAACGGGCGTCGTCCTCACCGCCACCGGCAGCTTCGCGCCGAACATGCCGGAGGACCAGCCGCCCAAGGTTGGCTATGCAGCGACCTTGTTCAAGGACGGCACCCAGTTCAACATTGCCAAATTCCCCCTCAAAGCCAGCTCCACCAGCGAAACCAACCCCGTTTTCAAGGAACGTCTGTTTTACCTGGAGGCTCCGCAGGACGGCCTATTTCGTATGGAACTCGAAGCCATGACGCCACAGACCATCAAGCTGGACAGCGTACAAATCGAAGTCAAAGCGAATGTCCAGGAAGCCGATGGGCGCGTTGTCTCGGTGGGGATGGTGCTGATGATCGTCGCCGTTCTGGGGCTGTTGATCTGATCTGCCGGTGTTTCACGTGGAACCACACCCAAGGTGGGCCACCTGAAAAGCGGCATCGCCTGGATGTTTACTGGCTGACTGCCACGAGCTGTGTCACGAGCCGGCGAATCCTCGGGAGAGGATTCCCCACTGTGCTTCCCACAGCTCCAGCGGCGAGCGTTTGAAGCCGCTTTTCACAAACTGCTGCCAGCGGCCCTGGATATAGGCCAGGGTTAGATTGGCGGCAGCGCCGGGGTCTGCGCCTTCGGCGAGTTCGCTTTGGCTGGCGGCGATGCGTAGCACCTGTTTCAGGCTGGCTTCCAGGCGGTCCATGAGTTGGTTGATGCGCACTTGCAACCGCTCGTTTTCGTTGACCAGGGCCTCACCGATGAGTACCCGGGTCATGCCCCGGTTTTTTTCGGCGAAACCGAGCAGCAACTGGGCGATGCCGCGCGCCTGATCAAGACCATGCCCGGCTTCGCCGGTGAGACGGTTGATCAGGCCAAACAGTGTGGTCTCGATGAATTCGATCAACCCTTCGTACATTTGCGCCTTGCTGGCGAAATGACGATACAGGGCGGCTTCGGAGACCTGTAGCCGGGCGGCGAGGGCTGCCGTGGTGATCTTCTCTGCCTGGGGCGATTCGAGCATCTCGGCGAGGGTTTGCAGGATTTGCAGCTTGCGCTCGCCGGGTTTCAGGGTGGCCATGGTGTGTGCTCCTCGTTGTTATTGATTCAAGCCGTATGGCATGCCGCAGAGACGGCGGTCGTATCGATGAAGCACTCGGTATGCCGCGGACCGTCGATGAACATCTCGATATCGTATTCGTCCACGACTTGCGCCAGAAGCCGGGTGAAGCGGTCGGGATCGGTAATCCCTTCGTAGACTTCCATCCACAGGCCGGGTTCGCCAAGCTTTTTCAGCAGGCGGCCCGGGCAGCCGCTACGGCAGCACAGGCGCGCCATCATGCCGCGTATGGCGGTCTCGGTGTCGCGACTGTCCGAGGTAACCCGGTACCAGATGTAGTAGCCGTGGCTCACAGCGGGTAGGGCAGGGCCTTGAAGCTGAGCCGGGGCCCATCCTCGGTGCCAAGGCGCACATCGCCGCCTTCATGGCTGCTGGTTTGCATGACCGCGAGCAGGTCGAAACCGCCCGACGCCGCGGGTACGGCGTTGACCACTGTACCGCAGGCCTGGCCGGGCAAGTCGGGGCTGTACAAGCTGTCGCCAGGGATGGCCTCGGTGGTGACCCGGGCCAGGTACATGCGCCGCTTCAATGTGCCCAGATACTGGGTACGGGCAACGATTTCCTGGCCGGGATAGCAGCCTTTCTTGAAATCAACGCCGTACAGGAGGTCCATGTTGGCCATTTGCGGTACGAACTGATCCTGAGTGACGGGCAGGATGGTGGGAATGCCGGCGTTCACCAACAGGCCTTCCCAGATCGCCGCACCGACTGGACGGGCGCGGGTGGCGAGCTTGGCCCAGTGCGCGGGGGCATCCTCGGGCCGAACGAAAAGATCGAAGCGTTCAGCGCCGAGGCGGATGGCGAGGGCCTGCTCGCTCTGGGCGACGCCGAGCATCGCTTCGGGCAATGGTGCGCCGACGATCTCGGTCACCTGGTTGTCGACACCCGCGCCGGCCAGTCCAAGGCGGACCCACTCCCCGCCGGCATCGCGGCTCTTCACCTTGGCGCGCAGGATGAACATGCCCAAGCGTTTCTGAATGGCTTCGCGCAGGGATTCGGGGAGCATGACCAGGAGGTCGTCGCCGCGCCGGATGACCAGAAAGTTGGCAAGCATCCGGCCCTTCGCCGAGCAGTAACCGGCGAACACGGCACGTTCCGGGGCAATACCTTGCACGGCATTGGTGATCTGCCCATGCAGGAACGATTGGGCGTCTTCGCCGGCTAGGCCGATCAAGCCCCAGTGCGACAGGTCGGCGATGACCGGTCCGGCTTGTGCGGCATGCAGTTCATCGGTCAGGGAACCGAAGTCGGCGACGCCCTGCTCATTGAGTCGGGCGCCTTGTGTAAGTAGGTATTCACTCCAAGCGGGGATCATGTCTGGTCTGGGTTGAGAGGAAACCTGGGTAAGTTAATTGGGTGTGCAGGAAAAGGCAAGGCGTGGCTTGCAAGGGGTGGGTTGCCAAGTGATCCAGCCAGCCCAAGGCAGGCTGAAGATTACAGGCTAGCGCCGCTCGTCAAGTTTGCAGACATCCTGGCAGCCGAGTACGGAGAAATGCCGGAACCATAGCCAGGCGAGTACCGGCAGTGCGACGAGCAGCAGCCATTGCCACCAGACGAGCGCGGCGAAGCCGGATTCAAGGGCCTGGACAAAGACGCCAATCGCCGGGAACAGGAGCAGCAGCAAGGCAAACAGGTAGAACGGCTTGTGATGTGGCTTCAATCCGGCGTTTTGGGTGTTTCCACCCGAATGGTATAAAGGCGTCGGCTGTCGGCGCGACTGACATGGAAGGTGTAGCCGTCGATCTGGACCGTGTCGCCACGCTTGGGCAGGCGTCCGAAGGCGTTGCTGACCAAGCCGCCGACGGTGTCGAATTCTTCGTCGGAGAAGTTAGCCCCAAGAATTTCGTTGAAGTCGGGAATCTCCGTCTGGGCCTTGACCCGGAACGCGCCGTCCTCTTCCTGGAGCACGTTGTCCTCGGTGTCGTCGTAGTCGTATTCGTCCTCGATGTCGCCGACGATTTGTTCCAGAACGTCTTCGATGGTGACGATGCCGGCGGTGCCACCGTACTCATCGACGACGATGGCGATGTGGTTACGTGACGAGCGGAACTCGCGCAGCAGAACGTTCAGGCGTTTCGATTCCGGGACGAATACGGCGGGACGCAGGATGTCGCGCAGGTTGACCTCTTCGCCCAGACACAGGGTGAGCAGATCCTTGGCGAGAAGGATGCCGATGACGTTGTCGCGATCGCCGTCGACGGCGGGAAAACGCGAGTGGGCCTGTTCAATGACGTACTTGAGGATGTCTTCGTGTGGGTCGTTGATATCGACCACGTCCATCTGGGCGCGCGGGATCATGATGTCGCGCACCTGCATCTCCGACACCTGCATGACGCCCTCGATCATCGACAGGGCGTCGGCATCCATGAGGTTGTTGTCATAGGCGGCATGCAGCAACTCAAGCAGCTCTTCCCGATTGTCGGGTTCGGGGGTCAGCCAGGCGATGAAACGTTCTACCAGGTTAGGTCGATTACTACTGTCGTCACTCATGATTCAGGTACGGATCGGGGTATCCCATTCGCTGCATGATAAAGCTTTCCACGGCTTCCATGGTTACAGCGTCGTGTTTTCGTTCGTGGTCGTAGCCTTGCAGATGCAGCATGCCGTGGACGACGAGGTGGGCGTAGTGGGCATCGAGTGGAATAGCTTGTTCGGCGGCTTCGCGCGTCACCACGGGCGCGCACAGGACGATATCGCCGGTCATCGGGCCAGTCTTGGTCTCCGAGCCATACGCAAAGGTCAGGACGTTGGTGGCGTGGGCCTTGCGGCGATAGGATTGGTTCAGGGACTGACCTTCATCGGCGTCGACGATGCGCAAGGTCGCCTCGACATCGCCGAGGAGGGCTGCCTTGGCCCACTGGCGGAATTGTGCGCGGCTTGGCAGGCCGGTATGGCCCAGGGCGTATTGCACCGACAGCGAGAGACTTGGTCCTTGGGTGGTCACGGTCTGGAATCAGTGGTGGCGCTGCCCTCGGCGCGCCCGGAGTAGGCATCGTACGCGTCGATGATGCGCGCCACCAGTGGGTGCCGCACGACATCGTCGTTCTGGAATTCGGTGAAGGCGATGCCGCGCACCTCTTTCAGCACCTCGCGCGCCTCGATCAGGCCACTCTTGTGGCCGCGCGGCAGGTCGATCTGGGTGACGTCGCCGGTCACCACGGTCTTCGAGCCGAAGCCGATGCGCGTCAGGAACATCTTCATCTGTTCCGGCGTGGTGTTCTGCGCCTCGTCGAGGATGATGAAGGCGTGGTTCAGGGTTCGGCCGCGCATGTAGGCGAGCGGGGCGATCTCGATGGCCCCTTTCTCGAACTGTCGGGTGGCCTTGTCGAAGCCCATCAGGTCATAGAGCGCATCGTAGAGCGGCCGCAGATAGGGATCGACCTTCTGGGTCAGGTCGCCGGGCAGGAAGCCGAGTCGTTCGCCGGCCTCGACCGCCGGCCGCACCAGGACGATGCGCTTCACCAGATCCCGCTCCAGGGCATCGACCGCCCCGGCCACTGCCAGATAGGTCTTGCCGGTCCCGGCGGGGCCGACGCCAAAGGTGATGTCGTGTTCCTGGACCTGGCGGATGTACTGATTCTGGCGCGGCGTGCGGCCATGCAGCCCGGTGCGCCGGGTCATCAGCACCGGCATGTCGCTTTCCGTGTCGGCCTGGGCCGGTTTGTGCGTCACTTCCACCAGGGCAAGCTGGATGTCATCGATATCCAGCGGCTTGCGGGCGCGCTGGAAGAAGTCCTTGAGCAGCTTGCAGGCCAGCTCGACCTGACGATCCGGCCCGGTGACGTTGAACACCTCGCCGCGCCGGGCGACGTTGACGTTCAGTGCCGTCTCGATCTGGCGCAGGTTCTCGTCAAGGACGCCGCACAGGTTGGCGAGACGGGTGTTGTCGGCGTCGGGGAAGGTGACTTGCATGTGTGTTGATAGGGGGTTAGAAGGTTATAGCCAAGGAAGGGTGGCGCAGCAGTTACCGCATGAATCTCTTATCTTCTTGCTGTGCGTGCAATCTTGCCAGGGAAATTCGGTGTATTCAGGCTCGTCTTTGCCGTGTTTGGTTTGCAGGATGATATTGGCTTGGGCGCACGCGACAAAGCGACGACGAATCAGCCGCAGGAAGCCAATGACGCCGTGGCGCATTGCGGCCCGAAGGCCGAATTCCGAGCATGACCAGCCGCCATGCAGCATGTGATGCGCGCAACGGTAGCCTTTTATTGGCGAGATATACGCCTGGTAACCTCGGATTGCGAATGCCAGCCCATAACGCGGCAACCGAGCCAAGGATAGAGCCCAAGTGAGATGAAAGCGCTGGCTATGCGTGGCTTCCCCCTTTGCAAAAGGGGGAATGAGGGGGATTTCTACTGCGTTCACAAAGCGAACCGCCGCTAAATCCCCCCTAGCCCCCCTTTGCGTAAGGGGGGAAACAAGTTGGTGGAGTAGCGAAGGCATCGCGCTCAAGCGTCGCTGATCACCACTTCGCCGCGCAAGCTGTTGGGGAAGGCGCGGGTGATGGTCACATCGACGAACTGGCCGATGAGACGCGGCGCGCCGGCGAAGTTGACGACGCGATTGTTCTCGGTACGCCCGGACAGCTCGTTGACGTCTTTCTTCGACGTGCCTTCGACCAGGACGCGCTGCGTCGTGCCGACCATCGCGGCACTGTAGGCCTTGACCTGGGTGTCGAGCTGCGCCTGCAAGCGATGCAGACGGGCCAGCTTGACCTCCTGCGGCGTGTCGTCGGCCATGCTGGCGGCCGGGGTGCCGGGACGCGGGCTGTAGACAAAGCTGAAGGAGTGGTCGAAGTTCAGTTCCTCCAACAGTCTCATGGTCGCCTCGAAGTCGGCCTCGTTCTCGCCCGGAAAGCCGACGATGAAATCGGTGGCCAGACTGATCTCCGGACGTACGGCGCGCACTTTGCGGATGATCGACTTGTATTCCAGCACGGTATAGCCACGCTTCATCGCCGAGAGGATGCGGTCCGAGCCGGACTGTACCGGCAGGTGCAGATGGTTCACCAGCTTCGGCACCTTGGCGTAGACGTCGATCAGGCGCTGGGTGAATTCGCGCGGGTGCGACGTGGTGTAGCGGATGCGCTCGATGCCCGGCACCTCGGCGACCAGTTCGACGAGCAGGGCGAAGTCCGCCGTATCGCCGTCGCTCAGCAAGCCGCGATAGGCGTTGACGTTCTGGCCGAGCAGGGTGACTTCCTTGACACCTTCCGCGGCCAGATGGGCGACCTCGGCCAGCACGTCATCAAGCGGCCGCGAGACCTCTTCGCCGCGCGTGAAGGGAACGATGCAATACGTGCAGAACTTGCTGCAACCTTCCATGATCGACACGAACGCCGTAGAGCCTTCGACGCGTGCCGGTGGCATGTGGTCAAACTTTTCGATCTCGGGGAAGGCGATATCCACCTGGGCGCGCCCACTGCTGCGCCGCTTGTCCATCATCTGCGGCAGGCGGTGCAGAGTCTGCGGGCCGAAGACGATGTCGACGTAAGGCGCGCGCTTGACGATGGCTGCCCCTTCCTGGCTGGCGACGCAGCCGCCGACGCCGATGATCAGGTGAGGGTTGAGCTGCTTCAGGTGCTTGACCATGCCCAGGTCGGTGAACACCTTTTCCTGCGCCTTCTCGCGCACCGAGCAGGTGTTGAACAGGATGACGTCGGCGTCCTCGGGATTCTCGGTGGTCTCGTAAGACTCGGCGGCGCCCAGGACATCAGCCATCTTCGCCGAGTCGTACTCGTTCATCTGACAACCGAAGGTTTTGATGAAGACTTTGCGGGGCACTCGAAGGATCGGGGAAGGAAGAAGGTGGTGGTGATGGGCGGAGTCGAACCGCCGACCTGTGGGTTATGAATCCACCGCTCTAACCATCTGAGCTACATCACCACGTCGAAAAGAGGCGCGGATTATCTGGGCCGGGCCTCGAAATGTCAAGATTTACAAGGGTTTGAGCCGGTCCGCCAGCGGCGTCCGCGGAGCGGGTCGATGCGTCGACGCGACCAGGCGGGTACGGCCCATTCCCAGAACTCGCTTGGGGTCTGCGGTGGATGGTCAATGGACATGCCCAGGAAGGCGGCGGCCTGGATCAGACCGGTCAGGGGCGCGCGGGCGTCGATAGGTGCTGCCAAGGTCTGCTTGGACAGTTTCTTGCCGTGTTCGTCGAGGACTACGGGTAGGTGCAGGTAGTTCGGAGCATCCAGGCCAAGCACGCGTTGCAGGATGATATGTCGAGGCGTTGAGGTGAGCAGGTCGGCGCCCCGGACGACATGGCTGACACCCTGGGCGGCATCGTCGACAACGACGGCAAGATGGTAGGCAAAGACGCTGTCGGCACGTTGCAGAACGAAATCGCCGCATTCGGTGGCGACATCGCAGGCAACCAGGCCTTGCTGGCCGTCGGCGAAGACGATGCGCCCGGCAGGCACGTGGAGTCGCAGGGCAGCGGCGTGATCGAGGTTCGGACGGGCGCGGCAGGTGCCTGGGTAAACCGGTCCATCGACGCCGCGCCTGGCAATGTCGGCGAGCTGCTTGCGGGTGCAGGTGCAGGCGTAGACCCGGCCAAGCTGGCGTAGTTGTTCGAGCGCTTCCCGGTAGGCGTCGCTGCGTTGGCTCTGATACTGCACGGTTTCTTCCCACTCGAAACCGTAGGCTTCCAGGGTGCGCAATATTGCGTCGCTGGCGCCGGGCGCGTTGCGCGGCGGATCGACATCTTCGATGCGCACCAGCCAGATGCCTGCGTGGCTGAGGGCATCGAGGTAACTGCCCAAGGCCGCGACTAGGGAACCGAAGTGCAGCGGCCCACTGGGGGTGGGGGCAAATCGGCCCCGGTAAGGCTGTGCGGCCACGGTTGGGCTAGGTCATGCCCTCGTTGAACTGCAAGGCATGCAGTCGATGGTAGGCGCCGCCCCGGGCGAGCAGTTCGGCGTGGCTGCCGATCTCGACAATGCGGCCGCGTTCCAGAACGGCGATACGGTTGGCATTCTCGATGGTCGACAGGCGGTGGGCGATAACCAGGGTGGTTCGGTCGCGCATCAGGTTCTCCAGGGCCGCCTGGACCAGGCGCTCGGATTCGGTATCCAGGGCGGAGGTGGCTTCGTCGAGGATCAGGATGGGCGCGTTCTTGAGGAAGGCGCGGGCGATGGCGAGGCGCTGGCGCTGGCCGCCGGAGAGCTTGACGCCGTTTTCGCCGATCAGGGTGTCGAACCCTTGGGGCAGTTCACGGATGAAGTTCAGGGCATTGGCGGCTTCGGCGGCGCGTTCGATGGCTGCGGGCGAGACGCTGTCCTGGCGGCCATAGGCGATGTTGGCGGCAACGCTGTCATTGAACAGGGTGATCTCTTGCGACACCAGGGCGATGTTGCGTCGCAGGCTGGCCAGGCGGATGTCGCGCAGGTCGTTGTCGTCGAGCAGGATGCGCCCGTCGCTCGGGTCGTAGAAGCGTGGCAACAGGTTCACCAGACTGCTTTTGCCACCCCCTGAGCCACCGACCAAGGCGATGGTTTCACCCGGCTGAATCGTCAGGTCGATGCCTTCCAGCGCCGGCGCTGTCTTGCTTGGATAAACCAGGCTGACACCTTCGAAGCGGATTGCTCCCCGGGCACGCTCGATTTCCAGGGTGCCGGTGTCACGTTCGATATCCCGATCAAGCAGTGTGAAGACTGATTCAGCCGCGGCCAAGCCGCGCTGCAGGTGTACGGTGACCGAGGATAGGCGCTTCAGTGGCGCGGAGAGGAGCAGCATGGCCACCATGAAGGACATGAAGCCGCCCACCGTGGTCTCATCGGCGCTGACTTGCAGCGTGGCGATGTAGACGATCACCGCCAAGGCCACAGCCGCCAGGAACTGGACGATGGGGCCGTGTGCCTCCGAGGCGGTGGTCTGCTTCATGGCAAAACGGCGACCGTGCTGGTTGGCGCTGTCGAAACGGGTACGCTCGTAGTCCTGAGCATCGAAGATCTTGATGATCTTGTTGCCGCCGATGGTTTCTTCCAGGATTTGCGTCAGGTCACCGAGGTTTTTCTGGATTTCACGGCTGGTGTAGCGCAGGCGCTGGCTGGCGACGCGGAAGACGATGAGCACGACCGGGGTCAGTGCCAGGGTGACCAGGGTCAGTTTCCAGTTCAGGTAAAGCAGCCAGCCCATCAGCACGATCACGGACAAGACGTCCTTAACCAGGGTGGTCAGCACCACGGTAGCCGCCATGGTGAGCTGCTGTACGTTGTAGGCGACGGTCGCGATCAGGCTACCGCGCGGTGTGTCGTCGTAGAACGGCGTTGGCTGGCCGAGCAGTTTGTCGAACATTTCCAGGCGCAGATCGGCGACCACGCGGTTGCCGATATAGGCCATGGCATACGAGGAGGCGAAACCAGCCACGCCGCGCAAGACGAATAGGGCGACCAGGGCCAGTGGCACCCAACGGATGACTTCGGGGTCTTTCTTGACAAAGCTGCCGTCGAGCATGGGTTTCATCAAGGCCGGTAAACCGGCCTCGGAGACGGCCAGGATGACCATGGTGACGATGGCGAACAGGAATACTCGCCAATGCGGCTTCACATAGGTGAGCAGGCGGAAATAATGGTTTTCAGGGGGCATGCGGGGTCGACTCCGGCGGGCAATCGGCGGCGCGCTGGTTGACGCGCCAGAATTCGGGTCATTATAGTGTCAGAATGTTGGAAGAACTGGACACGCTCGAAGCAAAACTCGCGCAGCTCTTGGAGCGCTATCACGCCGCTCGCGAAGAAAATGTGCGCCTACGTCAGCAGGTCGTGGCCATGGAAAACGCCAACAAGGTGCTCTCGGACCGATTGGTCGAGGCACGCGGGCGTATGGAAACCCTGTTCAACAAGATTCCCGATTGATATGCCCGGAACCCGTAACACCAGTCTCGATGTCACGATCATGGGACGCGAGTTCCGCATCGCCTGTCCCGAAAACGAGCGCGACGGCCTGTTGCGCGCGGTCAGCTTTCTGGACAAGAAGATGCGCGAGATTCGCGACGCCGGGAAGGTCATCGGCGTCGAGCGCATCGCCATCATGGCAGCGCTGAACATCGCCCACGACTTGCTCGAGAACCGTGGTCACGGCCCGAGCCGGGAAGATCTCGAAGTCAAGCTGACGCATCTGCACAAGCTGCTTGATCAAGCCCTGTCGCCGCAAGATAATCTGTTCTAGCCCTGCTGCGTTCGCGAGGTTGGCGTATTCTTTGAACCGATACGTACCCCCCGGTTGCGGCATGATGTCGCTGGTGTGCGCGTGGCTAGTCTCATGTGCCTGATGCCGACGCGCCGCGACCACCTTGAGCCTCTGGGTTCAAGATAGCCTGCCGAACGGCGTATGCGGGGCTACTTCACTTGCCGATTCTGGCCTTGGTATCTCGTCTGCCGCTCAAGTCGGGGCTACGACTTGGTAGATCGCCAGTGCCTCATTTCACTCGACCATGCACGATGATCCTGTCTCTGTAGCACCGGATAAAGCCGCACTTCGCCGTCAACTGCGTCGGGCGCGCGCCGGCGTCGCCGAGGAAATACGCCGCTTTGCAGGCGGGCGTGTGATGCGTCTGGCACTGCGGGCGGGTTTGTTGGCACGGGACCGACGCGTTGCGTTTTATATGCCGGCCAAAGGCGAAATGGATGTGCTGCCGCTATTGAACCAGGCATTGTGGATGCAGGTCGCGTGTTACCTGCCCATCGTGCCACACCATCGCCAGAGGCGCTTATGGTTCAGTCGATTGGGTGATGGGCCGCACTGGACGCTGAATCGCTACGACATTCCGGAATACGGCAAGCAACACCGCAAGGTACGCGCCCTGTGGCTGGATGTCGTCTTCCTGCCGTTGATCGGTTTCGACATGCGTGGCTATCGGATGGGCATGGGTGGCGGTTATTACGACGCCAGTCTGGCCTATCTGAAGCATCGGCGGGTCTGGAAACGGCCCCGCTTGGTCGGGATTGCTTTCGAGGCGCAGAAATGCCAACGCATCCCCAATGATCCCTGGGATGTGCCGCTTGACATGGTGATTACCGAAGCCCGTTACTACCGGTTCAGGCGCTAGCGAACTAATAACGGTAGATCGGCGCCGATATGGCCGGGGGTTGCCCGGCTGGTAGTCGCTGCCAGCTTGTTTGGAAGCTGGCGGGATGCGTCACACTATCCACGAAATCGCCAACCCAGGTGATCAAGGTGCCTGGGTTGGCCATCTTGGCCATGGGAGCTATTGTTTCGGGGGCAGCGGTGGCCAACGATTTGTGCAGGAGGTCCGGGGTGCCGGCCTTGAGTAGAGGCGCCACTGGCCCGGACGTATTGCTGTATTGCGCCCAGCGTTTGTTTTTTCCCGGATCGGCCAGTCGTTCGATGATGGCATTATAAAAATCGGGATTGGAGCCGGTCATCATCCAGCGCAGATAAAGCAAGGGATTGGTGAATTCTGCCCAGTTTCGCGCCGTTTCTGGCCGGATTAACGTGTTCAGGGCGCGGGATAGGTCTTCGGGTCGATCGAGGCGGTTGCCAACGCGGTCATGAACTGGGGTTCGGTGATGGCGTCGAGCCATTCGACAAAAGCTTGTGGATCCTTGAATGCGGTGCCGTGGCGCGACGAATCCAGCATCTGATCAAGCCATTCCTGGGATGAGCGCGGCAGTGACTTGGGTGACGGATGATGAGGCGTGGCGTTCGCGGGCAAGTGCAGACGCAGCATGTTGCCCTCAATACGTACGCTGGTCTGGGCAGAGTCCAGGCCATTCATGTTTTTGGCGGGCTCAGCGTGGGCGGGCCCGATTTTGCAACCGAGACACAACACAGCGAACAGGGCCAGGGAACGATGTTTCATTGAAAAGTGCCGGTAAATCAATGTGGTACAACTTCGGCATATATTAGCATGTCGATAGCTTGGCGACGCCCAAAGAAAAAGGCTCAATTCGCATTAATTTGTGACAGGCTCAGGCCCTGAGCCTCGGGATTGCCAAACTGGCCATGTTGGAAAGTGACCTGGAGGGTGAGATGAGGCAACGGGAATGGAAGAAACTCAAGGAGTGGGTGGCAAAACTGACCTTGGGCAGCGCCATGAACTGATGGGTGAATTGACGGCCGATGATGAGATAGTGGCCTCCGTTGGGATTATTGAGAACCATGGGAAGCCAGAGCAGCGTCCGCGCTGCGGGAGCGTTCACGTGGTCAGGAATGGCAGTGCCAGGGTGGTTTGGCAGCGCTATAAGTGTCGCGGTTGCAGTCGGACGTTCAATGGCCTGACGGGCACGCCGCTGGCTCGCTTGCGCCTGAAGCCAAAGTGGCTCTCGCAGGCCGAGGCATTACGTGATGGTGTGACCATTACGAAGGCGGCCGAGCGCCTGAAGGTGGCGCGGAGCACGGCATTCGTTGGCGCCACCGCTTTATGGCCCTGCCCAAACCATTCAGGCGCAGAAGCCAGGGAATTGCTGAGGCGGATAAACCTTCTTCTTGCATTCCGACAAGGGGCAACGCGGTCTGGATCGGAAACCGCGCCGGCGCGGTGGCAGTGCGCCAAGCGCGGGCTGTCCAAAGAGCAGATCCCCGTGCTGGTCGCGCGGGACCGTTCAGGTGCCACGGCCAATTTCATTCTCGCGGCAGACGGCAAGGCCGATCTCGTCGCCGCCCTTAAGCCGTTGCTACCCCTGGATACGATCCTGTGCACCGACGGGAGCAGCGTGTTGGCCGCCGCCGTCAAAGAGATCGCGTAACCCACCGACCGATCAATGCCTCGGCCGGTCGGCGTCATTGCCGGCGTCTATCACATCCAGAACGTGAATGCCTTCGACAGCCGACTCAAGAACTGGATTCGCCGCTTCCATGGCGTGGCAACCAAGCATCTCGATTCCTACCTTTGGTTGGTTCCGGACCCTCGACCGGTCGTCATCGACTGGCTTACAACCCGCATCCTTGCTCGCTTTGGCTGTCGGCCGCCAGGCTGTCCCGCGAATTGAGCCAAGAAAAAAGGGTGGAACCTAAGGTTCCACCCTTTTTTACTGAGGCTAGCCGAATTACTTGGCGACCGGAGCGACGGGCAGCGCGGGGATGAAGCCGGCGAACGGATTCGTCAGGTTGCCGTAGGTGGCCGGGTTCAGGAACGCGCCCCAGGTGCCGTAGGTCTTGGGATCAGCGGAAGCAGCGGCCCACTGGGTGTACAGGTTGGGGTTCAGGGGAGCCATCATCAGGTTCATGTTGGCGGGGCTGATGGGAGCCATGGCCCAGTTCATGTACATGTTGGGGTTCAGGGGAGCGGCGGCCATTTGCAGCATGCGCGGATCCAGAGGCGCGGCCAGCCACTTCATGTACATGTTGGGGTTCAGCATCGGGGCCAGCATGGCGGTGTAGAAGTTCGGGTCCAGGGAAGCGGCCAGCCACTTGGTATACATGGCGGGATCGAGCAGACCGGCGTACGACTTCAGGATGTCCGGGGACATGCCGGCTTGGGCCATACGGGTGTAGGTGGCGGGATCCATGCCACGCTGCATCATGATCATCATGGTGGCGGGATCCATCATGTCGGTCATGGCTTGGACGGCAGCCTTCGGATCCTTCATCGGCTCAACGGCCTTGGCGGGATCCATCAACTGAGCGGCGGTGCCTTCCGGGGCGGCGGCGGCGAATTGGGACAGCATGGCCAGGGTCAGGGCGCTGGCAAGGGTGGACAGTTTCATGAAAAGCTCCTGTGAATGATCAAATTAAGTTGGGTTGGAACAGCGACTTCGAATACCGTAGAACCATGACTGCAATGTAACTTATGAATATAGATAGATGCTAATATTGCTTGCTGGTGGCATCCAGCCTCCAAGATCATTGTTGCATCTTTACAACAGGTGTTTTGCTGACGTCCGCGGAGTATTTATCAACGAAATCAACTAGCCTATGGCTATTCGCCCAGATAGGCGGCACGTACTTGAGAGTCCTTGATCAGGTCCGGGCTGGCGCCGCTCAAGGTCACCATACCACTCTCCATGACATAGGCACGCTGGCTGATTTTCAGCGCTAGATTGGCGTTTTGCTCGACCAGCAGGATGGTAGCACCCTCTTGGGCGATGCTGGCGATGGTTTCGTAGATCTTGCGCACCATCAGCGGCGCCAGGCCCATACTCGGCTCATCCAGCAACAGCAGGCGGGGCCGGCTCATCAGTGCACGACCGATGGCGAGCATCTGCTGCTCGCCACCCGACAGGGTGCCTGCCAGTTGCGTGCGCCGTTCGGCCAAGCGTGGAAACAGACTGTAAACCTTGTCCAGATCGGCACGAATGCCCGGATGGTCCTTGCGCAGGAAGGCACCCATATCGAGATTTTCGCCCACCGTCAGCCGGGCGAAAACACCCCGGCCCTCGGGTACCAGGGAGATGCCAAGGCCGGCGATGGTGTGCGTTGGCAGTCCGCTGATGCGGGCGCCATCGAAATGTATCGTGCTGGAGGCATGGACCATGCCCAAGATGCCTTTCAGGCTGCTGCTCTTGCCCGCGCCGTTCGCGCCGATCAGGCAAACGAGTTCGCCTTCGGCAACCTCGAAATCGATGCCGCGCACGGCATGGATGCCGCCGTAGGAAACCTTCAAGCCGCGAACTTCGAGCAGGCTCATCCCGTCCCCTCGTCAACGCCCAGATAGGCTTCGATGACCGCGCGGTCTTGTTGTACCGATTCCGGCCCCCCCTCGGCGATCTTGCGTCCGTAGTCGAGTACCGCGACCCGGTCGCATAACCCCATGACCAGTTTGACATCGTGTTCGATGAGCAACAGGGTGATGCCACTGTCGCGCAGACGCCGGAACAGGTCGGACATTTGACGCCGCTCCGCCGGGTTCATGCCGGCGACCGGTTCGTCCAAGGCCAGAAGTTTGGGCTCTGTCGCCAGCGCCCGGGCGATCTCCAGGCGGCGCTGGTCGCCATAGGCGAGATGACCGGCCAGCGTGCGGCCTTTGCCGCGCAGGCCGACAAATTCCATCAATTCGCTGGCTTTGCGTCGCAACTGTGCTTCCTCGGCGCGAGTCCGGGGATTCCTCAGGATCGCCCCCAGTATGCCTGCACGGCTGCGGATGTGGCCGCCGACCATGACATTTTCAAGCGCGGTCATATTGGCGAACAGCCGGATGTTCTGAAATGTTCGGGCGAAGCCGCGCCGGACTATTTCGTGCGGTTTGCGGTTGTGGACCGGCGCGCCATCCAGCAGGATGCGGCCCGCAGTGACCGAGTAGAGCCCGGTCATGCAGTTGAACAGGGTGGTCTTGCCGGCGCCATTCGGCCCGATGAGGCCGTAGATCTCGCCCTTGCCGACACTCAGGGTAACCGCTTCCAGCGCGGCGAGTCCGCCGAACTGCTTGGTAACACCGGTGACTTCGAGCAGGTCCGCCATGCTCAGACTTTGGCGTCGTACAAGTCGGCCTGCTCTTGTTCCGCGACGCCATCCTCCGCGGCGAATTCGCGGCGTCTTTGGCGCGAGGGGATCAGGCCGGCCGGCCGGTAGATCATCATCAGTACCAAAGCCAGACCGAATATCAGCATACGCAGGTCGTTCGGGTCGACTACTACATGGCCCAGCGCGGCTCGCTGCCAGTCGCCGAGGTAGCGCAAGGCCTCGGGCAGAACGGTGAGCATGACGGCGCCGAGGATGACGCCCGGGATATGCCCCATGCCGCCCAGGACGATCATGCAAAGGATCAGGATGGACTCCCAGAGATTGAAACTCTCCGGGCTGATGAACCCCTGAAACGAGGCGAAAAGTCCGCCCGCCAAGCCGCCGAATGTCGCGCCCATCGCGAAGGCGAGCAGTTTTACGTTACGCGTATTCACGCCCATCGCCGCTGCGGCCACCTCGTCTTCGCGCAATGCTGCCCAGGCCCGACCGATACGCGAGTTCTGCAAGCGCATGGCGATGACTATGGTGGCCAATGTGAAGGCCAGGAAGAGATAGTAGTAAAGATAGGGCGCGGTGAGTTTGAAGCCGAAGAGGTGGTGGTTGCCTTTAAAGATCAGCGGCCCCAGGGCAACCGGGTCGATCAGATTGATGCCTTGGGGGCCGTTGGTCAGGTTGAACGGTGCATTCAGGTTGTTCATGAAGATACGGATGATCTCGCCGAATCCCAGCGTAACGATGGCCAGGTAGTCGCCACGCAGCCGTAAGGTTGGCGCGCCCAGAAGTACTCCAAAAAATCCCGCCAGCAAGGCTCCCAAGGGCAGGATGGCCCAGAAGGGCAGGTGCAGCCCGAAATGGGGGCTGGCCAGCCAGGCATACAGATAGGCGCCTATGGCATAGAAGGCGACGTAGCCCAGGTCGAGCAGGCCGGCGTAACCGACGACGATGTTCAGGCCCAGGGCCAGCATGACGTATAGCAGGACGAAATCAAGCACCCGCACCCAGCTGTTGCCGAGCGTCGCGCCGGTCAGGAAGGGTAGCAGGATGAGCGTGATCGCCAGCAGCAGAAAGGCTACGGGCGGGGGTAGCCGAAGCCATTTAGGCACGGCTGGCCACCCGTTCGCCGAGCAGTCCGGAAGGCCGGAACACCAGGACCAGGATCAGCACGAAGAAGGCGAAGACATCCTGGTAATGACTGCCCAGGAAACCACCTGTCAGGTCGCCGATATAGCCGGCACCGAGCGCCTCGATCATGCCCAGGAGCATGCCGCCGAGCATGGCGCCGGCAATGTTGCCGATGCCTCCCAGGACTGCGGCTGAGAATGCCTTCAAGCCTAGAAGGAAGCCCATGTAGTAATGCGCCAGGCCGTAGTAAGCGCTTACCATGACGCCGGCGATGGCGGCGATGGCCGAACCGATCAGGAAGGTTGCCGAGATGACCTTGTCGACATTCACACCCATCAACGCGGCAACTTCCTTGGACTGCGCCGTGGCGCGCATGGCCCGGCCCAGGCGGGTACGCTGGACGAGCAGCCAGAGGCTGGCCATGACCGACAGCGATAAGACGACGATGAAAATTTGCAGGTCGGTGATATGCGCCCCCCAAATCTCGTGCCGGCCTTCGGGCAGGATGCGTGGGAAGGACACATACTGGCGTCCCCAAACCAGCATGGCGACGTTCTGCAGGATGATCGAGACACCGATGGCGGTGATCAGAGGGGCTAGTCTTGGGGCTTTGCGCAGGGGCCGGTAAGCGATTTTTTCAATGGCGTAGCCGAGCAGCATGCAGGCAGGGATAGCCACGAGAACCCCAGCCAGTACGACCAGGATACCGGGCAGCTCGGGCATGGCCCCCAGCAGCAGACCGATCACACTCAGGGCGACCATGGCGCCGATCATGGTGACTTCGCCGTGCGCGAAATTGATCAGTTCCAGAATACCGTAGACCATGGTGTAGCCGAGGGCTACCAGCGCATAGATGCTGCCCAGCACCAAGCCGTTGATGAGTTGTTGCAGGAATATATCCATGGCGCGGCACCGGCGTGCCCATCGGCGGAGATCTTGCGCCGACGGGCGGGATGAATTACTTGACGGTTTCCAGGACTGCCCAAGCGCCGTTCTTGACTTGATAGACTGTGACCGCGCCGCCCTGGGTGTCGCCCTTGGCGTCGAAGCGGAGTTGGCCCGAGACGCCCTGATGATCGGTCTGTGGCAGCACCGCGAGTACCGCCGCGGGATCGGCCGAGTCGGCCTTTTTCATCGCCGCGACCAGGACTTGCACCGCGTCGTAGGCATAGGGCGCATAGACTTGGATGGCGCCATATTTCGCCTCGAAGCGCGTTTTGAAGGCCGGGCCTCCAGGCATGGCCTCCAGGGGCAATCCCGGTGAGGAGGCGGTGACACCCTCGGCATCGGTACCGGCCAATTTGATGAAGTTGATGTTTTGCAGGCCGTCGCCGCCGAGCAGCTTTGCGTTCAGACCCAGTCGTTTCATCTGTTGTGCCATCGGGCCGCCTTGCGGGTCCATGCCGCCGAAGAAGAGCAGGTCGGGTGACTTGCCCTTGATCGAGGTCAGGATGGCGGCAAAGTCGGTAGCCCGGTCGTTGGTGAACTCGCGCGCGACAATGGTGCCCCCGGCTGCCTTCGCGGCTTTCTCGAATTCGTCGGCCAGACCCTGACCATAGGCGGTGCGATCGTCGACCACGGCGATGCGCTTGGCGCCCATCTTGCCTACCGCGAACTGTCCGAGGGCCCGGCCCTGCTGTTCATCGTTGGCCATGACCCGGTAGGCGGTCTTGTAGCCCTGCGCGGTATAGGCGATGGCGGTGGCGGAGGGCGAGATCTGCGGAATGCCGGCGTCGTGGTAATACTTCGAGGCCGGGATGGTGGTGCCGGAATTGAGGTGTCCGATGACAGCCTGGACGCCTTGATCCACCAGTTTTTGCGCGACGATGGTGGCGGTCTTCGGGTCGGCTTGGTCGTCCTCGCCGAGCAGTTCCAGCTTGATTTTCTTGCCGCCGAGCGTGAGTCCTTGCGCGTGGATTTCGTCGACGGCAAGACGGGCGCCGTTTTCGTTGTCCTTGCCGATATGTGCCTGGGGACCGGTAAGTGGCGATACTGAGCCGATCTTGATGACAGTGATGTCACTGTCGGTTTCAGCCTTTTTGCCGCAACCGCTGAGGGCACCGGCAAGGATAAGTGACAAAATAAGTGTGTTGCGTCGACCGAAACCCATGATCTTCCCCTGAAATGCATCTAAACCCGCGATTTATACCACAGGCGCTAGTGCCCGCGCGCTGCCAATAAAAAAGGCCGGTTCACCGGCCTTTTTGAGGATGGGTTTCAGCTTACAGGGACATGATCCACTTGGCGAGCGCGGCGGCATCGGCGTCGTTGGCTTGCGGCTGCTTGGACATCGGTACCGCGCCCCAGACGCCCTTGCTGCCGTTCTTGATGACGCCGACGATGTGCGCCTCGGCCTTGGCGTCGCCCTTGTATTTCTTGGCGACATCCTGGAAGGCCGGGCCGACGACCTTCTTGGCGACCTGGTGGCAGCTCAGGCAAGCCTTGTCCTGGGCCAACTTCTGGCTGGCGACGGCGGGACCGGCAAGGGCGATCAGGGCGGCGGCGGAAATCAGTGCGATTTTGTTCATTCTTTCTCTCCTTGGTCTGGAAAATGGGGGCAGGGTGGTGCGCCTGAGAAGGATTACACAGAAAAATTGGAAAGTAACCCGTCTATTTGCACTAGGTCCGGCAGAGATTCCGCACTTGGCTGTCCCCGGGCAGCGATATCGGTTGAAAGATTCAGCGGTCGAGCAGGGCCAGGGTAGTCTCCGCCAGAAGCCGCATTTCCGTGTCGCCGATGACATAGGGCGGCATGAAATAGACCGTATTGCCAATCGGCCGAATGAAGACGCCACGCATCAGGGCGCGCCGGTGGAAATCCGCGCTGAAACCCGACATGGCGTCGGCGACATCAAATGCCCAGATCATCCCGGTATTCCGGAAATGGCTCACCCGGGGGTGAGCGGCCACTTCTGCCAAAATGCTGGTGAATTGGTTCGTCTTGGCAAAATTGGCTGCCAGGATAGCCTCTTCTTCAAAGATATCCAGTACCGTCAGGGCCGCTCGGCAGGCGAGCGGGTTACCGGTGTAGGAATGGGAGTGCAGGAAGCCGCGGGCGGTATTGTCGTCATAGAAGGCGTCGTAGATGGTGTCGCGGGTCAAGACCACCGACAGAGGCAGGTAACCTCCGGTAATGCCTTTCGACAGGCAGACGAAATCGGGCCGAATGCCCGCTTGTTCAAACGCGAACAGGGTTCCTGTGCGGCCGAAGCCCATGGCGATTTCGTCGTCGATGAAATGGACCTGGTAGCGGTCACAAAGCTCGCGTACCCGGGTCAGGTAGACCGGGTGGTACATCGCCATGCCCGCCGCGCCCTGGACCAGGGGCTCGACGATGACCGCCGCCGTGGTTGCGGCATGTTTGCCGAGATGGCTTTCCAGATCCGCGGCGGCGCGCAATGCGTAGGCTTCGTGGTTTTCACCCGGCTCGGCGAGACGCCAATCCGGCGACATGGCCTGGTGCGACTGCCGGAGCAATGGCGCATAGGTGTCCTTGAATATCGCCACGTCGGTTACCGAGAGCGCGCCCAGGGTCTCGCCGTGGTAGCCGTTTTTCAGGCTGACGAACGCTGTCTTGGCCGGTTGCCCGGTGTTGCGCCAATAATGAAAGCTCATTTTCAGGGCAATCTCGGTGGCGCTGGCACCGTCCGAGCCGTAGAAGGCATGCCCCAGCCCCGTAAGACGCGCGAGCCGTTCGGATAATTCGACCACCGGAGCGTGGGTGCAACCCGCGAGGATGACATGTTCGATCTTGCCCAGCTGGTCGACGATGGCGGCGTTGATGCGCGGATTGGCGTGGCCGAACAAATTCACCCACCAGGAGGAGATGGCGTCGAGGTAGCGCTTGCCGTCGTAGTCGATGAGCCAGGGGCCTTCGCCACGGGCGATGGGCAGGGGCGGCGTGGCGGCCAGCTGCTTCATCTGGGTGCAGGGGTGCCAGAGCGCGGCGCGGGTGCGGGCGAGCCAGGGGAGGTTGGCCGTAGGTGTCATCGCCGGAGTGCAGGTAATTTCATGTGCGCATTATCCGGCTTGAAAGTCGCTGGAGTGTGGATTGCCGTACTCCTTCCCGGTCGATGATTGTGCAAAGTAGACGCATGGGGTTTATGTTTTCCAATGACCGGCCTCTTTCGAAACCAATCCAATCCCGACTAAAATACTCAAATTATATCCATCAAGATACTCGCCTCAGGAGCCGACATGAACATTGCCAAGCCTGCCATCCCATCGTTTCAGCCGCCGCGACGCACCCTCATGGGCCCGGGCCCTTCGGACGTGCCGCAGCGCATCCTCGATGCCATGGCGCGGCCCACCATCGGTCACCTCGATCCGGCATTCACGGACATGATGGAGCAGACCAAGGCACTGCTGCGCTATGCTTTCCAGACCGAGAACAAGCTGACGTTCCCGGTTTCCGGACCCGGTTCGGTGGGCATGGAAACTTGCTTCGTGAATTTGGTCGAGCCGGGCGACAAGGTTATCGTTTGCGTCAACGGTGTCTTCGGGGGGCGCATGTTGGAGAACGTCAAGCGCTGCGGTGGCGTGCCGGTTGCGGTCGAGGACACGTGGGGGTCACCGGTCGATCCGGCCAAGGTTGAGTCCGCCTTCGTGGCCAATCCGGATGCCAGGATTCTGGCCTTCGTGCATGCCGAAACCTCGACGGGCGCTCAGTCGGACGGTGCCGCCCTGGCGGCCATTGCCCGCAAGCATGGCGCGCTGAGCATCATGGATTGCGTTACCTCACTCGGCGGCACGCCCGTGATGATCGACGCCTGGAGCATCGACGCGGCGTATTCCGGCAGCCAGAAATGCCTGTCATGCACGCCAGGCCTGTCACCGGTGACTTTCGGCGAGCGTGCTCTGGAGAAGGTGAAGGCACGTAAATCGCCGGTACAGAGCTGGTTCATGGACCTGAATCTGGTCCTGGGCTACTGGAGTGGCGAGGGTAAGCGCACCTACCACCATACCGCGCCGATCAACCCGCTCTATGGTCTGCACGAAGCCTTGGTGATGCTTGCCGAAGAGGGCATCGAGAATGCCTGGGCGCGCCATCGGGCAAATCATGAGGCGCTGAAGGCCGGCATCGAGGCGCTGGGTATGCGCTTCGTGGTCAACGCAACGGCGCGCCTGCCACAACTGAATTCCGTGTACATCCCCGAGGGTATCGACGATGCCTTGGCACGTGGCCGACTCTTGAGCGAGTTTGATCTGGAGATCGGTGCCGGATTGGGCGTGCTCGCAGGCAAGATCTGGCGCATCGGCCTGATGGGGTATAGCGCCAAGCCGGCCAATGTCGAATATTGTCTGAAGGCACTGACTGCGGTTACGAAGGGGTAAGCCAAGCGTCTAAGGCTTGCGCTGACTCAACATATGGCTCAGAAGCGCGCGTAGTTTGGCGGGCTTCAGAGGTTTGTGCAGCACCGGCAAGCCTGACGCGTCAAGCGCCTGTAGGGTGGTCGCGGCGGTGTCGCCAGTGACAAGAAGCGCCGGGATGTCCGGTCCGAATTCGGCGCGCAGCTCGGCGATGGCCTCGACCCCGGTGCGGCCTTCCGCCAGGCGATAATCGCTGATGATGGCATCCGGCTTTCGACCGATCTGGCGGCAATCCTGAATGACCGAACGCGCATCCTCGCCGGTGGCGGCTTCAATTCCCCATTGCTCGAAAAGCGCCAACATCGCCTCCAGGATGCGCACTTCATCGTCGATGAAGGCCACCATGGGCTGGTTGGCGATCGACACGCTGGTATCGGTGCGCAACCTGCTGCAGCCGGGCGGTAACTCGCAGCGAACGGCACGCACCTTGAAACAACTTCCCTGGCCCGGCTTCGACGTGACCGAGACATTGCTGCCCAATAGGCGCACCAAGCGCAGGACGATGGATAGCCCAAGGCCGAGTCCCTTGCCGTAGCCGCGTTCATGATTGTCGAGCTGGAAGAACTCTTCGAAGATGCGCGCCTGAAATTCTTCGGGGATACCCGTGCCGCTATCCCAGACTTCGAACCGCGCCCAGTCTTTCTGAACCCGCCGTACCCCGACCAGGACGCCGCCCCGGTCTGTATAGCGAATGGCGTTGGCCACCAGATTGGCGAGGACGCGCTCAAGCAAAGCCGGATCACTGAACACGTCGAGGTCGCTCTTGTGCACCCGCAAACGCAGTCCCTTTTCCATGGCAAGCGGGGCGAACTGTTGCTCGATGCTATCCAGCAGTTCGGCGGCGGGGAAACATTCGTGCCGGGCAACGATATTGCCCGCGTCGAGCCGGGACAGATCCAGCAAGGTATTCAGCAGGGATCCCATCGTCAGTGCCGAGGCTTCGATATGCTCGGCCATTTGCATGGTTTCTTTATCCGACGCGGCAAGGCGCTCGCGTAACGCGCCGACGAGCAACATCAGGGTATGCAGGGGCTGCCGCAGGTCATGGCTAGCGGCTGCCAGGAATCGGGATTTGGCGGTCGTGGCGGTGTCGGCGGCCTGCTTTTGCTGGACCAGATGGGCCGTGGCTTCGCGTATGCTCGATTCCAGATCGCGAGTCTTGTTTTCCAGGCCATCGGCCATGCGGTTGACCCCTTTGACGAGGGCATGCAATTCCCCGGTGCGCTGCACTCGGATACGCGCCTCTAGGTTTCCTCCGGTGATCGCGTTGATCGTTCGTATCGTTTCCGTGAGTGGTTGACTGAGGCGTGTGCTCAGATGCCAGGCCAACAGGCCTGAAGCCACGATCAGTAGGCTGAGCAAGGTAAAGGTGGCGGTGATGATCTCCGATTTGGCCTGTTCGATGCTCGTCGTGCGGATGACCGCGGTGATGTAGCCGATAACCTGCTTGCCGTCGACGGTTGTCGAGCCCGGCTGGTCATCGGCCAGGACGGGATCGAGACTGACGGCATGCCGGAAGTACAGAAGATCGTCCCGACGCCAATGTGTTTGCCCCGATATGCCACCGAGATTATTGAGCAAGTTTCCACGGCCGCTGATCAGCCACCACTCGCCATTGGGTTTGCTTAAACCGATGACTTCGGCACTGTGGATGCCGCGCTCATAGTCGAGCAGGCGTTTCAGGTAGATGGGCTGGCCGGCATAGAGGTCATACGCCGCAGCTTCGGCCAAGTGTCTGACGAGATTGCTGCCCTGATGCTGAAGGCTGGTTTCGATATCTCGGATGCTGCGGTGCGAAAAATAGATGGCCAGGACCAGAGCCGCCAGCAGCATGGGCAGCAACGAGATCGCGAGGATGCGACCCCTCAGCCCGAAGAACGACGAGGCGGCTGTCTTGCTATCCAGCCTGTCCGGCATTGCTCAACGTATGCCCATGCGCTGAGCCGCGAGCAGGGCCTCGGTGCGATTAGTGACCTTGAGTATGCGGTAGATCGAAGTCAGGTGGATCTTGACGGTGCCTTCCGTGACATGCAGCTTTTCGGCGATCTGCAGGTTGCTTTTGCCGGAGAGCAATTCCCGCAGCACCGACACTTGTCTTTCGGTGAGCGCGGCCAATTTTTGATTTGGGTCGACGCGCTCCTTGCCGGCGCCTTTGCGTTCGGCGAGGTTGGGGGTTGGCGTGTAGACGCCACCCGCGATAACCAGTCGCAATGCGCTCAGGATCAGCTGGCTGGTTGAGGATTTAGTGATATAGCCAAGTGCGCCATACGCCATGATGCGCTGAATATCCTCGGGTTCGTCGGCGGCCGACATGACCACCAGCGCCATGGCGGGAAACCGCTGGCGAAACTGACGGACGCCATCGACACCCGGCATGCCGGGCATGTAGAGATCGAGCAGGACGAGGTCGAGGTCGGGATGCTGGCTGGCCAGCTCGAAGGCGCCGGGATAATCCTGAGCATCGAGTATGGCGACATGGTCGTCCAGCTTGCGTAGCACGGACTTCATGCCGTCTCTGACCATCGGGTGGTCGTCCGCCAAGAGTATTTTCATTATCTTCCCCGGAGCATGGTTATAGTAAGGAGAACGATTCTGATCAGACAAAAACCGTATTAGTATGAAGTACTTCTCATGCAAGGCCCAGCCCTTTGCCGGGCCACCCCGGGCGAGCGCCTTAGTTCAGCCCGAGACGCTGCCAGAGGGTTGTGGTGGGACCGGCCTGATTCAGGGTGTAAAAGTGCAGGCCCGGTGCGCCGCCCTGCAACAGCCGGTCGCATAGACCGGTGACGTAATCCAGGCCGAAGGCTTTGATCGACGCGGTATCGTCGTAGTAACTCTCCAGCTTGCGGGCCAGCCAGCGCGGGATTTCCGCGCCACACATGGCCGAGAAGCGCGCCAGTTGCGCGTAGTTGGTGATGGGCATGATGCCGGGCACGATCGGAATGGTGATGTTCAGTTCCCGACACTCGTCGACGAAGTTGAAGTAGGCGTCGGCATTGAAAAAATACTGGGTGATGGCGGCGTTGGCGCCGGCGTCGACCTTGTTCTTGAAGTTGCTCAGATCCTCACGCCAGTTGCGGGCCTGGGGGTGCATCTCCGGATACGCGGCGACCTCGATATCGAACCAGTCGCCGGTTTCCAGCCGGATGAATTCGACCAGTTCGTTGGCGTAGCGGAACTCGCCAGGATCGGCGACCCCCGAAGGCTGATCGCCGCGCAGGGCGACGATGTGGTGGATGCCGTGGCTTTTGTAGGTCTCCAGGATTTCGCGGATGTTGTCCCGGGTCGAGCCTATGCAGGAGAGGTGCGGTGCGGCATCCAGCCCTTCAGCCTGGATCTCCACGACCGTTTCCAGCGTGCGGTCGCGCGTCGAGCCGCCGGCGCCGAAGGTGACCGAAAAGAAACGCGGTTTCAACTGGGCCAATTGCCGGCGCGTTTCGCGCAGCTTGGCGGCGCCCTCGTCGGTTTTCGGGGGAAATAGCTCCAGGCTGAAAATGCGCTCGTTCATGGAATGGGCCAAAAATTAGGAGGTCTCGGAATTTTACCCGAGGACCACGCCCAGAGCGCGGCCGATGCTCCAGGTGGCGGCGCCTGCCAGGCCGCCGATCAGGAGCATGCGCAAACCGCCATACAGGGCCTGTCGACCGGTGAACAGGCTGATCGTCGAGCCGACGCCGAACAGGGCCAGGCCCGTGGCCGCCAGCGTGCCATTCAAGGCCATGTTGCCAGATAGCATAAGATAGGGCAGCAGCGGGATGAAGGCGCCCAATGAAAACGCCAGAAACGAGGCAATTGCCGCTGCCCAGGGCGAGCCGAGTTCTTCCGGATTGAGGCCGAGTTCCTCGCGTGCCAGGGTATCGAGCGCCTGGTCCGGGTCTTCCAGAAGGCGGTTCGCAAGCCGCTCGGCGTCAGACTGGGGCAGGCCCTTGGCGGTGTAGATGAGGGTCAGTTCGGCGACTTCCTCAAGGGGGGTACTCGGCCAGTTCCTCGCGTTCCAGGGAGATCTGGTATTCGTAGTATTCCCGCTGCGCGCGCACCGAGACGTATTCGCCGGCCGCCATGGAAAAGGCCCCGGCGAGCAGACCGGCACTCCCGGCAAGCAGGATGACCGAGGGTTCCGGGCTGGCACCGGCAACGCCGAGGATCAGGCTGGCATTCGAGACCAGGCCGTCGTTGACGCCGAATACCGCGGCGCGCAGGGCGCCGCCGCCATCCTTGCCGTGGTGGGCTTCGCGCGTACGCATGACGCTGCTGGCAGCGTCATGCACAGGTGCGTTATAGAGCGTCATGCCGCGTACTTTCATCGCCGCCAGCACGCGTCGCAACGGGGCAATGCCGAAGACCGGAATCAGCCGGGCGACAAAGCGCGTCCGCACATCGGGGTGATATGTCCCGGGCACCTGAATGCCGGCCTTGGCCGCTTCGGTCGCCCATAGTTGAGCCTGATCATCGGCCGCATGGGCCAGCTCCAGGAACAAGACCTGTCGCGGGGTGCCCGATTCGGCATCGGAGACGCGCCGGTACAGCCAAGCGGAACGTTTTCTTCTTGCCAGCTATCCAGTGCGCTCATGGGGTTTGTTTGCTCAGGCTGCGTCGATATTGCACCGCCTCGGCGATATGCCCGGTGCCGAGTGTGTCGGTGCCAGCCAGATCAGCCAGAGTGCGGGCGACTTTGAGGATGCGATGATACGCCCGTGCGGAGAGGTTCAGACGCGTGATGGCCTGTTTCAATAACGCGCTGCTGGCGTCGTCGATAAGACAGTGCTGATCGATCTCGCGGCTGCCTAGCGCGGCGTTGGCCTTGCCCTGGCGCGCCATCTGCCGGGCTCGCGCGGCGCTGACCCGGCCACGTACGCTGGCGGAAGCTTCGCCGGAGGCGCTGTTCATCAGTTCCGCCTGGGGTAGCGCGGGCACTTCGACGTGCAGGTCGATGCGATCGAGCAACGGACCGGATAAACGACCGCGATTGCGCATGATCAAAGTTAGGGACGACAGAAAACAACATGTAATCATGATGATGTAGCGTTTTTCTCAAAGCGTTTGCCGCAGAAAAACCCATATTTAAGCTGAAATGTCATGCCGATTACACTAAGCCATCTCCTAAACTGGATTGTTGCTCACGAGCAGCGAACTCGAGTGACATCAAAGTGGGTTCAGACGCATACAGGCCAGTGGTCCTAGTGCAACTGATGCGGTGGGGAAGTTATGTATAGATCTGCCGGTTAGCTTGCTGTCGTCAGTGTTTTCCAGGTGATGCCAATCCCTGGCGGTGGCAGTTCCTGCTGCGCGGTGTAAGATTCTCGATACAACTTACAAATTCAGGGTGCAGATCATCATGTCCGTAGAAGACAGAGTCCCAAACATCTACTTCTCGGATGTCTTCAGTGTGCCGCCAGAAGTCCTCGAAGATTATGGTGCATTTAACGTCGCCCTGGTCAACGACCTGCCCCTATTTGTTGATCCTTTCCTGCTCTACGACAGCCAGAACCCAGTCTATCGGGAACTGCACGACGGGATCATCACCTACCTCTGCTTCCTCAGGGACCGGGCCGTCGCGGGCGAACTGACTCCTGGCTCGATCTCACAGTGGCTGTTGTTCAAAGAGATTAAGCAGAACTGGCTCGGCTTCAGCAAGACGGGCAACGTCGGTACCGGACTTGGACCTGACTTCGCTCGTGCTCTCGCTCGTAACCTCACGACCGCCTTCAAGGACTTCGGCAACGAAACGATCTCTCACGGCAGCCACTTGGAGAAGCTTGGATTGCTGAGCGGCGGCGTGGGTCGAGATCACCTTAGCGACTTCACTACAAACCTGATCAAGAGCTACCTGATGGAGTACACGCAGGACTTCGCCCTTTCACATGTTCAACCTGAGCAGCGTGCTCGTTTCCGCGTTGAGCGCGTCCGGTTCGACTACGATGGCCAGCGCTGGCAAGCCGACTACTTCGAGCTGCCTGTCGTCAATGGCGACTATGTAATTCTGACACCGAAGGAGATCCTGACGCGCGATGAGGCCTGGATCAACCAAACAGATCTGCTTGATCGCTTCTACGACATCTGCGTCTCGCTACCCGACGATGATCTGCGGACTCAGGTAAACGATCACTTCTATAAGCAGATTAACAAGCGGACGAAGGAGAAGGAGAAGCGCGCTGCAGCCATGAGGACCATTGAGCAGTTCCACGAACTGCTCGACTACTACATTCGCTGGAAGGAAGAGCACGGGCCTGAGGCCCACCGATCTGCAGACGCGAAGGTGCGCGATACGCACCAGCAATTCGTCGAGAACATCAAAGCCTTGGTCAGTGATTATCTGGCTGGCACAGAGTTCTACAAGTACGACTCGTCTTACGAGCAGAGCATGAAGCGAGTCTTGTACCTAAAGCATGTCATCGAGGATCAGGGCGGGCACCGACTGTTCTACGTGAACGGACAGCCGATCAAGCGCGAGGTTGACCTACACGTGATGTTCAGGCTCACTTGGTTCGACAACTCAGCCGGCCTCGACCTAAACGCAGAAGTTAACAACGGACGTGGTCCGGTGGACTTCAAGGTCTCTAAGGGCAAGAAGAACGCAAGCCTCGTCGAGTTCAAGCTCGCCAAGAACACGGCCTTGGAGAAGAACCTACAGCATCAAGTCGCCATTTACGAGAAAGCCAGCGACGCGAAATCATCGATCAAAGTCATCATGTACTTCAACGATACGGAATTGCTGCGAGTCAATGGCATCATCAAGCGGTTGAAGCTGACGGACAGCAAGGATATTGTATTGATCGACGCGTGTCCGAAGGCTTCGGCGTCAAAGGCAGACGAACACTGAGGTCGCTCTGATAAGCAAGCCAACCCATCCAGCCTGCCAGCTGAGAACGCGGGCGACCGCTGTTTTTAAGCTACTTCCTACGCCACCACCTGGCCGGCCACACCAGTTAGACCCCCGCCGAGGATAAGCAGCCGTTTGCGGACTAGCAGTTTGCCGTGTGTCAGCTTACGTCCGTGCCACGCGAAGGCAGCCATCGGCCAGTGGAAAAAACCGCTTAGTGCACCTCCTCAACTCGGCCGTTCAAATTACTCGGTTCCAAGGCCGGCTCTGGAGCGACCAATCACTTCAGGCAACGAGCCCTCTCTCTATTCGGTACCCACACGCGTCTTAACAAGCTTCCTTGCAGGATATGCAGTTCAGCTGGATGAAATTGATGGTTATAGATGGCTTCGCTGTCAGCCACCGTGCTTGAGCACTATCTGGGCGGAAACTGGCTCAGTTCGCGTAAACCGACCATCGCGATTGTCACTGCAGGGTTGTCCGTGACCTTGGGGTAGACCGCATACGCTGGGAGGGTGTAGCGCGGCACCGCGCCCACCTCGTACAGCCGGCCGGCGGCGACCAAATCGTGGGTCATACGCGCTGGCAGGTAACACGAACCACCATTGCACAGGATCAGCTGCAACGCCAGCCAGCCAATATTGACCACTTGGGGCGGTGGTTCCAGATCGGGATAGCTTTGGGCGTGCTGAATCTCGAATGCCGCGCCCCATTCGACGTAAATGTAATCGTCGCCCGGCCCACACTCGTCCGGCCGGGTGCTGACTAGGACCAGGGTCTCGTCGAACATGTGCTCAATCACTAGGCCCGGGCTGTGACTGGGCGTGTACATCAGGCCGACGTCCATAGTGCCCTCCATCAGGTCACGCATCAGGTCAGCCTCGAAACCGATACCGGCGCGGATTGCCACGTCCGCGTCGTGCGCCCGAATCCACCCGACCCATCTGGGCAGGAAGGTGTCCCACAACGCGATGCGCCCCCCCAGGCGCAGGGTTGCCCGGTAGCGGCTGGGCAGGCCGACGTGCTGGCGGGCCTGCTCAGCGGTGACCAGCAGTCGCTTGGCGTACTCATTGAAACGACTGCCGGCAGTCGTTAGAACCGCTCCTGCCCGGTTGCGCACGAATAGGCGTGCGCCGAGTTCGTCTTCCAGACGCTGAATGCGCGCGCTTACTGTGGACTGCGTCAAATGAAGGCGCTTGGCGGCGTCCTGAAAGCTGCCAGCGGCGGCGATGGCGAGGAAGGTACGAGCCTGGTCGATGTCCATATATATCGAAAAATACGATTGTAAAGTGCTAATAATATTGTTTGATAAATATATCTAGCGGCCATACCGTGTGTCACCTGAGTTTTTAACGGGGATGACACCATGAACATGTCCTTGGATATTGCAGCCTCGCGCGACAGCGAAGGCTATCTGGTCGACCCGGAGGACTGGACGCCGGAGATCGGCCGCGAACTGGCGCTTGAGGAGGGACTAGAACTGGCGGCGCCAGACTGGGAGATCGTCGTCTTCATGCGTGACTACTGGCGTGAACACCAGGTCGCGCCAGATGTTCGGCACGTGGTCGAATATCTGGCCGACGAAGGCGGCATGGACAAGCGGTCGGCCAAGGACCACTTGTTCCGGTTATTTCCCTACGGCTATGTTAAGCAGGCCTGTAAGATCGCCGGCATGATGAGGCCGAGAGCCTGGAGTACGGGCTGAACGGGGGCGCGCCGCAGTTTCCGAGATAACACGTTTCGTCGGGATAGTCCGGTCAGCCATATCAAGCGCTTGGTGTCACTTTTCAGTGGAATGCTGTGCATCCTTTGCGGACAGCAGCATGTACCGTCACCTCGTCGGGGCGACTGCAGTATTGCTTTTCGCGTGCAGTACGGCCTATTGTCGCAGCCCTGGCAGCTGGTCGGTGACCATGTTGTGTCTGCCATTATCGGCGCTTTGCCAGGGGTCAGTAGGGGTCGCCCCCCAAGCTTAATTCACCTGCTCCATAAACACCCCCCACTGGTCGAAGCGTTTTGCATACTCTTGGAATGTCTCAATCGAGCATTCCTGCCAACCCGTCAGCGGGCAAAAAGATTGCGCTTGGTTCAGGGCTACCTGGGCTTCCTCGTCCGCGCCGCGCTTCTTCAGCAATGCCGCCAATCGAACCCAGGCGAGGCCGGCATCGGTGGCATAGACATTCTGGATAAAGTGCGGTGAGCGACGTTCACGGCGCCGCTCGTTGACCTCCAGAAAGCCACGGATCGCCGTTTCTCGCGCTTCATCGGTGCCTTCTGCTAGCTGCATATTCATGAAGGCCGAATAGTGGGCGGCCTCGACACCATCCAGCGCCATGGCACGATCTTGTCCGAGTCCTAGCCCAACATAGGTGCCGGCCGTGAAGCCGATGATCACGGCGCTCACGAGTATCAACAGGAAGGTGAGTCGTTTCATCCTTGTGGCCTCTAGAAAGTTTTTATCTCCAGTTTTGTCTGTGAGCCTGCTTTGGCCCCGGTATTTCTAGTGCTGGGTCTCGCGCTTCATCTTGCGCCACGCCCAGGGCGGGATCGGCTCTGGCTCATTCCAGAGGCCGCGCTTATCGAGGCGTGCCTGTGTTTCGGCGTCGGCGTAGCGCGCCTGGTCTTCCGAGGATTGCTCCTTGGCGTACTCTTTGTAGTGCCAACTCAGTCCCCGCTTGACCTGTTCCAGGTTGGCATCCAAGCCATCGATCAGGATCTTGCCGACCTTGCGGCCATAGCGATCGACCTTATGCCAATCGACGCTGACTGTCTTGTCGTACACCAGGTCAGAAAGCGATTGCTTCGAGACATTGCCGTAAGCCTGCCCCTTCTCAGGTGCATCGATCCCGGCCAAGCGAATCTTGTGCTGGGTCTTCTGCTCGTCGAGTACGGTCACCGTGTCGCCATCGGCCAGGCCGACAACGCGGCCCTCCAGGGTGTCGGCCGCTGCCGACAGGCTGAATAGGGTCAGGATCAGCAGGGCGATAGGGCATCTCATTTCGGGTCTCCACAGAGGTTTTCGCAGGGAATGCCATCGGCATCACGGTCGAATTCAAGTCGCTTGCAATGACGCAGGTAGAACTGAGCCTCCTCGCAGCTTTGGACGTGTTTGCAGTAGCGCGGCCCTGGGCAGGTGTACGGCGCTCTCCAGACACCCAAGGCAGCGCGTTGCGCCTCGGCTTCTGCGAGGAGGTAGGCCGGCTCGTCGCAGCGGTCTTGAGCCACTTTCGCCAGCCCCGCACGAACTTGCTCCAGACCGAGGTTCCAGCCGTCTTCTCGGATCAACTCAGCGATGGGCGTACCGTCCCCATCCAGGCTATCCATGAGCACTCGGATCGTACCGTGGAGGTGGTGGCGCAGGGCGTCACGCGCCTGGGTACCCCAGGGGGCCTGAAGGGTCGGAGCGGTGAGGCAGAAAAGGCGTACCGGGCCGGTATAGGCATCTTCCGCAATCAGACACGTCTGCCCGTCACGGCAGTCTGATAACTCGCCCGCCTGGCTGAGTGGAGCCAGTAGGCTGAGCAGCAGCAAGATGATCGATTTGTTGTTCAATAGCCCACCCTGTTTTATGTATGAATATCCGCCTAGCGGTAGACGAAAAATAGCACATAACTCAATCATCTCTCTGACCGCCGCAATGGCGGTCTCGATTGGTGTCAGAAGTGCGCCCTTATTTTCAGGCACGGCCGATACTCTAGTGCCGCCGAGTTTTTCGGTTAAATGATCTCGCTGAGCATTTCGAAGAATCACGCACTCGCCGCATCGTAAGCTTTCAGCATGAGCCAACACCCTGATTGACACAGGAAGAAGGCCGCTGACGTCAGAATAATTCACCCTGAAAACCGAGATAGGGTGAGCGGGAACGTCGTCTCCCGACAGGTGCATTACCGCTCAAGCTGTACCTGAACGCATCGACGCTGTTCCACAAATCAGCTGACATTTTGCTGCGAATAATTTTGGCAAGTCTGTCCCGAACCGAGTGACCCGCCATGGCGCCGCCGTTTCTGGCCACAAACCAAGGATCCGTAGGTGCGTTTTCGAGAACAAGGTTTGGGCGTACCACTGTTCCATAGAGAGAGTTGAGTTGGTCGGCGCGCTGGGTCAGTAGGCGGCGGCGTACTTCAGAGCCCAATGTAGCGGCAGGGTGTGAGGTTAAAGACATCACCTGAGCGTTGCTCATAACGAGCACCGCTTCAATGCTAGTTTCTGACAGTACGCTCAACAGGAATATCAAGTAGTCCCGAATGATCGTAGCACGTTGGTCGCGTGCCTCGGGAGCCAAGCTCAGGGCATGCTCAAGATGCCCGCACATCAAAAATAACTCGTGGCTTGAGGCATGTTTACGCTGCTCAAATACCTTATCTGCTGCGCGGCATTCCGTCACGCCAAGGATGTGACGTACGGCCGTCTTGGTCACTTTCTCGGCACTGTTTTCCAGGGACGAAATCGCCGAGATTACTGCCCCGTAAGTCGTTCCCCGCTTACGTAGGGTCAGATGCTCAGAGATCGCATCTTCCAACCACGGGGGATGAAGGATTCGGTTGGCGATGAAGTCCTTCCTCGTGATCTTGGCGGCCCTGCAAACATCCACAAATCGATACGGCCAGTCTTGCAACAGCCATAGCACACCTTTAATGAGCCTATCTCGTTCTAAAAGCGGTAACGACCGGATGGACTGTGACTTTGCAGCTTCAGGGAAGCTAGTGTTCATCAATCGAGAGGGTAAATCTAGAAAGCTATAAATATGATGCGACTGTCGCCTTAGCATCAACTGGCAGATAACCCAAATCCCATCCATGAACTCGCCAAGACTTGATATATGCCCATACCCTGAGGGAACCTTGTTCTGCTCCACATGTATCCATAGGTCCAGGGCGTTGTCCGGGTACAAAGATGGGTGTGATGCCACAGTCGTGAGGTCGGCACCACATCTCTGACAGTGGGATAAAGCGAATGAATTCGGGTGCGCACGCGAAGGCATCGTGGACGGCCACATAGAGGCGCCGCAGTCAGGGCAGCGTTCAATGAGTACCGACCCATGCAGTGGACAGAAGGTATAGAAAGCCATACGCCAGAAGAGGCGTAGGTAGGGTTGATCCTGCAAACAGTTTGGGCATAGCACTGGACCTGACGCATAGGGACTGTCTGACGTGGGGTGAAATGGAAGAATCCAGCGCTGATCGGAAGTGCCCGAGGCATTCAGGCGTGCATTGTAGTAATCCAGTGAATGTTTGTGGATGAGTTCGAATGGTAGTTGGAAGTTATCAGACAACCAGGCAGCTTCGGTCGCAGCCGGCTTCCAGTCTGGGTCCCGGTGATCGGGAGATGGCTTGGGCCTTGGGTATTTCCGATAGCCGTTTTGTAGTCCCGCCCGTTGCCTCCAGGAAGAGAGGGACTCAAGGGGAGAAGGACGAGGTCTTAGAAGAAACATAGCCCAACTATCTAGCCGCGCTCCGCCACTGATCACAATGGTGTTGGAGTTCAACTGAATAAAGCATATTGATGGCGCTTTGTAGGAAGCCGCCTACCACTGGAATGAGCGGCAAGCCCAGCAAAACCTCATTGCGCCAGTATGGCTGTGCCCATTTCAGCTTCCTGCTTATTTCCGGCTTCGTATACAGGTCAGATGCGGTCAGCAACAAGGCACAGAGAATTTCATCGGTAAAATTTCTTTTTTTCGAGAGTGTTTGACGTAGCGCTGCTAACGACCTGATGCTATCAATCACCACTGGTATTCGCGCTGGGTATACATCTAACGACTTCATTGCCCTCAGCTCAGCAAGTAACCCAGTGAAAACAACCATCTGGTCAGTTGTGAGGTCTTGATACCAATCATTGGCAACACCCAGAAAAGACATGGGAGCCATGCGTACACCGTCAAGAAGTCGATCTTTGGCCGCGTGTCCAAGCCAGAATGGATGACCTGAAGCTATGCCTTTGTTTAGACGAGATCGCTGTCGAGCGTCCATTTCATGTTTGCAGGTGTGTGCAACTTGATATACATCATCTGGACTAGGCATACCGCGACATCCCTTCCTGGACCACCGAGCACTGGCGGCCATAGCAAGCATGTCACCCAAATGCTGCCCAAACGTTTCTATCGGGACAAACATTTGTGCCTCAGGGAATAGCTTTCGGACGAGCGAAATTGTCGTGGCATCGACCGGCACGATCACTAATAACGGTGCACATGATGAGTATCTTGCCAGCCGTTCACGCAGCTGCGTCAGTTGCAGCGTGCCCGCAGGGACAAAGTCGATCGCGCGCCCTAGGTAAAGATCAGTCAGCACGAAATGGCATCTTTCCCTCAATATGAAATGATGGATACCTAGCCAGATTGGTGGCTTTAAGGATTCTTTGGTTTGATCAGCGATGCTGAGAATCAGTCGAGCTAGTGATTGCTGCTGGATGCCTACAAATTTTGCAAATTGCTTCATGCTTTCGTATTCGAGCATATGTCGCTGTACGTATTCAACAAAACGCTCAGTTACACGATGATCTACCGTTCCTGATAAACGCGGTGAATGCATCTGTCCGCATGACCTGCAGATGTAACGTGGACGACGTATGCATAACTGAACCGGTGTGTCTATGTGTGGGGCATCAAGGACTGTGCTCACACGCCAATCATGCACGACCAGCGCCTCGGTTCCACAGGCTGGACATGTACGTCCAAGAGACGTGATGCTGGCATGCACGCGCCAGCGGTCATTTTCATAAATGACGTTGATATTCTCTGCATTGCCTACGCGAAGTGCTAGGCAGGATGGGCTCTCTCGCGGCATCTATGACTTTTTCAACCCCCAATAAATAATCATCTCCCCTGAAGTTGTGCGCAATTCCTATCTGTGGACTAAATATGTCAACAAAATATACCGCTGGAGTCCATTGATGCCTGACAGTCAGTTTCGTGAAGAGCTGTATCAGTTGAGACGGCGAAAAAGCTCATGCAGAAACAGGTCGCCTACAGTGCCGGGGTGGATCCAAGCTACCTGGCGGGAGTGGAGAGCGGTCGACGAGACCCCCCCCAGCATAAGGTACTGGAAAAGTTACTGAATGCTCTGGATGCCAGTGAACGCGAACGTCGCAGTCTGCGCGCCTATTTATCGGTTGCAAGGATTCAAAGAGCAATCAGAAATGAGCGAGACATGATCCAAGGTGTGGAATTCATAGAATTGATGCTGGCAGCCCTCCCACACCTCACTGCCGAAGAACTGGATGCATGTATTGCCCTGGCCAAGGGCATCCAAAGACGATCAATTCATCAGGAGGATGCCGTCATGTAGAGCCAAAAAAGCCGCACAAGTCTATGGACAGGGCGGCTAAGTTTGGTGCGATAGGTCAGGAGACCCACGCCGGGTGCGCGGCCAGTCTCCTAGACCTTCCAAACCAAGTCAATCCCCCGTGCCCTCACAACGTCGGCATAGCCGACGAAAGAGGACGCTTTGCGTCCATTTCAGGACAAATGGAGACTAGCGATGCTTGCGCAAGCAACAAACACAGCAAATATGGGCAGCGATGCATGGGCCGATAAGATGTTTTCCTCCCTCCTGCACGTGATGTCAAGGGCCGGAGCAAGTGGACACACAGACATTGCTGTTATGTGGATTGCCTTCACTCACTCGTATATGTGGAAAGTAGAAATGAACTCATCGGCCTACTCTGTCTTGAATATCTACAGAAACTCGGCTTTCTGAGGCGGTTCAAGGCACAGCCATTTACTACGGATAAGGAATCCTTCGGTCAGAAATACACACCAGATTTTGTCGCCCAGGATCAGTGTGAAGTGCTCTACCCTATTGAAATCAAATCAAAGCGTTTCATTACGCGAGAAATTGAAGAACAGCATGAAGGCTTAAAGAAACAATTTGAAAAATACAACATGAAATTCTTGGTCTGGAATGACATGGATATCCTGACCAAACCCCTTCGTCACAATTTCTTGAGAATGCGACGAGTCTCTGTTGAGCATATTGAGCATGAACAAATCAAGCAGCTGTTAGCGGCACTGAAAAATTTGGGACCAAAACCTTTATGGGTGCTCTATGAGATGGGTTTCGATATTGATTTGGTTATGCACTGTGCCTGGCATCAACAGTTGTTTTTCCCCTTGCTAATGCCAATTTCTTCAACAACTATCATAAGTCTGAAAGATTGTGAGGACCTCAGCGCACATCTCTTGAGCAGACGTCCCGATATTCATGGCTGGTGGAACTCTTTACAACTCGTCGCATGAGAGGAATTGCCATGAATGCATTTCTCCGCAAATGAGGACTTCTGCCTGCGCCCCGAATTGCTGATGCGTGCGGGTCCTACCGTATTCCGCATTGTGAGCATCATAGGAGAGACCGTGATGCTAGAGCGCACGGACACCCTTGAGAAACGGGTGGCACCCTTGTCGCTTATCCTCAACGATTACCGACAGGGAAAGCTGCTGGTTAGTTCGCAGGAGGATATGGCAAGCGTCATTAACGGTGACGCCTTTCATGAAGACGATATGAAGATCACAACATGCCTGCCATTGGAAACCCTCAGCCAGCCACAAATAAAATATGTGCTGCGGGTGATGCGCTATATCAATGCCTTACGGCGGCTCGGGCACGTCAAGCTTTCACCCCGGGACCCAATACTCCAGATGGAGCTAAATCGTATCCAGAAAAAGATTGACGACCCGCAACCGGTCAAGGCTGCCTGGGTGTATAGCAACTGGCTGAAATATACAAAAGCAGATTGCGATCCACGGGCCGTCATTCCTGGCTATGACAGACGTGGCGGTAGAAACGGAAAGCGTCTGCATCCCGTCATTCAGAGTGTTATCGATTCGGTTTTAGAAGAACGTGTGGCTAAAAAAGCTGAGCCTGCGGACCAGGGACGTGAAAAGGACGTTGAATCAAAACTAAGTATTGAACATCAAAATCATATTAATCTGATTGGTCAGATCAGTAGGTCGACCGTCGATCGTAGAATCCAGGAAAAATTCGGCGCCTACGAGATATGCAAGCGAATAAGGGGGAAGGAGGTCGCCGATAGATTGTATCGAGAATGGTATCACCGTGACCGTGCAGAATTCCCTTTGGAGGTATACGAGACAGACGACACAGATTCTTGTGTTTTCATGATTGATGAGGTGTCTGGGCTCCCCGCTGGCCGCGGATATATCACAGGTGTGGTTGACCAACATTGTGATGTACTTACGGGTTGGGATCTCTCGCACGAACCGCGATCGAGTTGGAGCGCGATCAGTGCGGTCGTTGATGCCATTTTACCTAAGGATTCAAACCACCCAATATTTACTCAGACGCGTAGTGGCTGTGAGTTTTATGGGCGTCCCAGCATTGTGGTTTTTGATAATGCTTTACAAAACCACTCAAGTCAGATTGAGCTTGCTGCAAGTTCCATGCGCATCATCCCTGCCTGGGCGAAACCGAAGACGCCAACTGAAAAATCGTGCATTGAGGGCATGAACGGCAGAATCAAATCTGAATTCCTGCCGGCCCTGCCTGGCTTCCGGGGTGACAAACATCAAAGAGAAGGCCTCAAACATGGCATGGCTTCATCGAATATGGGCCTGCTGGGCTTTCAGCAGATGTTTGCCAAATGGGCCATGGACGATGCAGCTAATACGCCGAGAGACGATGGCCTAACACCAAGGCAGCGTTGGCAGCTCGGTATGCGCTTATCACGCCCAAGACTTCCTCGTGACGTCAATGGCCTGAAGATTGAAGCCTGCCTACATGTGACACTAAGACTGCGCCCCGAGCACATCCGTTTAGCCGAAGGGTTGAATTACTGGCACCCATTTGTACAGGTCATACGTAAAAAACACGGCCATAACGCAGAAGCGCTAATTAGATACAACCCAAAGAATTTGTTTGAGATATTTGTATTCGATCCGGAAGGTAAACGATATGTCTTGGTGCATTCGACAAATCCCGAATACACGAAAGGTTTAAGTCTGTATCAACACAAACTTATTAAACAAATGGCAAGTGAGGCGGGGTTAAAAAATCCAACTATACAGCAACTACTGTTCTATAGGGAGGAACTGCGTTATCTGACAAACCAGCTTCGATATTCGAAAAAAATGAAAGAGCGGAAGCAAGCTATGCGTGTGGGTGAAGTACCCAAATCTAAAGACATCACGATAAAAACTGAAAGCACCATTGTGGTCACGGAGCTCGAAGACACCATTATGAGTATCCAAGAAGTCGAAATGGATATGTCTGAAGAAGGCTGGGGCGTTGTATGAGCCAGAATGCAAATCAGAACGCTAAAGAACGATGGCGCGGTTGTTCATTAGGAAGAGAGGCTTAAATATATGTCAAGTATATTCATACTCTATCCGTTGATATCGGATATATGTGATGAATGTATTAGAAGAATGCAGCGAGTGATGATTACAGGCAAGTCTGATTCGTTTCTGGTAATTTGCCCGACAGGGGGTGGTAAAACGAGTTTGGCGCAATACATTAAATCACTATACCCAGATAAGGAAGAGGAAGAAGGTAGCATACGAAATATTTTGGTGTTTTCGATCCCAGCCAAGCCGAGCACAAGAACAATACCAAGCGCCATGCTCAAAGAGCTTGGTGACCCGATATACGACAAAGGTAATGCAGGCGCTCTGATCGATAGACTAAAGATTTTGCTAAAGGAATGTAAAACACACCTCATAATAATTGACAATGTTCATGATATACCTGAGCGTAGAAAACGAAAGGGTGTTCGTGAAATCGGGAATATGTTTAGAGATTTAATGGAGGGAGTGCCCGCATTGTATCTATTTATTGGCCTAGATATCAGCCTTGAGGTCACGAAATCAAATAATCAAGTGCGCAGGCGAAGCATGGCAGTAAAGGAGATCAAATATTTTACATGCAATGATAATGCCGGCGTGTCAATGTTTAGGCGTTTCCTGTATGAGCTGGATAAACGATTGCCCATTGCCGAATTGTCAGGGCTGGAAAGCTTTGATTTGACATGCCGCCTCTGGATGGCTTCATATGGCATATTAGATTGCCTAATCAAGATAGTAGTAGAAGCAATGAGCATTGTTGTCGGCGATAGCCGTGAGAAAATTACATTAGAAGATTTTTCAAAAGGATACAAAAAATACCTACTAGATGCTACGCCAACGGTGGATCCATTTGATAAAAATACACAGACTAGATTACTAGATAGGGCAGGTGAACCATTTGAAGATTGGTTTGAAGATGGATATAGTTAGTAATCAAGGGATTGAAGACATAGAGTGTCTTTATATCAAATGAAGCATATGGAACGAGAGTTGTATGGGCGCTCCATTGTTATTGGCTAGGCCTCACTGGCACGTTCAGAATTCATTTTCGGCGTATTTGATTCAGCTCGCTTGGGTAAATGGATTAAGTGGTCCACTCACAATGTCCACTCTGCTAGGACAACGTTACGCAGACATGGTGCTTATGGATTATGAGCAATTTCGTCAAGTAATAACTGGAGACTTGAAATATTAGACATCAAAATTGGCAAATCACTGCACGGGTCTACGGCCACAGCGAAGGGCGTGTTCCCACGTCGCTCCGGGCTGTGCCCAATTTGCTTACGAGAAAACATACCACCACCTAATATGGGATTTACCGTTAACCATTAGTTGCCAGATTCATAACGTAATGCTGATTGATCGGTGTCGGTGTGACAAAGTAATATCATCTGTTCGCGCACATCCCACAAGATGTTGTGCGGCTATGAATTTGCTCGGTACGTTCCACGGTCGACAGAACCTTGGGTGAGCCTCTTTCATCATTTGTTCGCACCTTGGCGGCACAGTGCACCCTTGATTTACCGCAAGGCACTAGACTACGAGTATAAGGTCATGGTTTTTCTGAGTCAATCCAAGGAAGATAACCGTTCGGCACGGTTATTCAAAAAATGCGCATGCAAAACATTCAAGCAGGCTTTAGTCCGATGATTTCCACTTTGTACGCACATTGATTAGGCGATTGGCCGAACCATGTTATTAAGATAATTCACTCTATGTTTGTCGAAAACAAAGAAGCGTGCCATAGACGTAATGAGTTACTTAGAGCGCAAATCCTTGGCTTTAAATCCAATTATTCAGGTTATTAATCAAGTCGATGGCTCATTAACCTCGCAATCAACTAAGCTGCGAGGAGGTGTTGTGGGCTACCAATCAGATGGGTATATTTCCTGCGTGATATTAAAAGAATTATGGGTGTCAATTCAGCACAAGACCATCTTAGGAGTTGATTGAGAATGGATTGATAAAAGCCGATGTCACACCGATGGCAGGGACAGGCAATAGACATCACTATCATATCCCACAAGAAGAATACAAAGAAATCGCACATTTCTACTCGCAGACCCTCTCGCATTCAGAAGCTTGCGATCATATCTCCTGCAAACATTGGCAACTGGTGGCTCTTGTGAATCATGAACTGGTTCATTCAATTCGAATATTTAAATTAGCTATTACTGGCGATACTACGCCGAAAAATTAACTCTCTCCTTCTTAGGAAATTTATACTCTTGTGTACGCCCAGCTGTATCTGAGGAATCCCTGATAAGCTTTCAACAAATAGGAGAGCTTCCATTGACCACCCTCCAGAGAAGAAAATTTGCTTTCCTCGTGGCTGGCATTATTGCACACGAAATTCCTGTTTTTTTTATAGGCAAACCACACGATCTTTTTTCTTTGCCTGGCTGTAAATCGAGATGAATACAATATTTACTATCTAGACTAAAGGCAATACCCAAGTAATCTGAACTCAAGTTGTTTCTCTCAATAACATGTGTGTTCTCCAGAGGAATGTCGTACTTAATCATGCCCTCGAGCTAGTGGATTACCGCCGTAGCTCAATAGTCAGCTATCACATTGAGCGCGTT